>NZ_JBSWWC010000003.1:0-714621 GCF_056159885.1 Halomonas sp. ABH4_019
GAGACCGCCATGCGCGTGGCGGCAGGCGCCATCGCCAAGAAGTATCTGGCCAGCCAGGGGATCACCGTGCGCGGCTACATGAGTCAGCTCGGCCCCATCGCCATCGACTTCCAGCAGTGGGAATCGGTGGAAGAGAACCCCTTCTTCTGCCCCGACCCGGACAAGGTGCCCGAGCTCGAGGCCTACATGGACCAGCTGCGCCGCGACCAGGACTCGGTGGGCGCCAAGGTGTCGGTGGTGGCCGAGGGCGTGCCGCCGGGCCTCGGCGAGCCGGTGTTCGACCGCCTCGACGCCGAGCTGGCCCACGGTCTGATGAGCATCAACGCGGTCAAGGGCGTGGAGATCGGCGATGGCTTCGCCTCGGTGGCGAGTCGGGGCAGCGAGCACCGCGACGAGATGACCCCGGAAGGCTTTCTCTCCAACCATGCCGGCGGGGTGCTGGGCGGCATCTCCAGCGGCCAGGCGATCGTCGCCCACCTGGCCCTCAAGCCGACCTCCAGCATCACCACGCCGGGCCGCTCGATCGACCTGGACGGCAACCCGGTCGAGGTGGTGACCAAGGGGCGCCACGATCCCTGCGTGGGCATCCGCGCCACGCCCATCGCCGAGGCGATGATGGCGTTGACCCTGATGGATCATCTGTTGCGCCATCGCGGTCAGAACCATGACGTGGCGGTGACCACCCCGCGGCTATCCTGAGGCCGTGACTGCTACACTGATCGGCACCAGCTCATTCATCTTCGACAAGGCGGTCATATGAAGATCAACGTCGAGTTCGACCTGACCCCGGACGAGTTTCGTCGCGCCCTGGGGCTGCCCGACGTGGAGGCCTTCCAGCAGGAACTGCTGGGGCGCATCCAGAAACAGATGGAATCCGGCGTCGAAGGCTACGACCCCATGAGCCTGATGCAGCCCTTCCTCCAGCAGCCCGCCTTCCAGCAGGGCCTCTCCCAGGGCCTGGCCAGCTTCGGCAACTACCAGCAGATGATGCTCGACATGCTCAGCCGCGCCGCCTCTGGCACGCGAGGCGGCGAGGGGGGCGAGCACGGCGGCGAGGCCGCGGGCGGCGCCGGCAAGGAGGGTACCAGGGCCGGCGCCGCCAGTGCCCGCTCGCGAAGCCGGCGAGACGGCTGACGCCCATCGCCTCCCCCGGACGTGACGCCTGTCATTCGCTTGCAACGCCTGGCGTGCGAGACTAGTCTTTGTGCAGTGCAGCACGGCTTTCGTCAGCGTTCCCCACGGGAGGAATCACCATGCAGGACAAGACGTTCGACGCCTTCAACGAGCAGACTCGCCAGCTCTTCGAGCCCATGCGCAAGCTCAACTCCCTGATGCTCCAGAACATGGAGCGCGTCAGCGAGTACCAGATGGAATCCCTCAAGCGCTACAGCCAGATGGGCACGGAGCGCCTGCGCGACGCCACCGAGGTCAACGATGCCGAGAGCCTGCGCGATTTCGGCACCCGTCAGGCCGAGATGATGAACGAGCTCTCCCAACAGATGCTGGAAGACGCCCGGGCGCTCGGCGAGATGAGCCTGCAGTTCAAGACCGAACTGGAGAAGCTCTACGCCGAGTCGGGCCAGGCACTGGCCGAGCAGGCCGGCCAGCCGGCGGCCAAGTCCGGCGGCCAGTCGGCGAGCGAGAGCAAGCCGGCCCCGGCCAAGTCGACCAGCCAGGCGGCGCGCAAGCGCAGCAGCTGAGTGACAGGATGACGTGACGGCCGCCGTCCTCCGCCGAAGGAGGGGCGGTGGCCGTGCGTGTATGGCAGTGCGACAGGAGGGGTCAATGCAGCCAGGGGTTGAAGCACCATCACAGGCCGATCTCGAGGCCTGGAACGAACAGATCCGAGCGATCGGCGAGGAGTACCGGGCCCTGATGGGGGACCTGTTGCCGCGGATGATACCGGACGATGCCGCGGGGTCCGTTCAGGCCCACATGCGCGAGGCCTTCCAGGCCGGCGCCGAATCGCTGATGCAGGATCCATCCCTGCTGTGGGAGACCCAGTCGCGGCTGCTGCAGGATCAGTTCCAGCTGTGGCAGAACGGCATGCGGGCCATGGCCGGAGAGACTGTGGAGCCGCTGGTCACGCCGGCCAAGGGCGACCGTCGCTTCCAGGACGAGGCCTGGACCCAGGACCCCTACTATCTGGCGATCATGCAGCAGTACCTGCTGTTCTCGCGGCTGGTCGAGGAGCTCATCGCGCGGCTGCAGGGGCTGCCCGACGACCAGAAGCGCAACCTGGCCTTCTACGCGCGCCAGCTGGTCAACGCCATGGCGCCGACAAACTTCATCAGCACCAATCCCGAGGTCATGCGCCGCACCCTCGAGACCCGCGGCGAGAACCTGGTCGAGGGGCTGGCCCGGCTGCGTCATGACCTGGCCAATTCCGCCGAGGGGCTCAACGTCACCATGACCGACCGCAGCGCCTTCGCGGTGGGCGAGAATATCGCCGTCACGCCGGGCGCGGTGGTCTACGAGAACGAGCTGATCCAGCTGATCCAGTATGCGCCGAGCACCGAGCAGGCGTTCAAGACGCCGCTGTTGATCGTGCCACCCTGGATCAACAAGTACTACATCCTCGATCTTCGCCAGGACAACTCGCTGGTCAAGTGGCTGGTGGACCAGGGGCACACCGTCTTCCTGATCTCCTGGCGCAACCCCGGGCCCGAGCAGCGTGACCTGACCTGGGCCGACTACATGCAGCTCGGGCCGATCAGCGCCATGGAGGCCATCGAGCAGGCCACCGGCGAGAAGTCGGTCAATCTGCTCAGCTACTGCGTCGGTGGCACCCTGGCCGGTTCCACGGTGGCCTACCTGACCAGCACCCGGCGCGGGCGCAAGGTCAAGTCGGCGACCTACATGACCAGCCTGTGGGACTTCCGCGATCCCGGCGAGATCGGCGTCTTCCTCGGCGAGCCGGTGCTCAAGGGCATCGAGGCCAAGCTCGAGCAGGACGGCTACCTGGACGGCCGGGTCATGGCCTATTCCTTCAACCTGCTGCGCGAGAACGACCTCTTCTGGTCCTTCTACATCAACAACTATCTCAAGGGCGACGTGCCTGCGCCCTTCGACCTGCTTTACTGGAACACCGACGGCACCAACCTGCCGGCGGCGACACACGGCTGGTATCTGCGCCACCTGTACGCCGAGAACCGGCTGGTCGAGCCCGGCGGCATCGAGCTGGACGAGGTGAAGATCGACCTGCGCAAGATCTCGGTGCCGAGCTACTTCGTCTCCACCCGCGACGACCACATCGCCAAGTGGAACAGCACCTACTACGGCGCGCTGCTGCCCAAGGGGCCGGTCACCTTCGTGCTGGGCGGCTCCGGCCATATCGCCGGCATCGTCAACCCGCCCCACAAGAACAAGTACGGCTTCTGGACCAACGACGAGCTGCCGCCGACCCCGGAGGAGTGGCTGGAGGGTGCCCAGGGCCACGAGGGCTCCTGGTGGCCCCACTGGCAGGCCTGGATGACCGACAACGGCTACGCCGACGCCGAGAAGAAGGTGCCGTCCCGCCATCCCGGCGACGGCGAGCTGGACATCCTGGAGCCGGCCCCCGGCCGCTATGTGAAGATGACCATTCCCGAGGTGCTGGGCAAGGATCCGACGTCGTCGGGAGCCTGAAGCTTTACGCTGTAAGCCGTAAGAAAAACGCCCCCAGACGGGGGCGTTTTCGTTGGCAGCAAACAAGTGTGAAGCCGTTGCCCCTGGGGATCAGCGGCAGTCCAGCCACCACGGTCCCGATCGGGCCTTGCCGGATATACTCCCCGGGGATTTTCTCTAGCTACACTCCCCGGCTTACGGCTTACGGCTTACGGCTTACGGCTTACGGCTTACGGCTTACGGCTTACGGCTTACGGCTTACGGCTTACGGCTTACGGCGAAGCCGCAGCCCCGGCAGCACCAGTAGCGCGCCGAGCAGCCAGACCGGCCAGCTGCCGGTGCGCGAGAAGGGCGTGAGGCCTTCCATCGGCGTGATCTCGCCGGTGAGGGTCGCTGTCTCGAACTGCGGGGCCCGGGCGGTGACCCGGCCCTTGGCATCGATCAGCGCGGTGACGCCGTTGCTGGTGGCGCGAACCACCGGGCGGCCGTTCTCCAGGGCGCGCAGGCGGGCCATCTGCAGGTGCTGCAGCGGCCCGATGGAGGCGCCGAACCAGGTGTCGTTGGACACCGTCAGGATCACGTTGGCGTGCCGGGCCTGGGCGGCCACCAGGTCGGCGTAGATGATCTCGTAGCAGATGGCATTGCCGATGCGGGTGCCCGCCACCTCCAATGGTGCCTGGTCGTCCGGGCCCGGGGTCATGGCCGGCATCGGCAGGTCGAAGAAGGCGATGGCGCCGCGCAACAGGCTGTCCAGCGGCAGGTACTCGCCGAACGGCACCAGGTGGCGCTTGAGATAGGTGTCCTCGTCGCCGACCTCGATCACCCCGTTGTAGAAGCGGCCGGCCTCGTCGCGGGTCAGGATGCCGGTGAGCAGGGCGGTCTCCGGAGGCAGCAGGGTCTGGGCCCGCTCGAGGACCGGCCGGGCCTGGTCGGCGAACATCGGCAGCGCCGCCTCGGGCCAGATCACCAGGTCCTGGGTCTCCTCCAGCGCGGCGGTCTGCGACAGGTAGGTGTTGGCGGCCTGACGCTGGCCCTCCGGCGTCCACTTGATCAGCTGGGGCAGATTGCCCTGCAGCAGGGCGACGCGCAGCGGTTCGCCGGCGGGGCGGGTCCACTGGTCGGGCAGGCCCAGCGGCGCGAGCCACAGGGCGGCCAGCGGCAGGGCGGCCCACCAGTGGCGGCGCAGTATGGCCACGCCCAGGGCGCCGGTGAGGGCCACCAGCAGCGACAGCAGATAGACGCCGCCGATCGGTGCCCAGCCTGCCAGAGGGCCATCCACCTGGCCGCTGCCCAGCAGCAGCCAGGGGAAGCCGGTGAACAGCCAGGTGCGCAGCGCCTCGCCGAGCACCCAGGCGCCGGCGAAGGTCAGCACGGACAGCCGCGGCCCGCACAGGCGTCGGTAGAGGCCCAGGGTGACGGCGAAGAACAGCGCCAGGGCGGCGACGAACAGCACGGTCAGTGCCAGCGCCAGGGGCACGCCGGTGTAGCCGTAGTCGTGGATCGACACATAGACCCAGGAGGCACCGGTGCCGAACAGTCCGAGGCCATAGCACCAGCCGCGCCAGGCGGCCTGGCGGGCGTTGAGCGACGGCAGCCCGGCATACAGCAGCCCGGCGGCCACCGGTGCCAGCCACCAGAGGTGGAAGGGCGCGGCGGAGAGGGTGGTGAAGCCCCCGGCGACGAGCGCCGCCAGGGGGCCGAAGAACCGATGAAGGCGGGGGGGCGTCATGGCACCGTCCTTGGTGATAGGGGCCTGGGAGCAGGCGCTCAGTCCTCGGCGTCCTCGGCGGCCGGCTCGGCCTCCAGCAGGCGGATGCGGCGATTGTCGGCATTTAGCACGGTGAAGCGCCAGCCGCCGATCTCGGTATGCTCGCCGCGGCCGGGGAGGTGGCCGAAGCGCTGCATGACCAGCCCCCCGAGGGTGTCGAATTCCTCGTCGGAGAAGCGCGTGCCGAAGCGCTCGTTGAAGTCCTCGATGGGCGTCAGGGCGCGGATCGCATAGCGCGACTCGCCGAGCCGGCGGATGTCCTCTTCCTCGTCGGTGTCGTGCTCGTCCTCGATGTCGCCGACGATCTCCTCGAGGATGTCCTCGATGGTGACGATGCCGGCGGTGCCGCCGTATTCGTCCACCACCACGGCCATGTGGTTGTGGGTGTCGCGGAACTCCTTGAGCAGGCTGTTGAGCCGCTTGGACTCCGGCACGAACATCGCCGGGCGCAGCACTTCCTCGAGTTGGAAGGGGTGGCCGTTCTCCTGGCCCTGGCGCAGCAGCGGCAACAGGTCCTTGGCCAGCAGGATGCCCTTGACCTCATCGAGGTTCTCGCCGACCACCGGGTAGCGGGAGTGGCCGGTCTCGAGGATCACCGAGAGGTACTCCTCGAGGGGCTGGTCGAGGCCGATGGCGGTGACCTGGGAGCGCGGGATCAGCACCTCGCGGACCTGCTGGTCGCTGATGTTCAGCGCCCCCTCGATGATCATCATGGCGTCCTGCTCGAGCTTGAGCCGAGACGACGCCTGACGCAGGAACTCCAGCAGCTCGTCCCGGGAACTCGGCTCGTCGCTGTCGCTGGACAGGGCGCTGAACAACTTGTCGAACCAGGACTTGCTGCCCTGGCCGGTCGATCGGTCTTCGCTCATGCGTCGGTTCTCTCGTCCTCGGTGTCGGAATCGCGATGTGGCGGACTAGGCGTGAGGTAGGGGTCGGCGATGCCCAGCTCGGCGAGGATCTCCCGCTCGAGTGTTTCCATCGCCTCGGCTTCATCGTCCTCGATATGATCATGGCCCAGCAGGTGCAGGGTGCCGTGGATCACCATGTGAGCGTAGTGATCCCGCGCCGACTTGTCCTGATCGCGGGCCTCGGCGAGCACCACCGGGTGGCAGATCACCAGGTCGCCGAGCAGCGGCAGCGCCATGCCCGGCGGGCACTCGAAGGGGAAGGACAGCACGTTGGTGGGTTTGTCCCGCTCCCGGTAGTCGCGATTGAGCGCCCGGCTCTCGGGGCCATCGACGAAGCGCACGGTCATTTCCGTGCGGGCCTCGTCGGGATAGCGTGCCAGCACCGCCTCCATCCAGGCCGCGAGGTCGGCCCGGCTCGGCAGGTCGTCGGCCTCGAGCGCCACCTGGCGGTCGATCTCGACGCGCGTCATGCGTCGTCCTCGCGGCCGTTCTGGCGGTCGCGGCGTTCCTGATTCAATTGTCTTTCCTGACGCAGCGCCTCACGCTCCTGCTCCCGGGCCTCGCGCTTGGCGCGGCTCTGGGCCTCCTCCTCGGCCTCGAACAGGTCGTAGGCCTCGATGATCCGTTGCACCAGCGGGTGGCGGACCACGTCCTTGGCGGCGAAGTGGGTGACGCCGATGCCCGGGGTGTCCTTGAGCACGTCGAGCACCTGGATCAGCCCCGAGGTCTGGCCGCGGGGCAGGTCGACCTGGGTGATGTCGCCGGTGATCACCGCGGTGGAGCCGAAGCCGATGCGGGTCAGGAACATCTTCATCTGCTCGCGGGTGGTGTTCTGGCTCTCGTCGAGGATGATGAAGGCGTTGTTCAGGGTGCGCCCGCGCATGTAGGCCAGCGGCGCGATCTCGATGATCTGGCGCTCGATCAGCTTGGCCACCTGCTCGAAGCCGATCATCTCGTAGAGGGCGTCGTAGAGCGGGCGCAGGTAGGGGTCGATCTTCTGGGCCAGGTCGCCGGGCAGGAAGCCGAGCTTCTCGCCGGCCTCCACCGCCGGGCGCACCAGCAGGATGCGACGCACCTCCTGCTGGTTCAGCGCCTCCACCGCGGCGGCCACGGCCAGGTAGGTCTTGCCGGTGCCGGCCGGGCCGATGCCGAAGTTGATGTCGTGGGCGCGAATGCTCGAGACGTAGCGCTGCTGGTTGAGCCCCCGCGGCTTGATCAGCATCTTGGGGGTGCGCAGCAGCACTTCGTCGTCGCCGTGGCTGCCTTCCTCTTCCTCCAGCGCCTGGAGGCCGGATTCCTGCAGGAAGAGGTGCACGGTGTCCGGGGTCAGCTCGCTGGCCTCGGCCTCGCGGTAGAGGTGCTCGACGACGTTGGACGCGGCCTTGACCCGGGGGCCGGGGCCGGCCAGCTGGAAGACGTTGCCCCGGTTGCGCAGGGTCACGCCGAGCCGTTCCTCGATCAGCTTGAGGTGCTCGTCGTGCTGGCCGCAGAGGTTGGCCAGTCGCTGGGGATCGTTGGGCTCGAGGTTCAGGGTGATGACGCGGTTGGCCGCGGGGGCTGGCTGGCTCAAGACGGGCGAGTCCGTGAGTTGATGGATGTCGGGGTCAGCTTACTGCCCCGGAAGCTACAAGGGCAATGAAGGGGGCTCGGAAACAGGGCGGGGCTGATCCGGCGACAGGCCTTCGATGAGGCGCTGTGAACCCATCCCTGGGCGCTACCGACGCCCTGCTTCGCTCTCGCGTCCTGCTCTGCTTGCAGGACCTGTGCTGGCCATCCATGGCCAGCCCGTTCGAAGCAGTGCTTCTCACCCATGGCGTAGGACCTCCTCTTCGGCCTGTCCCCGGCGCCCCTTGTTTCTGTGCATCTCTACTCGGCCTGAGGAGGGTTCAGAAACGCTCCGGCGAGGCCAGGTCGCCGCGCAGCGAGTTGGGCAGGGCCTCGGTGATCTCCACGTCGACGAAGTAGCCGATCAGCTCGGTGGGGTTCGGCGCGCGGAAGTTGACCACCCGGTTGTTCTCGGTGCGGCCGGACAGCTGGCCCGGGTCCTTGGGCGAGAAGCCGGTGACCAGGATGCGCTGGGTGCTGCCCACCATGCGCCGGCTGATCTGCATGGCCTGCTGGTTGATACGCTCCTGAAGGATCGCCAGGCGCTGCTTCTTCACGTCTTCCGGGGTGTCGTCGGCGAGGCCCGCGGCCGGGGTGCCGGGCCGGGCCGAGTAGACGAAGCTGAAGGAGACGTCGAAGCCGATGCGACCGATCAGGTCCATGGTGTTCGCGAAGTCCTCCTCGGTCTCGCCGGGGAAGCCGATGATGAAGTCCGAGGAGAAGCTGATGTCCGGACGCAGCGCACGGATGCGCTCCAGCTTGTCCACATATTCCTCGACGGTATGGCCGCGCTTCATGGCCGCGAGGATGCGGTCGGAGCCGGCCTGCACCGGCAGGTGCAGGTGGCTGACCAGCTCGGGGATCTCGCCGTAGGCCTCGATCAGGCTGTCGGAGAACTCCACCGGATGCGAGGTGGTGAAGCGGATGCGGTCGATGCCTTCCACCGCCGCCACGCAGGCGATCAGCTCGGCCAGGTCGATCTCCTCGCCGAGCTGGTTCTCGCCGCGGTAGGCGTTGACGTTCTGGCCCAGCAAGTTGATCTCGCGCACGCCCTGGTCGGCCAGGTGGATCACCTCGTCCATCACCGCCTCGAAGGGCCGCGAGACCTCTTCGCCGCGGGTGTAGGGCACCACGCAGAAGGTGCAGTACTTGGAGCAGCCCTCCATTACCGAGACGAAGGCGGTGGCGCCGTCGGAGCTCGGCCGGGGCAGGTGGTCGAACTTCTCCACCTCGGGGAAGGTCACGTCGACCACCGAGATCTGATCGTCCCGGCGGGCATCGAGCATCGACGGCACCCGGTGCAGGGTCTGGGGGCCGAACACCATGTCGACCTGGGGCGCGCGCTTGCGCAGCGCCTCGCCCTCCTGGCTGGCCACGCAGCCGCCTACCCCGATCACCAGGTCCGGGTTGGCCTCCTTGAGCTTCTTCCAGCGGCCAAGCTGGTGGAAGACCTTCTCCTGAGCCTTCTCGCGGATCGAGCAGGTGTTGAGCAGGATGACGTCGGCGTCGCGCTCGTCGTCGGTGAGCTCCAGCTGGTGGGATTCGCCGAGCAGATCCGCCATGCGTGCGGAATCGTACTCGTTCATCTGGCAGCCATGCGTCTTGATGAAGAGTTTCTTCGCCATAAGAATAGGTCGTGGCGCCTGGGCCCGACGGGTTGCACCGGTGGATGATCGTTCGCAGGAAGGCGGCCGGCGTGGCCGTCCGATGAGGGCATTCATTATACGCGCCCTCGCAAGATGGGGCCAGGGCGCCGGCCGGGACTGTGGTACCCTTGCCGGTTCCGGTCGGGCCGGTGGCTGGTCAGGAAATGATCGAAGCGTTGTCGTGTCGACAGCCATGCCGCCTGGCCGAGGGTTTCCAGCGGTTTTCCCGGCAGTTGTCCACAGATGCTGTGGATGATCCGGAGAGCCGTTCTCATCGCGGTCGGCCGGCGGGGATGGTCCGGTCACGGCCGCCATCGCTGCGAGCGACGCACATAGAGCCTTGGACAGCCAGGACGATGGCATGACGATGCAACGCTACAAGACATTGATGACCCTGGGCATGGTGCTCGGGGCCCTGGCCCTGCCGGCGCAGGCCCAGCAGGACGACGCCCAGAGCGCTTCACAGGATGCTTCCCGGTGGGTGTCCGACGACCTCACCACCTACGTGCGCAGCGGGCCCACCGACGGCTATCGCATCGTCGGCACCCTGACCGCCGGCGACCCGGTGGAACTGCTCGAGACCCAGGGCGACTACAGCCGAGTGCGCAGCCAGAGCGGCGACGTGGTCTGGGTACCGTCCAGCAATATCCAGGACGTGCCCAGCGCGCGGGTGCAGCTGCCCGAGCTCGAGACCCGGGTCCAGGAGCTCTCCGAGGAGCTTTCCGGCATCAACGAGACCTGGGAGAGCCGCATGGCCTCGCTCACCGAGACCCTCGACGTGCGCGAACAGCGCATCGCCGATCTGGAACAGCGCAACCAGGCCCTCGAGTCGGAGAGCGAGGCCTCTCGCTCGACCGTCCGCGAGCTGCGGGCGCGCCTCGACACCCAGGAGGAGGACCTGCTGATGCGCTACTTCATGTACGGCGGCGGAGTGGCCGGGGCCGGCCTGCTGGTGGGGCTGATCGTGCCGCATCTGCCGCGTCGGCGTCGCAAGCGCGACCGCTGGTTCTGAGGGCGCGCCATGAGCAACGAGTGGCTCGACCGCTGGCGTGAGGGACGCATCGGCTTCCACCGCCACGACGTGCATCCTGCCCTGGCCGGACACTGGCCGACGCTGGGCGTCGCGGCCGGCACCAAGGTCCTGGTGCCGCTGTGTGGCAAGAGCCTGGACATGCGCTGGCTGGCCCGCGAGGGGCATCCCGTGCTGGGCATCGAGCTGGCCGATGAGGCTATCTCGCAGTTCCTGGGCGAGGGGGACGGCGAGGTTTCGCGGTATCACGGCGACGGCTTCGAGATCAGCCGTCAGGGTAACGTGGAACTGTGGCGCGGCGACTTCTTCCACTTCCATATCGAGGCCGCCGCCGAGGTGGGCGCCTTCTACGACCGGGCGGCGCTGATCGCGCTACCCGAGGCGACCCGCCAGCGCTACGCCTTTCACCTGGCCCAGTTGATGCCGCCGGGAGCTCGCGGGCTGTTGATCGGCCTGACCCGAGCCCCCGGTGACGAGGGCGGGCCACCCTACAGCGTGAGCGCCGAGGAGATCCGCGCGCTGTTCGCGCCCAACTTCGAGGTGGTGCACCTCGAGGATGGCGCGCCCGAGCCGGGCAGCGGGTTCCGGGAGAGCGTCTGGGCGCTGACCCGGCGCGGCCCCAAGGTCTAGGCGCGAGTACGCCGAGGCGCCGGGCGGCGCGTCAGCGGGCCAGCAGGCTCGCCAGTTCCGGGTCGCGGAAGGCGCGGTCCAGGGCGTCGGACAGCAGCTCCTCGATCATCGCCTGGTTGGCATCACGATCCGGTTTTACCGCGTATTGCTGGGTGCGCCGGGCGGTGTAGGTCCCGGTATAGGTGGTGCCGTCGTTGTGAGCCTCGGCCTCCAGCACCGCCGTCAGGCGCACGCTGCCGACCATCGGCGGGGCGTCGCCGCGGCCATAGTCGAGCCGTTTCAGGGTCAGCGCCAGGCGCGGTTGCCCCGGGGCACTGTCGCGGGTCGGCCGAAACCCCATGTCGCGCACCGCGCGTTCGGCCTCGGCCTGCAGCCGCGGCGTCAGCTCGCCCGGGTCGACGATGACCACCGCGGTGGATCCGGCGCTGCCGGAGCGGGTGCCGATCACCGCTTCCTGGCGGCTGTCGCTAGCGGTCACGCCGACCGCCTGCCCCTGGCCTGCGGCCGGCACCTGGACGCTGCGCTTGGGGTCCGGTTGCAGGTAATGGGGGCCGGCGCACCCGGCGAGTCCCGCCAGGGTCAGCAGCAGGGCCGTGAGGGTCAGAAAACGTCGACGTCGCATGGCACTTCCTTGGTGAATTGGCGAAGGCATCGAGTATAGCCTCGTCACCGCAGCCTATGCATTCGCGTCAGCCGGCGAGCGGGGCGGGGCTGGGGCGTGCCGCCGACGAGTCGTCCGCGAAGCGATGCCAGCGTCGCGGCAGCGCGAACAGCCGCTGGCCCCGGGTCAGGGCGAGGCGCTCGAAATCCGCATGGCGCACGGTGGCGAGCCAGGGGCCGGGCAGCCAGTCGGCGGCCAGCTCCACGCGCACTTCCGCGCCGACCGGCGAGATGGCGGTGACGGTCACCGGCAGGTGGGCCGACTCGCGGGGCGCCTCGTCCAGCGCCACCTCGTGGGGGCGAAGCAGCAGTTCCTCCGCGCCATCCGGCAGGTCGACATCGAGCCGGGCGTCGCCGCAGGTGAGGACACCATCTTGCACCCGCCCCTCGAGGCGGTTCACATCGCCCAGGAACTCGAACACGAAGCGATTGCCCGGGGCGCGATACAGCGCCTCCGGGGTGTCGATCTGCTCGATGCGGCCATTGCTCATCACCACCACGCGATCGGAGAGTTCCAGGGCCTCTTCCTGGTCGTGGGTGACGAAGACGCTGGTGAAGTTCAGCTCGTCGTGCAGGTGGCGCAGCCAGCGGCGCAGCTCCTGGCGGACCTTGGCATCCAGGGCGCCGAAGGGCTCGTCGAGCAGCAGGACGTCGGGGCGCAGGGCCAGGGAGCGGGCCAGCGAGACGCGCTGCTGCTGGCCTCCGGACAGTTGCGCCGGATAGCGCCCCGCCAGCTGCTCCAGCTGGACCATTTCCAGCAGGCGATGCACGCGGGCGCGGATCTCGCCGCTGGACGGACGCTGTCGCCGCGGCATCACGGTCAGGCCGAAGGCCACGTTGTCGTAGACCGTCATGTGACGGAACAGCGCATAGTGCTGGAAGACGAAGCCGATGCGTCGGTCGCGGACATGCAGCCGGGTGACGTCGCGCTCGCCGAACAGGATGCGGCCGGCGGGCTGGCGATCGGGGGTCTCGAGCCCGGCGATGATGCGCAGCAGCGTGGTCTTGCCGGAACCGGAGGGGCCGAGCAGGCCGATCAGCTCGCCCTGGCGGATGTCGAGGTCGAGGGGCGCCAGGGCCTGGTGGCGGCCCCCGCGGCCATAATGCTTGGCGATGTTCTCGAGACGAATGCTCATGCGGAAGCCTCCCGGCGCGTGGCGCGCCACTCCAGGCCGGCCTTGGCGGCCAGCGTGAACAGGGCGATGAGGGCCAGCAGGGCGGCGCTGGCGAAGGCGCCCACGGTGTTGTAGTCCTGGTACAGCAACTCGACGTGCAGCGGCAGGGTGTTGGTCTCGCCGCGGATCGCCCCGGACACCACCGACACGGCGCCGAATTCACCGACCGCCCGGGCATTGGTCAGGATGACGCCATACAACAGCGCCCAGCGAATGTTCGGCAGGGTGACCCGGCGAAACAGCTTGAAGCCCGAGGCCCCCAGGGTGACCGCCGCCTCTTCTTCCCGCGAGCCCTGGGCCTGCATCAGCGGAATCAGCTCCCGCGCCACGAAGGGGCAGGTGACGAAGATGGTGACCATCAGGATGCCCGGCCAGGCAAACATCAGCTGGATGTCATGGGCGTCCAGCCAGCCACCGAGCCAGCCGTTGCGGCCGTACAGCAGCAGGTAGACCAGACCGGCCACCACCGGCGAGATGGCGAAGGGAATGTCGATCAGCGTCTGCAGCAGTCGGCGCCCCGGGAAGCGAAAGCGCGTCACCAGCCAGGCCAGCATCACGCCGAACACCAGGTTCACTGGAATGGTCAGCACGGTGATGAAGATCGTCAGGCCGATGGCGGACAGCGTATAGGCGTCGCTGACGTTGCGCCAGAAGCCGCCCAGGCCCTCGGCGAGGGCCTGGGCGAAGATCGCCACCAGCGGCAGCAGCAGGAAGAGTGCGGCCAGCGCCACGGCGGCGCCGATCAGCAGGCGGCGCAGGACGGGAGCGTCCCCGATTCGTTGCATCAGGCATTCCCTCCGTGCAGGCGGCGGTCTTGAGAACAGGCGGCCCGGGACGCGCCCCTGCCATGTCGCCGTCGAGCCATAACGTCATCGGTGCGTGTCATCAGTGGCTCCCTCCGTGCAGGCGACGGCCGTGAGAGCAGGCGGCCCGGGACGCGCCCCTGCCATGTCGCCGTCGATCCATACCGACATCGGTGCGTGTCATCAGTGACTCCCTCCGTGCAGGCGGCGGTCTTGAGAACAGGCGGCCCGGGACGCGCCCATGCCATGTCGCCGTCGAGCCAGAACATCATCGAGGCGGGCATCAGTGGCTCCCTCCGTGCAGGCGGCGGATAAAGCGTCCCTGCCAGAGATTGATGGCCAGCAGCAGGATCAGCGAGGTGGCGAGCACCACCGAGGCGATGGCCGAAGCGCCGACATAGTCGTATTCCTGCAGCTTGACGAAGATCATCAGCGAGGTGATCTCGGTCTCGTAGGGCATGTTGCCGGCGATGAAGATCACCGCGCCGAACTCGCCGAGCGAGCGGACGAAGGCCAGCCCGGTGCCGGTGACCAGCGCCGGCCACAGGTGGGGCAGGATCACGCGGCGAAAGGCCACGCCATCGCGGGCGCCCAGCGCCATGGCGGCCTCATCGATTTCCCCCGGCAGGTCCTCGAGGATCGGCTGCACGGTACGCACCACGAAGGGAATGCTGGTGAAGGCCATGGCGAGTGCGATGCCCACCCAGGTATAGGCGACCTCGATGCCCAGCGGGGCCAGCGCCTTGCCCATCCAGCCGCTGCTGGAATAGAGCGTGGCCAGGGTGATGCCGGCCACCGCCGTCGGCAGGGCGAAGGGCAGGTCCATCAGGGCATCGAGCAGGCGCTTGCCCGGGAAGTCGTAGCGCACCAGTACCCAGGCCAGCAACAGCCCGAACAGCGCGTTGATCAGCGCGGCGACCGCGGCGGCGCCGATGGTGGTCAGGTAGCTGGCCACGACCCGGCCTTCGCTGATGATCGCCCAGTATTCGCCCGGCGACAGCCCCGAGAGCTGGCCGACCAGGCCGGTGAGCGGTAGCAGCAGGACCAGCGACACGAAGGTCAGGCTGATGCCGAGGGACAGGCCGAAGCCCGGCAGCACGCGCTGCCGGGCCCGGGGAAGTGACGGGGAGAACGCCGCTGCCTTCATGATGATGCCTCGTTCATGGCGTCACTCAACGGCGCTGCAGGCGATCGAGGGTGCCGCCACTCTTGAAGTGGGTCTCCATGGCCTGGTCCCAGCCGCCGAAGACGTCCTGGACCTCGAACAGCTCGGTCTCGGGGAAGCGATCGCTGAAGGCCTCGACCACCGCCTCGTCATGCACGCGGTAGTTGAAACCGGCGAGCATCCGCTGGGCCTCTTCGGTATAGAGGTAATCCAGGTACGCCTGGGCCAGCTCGGCGTTGCCGTTCTCCTCGGCGTTCTCGCCGACCACGGCGACCGGGAACTCGGCCAGGATGCTGACCGGCGGCACGATCACCTCGTACGCGTCGCTGCCGTACTCCTGGCGAATGTTGTTGACCTCGGACTCGAAGCTGATCAGCACGTCGCCGATGCCGCGCTCGATGAAGCTGGTGGTGGCGCCGCGACCGCCGGTATCGAAGACCTTGACGTTGCCGAGGAAGGTGCGCATGAAGTCTTCGATCTGCGCCTCGTCCCCGTCGAAGGCGCGATCGGCGGCGCCCCAGGCGGCCAGATAGGTGTAGCGGCCATTGCCCGATGTCTTGGGGTTGGGGAACACCAGCTCGACGCCTTCCTCGGCCAGGTCGGCCCAGCTCTCGATGCCCAGGGGGTTGCCCTCGCGCACCAGGAAGGCGGTGGTGGAGTAGTAGGGCGAGGCATTGTTGGGCAGCTGCGCCTGCCAGTCCTCGGCCACCAGGCCGGCATCGGCCAGCACCTGGACGTCGGTGACCTGGTTGTAGGTCACCACGTCGGCCCCGAGCCCCTGCAGGATGGCGCGGGCCTGCGCCGACGAGCCGCCATGGGACTGCTTGATGGTCAGGGTGTCGTCATGGTCCGCCTCCCAGTGTGCCTTGAAGGCCGGGTTGATCTCGGCGAACAGCTCCCGGGCGATGTCGTAGGACGAGTTGAGCAGCTCGCGCTCGGCGGCCATGGCCGGGGCGGCGAGACCGATGCCCAGGCCGGTGGCGACGACGGCAGTGGAGAGGGTGCGACGGACGAGGGGCAGCGGCGACATGATGACTCCTTGGATCCACGAAGGGTTGACGTTGAAGGCCAAGGTAATAATCGCCAAGTGTAATTACAAGCGTGTTATTAATTCCTTTTTTATCTAAGGCTATCGACAAGGGACACCAGGCCTGGCGGTGCGAGGCGCGAGGCGCGAGGCGCGAGGTGCGAGGTGCGAGGTGCAAGGCAATAGAAAAGAGGGAAGAGGGAAAGAGAAAGTAAAGAAAGTAGAGAAAGTAGAGAAAGGGAGTGCCCCCGGCCTGGCCGGGGGCATGGGCCATCAGAGTCCGATGGCGGATGAGGTGGAGCGGCGCGGGTCGGCGCCGCCATGGAAGCGGCCGTCGTCGATCACGATCGACTGGGCGGCGCCCATGGCCGACTGCTGGCTGATGGTGTGGCCGCGGGCCTCCAGCAGCGACAGGGTGTCGGGGCTGAAGCCGGCCTCGACGCGCAGCTCGTCGGGCAGCCACTGGTGGTGCAGGCGCGGGGCGCTGACCGCCGACTGGATGTTCATGCCGTGATCGATGACGTTCATCAGCACCTGCAGGGTGGTGGTGATGATCCGCGAGCCGCCGGGGCTGCCGGTGATCAGGAAGTTCTCGCCGTCGCGCTTGACGATGGTCGGGGTCATCGACGATAGCATGCGCTTGCCGGGCTCGATCTTGTTGGCCTCGCCGCCGATCAGGCCGTAGGCGTTGGGCACCCCGGGCTTGGCGGAGAAGTCGTCCATCTCGTTGTTGAGCAGGAAGCCGGCGCCCTCCACGGCGATGCCGGAGCCGTAGCTGAAGTTGATGGTGTAGGTGTTGGAGACCGCCAGGCCGTCGTCGTCGGCGATCGAGAAGTGGGTGGTCTCGTTGGACTCATAGGGCGCCGGGTCGCCGGCGGAAATCTCGGCGCTGGGCGTGGCCCGGTCGATGGCGATCTCGGCGCGCAGCTCGTCGGCGTAGCCCTCCGAGGTGATGCCGTCGAGGGGCACCTCGACGAAGTCGGTGTCGCCCAGGTGCTCGGCGCGGTCGGCATAGGCGCGTTTCATGGCCTCGGCCATCAGGTGCATGGTGTCGGCGGCGCCGAAGCCCAGTTCGCCGATGTCGTAGGCCTCGAGGATATTGAGCATCTGCACGATGTGGGCGCCGCCGGAGGAGGGCGGGCTCATGGCGTAGACGTCATGGCCGCGGTAGGTGCCGTGGCTGGGTTCGCGGATCTCCGCCTGGTAGCCGGCCAGGTCCTCGCGGGTGATCAGGCCGTCGTGGCGCTCCATCTCGGCGACGATCAGCTCGGCGGTCTCGCCCTCGTAGAACTCCCGTGCACCCTGCTCGGCGATGCGCTTGAGCGTCGCGGCGAGGTCCGGCTGGCGGAAGGTCTCGCCCACGGCGTAGGGGCTGCCGTCCTCCTTGTAGAACATCGCTTCGGTGGCGTCCCATTTCGTCAGGCGTTCGCCGGCCTCGGCCACGCCGTCGACGAACCGCTGGGGTACCACGAAGCCGTCCTCGGCCAGGCGGATCGCCGGCGCCAGCGCTTCGGCCAGGCTCAGGGTGCCGTATTCCTCGAGGGCCAGCGCCAGGCCGGCCACGGTGCCGGGGACCCCGGCGGCGCGGTGGGTGAAGCGCGACCACTCGGATACGGCGTTGCCGTCCTCGTCCTGGAACATGGTCTCGGTGGCGGCGGCCGGCGCGGTCTCCCGGTAGTCGATGGCGATCACCTCGCCGCTGTCCTCGTCGGAGATCAGCATGAAGCCGCCGCCGCCGATGTTGCCCGAGCGCGGCTGGGTCACCGCCAGGGCGAAGCCGGCGGTGACCGCCGCATCCACGGCGTTGCCGCCGTCGGCGAGCACGTCATGGGCGACCTGCGAGGCCAGGAAGTGGCTGGTGGCCACCATGCCCCGTTCGCCTACCTCGGGGTGGAAGCGCTCGCCCTCGAGGATGGCCGACTGGGCCAGGGCGGCGGTCGGGGCGGCGAGTGCGGCACTCAACATGCCGGTGCCGAGGGCACGGCGCAGCTGGGAGAAAGGCATTGACGCCTCCTTGGTCATGAACGGCGGAACCTTCACTATTGTCGCCGAACGCCGATGGCGCAAGGCGGTCGCGCGCGTTCCTGTTAGAATGCCGGCCATCATGACCGCGACTCGACAGGACCCCCGTTACATGAGCGATTCGACGCCCGATTACCAGCTTGCGCCCTCGATCCTTTCCGCCGACTTCGCCCGCCTCGGCGAGGAGGTGGACGATGTCCTCGCCGCCGGCGCCGACATCGTCCATTTCGACGTCATGGACAACCATTACGTGCCGAACCTGACCATCGGCCCGATGGTCTGCGAGGCGTTGCGCAAGCACGGCGTCACCGCGCCCATCGATGCCCACCTGATGGTCAAGCCGGTGGATCGGCTGATCGGCGACTTCATCGACGCCGGCGCCACCTACATCACCTTCCATCCCGAGGCCTCCGACCATATCGACCGCTCGCTGCAGCTGATTCGTGACGGCGGCTGCAAGCCCGGCCTGGTGTTCAATCCGGCCACCCCGCTGTCGTTCCTCGACCACGTGATGGACAAGGTCGACATGGTGCTGCTGATGAGCGTCAATCCCGGCTTCGGTGGCCAGTCCTTCATTCCGGCGACCCTCGACAAGCTGCGCGAGGCGCGCCGGCGCATCGACGCCTCGGGGCGCCCGATTCGCCTGGAGATCGACGGCGGGGTCAAGGTCGAGAATATCGCCGAGATCGCCCGCGCCGGGGCGGATACCTTCGTCGCCGGCTCGGCGGTGTTCAAGGCCCGCAACGCGGCCGACCCGCACCGCTACGACGGCATCATCGGCGAGTTCCGCCGCGCCCTGGCCGAGGCCTGAGCGTGACGCAGGCGGCCGCGGGGCCCGAGTGGCATCTCTACGTGATCGAGACGGCCGCCGGGGCGCTCTATACCGGCATCACCACCGACGTGACCCGGCGCCTCGCCGAGCATCGGGCCGGGCGCGGGGCCAAGGCGCTGCGTGGCAAGGGGCCGCTGCATCTGGTATATCACGAACGTGTGGGGGCGCACGGCGAGGCGCTCAAGCGCGAGGCGGCGTTCAAGCGGCACAGCGCCGCGGCCAAGCGACGCTGGCTGGCAGAACGTCGGAGCAACGCGGAAACGGGGGCGTCCCCCTCGGAAGGCGCCGAGTAGATCGACGGGCGGCGCAAGGCATATGGAGCGCAGGCGGCGCCTGGGAGGATAAGCGACGGCGTCGCGCATCTTGCAACATGGCGATTTGCCCATGCAGGCACTGATCCAGTGCCTGCCTAACGTGACAGGGAGAGCAAATGGACACGCAATGGATCACCGACTTCGTGCAGGTGCAGGGCGCGAGCTTCGTCATCAACCTGGTGGCGGCACTGGCCATCTTCGTGATCGGCCGCTGGGTGGTGAAGCTGCTGCACGGCTTCGCCGTCAAGGCCATGCAGCGCGGCAGGCTCGACCCGCTGCTGGTCAAGTTCCTGGGCAATATTCTCTTTGCCCTGATGATGGTCTTCGTGGTGCTGGCGGCGATCAGCCAGGTGGGTATCCAGACCACCTCGCTGATCGCCGTGCTCGGTGCCGCCGGCCTGGCGGTGGGTCTGGCGCTGCAGGGCTCGCTGGCCAACTTCGCCGCGGGGGTGCTGGTGATCATCTTCCGCCCCTACAAGATCGGCGACTACGTGGAGGGCGGTGGCGTCTCCGGCACCATCGACGACGTGCAGATCTTTACCACCGAGCTCAGGACGCCGGACAACCGCAAGATCATCGTGCCCAACGGCCAGATGATGAGCGGTGCCATCACCAACTATTCCAGCCATGACACCCGCCGGGTGGACCTGGTGGTCGGCGTCGGCTACGACGACGACATCGATACCGTGCGCCGGGTGCTGGAGAGCGTGGTGGCCGACGACCCGCGGGTGCTGGCCGACCCCGCGCCCAACATCCGCATGTCCGCCATGGGCGACTCCAGCGTCAACTGGATCGTGCGCCCCTGGGTCCAGGCGGCGGACTACTGGGACGTGTTCTGGGAGATGACCGAGGAGATCAAGCGCCGCTTCGACGCCGAGGGCATCAGCATTCCCTTCCCGCAGCGCGACGTGCACGTCTATCACCACCCCGAGAAGGAAGGTGAGGCGAGCCTCGAGCGCTGAGCCTGCCTTCCGCAAACGACGCGGGCCCCGGCAATCGCCGGGGCCCGCGTCGTTTCAGGCGAGCCCAGCCGCGCTCAGTGCAGCTTCAGGCGCGGCTTCAGGAACCTGTTCAGGCCGTCGACGACCACCATCAGGCCGGTCTTCAGCGAGCCATGGATCGCCCGCTGATGCATGCGATAGAGCGAGGCATAGAAGAGCTTGGCCAGGTGGCCCTCGATGAACAGGCTGCGCGCCGAGGCGCCGCGCATCAGGCTGCCGATGGCGTCGAAGTGGGCCAGCGAGATCAGCGAGCCGCGGTCGCGGAACACGAACGGCTTGAGGGGCTTGCCGTCCAGGCGGGCCAGCAGGTTCTTGTAGAGCCGGTCGGCCTGCTGGTGGGCGGCCTGGGCCCGGGGTGGCACCGTGGAGCCATCCTCCTGGGGGCAGCTGGCGCAGTCGCCGAAGGCGAAGATGTCGGCGTCGTCGAGGCTCTGCAGGGTGGCCTCGACCTTGAGCCGATGGTTGCGCTCGGTGGTCAGGCCCAGTTCCGAGAGCAGGGCGGGGGCCTTGATGCCGGCCGCCCAGACGCCGAGGTCGATGTCGATGCGCTCGCCGTCGGCGGTGACGATGGCCTGCTCGGTGACCTCGGTGACCCGGGTGTCGACGTGCACGCGCACGCCCAGGCGCTCCAGCTCGGCGTGCACCGCGCCGCTGATGCGTTCGGGCAGGGCGGGCAGTACCTTGGGGGCCGCCTCGATCAGGTGGACCTCGAGGTGGGCGCTGTCCAGGGTGGTGAAGCCGTAGCTGTTGAGCATCTGCGAGGCGCCGTAGAGCTCGGCGGCCAGTTCCACGCCGGTGGCGCCGGCGCCGACGATGCCCACTACCATCTTCGCCGAGGGCTCTTGTGGCGCGTTGTAGCGCAGGAAGGCGTTGAGCATGGCCTGGCGGAACTGCTCCGCCTGATGCGGGCTGTCGAGGAAATGGCAGTGTTCGGCGACGCCGGGGGTACCGAAGTCGTTGCTGACGCTGCCCAGGGACAGCACCAGCTCGTCGTAGGGGACCGACCTGGCGGGCAGCACCTCGGCGCCGTCGTCGTCGAGCACCGGCGCCAGGGTCAGGGTCCGGGCCTCACGGTCGAGGCCGGTGAGGGTGCCGAGCTGGAACTGGTAGCCGTGGGCGCGGGCGTGGCCCTGGTAGGAAATTTCATCAAGTCCCGAGTCCAGCGCCCCGGTGGCGACCTCGTGGAGCAGGGGTTTCCAGATGTGGGTGGGGTTGCGATCGACGAGCACGATCTCGGCACGCTTGCGCTTGCCGAGCTTGCGGCCGAGCCGGGTCACCAGCTCGAGTCCGCCCGCGCCTCCGCCGACCACCACGATGCGTGGTAGCGTCATGCGAGACTCCTGAAGAAAGTGGAAAAGGACACTTGCGTAAAGGGTCGCCTGGGTCGTGGCGGGCGTCTCGTCGGCGTCACGGGCCGCAGTGAGGCGGTCGTGGCGTCGCGAGGGCTCGCGCCCCGGTAGCGGCGACGTCTGCCCCTAGCATATGCCTCTCGCCGGTTGCTGCCTATGCCCCAAAACGGGTAGTGGGCCACCGACTCGGTAATATGACATTCCTTGGCCGCCGTCGCCGTGCCATGCTGTCCGCCGATTCATCCTCGACCTGCTGCCGGGAGCCCGTCATGCATGCCCTGTTGTCCGATATCCATTTGCTGGCCTTCGATCTCGACGGCACCCTGGTCGATTCGGTGCCCGACCTGGCGGCGGCGGTAGACGCCGCCCTTCAGGAGGCGGGGCTGGCGCCTGCCGGCGAGGCGAGGGTGCGGGACTGGGTGGGCAACGGCTCGCGGGTGCTGATGGAGCGCGCGCTGCAGGATGCCTTGGGCGAGGCGCCGGCCTCGGCCTTCCTGGACGCGGCCCACGAGCGCTTCCTGGCCCGCTATGGCGAAACGCCCTGCGCCCGGACCCGGCTCTACCCCGGCGTGAGCGAGGCCCTGCAGGCGCTCTCTGTCAGCGGCCGGCCCCTGGCGCTGGTGACCAACAAGCCCGCGGCCTTCATCGCGCCGATCCTCGAGGCCACGGGCATCGCCGAGCATTTTTCGCTGTGCCTGGGCGGCGACAGCCTGGCACGCCGCAAGCCCGACCCCCTGCCGCTGCTCCACGTCGCCGAGCATTTCGACGTGCCGCCGGCCCGCTGCCTGATGGTCGGGGATTCGCGCCATGACATCGCCGCCGGCAAGGCGGCGGGCTTCCGCACCCTGGCGGTGCCCTATGGCTACAACCATGGCGAGCCGGTGGCGGCGAGCCGGCCGGATGCGATAGTTGAATCGCTGGCGGAACTCGTTTAGGGTAAATCGAGTTGCGCTATAATAGTGCGGCAATTGATAATTTTTCGTTATATACGATCCCGACATCGCCCGATGGAACCCTGCATCATGCCGGCTTTTTCCGCTTCCTCGACCGCCGTCCGCCTTCCTCGTGCCACCGGCATGCTCGGCGGCTGGCGATGGTGACGCTCGTGTCCTGAGTCGGTGCCGACCGTCTCCCACCGCGCTACCCACCTTCATCACTCCGAGGAAACGGGCCCATGATGACCCTCGAACGCTTCCAGTCGCTGGCCGAGGCCGGCTACAACCGCATCCCGGTCACCCGCGAGGTGCTGGCCGACCTCGACACGCCGCTGTCGACCTATCTCAAGCTCGCCGACGCGCCCTGGACCTTCCTGCTGGAGTCGGTGCAGGGCGGCGAGAAGTGGGGCCGCTACTCGATCATCGGCCTGCCGTGTCGGGAACGCATCGAGGTGCGCGGCTACCGGGTCTCCCACATCGTCGACGGCGAGACCCAGGGCGTTGCCGAGGTCGAGGATCCGCTGGCCTGGATCGAGTCCTTCCAGGCGCGCTTCAAGGTGCCGCGCCTGGACGACCAGCCGCGTTTCGACGGCGGCCTGGTCGGCTACTTCGGCTACGACACCATCCGCTACATCGAGCCGCGGCTCGCCGGCGTCGAGAAGCCCGATCCGCTCGGGGTGCCCGACATCCTGCTGATGGTCAGCGACGACCTGGTGGTGTTCGACAACCTCTCGGGGCGCCTGACGCTGTGGACCCACGTCGATCCCGCCGAGCCGGAGGCCCATGCCCGCGCCACCGCGCGGCTGGAGGCGCTGGAGTCGCAGCTGCGCTCGCGGCTGGTGGAGACCCGCAGCCCCGGCACCGGGCGTCACGACGTGTCGGAGGACGACTTCCACGCCAGCTTCAGCGAGCAGGGCTACAAGGACGCGGTCGAGCGCATCAAGGAGTACGTCAAGGCCGGTGACGTGATGCAGTGCGTGCCGTCGCAGCGCATGTCGATTCCCTATCAGGCGCCGCCGCTGGATCTCTACCGGGCGCTGCGCAGCCTGAATCCTTCGCCCTACATGTTCTTCCTCAACCTCGATGACCACCAGGTGGTGGGTTCCTCGCCGGAGATCCTCACCCGCCTCGAGGAGGGCGAGGTGACGGTGCGGCCCATCGCCGGCACACGCCACCGCGGAGCCACCGAAGAAGAAGATCGTGCCCTGGAGGCCGACCTGCTGGGCGATCCCAAGGAGATCGCCGAGCACGTCATGCTGATCGACCTGGGGCGCAACGACGTGGGGCGCATCAGCGAGCCCGGCTCGGTGACGGTCACCGACAACATGACCGTCGAGCGCTACTCCCACGTGATGCATATCGTCTCCCAGGTCACCGGCCGGCTGCGCCCCGGCATGACCGCCATGGACGTGCTGCGCGCCACCTTCCCGGCGGGCACCCTGTCCGGGGCCTCCAAGGTGCGGGCGATGGAGATCATCGACGAGCTCGAGCCGGTCAAGCGCGGGGTCTATTCCGGGGCCGTGGGCTATCTCTCCTGGCATGGCAACATGGATACCGCCATCGCCATCCGCACCGCCGTGATCAAGGACGGCGAGCTGCACGTCCAGGCCGGCGGCGGCATCGTCGCCGACTCCGACCCCGAGGCCGAGTGGCAGGAGACCATCAACAAGCGTCGCGCCCTGTTCCGCGCCGTGGCCATGGCCGAGCGCGGGCTGGACAACCTCGAATGAGGGCGTCTCGAGGCAGCGCCGGGCCCTGTCATGGCGGGGGCCGGGCGTCTTGACAGGATCGGCCGCCGACGAGCACTATGACGAGCATGAACGTACCAGATCAGACATTCGGCCCGATGGCGTGGTGGCGCTCCTGAGCGAAGGGGCGGCACGCTTGCGACCGAAGAAAATGCCGCCGTCAGGGCGGCATTTTTGTGTCTATTGATCCCTGCACGGCTGGCAGGCCCGACTCGCCGACCCGGGCAAGATGCTGGGTAACAATCACCGGATCACGAATCCAAGTCTAGGAAATCAGGATCTTATCGCCATGTCCGTGCTGATGATCGATAACTACGACAGCTTCACCTTCAATGTCGTGCAATACCTGGGCGAGCTCGGGGCCGAGGTGGTGACCCATCGCAACGATGCCCTCACCCTGGAGCAGATCGAGGCCCTGGCGCCCAGCCACCTGGTGGTCTCGCCGGGGCCCTGCACGCCCAACGAGGCCGGCATCTCCATGGAAGCGATCCGCCACTTCGCCGGCCGCCTGCCGATCCTCGGCATCTGCCTGGGCCATCAGGCCATCGGCCAGGTGTTCGGCGGCGAGGTGCGGCGCGCCCCCGAGGTCATGCACGGCAAGACCTCGCGGATTCGCCATCGAGGGCAGGGCGTGTTCGCCGGCCTGGAGGACCCGCTGGAGGTCACCCGCTATCATTCGCTGGTGGTGGACCGCGACAGCCTGCCGGCCTGCCTCGAGGTCACCGCCTGGACCGACGAGGACGACGTCACTCCCGGGCTGATCATGGGCATGCGCCATCGCGAACTCGATGTCGAGGGCGTCCAGTTCCATCCCGAATCCATCCTCACGCGCCAGGGCCATGAGCTCCTGGCCAACTTTCTCGAGCGTCGCTGAATGCTGCCACTGCCAAAGGAGAAGACGGCCATGCAGATGCGGGAAGCCCTCGGCGCCTTGATGCGCCGCGAGAACCTGAGCTTCGATCAGACCCATGCGCTGATGACCACCATCATGACCGGGGAGGCCAGCGACGCCCAGATCGCCGCCTTCCTGATGGGGATGGCGATGAAGGGCGAGTCCCCACAGGAGATCAGCGCCGCCGCCCAGGTGATGCGCGAGCTGATGAAGCCGGTGACCCTGCACGCCGAGAACGTGGTGGACATCGTCGGCACCGGCGGCGACGGCGCCAACCTGTTCAACGTCTCCACCGCCTCGAGCTTCGTGGCCGCCGCCGCCGGCGCCCACGTGGCCAAGCACGGCAACCGCGGGGTGTCGTCGTCGTCGGGCAGCGCCGATCTGTTCGCCGTGGCCGGCATCGGCCTCGACCTGGCCCCCGACCAGGTGGCGCGCTGCATCGAGGAGGTGGGCGTCGGCTTCATGTTCGCCCCCAACCACCATCCCGCCATGCGCCACGCGATCACCGCGCGCCGCGAGATGGGCGTGCGTACCCTGTTCAACATCCTCGGGCCGCTGACCAACCCGGCCGGGGCCCCGAATCAGCTGCTCGGCGTCTACGCGCCCGAACTGGTGCCGCTGATGGCCGAGGTACTCCAGCGCCTGGGCAGCCGCCATGCGCTGGTGGTGTATGCCGAGGACGGCCTCGACGAGATCTCGCTGGCCGCCCCCACTCGGGTGGCGGAGCTCAAGGACGGCGACATCCGCGAGTACACCATCGTCCCCGAGGACTTCGGCATCGCCCGCCATGACCTGGATGCCCTCAAGGTGAAGACCGCCGAGGACAGCCTGCGGCTGGTGGAGCAGGCGCTGACCGGCGAGGGCCCGGCGGCCGACATCGTGGCGCTCAACGCAGGGGCGGCGCTGTATGCCGCCGGCGTTGCCGACACCCTCAAGGAAGGCGTGGCCCTGGCGCAGGATGCCCAGGACTGCAAGCTGGCCCACGAGAAGCTCAAGGAGCTGGCCAATTTCACTCGCGTCTTCGCCCAGTAGCCCAGCTCAGGATCCATGACATGAACGATACTCCGACCATCCTGACCCGCATCCTGGCGCGCAAGGACGAGGAGGTCGCCGAGCGTCGGCGGCGTCTGTCCGAGGCCGACCTGCTGGCGCGCGCCGCCGGACAGACGGCCCCGCGCGGCTTCGTGGCCGCCCTGGACGAGCGCATGCGCGACGGCGACCCGGCGGTGATCGCCGAGGTCAAGAAGGCCTCTCCCTCCAAGGGCGTGATCCGCGAGGACTTCCGCCCGGGGGAGATCGCCACGAGCTATGCCGCGGGCGGGGCGGCCTGCCTGTCGGTGCTCACCGATGCCGACTTCTTCCAGGGCCACGAGGACTTCCTGGTCGAGGCCCGCGAGGCCTGTTCGCTGCCGGTGATCCGCAAGGACTTCATTACCCACGGTTACCAGGTCAGCGAGGCCCGGGCCATCGGCGCCGACTGCATCCTGCTGATCGTCGCCGCACTGGATGACGCCCGCCTGGCCGACCTGCATCGTCAGGCCACCGAGCTCGGCATGGACGTGCTGGTCGAGGTCCACGATGCCGCCGAGCTGGAGCGTGCCCTGGCGCTGGACCTCTCGCTGGTGGGCATCAACAATCGCGACCTGCACACCTTCGCGACCCGCCTCGAGACCACGCTGGACCTGCTGCCGCGTATCCCCGCCGGTGTCACCGTGGTCACCGAGTCCGGCATCCATTGCCGCGATGACGTGCTGCGCATGCGCGAGCACGATGTTCACGGCTTCCTGGTGGGCGAGGCCTTCATGCGGGATGAGGCGCCCGGCGAGGCGCTGCGTCGGCTGTTCTACTAGCCCGGCGCCCCGCAGTACCACGACGCCCCCGGCGAGTCATCGCCGGGGGCGTCGTGGTACTGCGCATCGGGGCGGCCGAGGCCGGCTCAGCGGCGATGCCGGGCGAGGGTGGCGGAGGGCGCTTCGCCGAACAGCCGCCCATAGTCGCGGGCGAATTGCCCCAGGTGGTAGAAGCCCCAGTCGCCGGCCGCCTGGCTCACCGTGGTGGCGGCGTCCGGCTCGCACAGGCGGCGGCGCACCCGGTTGAGCCGTGTCAGGCGCAGGAATTGAATGGGGCTCACGCCGAGGATGCTGGCGAAGCTGTAGCGCAGGGTGCGCTGGCTGACGTGGGCGATGCCGCATAGTTCATCGAGGCTCACCGGCGGCGTCTCGCCACTCTCCAGGTGAGCACGGATGCGATCGACGACCTGGCGGCGGTGATGATAACTGGGCGGGCGCTCGGTGTTGGGCGCCTCCTCGCGCAGGATCGCCTGAAGGGCCAGGCCGAGAATGTCCTGATGCACCCGGGGCACGACCCCGTCGCCCTGCAGGCCCAGCAGGCGCTCGATCAGGAAGGTCGTCGCCTGGCGCGTCTGGGGCGGCAGCATCAGGCACATCAGACGCTCCGGGTCGGTCTCCAGCAGGGCGCGCGAGGCCTCGCCGGCCGTGCGCTCCAGCCAGTCGCGTCCGACCACCAGCCCGTAGATATCGAAGGTGTCCGGGGTGACCAGCTCGAAGTCATGGCCGCCGGGCTGGCACATGACGTCGCGTTCGCCGACCCGGTGGCCGTTGATGCGGCAGTCCCCCGCCTCGGCGGGAATGCCGATCCACAGCGAGTCGGGCCAGACGTTGCACTGCTGGCCCAGCGCATGGCTGGTGTGTTCCTTGAAGACCTGCATCTCGGGCAGGTGAATCTCGTCGATGCGGCCATAGAAACGGCCCTGTCCGAACTGATCGTACTCCTGGGCCCAGTCGGTCAGATTGTGGGCATGCTCGTTGGCGTCCCAGGCTTCCTGCTTGCACTTCCGTGGTGCACGCTCGGGGGTTCGCATCGTCTGTGACATGTGGCGTCACTCCTTCTGCCCCGCTCCACCGTGGTGCTCTATGGGGCAAGTTGTTGTTGGTAATGATTTATTGGGTTTTGCCGGAAAACGATAACGGCGCTCGTGACGCGCTCGTTACTCTCTCCTGTAGCAACATTCGTTCCGTTCCGGGGCCTCACAGCCGTCCGAACGCTCGACCAGGAGACGACGATGGCCAAAGCCTATCACCATACGCTGGGACACCGGCGCTATCACTTCGCGAGCCTCGCCGAGCTGATGGCCAAGGCCACGCCGGCTCGTTCCGGGGACCAGCTGGCCGGCGTCATCGCCGGTTCCGCCGAGGAGCGGGTGGTGGCCCAGATGGCGCTGGCAGAGCTGCCGCTCTCGACCTTCCTCGAAGACCATCTGGTGCCGTACGGCGAGGATGAAATCACCCGCCTGATCATCGATACCCATGACGCCGCGGCCTTCGCGCCCCTGAGCCACCTGACCGTCGGTGACTTTCGCAACTGGCTGCTCAGCGACCTCGCCACCCCGGACATGATCGCCCGCGTGCGTGCCGGCATCACCCCGGAGATGGCCGCGGCGGTCAGCAAGATCATGCGCAATCAGGACCTTATCCTGGTGGCGCGCAAGTGCCGGGTGACCACCGCCTTTCGCAATACCATCGGCCTGCCGGGACGCCTCTCCACCCGGCTGCAGCCCAACCATCCCACCGACGATGCCACCGGGATCGCCGCCAGCCTTCTCGACGGGCTGCTGTATGGCAACGGCGACGCGGTGATCGGCATCAACCCGGCCACCGACAATGTCGCCCAGAGCGTCAAGCTGATGACGCTGATGGATGAGGTGATTCAGAAGTACGAGATTCCTACCCAGTCCTGTGTGCTGACCCACGTCACCAACACCCTGGAGGCGATCGAGCAGGGGGCCCCGGTGGACCTGGTGTTCCAGTCCATCGGCGGCACCCAGGCCACCAACGAGAGCTTCGGCTTCGACCTGGCCGTCCTCGGGGAGGCCCGGGAGGCGGCCCAGGGCCTCAAGCGTGGCACCGTGGGTGACAACGTCATGTACTTCGAGACGGGGCAGGGCAGCGCGCTGTCCGCCAACGCGCATCATGGCCTCGACCAGCAGACCTGCGAGGCGCGCGCCTATGCCGTGGCCCGGCACTTCGAGCCGCTGCTGGTCAATACCGTGGTCGGCTTCATCGGCCCCGAGTACCTGTTCGACGGCAAGCAGATCATCCGCGCCGGTCTCGAGGATCACTTCTGCGCCAAGCTGCTCGGCGTGCCCATGGGCTGCGACATCTGCTACACCAATCACGCCGATGCCGACCAGAACGACATGGACAACCTGCTGACCCTCTTGGGGACGGCGGGCTGCACCTTCATCATGGGCATCCCCGGCTCCGACGACATCATGCTCAACTACCAGACCACCTCCTTCCACGACGCCCTCTATGCGCGCCGCGTGCTCGATCTGGCGCCAGCCCCCGAGTTCGAGCGCTGGCTCGACGAGATGTCGATCTTCGAGGACGTGGCTCGCCATCGTCCCAGCGGCCGGCTGCCGGATGCCTTCGCCCGCCCGCTGGACCGCTTGCCCGAGGGAGGCACCCCATGAGCGAGACAACGCCGACGCCGGGTGTGACGACCAATCCCTGGCACCGGCTGCGCGAGTTCACCGATGCGCGCATCGGGCTTGGGCGGGCCGGCACCAGCCTGCCCACCGGGGCTTCGCTGGAGTTCCAGCTCGCCCATGCCCGGGCTCAGGATGCCGTGCACCTGCCGCTGGACGTCGAGGCGCTGTGTCGCGACCTCGATGGCCTGGAGACCGGTCACCCGATCCATCGCCTGCACAGCCAGGCCGACGATCGTGCCACCTACCTGCGGCGTCCCGACTGGGGGCGCCGCCTCGACGAGGCCTCGCGGGAACGGCTGGCACCGCCGGACGAAGCACCTTGTCCGGCCTCCGACCTGGCCATCGCGGTGGTCGATGGGCTCTCTTCGCTGGCGGTGCAGCAGAACGCCCCGCCCTTCCTCGAGGCGTTGGCCCGGGAACTGGCCGAGGACGATCAGGACTGGTCGCTGGCGCCACTGACGGTGGTCGAGCAGGGTCGGGTGGCGATCGGCGACGAGATCGGCGAATGCCTCAACGCCCGGGCCGTACTGGTGCTGATCGGCGAGCGCCCGGGGCTCAGCTCGCCGGACAGCCTCGGCCTCTACTTGACCTGGGGGCCGCGGGTCGGGCTGAACGATGCCGCCCGCAACTGCATCTCCAATGTGCGCCCGTCGGGCTTCGTCTTCGACGAGGCCAGCCGGCGGCTGATGTACCTGCTGCGAGAGGCCCGGAGCAAGGGCCTGTCCGGGGTGAATCTCAAGGATCGCACCGAGGACGACGTGATCTCGTCCTCGGGCGGCGTCCAGAACTTCCTGACCTCCTGAGGGCCCGGCGGCGGGCCCAGGGACACGACTCCCCAACCGGCGGGTATCGCGCCCGCCATCTCCATCGCGACCTCATAACAACAGTGCAAAGGTGACCCGATGAACGATGTGACCCTGGACCAGGATTATCTGGCCAAGCGACAGCTGAAGAAGGGCAGTGCCGGCTGGCTGCTGCTGGCCGGCCTCGGCGTGTCCTACGTGATCTCCGGCGACTTCGCCGGCTGGAACTTCGGCATCGCCGAGGCGGGTTGGGGCGGCTTCGTGATCGCCGCCGGGCTGATGGGGCTGATGTACTTCGCCCTGGTGCTGTCGCTGGCCGAGATGTCGGCGGCGATTCCCGCCGCGGGGGGCGGCTACAGCTTCGCCCGCCAGGCCATGGGGCCGGCCGGTGGCTACCTGACCGGCCTGGCGGTGCTGATCGAATACGCCCTGGCGCCGGCCGCCATCGTGATCTTCATCGGCGCCGCGGTGGAGGCGCTGCTGGGGATCAACGGCCCCATGGTCTATGCGCTGTTCTACGCGGTGTTCATCGGCATCCACCTGTCCGGCGCCGGCGAGGCGCTCAAGGTGATGATGGTGATCAGCGGCCTGGCGGTGTTTGCCATCCTGGCGACCGCCCTGGCGCTGTTCGGCGCCTTCGATGCGAGCCGGCTGTTCGACATCGCGCCCACCGATGCCGCCGGCGCCAGTGCTTTCCTGCCCTTCGGCTGGGCCGGGGTCTGGGCCGCGCTGCCCTTCGGCATGTGGCTGTTCCTGGCCGTCGAGGGGGTGCCGCTGGCGGCGGAGGAAGCCACGAACCCGGCGCGCGACGTGCCGCGGGGCATCATCGGGGCCATGCTGTTCCTGCTGGTCACGGCGGTGCTGGTGGTGGTGTTGCTGGCGGGGGCGGCCGGGGCTGATGCCATCGGGGCAAGCGGCGTGCCGCTGGTCGATGCGCTGAAGGTCGCCGACCATCCGACCCTGGCGACGCTGGTCAACGTGCTGGGGCTGGCCGGCCTGGTGGCCTCCTTCTTCTCGATCATCTATGGCTACAGCCGTTTGGTGTTCGCCCTGTCCCGGGCTGGCTATCTGCCGAAGATGCTATCGCTGACCAGCCGTCGCAAGGCGCCGACCTGGGCGCTGGTGGTGCCGGGGGGGTTCGGTTTCCTGGCATCGCTGAGCGGCGAGGGTGACTTGATTCTGGGCATGGCCGTGGTAGGAGCGACCATCTCCTATGCGCTGATGTCGCTGAGCCATATCCTGCTGCGACTCAAGCGTCCGGAGCTGGTGCGTCCCTACAGGACGCCCGGCGGCATCCTGACCTCCGGCCTGGCACTGGTATTGTCGCTGGTGGCGCTGTCCGGCGTGTATGCCTTCGATCCGCGGGCCTTCAGCTACACCCTGGGGCTGTTCGTGATCGGTGCGCTCTATTATTTCCTGTACAGCAAGAACACTCTGGTGGCGAAGACCGCCGACGAGGAATTCGCCCTGGTGGCGGACGCCGAGAGCGGTCTCGAGGTGTCGGTGGCCAATTGAGCGACTGGCGAAGCAGAAGGACCGCCATGGGGCGGCCCTTCTGCACGGGATGATGCCCCTGGAACGGGGCTAGGCGGCCTGCGGCGAATCCGCGAACACCAGGCTGACCAGGGTGTCGCCGCGCTTGGGAGACAGCCCGCTCTCGGCGGTGGCCAGGCGCACCCGTCCGGACGGACCGATGCACAGCAAGGGCAGCCAGCGCCCGCCGTGGGCCTGGCGCAGGGTCTCCAGGCGGGTCTTGTCGTCGAAGCGCCGGCGACGCACCTCGCCGCCTTCCGCCACCAGCCGCGACAGCCGGGCGTAGGTCACGTCGCGGCCGAACAGCATCGGCAGGTGATCCAGGGCCTGGCCGTGGGGACGATTGCCGCGGCGACCCTCATCGACCGCCAGGCGGAACACCCGGTCGCGGCCGAGCAGGTGCTCGAAGTGCAGCGCCGCCAGGTCGTTGAGTTCCCGGTAGGGAGAGAGCGGCAGCAGGTAGCCGATGCCGCTGAGTTCCAGGTGCTGGGCGGCGTGCTCGGAGAGCGGGTCGCCGTAGTAGGTGGTGAGCCCCTGCTCCTTGGCCAGCTGGATCGCATCCCAGCTGCTGTCGGCCAGCACCACGCTGACGCCGGCGTCGCGCAGTGCGCTGCCCAGCTGTCGGGCCACGGGGTTGGCGCCGATGATCAGCACGCCGTCGGGGGAGGGGCGCTGCACGCCCAGCCAGCGGGCCAGCGGCCGCGACAGCAGGCTCTGGCTGACCACGGTGCTGATGATCACCAGGAAGGTGACCGGCACCAGGAGTTCGGCGCCGGGCAGGCCGGCATCCTCCAGGCGCAGGGCGAACAGCGAGGCCACCGCGGCGGCGACGATGCCGCGCGGCGAGATGAAGGCCAGCAGCGCCTTCTCGCGCCACTCCAGGCCGCTGCCCAGGGTGCACAGCCATACCGACAGCGGCCGCGCGACCCCCACCAGCACGATCAAAAAGGCCCAGGCCGGCCAGCCCAGCAGGGCCAGCTGCTCCACGGTGAGCCGTGCGGCGAGCAGCAGGAACAGCCCCGAGATCAGCAGGACCGAGAGGGTCTCCTTGAACTCGATGATGGGCCGGGTCGGCACGCCGCGCATGTTGGCCATCCACACCCCCATGACCGTCACCGTGAGCAGCCCCGACTCGTGGAACAGCAGGTTGGAAGCCGTGAACAGCGTCAGCATCAGCATCAGGGTGCCGAAGCTGTGCAGTTGGCGGGGCAGCCAGTGACGGCGCAGCACCAGCCCCCAGCAATAGCCGCCGGCGCTGCCCAGGCCGAAGCCGATCAGCGCCGTCTTGGCGAACAGCATCAGCGTCTGGGTGGCCGCCTCGCTGCCCGATCCCAGGGCCACGAACTCGTAGACCAGCACCGCGCCGATGGCGCCCATGGGGTCGATCAGGATGCCTTCCCAGCGCAGGATCTGAGTCAGGTGGTCCCGGGCCCTCAGGGTCTGCAGCATCGGCAGGATCACCGTGGGGCCGGTGACCACCAGCAGGGCGCCCAGCACGCTGGCCATCTCCCAGGACAGGTCCAGCAACAGGCGCGCCGCCAGGGTCGCGGTGACGCCGGTGATCAGCGCTCCCCAGGTCACCAGGCGGCGTACCGTGCGGCCGTGACCGCCAAGCTCGCGGAAGCTCAGGGTCAGGCTGCCCTCGAACAGGATCACCGCCACCGCCAGCGAGACCAGCGGGAACAGCAGATCGCCGAGCAGGGCGTCGGGGTCGAGCAGGCCGGTGACCGGGCCTGCGGCGATGCCGGCCACCAGCAGCATGAGGATCGCCGGCAGCTTCAGCTGCCAGGCGATCCATTGGCAGATCAGCGCCATCAGGCCGATCATCGCCAGGTCGAAGCCGGCGTGCTCCATGGTCGTTCGCGCTCCATCTGGGGGTAAAGGGCGCGCAGCCTAGCGTCGCCCGGCGCGACATGCAATCCATTGCCGCGATGAAAGGAATTGATGTCGCCTCGGCGACAGCGGTGCCGCCGTGGCGGCGAGGTCCCGGTGCCGAGGATCGGCCGGAAGGGGCGGGAAAAGAGGCGCCGGCATGACCCCGGCGGGTCGGTGTATCGCCGGCGGATGCCCCAGGGCCAGGCCGATGACGATCGGCCTGGCCCTGGGGCGGGGTGTGTCTCAGCCGGCCCGCTGGAGCGCCGCCAGCAGGCCCTGCAGCGGGTGCGGCAGGCTGGCGTCCGAGAGCCGCCTGGCCTGGCTGCGGCAGGAGTAGCCGCTGGCCAGCAGCCGGCCGGCGTTGGCCGGATCCTCGACCTTGGGTTGCCAGGACTGAGCGTAGATGGTCTTCGAGGTCGCGAGGTTGCGCGCCTCGTGGCCGTAGGTGCCGGACATGCCGCAGCAGCCGCTGGCCAGCACCTCGAGCTCCAGGCCGAAGGCGGCGAACAGCCGCTGCCAGGCCTTGGGCGTGCCCGGGGCGCCGGTCTTCTCGGTGCAGTGGGCGAGCAGCTTGTAGCCGGGATCGTCGAGACGGGCGCCTTCCGGTGCCAGCTCGGGCGCGCGTTCGGCCAGCCGCTCACTCAGCCATTCCGGCAGCAGCTGCACCTCGGGCACGGCCTCGGCGCCCAGCGCCTTCACGTACTCCTGGCGGTAGGTCAGGGTCATCGCCGGGTCGATGCCGACCAGCGGCACGCCGGCCTCGGCCAGCGTCCGCAGGCGCTCGGCCTGCTTCTCGGCGGTGCGCGTGAAGGCGCCGAGGAAGCCCTGCACGTGCAGCGGCTTGCCGTTGGGGGCGAAGGGCGCGACGAAGACGCGTATGTCGAGGCGCTCGAGCAGCTCGACCACGTCCATCACCAGCCGGGACTCGAAGTGGCTGGTGAAGGCGTCCTGCACCAGCACCACGCTGTTGGCGCGTTGGGCCTCGGTGAGTCGGCCAAGCGAGGTCGGCGTGGCCTCGGCCACGCCCCAGGCCCGGAGCTGCTTGTCGAGGCGCGCCCGGGACAGCCGGGGGCTGTCGACCATGCCCACGGGGCCGGCCAGCAGGCGGCCGATCCAGCGATTGTCCAGGGCGGCATTGTAGAGCGGCGCGACGCGGGCGAGCGTCGGCACCATGAACTCCAGCCCGCCGATCAGGTAGTCGCGGGGCGGACGCAGGTAGCGGCCGTGGTAGACCTCGAGGAACTGGGAGCGGAAGGTCGGCACGTTGACCTTCACCGGGCATTGGCCGGCGCAGGACTTGCAGGCCAGACATCCCGCCATGGCGTCATAGACCTCATGGGAGAAGTCGTCCTCGCCGCGGCGCTTGGCCAGGGTGTTCCTGAGCTTGCCGGGGAAGGCCTTGAGCGCGCCCCAGGCGCCACCGCGTCGGGCGTCGCGCGAGGCCTCGAGCACGTCGACGCCGGCCTCGCCCTGCAGGCGCAGCCACTCGCGCATCAGGCTGGCGCGGCCCTTGGGCGAGTGGATGCGCTGGCGGGTGGCCTTCCACGACGGGCACATGGCGTCGTCGGGATCGTAGTTGTAGCAGGCGCCGTTGCCGTTGCAGTAGACGGCATCGCCGTGGGCCTGCCAGACCCGCTCGTCGATCCGGCGATCGAGCTGGCCGCGGGTCGGCACCCCGTCGATGGCCAGCAGCCCCGGATCGACCCACTTCACGGCCTGCTCGTCGTCGTGTTCGGCGTCGGATGTCTCGCTCTCGTCTTCGGGCGGGATAGTAGCCCTACCCGCGTCTTCGGGCGGGATGGAAAGCGACGCGTCTTCGGGCGGGGGAAATGAAGAGAAAGGCGTGGCGATCTTGCCCGGATTCAACTGGTTATGCGGGTCGAAGGCGCCCTTGAGCCGCTGCAGACTGGGGTAGAGCGGGCCGAAGAAGGCCGGGGCGTACTCCGAGCGCACGCCCTTGCCGTGCTCGCCCCACAGCAGACCGCCGTACTTCCGGGTCAGCGCGGCGACCTCGTCGGAGATCTCGCGGATCATCGCCTCCTGGGCCGGGTCCTTCATGTCCAGCGCCGGGCGCACGTGCAGCACCCCGGCGTCGACGTGGCCGAACATGCCGTAGGCCAGGCCGCGGGCGTCGAGCAGGGCGCGGAATTCGGCGATGTAGTCGGCCAGCTGCTCCGGCGGTACCGCGGTGTCCTCGACGAAGGGCAGCGGGCGCTGCTCGCCCTGGACGTTGCCGAGCAGGCCCACGGCGCGCTTGCGCATGCCGTAGACCCGGGTGATCGCCGCGCGGCCCACGGCCTGGGTGTAGCCCAGCCGGGTGACGCTGTCGTCCTTTCCGAGATGTTCGCAGAAGGCCGCGACCCGCTCGGCCAGACGCTCGGGGTCGTCGTCGTTGAATTCGACCAGGTTGATGCCGTGGGTCGGCGTGTCGCCGGTGTCAGGAAAGAACTCGCCGACGCTGTCCCACACGAAGTCCTGCTGGGCCAGGCCCAGCACCTTGTCGTCCACGGTCTCGATAGACGTTGGAGAGGCGCTGCTGGCCATGAGCGCCTTGGCGTCGCGCAGGGCGTCCATGAAGCCGGCGTAGCGCACGTTGACCAGGGTCGAGTGCTTGGGGATCGGCAGCACGTTGAGCACCGCCTCGCTGGTGAAGGCCAGCGAGCCCTCGGCGCCGCACAGCACGCTGTTGAGATCGAACTTGCCTTCCGCCGTTCTCAAGTGGGCGAGATCGTAGCCGGTCAGGCAGCGGTTGAGCGGCGGGAAGGTGTCGCGAATGCGCTCGCGCTCGGTGTCGATGATCTCGCGGGCCATGCGGTGCACCCGGCCCACGGCGTCGTCGCGCCGGCACAGCGCCTCGAGCTCGTCGTCGTCGACCGGGCGGGTCGTGAGCCGCTCGCCGCCGAGCAGCACGCTGTCGAGTTCGAGCACGTGGTCGCGAGTCTTGCCGTACTCGCAGCTGCCCTGGCCGCTGGCGTCGGTGGCGATCATGCCGCCGAGGGTGGCGCGGTTGGAGGTGGAGAGCTCCGGGGCGAAGAACAGCCCGTGGGGCTTGAGCGCGGCGTTGAGCTGGTCCTTGACCACGCCGGCCTGGACGCGCACCCGGCGGGCCTCGACGTCGATGTCGAGGATGGCGGTCATGTGCTTGGAGACATCGACCACCAGGCCGTCGGTCAGCGACTGGCCGTTGGTGCCGGTGCCGCCGCCGCGGGGGGCCAGCGCCACGCGGCGGAAGTCGTCGCGGGCGGCGAGCCGGGCGATGCGCTCCAGGTCGTCGGCGTTGCTGGGATAGAGCACCGCCTGGGGCAGGCGCTGGTAGATCGAGTTGTCGGTGGCCAGCACCGTGCGGTTGGCGTAGTCCGGGGCGATCTCGCCCTCGAAGCCCGAGTCTTGCAGGGCCTCGAGGAAGTGCAGGTAGGGGGCGTCGGCGCGGTCGGAAGCGCCGAGGCGCTCGGTGTCCAGTCTGGCGATCATGTCGTTTTTCGGTCGCTGTCGCTGCCGCGTGGGGCAGGGGGAGAAGGAAGTCCTACTGTACCGTGACAGGCCGCGCCACGCATCCTGGCGCGTGGCGCCGGGGCGGGCTTTTGCCTACAATGGCCGCCTTGCGTTTGTTGATTTCACCGACTGCGACGGACCGGATTCCATGCTCGATCCCAAACTGCTGCGCGGCGACCTCGAGACGGTCGCCCAACGACTGGCCACCCGGGGCTTCGCCCTCGACACCGCACGGCTCGCCGAGCTCGAATCCCGGCGCCGCGAGCTTCAGGCCGAGACCGAGCGCCTGCAGAACGAGCGCAACACCCGGTCCAAGTCGATCGGCCAGGCCAAGGCCGCCGGCGAGGACATCCAGCCGCTGCTGGATGAGGTCAGCGACCTGGGCGAGCGCCTGGACGTCGCCAAGGCGCGGCTCGCCGAGGTACAGGCCGAGTGGGACGAGCAGATCGGCGGCCTGCCGAACCTGCCCCACGAGAGCGTGCCCCAGGGCGAGAGCGAGGACGACAACGTCGAGCTGCATCGCTGGGGCGCGCCGCGTACCTTCGACTTCGACGTCCGCGACCACGTCGATCTGGGGGGCCGTACCGGCCAGCTCGACTTCGACCTGGCCGCCAAGCTGACCGGCGCCCGCTTCGCGGTGATGCGCGGCACCATTGCCCGGCTGCACCGTGCGCTGACCCAGTTCATGCTCGACAAGCAGACCCTCGAGCACGGCTACGAGGAGTGCTATGTCCCCTACATGGTCAACGACGACTCGCTGTACGGGACCGGGCAATTGCCCAAGTTCGGCGAGGACCTGTTCCGCCTGGAGGACGAGCGCGGCTATCGCCTGATCCCCACCGCCGAGGTGCCGCTGACCAACTTCGCCCGCGGCGAGATCCTCGAGCACAGGCAACTGCCGATGCGGCTCACCGCGCATACGCCGTGCTTCCGCAGCGAGGCCGGCTCCCACGGGCGCGACACCCGCGGCATGATCCGCCAGCACCAGTTCGACAAGGTCGAGATGGTGCAGCTGGTCGATCCGGCCACCAGCTATGACACCCTTGAGGAGATGCGCGGCCACGCCGAGGCGATCCTCCAGGCGCTCGACCTGCCGTACCGCGTGGTGACCCTGTGCACCGGCGACATGGGCTTCGGTGCCGCCAAGACCTACGACCTGGAGGTCTGGCTGCCGAGCCAGGAGACCTACCGGGAGATCTCCTCGATCTCCAACTGCGAGGACTTCCAGGCCCGCCGCATGCAGGCGCGCTTCCGCCATCCCGACGAGAAGAAGCCGCGGCTGCTGCACACCCTCAACGGCTCCGGCCTGGCCGTGGGCCGCTGCCTGATCGCGGTGATGGAGAACCACCAGAACGCCGACGGCTCGATCACCGTGCCCGAGGCACTGCGCCCCTATATGGGCGGGGTCGACACCGTTAACGCTTGAGGCGTTAACGGTAGAAGTAAGCTGTAAGAGCGGCGCAACGCGCCTGGAAGAGGGAAGAAACGACACAACCCCCGTTCAAGCGGGGGTTGTGTCTTTGTGAGCCGATGAAACACTGGCTCACTCTTCACTCTTCACTCTTCACTCTTCACTCTTCACTCTTCACTCTTCACTCTTCACTCTTCACTCTTCACTCTTCACTCTTCAGCGCCTCGATCTCCCAGCCGACGCTGACCGCGGCGTCGATGGAGAGGGTGCCGGGGCGGTACTCGGTGGCGCCGCCGCTTTCCCTGGCGTCGGCGCTCATGGCCATCATCCGCGGCTGGAACACCGGCGCCTGGTTCTCGCTGACCGACAGCACGTCACCCAGTTCGACGTTCAGGCTCTCGGCCATCAGCTCTGCCTTGTGTTTCGCGCGCTCGAGGGCCCGATTCAGGGCCTCGTCGCTGGCCGCGTCGCGGTCGGCCAGGTCGTAGGTGACGCCGTCCAGGGCGTCGACGCCGGCCTCGGTCAGGGCATCCAGGATCGTCGGCAGGCGGTCGAGATCATTGAGCTCGACCTCGAAGGGGCGCTCGAGGCGGGTCCGCACCAGCGGCGTCGGCTCGTCGTCCTTGCTCCGCTCGTGAAGGACCTCGGGCTGGACGCGCAGGGAACCGGCTCGGATGGCGTCGCGTTCCAGGCCGGCCGACTCCATGGCCTGGATCAGGCTGGCGGCACGCTCCTCTAGGCGGCCTCGGGCCTCGGCCAGGGCCTCGGCATCGCCGCCGCTGACGTCGCGCTGGGCGATGGCGGGAGTGAGCTCCCACAGCCGTGCGCTGAGCGTGGCCTGGTCCGGCACTACCTCGAGCTCGGCGTGGGCCTGGACGTCCAGGCGGTGGGGCGGGGGAGAGGTCTCGGCGGCGGCCGCCAGGGGCAGGCCGGCGAGCAGCAGGGCGAACAGGCTGCCGGGTAGCCGGGGGCGGAGTCGAGCGAGGGGCATGGCGCTTTCCTTTTCGCGATGGATACGCCGCTTGGAACCGGCCCGGCGTGCAAGGTTCCCTGTCGTGGCCGATTGCACGAAGCTTGCATGGTGAGCCGGTGCCTGGCGCGTTGTACCCGAGGCCGCCAGGCTTCATGATGACGGTCCTTGCATCGGCGGAGTGGGCGGCATGGCGCGACCCGAAGACGACACCCAGAGCAGCATCCCCCTTAACCTGACGCTGGCGCTGGCCGCCCTGGTGGTGATCATCGCCGGGATGCGGGTCGGCTCCAGCCTGCTGGTGCCGTTGCTGCTGTCGCTGTTCATCGCCGTGGTCTGTACCGCGCCGGTGCACTGGCTGCATCGCCTGGGGGTCGGCCTGCGGTTGTCGGTGTGGCTGACCCTGGTGGTGATCGGTGGGCTGCTGTCGCTGCTGGGTGTGCTGCTGGTCAACAGCTTCGGCACCTTCGTCGATGCCCTGCCGGGCATCGAGGAGAAGCTCTATCAGTACTACCTGGGCCTGCTCGACGGCCTTGCCAGCCTGGGGCTCGCCATCGATACCGACCGCCTGGCCGAACTGCTCGACGCCGAGCAGTTCGGCGGCTGGATACCGGCATTGATCGGCCAGGTCGGCAACCTGATGATGCAGAGCGTGATGGTGGCGCTGCTGGTGATGTTCCTGCTGTTCGAGACGCTGAACTTCCGCGACAAGATTTCCCGAGCGCTGGTCAATCCGGCGCCCAGCCTGCGCCGCTTCAGCGAGTTCAGCCTGACGCTGAAGCGCTACCTGGCGGTGAAGACGGTGATCAGCCTGGCCACCGGGGCGCTGATCTGGCTGGCCTGCAAGCTCGTCGGCGTCGAGTTTCCGCTGCTGTGGGCGGTGCTGGCCTTCGCCCTCAACTATATCCCCAACATCGGCTCCGCCATCGCCGCGGTGCCGCCGGTGATGCTGCTGCTGGTGTCGCCGGAGGGCGGGCTGTTCAAGGCCGTGGTGCTCAGCGGGGCCTACCTGGGGGTGAACTTCGTGCTCGGCAACCTCGTCGAGCCGCGGGTCATGGGCCGGGCGCTGGGGCTCTCCACCTTCGTTGCCTTCCTGTCGCTGGTGGTGTGGGGCTGGATATTCGGCGTGGTGGGCATGCTGTTGTCGGTGGTGCTGACCATGACCTTGAAGATCGCCCTGGACAGCCATCCGCAGACGCGCTGGATCGCTCATCTGCTGGGACCGGGCACCGCGCCCATCGAGACCGCCGATCGGCCGCCCTCGGCGCGCCGCGAGGAGAAGGCCGACTGACCCCGTAACGACGACGCCCCGGCCAGGCCGGGGCGTCGCGGGATCGGTGCGCGTCGATCAGGCGTTCTGATCGATGAACTGCGTCAGCTGGGACTTGGACTGGGCGCCGACCAGGGAGGCAACCTTGGTGCCGGACTTGAACAGCATCACGGTGGGAACGCCGCGCACGCCCTGCTCGGCGGCGATTTCCGGGGCGTCATCCACGTTGATGCTGACGATCTTGAGGTTGCCTTCGCGTTCCTCGGCGACCTCGTCGACCACCGGTGCCATGACCTTGCAGGGGCCGCACCAGGGGGCCCAGAACTTCAGCAGCACCGGCGTATCGGCGTTGAGGACTTCCTGCTCGAAGTTGGCATTGGTGACATCGACGTTGTTGGCCATGTGATTCTCCAGTGACTACGTTGCGCATCATGTGCGGATGGTCTGGCATGCCGTCAGGCAGGCTCGATCGCTCGATGGTAGCGGTCGGCCAGGATGCTGGCAAATCCCGTACCGGGAAATGCCGCCTCTCACGGGGGAGTGTGTCGCCCGACTTGCTATGCTATAAAGTAATTATGGATGATATTCTTATTTCACTATGGTCTTTTGACAGCATGGCAGCCGGCAGGGAGGGGCGTCCATGAAGCTCCAGCAGTTGAGGTACATCTGGGAAGTCTCGCGACACAACCTCAATGTCTCGGCCACCGCCCAGAGCCTCTACACTTCCCAGCCGGGTATCTCCAAGCAGATCCGTCTGCTCGAGGATGAGTTGGGGGTGGAGATCTTCGCCCGCAGCGGCAAGCACCTGACCCGAGTGACCCCGGCCGGCCAGGCGATCATCGATCTCGCCGGCCAGGTGCTGCGCCTCACCGAGAATATCAAGCACGTCGCCCAGGAGCACAGCGACGAACGCCGCGGCAACCTGTCCATCGCCACGACCCATACCCAGGCGCGCTATGCGCTGCCGCCGGTGATTCGCGAGTTCACCCGCAAGTATCCCGATGTGGCCCTGCACATGCAGCAGGGCACGCCCAAGCAGATCGCCCAGATGGTCAGCGAGGGCCAGGCGGACTTCGCGATCTGCACCGAGTCGCTGGAGCTGTTCAACGACCTGGTGCTGCTGCCCTGTTACCGCTGGAATCGCTGCGTGCTGGTGCCCCAGGGGCACCCCCTGGCCGAGCTCGAGTCGTTGACGCTGGAGGCCCTGGCCGAGTATCCGCTGGTGACCTACGTGTTCGGCTTCACCGGCCGCTCGCAGCTCGATGACGCCTTCCGCGGCAAGGGGCTCACCCCCAACGTGGTGCTGACCGCCGCCGATGCCGACGTGATCAAGACCTATGTGCGCCTCGGCATGGGGGTGGGCATCGTCGCCCACATGGCGGTGGACCCGGAACTGGATACCGACCTGGTGGCACTCGATGCGGGCCACCTGTTCGAGAGCTCTACCACCAAGATCGCCATTCGCCGCGGCACCTTCATGCGCAGCTTCATGTACGACTTCCTGCAGGGCTTCGCCGACCACCTGGCGCGCGACCTGGTGGATGCCGCCCTGGCCGCCGGGCCCCGGCACGAGCAGGCGCTGTTCGACGCGATCGAGCTGCCGGTGCGCTGATTCCCCAGGGCCGAACTGCCCCGGCCCCACGCAAGAACGCCGGCGCTCGTCCGCAGGGACGGGCGCCGGCGTGGGCGATCGCGGTCGACCGCTACCGACTCAGTGCTGCAGGTGCAGGCCGCACTCGCGCTTCTCTTCCACCTTGGTCGGGTCGAAGTAGTCGAACTCGTTGGGCAGGTCGTGGGCCTGCAGATACTGGTACATGTCGCGGGCGCTCCAGTGCAGCAGCGGGGCGACCTTCAGCAGGCCGTCGGCGTTGCGACTGACCGGGGACATCCTGGCCCGTTCCGGGGTGTCCTCGGCGCGCAGCGCGGTGAACCAGACGTCCGGGGCCATCTCGCCAAGGGCGCGATTGAAGGGCTCGAGCTTGACCTCTTCGGTGAAGGCCGCGTGGCGCGGGTCGTCGATGCCCGGCATGGAGCCCTCGACGGCCTCGCGGTGGGCCCGGGTGCGGCGCGGGATATAGCTGATCAGGTTGAGGCCGAGCTGTTTCACCACCGCGTCGGCGAAGCGGTAGGTGGCCTCGGTGTTGTAGCCATGATCCATCCACACCACCGGGATGTCCGGGCGCACCTGACTGACCATGTGCAGGATCACCGCCTCGAAGGGACGGAAGTTGGTGGTCACGATCGGCCGGGCGCCCTGCTCCAGGGCCCAGCGCACCAGGGCCTCGGGATCCTGGCCCAGGTCGCGATTGATGACGTCGAGTTGCGGCTCCATGAGCGCCTCCCAGAAAGGTGTCTCGGTGGCGCTACACTAGCAGAGCCCGAGTGGGCGGCCCCAATACCGATTGATTGGATATTTATGCCGCTAAGGATTAACGGTGTCCTTCCGTTATTCCTTGTCGGCTTAATGCCGGTGTGTCCGCGCCCATTGTTCCACCGGTGCCGTTCCGCCGGTGCCAGGCGTCATGCCGGGTCACCCAGGGCCGCCATCAGATGGCGGATCTTGTCCAGGGTCTCGGTGTACTCCGCCTCGCCCTCGGAGTCCGCCACCAGGCCGCCGCCGCCCCACAGGTGCAGCCGGCCGCGGTCGGCCACCGCGGTGCGGATGGCGATGGAGGTATCCATGTGCCCGCGCACGTCGACGTAGCCCAGGCTGCCGCAGTAGGCGCTGCGCGCCGAGGGCTCCAGCTCGTCGATGATCTGCATGGCGCGCACCTTGGGCGCGCCGGTGATCGAGCCGCCGGGGAAGGCGGCGGCCAGCAGCGCCAGCGGCGAGTGCTGCTCGGCCAGCTCGCCGGTCACCACGCTGACCAGATGATGGACGTTGGCGTAGCTTTCCAGGCCGCACAGCTGTGGCACACGCACCGTGCCGGGGCGACACACTCGGCCGAGGTCGTTGCGCAGCAGATCGACGATCATCACGTTCTCGGCGCGGTCCTTGACGCTCGACGTGAGTGCCTCGGCCAGCCGACGGTCCTCTTCCGGCGTGGCACCGCGGGGCCGGGTGCCCTTGATCGGCCGGGTCTCGACTCGGCCCTCGGCGCAGTGCAGGAAGCGCTCCGGCGACATCGACAGGATGGCCTGGTCCCCCCAGGCCAAAAACCCCGAGAAGGGCGTGGGGGTGGCGCGGCGCAGGCGGCGGTAGGCCGTCCACAGGTCGCCTTCATAGGGCGCGCTGAAGCGCTGGGCCAGGTTGATCTGGTAGCAGTCGCCGGCGCGGATGTAGCGCTGCACGGCGTCGAAACGCGCCAGGTAGGCGTCGCGGCTCATCTCCGCCGCGAACTCGCCCCGCAGTCGGAAGGCGGTTTCCTCGACGTCGACCGCTTCGCCCAGCCAGCCCAGCACCTGGACGCGACGCTCCGGGCTGGCCACCAGCCAGGCCTCCTGGCGCTCATGATCCAGGATCAGCGCCCAGTCGTAGAGGCCGACCCTGGCCGCCGGCAGGCCGGCCGCGGGCCGCGCCCGGCCGGGAATCGGCTCCAGGCAGTGGCCGAGGTCGTAGCTCCAGTAGCCGAGCAGCCCGCCGAGGAAGGGCAGGTCGCTGTCGGGCACGTCGCGCGGCAGGCGTTCGAGCAGCGCCTGCTGCGCGGCGAAGGGAGGGAGGTCGTCGGGCAGGGCATCATCGCCGTGACAGCGACCCGCGGCATCGACCTCCAGCATGCTCAATGGATCGCAGGAGAGGATATCGTAGCGGCCGCCCGGGGCGGCCGGCTTGCCGCTGTCCAGCAGCACGGCGCCCGGACGATGGCGCAGGGCGGCGAAGGGTGCCAGGGGAGAGTCCCGATAGGGCAGGGGGGTGATCTCGAGTGGTGATGTCATCGATAGCGTTTCCCTCAACAGGCGGCACATTCTAGGCCCCATGGCGGGCTTTGTCCCGTCGCCGCGGCGGCGGGTGACGACGCCTCGTCAACGCAGCCGGCAAGGCGTCGATGCCTGGCCTACCGATCGCTTGGTTGTTTACAACCAAAGGGGGAGGAATGCGATCATGTGGCATATTGACCCTTTGAACGCCACTGGCTACAGTGCCTACATCACTTAATTGTCGACAATCAACATGACCAACGCCCTGACCCCATCGGCCAACGCCCCCGAAGTCCGCACCCTGGCGGAGCGGGTCTTCCAGCAGCTGCAGGACGCCATCGTCCGCGGCGAGCTGGCGCCCGGCAGCAAGATCACCGAGCCCGGCCTGTCGCGCACCTACGGCATCTCGCGTGGGCCGCTGCGCGAGGCGATGCGACGCCTCGAGGCACATCGCCTGATCGAGCGGGTGCCCCACGTCGGCGCGCGGGTGGTGAAGCTGTCGATCAAGGAACTGCTCGAGCTGTTCGACGTTCGCGAGGCCCTGGAGAGCATGGCGGCGCGGATCGCCGCCGAGCACATGACCGCCGAGGAGATCGCCGGTTTGCGCGAGGTGCTGGCGCTCCACGAGCGGCAGAGCGATCTGAGCCGCGGCGAGGCCTACTACCAGCGCGAGGGCGACCTGGACTTCCACTATCGCATCGTCCAGGGCAGCCACAACAAGATGCTGATGGGCATGCTGTGCGACGACCTCTACTACCTGGTGCGGCTGTATCGGACCCAGTTCAGCGCCAGCGGTTCGCGTCCTCAGCGGGCCTTCGTCGAGCACCATCGCATCGTCGATGCCATCGAGGCCGGCGACGCCGAGCTCGCCGAGCTGCTGATGCGGCGTCACGTCAGCGCCTCGCGGGAGAATGTCGTCGAGCGCTACGCGGCCGTCCTCGACCAGGAACCGGCGACGTCCCCATGACGGGCCCCGCCACCACAGACCGGAGACACCCATGACACAAGCGACGCCCGGCGCCCGTTTTCGCGCCGCCCTCGAGGCCAGTCGGCCGCTGCCGATCGTCGGCACCATCAATGCCTACACCGCGATGATGGCCGAGCGAGTCGGCCATCCGGCGATCTACCTGTCCGGCGGCGGCGTGGCCAACGCCTCCTTCGGCCTGCCGGATCTGGGCATGACCACCATGAACGACGTGGTCGAGGACGCCCACCGCATCTGCGGCGCCACCGACCTGCCGCTGCTGGTGGACATCGACACCGGCTGGGGCGGCGCCTTCAACATCGCGCGCACGGTGAAGGAGATGCAGCGCGCCGGGGTGGCGGCCGTTCACCTGGAGGACCAGGTGGCCCAGAAGCGCTGCGGTCATCGGCCGAACAAGGCGATCGTTTCCCAGCAGGAGATGGTCGATCGCATCAAGGCCGCCGCCGATGCGCGCCTCGATCCGGACTTCTATCTGATCGCCCGCACCGATGCCTTCCAGAAGGAGGGGCTCGAGGCCGCCATCGAGCGCGCCAACGCCTGCCTGGAGGCCGGCGCCGACGCCATCTTCGCCGAGGCTGTGCATACCCTGGACGACTATCGCGCCTTCTGCGAGCGCCTCGACGCACCGATACTCGCCAACATCACCGAGTTCGGCGCCACGCCGCTGTTCACCCAGCAGGAGCTCGCCGAGGTCGGCTGTCGCATGGTGCTCTACCCGCTGTCCGCCTTCCGCGCCATGAACGCCGCGGCGCTCAAGGTCTATCAGAGCATCCACGACCAGGGCCACCAGCGCGATGTGGTGGACCAGATGCAGACCCGCGAGGAGCTCTACGACTTCCTCAACTATCACGACTTCGAGCGCAAGCTCGATGCGCTCTTTGCCGACAAGGGCGAGGACGCATAAGCGCGTCTTGCAGCGCCTTCCAACAACAACACCACGCCTAGCTCACGCAGCATTAAGGAGAGACACCATGGCAGACAAACCGATCGGCGGCGCCGGCCTGCGCGGCCAGAGCGCCGGTTCCACCGCCCTGTGCACCGTCGGCAAGAGCGGCGCCGGCCTGACCTATCGCGGCTTCGACATCGCCGAACTGGCCGACAAGGCGCGCTTCGAGGAGGTGGCCTATCTGCTGCTCAAGGGCAAGCTGCCGAACCGGGCCGAGCTCGACGCCTACGTCACCAAGCTCAAGGGCCTGCGCGGCCTGCCGCCGGCGCTGAAGACCGTGCTCGAGCAGATTCCGGCCGACGCCCACCCCATGGACGTGATGCGCACCGGCGCCTCGATGCTCGGCAACCTCGAGACCGAGGAGAGCTTCGATCAGCAGCAGGACGCCTCCGACCGGCTGCTGGCGGCGCTGCCCTCGATCATCTGCTACTGGTATCGCTACAGCCACGACGGCGTGCGCATCGACACCGAGACCGATGACGACTCGGTGGGTGGCCACTTCCTGCACCTGCTGCGCGGCGCGCCGGCCTCCGAGCTGCATGCCGGGGTGATGAACGTCTCGCTGATCCTCTACGCCGAGCACGAGTTCAACGCCTCGACCTTCACCGCCCGGGTCTGTGCCTCGACCCTCTCCGACATGCACTCCTGCGTGACCGGTGCCATCGGCTCGCTGCGCGGTCCGCTGCATGGCGGCGCCAACGAGGCCGCCATGGCGATGATCGAGAACTGGCAGTCCCCGGAGGAGGCCGAGCGCGAGATCCTCGGCATGCTCTCCCGCCGCGACAAGATCATGGGCTTCGGACACGCCATCTACCGCGAGTCCGACCCGCGCAACGCCATCATCAAGAAGTGGTCCAAGCGGCTGGCCGAAGACGTGGGCGACAGCGTGCTCTACCCGGTCTCCGAGCGCGTCGAGGCGGTGATGTGGCGCGAGAAGAAGCTGTTCTGCAACGCCGACTTCTTCCATGCCAGCGCCTATCACTTCATGGGCATTCCCACCAAGCTGTTCACCCCGATCTTCGTCTGCTCGCGGGTCACCGGCTGGTGCGCCCACGTCTTCGAGCAGCGCGAGAACAACCGCATCATCCGCCCGAGCGCCGACTACACCGGCCCGGAGCACAGCGAGTGGGTGCCGCTGGAAGAGCGCTCTTAGACTTTGCTGAAAACTGGCTGCGCTCGCCCATACGGCGTTAAAAATCGGCTCAAAGGCCTCATTTACAAGCTCGTAAACTCCGTCTTCTCGCCGATTTTTGCCTTGTCTGGCCTTCGCTCGCCGAGTTTTCAGGCAAAGCCTCCGAAGTGACGATCCCCGGGGAGACTTCCCCGGGCCCCCACTGAGATGCTTGCTAGATACGCTTTTCTCCAGCCCACGGATGCCAGATGCCATGAATACCGATTACCGCAAGCCCCTGCCCGGCACCGGGCTGGACTACTTCGATACCCGCGAGGCGGTCGAGGCGATTCGCCCCGGCGCCTACGACACCCTGACCTACACCGCCCGGGTGCTGGCCGAGCAGCTGGTGCGCCGCTGCGAGCCGGACCTGCGCGATGCGGCCCTCGAGCAGATCATCGACGGCAAGCGCGACCTGGACTTCCCCTGGTACCCGGCCCGGGTGGTCTGCCACGACATCCTCGGCCAGACGGCGCTGGTCGACCTGGCCGGGCTGCGCGACGCCATCGCCGAACGCGGCGGCGACCCGGCCAAGGTCAATCCGGTGGTGCCGACCCAGCTGATCGTCGACCACTCCCTGGCCGTGGAGCACGCCGGCTTCGAGCAGGACGCCTTCGAGCAGAACCGGGCGGTGGAGGATCGTCGCAACGAAGACCGCTTCCACTTCATCGACTGGACGCGCACCGCCTTCGAGAACGTCGACGTGATTCCCGCCGGCAACGGCATCATGCACCAGATCAACCTGGAGAAGATGTCGCCGGTGGTGCAGGCCCGCGAGGGCATCGCCTTCCCGGATACCTGCGTGGGCACCGACAGCCACACCCCGCATATCGACAGCCTGGGGGTGATCGCCATCGGCGTCGGCGGCCTCGAGGCCGAGACCGTGATGCTGGGCCGCCCCTCGATGATGCGCCTGCCCGATATCGTCGGCGTGCGGCTGACCGGCAGGCGCAAGCCAGGCATCACCGCCACCGACATCGTGCTGGCGATCACCGAGTTCCTGCGCCAGGAGCGGGTGGTGGGCGCCTACCTGGAGTTCTTCGGCGAGGGCGCGGCGAGCCTGACCATCGGCGACCGCGCCACCATCTCCAACATGACGCCGGAGTACGGGGCCTCGGCGGGAATGTTCTACATCGACGACCAGACCCTCGACTACCTGCGGCTGACCGGCCGCGAGCCGGAGCAGGTGGCGCTGGTCGAGCAGTACGCCAAGACCACCGGCCTGTGGGCCGACGACCTGGCCGGCGCCGAGTACGAGCGGGTGCTGGAGTTCGATCTGTCGACTGTGGAGCGGAACCTGGCCGGGCCGTCCAATCCGCATCGTCGCCTGCCCACCTCGGCCCTTGCCGATCGTGGCATCGCCATGCCCTCAGCCAAGGGCAGCGGCAAGGCGCCGGAAGCGCAAGAAGAGGGGCTGATGCCCGATGGCGCGGTGATCATCGCCGCCATCACCAGCTGCACCAACACCTCTAACCCGCGCAACGTGGTGGCCGCCGGGCTCTTGGCCCGCAAGGCCAACGAACTGGGTCTGGTGCGCAAGCCCTGGGTGAAGTCCTCCTTCGCGCCGGGCTCCAAGGTGGCGCGCCTGTACCTGGAGGAGGCCGGCCTGCTGCCGGAGCTGGAGAAGCTCGGCTTCGGCATCGTCGCCTACGCCTGCACCACCTGCAACGGTATGAGCGGTGCGCTGGACCCTAAGATCCAGCAGGAGATCATCGACCGCGATCTCTACGCCACGGCGGTACTCTCCGGCAACCGCAACTTCGACGGGCGCATCCATCCCTATGCCAAGCAGGCCTTCCTGGCCTCGCCGCCCCTGGTGGTCGCCTACGCCATCGCTGGCACGGTGCGCTTCGACATCGAGCAGGAAACCCTCGGCATCGATCCGGACGGCAACCCGGTGACGCTCAAGGACCTCTGGCCCAGCGACGAGGAGATCGATGCCATCGTCGGCGAGTACGTCAAGCCGGAGCAGTTCCGGGAGGTCTATATCCCGATGTTCGATCTCGACGCCGTGGAGGCCGCCGAGAGCCCGCTCTACGACTGGCGCCCCCAGAGCACCTACATCCGCCGGCCGCCCTACTGGGAGGGCACCATGGCGGCCGAGCGTGGGCTCAGGGGCATGCGGCCGCTGGCGATCCTGCCGGACAACATCACCACCGATCATCTCTCGCCGTCCAACGCCATCATGGCCGACAGCGCCGCCGGCGAGTACCTGGCGAAGATGGGCCTGCCGGAGGAGGACTTCAACTCCTACGCCACCCACCGGGGCGACCACCTGACCGCCCAGCGCGCGACGCTGGCCAACCCCAAGCTGTTCAACGAGATGGTGCGCGACGAAGCGGGCGAAGTGATCCAGGGCTCGCTGGCGCGACTCGAGCCGGAAGGGCGGGTCACCCGCATGTGGGAGGCCATCGAGACCTACATGGAGCGTCGCCAGCCGTTGATCATCATCGCCGGGGCCGACTACGGCCAGGGCTCGTCCCGGGACTGGGCGGCCAAGGGCGTGGCGCTGGCCGGCGTCGAGGCGATCGTCGCCGAGGGCTTCGAGCGCATCCACCGCACCAACCTGATCGGCATGGGCGTGATGCCGCTGCAGTTCGAGGAAGGCACGACCCGCCATAGCCTCGGGCTGGACGGCACCGAGACCTACGATGTCGAGGGCACGCCGGCCCCCGGGGCGGCCCTGATCCTGGTGGTTCACCGTCGGGACGGGAGCACCGAGCGCGTGCCGGTCACCTGCCGGCTGGACACCGCCGAGGAGGTCTCGATCTACAAGGCGGGCGGCGTGCTGCAGCGCTTCGCCGAGGATTTCCTGCAATCCGAGGAGGCGACCAGCGCATGAGCCAGGTTCCGCAGATTCGCATTCCCGCCACCTACATGCGCGGCGGCACCAGCAAGGGCGTGTTCTTCCGCCTCGACGACCTGCCCGAGGCCGCTCGTGAGCCGGGCCCGGCCCGCGATGCCCTGCTGCTGCGGGTGATCGGCAGCCCCGACCCTTATCAGAAGCAGATCGATGGCATGGGTGGCGCCACCTCGAGCACCAGCAAGACGGTGATCCTGTCGAGGAGCGAGCGACCCGATCACGACGTCGACTATCTGTTCGGCCAGGTCTCCATCGACACGCCCTTCGTCGACTGGAGCGGCAACTGCGGCAACCTCTCGGCGGCGGTGGGGCCTTTCGCCATCAGCAACGGCCTGGTCGAGGCCGAACGCCTCCCCGATAACGGCGTCGCCGAGGTGCGCATCTGGCAGGCCAATATCGGCAAGACCCTCGTCGCCCATGTGCCGATCACCGACGGTGAGGTCCAGGAAACCGGCGACTTCGAACTCGATGGCGTGACCTTCCCGGCCGCCGAGGTGGCGGTGGACTTCATGGACCCCGCGGACGGGGAGAGCGCCATGTTCCCCACCGGTAACGTCGTCGACGAGCTCGAGGTGCCGGGCATCGGCACGCTGCGGGCGACGCTGATCGATGCCGGTATCCCCACCGTCTTCGTCGAGGCGGCGGCCATCGGCTATACCGGCACCGAGCTTCAGGGGGCGATCAACGCCGACCCCGTGGCGCTGGCGCGGCTGGAGGCGATCCGCACCCAGGGCGCGCTGCGCATGGGGCTGATCGCCCGGCCCGAGGAGGCGGCGAGCCGCCAGCACACGCCCAAGGTGGCCTACGTGGCGCCTCCCGCGGACTATGTCGCCTCCAGCGGCAAGACCGTGGCCGCCGCCGAGATCGACCTGCTGGTGCGGGCGATGTCCATGGGCAAACTGCATCATGCCATGATGGGCACGGCCGCGGTGGCCATCGCCAGCGCGGCGGCGGTGCCGGGCACCCTGGTCAACCTCGCCGCCGGTGGAGGCGAGCGCACCTCGGTGTGCTTCGGCCATCCTTCGGGGGCCCTGCGGGTCGGCGCCGAGGCTCGCCGCAGCGGCGGCGGCTGGACCGCGCTCAAGGCCACCATGAGCCGCAGCGCTCGGGTATTGATGGAGGGCTGGGTGCGCGTCCCCAGGGACAGCGCCTGATCTCGCAGTGCCCGACCCCGCGTCCCGGCCTTTCCCGCGGGGCGTTCCTCTATAGTGAATAGGGGCCCACCCGGCATCGCGACAGGAGTGAAGCATGAGCGCCACCGTCGAAAGCAACGTTCGCCCTGACTACGACGACGAGCTGCAGCGGATCGCCGACTATGTGCTTGACGCTCGCATCGACAGCGACGAGGCCTTCGAGACCGCCCGCTACTGCCTGATGGACAGCCTGGGGTGTGGCCTGCTGGCGCTGCGCTTTCCCGAATGCACCAAGCACCTGGGGCCGCTGGTGGAGGGTACCCAGGTGCCGCATGGTGCCCGGGTACCGGGGACCGCCTTTCGACTCGACCCGGTCAAGGCGGCCTGGGACATCGGCGCCCTGGTGCGTTGGCTCGACTACAACGACACCTGGCTGGCCGCCGAGTGGGGCCATCCCTCGGACAACCTCGGGGCCATCCTGGCGGTGGCCGATCATCTCTCCCAGGTCCGCCTGGCGCGCGGCGAGGCGCCGCTGACCATGCGTGACGTGCTCGTGGCGATGATCCAGGCTCACGAGATCCAGGGCGTGCTGGCGCTCGAGAATGCCTTCAACCGGGTCGGTCTCGACCACGTGGTGCTGGTCAAGGTCGCCTCCACCGCCGTGGCTGCCAGGCTGATGGGGGCCGATCGCGAGCAGCTGCTCTCCGCCCTGTCCCATGCCTTCGTCGATGGCCAGAGTCTGCGGACCTATCGCCATGCCCCCAATGCCGGCTCGCGCAAGAGCTGGGCGGCGGGGGATGCCACCTCGCGGGGCGTGCGACTGGCCGATATCGCCCTGCGTGGCGAGATGGGCGTGCCCGGTGCGCTGAGCGCTCCGCAATGGGGCTTCTACGATGTGCTCTTCACCAAGAGCAACAGGGATCACAGCCTCAAGCCCGACGCCGAGCGGCGCCTGCGCTTCCAGCGTGAGTTCGGCAGTTATGTGATGGAGAACGTGCTGTTCAAGGTCGCCTTCCCTGCGGAGTTCCATGCCCAGACCGCCTGCGAGGCGGCGGTGGCGCTACACCCTCAGGTCGAGGGGCGCCTGGACGAGATCGCGCGCATCGAGATCACCACCCATGAGTCGGCGATCCGCATCATCTCCAAGGAAGGTGCATTGGCCAATCCGGCCGATCGCGATCACTGCCTGCAGTACATGACCGCGGTACCCCTGGCCTTCGGCGAGCTGGCCGCCGAGCACTACGAGGATGGCTTTCATGATGCCCACCCGGTCCTCGACGCCCTGCGCGGCAAGATGGAGGTCATCGAGGAGCCGCGCTATTCCCGTGACTATCTCGATCCGGACAAGCGTGCCATCGCCAATGCCGTCCAGGTGTTCTTCGCCGACGGCAGTGCCACCGAGCGGGTCGAGGTCGAATATCCACTCGGGCATCGTCGTCGACGTGGCGAGGGGCTTCCGCTGCTGGAGGCCAAGTTTCACCGACACCTGGCCACGCGTTTTCCATCCGCGCGCTGTGCCCGGATCCTCGAGCTCTGCCTTGACCGGCCTCGGCTGGAGGCGATGCCCGTCAACCGATTCCTCGATCTGCTGACCTAGTGTCCTGTATCAGAGGTTGGCTGTAGTCATTCTGGCGGCTCTTTGAGCCGCCATGCCGCGTTGCCACTCCCCGTCATAGCGCTGCTATGCCTCGTCGCGGCGCCTTGCCTGGCGACCCAATGTGCTCGCCATCTCTTCCACGAACCTCCGAAACAGGACACTGGTGCCCGGTATCGGGACACCGGTATCGACGGCGGCAGGGGCGATGCCGTATGGGCATGACGATATCCTGGCGGTGGGCGCCGTGCTGATCTATATTTTTTTGATGCGGGGGCTTGCGTGGTGCCGGGAGAATCCGTAAAGTACGCATCCGCTGCCGGCGACGGGCAACGTTGCAGGCGGTGATGAGTGGCAAAAGTGCTTGTTTTGCCGAGGGTTTTTCGAAGCGTTTCGAAATGGCCTGGTTGACAAGCGCAGCGGATTCGGTAGAATGCGCCCCACTCGATCGGAGGTCGGCTCGCAGGGTTGGAGCCGCTGTTTCGGTCGCCCGGTTCGCTTCGAACACAGCGAAACGCAGGGTTGACTTGAGGCGCCGATCACGTAGAATACGCCTTCCTCGCAGGGCGCCGGGCCAAGCGGCACGGCAATGCGAGATGCTCCACTCTTCACGAGAGCCCGGAGCTGCTCTTTAACAATCGATCAGGTAATTCATGTGGGCGCTTGTCGAGAGGTTCGGTGACCAGTCACTGAATATCAAGGCAAGCGACTCGTCAAACGAGACGTTTGAACCTTGAGCCAAGTTTGGTGCACTCAATGCACTATCAAGCTTTTAAACTGAAGAGTTTGATCATGGCTCAGATTGAACGCTGGCGGCAGGCCTAACACATGCAAGTCGAGCGGAAACGATGGAAGCTTGCTTCCAGGCGTCGAGCGGCGGACGGGTGAGTAATGCATAGGAATCTGCCCGGTAGTGGGGGATAACCTGGGGAAACCCAGGCTAATACCGCATACGTCCTACGGGAGAAAGCAGGGGATCTTCGGACCTTGCGCTATCGGATGAGCCTATGTCGGATTAGCTAGTTGGTGAGGTAATGGCTCACCAAGGCCGCGATCCGTAGCTGGTCTGAGAGGATGATCAGCCACATCGGGACTGAGACACGGCCCGAACTCCTACGGGAGGCAGCAGTGGGGAATATTGGACAATGGGCGAAAGCCTGATCCAGCCATGCCGCGTGTGTGAAGAAGGCCCTCGGGTTGTAAAGCACTTTCAGTGAGGAAGAACGCTTGTGGGTTAATACCCTGCAAGAGAGACATCACTCACAGAAGAAGCACCGGCTAACTCCGTGCCAGCAGCCGCGGTAATACGGAGGGTGCGAGCGTTAATCGGAATTACTGGGCGTAAAGCGCGCGTAGGCGGCTTGATAAGCCGGTTGTGAAAGCCCCGGGCTCAACCTGGGAACGGCATCCGGAACTGTCAGGCTAGAGTGCAGGAGAGGAAGGTAGAATTCCCGGTGTAGCGGTGAAATGCGTAGAGATCGGGAGGAATACCAGTGGCGAAGGCGGCCTTCTGGACTGACACTGACGCTGAGGTGCGAAAGCGTGGGTAGCAAACAGGATTAGATACCCTGGTAGTCCACGCCGTAAACGATGTCGACTAGCCGTTGGGGTCCTCGAGACCTTTGTGGCGCAGTTAACGCGATAAGTCGACCGCCTGGGGAGTACGGCCGCAAGGTTAAAACTCAAATGAATTGACGGGGGCCCGCACAAGCGGTGGAGCATGTGGTTTAATTCGATGCAACGCGAAGAACCTTACCTACTCTTGACATCGAGCGAACTTTCCAGAGATGGATTGGTGCCTTCGGGAACGCTCAGACAGGTGCTGCATGGCCGTCGTCAGCTCGTGTTGTGAAATGTTGGGTTAAGTCCCGTAACGAGCGCAACCCTTGTCCCTATTTGCCAGCGATTCGGTCGGGAACTCTAGGGAGACTGCCGGTGACAAACCGGAGGAAGGTGGGGACGACGTCAGGTCATCATGGCCCTTACGAGTAGGGCTACACACGTGCTACAATGGCCGGTACAGAGGGTGGCAATACCGCGAGGTGGAGCTAATCTCATAAAGCCGGTCTCAGTCCGGATCGGAGTCTGCAACTCGACTCCGTGAAGTCGGAATCGCTAGTAATCGTGAATCAGAATGTCACGGTGAATACGTTCCCGGGCCTTGTACACACCGCCCGTCACACCATGGGAGTGGACTGCACCAGAAGTGGTTAGCCTAACTTCGGAGGGCGATCACCACGGTGTGGTTCATGACTGGGGTGAAGTCGTAACAAGGTAGCCGTAGGGGAACCTGCGGCTGGATCACCTCCTTAATCGACGACGTCACCGACCCTCGGCAAGTGTCCACAATGAATTACCTGATCGGCCAGAGCAAAGACTGTTTGGGTATAGACCCAGCGTGACCAATGGGTCTGTAGCTCAGTTGGTTAGAGCGCACCCCTGATAAGGGTGAGGTCGGCAGTTCAAGTCTGCCCAGACCCACCAATTTTATCCAGTACCGCGTTGTTTTGTGACTCGCATAGCAGGCTATGCGTCGCCACAAAACGCCTTGTCCTGAATAAAATTCCCCATGTCGCGTATGGGAGTTCAGAGGGGCCTTAGCTCAGCTGGGAGAGCGCCTGCCTTGCACGCAGGAGGTCAGCGGTTCGATCCCGCTAGGCTCCACCATTCTCCCGACAGTCGATGACCGTTTCGTGACCAGTGGCAAGCGTTATCGCTAGCGTTTCTCACTGTTCTCTGAACAGTTGCTCTTTAACAATGTGAATCATGCTGACAAAGTCCCTTTCCTACCCGGGAAAGGGCATGAGATACGTCTCAAGCGTATCCGGCAATTGTCGTTGTTGTCATCGCGGATCAGACCCCTTGGGGTTATATGGTCAAGCGATGAAGCGCATACGGTGGATGCCTTGGCAGCCAGAGGCGATGAAGGACGTGGAAGCCTGCGATAAGGCTCGGCGAGGTGGCAAACAACCTGCGACCCGGGCATTTCCGAATGGGGAAACCCACTCAGGGTAACCTGAGTATCCTGCACTGAATCCATAGGTGCAGGAGGCGAACCGGGGGAACTGAAACATCTAAGTACCCCGAGGAACAGAAATCAACCGAGATTCCCCCAGTAGCGGCGAGCGAACGGGGACCAGCCCTTAAGCGGGTGACAGGTTAGGCGAATGAGTTGGGAAACTCAGCGATACAGGGTGATAGCCCCGTAGTCGAAAGCCTGATCCCGTGAAATCGAGTAGGTCGGGGCACGTGAAACCTTGACTGAAGACGGGGGGACCATCCTCCAAGGCTAAATACTCCTGGCTGACCGATAGTGAACCAGTACCGTGAGGGAAAGGCGAAAAGAACCCCGGAGAGGGGAGTGAAATAGATCCTGAAACCGTATGCGTACAAGCAGTGGGAGCACTCTCGTAGTGTGACCGCGTACCTTTTGTATAATGGGTCAGCGACTTATATTCAGTGGCGAGCTTAACCGTATAGGGGAGGCGTAGGGAAACCGAGTCTTAACTGGGCGACCAGTCGCTGGATATAGACCCGAAACCGGGCGATCTATCCATGAGCAGGTTGAAGGTTGAGTAACATCAACTGGAGGACCGAACCAGGATCTGTTGAAAAAGATTTGGATGACTTGTGGATCGGAGTGAAAGGCTAATCAAGCCCGGAGATAGCTGGTTCTCCTCGAAAGCTATTTAGGTAGCGCCTCACGTATCACCGCCGGGGGTAGAGCACTGTTTCGGCTAGGGGGTCATCCCGACTTACCAACCCGAGGCAAACTCCGAATACCGGTGAGTGCAGCGTGGGAGACACACAGCGGGTGCTAACGTCCGTTGTGAAAAGGGAAACAACCCAGACCGTCAGCTAAGGTCCCGAAATCCTGGTTAAGTGGGAAACGATGTGGGAAGGCTTAGACAGCTAGGAGGTTGGCTTAGAAGCAGCCATCCTTTAAAGAAAGCGTAATAGCTCACTAGTCGAGTCGGCCTGCGCGGAAGATGTAACGGGGCTCAAACCAGGTACCGAAGCTACGGGTGCATCGAATGATGCGCGGTAGAGGAGCGTCGTGTACGCCGACGAAGGTCCATTGAGAAGTGGGCTGGAGGTATCACGAGTGCGAATGCTGACATGAGTAACGATAAGGGGAGTGAAAAACTCCCCCGCCGGAAGACCAAGGGTTTCTGTTCGACGCTAATCGGAGCAGAGTGAGTCGGCCCCTAAGGCGAGGCCGAAAGGCGTAGTCGATGGGAAACGGGTCAATATTCCCGTACCTCACTGTATTGCGATGGGGGGACGAAGAAGGCTAGGTGAGCCAGGCGTTGGTTGTCCTGGTGAAAGTCAGTAGGCTGGGGAATCAGGCAAATCCGGTACCCCAAGGCCGAGAGACGAGACGAACAGACTACGGTCTGGAAGTCATCGATGCCACGCTTCCAGGAAAAGCCTCTAAGCTTCAGATACAGTGGGACCGTACCCCAAACCGACACAGGTGGTCAGGTAGAGAATACCAAGGCGCTTGAGAGAACTCGGGTGAAGGAACTAGGCAAAATGGTGCCGTAACTTCGGGAGAAGGCACGCCGCATTAGGGTGAAGGGACTCGCTCCCAGAGCCCGACGCGGTCGAAGATACCAGGTGGCTGCAACTGTTTATTAAAAACACAGTACTCTGCAAACGCGTAAGCGGACGTATAGGGTATGACGCCTGCCCGGTGCCGGAAGGTTAATTGATGGTGTTAGCTTCGGCGAAGCTCCTGATCGAAGCCCCGGTAAACGGCGGCCGTAACTATAACGGTCCTAAGGTAGCGAAATTCCTTGTCGGGTAAGTTCCGACCTGCACGAATGGCGTAATGATGGCCACGCTGTCTCCACCCGAGACTCAGTGAAATTGAAATCGCAGTGAAGATGCTGTGTACCCGCGGCTAGACGGAAAGACCCCGTGAACCTTTACTACAGCTTCACACTGGACGCTGATGTTGCTTGTGTAGGATAGCTGGGAGGCTTGGAAACCCGGTCGCCAGATCGAGTGGAGCCAACCTTGAAATACCAGCCTGGCATCATTGGCGTTCTAACTCAGGTCCGTGATCCGGATCGAGGACCGTGTGTGGTGGGTAGTTTGACTGGGGCGGTCTCCTCCCAAAGCGTAACGGAGGAGCACGAAGGTACCCTCAGCACGGTTGGAAATCGTGCAATGAGTGCAAGAGCATAAGGGTGCTTAACTGCGAGACAGACACGTCGAGCAGGTACGAAAGTAGGTTCTAGTGATCCGGTGGTTCTGTATGGAAGGGCCATCGCTCAACGGATAAAAGGTACTCCGGGGATAACAGGCTGATACCGCCCAAGAGTTCACATCGACGGCGGTGTTTGGCACCTCGATGTCGGCTCATCACATCCTGGGGCTGAAGTCGGTCCCAAGGGTATGGCTGTTCGCCATTTAAAGTGGTACGCGAGCTGGGTTTAGAACGTCGTGAGACAGTTCGGTCCCTATCTGCCGTGGGCGTTGGAGATTTGAGAAGCGCTGCTCCTAGTACGAGAGGACCGGAGTGGACGTACCTCTGGTGTTCCGGTTGTCACGCCAGTGGCATTGCCGGGTAGCTATGTACGGACGGGATAACCGCTGAAAGCATCTAAGCGGGAAGCCCCCTTCAAGATGAGATCTCCCCGAGGCCTCGAGCCTCCTGAAGGACCCAGCAAGACCAGCTGGTTGATAGGTCGGATGTGGAAGCGCTGCAAGGCGTTGAGCTAACCGATACTAATTGTCCGTGAGGCTTGACCATATAACACCCAAGTGGTCTGTCGATGACAACAGACGACGCCGGATACGCGAGACGCATCTCGTCAGCATGATTTGCATTGCCCTTTTTCGCCTGACGACCATAGCGTGCGGGAACCACCTGATCCCATGCCGAACTCAGCAGTGAAACCGCTCAGCGCCGATGGTAGTGTGGGAGTTCCCATGCGAGAGTAGGTCATCGTCAGGCACTTATTCGGAAAAGCCCCCGGGTTCGCGAGAACTCGGGGGCTTTTCATTTCGCCGTTCCCGCCCCATCATCCAGTATTCCCTCGTTGGGCATGCCGCTCCGACGCCGCCCTTTCTCATACGATTTCCCGTTGACCGAATCAGCCCGATGGCCTTAGCGCTTTGTCTTTGGCGCTGCTCGAGGCGTCAGCATGGTTCCATCCCGGCGATGACGGGTATTGCCCCTTTTCTATCCAAGACCCTTTTCTACCCAAGAAGGAGAGAGCGGCCGAATTCGGCCGACAGCAGTGCATGAGTGAAGATCCCTCCAACTCGATGACAACCGCGCCCGCCGCCAAGAGACGCCTGGGGGATCCCCTGGTGCTCGTCGTCAGCATCGGCTTCATCCTGGGCTTCGTCGCCCTGTCACTGTATGACGTCGACATGGTGGCCGGGGGCATCGCCGCCGGTTTCGCCTGGACCGCGAAGACACTGGGCAGCTACTTTCAATGGTTGCTGCTGCTGACCTTCCTGGTGGCCATGGGTCTGGTGGCATCGCCGGCGGCCAGCGCCCGGGTCGGTGATCTCGAACGCCCCGAGCTGAGTACCTTCAAGTGGCTGTCGATCATCATGTGCACGCTGCTGGCCGGGGGCGGCGTGTTCTTCGCCGCCGGCGAGCCGGTCTACCACTTCGTGGTCACCCCACCGGCCTTCGATACCGAGCCCGGCACCGCCGAGGCGATCGCCGGGGCCCTGGCGCAATCCTTCATGCACTGGGGGTTTCTGGCCTGGGCCGTCCTTGGCTCGTTGACCGCGGTGGTGCTGGCCCATGCCCATTATGGTCGCGGCCTGCCGCTGCAACCGCGCACCCTGCTCACGCCGGTGCTCGGTGAGCGTCGCATGCGGGGATGGCTGGGCAGCCTGGTGGACGCCCTGTGCGTGATCGCCGTGGTTGCCGGCACCGTGGGGCCGATCGGCTTCCTGGCGACCCAGGTCAGCTTCGGGCTTCACGAGCTGTTCGGCCTGCCCGAGGGCTACACCACCCAACTGGTGATTCTGGCCGCGCTGGGGGCGGTCTACGTGACCTCGGCCATGACCGGGATCCATCGCGGCATCCAGTGGCTGAGTCGCTTCAACGTCATCCTGGCCCTGGTGATCGCCGCCGTGATCTTCCTGTTCGGGCCCACCGGTTTCCTGATCGATGCCTTCACCCAGGGCTTCGGGGAATACCTGAGTTCCTTCTTCACCATGGCGACCATGACCAACCAGACCGCGCCGGCCTGGTGGATGCAGTGGTGGACGGTGTTCTTCTTCGCCTGGTTCATCGGCTATGGGCCGCTGATGGCGATCTTCGTGGCGCGCATCTCGCGCGGGCGCACCATTCGGCAGATGATCCTTGCCGTGGCCGTGATGGCCCCGATCGCCACCACCCTGTGGTTCACCCTGCTGGGCGGTTCCGGGATCCACTACCAGCTGACCGGCGCCATCGACCTGTCCGCGGCGCTGCAGGACTTCCAGTTCGACGTCGCCACCCTGACCGTCGCCCAGGCGCTGCCCGGCGGACCGCTGATGGCGCTCGCCATCCTGCTGCTGACCACCATCTTCGTGGCCACCACCGGGGACTCGATGAGCTATGCGATCTCGGTGGTCGGTGCGGGCCACGATGCCCCCGACGCCCGGGTCCGGGCCTTCTGGGGGATCGCCATGGCGCTGATGGCGGCGATCCTGCTGTACATGGGCGCCGGCCAGATCGGCGCCCTGCAACAATTCATCGTGATCACCGCCATCCCGGTATCGCTGGTGCTGCTGCCCTCGCTGTGGACGGGGCCCCGAGCGGCCATCGCCATGGCCCGGGAGCAGGGACTCCTCCAGTAGGCGAGGGCAGACGCACCCGACGCCTGACACCGGGTCTCGTCCCATCGTCGATGGGGCGAGGCCGCCCGGCGGGCGGGCCGTCTCGCTCGCTGGGCGGTGGGATTCGCCGAGGACGCTCAATGGCGTATAATGCGACCAAAGTCTAATAACGGAGGTCGTCTTGACGCTGACCACACCGGCCCTGCTGTTCCCGGCCATCTCGCTGCTGCTGCTGGCCTACACCAACCGCTTCCTGAGCCTGGCGCAGCTGATTCGCAAGCTCGCCGACGAGGAGCGTGGCGATCATCACGAGGTGGCGGTGCGCCAGATCGTGTTGCTGCGCCAGCGCATCACCCTGACCAAGCGCATGCAGATGGCCGGGGTCTTCAGCTTCCTGCTGTGCACCCTGTCGATGTTCGCGCTCTTCCTGTCCCTCAAGTTCCTCGGCATGCTGCTGTTCGGCGTCAGCCTGATCAGCCTGTCGATCTCGCTGTTCTTCTCCCTCTGGGAGGTGAAGATCTCCACCAACGCCCTGAACGTCCAGCTCCAGGACATGGAGTCGCTGAGCCGTCACCGGGCCGCCGGCAAGGCCGTCGCCAAGGGCGCGAAGGAAGAAGAGGACGAGGGCCTGCACGGCTTGTGAGCCCCGTATCCCCCGGCTAGACTGGCGGGCCTTCACAGGAGGCCACATGACCCCCCAGCAGTTGCTGTTCTATTGCCGCCCCGGATTCGAGTCCGACCTGGCCGGCGAGATCGCCACCAAGTCAGCCATGCTGGGCTGGCAGGGCTATCCACTCGCCGAGGCCCAGGCCGGCCATGTCCGCTTCGTGCTGACCGACGAGCGCCCCGCCAATGCCCTGCACCGCGCCTTGCCGCTGGCCTCGCTGGTCTTCGCCCGCCAGAGCCTGGTGGCGCTCGCCCCTCTGGAGCGGCTCTCCCGGGAGGACCGGCTGTCGCCGATCGTCGAGCAGGTCCTGGCGAGCGGCTGGAGCTTCGAGTCGGTGTGGCAGGAAACCCCGGATACCAATGAGGCCAAGGCGCTGGCGGGGCTGATCAAGGCGCTCCGGCGGCCGCTCGAAGCGACCCTCAAGAAGCGCGGTGCCCTGCGTCGCAAGGCGGGTGGCCGGCGCCTGCACCTGCTGTGGACCGATGGCGACCGGGTCCAGCTCGGCATGAGCTTTCCGGGCAATCGCAGCGAGCAGCTCGGGGGCATCCGCCGGCTGCGTGCGCCCCGCGAGGCCCCCAGTCGTTCGACCCTCAAGCTCGAGGAGGCCTGGCATGAATTCGTGCCCCGGGAGCAGTGGGAGACGCGGCTCGCCGAGGGCATGCAGGCGGCCGACCTGGGCGCGGCGCCGGGGGGCTGGACCTGGCAGCTGGTCCATCGCGGCATGCAGGTGTTCGCCATCGACAATGGCCCCATGGACCGCCGGCTGATGGCGACCGGGCTGGTCGAGCACCTGCGCGAGGATGGTTTCGTGTGGGCGCCGCCGGCGCGACTGGACTGGCTGGTCTGCGATATCGTCGACAAGCCGGCGCGGGTGATCGACATGGTCGAGCGCTGGCTGGTGAAGCGCTGGTGCCGCGAGGCGGTGTTCAACCTCAAGCTGCCGATGAAGCGGCGCTGGGAGGCCGTGTCGGAGGGGCTGGCGCGCCTGGACCAGGCCCTGGAAGGGGCCGGCGTCCAGGCGCAGATCGCCTGTCGCCACCTCTACCACGATCGCGAGGAGGTGACGGTCCACGTGCGGCTGTTGAACTGAGGCGCGGCCCGCCGGTCAGTAGCTGGGCGCGAAGACGCGCACCCGTTCTTCCTCGGTGAGCAGCGGGTAGAGGTCCTGCATGACCCGGGCGCGCTGTTCGCTGTCGCGCCATGCCTTCCAGGCGTTGAGGTCGCGCCACTTGGTGATCACCAGGCGCCGGTCGTCATGGCCCTGCTCGGTGAGGCTCTCGCCGCCGCCGAACCCCGGGGCGCCGAGCACCTGGCGCATGGCCTCCCGGGCGACCGCCTCGTATTCTGCCTCCAGCCCGGGCATGATACGACGTTCGATAAGGATCTTGATCATCCACTCACTCCCCACTCACTGCTGCGTTTCGAGGCGAACTCATCGATGGTTGACTCCACGGATTCCCTGCCGACCTGTCATGCCGAGCTGGATACCACCGGGCTCTATTGTCCCGAGCCCATCATGCTGATGCACAACAAGGTGCGTGACATGCAGCCGGGCGAAGTCCTCAAGGTGATCGCCAGCGATCCGGCCACCACCCGCGACGTGCCCAAGTTCTGCGGTTTTCTCGGCCACGAGCTGCTGGCCCAGCGCGAGACGGACGGCCATTACCTGTACGTCATCCGCCTGGGCTGACGCCGGCTCGGCCAGGCCGGTCAGTCGTGCGTCTCCGGCGTGTCGGGCATGACCATCAACGCCAGGGCCTCGAGGGTGGCGGGGTCCTCGCGGCGGATGCGGTTGGCGATCTGGCGCTGGAAGAAGTAGACCACCCGGTGGCGGCTGTGTCCGGGGTAGAGGCAGGGGTCGCCGGGCAGGATCGGCGTCGAGTCGATCAAGTGCTCGTCGGCCAGCAGGGCCTCCACGGCGCCGTCGCTGTAGAGGCGCCAGCCGAAGATCTGCTTGAGCTGCCAGGGCGCATCGCCCTCATCCATGCACAGGGCATGGGTGCCCTGGGTCTCGGGGAGCTGCTGGATCAGGGTGGGCTCGTCGGTCGCCTCGTACTCGAAGTAGGCCGCGGCCTGCTCGAGCTCCATGACCTTGTGGTCGGGCGGCAGCTCGAACAGCTCCTCGGTCTCCGGGTCGCGATAGCCGACGAAGTGGCCGTGCTCGGGGTCATCGAGCATCTGGCAGGGGGTCAGGCGTTCCATCCAGGGCACCAGGCCGACGACTTCGCCGTCCTCGCGAAGTCCCCAGGCCAGCAGGGGCATGCCGTAGTAGGCCTCGGATTCGTCGGGCAACTGATACACCATCTCCAGCCCGTCGAGCTCCGGGGCGAGGCGTATCAGGCGCTTGCGGGCCTGCTGGCGTTGGCGCATGGTCTCCAGGTCGATGACCCGGGCAGGACGAGGTGACAGCGGGATACCCATGAAGTCCCTCCAGCGGCGGCGTGGTCACGGCGTTGGCCCTCGGGCCTCTCGGCAGCGCTCAACGTCACTGTCACCCCATCAATAGCACAGAGTGGTGACCGAGGTTAAGCCTTGGTTGTCAGCGGCAGCGTTGCGTCAGGGCCAGGTGCAGTTCCCGATGCCGCTGTCGGGCGGTCACCAGGGCGGGCCAGGGGGCCCGTGGATCGTCCAGCGACAGCCAGCGCTGCCGGTAGGCCGCCACGGCCGGGGGCGGGGCGACCCGCTGGGCCTCGAGCAGGCGCTGAATGGCGACGAGCCAGCGTCGCGAGGCGCTCTGCAGGCCATCCAGCCAGGCCTCCAGTCGCCGGGCCTCGGGGAAGGCCGGCCAGGCCTCGGCCGGGGCGGGGCAGGCGTTTGCGCTCCCGGCCAGGGCGGCCTCGAGCAGCCGCGAGGCCTCATCGATGCGCCGTTCGGCCAGCATCAAGGCGCGCAGCAGCTCGGCGGTCAGCGGGCGAGTCTGCAGCCTCTGCAGGTGGCCTTCCAGGGTACCCGAGTCCGCCTCCCAGCGGCGGTCGAACTGGTGGAGGCTGGCCACGCGCAGATAGGCCAGCGCCGGCAACTGGGCATCGACGGCCGACAGGTCGCCCGGCGGCAGCGGCGAGCTGGCCCGGGAGAAGCTGCCGACCCACTCGCTCGAGGCGAACAGGGCGTTCCAGCTCGCCCGGGGAAGCTGGTCGGTCTTGCGCCGGGTGAGCCGCTCGAGCCGTGCCCGATCCTGCTCGCCGAGCGTGGCCGGGACCTCGGTGTTCCAGCAGCCGCTTAGCCGGCGCCACAGGGCCAACTCATAGAGCCAGCGCTGGCTGGGAGGCGCCACCTTGCCCAGCTGGTTGTTGCGCTCGGCGACCAGGTTGGCGATATGGCAGCCGCGCAGGGCGAAGACGTCCAGCAGCGCCTCGCGGGTCTCGGGAATGGCGTACAGCCGGGCGTCCGGCTCCGGAAAGTCGCCGATGTTGGCGGGCCGGGAGGGCTCAGGCGGCGCCAGCCCGAGGGTCGTGGCCAGGTGGCGCTGGTAGTCGCCGAGCAGGGCCTCGCCGGGTCCCTCGCCACAGCCGGCCAGCAGGCCGGCGATCAGGCCAAGCAGCCACCATCGGCCCCGTTGATTCCGGCGGCGTTCACTCCGGGGATAGGGGAATCTCCAGGTCACCATCCGCGATTGCCTTGCTCCGTCGTCTCAAGCGTTCGCCCAGCAGCAGGGCGGCCACCGTCAGTCCGGCCACCAGGCCGATCCAGTAACCATAGACCCCGAGCGGCGCGACCCGGTCGAACAGGCCGTGATCGCCCAGCCAGTGGCCGCCGCCCAGGCCGACCAGCCAGTAGGCGACCAGGGTGATCAGCATGATCACCCGGGTATCCTTGTAGCCGCGAAGCGCGCCGGCGAGATTGACCTGCAGCGAGTCGGAGATCTGGTAGAGCATGGCCAGGCCCACCAGCGACAGTGTGATGCGGGTCACCTCCGGATCGTGGGTATACAGGCCGATCACCGGCTCGGCGGTCAGCCACAGCAGCAGGCAGTTGAGCAGCGCCACGGCCAGGGCGATCAGGATGCCGTTCCAGGCCACCAGGCGAGCGGCCTCGAGGCGCCCCTGTCCGAGGGTGTTGCCGACCCGCACCGTCAGCGCCATGCCCAGCGACAACGGCAGCATGAACAGCAGGCCGGTGTAGTTCAGCGCCACCTGGTGGGCGGCCACGGTGACCTCGCCGAGGCTGGCGATGAACAGCGCGATCAGGGTGAACAGCGTCACCTCCACGAAGATCGCCACCCCGATGGGCACCCCCACGTAGAGCAGCTCGCCGATCGGCCGGAGCCGCGGCGGCGTCGGCGAGCGCCACAGCGCGACGTCGCCATAGGCGCGGCTGCGCCGGGTATAGGCGATCATGGCCAGGCACATCACCCACATCGACAGCGCGGTGGCCAGCCCGCAGCCCACCGCGCCCAACGCCGGGAGGTTCGCCAGGGGGGCCGGCAGCCAGTCGCCGAACAGGGCTTCGAGCCCCGCGCCGCCGTAGATCAACACGTAGTTGCTGGGCACGTTGACGGCCAGCCCCAGCAGGCTGATCCACAGCGCGGGCCGGGTGTGGTTCATGCCGTCCGAGAAGGCCCGCAGCGCCATGAACAGTCCCACGCCGGGCATCCCCAGGGCCACCGCGGCCAGGTAGCCCGCGGCACGCTCGGCCACCGCCTGAGGCACGTCCATGAGCCGGAACACCGGCATCACCGTCGTCCACAGCAGTCCGGCCGCGATGATGCCCAGCGCCATGCCGATCCACAGCGCCTGGTGCACCTGGACACGAATGCCCTCGCGGCGGCCGGCACCGAGCAGCTGGGCGACCACCGGCGTCAGGCCCATCAGGGTGCCGGTCATGAACAGCATCAGCGGCATCCACAGGCTCGAGCCCACCGAGACGGCGGCCAGGTCGGTGGCGCTGAGGCGGCCGGTCATCATCACGTCCACCGTGCTCATGGCGGCCTGGGCGAGCTGGGCGCCGCAGATGGGCAGGGCCAGGCGGATCAGGGGGCGAGTCTCGGCGCGCGAGGCGGCGATCAGCTGGGAAATGAACTGGGCCAAGGGAAAGCTCCATGCCAGGGTGGCCCCGTGCTCCATGCGTGCGGGGTAGCCGACCAGTCTATCAGGACCCTCTTCGTTTCGCCGCCCGGTGGTTTTCGCCGCCGCGGCGGCCTCGCTATACTGTGCCGTCCTTCACGACCCCCCGGAGCCCGCGTGAGCCACCGCCTCGAGGATGTCATCGCCCTGTTCGACGGCCTCTTCCTGCCGACCCATCGTACCCGCCTGGTGCGCGGCGGCGACGAACCTCTGTACCTGCCCGCCGACGCCGAGACGCCCTGGCATCGGGTGATCTTCGCCCGGGGCTTCTACGCCAGTGCGCTGCACGAGATCAGCCACTGGTGCATCGCCGGCGCGCGTCGTCGCGAGCTGGAGGACTACGGCTACTGGTACCTGCCCGACGGGCGCGATGCCGAGCAGCAGCGCGACTTCGAGGCGGTGGAGGTGGCGCCCCAGGCGCTGGAGCGCCTGTTCGCCGCGGCCTGCGGGCATCGTTTCCAGGTCAGCGTGGACAACCTGGGCGAGGTGGAAGTCGACCGCGAGGGCTTCGCCGAACGGGTCGCGGCGCGGGCGGCGCGCTATGAGCGGGAGGGGCTGCCGGCCCGGGCCGAGGCCTTCCGTACCACGCTTGCGGCCTTCTACCGGGAGCATGCGACGCGCGAGGCGGCGATCGCGGCGGGGCTGGCCAGGCTCGGCGCCATCGCCGAGCCCGCCTAGACGACGAAGGTCCCTACAGCGCGTCGGCGTTGAGCCGCTGATGCAGCGTCAGCATCACCTGGATCTCTTCCTCGGGCCGCAGCGGCTCGAGGCCCAGCTCGCCGAACAGCTCGCCGCGGGCACGGGACCAGTCGCCGGGTGCCAGCTCGGCATAGAGGCTCTCGGCGGGCGCCAGTTCCACGAACGGGTCCAGCCCGTAGGTATCGAACAGCCGCGAGAGCGCCGCCTCGTCGTCGCCGACCCCGGCGGTGTAGAGGGTGGCGTTGAAGTGGTCGGTCTCCAGCTCGCGGATCACGTCCAGCGGGCTCACGCCCATGCTGGAGAGCTCCTCCAGGCTGTAGGCGCCCAGTGAGACCAGCTCGTCGTCCAGCCAGTCGTCATCGGGCTGGATCAGGGTGTGCTTGACGCGGCCATTGGGCAGGGTCCAGGCGATGGACAGCGGCAGGTCGCCGTCGTCGCCGGTCTCGATGGCAATGAACGCGGGCAGGTCATCCATTCTGTGGCTTCTCCTCGCGGGGCGACGCGTCGAGGCCGAAGAAGGCCCGGGCGGTGGCGGTGGTGGCGCGGGCCAGGTCGGCTTCCGTGTCGCCGCGCCAGTGGGCGATCTCGCGCACGATCCAGGGCAGCAGCGCCGGCTCGTGGCGCCTGCCCTTGAGTTTGGCAGGTAAATTGCGCGGCAGCAGGTAGGGGCAGTCGGTTTCCACCATCAACCGCTCGGCGGGAATCGCGCCGACCAGCTCGCGCAGGTGATGCCCGCGGCGCTCGTCGCACAGCCAGCCGGTCAGGCCGATGTGCAGGTCCAGATCCAGGTAGCCGTAGAGCGTGTCGCGGTCGGCGGTGAAGCAGTGCACCACCGCCTGGCCGATGTCGTCGCGCCAGGCGCGCAGCATCTCGCGCATGCGCGCCCCGGCGTCGCGCTCGTGGACGAACAGCGGCAGGCCGCTCTCGGCGGCGAGCGCCAGCTGGGCCTCGAAGGCGTGCTGCTGCTCGGCGGGCGTCGAGAAGTTGCGGTTGAAGTCCAGGCCGCACTCGCCCACCGCCACGACCTCCGGTTGGCGGTGCAGCTCGCGCATCGCCGCCTCGAGCTCGGGGTTCCACTGGCTGGCGTCGTGGGGGTGCACCCCGGCGGTGGCGTACAGGCCCGGGTAGCGGCGGGCCAGGGCCACGGCCTGCTCGGCGTGCTCGCGGTCGGTGCCGGTGAGGATCAGCGTCTCGACCCCGGCGGCGCGAGCGCGCTGGAGCGTCGCCTCCAGGTCGCGGGCGAAGCTCTCGTGGGTCAGGTTGGCGCCGATGTCCACCAGCGGCGCCGGCGAGCGGAATCTCAGCGCCTCGGGGAGCACGTCGTCGTCGAAGGGGGGCATGGCGTCGGCCAAGGCGAAACACTCCTGTGGATGAAAGCGGCGATCGAGGCGCGTAGCCGATCGCACCGATCGTCTCCCTCGTCTGCCGCGGCATGACGAGGGCGCGTGCCGGCCTGTCGTGCCGGCGTGACAAGAGGCGCGCATTGTACCCGCCGCGGGCGGGGTGGGGCCACGTCGGAGCGGCCATGCGTTACACTGGCGGCTTGATCGAACCAAGAGGTGAGCGCGTGACCCTGCTACGTCTGGAACAGCTTCAACTGGCCTACGGCCCCCAGGTGCTTCTCGACGGCGCCGACCTGGTGCTGGAGAAGGGCGAGCGCCTGGCCCTGGTGGGCCGCAACGGGACCGGCAAGTCGACCCTGCTCAAGCTGGTGTCGGGCGAGAACCTGCCGGACGGCGGCCACATCTGGCGCGCGCCGGGCCTCAAGATCGGCGTGCTCGCCCAGGACCTTCCCGATGCCTCCGGCGAGACGATCTTCGACGTGGTCGCCCAGGGCCTGCCCGAGGCCGGCGAGCTGCTGTCCGAGTATCACCATCTGGTGCAGCAGGCCGAGCCGGACATGGCGCGCATGGCGAGCCTGCAGACGCGGCTCGAGGCCATCGACGGCTGGTCCTTCCACCAGCGCATCGACGTGGTGCTGACCCGGCTGGGGCTGCCCGAGGACGCCGCCATGGCCGATCTCTCGGGCGGTTGGCGGCGCCGCGTGGCGCTGGCCCGGGCGCTGGTGGCCGAGCCCGACCTGCTGTTGCTCGACGAGCCCACCAACCATCTGGATCTGGACACCATCGCCTGGCTGGAGGAGCAGCTTTCCGCCTTCGCCGGCGCGGTGCTGTTCATCACCCACGACCGGGCCTTCCTGTCGCGGCTGGCCACCAACATCCTCGAGCTCGACCGCGGCCGCCTCGGGCGCTACCCGGGCGACTATGCCAAGTACCAGGAGCAGAAGACCCACGAGCTGGAGGCCGAGGCACGGGAGAACGCCGAATTCGACAAGAAGCTGGCCCAGGAGGAGACGTGGATCCGCCAGGGCATCAAGGCCCGCCGCACCCGTAACGAGGGCCGCGTGCGCGCCCTGCAGCAGATGCGCCGGGAGCGCGGCGAGCGCCGCGAGCGCCAGGGCCGCGCCAGTCTCTCGGTGGACAGCGGCGAACGCAGCGGCAAGCGGGTCGTGGAGCTCTCCCACGTCAGCCAGTATTACGACGCCGAGGCGATCATCCGCGATCTCAGCCTCGAGGTGCAGCGGGGCGACCGCATCGGCCTGATCGGCCGCAACGGCGCCGGCAAGACCACCCTGCTCAAGATCCTGCTCGGCGAGCTCGAGCCCAGCGACGGGCGGGTGCGGATGGGCACCAAGCTGCAGGTGGCCTACTTCGACCAGCTGCGTGCCGGCCTCGAGCCCGAGAAGAGCGTCTACGACAACGTCGCCCAGGGCAGCGACCGCATCACCGTCGGCGGGCGCGACCGCCATGTGATGAGCTACCTCCAGGACTTCCTGTTCACGCCCGAACGGGCACGCCAGCCGGTCAAGGCGCTGTCCGGGGGAGAATCCAACCGCCTGCTGCTGGCCAGGCTGTTCACCCAGCCGGCCAACGTGCTGGTGCTCGACGAGCCCACCAACGACCTGGACGTGGAGACCCTGGAGCTGCTCGAGGAACTGCTGCTCGACTTCGACGGCACCCTGCTGCTGGTCTCCCACGACCGCGCCTTCATGGACAACGTGGTGACCAGCGTGCTGGCCTTCGAGGGCCAGGGCGTCGTGCGCGAGTACGTGGGCGGCTACCACGACTGGGTACGCCAGGGCGGCAAGCTGCCGCCGGCGCCCTGGGAAGGGGCCGCTCGTCAGGCGGCGGAGCCGGTGGCCGAGGCCTCGCCCGAGGCCGCGCCGGCCAGGGAGAACGCCGTGCCGGCGGCCAAGGCAGCGCCCAGGCGGGCCAAGCTGTCCTACAAGCTGCAGCGCGAACTCGACGGCCTGCCGGCGGAGATCGAGCGCCTGGAGGCGGCGGTCGCCGACTTCGAGGCCCGGGTCGGCGACCCGGCCTTCTATCAGCAGGACACCGACACCGTCACCGAGACCCTGCAGGCGTTGAGCGACCGGCAGGCGGAGCTCGACGCCGCCATGGAGCGCTGGATGGAGCTGGAGGCGATGGCCGCGGGGGAAGCCTGACACATGAAAGGCGCCCCACGGGGCGCCTTTCGCACGCTGGGTTCGGCGGGGCTTATTCCTCGCTCTGCTCGCCGTCCTTGCCGACGCGCACCGCCAGGACGTCGCACTTGGCGCCGTGCAGCACGCCGGTGGAGGTCGAGCCCAGCAGCAGGGCGAAGCCGTGGCGGCCGTGTGAGCCGACCACGATCAGGTCCACGCCCTGTTCCTCGGCGAAGCGGTGGATCTCGGTGTCGGGCATGCCCACCACCACGTGCTGATTCTCCTTGTCGACGTTGGCGTCGGCGATCTCCGCCAGGCGCTGCTTGGCGTGCTCGTCGAGCTGGTCCTGGATGCTGGTGAGGTCCATGGGTATGTCGCCGCCATAGGCGAAGCCGAGAGGTTCGAGGGTATGCATGATGGAGAGCTTGGCGTGGTTGCGGTCGGCGATCTGCATTGCCCGCTCCAGCACCTTGTGGGAGTCCTTGGTCAGGTCGACGGCGACCAGGACGTGACGATACTCGTTGCTCATGGCAGTGCCTCCGGCAGGGTCCGAGTGGGATGGCTGCCTTCCACTCTAGGACGCACGACGAGACAAGACAACGACTTGCATCAAGAAAGGAACAGGAAACGCTTATGATCTGGCTGATCATCGCGATGGTCGTCGGGCTGGTGTTCGCCCCGGCCATGTGGCTGCGGCCCAGCCCTCGCCAGCAACGCGCGACGCGCCTGCGCGATGCGGCGGCGCGGGCCGGCATCCAGGTACGCCTGGCGCCCTCGCCGTTGCATCAGGACGCCGGCCACCTGCCTGCCTACCGCTGGGCCTATGCGCCGCAGCGGCCGGGCCCCGACTTCATGCTGGTGCGCGATGCCGAGGCCAGCCAGACCCTGCGGCCCTTCGTCGCGGGCTGGCGCTGGCGCATGGAACCGTTGCGCCCCCTGCCGGAGAACGTGCGGCAGCACTTCGAGGCGCTGCTGGCGACGCTGCCCGACGACGCGGTGGCGGTGGAGTCGGGCCACGATGCGCTGATCCTGTGGTGGGACGAATCGCTGGAACAGGGAGCCCTGGCTCCGCTGGCCGAGGGCATGGCCGAGCTGCGCGACGGCCTGGCGGGACGCCCGGACCGGCCCGAGGCGCACGCCGGACTGAAGGGACCCCGCGCCTGAGCGCGGGGTGAGGTAGGTGTTGTCCGAAAAGTCGGCGAGCGAAGACCTAGGGCTAGGCCCGTTCCCGTCGGGCCAACGCACTTCCCACTTCCGTGTGGGTCGCAAGGCAAAAATCAGTGACAAGACGGACCGGGCTCGCGTGCGAGTTTACGGGTGGTAAATGAGCATTTTGAGCTGATTTTTAACGCCGTATGGTCGAGCACGGGCAGTGTTCAGACAAAGCCTAGTCTTCTTCCCGGGCCTGGATCGCCAGCCCGTTGGCCTCGATGCGCGACAGCAGCTCGCTGAGCTGGGCGACTTCCTCGCTGGAGAGCCCGTCGAGCATCTCCCTGCGGGCCTGGCTGACCACGGCGTCGATGCGCTCGAGCAACGGCGCGGCCGCGGCGGTGAGCACGATGCGCTTGGTGCGCCGGTCCTGGTCGCAGGGGCGGCGCTCGATCAGCCCCTGTTCGGCGAGCTGATCCAGGGTGCGCACCAGCGACGGCGCCTCGACGCCGATGGTGCGGGCCAGGTCGCACTGGGGCTGGTCGTCGCCCATCTGCCAGAGGTGATAGAGGGTGACCCAACGCGTCTGGGTGAGCCCTTCCGGGGCCAGGCGTCGATCGATGATGGCCCGCCACAGGCGCGGCAGGCGAGAGAGTTGGAAACCGATGTTGGGGTGCATGGGACTCTGCATAAACGGGAAAGCCTGATCAGATTGTCCGGAGCCGTGGCGTGTAATGCAAGCTGCGCCATCAGGCGTCGGGCGCCGGGCGGGCGATCAGCCGACGCAGGTCCAGCCCGGGGATGCCCGGCGGTGGCTGGATGCGGCCGTCGGCCCGGGTGGCCCGCTCGGCCGCGTCGCTGACGTGGAAGCGCAAGACCCCGATGCGCTGGCCGCTGGCCGTCATCACGTCGACCCGCCAGTCGCCGGCCGGCGACTCGGGGAAGCGGCGCTTGTGGGTCCAGGCCCGATAGCCCGCCTCGCGCCCGCCCTGGATCTCCAGCGGGATGCGATCGACCAGCTCGCCGTCGTGGCGCCACTCGTGGACGACCTCCTCCTTGAGGCCCCGCGGGGCGTGGATGGCGGTGTAGGCATAGAGGCCGTGGCCGGTCAGCGCCTCGGGGGTCAGGCGCAGGCCGCCCTCCGGGGCCCGAGCCTGCTCGTCGAAGGAGGGCGACAGGGCATAGCCCGAGAGCCACAGGCTGGCCGGCGGCACCCAGCCGCGCCCCAGCCAGCCGAGGCCGGCCAGCAGCGGCAGCAGGGCCAGCATGGCCAGCCAGCGCCCCAGGTTCAGGGGGCGCAGCAGCTGCATCAGGCTCGGCAGGCTGAACACCACCATGGCGGCCAGCGCGATGACCAGGCTCTGGCCGGTGGTCAGGTGCAGCAGGGTCGGCAGTGTCACCAGCACCACCAGGAACACGCACTGGGCATGGAAGGCGAAGTACAGCCAGCGGTGGCGGGCCGCCAGGCGGTAGTAGAGCGGGTCGAGGATCGACAGCAGCGACAGGCTCATCATCAACACCGTGAATACCAGCTGGCCGCTGCTCCACACCGTGGTCGCCAGCAGGAACGGCAGCGCGAAGAACAGCGTCTCCTGGTGGACCATCTGGGCGATGAAGGTGGTGATGCCGCGGGGCAGGGCGGGATAGCCGCGGTTCGTCAGCCAGCGGGCGATCAGGCTCTCCGAGAGCAGCAGCACCCAGGCCACCAGCATGCCCAGCGCCAGGGCGGCGCCGAGCCACTGCTGGCGCTCCACCAGGAAGAAGCTCGCCATCCCGGCGGCGAAGGCCACCGGCGGCCACAGCCAGTGCCAGGGGCGGGCACGCTCGGCCAGGCGGGCCAGGCGGCGTTGCCAGGCCTCGAAGCGGGAGGCGCGGGCGTCGGGAGGAGGAAGCAGGCGGTCGGCGGTCATGGGCGCATCCTAGCAGGGCGCGCGCCGCAGCGGGAGTCGCCGTGGCGCGACGGGGCGGTCGGGAAGGGCTTGACGTTCCCCGCGGACTGGCCCAAGCTGAACGAATCAAACGGCCGTATGAATTCCTGCACGGAGATTCGTGGATGATCTATCAAGGCAATGCCATCACCGTGGCACGCGATGACGACGCCGTCGCCACCCTGACCTTCGACCTCGCCGACGAGTCGGTCAACAAGCTGTCGGCGGCGGTGGTCGAGGAGCTCGCCGAGGCGGTGGAGGCGCTTCGCAACGCCCGGGACCTCGAGGGGCTGATCCTGACCAGCGCCAAGGAGGCCTTCATCGTCGGTGCCGACATCACCGAATTCCACGCCATGTTCGAGAAGGGCGAGGCCGAGATCCTGGCCATGCTCGAGCGGGTGCACGGTATCTTCAATGCCCTGGAGGATCTGCCGTTTCCCACCGTCACCGCGCTCAACGGCCTGGCCCTGGGCGGCGGTTGCGAGGTGGCGCTGTCGACGGATTTCCGGGTGATGAGCGAGTCGGCCCAGCTCGGCCTGCCCGAGACCAAGCTCGGCATCCTGCCCGGCTGGGGCGGCTGCGTGCGCCTGCCGCGGCTGATCGGTGCCGACAATGCCATCGAGTGGATCGCCGGCGGCACCCAGAACAAGGCCGACGAGGCGCTGCGCATGGGCGCGGTGGATGCCGTGGTACCCGGTGAGGACCTCGCGGCAGCGGCCCGCGATCTGCTCGATCGCGCCCGGGCCGGTGAACTGGATCACGAGGCGCGACGCGCCGAGAAGACGACGCCGCTCAAGCTCGACGCCATCGAGCAGATGATGGCCTTCGAGACCGCCAAGGGCTATGTGGCGGGCAAGGCCGGGCCCCATTACCCGGCGCCGATCGAGGCCATCAAGGTCATCCAGAAGGGCGCCGGCGAGGGCCGGGAGCGCGCCCAGGCCATCGAGGCCAAGGCCTTCGCCAAGCTGGCGAAAACCGAGGTCTGCTACAACCTGGTGGGCCTGTTCCTCAACGATCAGCTGGTCAAGAAGCAGGGCGGCCGCTATGCCAGGCAGGCGCGCCCCGTCGAACGGACCGCGGTGCTGGGCGCCGGCATCATGGGCGGCGGCATCGCCTACCAGAGCGCGTCCAAGGGCACGCCCATCCTGATGAAGGACATCAAGGAGGAGGCCATCGAGCTGGGGCTCAAGGAAGCCCGCAAGCTGTTCGCCAAGCAGGTCGAGCGCGGCAAGTTCTCCGTCGAGCAGATGGCCGAGCGGCTGACCAACATCCGCCCGACGCTGTCCTACGGCGACTTCGCCGGGGTCGACCTGGTGGTCGAGGCCGTGGTGGAGAATCCCAAGGTCAAGGGCGCCGTGCTGGCCGAGGCCGAGGAGGCGGTCAGCGAGGACACCGTGCTGGCCTCCAACACCTCGACCATCTCGATCACCCGCCTGGCCGAGCACCTCAAGCGCCCCGAGAACTTCTGCGGCATGCACTTCTTCAACCCGGTGCATCGCATGCCGCTGGTCGAGGTGATCCGCGGCGAGAAGACGTCTGACGCCGCCGTGGCGGCCACCGTGGCCTATGCCCGTCAGATGGGCAAGACGCCGATCGTGGTCAACGACTGCCCGGGCTTTCTGGTCAACCGGGTGCTGTTCCCCTACTTCGGCGGCTTCAGCCAGCTGGTGGCCCAGGGCGCCGACTTCCGCCGCGTGGACAAGGTGATGGAGCGCTTCGGCTGGCCCATGGGCCCCGCATACCTGCTCGACGTGGTGGGCATGGACACCGCGGTGCATGCCGGCGAGGTGATGGCCGAGGGCTTCCCGGAGCGCATGGCCGGCATGGGCAGCGGCGGCGGCAAGAGTGCGATCCAGCTGATGGTCGACCACGAGCGCCTGGGCCAGAAGAACGCCAAGGGCTTCTACGCCTATGAAGAGGACAAGAAGGGCAAGCCGAAGAAGGTCGTCGACGAGGCCGCGCTGGAACTGGTCGCGCAGCTGGCCGAGGGCGAGCGCGACTTCTCCGACGAGGCGATCATCGCCAGGATGATGGTGCCGCTGTGCCTGGAGACGGTGCGCTGCCTGGAAGACGGCATCGTCGGCAGCGCGGCGGAAGCCGACATGGCGCTGATCTATGGCATCGGCTTCCCGCCGTTCCGCGGCGGCGCCCTGCGCTATATCGATGCCCTGGGCGTGGACGCCTTCGTCGCCCAGGCCGACGAGCTGGCCGCCGAACTCGGGCCGCTCTACGCCCCCACCGACGAGCTGCGCGAGATGGCCCGCCGGGGTGAGCGTTTCTATCAGGATGGCGGTCAGGCCTGATTCACCGCGTTAAGGAGAGAAGTTCGATGAGTTTGCATCCGAGAGACATCGTGGTGGTCGACGGCGTCCGTACCGCCATGGCCAAGGCCAAGCACGGCGCCTTCCGCCACGTGCGCGCCGAGAACCTGTCCGCCGCCGTCATGCAGTCGCTGTTCGACCGCAACCCCGGGCTCGACCCGAAGGAGGTCGACGACGTGATCTGGGGCTGCGTCAACCAGACCCTGGAGCAGGCCATGAACATCGCCCGCAATGCGGCGATCATGACCGGCATTCCGCGCAGCGTGCCTGCCCAGACCGTCAACCGGCTGTGCGGCTCCTCGATGAGCGCACTGCACATCGCCGCGGCCAATATCCGCGCCGGCATGGGCGATTTCTACGTGATCGGCGGCGTCGAGCACATGGAGCATGTGCCCATGACCCACGGCGTCGAGGTCAACCCGGCCGCCAGCAAGCATGCCGCCAAGGCCGCCATGATGATGGGCCTGACCGCCGAGCTGCTGGGCAAGATGCATGGCATCTCCCGGGAGGACCAGGACGCCTTCGGCGTGCGTTCCCACCGGCTCGCCCAGGCCGCCCTGGACAACGGCGGCTTCGACCGCGAGATCATCGGCGTCGAGGGCCACGACGCCGAGGGCCGTCGGGTCCGCGTCGACCGCGACGAGGTCATCCGCGCCGATGCCAGCCTGGAGAGCATGGCCGGGCTCAAGCCGGTGTTCGACCCCAGGAACGGCACCGTCACCGCCGGCACCTCCTCGGCGCTGTCGGTGGGCGCCAGCGGCATGGCGGTGATGAGCGCCGAACGCGCCCAGGCGCTGGGCCTGGCGCCGATCGCACGGGTGCTGTCCACCGGCGTGGCGGGCTGCGACGCCTCGATCATGGGTTATGGCCCGGTGCCGGCCTCGAAGAAGGCGCTCAAGGCCGCGGGCCTGACCATCGACGACATCCAGACCGTCGAGCTCAACGAGGCCTTCGCCGCCCAGTCGCTGCCGGTGCTCAAGGACCTCGGCCTGCGCGACCGCATGGAGGAGGCGGTCAACCTGCACGGCGGCGCCATCGCCCTGGGCCATCCGCTGGGCTGCTCCGGGTCGCGGATCTGCACCACCCTGCTCAACGTGATGCGTGAGCGCGACACCACCCTGGGCCTGGCCACCATGTGCATCGGCATGGGCCAGGGCGTGGCCACGGTGTTCGAGCGCCTCGAGTAAGCGCGATGGCCGTTCGCGGCCGGTCCCGTAACGTCACGACGGCACCCCTCGGGGTGCCGTCGTCGTTTGCGCTCAGTCGTTGCCGGTCTGCTGGAGCTGCTGCACCGAGGCGACCAGGTCGTTGAAGCGCTCGCCCTGTACCTGGACGTGGGACTGGATCTCGGCCTCGGCCCGCTGCTCGTCTCCCTCGGCGATCGCCGACAATACTCCCTCGTGTTCCGACAGCGAGCGCTCGAGCCGATGGCGCAGGTGGAGCTGCATGCGCCGATAGGGCTGCAGCACCGCATGCAGGCGTGCGGCTTCCTGGGCCAGGAAGCGGTTGTGGCTGGCCTCGTAGATGCGCTGGTGGAAGACGCCGTTTTCGTAGTAGTAGCCGTTGGCATCCCCGGCCTCGGCCAGCCGGCGGCAGGCCTCATGGGCCTCGCGCAGGCCCGCCAGCTCCTCGGTGGTGATGCGTCGCGCCGCCAGTCGCGCGCACATGCCCTCCAGCTCGGCCATCACCTCGAAGCGCTCCACCAGCTCGGCCACGCTGAGCTGGGTGACGAAGGTGCCGCGCTTCGGCACCACCTTGACCATTCCCGACATCGCCAGCTGCTGGATCGCCTCGCGGACCGGGGTACGCGAACACTGGTACTCCCGTTCCAGCGCTTCAGGGTCGAGGCGCGCCCCGGGGGGATAGCGCCCCTTGATGATGGCGTCCTCCAGCAGGTCGCGCAGTCGCTGCGCCTGGGAAACCTTGCCCATTTCCGGTCCTCCTGCTTGACACATTCATATCTTGTCTCTATTTGTTATATATAACAACCCGACATGATATATCTATAATTAGCTCATGTTGATGATCAGTACGCTGGCTATCCGCCCAATAACAACAGTCCTTCGACAAGAGGAAGCGAAAGATGCGTGCAAAGAGCCTAGAAATGAACGACCACCCTTCGCCCGAGGGCAGCGTCATTCAGCGCTGGCTGGAACGGCTGGGAGACGGCATCGCCGTCTTCGGAACCCGCTGGATACCGGATGCCTTCTCATTTGCCGCGGCCTTGACCATCCTGATCTACGCCGCGGCCCTGCTGGCCACCGATCGGGGGGCCATCGAACTGGTGGACGATTGGTACGGCGGTTTCTGGAAGTTGCTGGCCTTCGGCATGCAGATGGTCCTGGTCGCCGTGACCGGCTATGGGCTGGCTACCGCTCGGCCCGTGCAGCGGGCCCTGCGATGGCTGGCCAGGCGTCCCGGAAGCGCGCGAGGTGCGGTGGCCATGACGGCCGCCGTGGCACTGATCCTCGGCTTCCTGCATTGGGGCGTGGCCCTCATCGTGGGGGCTTTCCTTACCAAGGAAGTGGCGATCTCGGCTAAACAGCGCGGCCTCAAGGCGCATTTCCCGCTGATTGCGGCCGGTGGCTATTGCGGGATTGCCCTCTCGCAATCCGGGTTGTCGGGCTCGATCCCGCTGTTGGTGAATACCCCGGAACACTTCCTTGAGGACACGATGGGGCTGCTGCCCTTGTCGGAAACGCTCTTCCAGCCCTATGTCCTGGTGTTCCTGCTGCTCACGTTGATCATCACTCCCTTGCTGCTGGCGAGCCTGCATCCGCATCGTGACCGGGTATCCGAGATCGCTATCAATGACACCGGCATGGTCGACGATAACGACACGTCGGGCGAGGAGCCGTCGAGCCCGGCCGAACGCTTCAATCGTAGTCGTCTATTGATGTGGCTGATCGTTGCCGGCGGTCTGCTGTACGTGGCGCGCTATATCGCGGCGCAGGGGCTGCTGGGATTGAATCTTAATGTGCTCAACTTTGCCTTTCTGATGATTGGCCTGTTGTTACACGGTTCGCTGGCCAACTACGGGCGTGCCATTGCCGACGGCGTGTCGGCAACCAGCGGTATCATCCTACAGTTTCCCTTTTATGCCGGAATCCTCGGCCTGATGGCCGGCAGTGGCCTGTTGATCATGATCGCCGACTGGTTCGTCAACATCTCGACCCCTGCGACTTTCCCCGTGTGGTCGATGATCAGCGCTGGCCTGGTCAACTTCGCCGTCCCCTCCGCCGGTGGCCAGTGGGCCATCCAGGGCCCGGTCGCACTCGAGGCTGCTTCGCAGCTCGGCTTGCCCTCCCACGTCGCGGTCATGTCCGTGACGCTTGGGGACCAACTGACCAACTTGATTCAACCCTTCTGGCTGCTGCCGCTGCTGGGGATCACCGGGCTCAAGGTCGGCCAGGTGCTGGGCTATACCGCCATCCTGATGGTCGCCATCTTTGCAGTATGTGCAGGTTGCTTGATGTTTCTGGTTTGACTTCGGAAATCAAGAATTCACTTGCTCGTGAAATCAGGCATAACGCCTGCTGAAGATAGCCGAAAGAGAGATATAACAATGACCACTATGACGACACCACGCCAAGCCAATACCACTGCGCAGCAACCATGCGAACCTGCGGGGGGAGAACTCGTCAGGCTGACAGCGACGCAAGCCGTCGAATTGCTCAAGAAACGCGAAGTCTCTCCTCTGGAGCTCGTCGATGCTGCCATCGAGCGCATCGAGGCCATCGAACCCACAGTCAATGCGCTCCCGATCCAGTGGTTCGACCAGGCCAGGGAAGCGGCCAGGCGGTTCGCGATGAAGCCACCTGAGGGAGAGGATAGGCCCGGCTGGTTGGCGGGGCTGCCGATCGCGGTCAAGGACTACAATGATGTGGCCGGTCAGGTCACGACCTATGGTTCGCCCATCTTCGCCGACAGCGTGGCGGCGGAATCGGACCTGACGGTGCGGACGCTGGAGACCAACGGCGCCATTCCTCTCGCCAAGTCGAACGTTCCCGAATTCGCCGGGGCCAATACCTTCAATACCGTGTTCGGCGCCACGCGCAATCCCTGGAACCTGAACATGACCGTGGGCGGCTCCTCGGGGGGCTCGGCGGCGGCGCTGGCTTCCGGGGAGATCTGGCTGGCGACCGGCAACGATCTGGGCGGTAGCCTGCGCATTCCTGCCAGTTACTGTGGCATCGTCGGCATGCGACCTAGCGTGGGACGCGTAGCGCGCAGCGTGTCGCGCCTGCCCTTCGATCCGCTGTTCGTCGAGGGCCCGATGGCACGCAACGTCGCCGATGTAGCGCTGATGCTCGATGCCCAGGTCGGCACGAGCACTCACGATCCCATCGCCTTGCCGGCGCCGGCGGTGCCCTTCCAGGAGGCGGTGCGTCGGCCGAGGCCACCTAAGCGGGTGGCGTTTACCCCCGATCTCGGCCTGAGCCGGGTCGATCCCGAGGTCGCCGAGATCTGTCGGGCCGGCACCGCGAGGTTCCTGGACATGGGAAGCGCGGTGGAGGAGGGCGGTCCCGACTTTAGCGGTGGCCTCGAGGCCTTTCAGACCCTCCGGGCGAACCTGGTGGCATCGCTCTATGGCGATCTGCTGGACCAGCATCGCGAGCGCATCGCGCCGGAGATCATCTGGAATATCGAGAAGGGGCTCAAGCAGCCTGCCGAGGAGATGGTGTACGCCGAGCGTCAGCGGGCCGCCCTCTACCATCGCGTCGCGACCTTCTTCGAGGACTACGATGTTCTGGCCTGCCCCACCGTGACCGTGCCGCCCTTCCCGGTCGAGCAGCGCCACCCCACCGAGATCGCCGGGGAGAAGCTCGATACCTATATATGCTGGATGTTCCTGACCTTCGTGATCACCCTGACCGGTTGCCCGGCCATTTCGGTGCCCTGTGGTGTCACCAAGGATGGCTTGCCCGTGGGCTTGCAGCTGATTGGCCGCCCCCAGGGCGACTTCGACCTGCTCTCCGCCGCGCAGCTGCTGGAAGAGGCGTCTGGGCTGGCCACGGCCCTGCCGATCATGCCCAGGTAAGGAAGCCAGGACATTCCGACTCGAGGCGCCCTCAAGGGCGCCTCGCTCCTTTCTGGGATGCGGCTTGAGCCTCAGCCGCGTCCCCTTGGGCCGGCACGTCTCAAGGGGGAGGGGGCGGTCGCACGAGTCGGGAATCGGACTAGCGGGCGCAGTCTCCTTGACAGATCTATACCTTTTCTCTATTTGTTATATATAACAGAATCAAAAAAATATTTATCGATGCCTCCCCATCCAACAACGACAATCGAGGAAACGCAGCATGCCAACCGATGAATTGACGCCGAGCGCAGCTCCCGCGGGCGAGGGCAGTGTATTGCAGCGCTCCATGCAGCAACTGGGAGAAAGCGTTGCTGCCTTCAGTAGCCGCTGGGTCCCCGATGCCTTTTCCATCGCCGTGGCTTTGACCCTGGTTGTCTATCTGGCGGCCATGGCGACGACCGACAACGGGCCCGTCGAGCTGGTCGATGCCTGGTACGGCGGTTTCTGGAACCTGCTGTCCTTCGGGATGCAGATGGTACTGATCGTGGTGACGGGCTATGGCCTGGCCACGGCGCCGCCGGTGCAGCGTGGGCTGCGCTGGTTGGCCGAGCGTCCCTCCAGCGCCAGGGGTGCCGTGGCCCTGACCACCATCACCACCGGCCTGTTGGCCTTCCTGCACTGGGGCGTGGCCCTGGTGGTGGGTGCCTTCCTGGCCAAAGCCATGGCTCACTCCGCCAAGCGTCGTGGGCTTAAGGCGCACTTTCCGCTGATCGCCGCCGCTGGTTACGGCGGTGCGGTCATTTCCCAGACCGGTCTGTCCAGCTCGGCGGCCTTGCTGGTCAACACCCCAGGACATTTCCTGGAGGAGCGGATCGGCCTGCTGCCGCTTTCCGAGACCATCTTCCAGCCCTATAGCCTGGTGTTCGTGATCCTCACCTTGCTGGTGGCCCCCTTGCTGCTGGCCAGTCTGCATCCTTCCCGGGAGCGAGCGGTTGAGATACAGGGCGGAGAAGAGCGCGCCCCGGTCGAGGAGGGCACCGCCACTCCCGCCGAGCGCTTCGGCCGTAGCCGGTTGTTGATGGGCGCGATCGTCGCCGGCGGCCTGCTCTACGTGGCCCGTTACCTCGGCGACAACGGCCTGCTGGGCCTGAACCTCAATGTACTCAATTTCGCCATGCTGATGCTCGGGTTGCTGCTGCACGGCTCCCTGGCCCACTACGGGCGTGCCATCGGTCGAGGTAGCTCGGCGGTGGGGGGCATCATCCTGCAGTTTCCCTTCTATGCCGGCATCCTCGGGTTGATGGCTGGCAGCGGCCTGCTGGCGATGATTGCCAAGACCTTCGCTGCCATTTCCACCCCCGTCACCTTTCCGCTATGGACCATGATGAGTGCCGCCCTGGTGAATTTCGCCGTGCCCTCCGCCGGAGGCCAGTGGGCGGTGCAGGGGCCCATCGTCGTGGAAGCGGCCGCCCAGCTGGGGCTGCCCTCTCATGTGGCGGTGATGACGGTAATGATGGGTGACCAGCTCACTAACCTGATCCAACCCTTCTGGCTGCTGCCGCTGCTGGGCATCACCGGCCTCAAGGTAGGCCAGGTGCTGGGCTACACGGCGATCCTGATGCTGGCCGTCTTCGTCCTGTGCGCCGGCAGCCTGCTGTTACTGGTGTGACTCGAGACCCGTTTCAAGGAGGTCCGTATGAGTGTCAATGTCAATTTCCTTCAGGGGCTGCTGTCGAGCATCTCCGCCCGGACGAGGGCGTACCGTGGTAATGCCGCTGGCCGGCATCCGGCGCTGGGCCTGGACACGATGTCCCGGGACTGCGACACCTTGATGGCACGGGGCGGCGAGGCATCACAGATCCTCATCGCCCAACGCATTCTCGAGGGCTACGCCGGTCTTGGGGAGGAGGAACGTCGGGATTTCTTCCTGCTTCTGGCCGAGCGCTATGCCGCCCGGCCGGAGGAGATCCATGCCGCCTACGCCGACTTTCGCGATGGCGAGGACAATGCCAGCCTGCAGCGCCTTTTCTCGGCCTGCGAGCCGCGTCGCCAGGAGCTTCTGAGGCGTCTCAACCTCTGTCCAGGCGGCACCTTTGAACTGGTCAAGATGCGTGCCGACCTGCTGGCCCTCATGCGTGAGATGCCGGCTCTGGCACCGCTGGATGCCGATTTCGCCCATCTCTTCGCCTCCTGGTTCAATCGGGGCTTCCTGGTCTTGGAGAGCATCGACTGGAACACGCCGGCGGTGGTGCTGGAGAAGGTCATTCGCTACGAGGCGGTGCACGAGATTCGGGACTGGGGCGATCTGCGGCGACGCCTCGATCCAGAGGACCGACGCTGCTATGCCTTCTTCCATCCGGCCATCGGCGACGAGCCGCTGATCTTCGTCGAGGTCGCGCTGTGTCGCGGCATTCCCGGCAATATCCAGGCCTTGCTCGCCGGCGGCGATGAGGTCGCGCCGGAGGACGCGGATACCGCGGTGTTCTATAGCATCAGCAACTGCCAGGCCGGGCTGAAGGGCATCTCCTTCGGCAACTTCCTGATCAAGCAAGTCGTGCAGGAGCTCAAGCGGGAGCTGCCCAACCTCGTTGACTTCGTGACGCTCTCTCCGGTACCGGGCTTCGGCTCCTGGCTGGCGAACCAGCGTGAGAAGGGGCGCTGTTGGCTTGCCGAGGACAAGGCAGCGTTGCTGGACAACGACCGTTGGAGGCAGGGCGACGAAGCGCGTCGTGTGCTCGAGCCCGAGTTGCGTGCCCTGGCCGCCCATTATCTGATTCACGAGAAGCGCCGCGGCCACCTGCCGTTGGACCCCGTGGCCCGCTTCCACCTCGGCAACGGCGCCAGCCTTCATCGGCTCAATTGGCCCGCCGATACCTCTGACAAGGGCCTGAGCCAGGCACATGGCCTGATGGTCAATTACCGCTACGAACTCGAGCGCATCGAGCAGAACCACGAGGCATTCAGTCGCGATGGCCGCGTGGCGTGCAGTGCCGAGATACGCCGCCAGGCGAAGCGTGCCGAATCTCTGCAGGCCGCACCGGCCGAGACGTCCCGATAAATCACCCAGGAGTCTGAAGCATGAACCACAATCTCTATCTGCAGTTCCACGCACGTCTTACCGAGATCCCCGACAAGGTGCTCATCGATACCCCGGAGGGTCGCCAGTATCGCGGTGCCGAGGTGCTCGAGACCTCCCGACGCCTGGCCGGCGCGCTCCAGTCGCTCGATGTCCAGCCCGGTGACCGGGTGGCGGTGCAGGTCGACAAGAGCCCCGAGGCGATCATGCTCTATCTGGCCTGCCTGCAGGTCGGGGCGGTCTACCTGCCGCTCAACACCGCCTATACCGGCGCCGAGATCGACTACTTCCTGGGCGATGCCGAGCCGCAGCTCTATGTCTGCCCGCCCGAGCGGTCCGGCGAGGCCCAGCGCTTCTGCCAGGCGGGGCGCACGGTGCACGTCGAGAGCCTGGGCACCGCCGGCGACGGCAGCCTGATGGAGCGTGCCGCCGACGCCGAGCCGGTCACCGAGATCGCCCGGCTCGACGAGAACGACCTGGCGGCGATCCTGTATACCTCCGGCACCACCGGGCGTTCCAAGGGCGCCATGCTCAGCCACGGCAACCTGGCGTCCAACAGCCGGGCCTTGGCCGAGGCCTGGCGCTTCTCCGCCGACGATCACCTGTTGCACGCGCTGCCGATCTTCCACACCCACGGGCTGTTCGTGGCCTGCAACATCGTGCTGACCGCAGGGGCCTCGATGACCTTCCTGCCCAGGCTCGATGTCGACCAGCTGCTCGACCTGATGCCGCGCGCCACGGTGCTGATGGGCGTGCCGACGTTCTACACGCGCCTGCTGCAGTCGCCGCGCCTGAACCGCGACACCGTCGCCAGCATGCGGCTGTTCGTTTCCGGCTCGGCGCCGCTGCTGGCCGAGACCCATGAGGAGTTTCTCGCGCGTACCGGTCACGCCATCCTCGAGCGCTACGGCATGACCGAGACCAACATGAACACCTCCAATCCCTACGATGGCGAGCGTCGTCCGGGGACGGTGGGCTTTCCGCTGCCCGGCACCGAATTGCGCATTACCGACCGCGACAGCGGCGCCGAGCTGGCGCGAGGCGAGACCGGCCTGGTCGAACTGCGTGGCCCCAATGTCTTCCAGGGCTACTGGCGCATGCCCGAGAAGACCCGCAGCGAGTTCCGCGACGACGGTTTCTTCATCACCGGCGACCTGGGGATGATCGACGATGACGGCTACCTGCACATCGTCGGCCGCGACAAGGACCTGGTGATCTCCGGGGGCTACAACGTCTACCCGAAGGAGGTCGAGCAAATGATCGACGAACTGCCGGGGGTGGCCGAGTCCGCGGTGTTCGGCGTCGCTCACCCCGACCTGGGGGAGGGCGTCACCGCGGTCGTGGTCGCGCGCGAGGGCGAGACGGCACCCGACGAGGCGGCGGTGAAGGCGGCACTAGGCGACCATCTGGCCCGCTACAAGCAGCCCAAGAGGGTATTTGTCGTCGACGCCTTGCCGCGCAATGTCATGGGCAAGGTACAGAAGAACCAGCTGCGCGAGGCCTACGCCGATCTCTACACCGCTACGCAGCCAGAGGGGGCCTAGCGTCCGGCGACGCCGCGACAAGCAATCTTCGATGAGGTAATGGCATGACCACCAACAACAATCGCGCCTGGATGTCGAAGCCCGACGACCGAACTCGAGTGCCGGCCATGCTCTGGCCGGGACGAGGTAACCGCCAGTGGATGACACTGTCCGAGGACTCGGTGCCCCAGGCGAGCGCTTCCTGATCCCGACGAGCGAGAATGACATGCATACGACTTCCCCCTCTCCCACCATGTCGGTCGCTGGTTACCGGCTGCCCGAGATCGTCGAATGGGACGCTTCGAGCCTCTCCCGGGCGATCCACGCGCGGGAGGTCTCCTGCCGCGAGGTGATGGCGAGCTACCTGGCGCATATCGAGGCGTATAACCCGAGGGTCAATGCCCTGGTCTCGCTGCAGGACGGCGAGCGGCTGATGGCCGCGGCCGACGAGCGCGACCGCGAGCTGGCGCTTGGCGTGTCGCGCGGCTGGCTGCACGGCATCCCCCAGGCGATCAAGGATCTCTCGGCGACGGCCGGCATCCGCACCACCCTGGGTTCGCCGCTGTTCGCCGATCATGTGCCGACCCGTGACGGCATCATGGTCGAGCGCATCAAGCGTGACGGTGCCATCGTCATCGGCAAGACCAACACGCCGGAGTTCGGCCTCGGCTCCCAGACCTACAACCCGTTGTTCGGGGCCACCCGCAATGCCTTCGATCCCTCCAGGTGTGCCGGCGGTTCGAGCGGTGGTGCCGCCGCCGCACTGGCCATGCGCCTGCTGCCGGTGGCCGACGGCAGCGACATGATGGGCTCGCTGCGCAATCCCGCCGCCTACCACAACGTCTTCGGCTTTCGTCCCTCCTTCGGGCGAGTGCCGCACGGGCCGCAGCCCGAGGTGTTCGGCCATCAACTGGCCACCGAAGGGCCCATGGGGCGTACGGTCGCCGACGTGGCGCGGCTGCTGGCGACCCAGGCCGGACCCGACCCGCGGATGCCGCTGTCCATCGCCGAGGATCCCGCGGCCTTCGCCGGCGATCTGGAGGGGGAGGCCAGGGGGCTGCGCATCGGTTGGCTGGGGGACTGGCAGGGCTACCTGCCCATGGAGCCGGGCGTGCTGCCGCTCTGCGAGCGGGCGCTTGGCACCTTCCGCGAGTTGGGCGCGGACGTCGACGCCGTGGTGCCCGATTTCGATCCCGCCCGGCTGTGGCAGGCCTGGGTCACGCTGCGACAGTGGGCGGTGGCGGGCAACCTCGGTGCGGCTTTCCTCGATCCCGCCAAGCTCGATCGGCTCAAGCCCGAGGCCCAGTGGGAGGTCGAGGGCGGCCTGGCGCTGTCGGCGCTGGATGTGCACCGTGCCAATCTCACCCGCAGCGCCTGGTATGCCTGTCTCCTTGAGCTCTTCGAGGACTACGACTATCTGGCGCTGCCCACCGCCCAGGTGTTCCCCTTCGACGTCGATACGCCCTGGCCGCGGGCGATCGCCGGCCGCGAGATGGATACCTATCATCGCTGGATGGAGGTGGTGATTCCCGGCTCGCTGTCGGGCTGCCCGGTGATCAGCCTGCCCGCAGGCTTCAGCGACACCGGCCTGCCCATGGGCATCCAGGTGATCGGCCGCCACCAGGCCGACCTGGCCGTGCTGCGCTTGGCCCGGGCGTACGAGGCGGCGAACGAAGCGCTGCTGAGCCGCCGGCCGATCGACTAGGTTCGGTACGAAAACTGCCTGCGCTTGCCCACACGGCGTTAAAAATCGGCTCAAAGTACTCATTTACACCACGTAAACTCGCACGCGAGCCCGGTCCGTCTTTTCACCGATTTTTGTCTTGCGACCCACACGAATGTGGGAAGTGCGTTGGCCCGTCGGGAACGGGCCTAGCCCTGGCCATCGCTCGCCGGCCTTTCGCACAAAACCTAACCGGACGTCGCCGAGTCCGCCGCCGGCGCCTGTGACGGATCCGTCGACGTGGCCGGTTCGGCGGATTCGGGGGCGGGGGGCTCATCGGGCAGCCAGCCGCGCTCCCGGTAGTAGCGCCTGGCCCCCTCGTGGAGCGGCGCCGAGAGGCCATCGTGGATCATGCGCTCCGGGGTGAGGTCGGCGTAGGCCGGATGCCGGGCCTTGAAGGCCTCGAGGTCGGCGAAGACCGCGGCGACGACGGCATATACCCCCTGCGGGTCGGCATCCGCCGAGGCCACCAGGGTGGCTCGCACCCCGAAGGTCTCGACCGCCGGCTGATCGTCGGCGTAGAGGCCGGCGGGGATGGTGGCGCGGGCGAGGTAGGGCGTCGCGGCCACCAGGCGGTCGACCACCGGCCCCGTCACGTCGACCAGCCGGGCGTTGCAGAGCCGCACGGCCTGTTCGATGGAGGGATTGGGGTGGCCCACGGTGTAGACCATGGCGTCGATGTTGCCGTGGCAGAGTTCCAGCGACTGCTGGTCGGCGGGCAGCTCGTCGGCCGGGCGGAAGGCATCGAGGCTCCAGCCCCAGGCCTCGAGCAGGGTCATCATGGTGCCGCGCTGGCCGGAGCCGGGATTGCCCACGTTGACGGCATGCCCCTTGAGATCGGCGAAGCCGTCGATGCCGCTGTCGCGCCGCACCACCAGGGTGAAGGGCTCGCCGTGCAGCGACATCACCGAGCGCAGCGCGTCGTCAGGCCCGGCTTCGACGAAGCCGCCGGTGCCGGTGACGGCGGCATGCTGCAGGTCGGACTGGGCGAGGGCGACGGTTACCTCGCCGGCACGGACCGCCGCGAGGTTGGCGGCGGAACCGCCGCTGGGCCGGGCGATGCAGGGGGTATCGAGCAACTGGCAGAGGGCGCGTCCCGTGGCATGATAGACGCCGGCCGGACTCGCCGTGGCGATGACGATGGACGGGGCATCGGCGGCCTGCAGCGGCACGGTCGGCCAGGCCAGGGCGGCCAGCCACAACAGGTAACGGCCGAGCGAAGCGGGGAAAGACGCGATGGCGCGCTGTGGCGCCGTCCGTTGGAATTCCATGGCGCACCTCCTGAGGCATCGGCGTATTGCCGGGCGTCGATAGCCTCAGCATAGCCCCGCCCCTCAGAGGATGCCGCCGTCCAGGCCCGCGGCCAGATAGAGTCCCAGCTCCTCGGCTTGATCGACGAAGGCGTCCTGCCACTCGCCCCTGAGCGTGAGCGGTTCCTGCACCCATTTCCAGCGCAGGCCGGTGACGATGCCCTCCACGGCGCGGCGGGTGCCGGTACCGTCGTGGCCGGCGCGGATGTAGAGCGCGCAGGGCAGGCCCTGGGTCTCCTCGATCAGCGGGTAATAGCAGCGGTCGAAGAAGTCCTTCAGGGCGCCGCTCATGTAGCCCAGGTTTTCGGTGGTGCCGAGCAGGATGGCATCGCAGGCCCGTACGTCGTCGGGGCCGGCCTCGAGCGGCGGCCTGACCACCACCTCGACGTCCTCGATATCGGGGTGGCGGGCGCCGCGCTCGGCGGCCTCGCGCAGGCGGCGGGTGTTGGGGGAGGGCGCATGGGCCACGATCAACAGTCGCTTCATGTCGGCCTGCCGGGTTGAAGAATGGCGTGACCGCCATCATGCCATGGAGTAGCGCCGTTGACAGGCTCGCACGCCTCGCCGACGCTGAAATCAGCATCCACGATTCCATCAGGGAGGAAGCCCCATGGCCTTCGCCTTTTCGACGATGCAGGTGACCAGTTCCGCCTTCGAGGATCGCCAGGCCATCCCCATCAAGTACACCGGGGAGGGCGATGACCTGTCGCCGCCCCTGGCCTGGGAGAATCCCCCGGAGGGCACCAAGGGCTATGCGGTGATCTGCCATGACCCGGATGCGCCGCTGGTGCAGCACGGCAGCTACGGCTTCGTCCATTGGGTGCTCTACGATCTGCCCGGCTCGATCACCTCGTTGAAGGAGGCCACCGCCGCGGGCACCCGGGGGCGCAACGACTTCAATCGCAACGGCTATGGCGGCCCGATGCCGCCGGAAGGGCATGGCCTGCACCAGTACTATTTCTGGGTGCTGGCGCTGGACAAACCCACCGCCCTGCCCGAGGGCATCTCCATGGATGAACTGCTCAAGCAGGTCGAGCCGCACCTGCTCGGCATGAACCGCCTGATCGGCACCTATCGCCGCGACTGAACGCCAGTCGCCGCTTCGCGCCTGGGGCCAGTCTCAGTCGGCCACCATCTCGCCCGGGGCCGGGGCGGCGACATCCTCGCTGGCGGTGACGAGCCGCTCGAGCTCCTCGCAGAACGCCTCCAGCGCCTCGCCGGTATGGCCGGGGCGGCGGTGCAGCTCGATCTCGACCTGGCCGAGCGGCGGTAACCCCTCCGCCTCGCCGACGATCCGGCAGCCCGCCGGCACGCTGCGCGGGGTCTTCACCGTCATCGCCAGGCCCGCCTGCACCGGCAGGTTGATGCCGGTGGGTGAGGTGCTGGCATAGCGAATCTCCCAGCGTCGTTCCTCGCGGCCCAGCGCCGACAGCGCGTGTGCCCGGAAGGTACAGCCCTCGGGGTTGAGGGCCAGCGGCAGGACCTCCCATTCCTCCGGACGGCTACGCTCGGCCACCACCCACACCATCGGCTCCCAGCCCAGCAAATGGCCGGACTGGGTCGGCAGGTGACGGATCGACAGCACCACGTCCAGCAGGCCCTCCTGGAACTGGCCGACCAGCGACGCGCTCATGTCGCAGGTGATGTCCAGCCGTGTGTCCGGGAAGCGCTGAGCATAGCGTTCCAGCAGTTCGGGCAGGTAGGCGCTGGCCTGCTCCTCCGAGGTGGCGAAGCGGATCAACTCGCCACGCTGCCGCTCGCCCAGCGCCTCACGCGCCTCGTCCTCCAGGGTCAGCATGTGCCGGGCATAGGGCAGCAGTCGCTCGCCGTGACGGGTCAGCAGCACGCTGCGGCTGGTGCGCTCGAACAGCGGCTGGCCCATCTGATCCTCGAGGCGCTTGATCTGCAGGCTCACCGCCGACTGGGTGCGGTGCAGCACCTTGCCGGCGGCGCTGAAGCCCTGGCATTCGGCCACGGTGACGAAGGCACGGAGCAGTACGGTATCCATAAATTGATGAGCCTTTGAAATTAGTCTTATCTCGATGATTCATTTCTATTATGGATAATCGGCTTCTAAGCTGTCCAGCATGAACACGACAGCGGAGCATCTCATGCCTGTGGAATCTTCGGCCGACACCCCCGCCAGCGCCCTCGACGGGCTCATCGATCTGGCTCGCTATCCTCTCGACGACCTCGACGGCGACAGCGGTCGCGCGTTGATCGAGCAGTGCCGTCGCCAGTTGGATGATGATGGTTGCGTGGTCCTCAAGAACTTCGTGCCCGAGGCAGCCCTCGAGCGCCTGGAGCGCGAGACCGAGCGCCTGTCGCCGGACGCCCACTACAACCAGACCGAGACCAATCCCTACAACAGCGACGCCGATCCTTCGAAGCCGGCCAGCCACCCGCTGAACCGCTTCGACGATCGCACCAATGGCTTCGTCGCCGGCGATCGTATCGGTGAAGACACCATCATTCGCCAGGTCTACCAGAACGCCGACTTCCAACGTTTCATCGCCACCGTGGTCGGCATGGAAGAGATTCACCAGTACGCCGACCCGCTGGCCGACCTGGTGGTCAACGTGCTGCGCGAGGGCTGCCAGCATCCGTGGCACTACGACACCAACGAGTTCATCGTCACCATGATGACTCGCCAGTCCCACGGCGGCGGTCGCTTCGAGTATGCGCCGGGCATCCGCAGCCCCGAGGGCGAGAACTTCGAGGGCGTCGAACAGGTTCTCGACGGCGACCGCTCGGGACTCAAGTCTCTGGACCTTCAGCCCGGTGACCTGCAGATCTTCTTCGGGCGTTACTCCCTGCACCGGGTGACGCCGGCCGAGGGCGACAAGGAGCGTCACACCGTGATCTTCGCCTATGCCAAGGAGCCGGGCTTCATCGGTCGTCCCGAGCGTGCCCAGCGCATCTTCGGCCGCATGGCACCGATCCACGAGAAGCTGCTGAAAGAGGGCATGGACCGCAGCGACTCCCTGGTCGACTGATCCTGCCTTCTGGCCTGCATGCCCGTGGCGCCGGCTCGGCCGGCGCTATCCGGAACGACACTCAAAATGACGCCCCGAGAGACCTGACATGAGCATCGTGGATTTCGAGAAGCTGACCGACAACGAGCCGGACCACATTCCGGTGATTCCCTCGGCCCCCATGGCCAATGGCGACAGCATTCCCACCGCCTTCGATCCCAAGCAGCTGCGCGCCGGTCGCCTGCAGCGCCTGCGGGCGATGATGGCCGAGCAGGGCTATGCCGCCGTGGTGCTGTTCGACCCCTACAACCAGCGCTATGCCACCGGCTCGCGCAACATGTTCGGCTACTTCCTGCGCAACTCCACCCGCTACATCTACGTGCCGCTGGACGGCCCGGTGATCCTGTTCGAGTATCCCGGCAGCGCCCACGTCTCCACCTGGCTCGAGACCATCGACGAGTCACGCACCTCCAAGGTGGTGTGGTCGGCGGTCAACCAGCGTGACAACCTGTCTTCCGACCCCTTCGGCGTCGAGATCGCCGAGCTGATCGAGGCACATGGTGGCGGCAACAAGAAGATCGGCCTGGACCGTTGCGCCCTGAACCTGGCCCGTTCGCTGGAAGCCCAGGGCCTGGAGGTCTTCGACTGCATGCAGGACACCCTGCACTGCCGCCGTATCAAGACCCCGGAAGAGATCGCCTGCCTGGCCCAGTCCATGGCCGGCAGCGAAGCCGCGGTGTCCGCGGTCGAGGCCGCCATCAAGCCTGGCGTCACCGAGAATGAATTGTTCGCCATCATGTACGGCGACGTCATTCGCCAGGGCGGCGAGTTCATCGAGACCCGCCTGCTGTCCTCAGGGCCGCGCACCAACCCCTGGTTCAACGAGGCAAGCGACCGGGTGATCCGCCCCGGCGAGCTGGTGGCGCTGGACACCGACACCATCGGCTGCCACGGCTACTACTCCGACTTCTCGCGTACCTTCCACGTCGGCCCGGGCAAGCCGAGCGCCTACCAGAAGGGCCTCTACCGCATGGCCTATGACCAGGTGCACCACAACATGGGCATCCTCAAGCCGGGCATGAGCTATCGCGAGATCGCCGAACAGGCGTGGAAGATCCCCGAGCGTTTCCTCGACCGCCGCTACCCGTCGATCATCCATGGCGTGGGCATGCACGGCGAGACCCCGCTGGTCGCCCACCACATGGACTTCGACCGCTTTTCCAAGGACGGCGTCCTGGAGCCCGGCATGGTGGTCTCCGTGGAGAGCTATATCGGCGAGGTCGGTGCCGCCGACGGCGTCAAGCTGGAGGAAGAGGTGCTGGTCACCGACACCGGCATCGAGAAGCTCTCGCGCTACCCGTTCGACGAGGCCCTGCTCGATCGGGAAGTCTGAGGCTAACCGCCGTCTAGCGAATGCTCTGCCAACGAATCTGAGAGAGACCCCATGACCGATGTGAACCACTGGATCGCCGGCGAATCCCTGGCCGGCGAGCGCAAGCTCGACGTCTTCAACCCCGCCACCGGTGAGGCCATCCGCCGGGTGAGCCTGGGCGATGCCGGCACCGTGGAGCGGGCCATCGAGGCCGCCCGCGCCGCCCAGCCGGCCTGGCGCGACCTGCCGCCGGCCAAGCGGGCCCAGGTGATGTTCCGCTTCAAGACGCTGCTCGAGCGCGACGCCGACGAGATCTGCCGCCTGGTCGCCGAGGAGCACGGCAAGGTGCTCGAGGATGCCATGGGCGAACTCAAGCGCGGCATCGAGAACGTCGAGTACGCCTGCGGCGTGCCGGAATTGCTCAAGGGCGAGTATTCCCACAACGCCGGGCCGGGCATCGACACCTGGTCCAACCACCAGCCGCTGGGCATCGTGGCCGGCATCACGCCGTTCAACTTCCCGGCCATGGTGCCGCTGTGGATGTACCCGATGGCCATCGCCTGCGGCAACGCCTTCATTCTCAAGCCCTCCGAGCAGGTGCCGTCCGCCGCCGTCAAGATGGCCGAGCTGCTCGACGAGGCCGGCCTGCCGCGGGGCATCTTCAGCGTGGTTCACGGCGACCGCGAGGCCGTGGAGACGCTGATCGACGCGTCGGACGTCAAGGCGCTGTCCTTCGTCGGCTCCACCCCGGTGGCCAAGTCGATCTATCGCCGCGGCGCCGACAACGGCAAGCGCGTCCAGGCGCTCGGTGGGGCCAAGAACCATGCCATCGTGCTGCCGGACGCCGACCTGGACAACGCCGCCAGCACCCTCATCGGGGCGGCCTATGGCAGTGCCGGCGAGCGCTGCATGGCGATCTCGGTGGCGGTCTGCGTGTGCGATGACACCGCCGATGCCCTGGTCGGCAAGGTCGCCGAGCAGGCGCGTACCCTGAAGATCGGCCCCGGCACCGAGAAGGGGCTGGACATGGGCGCGCTGGTCAACGCTGGCCATCGTGACAAGGTGGCCGGTTATATCGAGCGGGGCGAGCAGGCCGGCGCCGAGCTGGTGGTCGACGGTCGCGAGCACCCGCTGGTCGAAGGCTCCCCGGGCTATTTCCTCGGCGCGACCCTGTTCGACCGGGTGACCCCGGAGATGGACATCTACCGCGACGAGATCTTCGGCCCGGTGCTGTGCGTGGTGCGCGTCGAGACCTTCGAGGAAGCCATCGCGCTGATCAACGACCACCAGTACGGCAACGGCACCTGCGTGTTCACCCGCGATGGCGAGGCCGGACGCCGCTTCGCCGACGCCATCGAGGTGGGCATGGTCGGCATCAACGTGCCGCTGCCGGTGCCGGTGGCCTTCCACAGCTTCGGCGGCTGGAAGGAATCGCTGTTTGGCGACCTGCACGCCTATGGCCCCGACGCGGTGCGCTTCTACACTCGCCGCAAGGCCATCTCCCAGCGCTGGCCGCAGCGTTCCCAGCAGGAAAGCGCCCAGTTCAGCTTCCCCTCGAACTGACCGCCCCGGACCGGCCGTCGGTGACGGTCAGGCCCTCGAGCGCCCCGAAGCCCGGCCCGGGCACCGGGGCGCTCGATCGAGCAAAGCAATGAATTGGCGCGTTTTTTGGGCGATGTCTCGCGCCTCGTTATGTTGTGCGCCTCGCCGCTTCGTGTTTCCTTCGAGGGTCATCATGGACGACGGAGGGGAGGAGGCGCGATGGACATCACGATCGGGGCCATGTTGCTGGCTGGCCTGGCCCTGGCCATGGGCGGAACCGCCCTGGGGTTGACCTGGTATCTGCGCCGCGGCAGCCGCCGCGAGGCGCCCCATCAGCCCGCCGCGGCGATGGCGACCGAGTCCACGCCATCGCCGCCCCCCGCCACGACGCGCCCCTCCACCTCGCCGGAACCCCAGCCCGAGCCCCGGGCCGTGGCGCGGCGCTTTCGCGTCGCCAACAGCGAGGATGTCCGGCAATGCCTGTTCGTGGTCCTCGACTGGCCCGGGCTCGATACCAATCGTCGGCTCCGGCGCAAGCTCGAGGAAGTCGACGCGGTCTACGACGCCAGGCAGCGGGTCTACAACATCCGTCCGCCGCGCACCGGCTACCGCATGGTGGTAGCCAACAGCACCCCGCCCGGGGCGCTGCCGCCGCTGCATGAGGAGGGCGAGCATCCGGTGGTCGATGGCCTCTCCATCCTGGTGCACTTCCGCAACAAGCGGCGTGTCGCCCACAGCCCCGATGCCCTGATCGACTTCACCCTCGCGGTGGCGGCCCTCGGCGGCAAGATCCTCGACGCCGAGCGCCGCGAGGTCAGCGGGGCGGAGTTCGAGCAGCTGCGCAGTGCCGCCCCCTGACGTGATCGCTCGGGGCTCCCGCGCCATGCAGGCACCGCGCCATGGAGGCACAAGGGAACCCGGACCCGAGCGCGATGTCTCATGGGGTTCGATTGCCGCTGCGACCCGGCACGGCCGGGTCGTGAGACCCCCTCGACATGTCGAAGGAGAGCACATGCACAAGTTCCTGTCCCGCACCCTGGTGTCCCTGCTGGGCGCCGGCCTGTTGTCCGGCACTGCGATGGCCGACGAGCCCGAGGTCTACGGCTGGGTGGAGAAGACCCTGATCGATCCCGGCTGGGGCGTGGAGGTGAAGGCCAAGCTCGACAGCGGGGCGCTGACCTCCTCCATGCAGGCCGAGCACATCGAGGAGTTCCAGCGCGACGGGGAAGACTGGGTACGCTTCGAGGTCGAGCTCGAGGACGAGGCCACCGGCGAGGTGGTCAGCCGCGAATTCGAACGCCCGATCTTTCGCCGCCTGATCCTGAGCGGTGCCGGCGGCAAGGACCGTCGTCCGGCGGTGCTGATGACCATCTGCATCGGCGACACCCGCTACCAGGAGCAGTTCAGCCTCAGGGATCGCGACGACATGCTCTATCCGGTGCTGCTGGGGCGCCGCACCATCCAGAGCCTGGGGCATCTCGACGTGACCGAGACCTTCCTGCACGAGCCGCGCTGCGACGACGACTCGCCGCTGGAGTCCCATGCCGACAAGGAATACGACGACGACATCGGCGCCTGACGCCGGCGCGCCTCGGGTGAGCCGCGGGAGGGAACCCGTCTCGCCCGAGCGAGTCTGCAGGGACGAGACAAGATCACCAGATGCCATGCCAAACGGAGGTGGCCATGTCCCCCATCACTCCCCTCGATCGACTGCTGGCCGACCTGGAGGCCTTCGCCGAACAGCATGATCGCAGCGTCACGGCGCCGGACGAGCGCCTGCGCAACATCACCCGCGACACCGGCCAGTTCCTCGCCGTGCTGGTGCGTGCCACCGGGGCCCGGCGCATCCTCGAGGTCGGCACCTCCAACGGCTACTCCACCCTGTGGCTCGCCGACGCGGCCCGCGCCACCGGTGGCCGGGTCACCACCATCGAGTGGGCCGCCGACCGTTGGGGCATGGCCGGCGAACATTTCGCCGCCGCCGGCCTGGCGGAGGCGATCGAGTCGCTGCACGCCGATGCCGACAAGGTGCTCGAGCGCCAGGCGCCCGCCTCGCGGGACCTGGTGTTCCTGGACGCGGATCGCGCCCGTTACGTCGACTGGTGGCCGCGAGTACGCGAGGCCCTGGCCCCGTCGGGGCTGCTGGTGGTGGACAACGCCACCTCCCATGCCGAGGAATTGGCGCCCTTCATCGACCTGGTCGAGGCGGACCCTGCCTTCACCACCAGCCTGGTGCCGGTCGGCAAGGGCGAGTTCCTGGCCACCCGGGCGCCGGCCACGGCGCCCGGGTGATGCGGGAGGGACGATGGGCGAGCCCTCGAACCTCAGGGTGTACTACGACGCCGTCTGCCCACGCTGTCGTCGCGATCGGCGGCGCTACGAGCGACTGGCCGGCGGGGCGACGCCGGTGGAGTGGATCGATGTCACCGACCACGCCGACCGCCTGCGTGCCCGCGGCATCGACCCCCGCGAGGCCCTGCGCTCGCTCCACGTGGAGGACGAGTCGGGGCGTCTCTATCGCGGCCTGGACGCCTACCTCCTGCTGATGCGCTGCGTACCCCGGCTCAGGCCGCTGGCCTGGCTGATCGGCCTGCCGCTGGTCAAGCCGCTGCTCGAGGCCGGATACCGGCGCTGGGTGCGGCGTCGCCTGCGCCGTCAGGGGCGCTGGTAGCGCGAACCGCTACTCCGCGCCGCGCGGCCGCCAGGCCGCCGGCAGGTGCTCGACGAGATGGTCCATGAAGGCCCTGACCTTGGGCGTCAGGGCCTGACGGTCGGTCACGCACAGGTAGATGTCCATGGGCTCCGACACGGCCTGCACCGGGCCGTCGCCCTCCTCGAACAGCGGTATCAGGCGACCGGCCTCGACATGCGGCTCGGCGATGAAGGCGGCCAGCCGGGTGATCCCGCCGCCGGCCAGGGCCATGCGTGCCAGGACGTCGATGTCGTCGCTGATCATGGTGGCCTTGAAGTCCGGCTCGAAGCGCAGCCCGTCGCGAAGGAACCCCCAGCTCATGAAGCGGCCGTCCAGCGGCGAGCGGAAGGCCAGGCAGTCGTGGCTGCGCAGCTCCTCCGGGCTGCGGGGATGGCCGGCCCTGGCCAGGTAGTCCGGCGCGGCGCAGAACAGGAAGGGGATGGAGGCGACGCGACGGGCCACCAGTCCCTCCTCGAGCTGGGGAGTGAAGCGGATGCTGATGTCCACGTCCTCCTGGATGTGGTCCACGCTGCGGTCGGTGGTCAACAGCTCCAGCGACAAGTGACGATAGCGGGCGTTGAACCCGGGCATCAGCGGTGCCAGCACATGGCGGCCGAAGGCGGCGGTGGAGGTGACCCGCAGCCGGCCGCGGGGCTCGGCCTGCAGCGCGGAGATGGCGCCGTGGGCGCGTTCCAGATCCCGGGCGACATGGCGAACATGCTCGTAGTAGATCGCCCCGCTGTCGGTCAGCGACATGCGCCGGGTGGTGCGCGCCAGCAGGCGCACGCCCATGGCCGCCTCCAGGCGCGCGATGCCCTGGCTGGCCGCGGCGGGACTGATGCCGAGGCGTCGGGCGCCACCGGCGATGCTGCCGGCCTCGACGGCCTTCACGAAGCTCTCGATGGCGCGCAGGGTATCCATTGGTTTTCTCGCGGAATGTTCGTCTGTATTCGTAAATAAGCCTTTATAGTGAACCAAGGCCATGACGTCTACAGCGGTAGTGACGGGGCCGCTAGGCTGGGGGCATCACGATCGACAACCGACGACAGAGGAGGGTTGAGATGTCGACGCCTTCGAGCCCGCAGCGCACCGCCACCGACCCCGCCGCCAAGGCGCGCCGGGGCATTCCGCCGCGCTTCGCCCCGCTGGTCTTCGCCTTCTACATGTCCGCGCTGATGACGCTGCTGATGAGCCTGGTGATCACCGCGGTCAACGGCGGGATCGGCCCCGACTACCTGGCCGCCGTGGGCCGCGCCTACGTGCGCGCCATGCCGGTGGCCTTCATCGGCGTGCTGAGCGTGCGGCCGCTGGTCCAGCGGCTGGTGACCTGGACCCTGGCCGGCGACGGCGACCGTTGAGGCGCCGTGGTGAATGCGTTAGCCGTGCAGACGCGCCAGGTCGTGGACCAGCCGCCCGCAGAGGGCGTCCAGCTTGTCGCGATGGCCGTCGTCGAGCAGCCGACCGTCGTCGCCGAAGGCATCGCCCGCCTTGGCCACGGCGAGCTGGTCCGGCAGCACGGTCACGCCGATGTTGCCGAGCAGCTGGCGCACCAGCGCCAGGCCGCGCAGCCCGCCCAGGCCCCCCGGCGAGGCGGCCACCACCGCCGCCAGCCGGCCCTGGAACAGCGCCAGGCCGCTGTCGCCCTGGTGGGGGCGAGTCAGCCAGTCGATGGTGTTCTTGAGCAGTGGCGTGATGAAGCCATTGTATTCCGGTGAGGCGATCAGCAGGCCCTGGTGCTCGGCCAGCTGCTCTCGCAGGGCCAGGGCGGCGTCGGGCAGGCCCCGTTCGTTTTCCAGATCGCCGTCGTAGAGCGGCATGGGATAGTCCGCCAGGTCGACCAGGGTCGGCCGTCCGCCGTGGGCCTCCAGGCGGTCGGCGGCGAGTCGCGCCAGGCGCTTGTTGAAGGAGGCCCGGCGGGTGCTGCCGGCGAAGACCAGGATACGCGGAGAGGAGGGGGCGCTCATGGACGGTGCTCCTTGCTTGCCGTGGGGGTGGCTTCGATGATGGTCGCTATCGGCAGGCGGTACAAGCGCCAGGAGGTGACGATGGCAAGGGACTATCCACGCACGCCGGACGGTCGCTATTTCGTGGCCCGGGAACGGCTGTGGCGATGCACCGACCCACGGCTCGACGAGGCGACGCGCCGGCGGCGAGTACGCGAGCTGATGCGCGCCCGGCGGGCGGTGAAGGCGGCCCTGCGGGACGAGGACGAAGCCGCACTCGCCGCGGCCCGGGCGTCGGTGCAGCGGGCTAAGGAGGCCCTCGGCGAGCGCGGCCCGGTGTGGTGGGGCGACGCGGCCCCCGACGAGACCGGCCGACACCCGGCCCATTCCTCCTATGCCGACTGGTGGCGGGCCCGCGAGGACGAGGCGTCGACCTGATCGGCCTGGACAGCCCGGCGTGTCTCGCCAACCCTCGTAGACAGAGGCGTCACCGCCGGTCGGCGAGGAGGGCCCCATGGTCCGCAGCAAACGCGAGAGCCTGCAGGAACATCACCGCCCCGAGGCCATCCGTCGTCGGCTGGAGCGGCCCGAGCGCCCCCACCACATGCCCGATGCCATCCTCGGCGGTATCGACGGCTGCGTGACCACCTTCGCGGTGGTCTCCGGGGCCTTCGGCGCCGGCTTCTCGCCACGGGTCGCGCTGGTACTGGGCTTCGCCAACCTGCTCGCCGATGGCTTCAGCATGGCGATCAGCAACTTCGAGGCGGTTCAGGCCCAGCGCGAGGGCGTCGAGCGGGCCCGGGAACGGGAGCTCGAGCACATCGCCCTGGTGCCCGAGGGTGAACGCGAGGAGATCCGCCAGATCTATGCCCGCAAGGGCCTGACGGGCGAGGTGCTGGAGCGGGTCGTGGAGACCATTTGTCGCGATCGGGAAGTGTGGGTGGAGACCATGCTGACCGAGGAGCATGGCCTGCAGCGGCAAGGGCTCAGCCCCTGGCGCTCGGCCGGGGTGACCTTCGCGGCCTTCCTGGGGGTGGGGGCCATGCCGCTGTTGCCCTATGCGGTGCCCGGCCTGGCCACCGTGGAGCGTTTCCTGGCCAGCCTGGCACTCGCCGCGCTGATGTTCCTGGCGATCGGCATGCTCAAGAGCCTGGTCTATCGGTGCCCGGTCGGGCAGTCCGGGCTGCGCACCCTGCTGATGGGCGGCGCCGCGGCGGGGCTGGCCTTCGTGACCGGCGTGCTGGCCGAGGCGCTGTTCGGCGTCGCCCCATGAGTTCGTCCTGGCCTGCCGGACCGCTGGCGTCGAATGGCCACGGCGACTTAGGCTAGGCTGTCCGGCAGTCAACGCGACCCACCGGGAGGACGGGCATGGAACATTTCATGAGGGCGGCGCTCGAGGCGGCGCGCAGGAGTCTCGCCGAGGGCGGCGTTCCCATCGGGGCGGCGCTGGTGCATCGCGGGGTGATCCTCGGCACGGGACACAACCAGCGCGTCCAGCTCGGCAGCACGGTGCTGCATGGCGAGATGGATGCCCTGGAGAACGCCGGGCGCCAGTCGTCCGACATCTATCGAACCTCGACCCTCTATACCACCCTGTCGCCCTGCGCCATGTGCACCGGCGCCATCCTGCTGTACGGGATTCCCCGGGTGGTGATCGGCGAGAATCGCACCTTCCTGGGTGAGGAGGCCCTGCTGCGCGAGCGGGGCGTCGAGGTCGAGGTGCTGCAGGATCCGGCGTGCATCGCGCTGATGGAACGCTTCATCGCCGAGAAGCCCGCGCTGTGGCATGAGGATATCGGCGAGTAGCCGAGCGATATCCTTCCGGCGGGCGGCATGGCCCGCCACCGCCGTCACCATCGAGAGGACCGTCATGATCGCCGAGACTCCCGAGCCGCCGTACTACGCCGTGATCTTCACCTCGCTGCGCCACGACGTCGACGACGGCTATGCGGCCATGGCCGAGCGCATGATGACGCTGGCCGCCGAGCAGCCGGGGTTTCTTGGCGTGGAGACGGCCCGTGACGGCGTGGGCATCACGGTGTCCTACTGGTCGGATCCGGAGGCGATTCGACGCTGGAAGGCTCAGGTGGAGCATCGCGAGGCCCAGCGACTGGGGCGGGAGCGATGGTACTCGCGCTACCGGGTACGCATTGCGCGGGTGGAGCGCGAGTACGGCGCCTGAGGGGTCAGGCGTAGGTGTTGATCTGGGTGCCGAGGCTACCGTCCCGGGCCAGCTGGGGTTCGACCGAAGCGGATTCCACCAGGGCGGTGACCTGTTGCTGCTGGGTATCCAGGGCTTCCTTGAACACCTGCATCTGGGCCTGCTGGGCCGTCTGGTACTGCTCCAGCACCTGGGATTGGGCGACCACGTTGTTGACGGACGTGTCCATCGACTTCTCCTGAACAAGAGGTTGTCGGTGCCACCCTAGCAGCTCGCCAGCGGGGCGGAAAGGTCGGTGTGGGCGGGGTGGGGAAAACCGTCGCGTCGACGCGGCTCATGACGCCGGCAGGCAGGCCGGGAGAGCCTCGCGCAGCGAGCGAGGGGCTAGGCCCAGGTCGGCGAAGGTGCCCACGCCGTCGCCGACCAGGTTGTCGTGCTGCATGAGCACGACCTGGTCGCGGGTCAGCGGCGGGTCGGGCCACGCCGAGGCCAGCAGCGCCAGCGCCCGCCAGGCGGGGAAGGGCACCGGCACGAGGGGGCGCTCCCGGTGCAGGTGGTGCATGACCAGCGTCAGGATCTCCCGGTAGCGCAACGCGTCGTCGCCGCCCAGCTCGAACAGGCGGCGTCGCGGGGCCGCGCCGCCGGTCAAATGGGCGAGGGCCCGGGCCGCATCCATCACGTGTACCGGCTGCAGGCGTGTCTCGCCGCGGCCGAACAGCGGGATCGCCGGCAGCCGCGTGAGCTTGGCCAGGGTCGCCAGGAAGGCGTCCCGGGGGCCGTACAGCACGCTGGGACGCACGATGATCGCCTTGGGCATGGCCTCGACCACCGCGGCCTCGCCCCGGGCCCGGGCGCGGACATAGGGCGACGGCGAGCGCGGGTCGGCGCCGATGCCCGAGAGTTGCACCAGCCGGGTCACGCCGGCCTCCCGGGCCAGCCGTGCCAGGCGCCCGGCCCCTTCCACATGAATGGCCTCGAAGCTCAGGCCTCGGGTCTCCGTGTACAGGCTCACCGCGTTCACCACCGGTCCGGCGCCCTCCAGGGCGGCGGCCACCTCGTCGTCGCGGCGGATATCGGCGGCCACGACCTCCAGCGGATCGCCGGGCTCGGCCCAGGCCGGCCAGGCGGGCCGCCGGGCGACCAGGCGCACCGGACGGCCGAGCTCCACCAGCTCGCGCACCAGGGTGGCGCCGAGAAAGCCGGTGCCACCGAATACCGTGATCGGTCGATCCGGCATGTCGCTTATCCCTTGGGCCTGCGAAAGATCATCGGGGCATTGTGCCTGAGGAGGGACTGGTCGCAAGCGGCGGCGGCGACTCTCGGTGAAGGAGACCAAAGTCTAAAGGCAGAAAGTCCGATTTTGTTCGAGTCTATGTCCGACATAACTAACAAGGAGTCCGACAGGGCTCGCACGAACCGGAACGCCGATCATGTCCCACGCCGCCGACAACGCCCGCCGCTCGCCGCGGCCCGATATCGCCGATGACCTCGCCGAGGCCATCTTCAGCGGCCAGTACGGGCCGGGCGACTTCGTGCCCCGGGAGCTGGACCTCTGCGAGCGCTTCGGCGTCAGCCGCAGCACCGTGCGCAGCGCCCTGCAGACCCTGGTGGCGGCGGGTCTGCTGACGCGCATCTCGGGCCAGGGCACGCGGGTGCGGGCGTTGCAGGAGTGGCACCTGCTCGACCCCCAGGTCAGCGCCTGGATGGCGCGCTTCGCCCAGCCCAACCCGCGTATCCAGCGCGAGATCTTCGCCTTCCGGGTCGCCGTGGAGCCCTTCGTCGCCCGCCTGGCGGCGGAACACGCCACCGCGGCGGATCTGCTGGCCATCGAATCGGCCTACGAGGGCATGATCCGGGCCCTAGAACACGACGACCTGCACTGGCAGGGCATCTCCCACGACGACTACGACGTGGCCTTCCACGAGGCCGTCTTCGCGGCATCGCACAACCTGGTCTGGGCGCAGATCAGCCATGTGCTGAAGCCGGCCATCGCGCTGCTGGTGGAGCGCTCCAACCACAGCGCCGACGAGCTCCACGACAGCATGGAGCGTCATCGCCGGATGATGGAGGCGATTCGCCTGCGTCAGCCGGACCAGGCCGCCGCGGCGGCCCTCAAGGTGCTGGAACGCACCGGGCGGGACCTGGGGCTCGAGGCCTTGATGCCGGCCCTCCCCACTCTCGATGTCACGACAACCGACGTTTCAACAACAAGCAGCGATAAGGAAGCCTCATGAGCACACGCATGCCTCTCAAGACCCTGACCGCCGCCGTGCTCGGCGCCCTGGCCGTCAACGCCCAGGCCGCCGACTACGAGTGGACCTTCCAGACCTCCGAGACCGCCGGCGAGCCCCAGTTCGAGATGAAGAAGGCCTGGGCGGAGAACGTCGAGCAGATGTCCGACGGCCGGATCAGCATCGAGATCCTGCCGGTGGGGGCGGTGGTCCAGGCCAACCAGACCCTGCAGGCGGTGCAGTCCGGGATCCTGCAGGGCCACCTGACCGATCCCAGCTACTTCACCGGCCAGGACCCGGCGTTCGGCATGATCGGTAACCTGGTCGGCGCCTGGAGCGATCCCTACGACTTCCTCGACTACATGAACAACGCCGGCGGCGAGGCGCTCTACAACCAGCTCGTCGAGCCCTACGGCCTGCACCTGATCGGTGCCGCGGCCACCGGCCTGGAGTCGCTGCCGTCCACCAAGCCGATCCGTTCCGTCGAGGACATGCAGGGCCTCAAGCTGCGCGCCCCGGAGGGCATGGTCTACAACATCTTCGAGGCCGCCGGCGCGACCCCGGTCAACCTGCCGGGTTCCGAGGTCTACACCGGCCTCGAGAAGGGCGTGATCGACGCCGCCGACTACACGGTGTTCGCCACCAACCAGGCCCAGGGCCTTCATGAGTTCGCGCCCTATCCGCTGTACCCGGGCTTCCACTCCCTGCCGATGGTGGCGGTCTCGCTGAACAAGGACATCTGGGACGGTCTGCCGGCCGACCTGCAGGCGATCCTCGAGACCTCGGTGGACGACCTGGCCTACGAGATGGTCGCCGAGCTCAAGACCCGCGACCTGGAGGTCGTGCGCGAGGCGCGTCAGGATCCGGACATCGAGATCATCGACCTGCCGGCCGAGGAGCGGGCCAAGTTCCGCAACATCGCCAAGGACGAGTGGGCCAACTGGGCCGAGAAGAACGAGATCACCGCCGAGTTCTACGAGTCGGTGGTGGCCTACCTGGAAAACCACAACCTGCTGTAAGCCATTCCGCCGGCGCCCGGCGCCGGCCATCACGACGGCGGGCCACGGAGACGTGGCCCGCCCCTGCATCGAGGAAGTCCCATGACTCAAGCCTCCCGTCGTCCGGAGGGCGATTCGGCCTCCGCCGAGGCGAGTCCGCCCGATCCGGTTCGCAACGTGTTCGATCGCGGCGTCATGGCCGCCGGCCGCGTGGCGGCCTGGCTGGTGTTCGTCGCCATGGTGATCAGCGTCTATGAGGTCATCATGCGCTACGGTTTCGGCTCGCCCACCTCCTGGGTCCACGAGAGCGTGGTGATGCTGGTGGCGGTGAGCTTCGCCCTGGGCGGCCCCGCGACCCTGGCCTGCAATCGCCACATCCGCGTGCGCGTGCTCTACGACAGTGCCGGGCCGCGCCTCAAGCTGTGGCTCGACCGCTTCAACGACCTGGTGACCTTCGGCTTCTGCCTGGGCATGAGCTACGCCGCCTTCGTGATGTTCTGGGGGGCCTCCCACAACCCGCTGGGCGAGTGGCAGCTCGAGCGCTCCGGCACCTCCTGGAACCCGCCGTTTCCGGCGCTGGTGAAGGGTGTGATCCTGCTGGCGCTGGCCATCATGTGCGTCCAGGCCTTGCTGCACCTGGTGCAGTCGCTGCGTGGCAAGCCGGCGCCCGTCCCCGATGACACGGAGGGCACCGCCTGATGGATATCGCGACTGGCACCATGCTGCTGGTGGGGCTGATCTTCGCCCTGCTGGTCACCGGCCTGCCGCTGGCCTTCATCACCGGCCTGGTGGCACTCGGCTTCACCTTCGGTTGGTTCGGGCCCAACGCCCTGCCGCTGGTCACCAGCCGCGTCTACGGCTTCGTCACCGAATACTCGCTGGTGGCGGTGCCGATGTTCGTGCTGATGGCCTCGCTGCTGGACCGATCGGGGATCGCCAAGGACCTGTTCAACGCCATGCGCGTGTTCGCCGGCCGCCTGCCCGGCGGCGTGGCGGTGCAGACCATCGTGGTGGCCTTCTTCCTGGCCGCGCTGTCCGGGATCATCGGCGGCGAGATCGTGCTGCTGGGCATCCTGGCGCTGCCGCAGATGCTGCGCCTGGGCTACGACAAGCACCTGTCGATCGGCGTGGTCTGCGCCGGCGGGGCGCTGGGCACCATGATGCCGCCGTCGATCGTGCTGATCATCTACGGCCTGATCGCCTCGGAGTCGATCGCCGACCTGTTCACCGCGGCCATCACCCCGGCGGTGATCCTGATGCTGTCCTACATCGGCTACGTGCTGGTGCGCTGCCTGCGAAACCCCGCCATGGGCCCGCCGATGAGCGACGCCGACCGCGAGGAGGGCTTCGCCAACCGCTGGCAGGCGCTGCGCGCCATCATCGTGCCGGGGCTGATCGCGGCGCTGGTGCTGGGCTCGATCTACGGCGGCGTGGCCTCGGTGACCGAGGCGGCGGCCATGGGCGTGTTCGGCGTGCTGCTGGCGGTGGTCGCCCGCGGCGAGTTCTCGGTCAAGACGCTGCACGAGAGCCTCGGCCAGACGCTGACCACCTGCGGCATGATCATCTGGATCGGCATCGGCGCCGCGGCGCTGGTGGGGGTCTACAACCTGATGGGCGGCAACCGCTTCATCTCGGGGATGATCATGGGCCTCGACGTGGCGCCGATCGTGATCATCCTGGTGATGATGGCGATCCTGCTGGTGCTGGGCATGTTCCTCGACTGGATCGGGGTGGCGATGCTGACGCTGCCGATCTTCGTGCCGATCGTCGAGCAGCTGGGCTACAGCCCGATCTGGTTCGGCATCCTGTTCGCGGTGAACATGCAGGTGTCGTTCCTGTCGCCGCCGTTCGGCCCCGCGGCCTTCTACCTCAAGGGCGTGGCGCCGCCCGAGGTCAGCCTCAAGGACATCTTCGTCTCGCTGCTGCCGTTCATCGCCCTGCAGCTGTGCGTGCTGTTCGCGCTGCTGTTCTGGCCGAACCTGGCCATGTGGCTGGTGGGCTGACGACTGACGACGACAAAGCGCTGACGACGTTGGCGGGTCACCGGTCTTCCGGTGGCCCGTTTTTTTGTCGAAGGTGTCGGGAAATTATCGCGAGATGATGGGGCCTCTTATGGCGACATGATAAAAAAATAACGACGCCTTGGCGTCGTTATTATCGTGGCTTCTGGTGGGTGGCCAGGCGCCGAATCAGCCGTCGTCGCTTTCGCTCAGGGTCTCGAGAAAATGCTCGACGATCTCGCGGGGGGGCTGGCGGATGTCCATGCGGATGGCCTCGTCCTCACCGGGCGCCTCGAGGGTGGCGAGCTGGCTGTCGAGCATGTGGGCGCCGGCGAAGAAGTGGCCGCCGCGGGATTCCAGGCGCTCCAGCAGCACCCGGCGGCTTCCCGCGAGATAGAGGATCTTCAGGTCCGGCGCCGCCCGGCGCAGCTGGTTCCGGTAGCCGCGCTTTAGCGCCGAGCAGCCGATGACCAGGTCGCAGCCCCGGTCGCGATACTGTCGGTACAGGTCGGCCAGGGTCGACAGCCAGCTGATCCGGTCGGTGTCGTCGAGGGGCTCGCCGCGGCTCATCTTGGCGATATTGTCCGGGCCGTGGTGGTCGTCGCCGTCGATAAAGGTGGCCCCCATGGCGGCGGCCAGTTGTCGCCCAATATGAGACTTTCCTGAACCGGAAACCCCCATGACGAGAATGCTCTTGGCGGTCGTCTTCATGCGAGAATCTGCCGTGTCTTGTCATCGAAAGGTTGTCGGCGATTCTAGCATTTTTTGAGTATGAGGCATGAGCATTTTGCTCGGAGTGGTGCTCGAGAAAATGCAGGATACGCCTGGCCGAGCGCTGGCGCTTTGCGGAGATCGCCTAGCGGTATCCGGCCATCAGTTCGCGCACCAGCGGGGTGTCGGCATCGCGATGGGTGGGCAGCTCGAAGCGAGCCCTGGCGATGGCGGTGCGCGACAGGATGGCGGTGATCAGCCCCTCGCCGTCCTCGGCCTCGGCGAGCGTCTCGCCGCGGGGGCCGAGGATGCGCGAGCCGCCCCAGAAGTGGCTCGCCCCCTCGGGGCCGTAGCGGTTGGCCATGATTACCGGGGTGCCGTAGGTCATGGCGTAGAAGCGCACGTTGAGCGCCCAGTTCTGTTCGTTGGAGAAGTCCTCGCTGACGATGCCCGACGCCGAGTTGATCGGCGCGCAGAGCACCGTCGGGCGGGGCAGCAGGGCGGCGTGCACCAGCGCCGGATTCCACAGGTCGGCACAGATCAACTGGGTCGCCGACCAGCCGGGGCACACCTGAACCTCGGTCAGCTCGCTGCCGTGGGTGAACCACTTGCCCTCCTCGAGGCCGCCGTAGGTGGGCAGGTTGAGCTTGCGGTGCACGGCGACGATCTCGCCGTGCTGGAGGATCGCCAGGGCGTTGTAGTACTCGCCGGGACTGGCCTCCTCGACGAAGCCGACCACCGCCTGCATCTCGCCGCAGGCGCGGGCCAGCCGTGCCAGGCGCGGGTCCTCCACCGGCATCGCGACGCGCATCACGTCGCTGCCCAGCCCGTAGCCGGTCAGCGAGAGTTCGGGGAAGACCAGCAGTTCGACGCCGCGGTCGGCGGCGTCCTGCAGGATCTCGAGGTGGCGCTCGAGATTGGCGTCCACGTCGCCCAGCTCGGCGTTGAGCTGGGCGGCGGCGACATGGAGCTCGTCCTGGTAGTGCATGGCAGGGCCTCGGGTAACGGGAAGCAAGGGCCGGTGATGTGTGCCGGCCGTGATGGTCCTCAGTCTGCAACGCCTGGCCCGAGCAGGTCGAGCAGGTCACCGACCGGGCGCTCCTCCAGGCTCAGGATGGTCCGCTTCAGGCGCTCGGCGCGCTCGCCGAGGACCGGATCGGCCAGGGCGTGGTACTTGGCGGCGAGCTCGTCGTCGGACAGCGGATTGTGCGGGTTGCCCCGGGCCTCGCAGGGCTCGCTCTCCAGCACGCGGCCATCGGCGAGATGCAACCGCGCCGAGGCCCAGCGCTCGGCGGGGAAGCGGGCATTGAAGGCGTCGCTCTCGGTGATCTCGACCCGTTCGGCCAGGGCCCGCGGTGCGGGCGCCGCGAGGTCGGTGACGGCGGCGGCGTTGAGGGTGCCGTCGGCCAGTGCGCAGGCCACCGACCAGGGCAGGCTGTATTGGGCCTGCTCGGTGCTCTCGGGGTGCACCATGTGCAATCGCTTGCCTTCGTGGAAGGTGGTGATCTCGATGCGGGCGATCGCCGCCGGGTCGTCGATGCACTCGCGCAGCGACAGTACCGCCTCCACCGCCGGCTGAGCCCAGCGACACACCGGATAGGCCTTGAAGTACTGCTCGTGGAGATACCAGCGGCTTCCCAGGTCGGCCCAGAAGTCGGCGGCGTCGGGGGCGGTAATGGTCAACGCCGGGGCGCCGGTGAAACCGTCTCGGGCCAGCAGGGCGGCGGACACGCCGGTCATCGCGCCCCAGCCTGAGCCGTCCTTGAGCATGGTGGGATGGTCGATGCAACGCATCATCTGGCTGCGCGGCCCGTAGAACTCGGCGATGCCCAGGGCATGGTGAAGGTGTTCCCGATCCAGGCCCAGCAGCCGCCCGGCCATGGCCGCCACGCCGAGCGAGTTCCAGGCGCCCGAGGTGTGGTAGTCGGGGCTGGTGGCGTGCAGGGCGATGCCGGCGCGGGTGGCGACCTCGTAGCCCAGCGTCAGCAGGGCCAGGAAGTCGCGGCCGGATAGACGCTCCACCTCGGGCAGGGCCAGCAGCCCCGGCAGCAGGGCGACCCCGGCATGCCCCTTGGTCAGTACCTGGCCGTCGTGGGCGTCCAGGGCGTCGATCAGCCAGGCGCCGTGCAGGGCCACGCCGGTGGGCGAGGCCCGTCCCTCGGCGAACAGCAGCGGCCGCTCGCCGCCATATTGTGAGGTGACGAAACGCCGGGCGTGGTCGGCGAGCTCGGTGCGGGTGGCGCCCGCGGCCACGCCGGCGAGGTCCAGCAGGCAGCGCTTGGCCTGGGCTTCGAGGGCGGCGTCGGGCAGCGGGTCGGCGTCGAGGATCCAGTCGAGCAGGGCGGTGGGCAGGGTCATGATCGGCTCGGGGATGGTGAAGAAAAGCGGAGGCCGCCGTGCGGCGGCCTCCGATGCGGTTACATGGGGACTGGCGCCGCCTTACAGCAGCTCGTGGTCCTCGAGGAAGCTCTGGGCCACGTCCTCGACGGTTTCGCGTTCCACGTCGACGCGGGCGTTGAGCCTCGCCATGGTCGGATCGTCGAGCAGCGCGGACAGTGCGTTCATCTGCTCGGCGAGCTCCGGGTTGGCCTCGAGGGTCTCCTCGCGGACCACCGGGGTCAGGGCGTAATCCGGGAAGAACTGCTTGTCATCCTCCAGCACCGTCAGGTCGAGGGCGGGGATGCGGCCATTGGTGGCCGTGGTCATGGCGACATCGACTTCTTGCTGGTCGAGGGACGGCAGGGTCAGCCCCTGGTCCATCCGCTTGACGTTGCGGCGGCCGAACTCGAAACCGTAGGTCTCCTGCATGGGGCGCAGGCCGTCGTCGCGGGAATAGAAGGTGGCATTGGAGGCGAGCACCAGCTCGTTGCCCGCATTGATGGACGCCGCGAGGTCGGAAATGCTGGCAATGCCCAGCTCCTGCGCTTGGCTCTCGCGCATGGCCAGGGCATAGGTGTTGTTGGCGTCCGAGGGCTCGAGCCACACCAGGCCCTTCTCGGCGTCGAGGGTCTTGACGCGCTGGTAGGCGGCGTCCGGCGACAGCTCTTCGGTCACCCCGTTGTAGCTGATCAGCGAGGTGCCGGTGTACTCCCAGTAGAGGTCGATCTGGCCGTTCACCTGGGCCTGACGCAGCACGGTCGTCCCCATGCCCGAGCGCTCTTCGACGTCGTAGCCCTTGGCCTCCAGGTACTGGACCGTCATGTCGGCGAGGATCAGTTGCTCGGTGAAGTTCTTGCCGCCGACGGTGAGGGTGTCGGCGTGTGAGAGGGTCGCGGTGGTGGCCAGCAGCAGGGCCGCGGCCCCCTGGTTCCATTGGAATGACATGGTGGTTATGTATCCGAGAGATAGATTATTGGGGTGGAGCCCCGCTCCTGGCCGGAGCGGGGCTGCGGTGGGCTCGTTAGCTGAGCGAGGGAGTTACAGCAGCTCGTTGTCCTCGAGGAAGCTCTGGGCCACGTCCTCGATGGTTTCGCGCTCCACGTCGACCCGGGCGTTGAGGGTGGCCATGGTCTGGTCGTCGAGCAGCGCCGACAGCGCGTTCATCTGCTCGGCGAGCTCCGGGTTGGCCTCCAGGGTCTCTGCGCGGACTACCGGGGTCAGGGCGTAGGCCGGGAAGAAGGCCTGGTCGTCCTCGAGGACCTGGAAGTCGAAGGCCGGAATGCGGCCGTCGGTGGCGAACACCAGGCCCACGTCGACCTGGCCGTCGCGCAGCGCCTGGTAGACCAGGCCGGAGTCCATGCGCTTGACATCGCCACGGCCGACGCGGAAGTCGTAGGCCTGCTGCAGCGGCCGCCAGCCGTCCTCGCGGGCGTAGAACTCGGCGTTCATGGCGAAACTCAGCGTCTCGCCGTCGTTGACCGCCTGGGCCAGCTTGGAGAGCGAGTCGATGCCGGTCTCCTCGACGCTTTCCTCGCGCATGGCCAGGGCGTAGGTGTTGTTGGCGTCGGAGGGCTCCAGCCACACCAGGCCCTTCTCGCCGTCGAGCTCCTTGACCCGCTGATAGGTCTCTTCAGGCGACAGCGACTCGGTGACGTCGTTGTAGTTGATCAGCGAGGTGCCGGTGTATTCCCAGTAGAGATCGATCTGGCCGTTCTCCTGGGCCTGGCGGAGCACCGCGGAGCCCATGCCGGCACGCTTCTCGACGTCGTAACCGAGACCGTCGAGGTACTGGCTGGTCATGCTGGCGAGAATCTGCTGCTCGGTGAAGTTCTTGCCGCCGACCACGACCTCGTTGGCCTGGGCGGTGGTCATGGCGCCGGCCAGTGCCAGGCCGGAAAGCGTCATCATCAAGTGCTTCATGGTGTTCTCCTTGCTTGGTCTTGCCGAGAGGGCCGCCCGCAGGCGGCCGAGACGTCTCGGGCCGGTTCAGGCCCGTGTCGGGTTGACCCCGCGGGGCACCACCAAAAAGGCGGTGGTCGCCACGATGGCGTCGACCACGATCGCCAGCAGGGCGGTGGGAATGGCCCCGGAGAGCATCATCACCGGGTCGTAGAGGTCGATGCCGGTGAAGATCAGCTCGCCCAGGCCGCCGGCGCCGATCAAGAAGGCCAGCGGCACGGTGCCCACGTTGATGGTCAATGCCGTGCGCATGCCGGCGAAGATCACGTAGAGGGCGTTGGGCAGCTCGACCCGCAACAGGCGCTGGGTCGGCGACATGCCGATCCCCGCGGCCGCCTCCATCAGCGCCGGCGAGACACCCTTGAGACCAGCATAGGTGTTGCGGGTGATCGGCAGCAGGGTGGCCACGAACAGCCCGAACACCGCCGGCACGGTACCGATGCCCAGGAAGCTCATCGACAGTGCCAGCACCGCCAGCGTCGGGATGGTGGTACCCACATTGAGCACCTGCATGGCCGACTCGGCGAACCGGGCCATGCTGGGGCGCGACAGCACGATCCCCAGCGGAATGGCCACCAGGATCGCCAGGCTGCCGGAGATGGCGGTCAGCCACAGGTGCTGGACGGCCAGGAACTGGATGTCGGGCAGGTAGAAGAGGAACTCCTCGATGACCCCGCTGGACTGGCTCCACACGCCGACGAAGAAGACGGCGACGAGCAGCGCAATGCGCAGGGCCCCCTTCAGGCTCTGAATCGGCATGGGCTTACTCCTTGCTGGCCGGGTCGGCGGTCGCGGGGGCCGGTTCCTTGGGGCGGAATCGCGAGCCCAGGTGATGGGTCATGGCGCGCTGGGTGATCTGGCCACAGACCCGGCCGCTCTCGTCCACGCAGGGCAACCAGGTGATGTCGTTGGAGAACATCAGCGAGGCGACCTTGCGCAGGTCGTCGTCCAGGGACACCGCGGCCGCCACGTTCTGGAAGTGGTCGCGGCAGTAGCCCTTGGTGGTGCGGGCCAGCGAGCGGGTGATCAGGCCCACCGGCTGGCGCCGGTCGTTCACCATCAGGATGGAGTTCTGGTAGCCGAAGTCGTCGATCCGCGCCAGGGCGGTCTCCAGGGTGTCGCCGGGCGTCACCGTGCCGATCTCGTCGGAGACCACATCGCGGACCTTGACCAGGTTGAGGCGCTTCAGCGCCCGGTCCTCGCCGAGGAAGGACTCGACGAAGTCGTCCTTGGGATTGGCCAGCAGCTCGTCGGGGGTGGAGTACTGCTCCAGGCGGCCGTCGCGGAAGATGGCGACCCGGTCGCCCATCTTGATCGCCTCGTCGATGTCGTGGCTGACGAACATGATGGTCTTGTTGAGTTCCTGCTGCATCTTGAGGAACTCGTCCTGGATCACCGCGCGGTTGATCGGGTCGATGGCGCCGAAGGGCTCGTCCATCAGCATCACCGGCGGGTCGGCGGCCAGCGCCCGGGCCACGCCGATGCGTTGCTGCTGGCCGCCGGACAGCTCGCTGGGGTAGCGCTTGAGGAAGGCGTCCGGGTCCAGCGCGATCATGTCCATCAGCTCCCGGGCACGCTCCCGGTACTTGGTCTTGTCCCAGCCCAGCAGCTTGGGCACCACCGTGATGTTGTCCTCGATGGTCATGTTGGGGAACAGGCCGATCTGCTGGATCACGTAGCCGATGTTGCGACGCAGCTCTTGGGTGTCCAGGTCGGTGGTGTCCTCGCCGTTGATGAATACCTTGCCCGAGGTGGGCCGCACGATGCGGTTGATCATCTTCAGGGTGGTGGTCTTGCCGCAGCCGGAGGGGCCGAGCAGGATGCAGATCTCGCCGGCCGGCACCTCCATGTTGATATGGTCGGCGGCGGTCACAGCGCCCTTGGGGGTATCGAAGACCTTGGTCAGGTTGTCGAGTTGAATCATGCAGGGAAATCCTTGTTGGTGAGGCGGGGCCGCGAGGTCCGGCCGGCGTCAGGCGGTCTCGGCGGCGCGCTCCATGCCCAGGGGCGTCAGGCGCTTCTGCAGCGCCAGCAGGCCGTAGTCGACGATGATCGCCAGCAGGCTGACCGCCACCGCGCCGACGATCAGCTGGCGGGGGTCGGACTGGGAAATGCCACGACTGATGAAGGTGCCGAGCCCGCCGGCGCCGATATAGGCGGCGATGGCCATGACGCCGATGTTGAGCACCACGGCGGTGCGTACGCCGGCCATGATCACCGGCACCGCCAGCGGGATCTCGACCATGCGCAGGCGCTGGTTCTGGCTCATGCCGATGCCCCGGGCCGCCTCGCGCAGGGCCGGGTCGACGTTGTGAATGGCGGTATAGGTGTTACGAATGATCGGCAGCTGAGAGTAGAGCAGTACGGCGATCACCGCCGGCAGGTAGCCGATGCCCTGGCCGATCAGCGACAGCACCGGGATCATGATGCCGAACAGCGCGATGGACGGCACCGTGACGATGATCGAGGCCACGTACAGCACGCCCTTGGCGAGACGCTCGTTCTTGGTGATGGCAATGCCGATGGGCACGCCGGTAATGGTGGCGATGCCCACGGCGACTCCGACCAGGGCGATGTGCTCGAGGGTCCTCGAGAGCAGCAGGTCGAGGTTGTCGAGGGCGAATTGAAAGAGCTCCAAGTCCCTATCTCCTCATCGTTTTCATGCCGACATAGCATAGCGGTCGGTCTGCGTTGACGGCGGGCATCGGCGCCGCCGTGTGCCTGTGGCAGGCGTCTGTTATGGAGGCGTAGCTTAGCAAAGCGTTGTTTTTGCGTGGATGACGATGCGCAATGGTGGGAATTGCCAGCCGTGATGCATGGCGGATGTGAGATGAGAAAACGTGATAGCGCAAGAAAATGAGAACGATTGTCGTTTTTGATGGGAATGGCGTCGAACGTGTCGCCAAGTGCGTCATCAGGGGCGTAAACGGCGCGGGGGAGGGTTCACATCGTTCTCATACAGGACTAAAATGGTCCGCAATCGATCACCAGGGGTGCTGCCGGGGAGGTCCGCCTTGATGAAGCTTTCCAGACTGACCGACTACGCGGCGGTGGTGATGGCGCAGATCGCCCGTCACCCCCAGCAGCCGCATGCGGCGGCGGAGCTCGCCGAGGCGGTGCAGTTGCCGCATCCGACAGTCAGCAAGACGCTGAAGATGCTGGTCCGCGCGGGGCTGCTGGAATCCCGCCGCGGCGCCCAGGGCGGCTATTCCCTGGCCCGGCCGGCCTCGCGCATCACCGCCGGTGACATCATCTCGGCCATCGAAGGGCCGGTGGCGATGACCGAGTGCAGCCAGGCCGAGGGCGACTGCGAGCTGGTGGCCACCTGTGGGGTGTCCGACAACTGGCAGCGGGTGTCGCTGGCGGTGCAGACCCTGCTGCACAGCGTGACCCTGGCCCACCTGGCCGACACCACTCCGATCAAGCTGCCGGTGCAGCTGCCCATACAGAGCGTGAGTCTGGCCGCCGAGGCCTGATCACCCCGGATTCACTACCCGAGGCGAGCATGCTCGCCGACCCAACCAGCCCGGGAGGGGGACACATCATGGCAAGTCAGGAAATGGAACAGCTTGTCCGTCGCGAATACAAGGAAGGCTTCGTGACCGACATCGAGAGCGACACGGTACCGCCGGGCCTGGACGAGAACACCATCGCCTTCATCTCCAATAAGAAGGGCGAGCCCGAGTGGATGCTGGAGTGGCGCCTCAAGGCCTATCACCAGTGGCTGAAGATGACGCCGCCCTCCTGGGCGCACCTGGACTACCCGCCGATCGACTACCAGGCGATCTCCTATTACAGCGCCCCCAAGCGCGACGAGGACAAGCCCCAGAGCCTCGACGAGGTCGACCCCAAGCTGCTCGAGACCTACGAGAAGCTGGGCATCCCGCTGCACGAGCGGGCGGCGCTGGCCGGGGTGGCGGTGGACGCCGTGTTCGATTCCGTTTCGGTGACCACCACCTTCAAGGAGAAGCTCCATGAGGCCGGGGTGATCTTCTGCTCGATCTCCGAGGCCATCCGCGACTACCCGGAGCTGGTCAAGCAGTACCTGGGCAGCGTGGTGCCCCAGGGTGACAACTACTTCGCGGCGCTCAACTCGGCGGTATTCACCGACGGCTCCTTCGTGTTCGTGCCGGAAGGCGTGACCTGCCCCATGGAGCTGTCCACCTACTTCCGCATCAACGCCGCCAACACCGGCCAGTTCGAGCGTACCCTGATCGTCTGCGAGAGCCGCGCCCAGGTCTCCTACCTGGAGGGCTGCACCGCGCCCCAGCGCGACGAGAACCAGCTGCACGCCGCGGTGGTCGAGCTGGTGGCCCTCGAAGACGCCTCCATCAAGTACTCCACGGTGCAGAACTGGTACCCGGGCGACGAGGACGGCAAGGGCGGCATCTACAACTTCGTCACCAAGCGCGGCGACTGTCGCGGCGATCGCTCCCACATCAGCTGGACCCAGGTCGAGACCGGCTCCGCCATCACCTGGAAGTATCCGTCCTGCATGCTGCGGGGCCGCGACAGCGTGGGCGAGTTCTACTCGGTGGCGGTGACCAACGGCCGCCAGCAGGCCGATACTGGCACCAAGATGATCCACATCGGCGAGGGCTCGCGCTCGACCATCGTCTCCAAGGGCATCTCCGCCGGCCGCTCCGACCAGTCCTACCGGGGCCTGGTCAAGGTGGGGCCGCGGGCGCGCAACGCCCGCAACTACACCCAGTGCGACTCGCTGCTGATCGGCGACACCTGCGGGGCCCATACCTTCCCCTATCAGGAGATCCGCAACAGCTCGGCCACCGTGGAGCACGAGGCGACCACCTCCAAGATCGGCGAGGACCAGCTGTTCTACTGCCAGAGCCGCGGCATCGCCGAGGAGGACGCGGTGAACATGATCGTCAACGGCTTCTGCAAGGACGTCTTCCAGGAGCTGCCGATGGAGTTCGCCGTGGAGGCCGAGGCGCTCCTCAATGTCACCCTCGAAGGGGCGGTCGGTTAAGCCTTTCATCCTGCGTGTCGTTCTCGTGTTTCTCCGGATTCGCGAAAAGGTCAAAACATTCAAGGAGTCGCGCCGGCGGCTCATCACGAATCAAGGGTAGTCAAGATGCTCGAAGTCAAGGATCTGCACGTCACGGTCGAGGGTTCCGAGATCCTCAAGGGCCTCAACCTGACCATCGGCGCCGGCGAGGTGCACGCCATCATGGGTCCCAACGGGGCCGGCAAGTCGACCCTGTCGGCGGTGGTCGCCGGCAAGGACGGCTATGTAGTCACCCAGGGCACGATCACCTTCGAGGGCCAGGACGTGCTCGAGATGGAGATCGAGGAGCGCGCCCGCGCCGGCCTGCTGCTGGGCTTCCAGTACCCGGTGGAGATTCCCGGGGTCAAGAACATCTACCTGCTCAAGGCGGCCCTCAACGCCAAGCGCGAGGCCGAAGGGCTGGGCGAGATTCCCGCTCCCGAGTTCATGAAGCTGATCAAGGAGAAGATCGCCTTCATGAAGATGGACGCCAGCTTCCTGCAGCGCGCCGTCAACGAGGGCTTCTCCGGCGGCGAGAAGAAGCGCAACGAGATCCTGCAGATGCTGGTGCTCCAGCCGAAGCTGGCCATGCTCGACGAGATCGACTCCGGCCTCGACATCGATGCCATGAAGGTGGTCGCCGAGGGCGTCAACTCGCTGCGCGCCGAGGACCGCGGCATCCTGCTGGTGACCCACTACCAGCGGCTGCTCGACTACATCGTGCCCGACCGGGTGCACGTGCTGGTCGACGGTCGCATCGTCAAGAGCGGCGACGCCGACCTGGCCCGTGAACTCGAGGACCGTGGCTACGACTGGCTGCTGGAGGGCTCCGCGGCATGAACGACGACGTGCAACGCTTCCTCGACCGTCTGGCCGAGCGCAATGCCGCCCGTGGCGACGAGCCGACCTGGATCGCCGCCCGGCGCCAGGCCGGCGCCGCCCGCTTCGAGGCGCTGGGCTTCCCGCACCGGCGCGTCGAGGAATGGAAGTACACCGACGTGCGCGACATCGCCGCCAACGACTTCGCCCTGGCGGAGAACGCCGAGTTCTCCCCGGCCGCGGCGGCGGCGCTGACCCTGCCCATCGAGGCCCATCGGCTGACCTTCGTCGATGGCGTGTTCGCCCCGGCGCTGTCGGACCTCGGCGAGCTGCCGGGGGGCGTGCAGGTCGTGCCGCTGTCCAAGGCCCTGGAGGAGAACCACGAGGCCGTGGGCGGACCGCTGGGTCGTCTCACCGGCGTCGAGTTCTCGCCCTTCGCCGCCCTCAACACCGCCTTCTTCGAGGAAGGGGCCCTGGTCCGGCTGGCGCCGCGCACCGTGGTGGAGAAGCCCATCGTGCTGCAGTTCCTGTCCCGGGCCGGCGAGCGCGAGGTGATGAGCCATCCGCGCATCCTGGTCGAGGCCGGCGGACGCAGCGAGGCCACCCTGATCGAGCACCACGTGGGCGAGGAGGGCGCCGCCAACTTCACCAACCTGGTGGAGGAGATCATCCTCGATCGCGGCGCCATCCTGACCCACTACAAGCTCCAGGAGGCGCCGCTCAAGGATCGCCACGTGGCCAGCATCCAGGTGGAGCAGGCCCGCGACAGCCGCTACACCTCGTTCAACCTGAACCTGGGCGGCGGCCTGGTGCGCAACGACCTGGTCAGCGACCTCAACGGCGAGGGCGCCGAGGCGACCTTCCACGGCCTGTTCTATGGCCAGGGCCGCCAGCACGTGGACAACCACACCCTGGTCAACCACAACGCGCCCCACACCCGCTCCAGCGAGAACTACAAGGGCATCCTCGACGACCGCGCCCATGGGGTGTTCAACGGCCGGGTGGTGGTCAAGCGCGACAGCCAGAAGATCGAGTCCGAGCAGAGCAACGCCAACCTGCTGCTCTCCGACCGCGCCGAGGTCGACACCAAGCCCGAGCTCGAGATCTACGCCGACGACGTCAAGTGCGCCCATGGCGCCACCACCGGCCAGCTCGACGAGGAAGCGGTCTATGCCCTGCGCACCCGCGGCATCGACGAGCAGACCGCCCGCGGGCTGCTGACCCTGGCCTTCGCCGGCGAGGTCATGGAGCTGGTCGACCTGGACGCCGTGGCCGAGCGCGTCGAACTGACCGTGGCCGGCAAGCTGCCGGAGCGCTTCAACCTGGCGGGCCTGGTGGAGACCGCCGCCGCCTTCAGCGAGGACTGATCCATGGTCGACTTCAGCGATCTGCTGCTCGACGTGGCCCGGGTGCGCCGCGACTTCCCGATCCTCGATCGGGAGGTCCACGGCAAGCCGCTGGTCTATCTCGACAATGCGGCCACCAGCCAGACCCCGCGCCAGGTGATCGAGGCCTTCGACGACTACTACCGTCGGCTCAACGCCAACATCCATCGCGGCCTGCACACCCTGGCCGACGAGGCCACCGCGGCCTACGAGGGCACCCGGGAGATCGTGCGCGGCTTCCTGAACGCCGCCGAGACCCGCGAGATCGTCTTCACCCGTGGCACCACCGAGGCCATCAACCTGGTGGCGGGCAGCTGGGGGCGCGCCAACCTGGGCGAGGGCGACGAGGTGCTGGTATCGCGCCTGGAGCACCATTCCAACATCGTGCCCTGGCAGCTGCTGGCCGCCGAGCGGGGTTTCACCCTCAAGGTGATCCCGGTGGACGAGCGCGGCGTGCTCGATCAGGCCGCCTACCGTGACCTGATCTCCGAGCGCACCCGGCTGGTGGCGGTCAACCACGTCTCCAATGCGCTCGGCACCGTCAACCCGGTGGCCGAGATGGCCGAGGTGGCCCACCAACACGGTGCGCTGATCCTGGTCGACGGCGCCCAGGGCGCGCCGCACCAGAAGGTCGACGTGCAGGCGCTGGGCGTCGATTTCTACGCCTTCTCCGGCCACAAGGTCTATGGGCCCACCGGTGTCGGCGTGCTCTACGGCCGCGCCGAGCTGCTCGAGGCCATGCCGCCCTGGCAGGGCGGCGGCGAGATGATCGAGACGGTGTCCTTCGAGTCGCCCACCACCTTCGCCGGCATCCCCCACAAGTTCGAGGCCGGCACCCCGGCCATCGCCGAGGTGGTCGCCCTGGGCCGGGCGCTCGAGTGGATCGAGGAGATCGGCCTGCCGCTGATCAGCGCCTGGGAAGGCCGCCTGCTGCAGCATGCCACCGAGAGCGTGGCGCGCATCGACGGCCTGCGCATCCTCGGCACCGCGCCGGACAAGGCCGGGGTGCTGTCCTTTGTCGTCGAGGGGGCCCACGCCCAGGACATCGGCCTGCTGATCGACCAGCTCGGCGTGGCGATCCGCACCGGCCACCACTGCGCCCAGCCGCTGCTGTCGTCGTTCGGGGTGGATGCCACCTGCCGCGCCTCCTTCGCCGCCTACAACACCCCCGAGGAGGTCGACGTCTTCGTCGACGGCCTGGAGCGGGTCGTCGGCATGCTGCGCTAAGCCGAGCTAGGGAGAGACATGAGCGATAGCGATCCACTGGCGGCGCTGAGCAAGGGGCAGGTGCTGCCCCTGCAGCGCGATGTCGAGGCCATCTCCATTCCCTTCGGCAAGACGGTGACGCTGGCCGAGGACAGCGAGGTCAGCGTGATGCAGGCCAAGGGCAACTCGGTCAGCGTGGGGCACGAGGGGCGCCTCTACCTGATCGAGGGCAGCCACCTGGATGCCCTGGGGCTCGAGGCCCTGCCGCGGCCGACCCTGCCCGAGGACGCCACCGAGGAGCAGATCGAGCGGTTCGTCTGGGACCAGCTGCGTACCTGCTTCGACCCCGAGATTCCGGTCGATATCGTCGAACTCGGGCTGGTCTATGGCTGTCGTATCGAGCGGCTGATCACCGGCGAGCGCATCGTCACCATCCGCATGACGCTGACCGCCCCCGGCTGCGGCATGGGCGACGTCATCGCCGCGGATGCCCGCCACAAGATCCTCGGCGCCCCGCAGATCAGCCAGGTCCACACCGAGATCGTCTTCGACCCGCCCTGGAGTCGTGAGATGATGAGCGATGAAGCCAAGCTCGAGCTCGGCATGTTTTAACCGAAGCACGATTCATGGCGGTGCCCGGCCACCGTCGGCGGCTCGCGGCTGAATCGTCGTTTTGGTCGGCCCATCAGGAAAGGCGGATGCCCATCGCATTGTGGAAAGGTGTCAGGGGACTGCTGATGTCGCTGGGAGCGCTCGCCCTCCTGGCGATCCTGCTGTTCGTGGGCGCCAACCTGTGGATGCTCTCCGAGACCCGCGAGCGCATCGCCTCCGGGCCCACCCAGTGCGGTCCCGAGCGGGTGGGCATCGTCTTCGGCACCTCCCACTGGACCCGCAGCGGCGAGCGCAACCCCCACTTCGAGGGCCGCATGCAGGCGGCGGCGCGCCTATACCGGCAGCGGCGGGTGATGCACCTGCTGCTCTCCGGCGACAACAGCACCCGCTACTACAACGAGCCGGTGACCATGTGGCGGGACCTGCGCGGGCGCCAGGTGCCCGACGAGGCCATGACCCTGGACTACGCCGGCTTCAGCACCTTCGACACCCTGTCCCGGGCCCGGGACGTCTTCGCCGTGGACCGGGCGCTGTTGGTCACCCAGTCGTGGCACCTGCCGCGGGCGCTGTTCATCGCCGCGGCGCTGGGCCTCGAGGCGCGGGGCTGCGCGGCCCCGGAGCGGCCCTCGGAAGGCGTACTGAGGTTGAGGGCGAGGGAATGGGTCGCCCGGGTGGCGACCCTGGGAGATCTCTACGTCTGGGGGCGCAAGCCCCATTTCCTGGGGCCCGAGGAACCGCTGCGGGTCGTGCCACGGGCCGCGCTCAGCGCTTCTGATGCTTCTTCTGCTGGCGATACAGCTCGCGAATCAGCGACCGGCAGTGCTTCCAGCACTCCTCGATGACCGGCTCGATGGGCTCGGGCAGCGGATGGGTGAACAGGGTCGAGAGTGCCTGCATCAGCACCCGTTCCTGCTCCAGCAGCTCGTTGATCAGCACCAGACTGTCGTCGCCGACGAAGCTCTTCAGCCGGCTCCATAGCCACATGTAGTCGTCGCGCTCGACGTCGGCGTCGCGGGGGAGGAGGTCGAGGTGCTTGCGGGCCAGCTCCTGGAGCCGGCGCATCGACGCCTGTCGCGTCTCGAAATGGGGCTGCAGCGCCTGGCGCAGGCTCGGCTTCAGGCGCTCATGGTTGTCCTGAAAATAGTCGATGCTGTCGGCCAGCGCCTCGAGGACGCTGTCCATCGCCACCTGGCGATTATCGAGAAACATGGGCGGTCACCTCCTCCGGTGACGCAGATTGTGGGGGTGTCGCCGGCCTTTTGCCACCCCCGCCGAGCAATTATTTCCGCGATCGGAGTTAGCCTTTAGGCTTGGGCGGCGCCTTGCGTCGTGGGGTGGAACTCTTCTCCAGGTGTTCGATGATCAAGCCGGCAATGTCCTTGCCGGTGGCGGTCTCGATGCCCTGCAGGCCGGGGGACGAGTTGACCTCCATGATCACCGGCCCATGGTTGGAGCGCAGCAGGTCCACGCCGGCCACGCGCAGGCCCATGGCCTTGGCGGCACGGATCGCCGTGGAGCGCTCTTCCGGGGTGATGCGGATCACGCTGGCGCTGCCGCCACGGTGCAGGTTGGAGCGGAATTCGCCCTCGGCGGCCTGGCGCTTCATCGACGCCACCACCTTGTCGCCGATCACCAGGCAGCGGATGTCGGCCCCCCGGGCCTCCTTGATGTACTCCTGGACCATGATGTTGGCCTTCATGCCCATGAAGGCCTGGATCACCGATTCGGCGGCCTGGTTGGTCTCGGCCAGCACCACGCCGATGCCCTGGGTGCCCTCCAGCAGCTTGATGACCAGCGGGGCGCCGCGGACCATGGTGATCAGGTCGGGAATATCGTCCGGCGAGTGGGCGAAGCCGGTCACCGGCAGCCCGATGCCCTTGCGCGACAGCAGCTGCAGGGAACGCAGCTTGTCCCGGGAACGGCTGATCGACACGCTGTCGTTGAGCACCGGCGTGCCCATCATCTCGAACTGGCGTAGCACCGCGCAGCCGTAGAAGGTGATCGAGGCGCCGATGCGCGGGATCACGGCGTCGAAGGGCTCGAGTTCGGCGCCCTTGTAGTGGATCGAGGGGTGATGCGAGGCGATGCTCATGTAGCAGCGCAGGGTGTCGACCACCCGAGTGGTGTGGCCCCGCTGCTCGGCGGCCTCGATCAGCCGCCGAGACGAGTAGAGCTTGCGGTTGCGGGACAGCAGCGCGATATGCATAAGGCCTCCGTTGCCAAGGGCCGATCAGGGTTCGCCGTGCAGGAAGCCGGCGCCGGGCGCCACCAGCAGCCGCCGCAGGGCGCGGCGGCCGAGCAGCATGGGGTGGCGCATGTTGCGGCGGTCGGTGAGCGTGAGCTCCACGGGGAACTCCAGCTCGCCGAGTCGCATGGTCGTGCGGATCACGTAGCGCCACTCCGACTGGCCGTTGGAGCTGGTGACCCGGCGTCGGTCGTGGAGATGTACGCGGAACACGTGGGGCGGGCTGGCCGGGCCGCCGCCCCGGGTGGTGAAGCTCACCCAGAGATGGCCGTCTTCCTCGTAAGATTCGATGTCCTCGGCGTGCAGCGCCGAGGTGCGTGCCCCGGTGTCGGCCTTGGCGCACAGCGTCAGGCCGAGCTCCGGGAGGGTCACCATCTCGCGACGGCCGATCACCGCCTTGGCCTGGTAGGGCAGCTCCTTCATCGATTCACTCCTCGTGGCGTCCGTGACGGGGCAGGCCGGCCAGGCGGCGGCCGATGGCCGAGTCGGGTTCGGCCTCGCGCAGGGTCATCAGCACCGGCAGGCGCAGGCGCGGGATCAGCGCCAGGTCGCGGGCCACGGCGGTGAAGTCCGTGCGCGGCGACTCGGCGAGCCGGGTCAGGAAGCGCGGCAGCCGTTCGGCATCCTCCAGGTGGCGCCAGCCGCGACCGGCGATGGCCGCCAGCAGGTCGGGGCCGCAGGCCTCGGGGTCGGCGAGCAGGGCATCGAACCAGGCGCCGGCCGCGTCGGTGCCCGACACGGCCCGCACGCAGGCGCAGAAGCCCTCGATGTCGCCGGCCTCGGCGGCCGCTTCGCCCCGCGCGCGCAGGGCGTCGGCCAGCGCTGCGCCCGGGGCCACATGTTCCAGACAGTAGCACAGCGAGGTAAGCACCTCGCCGGGCAGCGACGGCAGCCGGGCGGCCAGTCGCTCGGCCTGGTCGTCGTCCATGCGCACCGCGAAGTCGGCCAGGCCCTGCAGGCCCAGGGCTTGCCAGTCCAGCGCCTGCTGGCCTTCCAGGTAGGCCTCCGCGGGCTCCAGGTGCTGGCTGGCCGGCCGGCCCAGATCGCGGCTGGCCCGGGCGTGCAGCACGGCCTGGAAGGGCAGGGCGGGGGTGAAGGCCAGGGGATTGTCCTTCATCAGGTTGTCGATCGTCTCGCCGTCCTCGCGGCCCAGGCCCTGGACGTTGCGCCCCAGGGTCTCGAGCAGGCGTTGCAGGAAGGCGTCACGAGGCGCGGGGTCGAGCCGCCCCTGCTCGTCCAGCGGCAGGTCGAGGAACCAGATCAGCGGATCCTCCAGCTCGCCGAGGCGGAACACCATCGCCAGCCGGGCCTTGCCTCGCCAGGGTTGCGGCCAGGGCTGGTCGTCCTGCTCGAGGGCCGCCAGGGTAGCGAGTGGGCACGGCTCGACGCGACGCCCCAGGTGGTAGAGCGTCACCTCGGCGCCGGTGCGGGCGAAGAAGTCGTGAAGGCTGTCGATCGGCTGCATGCTGTCTCCCGTCTCGGACCGTGCACTCTACCGCGGTGCCCCGGTCCTGTCAGCCCGCCGTCGCGTCTATCCTCGCCGGGATTGATCAAAACCTGATCGATCGTCCGGCGAGCCCGGTGCGACGGCGCTGGCGGCGGCTTTCCAGTGGTTATCCACAGGGACGTTCAGCGCTGCTGTGAATGAATCGCCTGCGCCTGTCGCCTATAGCAGGCATAATTGTTCGCTATTGGTCGCGGCCCGGGATTTTTTCTAGGGTATGTGCCAGTATGGAATATATAAAAGCATCATTTATTCCAAAACACTCTACTCAAGACGGAGGTCGTCATGCTTCGCTCCTTCCCCCTGACGTTGCTGTCCGCCGGCGCCATCGCCTTCGCCGGCGTCGCCACCGCCCAGGACGATGCCCTCAAGGTCGGCATGTCCGGCGGCTACTTCCCCTTCACCTTCGTCGAGCAGGATACCCTCCAGGGCTTCGAGGTCGACGTCATGGAAGCCGTGGGCGAGGAGATGGGCACCGAGGTGGAATTCGTCACCGCCAACTTCTCCGGCCTGTTCGGCATGCTGGAGTCGGGCCGCATCGATACCATCGCCAACCAGATCACCATCACCGAGGAGCGTGAAGCGAAGTACGTCTTCACCCAGCCCTACGTCTATGACGGGGCCCAGGTGGTGGTCAAGCAGGGCAACGAGGCGATCGGCGGCGTCGAGGACCTGCGCGGCAAGACCGTGGCGGTCAACCTCGGTTCCAACTACGAACAGCTGCTGCGCGAGCTGCCCTACGCCGACGAGATCGAGATTCGCACCTACGAGAGCAACATCGAGCAGGATACCGCGCTCGGCCGCGTCGATGCCTTCGTCATGGATCGCGTCAGCGCCAGCCAGGTGATCAAGGAGAAGCCGCTGCCGCTGGCCCTGGCCGGCCAGCCGTTCTCCGAGATCCGCAATGCCCTGCCGTTCCGCGACACCGAGGCCGACCGCGCGCTGCGCGACGAGGTCGATGCGGCGCTCGCCACCCTGCGCGAGGACGGCACCCTGGCCGAGATCTCCGAGCGCTGGTTCGGCAACGACATCACCCGGCCCTGAGGAGCCTTGACGCCCGACATGAGCGTGCTCGACTTCGACTACATGCTGGGGCTTGCGCCCATCCTGCTGAGCTATCTGCCGTTGACGCTGGCGATGGCCGCGGCGGGCATGGTGCTGGCCCTGGCATTGGCCTGCGGCCTGGCGGTGATCCGGGTGCTGGGAATTCCGGGGCTGAACGGCGCCACCCTGCTGTTCATTTCCTTCTTCCGCGGCACGCCGCTGCTGGTGCAGCTGTTCCTGTTCTACTACGGCCTGCCCCAGGTGCTGGCCTTCCTGACCCAGATCGATGGTATCACCGCCACCATCATGGGCCTGACGCTGCATTTCGCCGCCTACATGGCGGAGTCGATCCGCGCGGCCATCGTCGGGGTGGACCGCAGCCAGACCGAGGCGGCGCTGTCGATCGGCATGACCAATGCCCAGCTGATGCGGCGCATCGTGCTGCCCCAGGCCACCCGGGTAGCGGTGCCGACGCTGATGAACTACTTCATCGACATGATCAAGGCCACCTCCCTGGCGTTCACCCTGGGCGTCACCGAGCTGATGGGGGCGACCCAGAAGGAGGCCGCCGGCAGCTTCCTCTACTTCGAGGCCTTCATCACCGTGGCGGTGTTCTACTGGGGCATCGTCGAGGCGCTGGCCTGGTGCCAGCGTCGCCTGGAATGGCGGCTCAACGAGGCGTATCGCCGATGATCAAGGTAGCCAACCTCGTCAAGCGCTTCGGCGACAGCACCGTGCTCGACGGCATCGACCTCGAGATCGAGCGGGGCGAGATCATCGTGGTGATCGGCCCCTCCGGCACCGGCAAGTCGACCCTGCTGCGCTGTCTCAACTTCCTGGAGCGTCCCGATGCCGGGCGGTTGACCCTCGGCGACCTGGACGTCGACGTCACCCGGGCCAGTCGCGCCGACATCCTGGCGGCGCGGCGGCGTACGGCCTTCGTGTTCCAGAACTATGCCCTGTTCGCCAACAAGACGGCGCTCGAGAACATCGCCGAGGGGCTGATCGTGGTCAATCGCTGGCCGAAGGCCCGCGCCCATGCCCGTGCCAGGGAGATCCTCGAGCGCATCGGCCTGGCCGACAAGGCGGAGGCCTACCCGGCCTCGCTGTCCGGCGGCCAGCAGCAGCGGGTCGGCATCGGTCGGGCGATGGCCGCCCAGGCCGAGGTGATCCTGTTCGACGAGCCCACCTCCTCGCTGGACCCGGAATGGGTCGAGGAGGTGCTGGCGTTGATGAAGCGGCTCGCCGCCGAGCGCCAGACCATGCTGGTGGTCACCCACGAGATGGGCTTCGCTCGGGACGTGGCCGACCGGGTGGTGTTCATGGAGGGCGGGCGCATCGTCGAGCAGGGGCCGCCCTCGCGGCTGTTCAACGCTCCCGAGGACCCGCGCACCCGCGACTTCCTGCGCAAGGTGCTGCCCGCCGCCCCGTCGGCCTGATCCGGGGTGGCCGGGGCGCGAGTCAGACGGGATAATGGGGCCACAGCCCGTTCGGAGAGATGACCCATGACCGTTCACGAGGAACTCGAGCAGGCGCTGCGCGAACTCGAGTCCACCATGAAGGCGGCCGACATGTGGCGCATGGAGCGCCCCGCGCCGGAAGCCTTCGACAGTGCCCAGCCGTTCTGCATCGACACCATGGCGTTGCCCCAGTGGTTGCGCTTCGTGTTCATCGCCCGGCTCGAGGCGCTGGTCGAGGCGCGCGCGCCCATGCCGGCCAGCTGCGACGTGGCCCCCGCCGTGGATGCCTACCTGATCCAGGAAGGGGCGAAAACCAGCGACCGGGTACTGATGTGCAAGGTGGTCGAACATATCGACCAACTGGTCACCGAGAACTGAGAAGGCGCCCCCGCCATCGCGCTCGTTCGTGCGGCGTCGATGACGTTTTCTGCGCGGGCTCGGCCCGTGCTCGGGCCATGATGGCCCGGTCTCGCGTCAGCACGGTGAATTGTCCGCTGAGTGTTCTATGCCCTATTACTTTGCCTACGGCAGCAACATGAATCCGGCGCGGGTCGAGGCGCGCATCGGGACGACCCGACGCGCCCTGCCCGGCGTCCTGTACGACCATGCCCTGCGCTTCGACAAGGCCTCCCGGGTGGCCGGCATCAGCCATGCCAATGTGGTGGCCGCGCCCGGTCAACGCGTCGAGGGGGCGCTGTTCGAGCTGCTGGACCCCGAGCAGATCGAATGCATGGATCCCTTCGAGGGATATCCCCATGACTATGATCGCCACCGCCTGCCCATCCACACCGGCCGGGGCATCATCGAGGCCTGGGTCTACATCGCCGCGCCGGGTACCACCGGCGAGGCGCTCAGGCCGGCTCGGGAATACCTCGAGCACCTGCTGGCCGGCGAGGCCTTCCTGAGTTCCGTCTACCATGCTCGCCTGGCCGACGTGGAGGCGGTGCAGGGTCTCGATGATGCCAGCCTCAAGGCCCTGGGGCTGTCCCGGTATTCGGCCTGCTAGGCGGCTCGACCCCCGCAACGCAACAGGCCCGCCGTATGGCGGGCCTGTTGCGTTTGCATGACGGGGCGTGGATCAGAAGCGGTAGGTGACGCCGCCGCCGACGGTCACCGGGTCGATCTCGGCGTTGCCAACGTCATCGCCGTTGAGCTTGACGTCCGCTTCCACGTCGGCGTAGTTGGCGAAGGCGCCCACCAGCAGGCGGTCGGTCAGGGCCAGGTCCACGCCGACCTGGGCGGCCGCACCGTAGGACTCTTCCACCTCGAGGCCCGAGAGGCTCTCGTCATTGAAGTGGGTGTAGTTGAGGCCGGCGCCGGCATAGGGTTGCACCCGCGAGTCGGTACCGCCCAGCGGATAGTAGTTGAGCATCAGGTTGACCGGGCGACGGTCCACGGTGCCGATGTCGGCGCCGCTCAGGGCCAGGTCGTGCTCGATATCCTGGGAGCCGTTGAGCTCGACGCCCAGCTTGTCGTGGAACTGGTAGCCCAGCCCGTAGGTGAAGCCGCGCTCGTCGGAGATGTCGAGATCTCCGCCGGCCACGCGACCGTTGTCGTCCTTGACCTCGGACTTGGCGACACCGCCGCGCACATAGAAGTCGCCGGCCTGGTAGGCGAGCGCCGATTGGGTCGCGACGAGACCGGCGGCGGTGAAGGCGGTGGCGGTGATCAGACGGGTCATGTTCATGGGAAGCCTCCCTGTGTCGTCCAGGATGCCGACGTCGAGTGATTCGACATCTTCGCATGTGGTGATGCCAAGTATAGAAACACTGTTTCTAAATGTCTTGTAAAATTTTGCTATGGCCATGATAGCGGTAGATGCACGCTCGCCATGGAAGTGCCTGCTGACGGGCGTTTCGTAAGGATAGGCCCTGTACAGGTTTTCACATTTCCTGCACATGATTCGCCGCGACGCGGGTTTTCGGCTTCACTAGGGACAGGGATGGCGCATGGGAGGCCCCGGATGTACAGGACATTCTTTGCCGGGCCGCGTGTCGGCCGGGGCGACTGGCCACTGGTGGCCTTGCTGGTGGCGGCGGCGTTGGCGGCCTGGCTGTTGTGGCATCCAGGGCTGGTCCAGGGGCTGGCCTGGCCCTGGCGATGGCCGCTGGTGGGATTGGGAGGCTGGGCGCTGGGCAGTGCCTTCGCACGGCCGCTGGCGCTGGAGGCCGGGGAGCGGGGCGCCTGGCGCTTGACCGGTACCGTCTGGAGTCGCGCCTCGCTGCCGGTCTTCGCGTTGCTGCTGGCGGGGCGTGGACTGTGGGGCTGACCCCGGGGAGAGAGGAGAGAGCCATGGGGTGCCTGGCCGACGCCAGGAGGCTTCGAGCCGAGGCCGGTCTCGGACACCAAAAAGGGCTCCCGAGGGAGCCCTTTCACGACGAGGAGAGCGTTCAGCGAGTGATGTGCTGATACTCGCCGGCATCGGCCGTCACGCTGCTCACCACCAGGATGGCGATGAAGGCGGCGATGAAGCCGGGGATGATCTCGTACACGCCGGGGCCGCCCAGGAAGGAGCCGTTCCAGCCCAGTGCGATCCAGATCATGACGGTGGCGGCCCCCACGATCATGCCCGCGATGGCACCGGCACCGTTGGTGCGCGACCACATCAGCGACAGAATGATCAGCGGGCCGAAGGCCGCGCCGAAGCCGGCCCAGGCGTTACTGACCAGGCCGAGGACCTGGGAGTTCGGGTCGGACGCGATGACGGCGGCGACCAGGCCGACCAGGGCGACGCAGGCCCGGCCCACGGTGACGGTCTCCTTCTCGGTCGCCTCCTTGCGCAGGAACAGGCGGTAGAAGTCCTCGGTCAAGGAAGATGAGGCCACCAGCAGTTGGCTGGAGATGGTGCTCATCACCGCCGCCAGCAGCGCGGCATAGAGGAAGCCGGTGATCAGCGGGTGGAACAGCAGGTCCGCCAGGATGATGAAGATCGTTTCCGGGTCCTCGACGTTCATGCCGTTGCGGACCGCGTAGGCGCGACCGAAGATGCCCAGCGAGACCGCGCCGATCAGCGAGATCAGCATCCAGCTCATGCCGATGTTGCGGGCGATGGGGACATCCTTGAGGGTGCGGATGGCCATGAAGCGCACGATGATGTGCGGCTGGCCGAAATACCCCAGGCCCCAGGTTACCGCCGACAGCCAGCCGATGAAGGTCAGCCCCTCCGTCCAGGAGAGCAGGGTGGGATCGACCTCGTTCAGGGTCTGCGAGGCCTGCGAGAAGCCACCGCCGCCCTCGCCGAACAGCACCACCGCCGGCATGATCACCAGCGCCAGCATCATGATGCAGCCCTGCACGAAGTCCGTCATGCTCACGGCCATGAAGCCGCCGACCACGGTATAGGCCAGCACCACGCCCAGCGTGATGAGGATGCCCGTGCCGTAGTCGCTCATGCCGCCGACGTTGATGACCCCGGCGAAGGCGCTTTCGAACAGCTTGCCGCCCGCCACCAGGCCCGAGGCCGTGTACACCGAGAAGAACACCACGATCACGATGGCGGAGACCGTTCTCAACGGAATCGCCTGGGTCGGGAAGCGGTTGGCCAGGAACTGTGGAATGGTGATCGCGTTACCGTAGTGAACCGTCTGTTCGCGAAGGCGCGGCGCCACCAGCAGCCAGTTGAAGAACGCCCCCACCAGCAGGCCGATGCCGATCCAGGCCGAGCCGAGACCCGAGACGAACATCGCCCCGGGCAGGCCCAGCAGCAACCAGCCGCTCATGTCCGATGCGCCGGCCGACAGGGCCGCCACCTTGGGGCTGAGGGAGCGGCCCCCCAGGATGTAACCTTCCGATGTCGACGTCGATTTGCGCATGGCATACAAGCCGATGGCGATCATCAGCGCAAAGTACGCAAACAGACTGATCCAAACACCAATAGCCATAAGAACGTCTCCTTTTTATTTTGCCGGGCGTGGGGTCGCCGGAGTGTGGATAGACCGGCCGGCCAGCACGGGGCTGGCATGTAACGCGATCCGGGAGAGTACGCATGTCAAGCCATGGGTGGCCATGTTGTCGACCATAGGGCCGTCTCCTGTTGTTGTGTGACGGCGTGCCGAAGACGCCTGGCACAGGGATGAGATAGGGCCGGCTCTTTCCCGTGAACCGACCTTGTGATGTTGATATTAGTGGTTGCCGAAGTCCTTGGCCATTTCTCGGGCCCGATCCGCACAGGCGCGCATGGCCTCGTCGACGATGCGGCGCAGGCCGGCCTGCTCGAAGTGTTGGATGGCGCGTTCGGTGGAGCCCTGAGGCGACATGACATTGCGCTTGAGCTGGGCGGGATCGTGCTCGCTGTCGAGCGCCATGCGGGCCGCGCCGAAGCCGGTCTGCAGGGCCAGGCGACGGGCGGTCTCGCGAGGCAGTCCCTGGGCGACTCCGGCTTCCTCCATGGCCTCGAAGAACAGGAAGAAGTAGGCCGGTCCGCTGCCCGAGACGGCGGTCACGGCCTCGAGCAGGGCCTCCTCCTCGACCCACTCCACCAGGCCCACGGCACCGAGCAGGCCGTGGGCGATATCACGTTGCTCGGCACTGACGGCCGGGTTGGCATACAGGCCCAGGGCGCCTGCGCCGACCAGCGCCGGGGTGTTGGGCATGCAGCGAATGATGGCCAGGTCGCCGCCCAGCCAGCCGTTCAGGGTATCGGCCTCGAGGCCGGCGGCCACCGAGACGATCAGCGGCTTGTGGGCCTGGACGGCGTCACGCATTGCCAGGCAGACGTCGCGCATGATCTGGGGCTTGACCGCCAGCACCACCACGTCGGCATCGGCCACGGCGGTGCTGTTGTCCTGCTCGGTGCGAATGCCGTAGCGGCTGCGCAGGGGGGCCAGGATGGCATCGTCGGGGGAGGTCGCGGTGATGGCGTCGGCCGGGTGGCCGCCCTCGATCATGCCGCCGAAGATGGCGCTGGCCATGTTGCCGGCGCCGATGAAGGTGATCTTGCTGTGCATGTGTCGACTCCCTTCTGGAACGTGAGGATGCGGCACCGCCGGGAAACGGTGCCGTCGATGGGCGGCCTCAGTGGCGCACGCCGCTGGGGTCGAGGCTCTGCTGCTCGCGGTAGGTCAGCAGGCTGACCCCCAGGGCGACCAGGGTCGAGACCACGAAGCCGGGCACCGCGGCGTTGGTGATGCCGAACAGCAGGGCGGCGAACAGTTCGTTGATGTCCGGCAGGAAGGCGTAGGTCCAGGCCGGTTGCTGGGAGCCCAGCAGCACCGCCACCAGGCCGGCGATCATGCCCCACAGGCTGCCCTGGCGCGTCAGCTTCTTCCAGTACAGGGTCATCAGCAGTACCGGGCCGAAGCAGGCGCCGAGGCCGCCCCAGGCGAACAGTACCAGCCAGAACACGAAGGTCTGGGCGGAGAAGGCCAGCAGCACCGCCAGCAGCATGATGGAGGCGGTGGCCAGGCGGCTGTAGGTGACTAGGCGATCCTGGGAGATGTCGCCGCCGCGATGCAGCAGCTTGTCGTAGATGTCGCGGACCAGGGCGCTGGCGCCCACCAGCAGCTGGCTGTCGGCGGAGGACATGATGGCGGCGAGGATCGCCACCAGCAGCACGCCCATCAGCAGCGGGCTGAGCAGTTCCTGGCCCAGGCTGGTGAACAGCGCCTCGTGGTTGCCGTCGGGCAGCAGGCCGACCTCGGGGAAGTAGACGCGCCCCACCAGGCCGATGGTGATCGCCCCCCAGCCCATGATGACGTTCCACAGCGAGGAGATCAGCGCGGCCTGGCGCATCTCCCCGACGTTCTTCAGCGACATGTAGCGCACCAGGATATGCGGGTTGCCGGGGCTGCCGAAGCCGATGCCGAGCAGGCCGAGGACCGCGCCCAGCGAGAAGGCGAAGGGATCGACGAAGCCGGCGCCCTGGGCCTGCATGGCCTCCAGCACCGGGCCGAAGCCGCCGAGGTTGATGATGGCGATGATCGGCAGGATCACCAGCGAGGCAAACATGAACCCGGCCTGGAGGACGTCGGTCTTGCTGACCGCATGGAAGCCGCCCATCATCACGTAGAGCAACAGGATGGCCGCGGTGAGCCACATGCCGCCGCTCTGGGACAGCCCCAGGGTGCTGGAGAAGGCGGTACCGCCGGCCACCACCTGGCTGCCCACGTAGGCGATCATGAAGAACACGATGATCAGCGAGCTGACCACGCGCACGGCCCTGGCGCCGCCGGGGAAGCGGGACTCCAGCAGATCGGGGACGGTGATGGACCCGGTGGCCTGGCTGTACTCGCGGAAGCGGCGTGCGACGAAGAAGAACATGGCGATTTCGGCGACGATGTAGCCGGCGATCGCCCAGATGGCCTTGAACCCGGAGAGGTAGGCCATGCCGGTGACGCCGAGGATCAGCCAGCCGCTGCGTCCGGAGCTGACGGCACTCAGCGCAACGGTCCACTTGTTGAGGTTGCGGCCGGCGAGGAAGAAGTCTTCCAGGCCGCCGGCACTCTTCTTGGAACTGGCCAGGCCGATGATGACCAGGAAGACGAGATAGGCACCGAAGACGGTGAGCGTGATGGGGTCGGCTGTCATGGAAGGTGTCCTCGCTGACGCATTTCTTATTCGCGGGAGTGGGGGGATCGCCTCAGGAAGAGGCCTGGTCGTGTCGGCCCTGAATGACGTAGCAGACGAGGGTGGCGGCGATCAGCAGGCCGGGTAGGCCGATCAGGCCGAAGAAGATGCTGGGTGTCATAAGCGTCTCCCTTGCAGGGTGATGGGGGATTCTCGGTGCCGGTGCCGGGCGGGCGTCGCCCGTCAGACACCGGTGCGTCGGCGGGGCAGGCGAGGTCGACCCTCGCCCGCCGGGCTCATTCGTCGCCCATGGCCAGCAGCGAGGCATTGCCGCCCAGGGCGGCGGTGTTGACGGTCACCGTCTTCTCGGTGGCGAAGCGCAGCAGATAGTTCGGGCCGCCCGCCTTGGGGCCGGTGCCGGAGAGGCCCTGGCCGCCGAACGGCTGCACGCCCACCACGGCACCGATGATGTCGCGGTTGACGTAGACGTTGCCGACGCGGACCTTGCGGGCGATCTCCTCGGCGAAGGATTCGTTGCGGCTGTGCACGCCGAAGGTCAGGCCATAGCCACGGCCGTTGATCGACTCGATGACCCGGTCGATCTCGTCGGCCCGGTAGCGCACGATGTGCAGCACGGGGCCGAACTGCTCGCGCTCCAGCGCCTCGATACCGTCGATCTGGAAGGCCGTGGGGGCGATGAAGGTGCCCTCGGCGGTGTGCGCCGGGTCGAGCTTGGTCTCGGCCAGCAGCCGGCCTTCGCCCTTGAGCCTGTCGATGTGGGCCTGCAGGCCCTGGCGGGCATCCTCGTCGATGACCGGCCCCACGTCGGTGCCCAGATCGCGGGGGTCGCCCACGTGGAGCTCGGCCATGGCGCCCTCGAGGATCTCGATGACCCGGTCGGCCACGTCGTCCTGGAGGTAGAGCACGCGTAGTGCCGAGCAGCGCTGGCCGGCGCTCTGGAAGGCCGAGTGGATGACGTCGGCCACCACCTGCTCCGGCAGGGCGGTGGAATCGACGATCATGGCGTTCATGCCGCCGGTCTCGGCCACCAGGGTCGGCAGGGGCGCATTGTCGCGGCTGGCCAGGGCGCGGTTGATGATCTGAGCGGTATCGGTGCCGCCGGTGAACACCACGCCGGTGACGCGTGGGTCGCTGGTCAGCACGCTACCCACGGTGGGGCCGTCGCCGGGCAGCAGCTGCACCACATCGCGCGGCATGCCGGCCTCGTGCAGCAGCTCGATGACGCGGTGGGCGGCGATCGAGGTCTGCTCGGCGGGCTTGGCCAGCACGGTGTTGCCGGCCACCGCGGTGGCCACGACCTGGCCGCAGAAGATCGCCACCGGGAAGTTCCAGGGGCTGATCGCCGCGAACACGCCCTTGCCGCCCATCATCAGGTCGTTGGACTCGCCGGTGGGCCCGGGCAGGCGGGTCGGTTCGGCGAACAGTTCTTCGGCGCGGGTCGCGTAGTAGCGGCAGAAGTCCACCGCCTCGCGGATCTCGTCGACGCCGTCGGTGAGCAGCTTGCCGCCTTCACGGGAGCACAGCGCCATCAGCTCGGCCAGGTGTTCCTCCATCAAGTCGGCGAAGCGTCGCAGGATGGCGGCACGCTCGGCCACCGGGGTGGCGTCCCAGCCCGGGAAGGCGGCCCAGGCGGCGTCCAGTGCCCGCTGGGTCTGTTCCTGGGTGGTCCACAGCACGCTGCCGACGGGCTGGCGGCGATCATGGGGGCTCTTGACGTCATGAACCAGCGCCGGGTCGGTGGTGACGTCGAAGGCCAGCAGCGGACGCGCCTGGTACAGGGTGTCCATATGCTTCTGCATGTCGTCCATCAGCGGCTGATACTGGCTGTTGATGTTCAAGTTCACTCCCTGAGAGTTCCGGCGGTGAGGCCCGTAGATGTCACGGGGCAGGGGGATGAGGTTGTTGGCCAGGCCGGTGTACTGCCGCAGCGTCTCCACCGGGTGCACGCAGAGGGATTCCACCGGCACCTTGGGGTCGACCAACTGGTGAACGAACGATGAGTTGGCGCCGTTCTCGAGCAGCCGACGCACCAGGTAGGGCAGCAGATCCTTGTGGGCGCCTACCGGGGCGTAGATGCGGCAATAGGTGCCTTGGGGCGCCCGCTTGAGGGCGACATCGTAGAGCGCCTCGCCCATGCCGTGCAGGCGCTGGAACTCGAACGGGCGGTCGGCCTGATTGGCATACTCGAGGATGGTGCTGATGGTGTGGGCGTTATGGGTCGCGAACTGCGGGAAGATCCGGCCCCGGGTGGCCTCCGAGAGCAGGAAACGCGCGCATACCAGGTAGGCCACGTCGGTGGTGGCCTTGCGGGTGTAGACCGGATAGCCCTCCACCCCGAGCTGCTGTGACTCCTTGATCTCGGTATCCCAGTAGGCGCCCTTGACCAGGCGCATCGGGATCTCGTCGCCCTGGTGCTCGGCCAGGCGGTTGAGATAGTGGAGGACCGGCAGGGCGCGCTTGGAGTAGGCCTGGACCACCAGGCCGAACTGCCCCCAGCCGCGGCAGGTGTCGCTCTCGTAGACGGCGCGGAACACCTCCAGCGACAGCTCCAGGCGATCGACCTCCTCGGCGTCGATGGTCACCGCCACGCTGCGCTCGCGGGCCATGGCGGCCAGCTCGCGTACGCTGGCGACCAGCTCGCGCAGCACCTGGTCGCGGCGGCCGAACTCGTAGCGCGGATGCAGCGCCGAGAGCTTGATGGAAATCGAGGGCGTGGGGGTCTTGGCACTCAGTTCGCGGCCAGCCTTGCCGACTCGCTCGATGGCCCGGGCATAGTCGTCGAAGTAACGCTTGGCATCGCGGCGGGTGCGGGCGGCCTCGCCGAGCATGTCGTAGGAGTAGGTGTAGCCCTTGTCGAACAGCGGCCTGGAACGCTTGATGGCCTCGTCGATGTCACGGCCGAGCACGAACTGCTTGCCCATGATCTTCATGGCCTCGAGCATGGCACGACGAATCACCGGCTCGCCCATGCGGTTGACCAGCCGGTTGATGAAGCCGGAGGGCTTGCCGTCACGGGGCTGATCCATGGTGACCACGCGGCCGGTCATCAGCAGGCCCCAGGTGGAGGCATTGACCATCCAGGACTCGCTCTGCCCCAGGTGTGCCTGCCAGTCGGCCGGCCCCAGCTTGTCCTCGATCAGCGCATCGGCGGTGGCCTTGTCGGGGATGCGCAGCATGGCCTCGGCCAGACACATCAGCATCAGGCCCTCGTGGGTGTCCAGGCTGTACTGCTGGAGCAGCTCATCGATGGTATCCACCGCGGTGTCCATCTGGCGGACCTCGCGCACCAGCTCGGCGGCCTTGTCGGCGGTGCGGGCGAAATCCTGACGATCCGCCCCCAGCGCCTTGATCAACTCCTCGACGAAGCCCTCTTCATCGACGACATAGTGGTCGCTGATGCGGGCGAAGAGGGTGTCGAGATCCTGACGCCAGGTGGCGTCCTCCAGCATGGTGTTGGCGTTGAGCATGTCGTTCCCCGAAAGCAACCCTTCATGACAGGGTGAGAGTTCCCGCCGCCGCGTCAGGGGACGCCGGCGGATTCACAAGCATCCTGCAAGGGTAGGGGGGCGATGGGGGCACTGCTTGCCGTATCCGCGGGTGGATTTGACCGATTCGCGGATGTTGCGCTGGGGCAGGGAACTTTTACGACTTAGGTCTAATTCGTCGGCAGTCCGCTGGCGAGCCGCTGGGATGGCGCCCGGCGCAGCTGGCTGGGCGGATGGCCGTAGTCGCGACGGAAGGCCCGGGACAGGGCACTCTGGTTGGTGAAGCCGGTGAGCGCGGCGATCTCGGAGAGCGGAAGATGGCTCTCGTGAATCAGCCGCCGGGCCGTCTGCAAACGACGGCGCATCACGTAGCGCCACGGCGAGAGGCCGGTCTGTGAGCGGAAGCGCACCGTGAAGTGCGCCTCGCTGAGGCAGGCCTCGGCCGCCAGGTCGGCGACCCGCAGGCCACCGGCGAGATGGTGGTCGATGAAGCGGTCCAGGGCCGTCAGGTCGAGGGGCCGACCGCTGGGCGAGGCGTCGCCGGACAGCCGGGCGTGCAGCGAGCCCAGTAGCGTGCTGGCCAGACGCTCCTGGTGGAGGCCGGTGAGGGCGCCCTGGCCGGCCAGCAGGCGCAGCTCGTGGAGCACGAAGTCGAGGAAGCGCGCCAGTGGGTCGTCGAGGTCGAAGAAGCGCGGCGCGTCGAACAACCGGGCCAGCTCGTGGTGATGGCCGGTCAACGACAGGGCGTCATGGGGCAGGTCGAGGATCAGCTGGCGGTTGTCGCCGGTGCCGGCGTAGTAGTGCAGGTGGTTGGCCGGCACGATGCAGCCCGAGAGCGCCGAGATGGTGCCCCCGAGGCCCTCGATCTCGAATTCCGCCCGGCCGTCCAGTCCGATCACGATCTGGTGGAAGTCGTGAGCATGGTGATGGATGGCGGTGTCGAGGGGGGTCTGGCGGATGGCGCTGCTCATCATCGGCCTCCGGCGCGGCGTTGTCATCGTGTCGACCAGTATACCGGATCGCGTGTCGCGACTCATTCTCAAGCGCGATGTCTCAGGCGCGGTCGCGCCGCAGGGCGATTCGCGCGGCAAGGTGATCGCGCAGGGCGGCCAGTTCGGCCCGGCCCTCGTCGTCGAGTAGCGGCTTGCCCCGCGCCACCCGGCCATGTCGGCCGTGGTCGTCCATCAGTCGCTGGGCTCGGCGGCGCACGCCTTCCAGGTAGTCGTCATGGCGAATCGGATAGCCGATGATGGCGTTCCATTCGGTCTCGCCGACGCGGCTCTCCATCGCCCGGTCGAACAGCTCGAGCAGGTGATCGGGTTCGGTACGGTAGCGTGGGGTCCGGGCGGTCATCAGGATGGCGACCATGCCGCCGATGATCAGCAGGCAGACGAGGAAGACGGTCAGGAACAGGGCCATGCTGCGCTCGGGAGTCGTGTTGCCAACGGCGGTGCCCGTCAGGCGAGAGCGGGAGCTGGAGCGGGTGAAGGGAATCGAACCCTCGTCTTAAGCTTGGGAAGCTTCTGCTCTACCATTGAGCTACACCCGCGCACCGGTTTGCCAGTATATCCAGCAGTTTAATGATTACAACCCTCGCCGTAGTCCGGTCAGCGGATAGTCACCGTGAAATTTTTTCGTCGCGGACCTGAACTTTTCCTGCCATCACTGTCAGAACAGGTGCAGACAACAGCGGCGATGGCAGTCGCTAGCACTGTTGTTCTGGCTTGCGATTCGATCCTTGACCGCCTCATCTCCGATGAGGCGGTTTTTTATTGGGCCCAGCATGACGACACCCGGCGCCGGGCCGGGTGTCGGAGGGGGCGGCGAGAGGGTCAGCCGTGACGCATGCGCAGGATGGCGCTGAGCACGTCGCGGCGGGTGACGATGCCGACCAGCCGGCCCTGCTCGGTGACCGGATAGACCTTGGGCTTGGCGCCCAGCATCTCCTGGGCCAGGTCGGTGATGCTCTTGGCGGGGGTGACGGAGAGCACCTCGTTGCGCATCAGCTCATGGACCAGTGGCGGCTCGTCGTCGAGATAGGCGCTCTCCAGCAGCTTGCCGATCACGTCCTGCTCGGAGATGAAGCCGATCAGCCGATCGTGGTCGTCGACCACCGGGGCCCCGGGCAGCCGATGCAGTGCCAGGCCCTGGGCCAGGGTGGTGACCGACGTCTTGCCGTGGACCCGATAGCAGTCGCGGGACATGATCTCGCGCACGATGGTGGGAGCCTTGCTGGGCATGGCGATTCTCCTTGTGCCGGTGGGACCTCTCGCCAGGGCTCCGGCCCGGGCAGCTTCCCTGCGCCCTTATACGGCCGGCGGCCACGGCGTGTCTCGCGTTCATCATAGCCGACTCCCCCGGCGCTGCACCGTGCCGGCCACCAACGCAGGGCGCCCGCCGCGGAACCCGCCCCTTGAGCCGCCACTCCAATGAGGCACAATGCCGCATCCCTCGATCGATGGAGACGTCTCATGGATGCCCGAGAATACCTGGCCCGCAAGGGCCTGGATGGAGAACGCGATCGCGAGCGCCCCAACACCCTGGAAGAGAAGGCCTGGGAGCGAGCCCGGGAATCCGGGGATCATCGTCCCCGGGCGGGCACCCCCCACGACTGGGAAGACTGGGAGCGCTACCACGATCAGCTCGCCGAGGGCGCCGACGACCTGGAGCAGAAGATCGACCACGAGGCCCATCGTCAGGCCCGGGAGCACGAGCCGGCCCCGGCGCGGCCGGCCGACGCCGGGGTGGGCGAGTGGACGCCCGAGGCGGCGCCTGCGGCGACGCGCGAGCCCGCTTCGCCGGCGCCAGCGTCGGCCGCTCGGGCGGAGCCCTTCGCCGCCCTGGTGGCGCTGGCCGTGCTGCTGCCCCCGCTGGCGATGGGCCTGGCGGGGGGCGGGCCGCGTCGCGTCTGGCTCGCCCTGGGGCTGACCCTGCTCGGCTGGCTGCCCGGGGCGGGCTATGTGCTCCACCGCCTGTGGCGGACGCGGCACTGACGCTTGGCAGGCCGAATGTCGCCGGTATAATCCTCGTCGACCCCCATTCTGGCGCGGAGTTGACTCTTGGGCTATCTCGTCGGCATCACGGTACTGTGGGCCTTCTCGTTCTCGTTGATCGGCGTCTACCTGGCCGGCCAGGTGGACAGCTACTTTTCGGTGCTGACCCGCATCGGCCTGGCGGCGCTGCTGTTCCTGCCGGTGCTGCGCCCGCAGCTGCTGCGCGGCCGCCAGCGCCTGGCGCTGATGGGCCTCGGCGCCCTGCAGCTGGGGCTGATGTACATCTTCTTCTACCAGTCCTTCCTGCTGCTCTCGGTGCCCGAGGTGCTGCTGTTCACGGTGCTCACGCCGCTCTACATCACCCTGCTCGACGACCTGCTGTTCCGGCGCTTCACGCCCTTTCACCTGGTCACCGCGGCCCTGGCGGTGCTGGGCGCGGCGGTGATTCGCTACCAAGGTCTGGACGGCGATTACTGGCTCGGCTTCCTGGTGGTCCAGGGGGCCAACCTGTGCTTCGCGCTGGGCCAGGTCGGCTATCGCCGGCTCTCGGCCGGGCTGCCCGCCGCGCTGCCGCGGCTGGCGGTGTTCGGCTGGTTCTACCTGGGGGCCCTGGCGGTGGCGCTGCCGGCCTTCCTGTGGTGGGGCGACGCCACGGCGCTGCCCGCCACGCCGCTGCAGTGGGGCGTGCTGGCCTGGCTGGGCCTGGTGGCCTCCGGGGTCGGTTACTTCCTGTGGAACCTGGGCGCGACTCGGGTCGACGCCGGGGCGCTGGCGGTCATGAACAACGCCCTGGTGCCCGCCGGCCTGCTGGTCAACCTGCTGATCTGGAACCGCGACGCCGACCTGCCGCGCCTCGCCCTGGGCGGGGCCATCATCCTGGCCTCGCTGCTGATCAACGAGTGGTGGCAGCGGCGCCGCGTGCCGCGCACGGCCTGAGGGCGGTTTGCCCGGTCGTGGCCCAGTCGCCATAATGAGCCGTCGCGAAGCGAAGGACCCGCGCATGCACGCCTTCAAGAACATCGGCCTGATCGGTCGCCTGGGCAGCGCCAAGGTGGTCGATACCCTCAAGCGGCTGAGCCGCTTCCTCGATGACGCCGGTTATCACGTCATCCTCGAGGATCGTACCGCCACCGTGCTGCTCGGCCACGGTCATCCCGAGGCCAGCCGTCGCCGGCTCGGCGAGCTCTGCGACCTGGTGATCGTGGTCGGCGGCGACGGCAGCCTGCTCGGCGCCGCCCGCACCCTGTGCCACAGCGGCACCCTGGTGCTGGGCGTCAACCGCGGGCGGCTGGGCTTTCTCACCGACATCTCCCCCGACGAGCTCGAGGAACGGGTCGGCGAGGTACTGGCCGGTCGCTTCGAGCTCGAGGAGCGCTTCCTGCTCGACGCCGAGCTCTACCGCGACGATGTCCTGGTGGGCGACGGCGACGCCCTGAACGAGGTCGTGCTGCACCCCGGCAAGGCGGTGCGCATGATCGAATTCGAGCTGTTCATCGACGGCCAGTTCGTGCACAGCCAGCGCAGCGATGGCCTGATCATCGCCACTCCCACCGGCTCCACCGCCTACGCGCTGTCCGGCGGGGGGCCGATCATGCATCCCCGGCTGGAGGTCGTCACCCTGGTGCCGATGTTTCCGCACACCCTGTCGAGCCGGCCCATCGCCATCGACGCGGCCAGTGAGATCCGCATCCACATCGGCGAGACCAACCAGACCTACCCGCACATCAGCTGCGATGGCCAGACCCGCGCCGTGGCCAAGCCCGACGACGTCCTGGTGATCCGCCGCAAGCCCCAGCGGGTGCAGCTGGTGCATCCGCTGGGGCACAATTTCTACGAGGTCCTGCGCAGCAAGCTGGGCTGGAGCAACCGCCTGGGAGACTGAGGTGAGCAGAGCGCCCCTGGAAGGCTACGACCTGATCGGCGACGTGCACGGCTGCGGGGCGACGCTGGCGGCCCTGCTCGAGCGCCTCGGCTACCATCAGCGTGGCGGCGTCTATCGCCATCCGCGGCGCAAGGTGATCTTCCTCGGCGACCTCATCGACCGCGGTCCGCGCATACGGCTGGCGGTGAGCATCGCCCGGCGCATGGTCGAGGAGGGCGAGGCGCTGATCGTGATGGGCAACCACGAGATCAACGCCCTGGCCTACAGCCATCGCGCCCCGCCCGAGCTGGGGCGGGAATGGCTGCGTGAGCACACCCCGCGGCACAATCGCATCGTCCGCGAGACCCTGGAGCAGTACCGCGACCATCCCCAGGAGTGGGAGGAGGCGCTGGCCTGGTTCCTCGAGATCCCGCTGTACCTGGAGCTCGACGGCCTGCGCGTGGTCCACGCCTGCTGGGATCAGCCGCTGATCGACGAGCTGCGCCGCTCCCGGCCGGACGGTCGCATCGACCTCGATTTCCTGGCCGCCGCCGTCCAGCCGGGTACCCGCGAGTTCCGCATTCTCGATCGCCTGACCCGAGGCAGCCACATCCTGCTGCCCGAGGGCGTGCAGATCCACTCCGGCGACGGCTTCACCCGGCGCAGCTTCCGGGCCCACTTCTGGGCGCGTTCGCCGCGCACCTGGGGCGACGTGGTCTTCCAGCCCGACAACCTGCCCGGCGACCTCGAGGGGCGGCCGCTCACCGAGGCCGAGACGGCTCGCTTGAGCCACTACGGCCCCGAGCAGCCGCCGCTGTTCATCGGCCACTACTGGTGCGAGGGCATTCCGGCACTGCCGGCGCCCAACATCGCCTGCCTGGACTACAGTGCGGTCAAGTTCGGCCGATTGGTGGCCTATCGCTGGAGCGGCGAGTCGCGCCTCGATGCCAACCGCTTCGTGTGGATCCGGGTGCCCCGCGAGGAGCAGGCTCGCCCCCAGCCCTGGGAGATCGATTTCGACTGATACAAATCGTTACCTAATTCTCGATAACCGTTGCGAACTTGTCGCCCACCAGGCCGTCAGAGTAGGTGTTCCCTTGAATGATCCCTTGCTCTTGTCCGGCGGCCCCCTCCGCCGGACTTTTTCTTTGTGCCCGCCATGCCCGGTTCGCCGCCGCCAGGAGAGACCATGTATCGGGTGATGCTGCTGCCCCGTGACACCGACACCCGTGAACTGCGCCAGGCGCTCTGGGCGCATCGCATCGGCCACTTCTTCACCGACGAGGACGAGGGCCGGGTGCTGTGGCTGATCGATCCCCAGCAGAAGGAGGCCATGCAGGGTCTGGTGATGCGCTGGCAGCGCGGCGAGCCGCTGATGCCGGAGGGCCGTACCCGGCAGCGGGCGCGGCGTCGCCCCGCCATGCCCGCCTGGCTGGCGCCCTTCCGCCAAGCGCCCGTCACCGCCTCCGCCCTGGCCCTGTGCCTGGCGGTATTCGCGGTGATGAGCGTGCTCGGCGATCTGGTGATCGCCGCCATGACGATCGTGCCGGTGGGTGTGGCCCAGGGCCAGCTGGCCTTCGGCAACCTGGGCGAGACCCTGGCCTCGGGGCAGGTGTGGCGGCTACTGTCGCCGGCCTTCCTGCACTTCGGTTGGATGCACCTAGTCTTCAACATGCTGTGGCTATGGTACTTCGGCCGCCAGGTCGAGGGCTTCCACGGCCGCGGGCGCATGCTGACGCTGCTGCTGGCCGCCGGCATCGGCGGCAACCTGGCCCAGTACGCCACCGGCACGGTGCTGTTCGGCGGCATGTCCGGGGTCGATTTCGCCCTGCTGGGCTACGTCTGGCTGATGTCGCGCCGGCGCCCCGGCGACGGCTTCTTCGTGCCCCAGATGCTGGTGGTGTTCATGCTCGGCTGGATGGTCTTCACCATGACCGACGTGGCCGAACTGTTCGGCTTCGGCAACGTGGCCAACGAGGCGCACCTGGGCGGGCTGGTCGTGGGGCTGGCGTTCGGCTGGTATCATTCCCGTTCACGCCGTGTCCGGCGCTGATCTTCCCGTTTCGTTTCCGCCAGAGAAGCCTGCCATGAGCGATATGACCTTCGAGCGCATGATCCAGCAGATGACGCCGTCCATCTACGAGAGCCTCAAGCAGGCGGTGTCCCTGCGCAAGTGGCCGGATGGCCGCTTCCTGACCTCCGAGCAGACCGAGCTGTGTCTCGAGGCGGTGATGCGCTACGAGGCCGAGAATAACGTGCCCGCCGAGCAGCGCGTCGGCTATCTGGAGCGTCGCACCTGCGGCGCCGACAGCAGCGGTGCCGGCGTGTCTGCGGAACAGGCCGGCCTCGGTCGGGACGTCGGCCGTGGCTGAGGCCGTCGCCCTGACGGGCTGCTTGACCAAGATGGCAGTGACGCCGGGATCGCCGTCGCGCTACACCCTGCGCGCCGGCGACGAGCGTCTCGGCCTCAACGACCTGCTCGGCCAACCGCTGCGGCTGACCTGGACCGGCGCCATCGCCTGCACCCACTGTGGACGGGCGACGAAGAAGAGCTTCGGCCAGGGCCATTGCTATCCCTGCTTCAAGAAGCTGGCCCGGTGCGATACCTGCATCATGAAGCCCGAGCAGTGCCACTACTTCCAGGGTACCTGCCGCGAGCCCGAGTGGGGTGAGACCCACTGCTTCCGGCCCCATGTGGTCTACCTGGCCAACGCCTCAGGGCTCAAGGTCGGCATCACCCGCGGCACCCAGGTGCCGACCCGCTGGCTCGACCAGGGCGCCGTCCAGGCGCTGCCGATTCTCGAGGTCGATACCCGCCAGCAGTCCGGCTTCGTCGAGGTGCTGTTCAAGGACGAGGTCTCGGATCGCACCAACTGGCGCGCCATGCTCAAGGGCGAGGCCGTGGAGCTCGATCTGCCCGGCGAACGCGACCGGCTGCTCGAGCGCCTCGCACCGGGCCTGCTCGCGCTGCGCGAGCGCTTCGGCCATGACGCCATCCGCGAGCTCGACGTCGCGCCCTACGCCTTCGAGTACCCGGTGCTCGAGCATCCCACCAAGGTGGTCTCCCACAACTTCGACAAGGCGCCCAAGGTCGCCGGCACGCTGCTCGGCATCAAGGGCCAGTACCTGATCCTCGACAGTGGCGTGATCAACCTGCGCAAGTTCACGGGCTATGAGGTCACCGTCGAGGCGTGAGGGCCGCGCCTCCCGCGGGTAGCGCGAGCTGGAACGATTGCCCTGGCATGCAAAAGCCCCGCCGCGGCGGGGCTTCGTCGTTGGCGCCTCGATCGCCAAGCAAGGTTCAGGAGGCCTGGAAGTCCTGAGTGGTCCTGGGGTCCCTTGCCGCCTGTGTTGCTGGCTCGGTGCGCCAGATGGCGATGTTGGCGAAGCCATAGAAGAGAGTAATGGCCAGGACCAGCAGGTGGTACCACAGGAAAGGCAAGTAGGTGAGCGTCGAGACGCCCAGCGTGGTGGCCATGAAGACGCCGCCATCCGTCCAGGGCACCATCGGGGTCGTGATGGTCCCGCCGGCCTCGGCGTTGCGTGACAGCACACGGCGATCCACGCCCTGGTCGTCGTAATTCTTTTCGGTGATGGTGCTCGCGGTGATCAGCGAGACATAGGCGGCACCGCCGAAGAAGTTGCCGAAGAAGCCCCCCAGCATGGTGGAGACCGTCAGGCGGCCGGGATTGTCGGCCCAGCGCAGGAAACCGTTGCTGATCGCCTGCAGGATGCCGACCTGCTTCATCAGGCCGCCGAGACCGAGCGCGAACAGGATCAGGGCCACCACGCCCAGCATGGACTCGATGCCGCCGCGATTCAGCAGGGTATCCAGGAAGGGCACGTTCGACTGCATGGCATTGCCGGTGTAAGCGATGCGAATCGCCTCGATGGGATCCGTTCCCTGTGCCAGCCAGGCGCAGACGCTACCCAGGACCGCCCCGAAGGTGATCACGGGAATGGCCGGGAAGCGGCGCGTGAGCAGGGCGATGACGACCACCGCCGGCAGCAGCAACCAGGGGCTGATCGAGAAGTGGCTCTCGAGAGCCTGCATGGCGACCGAGGCGCGAGAGGTATCAGCGCTGTCGCTGATGTAAAAGAACCCGACGATCAAAAACAGGATCGAGACGATGGCGATCGCAGGGAGGCTGACCCACATCATGGAGCGGATATGCTCGATCAGCTTGACCTTGCAGAGCGAGGCCGTCATTACCGTGGTATCGGAAAGCGGGGACATCTTGTCGCCCACGTAGGCGCCCGAGATCACGGCACCGGCGACCAGGGGCAGGGGAATGCCGAAGCTGTGCCCGATCCCCATCATGGCGACCCCGGCGGTACCGGCCGTGCCGAAGGACGTGCCCGTGGCCAGGGAGGTCAAGGCACAGATGATGAACGCGGCGAACAGGAAGATCTGCGGACTCATCACCGACAGGCCGTAGTAGATGATGCTGGGCACGACGCCGCCGGCGATCCAGGTGCCGATCAGGGCCCCCACGGTGGTGAGGACGAGCACGGCCTCCATGCCGTTGTGAATGCCATCGATCAGCCCTTTCTGCATGTGTTCGTACGGCACCTTGAGCCTCAGGCCCAGGCCCATGACCAGGAACCAGGAGGCGAAGAGCGCAAGCTGAATGGGAAGCTGTAGCTGGTTGATGCTGAGGAACATGATGGCGATGAAGCCGACCATGATGGCAAGCACTTCTGCCATGGTGGGCAGTCGTGTCGGACCCGCGGATACAGTCATGTTGACTCCTTTGGTGTTGTTGTCTGACGTCTGGGGGTGAGAATCAGGCGAAGCGGTTCAGCCGATAGGGCTGCAGGTCGGGAAGAGACCGCTCGCCGGTGGCATCTGGAGGCGATCCAGGGTTGGCGAGGTGTGTGATGATGTCGGCGGTCAGCGCCGCCTGGGTGAGTCCGAGATGGTGATGGCCGAAGGCCAGCAGGACCCTGCCGTCCTTGACGGCATCGATGATGGGCAGGGAATCGGGCAGCGAAGGGCGAAACCCCATCCAGGGAGTCGCGGAGCCGGCGTCCAGCTCCGTCTCGAACAGGCCGTGACTCAGGCGATGCAGCTGCCAGGCCCGCTGCATGTTGGGAGGGCGCGTCAGCCCGGCGAACTCGACGGTGCCGGCCAGCCGCAGGCCATGTGCCATGGGCGTCATGATGAAGCGCCGTTCGAGGGACGTGACCGCCACGGGGAGGCGCTCGCGCTCCTTGGGCAGCATCAGGTGATAGCCTCTCTCGGTGTCCAGCGGGACCCTGATGCCCGTCAGCGAGGCGGTGAGCGGTGCCGAGTGGGCCCCGCAGCTCACCAGGACCTTGCTGGCGGTCAGCGTCCGGGTGCGGGTGACGAGGGTGACGCCTCGTTCGTCGACCCGGCCGCTCACTGCCTCGTCCCGGGCAAAGATGACGCCGTTTTCCCGGGCGGCGTCGACGAGGGCCTCGACGACGCGCTGGGGATCCACGACGTGCCCCGTCTCCGGAAAGAAGAGGCCACCACGGATGCCCTGAGACAGCGCCGGGGCGAAGTCACGGACCGCATCGCCCCGCCAGTGCTCGACGGCTACACGTTGGTCCTCCAGGCGCGACTGCAGGGCCTCGATTTCTTTGCCCGTCTCGGCCCGCTCGTACACCAGGAACGATCCGTCGCTTTTCAACAGCCGGGGTTGATCGATGGAAACCAGCAGATGGCGCCAGGCCGCCAGGCTCCTCTCGTTCAGCGCACGGATGCCCGAGGCGCTGCGTTGATAGGGCGCCCGGCGGAGGTTCCAGAGTAGCCGTGCGAACCAGGGCAGGGCACGAGGGACATGCCGCCAGTCGAGACGCAGCGGCCCCATGGGGTCTCTCAGCATGCCGGGCAGGCGCGCCAGGATCGAGGCATCGGCGATGGGAAAGACCTGCTCGGTGGCCATGTGCCCGGCATTGCCATAGGAAGCCCCTATGCCGGGAGCCTGCCTGTCCATCACCACTACCCGCTGGCCCTGCCGGCTGAGCGACAGGGCACATGCCACGCCTATGACCCCGGCGCCTACCACGACGATATCGGCGTCGACGGCCGGGGAGTGTGCTGTCCGATGTTCCGAGGCCATCGCGTTTCCTTCATCCCATTTTGTCGATTGTATAAAATATATGTTAGCCAGATTCTGGCTGCAATGTCGATGTCGACGAAAGTCGAGTCGAATCGGCGAGCGATCGAGATGGATGACAGTGGAGGGGGAGTCGAGGGCCGGGCGGCGTCAGGTCGCCGGAGAAACCGGCCTGGCAAGCGCTGGGAGGCGATCAGGCGTCAATGCGACGCGAGACGGGTGGGGCGTTCGGAACGGTCATGGCGATCTATCCGGCGCGTCGAGCCGAATGCTCGTGAACAGGTCAGGAGGCGAATCGAGGCGTCACGCCTCCTGAAGGTGGCGAGAACGTTCCTCCAGCACGGCCACGATGCCTTCGCAGGCTTCCGCGATATGCTGCTCCAGCAGCGCGCAGGCCCGATCGATCTCTCCCCGGCGTGCCAGTTCGAGCAGATCGTGGTGTTCCCGTTCCGCCTTCTCGATCTCCTGGGTGTAGAGCAACTGCATGCGAATGTAGCGATCGGACTTGGTGTTCAACTGGCCGATCAGCGACATCGTCTCGGGGAGTCCGGCGGGTGCATACAGGGCTTGATGAAAGGCGAAGTTGTAGTCGCTCCAGTTGTCGATCTGCCCGCCGGAATCCAGCGCGGCGTCGTATTGGCGCAGGAGATTCTCGGCATGCTGGAGATCGGCGTCGGAGAGTTCGGGGATCGCGCGCTTCAGGACATAGGACTCGAGGAGGATGCGTAACTCGAACAACTCGCGAATCTTGGCCACGGAGAGTTCCGTCGTGAAGGCGCCACGGTGCGCGTGGAACTCCACCAGCCCCTCCGATTCCAGGGCCAGCAGGGCTTCCCGGACGGGAATGCGGCTGACCTCGTAATCCTTGGCCAAGGCGTCCTGACGTAGCTGGGTGCCGCCCTGGAACTCCCCGCCGAGAATGCGGCGGCGGAGATCGTCCGCGACGAACTGTGCCCGTGTCTTGTATGTCGGCATGGCCTCGCTCCCCACCTGTGCGCGTAGTATTGCACATTGTATACAAACTACGATGGGTGTCCATGGCTCCGAGCCGCGAGGACAGGGTCGACGTGGTGGCAGGGGGCGGCTCGGCCTTGCCGAGGAGGCCGACAGGCATGGGCCTGCCCGCCCTCGACCATGAAGAGGGCGGGCAGGTGGCTTGCCAGGGAGGCCTCAGGCCTCTCGCCGGCCATCGACCAGGCGGCTGACGCCGGCCGGGTTACCGTCCCGGATCGCCTCGGGCAACAGGCCCTGGGGCAGGTTCTGGTAGCACACCGGGCGCAGGAAACGATGGATCGCCGCGCTGCCCACCGAGGTGGTGCGCGCGTCCGAGGTGGCCGGATAAGGCCCGCCGTGGACCATGGCGTGGCACACCTCGACGCCGGTGGGCCAGCCGTTGGCCATCACCCGGCCGGCGCGACGCTCCAGGGTCGGCAGCAGCTTGCGTGCCGCGTCCAGGTCGCCGTCGTCCATCTGCAGGGTGGCGGTGAGCTGGCCTTCCAGGGACTCGGCCACACGCTTGACCTCGTCGAGGTCGGCGCACTCGACCACCAGCGAGGTGGCGCCGAAGACCTCGGCCTGCAGCGCCTCCTCACGAAGGAAGTCCTGCGCGCTGGCCACGAACAGCCCGGTCTGGCAGGCGTTAGGGCCCTCGCCGGCGTCGCCGCGGGCGACCTCGCGGGCCTTGCTGCTTTGCATGAGGCCGTCGACGCCCTGCACGTAGGCCTCAAAGATGCCCGGGGTCAGCATGGTCTGGGCCGTGGAGCCCTTCACCGCCTCGCCGGCGGCGGCCACGAAGGCATCGAGCGCCTCGCCCTTGACGGCGATGACCAGCCCGGGGTTGGTGCAGAACTGACCGGCGCCCATGTTCAGCGAGCCGACGAAGGCCTCGCCCAGCGCCTGGCCACGCGCCTTGAGCGCTTCCGGCAGCAGAAATACCGGGTTGATGGAGCTCATTTCGGCGTAGACCGGGATCGGCTCGGGACGCTCTTGCGCCGCCTGCATCAGGGCGGTGCCGCCGCTGCGCGAGCCGGTGAAGCCCACCGCCTTGATGCGCGGATCGCGGACCAGCGCCTGGCCGAGCTCGCGGCCGGAACCATACAGCAGCGAGAACACGCCCTCGGGCAGCTCGCACCTGGCCACCGCGCGCTGCACGGCGCGGCCGACCAGCTCGCTGGTGCCGGGGTGGGCGGCGTGGGCCTTGACCACCACCGGGCAGCCGGCGGCCAAGCTTGATGCGGTATCGCCGCCGGCCACGGAGAAGGCCAGCGGGAAGTTGGAGGCGCCGAACACGGCGACCGGGCCCAGGGCGATGTGGCGCTGGCGCAGGTCGACCCGCGGCATCGGCGTCCGCTCCGGCAGGGCCGGATCGAGGCGCACGTCGAGCCACTCGCCGGCGCGCACGACCTTGGCGAACAGGCGCAGCTGGCCGCAGGTGCGGCCGCGCTCGCCCTCCAGCCGGGCCCGCGGCAGGCCGGACTCGGCCATGGCGCGGGTGATCAGCTCATCGCCGATGGCCTCGATCTCGTCGGCCACGGTCTCGAGGAAGGCGGCGCGGGCCTCGAGGCCGGTCTCGCGATAGGTATCGAAGGCGGCCCAGGCCAGTTCGCAGGCCTGCTCGACCTCGGACTGGGCGCCGGCGGGATAGGCCGGGGACAGGGTCTCGCCGGTGGCGGGGTCGACGGCGTGGATCGGCTTGCCGTCGCTGGTCACGGCCTGCTGGCCGATCAGTTGCTTGCCTTCCAGGGTCATGTTGCCTCCTGAGGTCACAGGGATTGAACGGTGGCGTCGAGAGACGGCGCGAATCGAGCGTGGGATGTCGCCAGCCGCCGGAGCGGCCCGAGTGCATGGCTGCGTCGATTCGCGCGTTGTCAGGCCGAGGGCAAGGTCATGCCTCGCGGTGGGAGGCGGACCACTCGGCGTACCATGTCTTGAACAGTGCATACTGCGTTTCGATGTACTGACGTTGCGCCTCCGTCAGGGCATCGGTCTCGTTGAAGTGCAGGACGTACTCGTGGTCGCCATTGAGCACCATCAGATGCTTGTAATAGAGGACCAGGTCGGCGCCCTCGTCGAAGGAGGACAGAACGCCCAGGGCTTCCTCGAGCTCCTTCGCCAGCCGGCGCGCCCGGACATCGCCACGGGCGGCCTGCTTGCTCAGCGATACCAGGTGCAGGACTTCGCGCGGCAGGGCATTGCCGATGCCGGTGATCGCACCGGTGGCATTGCAGTTGACGAAGCCATGGAACACCGTGGTGTCGACACCGACCATCAGGGTGACGTCGTCGTCCTGAGAGGTGATGTGCTCGGCGGCGTAGCGCAGATCCTCGGCCCCGCCGAACTCCTTGAAGCCGATCAGGTTCGGATATGCCTCCCGCAGGGCGAAGAACAGCTCGGCACGCGTGGCGAAGCCGTAGTAGGGGCTGTTGTAGATCACCGCCGGAAGCTGGGGCGCAGCCTCCAGGATGGCGGAGAAATGCGCTTTCTGGGCGGCGGCCGAGGTGCCGCGCGACAGTACGCGGGGAATCACCATCAGGCCGTGGGCGCCGACCTCGGCGGCATGGGCCGCATGGGATACGGCTTCCCGGGTGTTGACCGCGCCGGTGCCGACGATGGTCGGGACGCCCGCGGCGACCAGGCGCGCCACGCCTTCCTGGCGTTCCGCCTCGGTCAACAGCGGCCAGTCACCCATCGACCCGCAGTAGACCACGGCGCTCATGCCGATATCGATGAGCTCGAGCCCCTTGGCGACCAGGGCGTCGAAGTCCGGCTTGCGGTCCGGCGTGCAGGGGGTCATCAGGGCGGGGATGCAGCCGGTAAAGATGTTGTCGTTCATGTCGTCTCCTTGGGTATGGCCTGGATGGTCGGGTTGTTGGTCCCGCGCCTCGTCGGGCCGGGCCGGTGTGGGTCACGACGTCGCGATGCCCCAGGCAAACGGGTCCCGGTCGTCGATCAGCAGGGTGTTGTCGGCACTCAGATAGGCGCGGCCCTTGATATAGGGGCGAATGCGCTCGCCTTCCCACTCGTAGTAGCCCTCGAAGTGGCTGCCGGTGATGCTGGCCTGCAGCCAGGGGCGGTGGGGGGCCAGCTTGCCGTCGGCGGCCAGGCAGGCCAGTTTGGCGCTCGTGCCGGTTCCGCAGGGCGAGCGGTCGTAGGCCTTGCCCGGGCAGAGCACGAAGTTGCGGCTGTCGGCCGCCGGATCGTCGGCGAACAGCTCGATGTGATCGATCGCGGCTCCGTCCTCGCCGGTGATCGCCTGTGATTCGAGCGCCTGGCGGATGGCCCAGGTGAAGGTCGTCAGGGGCTCGACGTTGTCGAGATCCAGTGCCTGGTCGTGCTCGCCGACCAGGAAGAACCAGTTGCCGCCCCAGGCGATGTCGCCGTGCACCAGGCCGAATCCCGGCACCTCGACGCCGACGCGCCGCCGGTAGCGGTAGGCCGGCACGTTACGCACCGTGACGGCGCCGTCGTCGTGCAGGGTGGCGCTGATGGGGCCCACCGGGGTATCGATCTTGTGCTCGCCCGGGGCGATGTGGCCAAGGTGATGCAGCGAGGCGATCAGGCCGATCGTGCCGTGGCCGCACATGCCCAGATAGCCGGCGTTGTTGAAGAAGATGACGCCACAGGTCGCATCGGCCGACTCCGGCGCGCAATACAGGGCGCCGACGAGCACGTCATGGCCGCGTGGCTCCAGCATGCAGGCGCGCCGCCAGTCGTCGTGTGCGTCGCGCAGGGCGTCACGCTTCTCGGCCATGGTGGCGCCGGGAAGGTCCGGAAAGCCGCCCATCACCAGGCGAGTCGGTTCGCCGGCCGTGTGGGAATCGATGACATGCACGCGTTTCATGGGTACCCCCGGTTGGTCTTGTCTTGAGGATCGAGTGGGTCGCTATCGAGCAATGTCGAGTGCTGCGCTGTCGTTTTTTATATTTTATACAATCTTCAAAGTGCTTTGTGAAGTCGTCAGTGTCATCACCAGGCCGAGTCCATGGACGAGCGGCCCTCTGGCGAGGGGCGCCGGGCTCGGTCAGGGCGTGGTGCTGCTAGGCAGAGGGACGGCGTCGGTGCCTGGCGGGAAGGGGCCGCTTGTGTCGCCGGATGTGGGCGAGGCGTGGGTTCGCCCGATACCGATGTCAGGGGAGGGGAGTGTCCGTCGAAAAAGCCGAACCGGGGGCCGGTTCGGCTGGCTATCTGGGCAATGGAGTCGATGTCGCGGCGTAGGCTTACGAGGGGAAGGAGAACTGCGCCCCTTCACGCACGCCGGCCGACGGCCAGCGCTGGGTGACGGTCTTGCGCCGGGTATAGAAGCGCACGGCGTCCGGGCCGTAGGCGGAGAGGTCGCCGAACAGCGAGCGCTTCCAGCCGCCGAAGCTGTGGTAGGACACCGGCACCGGCAGCGGCACGTTGATGCCGACCATGCCCACCTGGATGCGGTCGCTGAAGTAGCGGGCCGCCTCGCCGTCGCGGGTGTAGATGCAGGTGCCGTTGCCGTACTCGTGGTCGTCGATCAGCTTCATGGCGGCTTCCATGGAGTCGACGCGCACTACCAGCAGTACCGGCCCGAAGATCTCCTCGAGGTAGCTGGTCATGTCCGGCGTCACGCGGTCGATCAGGGTGCCGCCGACGTAGAAGCCCCGCTCGTGCCCCGGCACCTGGACGCCTCGGCCGTCGACGACGATCTCGGCGCCCTGTTGGGCGGCGCTGTCGATGTAGCCGCAGACCTTCTCCTGGTGCGCCTTGGTGATCACCGGGCCGAAGTCGTTCTCGGCATCATGGAAGGGGCCGACCTTCAGCGAGGTCATCTGCGCCTGCATCTTGGCGATCAGGGCATCGGCGGCCTCGTCGCCCACCGCCACGGCCACCGACAGCGCCATACAGCGCTCGCCGGAGGAGCCGAAGGCGGCCCCGGTCAGCGAGCTGACCACGTTGTCCATGTCGGCGTCCGGCATCACGATGGCGTGATTCTTGGCGCCGCCGAGCGCCTGGCAGCGCTTGCCGTTGGCGCTGGCGCGGGAGTAGATGGTTTCGGCGATCGGGGTGGAGCCGACGAAGCTGACCGCCTGGACGCGGGCGTCGTCGAGCAGGGTGTCGACGGCTTCCTTGTCGCCGTTGACCACGTTGAGCACCCCGGCGGGCAGGCCCGCCTCCAGCGCCAGCTCGGCGATGTAGAGGGTGGCGGTCGGGTCGCGCTCGGAGGGCTTGAGCACGAAGGTGTTGCCGCAGGCGATGGCCATCGGGTACATCCACAGCGGCACCATGGCCGGGAAGTTGAACGGCGTGATGCCGGCGACCACGCCCAGCGGCTGGAAGTCGCTCCAGGAATCGATGCCGGGGCCGGTGTTCTTGCTGTACTCGCCCTTGAGCAGTTCCGGCGCGCCGCAGGCGTACTCGATGTTCTCGATGCCGCGCTGCAGCTCGCCCCTGGCGTCGTGGACGATCTTGCCGTGTTCCTGGCCGATCAGCCGACAGATCTCATCGGCGTTCTGCTCCAGCAGTGCCTTGAAGCGGTACATGATGCGGGCCCGCTTGGCCGGCGGGGTATCGCGCCATGCCGGGAAGGCGGCCTGGGCAGCGGCGATGGCCTCCTCGACGGTGGCCTGGCTGGCCAGGGCGACCTGGCCGGCGACCTCGCCGGTGGAAGGGTTGTAGAGGTCCTGGGTGCGCGCGTCGTCGTCGATCCGGACGCCGTTGATCAGATGGCCGAGTGTGGTCATGGATGTCCTCTCAGTGGCAGGTGGTGGTGAATGCGTCAGTCGAGTTCATTGATGGCGTCGCCCAGGGCATTGATCAGGCGGTCGATCTCCTCGCGTTCGACGATGAAGGGCAGGCCGAGCTGGATGGTGTCGCCGCCGTAGCGCACGTAGAAGCCCTTTTCCCAGCACTTCATGGCGATCTCGTAGGGGCGCCGGGCCGGTTCGCCTGGGTAGGGCTCGATCTGCAGGGCACCGGCGAGGCCGTAGTTGCGGATGTCGCTGATGTAGCGAGTGCCCTTGAGCCCGTGCAGGGCGTTCTCGAAGCTCGGCGCCATTTCCTTCACGCGTTCGATCAGGCGGTCGTTCTCGAGCACGTCGAGGGATGCCAGCGCCGCGGCGCAGGCCACCGGATGGCCCGAATAGGTGTAGCCGTGGGGCAGCTCCATCATGTAGTCGGGGCCGCCGTGTTCCATGAAGGTCCGGTAGATCTCGCCCTTCACGATGACCCCCCCCATGGGCACCGCGCCGTTGGTGAGCTGCTTGGCGACGTTCAGGATGTCCGGCACCACGCCGAACTCCTCGGCGCCGGTCATCGACCCCATGCGGCCGAAGCCGGTGATCACCTCGTCGAAGATCAGCAGGATGTCGTGCTGATCGCAGATCTCGCGCAGGCGCTCGAGATACCCCTTGGGCGGCGGGATCACCCCGGCGGAGCCGGCCAGCGGCTCGACGATCACCGCGGCGATGTTGGAGGCGTCGTGCAGGGCGATCAGTTCCAGCAGCTCGTCGGCCCGTTCGGCGCCGCGCTGCGGCATGCCGCGGGTGAAGGCGTTGTCCTTGAGCAGGGTATGGGGCAGGTGGTCGGCATCCACGCCCTGGCCGAACAGGGTGCGGTTGGCGCCGATGCCGCCCAGGCTGAAGCCACCGAAGTTGACGCCATGATAGCCCTTGGAGCGACCGATCAGCTTGGTCTTGGTCGCCTTGCCCTTCTTGCGCCAGTAGGCGCGGGCGATCTTCAGCGCGGTATCGGCGCTCTCCGAGCCGGAACCGGTGAAGAACACCTGGTCCAGCCCCTCGGGTGTCAGCTCGCGGATCCGATGGGCCAGCTCGAAGGCCTTGGGATGGCCGTACTGGAAGGCCGGGGCGTAATCCAGCTCGCCGAGCTGGCGGCTGACCGCCTCGGCGATCTCGGGGCGGCAATGACCGGCGCCGCAGGTCCACAGCCCCGAGAGGCCGTCGAAGACGCGTCGTCCCTCGGCGTCGGTGAGATAGCTGCCCCGGGCGCCGGTGATGATGCGCGGGTCGCGCTTGAACTGGCGATTGCCGGTATAAGGCATCCAGTAGGCATCCAACTGCTCCGGGCTCAAGCCCGCGATGTGTGAGTCGTCTCGAACCGACATGGCAGCACCCCTCCTGTTGATAGGCCGTTTCAGGTCATTGCAGGTCGTCGTAAGGAAAAGGTAGGCCCGGGAGTGGATAAGTTAAATCTAGATATCTTTAATCACGTGAAAGCATTTGGTTAACTTTTTGCCTCGATGTCCGATACCCTTCGCGATGAACGTCCTCGACCAGAGAGCCGTGCCATGCCGACCCGCAAACAGGCCCTGTCGGGCCAGCCCAGCGATGCCGATCTTCGCCTGCTGCGTATTTACCGCAAGGTCGTGGAATGCGGCGGTTTTTCCGCCGCCGAGGTGGAGCTGAACATCAGCCGCGCGGCGATCAGCATGGCCATGAACGACTTGGAGGCGCGGCTCGGCCTGCGGCTCTGCCAGCGCGGCCGCAGCGGCTTCGCCCTGACCGACGAGGGCGCCGAGGTCTATGAGGCCACCCTGCAGCTGCAGGCGGCGGTGGAGGGCTTTCGCACCCGGGTCAATGGCCTGCACGCCTGGCTCAAGGGCGAACTCAATATCGGCATTACCGATAACCTGGTGACCATGCCGGAGATGCATATCACCGATGCGCTCAGCGCGCTCAAGGAGCGCGGGCCCGAGGTGCGCATCAACATCCGCATGATTCCGCCCAGCGATATCGAGCTGGCGGTGTTGGACGGCCGCCTGCATACCGGCGTGATACCGGCGCTCAAGACCCTTCCCGGGCTCGAGTATCTGTCGCTCTACGAGGAGCGCTCCCGGCTGTACTGCGCAGCCGACCATCCGCTGTTCGAGGCCGGCGAGGTGACGCGGGAGCGGCTGGCCGAATGCGATGCCGTGGTGCCCGCCTACGCCCAGGCGCCGGAGATCAAGGCGCTGCATGAGCCGCTCAGGGCGACCGCTTCGGCCACCGACCGCGAGGGCATCGCCTTTCTGATCCTGTCCGGCCGCTACATCGGCTACCTGCCGACCCACTACGCCGAGCGCTGGGTGCGCGACGGGCGAATGCGCGCCCTGAATCCCGGGACCTGCCGCTATGTCACCCGTTACAGCGCGATTACCCGCAAGGGGGCGCCGCCCAACCTGGTGCTGGAGAGCTACCTCGAGGAGTTGGGGCGCCTGGTGAAGCAGTGAGATCGCTGTTGTTCGGTGGTCATCCTCCCGATCCTCGATCCCGACACCTGCCTGCTCACATCCCGCTTGTCTCGCTTGACAAAGCAGCGGGGAGTGTCTTATTGGTTATAATTATTCGCATAAATATAATAATTGATTCATCGCCAGCACGATCCCTCCCGACGGCCATGGCCATCGGGGTCGCACCGCCCCATCCAAACAGAACAAGGGGATACACGATGAGAAAGACCCTCCGCTCCCGGAAGCTCGCCATCTACGGCGGCATGTTGCTGGGCTTCGTGATGCTCGAGAGCCCGATGATCCTGGTGGCCAACCAGATCGAGCCCATGGTCATGGGCATACCCTTCTTCCTGCTCTGGAACCTCGGCTGGTGGGCCTTCCTCACCGCCCTGTTCCTGGTGGCCTATCTCACTCACTGGGGGAGCAGCAGCCCCGCGCCCAGTGCCCGTCCCCGCGTCGAGGAGGCCGCATCATGACCGGTAGCATCCTGATCATCGCCGCCTTCATGATCATCCCGTTGATCGTGGGCGTCGTCTCGTCACGGCAGTCCCAGGGCACCAGCGAGGACTTCTTCGTCCAGGGCCGTGCCATGGGCAGCATCGCCGTGTTCTTCACGGTGGCCGCCACCTGGTGGAGCGCCTTCGCCTTCCTGGGGTCCAATGCCACCTTCTACACCAGTGGCCCCGTCTACCTGACGGCCCTGGCGTGGAACCTGCTGTTCGGCTTCATGTACTACTGGGTCGGCAAGCGGGTCTGGTTCCTGGGCAAGCGCTTCGACTACCTGACGCCCTCCGACCTGATGGGCGACTTCTACAACAGCGAGGCCCTGCGCGTGCTGGTCGCCGTGATCACCCTGGTGTTCACCGTGCCCTACCTGCAGATCCAGCTGACCGGCGGGGCCTACCTCATCGAGGTCGCCTCCGGCGGGGTCGTGCCCTTCTGGCTCGCCGCCCTGCTGTTCTACTTCATCATCATCGTCTACGTCTGGATCGGCGGGATTCGCGCCATCGCCTGGACGGACGTGATCTACGGTGCCCTGCTGTTCTTCGGCATGATGTTCGCCGGCTACTACATCTCCGGCCAGGTGGGTGGTCCCGCGGCGCTGTTCGCCCAGTTGCAGCAGTCGTCCCCCGAACACCTGACCCTGCCGGGGCCCGACGGCAACATGGGCTACAGCATGTGGTTCTCGCTGTTCGTCATCGTGGCCATCGGCGCCTTCATGGGTCCGCAGATCTGGCTGCGCATGTACTCGGTGAAGAGCGGCCGGCTGTTCAACCTGATGCCCTTCCTGCTCGGCCTCGCCGCCTTGGCCTACTTCGGATCGGTGCTGACCGGCTATACCGGCGTGCTGCTCGAGCCGGGCCTGGAAAATGCCGACCAGATCCTGCCGGTCATGCTGATGAACTATGCCCCCTACCTGCTGGCCTCCTTGATCATGGCCGCCGGCGCCGCCGCCGCCATGTCCACGGCCAATTCGCAGATCCATGCGGTGTCCACGGTGGTGACCATGGACATCTACCAGCGCTACGTGAACCGTCGGGCTTCCCAGGCACGCATCGTCACCGTGGGCCGGCTGTCGCTGGTGGGCTTCTCGCTGGCCGCCTATATCATGGCCCTGACCGTGCCCGGTCTGCTGGTGACCATCGGCATCGCCGCCCTGGCCGGCACCGCCCAGTTGATCGTGCCTACCCTCGGGGCCATCACCTGGCGCCGGGCGCACCCCATGGCCGCCTTCTGGGGGCTGATCGGCGGTGTCGCCAGCGTGTTGGTTCTCACCTACGGCGCCAGCGTCAGCAATCCCCTCGGCCTGCACGCCGGCATCTGGGGGCTGCTGGTCAACGGCGGGCTGTTCGTCGGCCTGAGCCTGCTGCTGGAGCGCCGCGATCCGGAGGTGGTCGAGCGCTTCGCCGAGGCGCGCCGGGACTACGACGCCGAGTTCCACCCGGAACGTCTCGAGGGCGAAGGCCATTCAACCGGCGAGGCCGTCTCGACCCGCTGATCCCATAGCCAGGGGCCTGCCGGCAGGCCCCGTATCACAAGGAACCTTGCATGAGTCAGACGCCATCCCCGCGTCGTCGCCAGAAGCTGGCCGAGCTGATCAGCGATGATATCAAGCGCTGGATCGCCACCGAGGGACTGACCGAGGGCGACCGCCTGCCCAACGAGAAGACCCTGATGGAACTCTATGGCTGCGCCAAGGGCACCGTGCGCGAGGCTCTCAAGATCCTCGAGGTGGAGGGCCTGATCGCCCTCAAGACTGGGCCCGGTGGCGGCGCCATCCTGCGCACGCCGAGCATGGAGCCGGCCAGTCGCATGCTGCGCAACTTCCTGCATTTCCGGTCGCTGGATGGCCATCAGGTCTATCAGCTGCGCCGCTTGCTGGAGGTGGAGATGGCGGTCTCCGTCGTCGGCCGGTTGAACGAGGAAGCGCTGAACCGCCTGGAGGCCAACATGACGGCGTGCGAATGCCATCGGCTGGGCGAAGAGGATCAGCGACGCCAGCGATTCCTCGAACTGGAGTTCCACAACCTGTTGGCCCGAGCCTGTCCCAACCCGCTGCTGGCCTTCATGTGCCGCTTCCTCAACGACATGCTGCGCGACCTGGTGGTGGTCAAGAAGGCCTACGTGCCCGAGCGCAAGCAGTTCGATGAGGCCAATCACCGCTATCACCGGGAGCTTGTCGAGGCCTTCCGTGCCGAGGACGTCGAGCGGGTACGGCGGCTGATGGACGAGCACATGCGCGATGCCGAGTTCCACATGTCGGCCCTGGAGGCGGAAATGGCCGACCAGATGCTGATCTCCCAGGACGCTCTCGCCGCGGCGGCCGATGCCTCGCCCCTGCTGCGGCTCGTCGATCCGGCGCGCTGAGGCCGTGCCCCGATTGCCCATCACAATGACAACGAGGAACATGCATGACTATCGCCCAACTCGACTCTGTTGCGACACTGCGCACCGATCGCGAAGGCCTCTGGCAGGCCTTGATGGAGCTCGCCAGCCTGGGGGCGACCCCCAAGGGCGGCGTCAATCGCCAGGCCCTCACCGAGCTGGATCGCCAGGCCCGCGACCTGTTCATTCGCTGGTGCCGGGACGAGGGCTTGAGCATTCGCGTCGATGCCATCGGCAACATCTTCGCCCGACGTCCGGGGCGGGACCCGAAGAGCCCGGTGGTGATGACCGGCAGCCATATCGACACTCAGCCCACCGGCGGCAAGTTCGATGGCTGCTATGGAGTGATGGCCGGGCTCGAGGTCATTCGCACCCTCAACCGCCACGGCGTCCAGACCGAGGCGCCGATCGAGGTGGTCGCCTGGACCAACGAGGAGGGCTGCCGGTTCCCGCCCTGCATGATGGGCTCGGGGGTGTTCACCGGGCAACTGGCGCTGGACGAGATGTTGGCCCAGGTCGATGACGATGGCGTCCGCGTCGATGAAGCCCTGGGAGCCATCGGCTACCGCGGGAACGACCGCGTGGACCACGGGGCCATCAAGGCCTTCTTCGAGGCGCATATCGAGCAGGGACCGATCCTCGAGGATACCGGCAACACCGTGGGCGTGGTGATCGGGGCCCTGGGGCAGAAATGGTTCGACCTCAGGCTCACCGGCCAGGAGGCCCATGCCGGCCCCACGCCCATGGATCTGCGCCGCGATGCCATGCTGGGCGCCGCCGAGATCACCCAGGCCGTCAACCGCATCGCCAATGCCCACCAGCCCCATGGCCGCGGCACCGTCGGCTCGCTGCAGCTGCATCCCGGCTCGCGCAACGTCATTCCCGGCGAGGTCCGAATGACCATCGACCTGCGTCACCTCGATCCCGGGACGCTGGCGCGCATGACCGACGAACTGCGCCGAGTAGTGGACGAGACGAGCCGGCGCCATGGCCTGGACGCCGAACTCACGCCGACCGCCGACTTCGCCCCCGAGCGTTTCGCCGATGGCTGCGTCGAGGCGGTGCGCCATGCCGCCGAGCGGCTCGGCTGCTCGCACCTGGAGGTCGTCAGCGGCGCCGGCCACGACGCCATCTTCCTGGGGCGTGTCGCGCCCGCCGGGATGATCTTCGTGCCCTGCGAGAACGGCATCAGCCACAACGAGAGCGAGAACGCCACCCCGGAGGACCTGCACGACGGCTGTAACGTCCTGCTGCATGCCATGCTGGAACAGGCGGTCGTGGTCTCGAGCGAGGAGGAGTGACGGGCCCATGACGACCACCGACTCTCCCACCGAGCTTGCCGAGTTGAACGCCGGCGAGGCCCTGGCGTTGTTTCGGCGTGGCGCCCTCTCGCCCGTCGAGCTGACGGAAGATTGCCTGGCACGCATCGAGCGCGACAACCCGGGGGTGAACGCCTTCGCCCATGTGGATGGCGATCGGGCCCTGGCCGCCGCCCGGGCCTCGGAAGCCCGCTGGCACGCCGGCCGCCCCTGCGGCGCCCTCGATGGCGTTCCCACGACCATCAAGGACCTGACCCTGACGGCGGGGATGCCCACACGGCTGGGCTCCACCACCACCTCGCCGCAGGGCCCCTGGGACACCGATGCCCCGGTCAGCCATCACCTGAAGGAGGCCGGCGCGGTGATCCTCGGCAAGACGACGTCCCCGGAATTCGGCTGGAAGGGGGTCACCGACAATCCCCTGCACGGCATCACGCGCAATCCCTGGGACACGCGCCTGACGCCGGGGGGCTCCTCGGGCGGCGCGGCGGCGGCGGCGGCCCTGAACCTGGGCCTGCTGCACCAGGGCAGCGATGCCGGCGGCTCGATCCGCATTCCCTGTGGCTTCACCGGAACCTTCGGCATCAAGCCCACCTTCGGCTGGGTGCCCCAGTGGCCCGCCAGCGCCATGGGCACCCTGTCCCACCTGGGGCCGATGACCCGCACCGCGGCCGACAGTGCCCTGATGCTGAGCGTCATGGCCCGGCCGGATGCCCGCGACGGCTACCTGGGCAATCCTCGATCCGAGGACTGGCTGGCTCCGCCGCCGGCCTCGCTGAAGGGGTGGCGAATCGCTTACAGCCCGGACCTGGGCTATGTGAACGTCGCCCCGGATATCGCCGCTCGAGTGCGCAGCGCCGTCGGGCTGCTGCGTGAGCTGGGCGCCACCGTGGACGAGGTGCATCCCGGCTTCGAGGATCCTCGGAGCATCTTCGACACCCTGTGGTTCGCCGGTGCGAGCCAGGCGCTGGAGCGGCTGGATGAGGCACAGCGGGCGGCCCTGGACCCGGGTTTCCTGGACATCGCCCGGCGAGGCCAGGACATCTCGATGCGCGATTATCTCGCCGCCCAGCGAGAGCGGGAGCGCCTCGTCGCGCGCATGCAGGCCTTCCACGAGCGCTACGATCTGCTGGCGACACCGACCCTGCCGCTGGCGCCCTTCGAGGCGGGCCACAATGTGCCGCCGAATGGGCCGTACCGGGACTGGATGGACTGGACGCCCTTCAGCTACCCCTTCAACCTCACCCAGCAGCCCGCCGCCTCCTTGCCCTGCGGCCTGGATGACCAGGGCTTGCCGGTGGGCCTGCACCTGGTGGGGCCCCGCTTCCGGGACCTCAATGTGCTGCACGCCGCCAGGCTGCTGGAAAGTCGGCTGCCGCCCTGTCCACTGCCGGGAAGGTCCAGCGGCTGATCGTCCCGTACTATCTCGGCGGCGCCGATCCGGTCACCCGTGCCCGGCTGGGCGAGCAGAGATCGCTTTACCATGGCGATGCGTGAGCGAAGGCGACTGGCGCTACTCGAACAGCTCGCCCTGGTGCCGCGGCGGCCGGAAGGACTCGCAGTCCAGGGACGGCAGGCCGGGGAAATCGAGCCGCCGGTGGGCCTGGCGGAAGCGCTGGTCGAGCAGGTCGGCGAACACCCCCTGGCCGCGCATGCGGTGGCCGAATCGGGCGTCGTAGTCGCGCCCGCCGCGGCACTGGCGAATCAGGCTCATCACCTTGGCGGCGCGCTCGGGGTAGTGCTGGGCCAGCCAGTCCTCGAACAGCGGCGCCACCTCCCGGGGCAGGCGCAGCAGCATCCAGCGCGCATCCATGGCGCCGGCGTCTCTGGCGGCGTCCATCAACCGCTCCAGCTCGTGATCGGTGAGCCCCGGGATCACCGGCGAGATCAGGGTGCCCACCGGCACGCCGGCTTCGGCCAGCCGGCCGATCATCCTGAGCCGCGTCGCCGGCGAGGCGGCGCGTGGCTCCAGGCTGCGCTTCAGGTCGGTGTCCAGGCTGGTCAGGCTGACCAGCACCCGGACCAGGCGACGGCGGGCCAGCTCGCCCAGCAGGTCCAGATCGCGCAGGATCAGCGCCCCCTTGGTCACCAGGGTGACCGGGTGGCGGCAGGCGAGCAGGCATTCCAGCAGGCGCCGCGTGGTGCCGCGTTCGGCCTCGAGGGGCTGGTAGGCATCGGTGTTGCCGGCCAGGTTGATCGGGCGACACACATAGCCGGGATGGGCCATTTCTTCCTCGAGTCGCTCGACCAGGCCCTGGCGGGCGATCAGCCGCGTCTCGAAGTCGAGCCCGGGGGAGAGGTCCCAGTAGGCGTGGCTGGGGCGGGCATAGCAGTAGATGCAGCCGTGCTCGCAGCCCCGATAGGGGTTCAGCGAGCGGTCGAAGGGCAGGTCCGGCGAACGGTTCCAGGCCAGGGCGCTGCGCGACCGCTCCTCGGCGACCTCGGTGGCCAGCCGCTCGGGCACGGCGTCCTGCCACCAGCCGTCGTCCACGGCCTCGACCCGCGTCGGCGCGAAGCGATTGTCGGGATCGAAGGTGGCGCCTCGGCCCTTGCGGGCCCAGGCGTCCCGGGGAGGGGTCGCCATGCGGAGCTCCTTTTCTGTAATTATGTACAGTATAGGGATCTCCCGTCATCACGACAAAGCGTTGGCCGGGGAGCTTGTCTACGCGGTCGAGCGCTTCGACGTCGGTGCGTCCGGCGTCGAGGGGGCTCGCCTGCCCGAGGTCCGCGATGTGCATCATGTGCATGCCTGGTCACTGACGCCGGGGCCGCCTCTGATGTCGCTGCCTGCGATGCTGGATGAGGGGGCGGACCAGGAGCGGGGGCTGGTCGAGATCAAGACGATGCTGAGCGACGCCTTTGCCGTCGCGCAGGCGACGCTTCGGGTCGAGTCGTGGAAGGGCTGTGCCGATGAGGCGGGGGCTGTCGGATGGGCGGCGGGCGCCACCCATCCCGACGGCGCGAGGGAAGACTTATCCGGGAACACCCTGACTGCGCAGGTAATCGTCATAACTGCCACTGAAATCGACGATGCCGTCGTCTTTCATCTCGATGATGCGCGTGGCCAGCGAGCCGACGAATTCCCGGTCGTGACTGACAAAGATCAACGTGCCGGCATAGTGTTCCAGTGCCAGGTTGAGCGCTTCGATGGACTCCATGTCCAGGTGGTTCGTGGGCTCATCCATGATCAGCACATTGGGCTGTTGCAGGATGAGCTTGCCGAACAGCATGCGCCCCTGTTCGCCACCCGAGATGACCTTCACGGATTTGCCGATGTCGTCATTGGAGAACAGCATCCGGCCTAGTGCACCGCGCACGGTCTGCTCACCGCCGGTCGTCCACTGCTGCATCCATTCGAAGAGCGTCTCGCCGCCCTCGAAGTCCGCCGCGTGGTCCTGCGCGAAGTAACCGACGTCGGCCGCATCGGTCCATCTGGCTTCGCCGGCATCCGGCGTCATGCTGCCCACCAGGCAGTTGAGCAGGGTGGTCTTGCCGATGCCGTTGGGGCCGATGATGGCGATCCGTTCGCCGGCCTCGACGCGCAGGCCGAGTCGCTCGAACAGTACGTTATCGCCCCAGGCCTTGGAGAGATCTTCCACCGAGAGCGCCTGGCGATGGATTTTCTTGTTCTGCTCGAAGCGAATGAAGGGGCTGACGCGCGAGGAGGGCTTGATCTCCTCGAGTTGAATCTTGTCGATCTTGCGCTGCCGCGACGTGGCCTGCTTGGCCTTTGAGGCATTGGCCGAGAAGCGGCTGACGAATTGCTGCAGTTCGGCGATTTCCGCCTTCTTCTTGGCATTTTCGGCATGCAGGCGCTCGCGTGCCTGGGTGGCGGCGGTCATGTACTCGTCGTAGTTGCCCGGAAACAGCTGCAGCTCGCCGTAGTCCAGATCCGCCATGTGCGTGCAGACACTGTTCAGGAAGTGGCGGTCGTGGGAGATGATGATCATGGTCGACGAGCGTGCCTTGAGGATGTCCTCCAGCCAGCGAATCGTGTTGATATCGAGGTGGTTGGTCGGCTCATCGAGCAGCAGCACGTCGGGGTCGCTGAACAGCGCCTGGGCCAGCAGCACGCGGAGCTTCCAGCCCGGCGCGACAACGCTCATCGGCTGGTCGTGCTGCTCGAGGGGAATGCCCAGGCCCAGCAGCAGCTCGCCGGCACGGGCCTCGGCGGTATAGCCATCGAGTTCGGCGAAACGCACCTCGAGATCGGCGACCGCCATGCCATCTTCTTCACTCATCTCGGCCTGGGAGTAGATGCGCTCACGCTCCGCGGCGACCCGCCAGAGTTCTTCGTTGCCCATGATGACGGTGTCGATGACACGTTCGTCCTCGAAGGCGAACTGGTCCTGGCGCAACTTGCCCAGGCGAGTGGTGGCGTCCTTCATCACCTGGCCGCTGGTCGGCTCGAGGTCGCCCCCGAGGATCTTCATGAGGGTCGACTTGCCACAGCCGTTGGCCCCGATCAGGCCGTAGCGGTGGCCCTGGCCGAATTTGACGGAAACGTTTTCGAACAGCGGCTTGGGGCCAAACTGCATGGTGATGTTGGCGGTAGAGAGCACGGCGGAGTATCTCGCGGGAGGAACATGAATGAGAGACTTGGGCCGGCACGGCAAGGGGCTTCGACCAAAGTGGAGGGCGCATTGTACGTGCCGGATCGCGTGGCTATCTACACGCCCCGTCGACCGGCCGCGTCGGCTCGGTTCGGCAACCAGCCGCGGGCTCATGCCTCGACCTCGAGCCACGCTCCCCAGCGAGTGGTATAGCGCGATGACGGGTGGCTGCCGCGCAGCTGCCAGGGAGCCTTGGCGGTGGGGAGGCGTCGCCATGTCGGGCTCCTTTGCCGTATCCAGGTACGGCACGGGCGTCTCCCGTCATCACGACAAAGCGTTGGCCGGGGAACTCGGGCGGGGGTGCGGGGTTCCACACTGTCGCGAGGGCGCCCCGGACGAGCCCGGGGCCGTGATGGATGCCACTGACAAGGAACCCGTTATGAAGCGACGCGATTTCCTCAAACTCACCGGGGCGCTCGGCGGCAGCGGCCTGTTGCCGATGGGCAGCGTGCTGGCGGCGACGCGGGAGGCTCGGCCGAGCGGTGACGGCGAGCCCTTCGACTATGCCTGGCTCAAGGGGCTGGCTCGGGAGCTTTCCGCCCGGCCGCCGCGTGAACATGCCATCGAGCTGCCCGCGCCGATTCGGGGGCTCGACTGGGACGCCTACCAGGCGATCCGCTATCGGCCCGAGCGGGCGCTGTGGGCCGGGGACCCGGGAACGGATTTCCGCGCCCAGTTGTTCCATCTGGGGCTCCATTACCGGACGCCGGTGCGCATCTACGAGGTCGTCGAGGGGCGGGCCCATGAGCTCGCCTACGCCGCCGAACGCTTCGATTTCGGCGAGTCGGGCATCGAATCGGAGCGCCTGCCCGAGGGGCTGGGCTACGCCGGGTTCCGGCTCCACCATCGTGACGACTGGCAGCGCGACGTCGCCGCCTTCCTGGGGGCCAGCTACTTCCGGGCGGTGAGCGATTCTCTGCAGTACGGCATGTCGGCCCGCGGCCTGGCCATCGACACGGCCACCGCGACCGGCGAGGAGGAGTTCCCCGACTTCACCCGCTTCTGGCTGGAGCGCCCCGAGGGCGGCGAGGCGCGGGTCATCGTCCATGCGCTGCTCGAATCGGCCAGCGTCACCGGCGCCTACCGCTTCGTGATCACCGAGGACGAGGGCGTGGTCATGGACATCGATGCCGCCCTCTATCCGCGGCGCACCATCGAGCGGCTCGGGGTGGCGCCGCTGACCAGCATGTACATGGTCGGCGAGAACGATCGCGGCGCCGACTGGGACTGGCGGCCGGAGATCCACGACTCCGATGGCCTGTCGATCCATTCGGGTAACGGCGAATGGCTATGGCGACCGCTCGCCAATCCCGACCGGCTGCGCTTCAACGCCTTCGGCGACCGCTCGCCGCGCGGCTTCGGGCTGCTGCAGCGGGATCGCGACTTCGACCATTACCAGGACGACGGCGTCTTCTACGACCGGCGGCCCGGCGTGTGGATCGAGCCGAAGGGCGACTGGGGCGAGGGATCGATACAGCTGGTCGAGCTGCCCACCCTCGACGAGACCTTCGACAACATCGTCGTCTTCTGGAACCCGGCCAGGCCCGCCGAGCCCGGCGAGGAGCTGCTGTTCGGCTATCGGCTCAGCTGGTGCGACGCCTCGCCCGCGCGGCCGTCGCTGGCGCGCTGCGTGGCGACCCGCACCGGGCTCGGCGGCGTGGTCGGCCAGCGTCGCGACTATTACAGCCGGCGCTTCGTGGTCGACTTCGCGGGCGGGCCGCTGCCGCTGGGCGAGGATGCCGAGGTCGAACCCGTCATCGACGCCTCCGACGGTCGGGTCGAGATCGCCTCGGCCCGCCCGCTGGAGGCCATCGATGGCTACCGCGCCAGGTTCGACGTGGTGCCCCCCGACGATGGTACCGAGCCCATCACCCTGCGGCTCTACCTGAAGCGCGGCGATCAACCCTTGACCGAGACCTGGCTCTACGAGTGGACACCGCCGCCCGCCGAAGAGCGCAAGCTGCGCAATCCCGGACACCTCTAGGGGGATCTTGCGCCGGGGGCATGGGAAGCCCGCCCGAGCGGGCGGCGGCCGATGGGCCTCCGCCTTGCCGGGGCCTCTGGTAGGATGGGCGCCTCGCCAAGGACGCCCGGAGACGCCCCGTGACCGATGCCATGCCGCCCATTCCCGCGCCCGACACCGTCTGTGCCGGGCGCGTGGCCCGCTATCTCGACACCCTGACCAAGCCCCCCGGCAGCCTCGGGCGCCTGGAGTCCCTGGCGGTGAGCCTGGCGGCGATCACCGGCGAGGATTTCCCGCGGGTCGGCCCCCCCGGGGTGGCGGTGTTCGCCGCCGATCATGGCGTGGCGGCGGAGGGCGTCTCGGCCTTCCCCCAGGCGGTGACCGGCCAGATGGTGGCCAATTTCGTCGCCGGCGGGGCGGCCATCAATGCCTTCGCGCGGCGCATCGGCGCGCGGCTCGAGGTGGTCGACGTGGGCGTGGCGGGGGAGCTGCCCGATGACGGCGTGGTCCATGATCGCGTCCGCTCCGGCACCGCCAACCTGGCCCGCGAGAACGCCATGACCCGCGACCAGGCCCTGGCCGCCATCGCCGCCGGCCGGCGCGCCGCCGAACGCGCCGCGGAGGCGGGCTGTCGCTGCCTGATCGCCGGCGAGATGGGGATCGCCAACACCACCGCCAGCAGCGCCATGCTGGCGGCCATGACCGGCGTGCCCGTCGCCGAGCTGGTCGGCCCCGGCACCGGCGTGGCCGGCGAGGCGCTGGCCCACAAGCGCGCGGTGATCGAGGCGGCCCTGGCCGAGCGCGCCCCGGACCCCGCCGATCCCCTGGACGTGCTGGCGAAGCTCGGCGGGCTCGAGATCGCCGCCATGGTCGGGGCCTACCGGGAAGCGGCGGCCAGGCGTCTTCCCTGTCTCGTCGACGGTTTCATCGCCACGGTGGCCGCGCTGACCGCCTGCCGGCTCGACCCGGCGCTGCGGCCCTACCTGATCTTCGGCCATCGCTCCCACGAGCCCGGCCACGCCCACGCCCTGGCGGCGCTGGACGCCGAGCCGCTGCTGGCCATGGAGCTGTGCCTGGGCGAGGGCAGCGGCGCGGCCCTGGCCTTCCCGCTGCTCGAGGCGGCCACGGCGATGCTGGCCGAGATGGCCACCTTCGACGGCGCCGGGGTCGACCACCGCGAGGGGCCTTGATCCCATGGATGCCCCCTTGCGTCACGCCCTTCGCCATGAGCCTTGCCGGCACCAGGGGCCGGCCTCTCGGAGGCTGGCCTTCGGCGATGGCCTGCGCCTCGTCGCCGAGGCCGGCTGCCTGCACTTCCACTACCCTGAACCGCTGCGCACCCTCAGCAACGCCCTGGTCGGGGAAGGGCTCGGCTGGGCCCGCGACTTCTGCAATTTCTGCGTCGACAAGGACTACGATGGCCGGGCCCCGTCGGAGGACCTGCGCCGCTGGCTCGCCGCGCGGGGCCTGTTTGAAGGCAGGGACGGCGAGGCCCTGGCGATGATGACCGCGGTGCCGCTGGCGCATCTGGCGCTGGTGCCGGTCGACATCGACGACGTGGAGGGCAGGCCTCGGGTGCTGGCGGCGGTCACCGCCGGGGTGGGCAATGCCGTGGACATCACCGCGCCGGCGAGCGGCGATCCGCGCCTGGTCGCGGGCACCATCAATGTCCTGGTGTTCGTCGACGGCCACCTCACCGACGGCGCCCTGGTCAACGCCGCGCTCTCCGCCACCGAGGCCAAGGTGCAGGCCCTGGCGGCCGACGGGGTGCGCGATCCCGAGCACGGCACCCCGGCCACCGGCACCTCCACCGACTGCCTGGCCATCGCCGCCACCCAGCGCGGCGCGCCGACGCCCTATGCCGGCTCGGGCACGCGTCTCGGCCGCGCGATCGGCGCCGCGGTCTATCGCGCCGTGCGCGAATCCCTGGCCGCCGGGGAGGGCACGGCATGACGCTGGAGCCGCTGTCCTGGGAGCTGCTGGCGCTGATCGTCGTCGCACTCGTCGTCGATCTGGCGCTGGGCGATCCCCCCTGGCTGCCGCATCCGGTGGTGGGCATCGGCCGGGCGATCGCCCGGCTCGAACGCCACTGGAATCACGGCCCCGCCGAGGCCCGGCGGCGGCAGGGCCTCTGGCTGGCGCTGGTCGTGCCCGTCGGCACCTGGACGCTGGTCTGGGGCCTGCTGACGGCGCTGGCCTGGATATCTCCCGGCTTGTCGCTTGCCGCCGAGCTCATCCTGCTGGCCACGGCCTTCGCCACCCGCGGGCTCGCCGAGGCGGCCCGGGCGGTGGCCGAGCCGCTCAAGCGCGGCGACCTGCCGGCGGCGCGGCGAGCCCTGGGCCGGATCGTCGGCCGCGACACCGAGGCGCTGGACGAGGCCGGGCTCGCCCGGGGCGCGGTGGAGACCGTGGCCGAGAACACCGTGGACGGCATCAACGCGCCGCTCTTCTGGGCGCTGCTCGGCGGCGCGCCCCTGGCGCTGGCCTACAAGGCGGTCAACACGCTGGATTCGATGGTCGGCTATCGCAGCCCGCGCTTCGAGGATTTCGGCCGCGCCTCGGCGCGCCTGGACGACGCCGTCAACTGGCTGCCGGCGCGGCTCACGGCGCTGGCCATGTGGCTGGCGGCGCGCCTCGTCGTCGGTGGCCGCACGAAAGGTGCCATGGCTGCGACTCGCCGCGAGGCGCCGCGGCACCCCAGCCCCAACGCCGGCTGGCCGGAGGCGATGGTGGCGCACCTGCTGGGCGTGCGGCTCGGCGGGCTCAACCACTACGATGGTCGCCCCTCGCATCGCGCCGTCCTCGGTCGCGCCCTGGAGCCGCTGAGCGTGGCCCATATCGAGCGCGCCATCCGTCATATGCACGGCGGTTGGCTGGGCGTGCTGGCGCTGCTGGCGCCCCTGGTGCTGTTGAAGGAGTGGCTGGCATGACAACACCGGCGAGAACGGACGCCAAGAGCATGCCGGACTGGCCGGCCCACGGCGGGCGCATCGCGCCGCTGCTGGCGCGTCACGGCCTGCCCGCCGACCATCCGGTGGTCGACTTCAGCGCCAACCTCAATCCGCTGGGGCCGCCGCCCTGGCTCGGCGATTGGCTGAGCGATCGGCTGAGTGAGCCGCTAGCCGGCGCCGGCGAGTGGCTCTCCCGCTATCCGGATCCGGACGACGACCGGGCGCGCCGCGCCATCGCCGCCCACGACGGCGTGGCCCCGGCGCGGGTGCTGGTCACCAACGGCGGCATCGAGGCGATCCACCTCGCCGCGGCGCTGCACGCCGGTGGCCGGGCGCTGGTGATCGAGCCCAGCTTCTCGGAGTACGCCCTGGCCTGCGGCCGGCACGGTCTTTCCGTCGAGCGGCTGGCGCTGGAGACGCCCGAGTTCCGGCTCGATCTCGACGCCGCCGAGGCGTCCCTGGTCGGCGTCGACATCGTCTTCCTGTGCCGGCCCAACAACCCCAGCGGCACCCTGATTCCCCGCGCCGACGTCGAGCGGCTGCTGGAGAGGGCCGACGAGGCCGGCACCACCCTGGTGGTGGACGAGGCCTTCGTCGACTTCACCGAGACGGATGAGCGGCTCACGCCACTGCTCGAGCGCTCGAGTAACCTGCTGCTGCTGCGCTCGCTGACCAAGCTCTTCGACGTGCCGGGGCTCCGGCTCGGCTACCTGCTCGGCGACCCCGAGGCCGTCGCGCGGCTGGCCGCGCTGCAGATGCCGTGGAGCGTCAACGCCCTGGCGCTGGGGCTGGCGGCGCCGCTGCTCGCCGACCGTGACTACCTGGCTCGCACCCGGGCCTGGCTCGCCGCCGAGCGCGATCTGCCCGAACGCGTGCGGGCGCTGGGCTATGCGGTGCCCGAGACCCATGCCAACTTCCTGCTGCTGCGCGGCGGGGCCGATGCCAGCGAGGCCGGGGCGCTGTTCGCCTTCCTGCTCGAGCGCGGGCTGCTGGCCCGCCACACCCACGGCTTCCCCGGCCTCGACGGCGCCTGGCTGCGCCTGGCGCTGCGCGGCGGCGACGACAACGCCCGGCTGCTCGAAGCCCTGGCGGCCTGGAGGCGGCCATGATCGCCTTCGTCTCCGGCGGGGCGCGCTCCGGCAAGAGCGGCGTCGCCGAGGCCCTGGTGCGTGACTGGCAGGCCGCGCGAGGCGGGCAGCAGGTCTATCTCGCCACCGCCCGGGCCGGCGACGCCGAGATGGCCGCCCGCATCGCCCGCCACCGCCGCGAGCGCGGCGAGGGTTGGCTGACTCACGAGCCGCCGCTGGCCTTCGCCGAGACGCTCGCCGCCATGCCGAGGGGCAGCACGGTACTGCTCGACTGCCTGACCCTGTGGGCCAGCCGGGTGATGTTCGAGGCCGATCTCTCTGAGGCGGAGGGTCGGGCGATGCTGTCGGCCGGGCTCGACGAGGCCCGCCGGCGCGACCTCGCCCTGGTGGTGGTCTCCAACGACCTGAACGAGGATTTGCCGCCCCGCGACGCCCTGGTGTGGCGCTATCTGGCCTTCCTGCAGGCCCTGCATCGCGACCTGGCCGCGGCCGCTGACCGCGTGATTGAGGTGGTGGCCGGCCGCGCCATCGAGTGGAAAGGAGACGATTCATGAAGGACGCGGGCTTCGGCGCGCTGCTGGCCCTCCAGTTCCTGACTCGGCTGCCGGTGCCGCTGTCCTGCCCCTGGACGCCGGCCACCCGGCGCTGGGCGGCGCGGGCCTATCCGCTGGTCGGCGCGCTGGTCGGGGCGATCCTGGCCGTCGCCGGCGCGCTGCTCGAGGAGATGCTCCCTCTGCCGCTGCTGGCGCTTTTGCTGCTCAGCCTGTGGGTGGCGCTGACCGGCGGGTTGCACCTCGACGGCCTGATGGACCTGGCCGACGCGCTCGGCAGCAACGCGCCGCTCGAGAAGCGCTGGGCGATCATGAAGGACCCGCAGGTGGGCAGCTTCGGGATGCTGGCGCTGGTCTTCCAGCTGGCCTGGAAGGCGGCGCTGCTGTGGGCGCTGCTGGCCGCCGGGGCTAGCCCGTGGTGGCTGGTGCCGGTGGTGGCGCTGGGGCGGCTGGCCGCGGTCGGCCTGCTGGTGAGCCAGCCCGCCGCCCGCACCGAGGGCCTGGCCCACGCCTGGCAGCAGAGCCTCGGCCGGCGCGACCTGGCGCTGGCCTCGCTGCCGGCGCTGGCGTGTCTCGTCTTCGTGCCCGGGATGGGCTGGCTGCTGGCTTGGCTGCTTGTCGGAATGGCGGGCTTCGTCATCATCTATGGCCGGGCGGTGCGCCGGGCCTTCGGCGGCATCAACGGCGACATCGTCGGCGCCGCCATCGAGGGAGGAGAACTATGGCTGCTGCTGATCGCCTGGAGCTGGTGGTCGTTCGTCATGGCCTGACCCGTCGGGGCTGTGAAGAGGGGGAGCGCCGATGAGTGATGATCGCCTGGACGATACCCGCTGTCTCGACGTGGTGGTCGTTCGTCATGGCCTGACGTGCTGGAACCGCGAGTGTCGCTACCAGGGCCATCGCGACATCCCGCTGCTGCTGCCGGACGCCGAGCCGGACCTCGACCGGCTGCGCGAGGCGCTGGCCGAGGTCGCGTTCGACGCCGTGCACTGCAGCGACCTGACGCGCTGCCGCCAGACCCTGGCCCACGTGCTGGAGGGCCGGGAGCGCGAGGAGGAACGAGCGGCGTCGCGCTTCGATGCCCGGCTGCGCGAGCTGGCCTTCGGCGACTACGAGGGCCGGACCTGGGCCGAGCTCAAGGACGACCCCGACTATCGGGCCTGGGTCGACAGCCGGGGGCGGCTGGCCACGCCGGGCGGCGAATCCGCCGACGATCTGTGGGCGCGGCTCTCGGCCTGGCTCGAGGAGGTGCAGGCCGAGGCCCGGGAGGCCGGCCATCGCCGGGTGCTGGCGGTCAGCCATGGCGGCGCCATCCGCGAGCTGCGCCGCCGCCTGGAGAACGCGGACTTCTGGGGCGGCGTGGTGGGCCAGGCCCAGGGGCGGTGTTTCACCTTTACTCGCGAGGGAGGCGACTGGACATGCAGCTCTTCATCGGCGGTGCCTGCGCCGGCAAGCGCGACCTCGTAGCCGCGCGCTTCCCCGGCGCCGCCTGGTCTCGGGTCGACGAGGTCGGGCTCGTAGGCTGGGAGAACGACCCTCATTCGGGCGCGGTGCGGGTGCTGACCGGCTGGACGGACTGGCTGGGGCAAGCCCTGGAGGACGAGCCCGACGACGACCGGCTGCGCGCGCGGCTGGTCGCGGCGCTCGACGCGCTGGGGAACGCCGAGCGTGAGGTGAGGGGAGAGATCGTGCTGATCCTGCCCGAGATGGGGCGTGGCATCGTGCCCATGGACGCGGCGGACCGGCGCCTGCGCGACCTGGCCGGCTGGCTGGCCCAGGACGCCGCCGCCCGCGCCGAGGCAGTCTGGTATGTGCGCCACGGGCTGGCGCGCCGGCTGTGAGTCGGGTCAGGATCACTTTCGAGGGGCTCCGGGGACAAGCCGAGGAAGAACTCCTACGCCAGGGGTGAGGCGGATTCCGCCGAACGGGCTGGCCAAGGATGGCCAGCACCGGCCCTGCAAGCGAAGCGGGACGCGAGAGCGCTGCAGGGCGTCGGGAGCTTACAGGGACGTATTCACAGCGTTTCTTCGGAGGCTTGTCGACGGGATAGCCGCGAGCGTATCGGTAGCGACGGTCTTGGTTAAGAGCCCGCGCCGCGTTGACGCCCCGGTAGGCGATTGCTAGCTTACGCGCACTCTCAGGTGACCCAGGCGCCCTCCGAACCGGCGCCAGGCCCCCACGATGGGCCGGGTTGAAACGGGAAGTCGGTGATCCAGTCCGACGCTGCCCCCGCAACGGTGATCGAGTGAAGGGCCGCCACTACCGGCAACGGTAGGCCACTGTGCCAACACGGCACGGGAAGGCGGCGGTCCGAGGCACAGGCCTCGCTCGTCAGCCCGGAGACCGGCCTGGGAGCCAACGCCACGAGGCGCCGGATGGCCTCGAGGCTCGATAAAAACCGAGAAGCCGTGCGGGTGAGCACGGTGAGCAAGGATTCCCATGAACAAGCCCCATTCCTCCCGCGGCCTGGCCTTCGCCCTGGCCGCGCTGCCGCTGGCCGTCCAGGCCCAGGGCGAGACCACCGCCACGGCGGACGATGCCGCCTCACAGACGCTCAACCCGCTGGTGGTGACCGCCGCCCTGGCGCCGCGCACCGCCGAGGAGAGCCTGGCCTCGGTCACCGTCATCGACGCGGCCGACCTGCGCCGCCAGGATCCCAGGGACATCACCGACATCCTGCGTGCCCGGCCCGGCGTCGACGTCTCCTCCAACGGCGCCTTCGGCAAGACCAGCAGCGTCTATCTGCGCGGTACCGGCAGCGAATCCACGCCGCTGATGATCGACGGCATCCGGCTGCGCTCCGCGACGCTCGGTAGCCCGGCCTGGCAATTCCTCGACCCGCGCATGTTCGAGCGCGTCGAGGTCGTGCGCGGCCCGCGGGGCAGCCTCTACGGCGCCGATGCCGTGGGCGGCGTGGTCCAGCTGTTCACCCCCCGGGGCGAGGGCGATCCGACCCCGAGCGTCACCCTGGGGGGCGGCAGCTTCGATACCCGGCGGGGCAGCGCCGCGCTGTCCGGTGGCGAGGGCGGCACTCGCTATCACGTCGCCGCCAGCCACCTGGACAGCGACGGCTACGAGACCGTCGACGGCCAGGGCGACAAGGGCTACGACAACACCACCGGCCTGGTGCGCCTCTCGCATACCTTCGCCGGCGGCGCCGAGCTGGGCCTGCTGGGGCTGCGCTCCCGCGGCAACACCGAGTTCGTGGGCGGCGATACCGACTATGCCCAGCAGGTGGCCGGGGTCTACGGTGAGCTGCCGGTCACCGAGGCCTGGCGCAGCCGCCTGACGCTGAGCGAGGCCCGGGACGAGAGCGACAACGATGACGACTTCGGCGATTCGGTGATCGACACCCGCACGCGCACCGCCCGCTGGGAGAACACCCTGGATCTGGGGCCTCACCAGCTGGTCGCCGGCGCCGAGTACGCCCGCGACGACGTCTCCGGCACCACCGCCTACGTCGAGGACAGCCGCGACAACCTGGCCGTGTTCAGCCAGGCGCTGCTGGACTTCTCGCCGTTCTCCGTGCAGGCCGCTCTGCGCCACGACGACAACGAGGCCTTCGGCGAGGAGGTCACCGGCAGCCTGGCTCTGGGGTATGCCCTCGACGAGATCCATACCCTGCGCGCCAGCTACGGCACCGCCTTCCGCGCGCCGACCTTCAACGAGCTCTATTTCCCCAACTTCGGCAATCCCGATCTCGAGGCGGAGCACTCGGAGAGCCTCGAACTCGGCCTGCGCGGCCAGCTCGGTCGCGGCTTCTGGGACCTGGCGCTGTACCGCACCGAGATCGACGACATGATCGCCAACACCCTGCGCAACGGCCGCTTCGCCCCCTTCAACGTCGACCGGGCCCGCATCCGCGGCGTGGAGATCGCCACCGGCGCCGACGTCAACGACTGGACGCTGCGTGCCGCCCTGACCTACACCGACCCCGAGAACCGCGAGACCGGCAAGCGCCTGGTGCGGCGTGCCTCGCGCAGCCTGCGCTTCGACGCCGACCGGGCGCTGGGCGACTGGACGCTCGGCGGTTCCTGGATCGCCCAGGGGCATCGCTATAACGACGTGGCCAACGAGCAGCGCCTGCCCGGCTTCGGCATTCTCAACCTGCGCGCCGGGTGGGACTTCGCCCCGGGCTGGTCGGCTCGACTGACGCTGGAGAACGTCTTCGACAAGGAGTACGTCACCACCTACGACAGCTTCAACGACTACGCCTATCGCGACGCCGGGCGCGCGGCCTTCCTCAGCGTAAGCTTCGGCGGCTGATGTCCTGGCAGGCTGGCATGCAACAAATGATGGCGCTGGCCCGAGGGTGGGGCCGCAGCGCGGGCCTGCTGGTCGGCCTGGGGCTGACGGGTCTCGTGCCGGCCCAGGCCGCCGCCGATGTCTGCGTCACCGACGACGCCGACCGTGAGGTCTGCCTGGAGGCGTCGGCGCGGCGCATCGTGGCGCTGTCCCCCGGCGTGACCGAGCTGCTGTTCGCCGCCGGCGCCGGCGAGCGGGTGGTGGGGGCGGTCAGCTTCAGCGACTACCCGCCGGAGGCCGAGTCGCTGCCTCGGGTGGGTAGCTACGACCGCCTCGATCTCGAGGCGCTGCTGGCCCTCGAGCCCGATCTGGTGGTGGCCTGGGCCGGGGGCAATCCCCGCGAGCAGATCGATCGCCTGCCGAGCCTCGGCCTGACGGTGTATTTCTCCGATGCCGAGGATTTCGCCGCCATCGCCGCGAGCCTGGAGCGTCTCGGGGCGCTGGCCGGCAGAGAGGCCGAGGGCCATGACGCGGCCGCGCGGCTGCGCGACCAGGTGGCTGAACTTCGACGCCGCTATGCCGACGCCGCCCCGGTGCCGGTCTTCTACCAGGTCTGGGAGCAGCCGCTGATGACCGTCAACGGCGAGCACTGGATCAGCCATGCCCTGGCGCTGTGCGGCGGCGAGAACCTGTTCGCCGACCAGGCGCCGCTGGTGCCGCGCATCGCCCGCGAGGCGGTGCTGGCTCGGGAGCCCGAGGTCATCGTCACCGGCGGCATGGGCAAGGCCGATTCCTCCTGGCTCGAGGCCTGGCGCGAGTTTTCGGAGCTTGCCGCGGTGGGGCGCGACAACCTGTTCTTCATCGACCCGGACCTGGTGCAGCGCGCCACGCCGCGGCTGGTCGAGGGCACTCGGGCGCTGTGCGCCCATCTGGAGACGGCCCGTGGGCGGCGCTAGGGCGTCTCGTCTCGCCCGGCGGCCGGGCGCGGGCGCGCTGGGGGGGCTGGCGCTGGCGGCGCTGCTTTCCCAGCTTTTGGCCCTGGCGCTGGGCAGCGTCTCCCTGAGCCCCGGCGAGCTGCTGTCGGTACTGGCCGGCGACGGCGAGGCCCTGCATCGCACCCTGGTGCTCGAACTCCGCCTGCCCCGGGCGCTGGCGGCGTTCGGCACCGGGGCGCTGCTGGCGGTGGCCGGGGCGCTGATGCAGATCCTGCTGCGCAATCCCTTGGCCGACCCCTATGTGCTGGGGCTCTCCGGCGGCGCCTCGGTGGCCGCACTGCTGGCCATGCTCGCCGGCCTGGGCGCTACCCTGGTCGGCGGCGCGGCCTTCGCGGGGGCGCTCGCCTCGACGCTGATCGTGTTCGGGCTGGCCCATGGCGGCGGCAGCTGGACGCCCACTCGGCTGCTGCTCACCGGGGTGGTGATGGCGTCCGGCTGGGGAGCGCTGATCACCTTCCTGCTGGCGGTCAGCCCGGTGGAGCGCCTGCCCGGCATGCTCTACTGGCTGATGGGCGACCTCGCCTACGCGGGCAGTCCCTGGCCGGTGCTGGCGACGGCCGCCGCGGGCCTGGCCCTGGTGCTGCCGCTGGGGCGCACGCTCAACGTGCTGGCCCGGGGTGGATTGCAGGCCGCTGCCCTGGGCGTGGCGGTGCGGCCGCTGGAGTGGACCCTCTACCTGCTGGCGAGCTTCATCACCGCCATGGCGGTGACCACCGCCGGCAGCGTCGGCTTCGTCGGGCTGATGGTGCCGCACATGCTGCGCCTGCGCCTGGGCAACGACCAGCGCCTGATCCTGCCGGCCAGCCTGCTGGCCGGCGGCACCCTGCTGACCCTGGCCGACACCCTGGCGCGTACCCTGATCGCCCCGCAGCAGCTGCCGGTGGGCGTGATCACGGCGCTGATCGGGGTGCCGACCTTCCTCTACCTGTTGCAGCGGAGCCAACGATGACGGGCCCGGCGTCGAAGAGCCTGGAAGGAAAGGGCCTGGAAGCGAGAGGCCTGGTCATCGACGTGCCGGGGCGCCCGGACGGTCGGGCGCTCGATCTCGCCGTCGAACCCGGCCAGCGCTGGGGGGTGCTCGGGCCCAACGGCGCCGGCAAGACCACCCTGCTGCATACCCTGGCCGGACTGCGTCCGCCGCGGGCGGGGGAGGTGCGCCTCGACGGCCGGTCGCTGGCCCGCCGGCGGCGCCGCGAGCTGGCCCGACACCTTGGCGTGGTGTTCCAGGAACGCCACGACGACTTCCCGGCCACGGTGCGCGAGACCGCGCTGATCGGCCGCCATCCGTTCCTGTCGCCCTGGCGCCAGGAAGGGCCCGAGGACCACGCCCGGGCCGAGGCGGCACTCGAACGACTCGAGCTCTCGCACCTCGCCGAGCGCGAGCTCTCGACCCTCTCCGGCGGCGAGCGCCAGCGGATCAGCCTGGCCACGGTGCTGACCCAGTCGCCGCGCTTCTGGCTCGCCGACGAGCCCACCAACCACCTCGACCTTCATCATCAGGTGGCGATCATGACGCTGCTCGCGGAGCAGGCCGAGCGGGGGCGGGGCGTGATCATGTGCCTGCACGACCTCAATCTCGCCGCTCGCTGGTGCAGTCACCTGCTGCTGCTCTACCCAGACGGCGAGGCCTGCTGGGGCCCGGCCGAGGCCATGCTGGCGCCCGACGCCCTGGAGCGGCTCTACGATCAGCGGCTGACGTGCGTTGAGGTGGACGGGGCGCCGGTCTTCGTGCCGGCCCGCTGACTCAGTCCTTTTTCAGCTTCTTCAGCCGCTGTGCCGCGCGCTGGTTGGTCTGCATGCGCTCCGGACGCTTCATCGACTGCCAGCGGGTGATCTCCTCGGTGGTGCGGCCGCACCCCACGCAAAGCCCGCCCTTCAGCTGGCAGATCGAGACGCAGGAGCTGTCGATGCGCTTGGCCATATCAGTGGCGCTCCATTACGGACAGCCGACGCTCCCAGTCGCCGCCGTGCACGCGGCGGCACTCCTCCTCGCTGTCGGCGTCCAGGTGGGCGTCGATGTTCCCGACCTCCACGTTCGCCTCGAACAGCGCGGCCTCGGTGAGCTCGCGCATGCGACGGCGGCCGTCGCCCTTGAGGTCGCGGGCCAGGTCGTCCTGGGTCTCGAACACCCAGACCACCCGCAGGCTGTCGGGGAAGCGGCGATAGTCCACCCGATGGGTCAGCCAGGCGAAGCCCGGCAGCAGCGGCTTGGCGGCCTCGCAGGCGTCGGTCAGGGCGCGGGTCAGCCGGCGTTCCATCTGCCGACTGGCTTTCTTGTCGAGCATATGCAGGTTCTCGCCTGTGGTCTTGGTGGTTGGGAGACTATAGCGAATAGCGAAAGCGCAGGACGCTGCGACCGTCCTCGGGATCGTCGAGCAGGTCGGCGTGCACGCCGAAGGTATGGCGCAGCCGTTCGACGGTCAGCACCTCCCGGGGCGGACCGACGGCGATCAGGCGTCCTCCGTCCATCACCGCGATGCGATCGCAGTCCATGGCCTGGTTGAGATCGTGCAGGGCGATCACCACGGTGATCGGCAACTGCCCGACCAGGCGCAGGATCGACAGCTGGTGGCGGATGTCCAGGTGGTTGCTGGGTTCGTCGAGCAGCAGGACGCTGGGGTGCTGGGCCAGGGCGCGGGCGATGTGCACGCGCTGGCGCTCGCCGCCGGAGAGGGTGTGCCACAGGCGATCCGCCAGGGGGCGCATGCCGACGGCGTCGAGGGCGTGCGCCACGGCGGCGTCGTCCCGATCGGACCAGGCGCGCAGCGGCGAGAGAAACGGGGTGCGCCCCAGGGCGACCGCCTGATGGACCTGGATACGCTCGAAGGTATCCGCCTGCTGCTCGACGAAGGCGATGGCGCGGGCGATGTCACGCTGCGGCATCCCCGCCATGGGGCGGTCGTCCATCAGCACGCGGCCGACTTTCGGCCGGCGCAATCCGGCCAGCAGGCGCATCAGGGTGGTCTTGCCCGACCCGTTCGGCCCGATCAGGCCGAAGGTCTCGCCCGCTTCCACCGTCAGGCTGACGTCGTCCAGCAGCCTGTGGCCATGCACCGTCCAGTCGATCCGTTCCGCTGTCAGTCTCATCTTGCCCTCGTGCCACGAACCAGGATCACGGCGAACGCCGGGGCGCCGATCAGCGCCGTGACCACGCCGATCGGCAGCACCTGGCCGGCCACCAGAATGCGCGAGAGGATGTCCGAGCCGATCAGGAAGACGGCGCCGGCCAGGGCCGAGGCCGGCACCAGCCGGGTATGGCGGCTGCCGACCAGAAAGCGCATGGCATGGGGAATCACCAGCCCCACGAAGCCGATGGCGCCGACCCTGGACACCATCACGGCGGTCACCAGCGCCATGGCGGCGATCAGCACGCCACGCACTCGGCGTACCGGAATGCCCAGCGAGGCGGCGCTGTCGGCGCCGAAGGTGAAGGCGTCCAGGGCGCGACGGTGCCACAGGCAGACCGCCAGGCCGGCCAGGGTCACGGGCAGCCCCAGGATCACATCGTCCCAGCGCACGCCGGAGAGATTGCCCATCAGCCAGAACATGATGCCGCGGGCCTGCTCGGCGCTCGCCGACTTGGCGATGATGAAGGCGGTGAGGGCGTTGAACAGCTGCGAGCCGGCGATGCCGGCCAGGATGATGGCGCCGGCGGCCTGGGTCGCGCGTCCGCCCCCCATGCCGCTGCCGGCGACATGGGCGAGCGTGACCACCAGGGCGAAGGCCAGGCCTGCCCCGGCGAAGGCGCCGAGCGACAGCGTCAGGGCGCCGGCACCGACGCCGAGGATGGCCACCGACACGGCGCCGGTGGAGGCGCCGGCGGAAATCCCCATCAGGAAGGGATCGGCGAGGGGATTGCGCAGCAGCGCCTGCAGGACGACCCCGGCGAGCGCCAGGCCGGCGCCGCAGCAGGCCGCGAGGATCGCCCGGCTCAGGCGATATTCCCAGACGATACCCGCGTCGATGCGGTCCACCGCGAAGGCCGTGCCGCCGAGATGGTTGGCCAGCACCTTGAGGATGGTGTCCAGCGGAATCGCGGTCTCGCCGATGGCGGTGCCGGCCATCACCGCGGCGAACAGCACCAGGGGCGCCATCCAGCCCCAGTGACAGGCGGAGCGGGACGGCTGCACCGCGGCCATGGCAGGGCGCGATAGTCGAACGGTGTCGCTCATCGCGCGAAGGACATTCCGGACAGGGCATCCACCAGCGTTTCGAGGCCGTAGATCGTGCGCATCGTCGCGCTCATCGCATGGGCATCCATTTCGATGATGTGGCCGTTCTGCACCGCCGACATTTTCCGAGCCACGGGGTCCTGGTGGAGGAACGCGAGCTTGGCCTGGACGCTGTCGGCGGCATAGCGGCGACGATCCATGCGGGCTACCACGATGACATCGGGATCGGCCTGGGCGATGGTTTCCCAGCCGACCACCGGCCATTCCTCATCGGACTGAATGACGTTGTCGATGCCGAGCTTGTCCATCATGTAGCCCGGGGCGCCGAGCCGTCCGGCCACGTAGGGGGCCACCGACTCGTCGGGCGAAGAGAACCAGAAGACCGCCGACAGATCGTCCGGAAGCTCGAGATTTTCGGCCTCTTCAATGGCCGCATTCTCGCGGCGTTGCAGGTCGGCCACCAGGGCTTCCCCGGTGTCCTGAACGTCGAAAATGCTGGCCAGTTCGGCGATCCCCTTGTAGACGGATTCCGGGGAAAAAGCGGCGATGCGCGTGCCGTCGCCGCCGGTGGAATTGTCCTTGGTATCGCAGTCGGCGGGCATGATGTAGGTATGGATGCCCAGCTCATGGAGCTGGTCGCGGGTGGCCACGCTGCCGGTGGGGCCGATGTGCCACTCGTACTGGGCGGCGACGAGGCGAGGCTTCTTGTTCACCACGGCCTCGAAGCTCGGGTCATTGTCGGCGATACGCTCGATATCGGCGTTGACCTCCTCGAACTGCGGTAACACTGGAGTGAACCATACCGAGGTGCCTTCGACCCGCTCGGCGAGCCCAAGGGCGTAGAGCGTTTCGGTCGCCGACTGGCCGACCGTGACCGCGCTTTCGGGGGCGGCTTCGAAGCGCAGATCGGTGCCGCAGTTGCTCAGGGTCAGCGGATAGGAGGTGGCATCGGCCATGGCGAAGGTGCCGGGTAAAAGGGCCAGGGCTGCCAGCATGTGGCGGGTGTGTTTCATGGGTAGTGGTCCATTTTTTTAGATGCTTTGAAGGTGATTTTCTGGAGAATTTTTTAGTGACTTAAGGGTGTCTTTAGGCCGTGTTTTTTCATCCTTTGTTCCGCGGGAAGCGGCTGTTGATGTCGAGTTTTCGGTAGGCGGGGCTCGAAAGGCGAGCATCATGGATCAAGGCGACGAAGAAAAACAAGTCCCGAATTTTCCGGGAAGCGATCGCGGCTCACCCATGGAAAGCGCGCGTGGAGGGATGCCTCGGTGGGCCACGATGGCGCCCGGTCTAGCGATATTTTCGCCACCCGTAGGCGCGCGGCGGATTGCGCTCGTGTCGGCAGTTACTTAGGATATTCGGTTCGGAGACAGGTGCCCCTGCCATGCTGGTAGGGGATAATCGGGAAGTCTGGTGAGGCCACGGCCGATCCCAGCGCTGCCCCCGCAACGGTAATGAAGCGCGATCCGCGATGACCACTGGCGACCCGCCGGGAAGGTGCGGATCACGGCACCACACCCAGGGCCATGACCCGGTGAGTGCCCCCTTCTGAGCCCGGAGACCGGCCTGTCACGTCGAGTCATTCCATGCCGGTGCGGTGGGCACCGAGAGGATTAACATGCCTGTGTTTCCCGATGCCTCCTTCCGGCGGCGTCTCCGCCGTCGCGTTCTCGTCGCGCCTGCCCGATGCCGGGTGGCGATGCCATGAGCGCCGTGCCCGAATTCCCCTTCGTCGCCGTCGTCGGCCAGCCGGCGCTCAAGACCGCGCTGCTGCTCAACGTCATCGAGCCGCGCATCGGCGGCGTGCTGGTCAGCGGCCCCAGGGGCAGCGCCAAGTCGACCCTGGCCCGGGCGCTGGCGGCGATCCTTCCCGACGACGTCGAGGGGCGGCGACCGTCGCTGGTGCCCCTGCCGCTGGGCGCCAGCGAGGAGCGCCTGACTGGCAGCCTGGACCTGCAGCGGGTGCTCGCCGACGGCGAGGCGCGCTTCCAGCCAGGCCTGCTGGCCCGCGCCCACGGCGGGCTGCTGTACGTCGACGAGGTCAACCTGCTGCCGGATGCGCTGGTCGACCTGCTGCTCGACGTGGCCGCCAGCGGCGTCAACCGGGTCGAGCGCGACGGCCTTAGCCATGCCCACCCGGCGCGCTTCAGCCTGATCGGCACCATGAATCCCGACGAGGGCGAGCTGCGCCCGCAGCTGCTCGACCGCTTCGGCCTGTGCGTCGAACAGGCGGCGAGCCCCGGCGTGGCCGAGCGGGTGGCGATCCTGCGCCAGCGCGAGGCCTTCGACCGCGATCCGCGCGCCTTCGTCGATGGCCACCAGGCCGAGCAGGCGGCGCTGACCCGGCGCCTGGCCGAGGCCCGCGAGCGGCTGGGCGGGATCACGGCCGAGCCCTGGGTCTACGAGCATATCGCCGCGGGCAGCGAGGCCGCCGGCGTCGAGGGGCTGCGCGCCGACGTCACCTGGCACCGCGCCGCCCGGGCCCATGCGGCCTGGCGCGGCGCGGCGCGCGTCGAGCGTGAGGACCTGGACGTCGTCGAGCCCTGGGTGCTGGCCCACCGCCGCACCGTCGCCCCCGACGACGATGGCAGCGGCTCCGGCTCGGGTGCCGGTGGCAACGGGCCCGGTGGGCGTGTGGCGAGCGGCGACGATTCACGCCAGCCGGTCTCCGACGACGCCCGGGCCCCCGGGGCCGATGCACGGCCCCAGGGTCAGTGGGGCGCCATGCCCCCGGTGGCGCAGCCGAGCGTGGCGACGCCGATGCCGTCGCTGCCCAGGGCCACCGCCGCGCCAGCGAAGACAACGACGGCCTCGGCCGCGTCGAGCCGGCGCCCCGGTCGTCAGGCGGGCCGCCGCCGAGATCGTCGCCTGAATCGCCGACAGAGTGAGTCGGCGGATACCGCGCCGCGCCCGGACTGGTTCGCCACCCTGGTCGAGCATCGCGGCCGCCGCCCCTGGCATCGCCTGTGCTATCGCCGCCCGCGCAGCGGCCAGCCGATGCTGCACCTGGTGCTGCTGGACACCTCCGCCTCGACCCTCGGCCGGCGCCTGCTGGGCCGGGCCAAGGGCGCGGTCGATGCGCTGGCGCGCCGGGCCTACGCCGCCCGCGAGCAGATCGCGGTGCTGGGCTTCGGCAACGACGGCATCGAGACTCTCCAGCCCCGGCGCCGCGCGCCCAAGGACCTGCTCGAACGGCTCGATGCCGTGCCCGGCGGCGGCGGCACGCCGCTGCGCGAAGCCGTGCGCCACGCCGCCCGGCTGGTGCGCCGCTGGCGTCGCCAGAACGCCGGCCTGCAGGTGCGCACCTACCTGATCACCGACGGCCGCACCCGCCAGCCGCTCGGCGGCCTGCCGCCGCTCGGCGACTGCGTGGTCGTCGACACCGAATCCGCCGCCGTGAAGCGCGGCCGCGGCCGCGACATCGCCCGGGCGCTGGGCGCCGATTACCGGCCGCTGGCCGGCCTGGAGGCTGGGGGTTGGGCATCGACATGAACGTCAAGGAAGCGAACGCGATGCGCGAACACGACGCCGTGAGCTGCCCGGCGGTGTTCGTCGCCGCACCGGCCTCGGGCCAGGGCAAGACCACCGTGACCGCGGCGCTGGCGCGGATGCTGCGCCGCCAGGGCAGGGTGGTGCGGGTGTTCAAGACCGGGCCGGACTACCTCGACCCGCGGGTGCTGGCCCAGGCCTCCGGCCAGCCGGTGGACCCGCTCGACCTGTGGATGGCCGGCGAGGCCTACTGCCGCCAGCGGCTGTTCGAGGCCGCCCGGGAAGCCGACCTGATCCTGGTCGAGGGCGCCATGGGGCTGTTCGACGGCGAGCCCTCCAGCGCCGATTTGGCCGCGCTGTTCGGGCTGCCGATGGTGATCGTGATGGACGTCAAGGGCATGGCCCAGACCGCGGCGGCGCTGGTGGCCGGGCTGGCCGGCTTCCGCGACGACGTGCGCATCGCCGGGCTGATCGCCAACGCCTGCGGCTCGGCCCGCCATCGCGAGCTGATCGAGGGCGCGCTGCCGGAGAGCGTGCCGCTGCTGGCGGCGGTGCCCCGTGACCCGGCCCTGGCGCTGCCCGAGCGCCACCTGGGGCTGGTCCAGGCCGAGGAGATCCGCGACGACCTGGAGGCGCGCTTCGACGCCGGCGCCGAGGCGCTCGCCGCCGAGGGCCTGGCAGAAGCCCTGCTGGCGCTGCCACCGGTGACCTTTGCCCCGGCACCCATCGAGGCCTCCGCGCCGCCGGCCTGGCTGGCCGGTCGCACCATCGCCGTGGCCCGGGACGCCGCCTTCAGCTTCATTTATCAGGCCAACCTGGACCTGCTCGAGCGCCTGGGCGCGACGCTGCGATTCTTCTCGCCGCTGACCGATACGACCCTGCCGGCCTGCGACGCCCTGTGGCTGCCGGGCGGCTACCCGGAGCTGCACGCCGAAGGCCTGGCCGCCAACCTCGCGCTGCGCGACGACCTCCGGCGGGCCTTCGAGGACGATCTGCCGATCCTCGCCGAGTGCGGCGGGCTGCTCTACTGCCTGGAGACCCTGACCGATCAGGACGGCGAGACCCACGCCATGCTGGGCCTACTGCCCGGTGCCGGCGCCATGCGCGGGCGCCGCGGCTGCCAGGGGATGCAGACCGCCGAGCTGCCCGAAGGGCCGGTGCGCGGCCACGCCCATCATCGCTCCCAGGCCAGCGGCACCCCTGAGCCCATCGCCTTTGGTCGCCGCCAGCGCCATCCCGCGCCGGGCGAGGCGATCTATCGCGAACGCGGCCTGACGGCGTCCTACCTGCACCTGTTCTTCCCCGACAACCCCGCCGCCGTGGCCCGCCTGTTCGGTGCGGACGCGGTCGAGGCCGATCTCGCTCACACCTCCGACCAGAACTTCGACAAGCCCAAGGAATGCCACGCATGAAACTCGACAAGATTCCCGCCACGGTGGTGACCGGCTTCCTCGGCAGCGGCAAGACCACGCTGCTGGCCGGCATCCTGCGCCGCATCACCGGCAAGCGCATCGCCGTGATCGTCAACGAATTCGGCGAGCAGGACATCGACTCCAGCCTGCTGCGCGGCTGCGCCATCGGCTGTGACGATGAGGGGGCGGTCGCGCTGGACGAGGACGGCGGCATCTATGAGCTGGCCAACGGCTGCATCTGCTGCACGGTGGAGGAGGAGTTCCTGCCGGTGATGAAGAAGCTGGTGGCCCGCCGCGACGACATCGACCACATCCTGATCGAGACCAGCGGCCTGGCGCTGCCCAAGCCGCTGGTGCAGGCCTTCAACTGGCCGGAGGTGCGCCAGCACTGCACCGTCGATGCCATCATCACCGTGGTCGACGGCCCGGCCGTGGCCGCCGGCCGCTACGCCAGCGACGTCGAGCGGGTCGAGGCCCAGCGTCGCGCCGACGACAGCCTGGATCACGATCCCAGCCTGCGCGAGCTGCTGGACGACCAGCTGAGCGCCGCCGACCTGGTGCTGGTCAGCAAGAGCGACCTGCTCGCCGAGGACGAGCGCGCGCGGGTCGAGGCGCTGGTGGCCGACAAGGTCCCCGGGTCCGTGAAGACGCTCTATATCGATCCGAGCCTGGCCGACGATCCGGTGCGCCTGGAGGCGCTGATGGGCATCGGCGCGGCGAGCGAGGAGGGCATCGACCGCATCGACAACCACCACGACCGCCACCACGCCGAGGGCGCCCATCACGACCACGCCCACGATCACTTCGACGGCCTGGTGATCCGCCTGGGCGAGGTCGACGCCGAGGCGCTGGAGGCGCGCCTGGCCGCGCTGCTGAAAGAACACCAGATCTATCGCGCCAAGGGCTTCGCGGCGATTCCCGGCAAGCCCATGCGCCGGGTGATCCAGGCCGTGGGCGAACGGCTGGACGGCTACTTTGACCGGCTGTGGGCGCTAGGCGAGCCGCGTCACACCGAGCTGGTCATCATCGGCCGGCACCTGGATCGCGAGGTGCTGGAGGCGGCGCTGGCCGGTGCCGAGAGCGCGACGCCCGCCTGATGCACCTGTTCGCCGCCAAGCCGGGAGGCTTCGTCGACGACGAGGGCATCGTCGACCTGCAGCAGACGCCCGCCGAGGTCGTGATCCTGTCGGCCGCCGACAGCAGCCTGTCGGCGTTGGCCCAGGCGGTCGAGCGCCTGGGCGACGCCTATCCCTCGGTGCGCCTCGCCAACTGGATGAACCTGGTCAAGCCGGCCGCCTTTGATCTCTACGAGGATCGGGTGCTGGACCACGCGCGGCTGGTGATCGTCTCGCTGCTCGGCGGCAGCGCCTACTGGCAGTACGGCGTCGATCGCCTGCGGGCCTGGGCGGCGGCGGACCCGACGCGGCGGCTGATCCTGGTGCCGGGCTGCGACGCTCCCGACGATGCCCTGCTGGAGGCCTCCAGCGTGCCGGTCGAGTCGGCCCGTCGGGTATGGCGCTACCTGCGCGAGGGCGGCGCCGACAACGCCGAGCAGCTGCTGCGCTTCGTCGGCGCGGAATATCTGGGCCTGGAACAGAGCGCGGCGGCGCCGCTCGACTGGCGCGAACCGCGGGCGATTCCCCCAGCTTTAGTCTATTTGCCGAGGCAACCCGAGGCGTCGCTGGCGGACTGGGAGGCGCAGCGCGATCCCGCACACCCCGTCTGCCTGCTGCTGTTCTATCGCAGCCATCTGCAGGGGGCGAACACCGCGGTGCTGGACGGCCTGATCGCGGCGCTCGAGGCCGAGGGCCTGGCGCCGCTGGCGGTGGCGGTGGCCTCGCTGAAGGAAGACGCCTGCGTCGCCTTCGTCGATCACCTGATCGAGCGCACCGGCGCCGGCCTGGTGGTCAACACCACCGGCTTCTCGGTCAACCGCGAGCCCGACGAGGGCGAGGTCGCCGGTGGTGCGTTCGGCGACGACGGGGATGACGCGGCGGGCCCGTTCGCCGGCCGCCCGGTGGTGCTGCAGGCGATACTGGCCAGCAGCCCCGAGGACGACTGGCGCGACAAGGCCGCCGGCCTGCACAGCCGGGACGTGGCCATGCAGGTGGTGCTGCCGGAGATGGACGGACGCGTCATCACCCGGGCGGTGGGCTTCAAGGCCGAAGCCCACTACAGCGAGCGCTGCCAGCTGTCGGTGACCCGCCATGCGCCGCATCCCGAGCGCGCCGCCTTCGTCGCCGCATTGGCCCGGCGCTACGCGCGGCTGCGCCACACCGCCAACGCCGACAAGCGCCTGGCGCTGGTGCTGGCCAACTATCCGACCCGGGACGGCCGCATCGGCAACGGCGTCGGCCTCGACACCCCGGCCTCCGCCGTCAACCTGCTGCGCGCGCTGGAAGGGGCCGGCTATCCGCTGGCGGACCTGCCCGCGGACGGCGACGAGCTGATCCGGCGCCTCCAGGGCAGCGTGACCAACGATCCGCAGTCGCTTGCCTGGCGCGGCAGCTGGCAGAGCCTCGGCGTCGACGACTACCTGGCCTGGTTCCGCACCCTGCCGGATGCGCTTCAGGAGGCGGTCTGGCGGCGCTGGGGCGCCCCCGAGGACGATCCCAAGCACCGCCAGGGTCGGCTGCTGATCGCCGGCATCCGCCTCGGCGAGACCTTCGTCGGCATCCAGCCGGCACGCGACATCGATGCCGGTCCGGACGCCGACCCGGTCAAGAGCTACCACGACACCGAGCTGGTGCCGCCCCACAGCTACCTGGCCTTCTACCTGTGGCTGCGCGAGCACTACCGGGTGGACGCGGTGATCCATGTCGGCAAGCACGGCAACCTGGAGTGGCTGCCCGGCAAGAGCACGGCGCTCTCGGCCGAGTGCTGGCCGGACGTGGCGCTGGGGCCGCTGCCGCATTTCTATCCCTTCATCGTCAACGACCCGGGCGAGGGCGCCCAGGCCAAGCGCCGCAGCCAGGCGGTGATCATCGATCACCTGATGCCGCCGCTGGCCCGGGCCGAGCTCTACGGCGAGCTGGCCGAACTCGAGTCGCTGACCGACGAGTACTACCAGGCGCTGGGCATGGACCCGCGCCGCGAGGCGCTGCTGCGCGAGCGCATCCTCGAGCACCTGAAGCGCACCGGCATCGACGCCGAGCTGAAGCCGTCGGCGAGCGAGGGAGATGACGCCGGCCAGGGCGACGACGAGCGCCTGCTCAACGAGCTCGACACCTTCCTCTGCGATATCAAGGAAGCCCAGATCCGCCACGGCCTGCACGTGCTCGGCACCCTGCCACCGGCGGAAAAGCGGGCCGCGACCCTGGTCGCGATCCTGCGGCTGCCGCGAGGCGATAAGCCGACGCAGCAGGGCCTGCTGCACGCCCTGGCCGACGACCTGGGCCTGCGCGAGCCGGGTGTCACGGGTCAGGAGGGCACGCGTTTCGATCCGCTGGCGGCCGGCGACGAGCCCTGGACGGGGCCGAGGCCGGCGGCCTTGAGTGAGTTGGCCGAGCTGGAGGGCTCGCCCTGGCGCAGCGCCGCCGACACCCGCGAGCGCCTGGAAACACTCGCCGAGCGGCTGGTCGAAGGCCATGTGCTGGAAGACGGCGATCTCGAGGCGCTGGCCCGCGACTGGCCGGCCACCGCGGCGCTGTGTCGCCACGCCCGTGACGGCCTCTGGGCCGCCATGTGCCACGGTGCCGAGCGCGAGATCGGCGCGCTGCTCGACGGGCTCGACGGCCTCGCCGTGCCGCCGGGGCCGAGCGGGGCGCCCAGCCGCGGCCGGCTCGACGTGCTGCCCACCGGGCGCAACTTCTTCAGCGTCGACAATCGCGCCGTGCCGTCGCCCGCCGCCTGGTCGCTGGGCGAGGCCTCGGCCCAGGCGTTCGTCGAGCGCTACCTGCAGGATCACGGCGACTATCCGCGTCGGCTGGGGCTGTCGATCTGGGGCACCGCCACCATGCGCACCGGCGGCGACGACATCGCCCAGGCCCTGGCGCTGATGGGCGTGCGGCCGATCTGGTCGCTGGGCTCCCGGCGGGTGGTCGACGTGGAGGTCATCCCCAGCATGCTGCTGGGCCGGCCGCGGGTGGACGTCACCCTGCGGGTGTCCGGCTTCTTCCGCGACGCCTTCCCCCACGTCATCAAGCTGTTCGACGCCGCGGTGCGGGCGGTGGCCGACTATCACGAGCCGGGCACTAGCAACACCATCCGCGCCGCGGTCGAGGCGCGCCGCGGCGAGCTGGAGGCCGCCGGGCTCTCGCCCGAGGCGGCCGAGCGGGAGGCGGGCTTCCGGGTGTTCGGCAGCAAGCCCGGCGAGTACGGCACCGGCCTGGATCGGCTGGTCGATTCGAGTGCCTGGGACGACGCCGACGAGCTGGCCGAGGCCTATGTCGCGGCCGGCGCCTACGCCTACGGCCAGTTCCCCGATTCCGGCGCCGGGGCGCGCCGCGCCTTCGCGCATCGGCTCGAGGGGCTGCAGGCGGTGCTGCACAACCAGGACAACCGCGAGCACGACATCCTCGACTCCAGCACCTACTACGCCTTCCAGGGCGGCATGGCCAACGCCGGCCGCGCCCTCGGCGGCGAGGCGCCGGCCGTCTACCACGCCGACCACGCCAACCCGGCGCGGCCGCGCATCCGCACCCTGCAGGAGGAGATCACGCGGGTGGTGCGCTCCCGGGTGCTCAATCCCAAGTGGATCGAGGCCATGCGCGAGCACGGCTACAAGGGCGCCTTCGAGATGGCCGCCAGCGTGGACTATCTGTTCGCCTATGACGCCACTACCGACCTGGTGCCCGACCACCAGTTTGCCCAGGTGAGCGATGCCCTGGTGTTCGACGACGCCAACCAGCGCTTCCTGCGCGAGCACAACGCCGCGGCGCTGGAAGAGATGGCCGAGCGGCTGCTCGAGGCCGTCCAACGCGGCCTGTGGGAAGACGCCGGCGAGCGCGGCGACGCCCTGCAGGACCTGCTGCTCGAGTTCGACGAGCGACGGGAGGGCATGTCTTGAAAACAAAGAGCATGAAGGAGAGTGCCTCTTGAGCGCCTCGCCCCGCGTGCGCGGCTGGTGTCCCGGCGCCTGGCGGCCCATGGCCACCGGCGACGGCCTGTTGGTGCGCGTGCGCCCGCCGCTGGGCCGGCTTACAAGGGCCCGGATGCTGGCGCTGTGCGACGCCGCCGAGACCTGGGGCAGCGGCCTGATCGAGCTGACCCGCCGCGCCAACCTGCAGCTGCGCGGCGTGAGCGAGGCCGGCTGGCCCGCGCTGATGGCGTTTCTGGTCGAGCACGGCCTGGCGGCCCCGGACGCCGAGGGTGAGCGCCGCCCGGGGCTGCTGCTCGCCCCGGACTGGTGCGACGGCGATGCCATCGTCGAGGCGGCGCGCCTGCTGGAACATCGCATGGCCGACTGGCCGGCGTTGCCGGACAAGTGGGGCCTGGCGCTGGATGCCGGCCCGGCGCCGGTGTTGGGTGACGTGCCCGCCGACCTGCGTCTGGAGCGCTCGCGCGAGGGCGGCCTCCTTGTGCGGGCCGAAGGGCGCGATCTCGCCACGCCGGTCGCCGACGCCGAGGCCGCGGTCGCGCTGATGACGCGGCTGGCGCACTGGTTTGTCGAGTCGGGCGGCCCCGCGGCCGGGCGGATGCGTCGCTTCGAGACGCCGCTGCCTGAGTGGGCGGAGGCCGATACCGAGCCAGCTGCCGCGCCGCAGGCGTCCGACCATGCCCCGAACCTGGCGCCGGGGCCGCATCCGCATGGCCGGGTGGTGGGGCTGCCCTTCGGCCGGGCGCCGGCCTCGACGCTTCGCTCTTTATTCTCCGCCGAGGGCATCACCGGCGTGCGCGTGACGCCCTGGCGGCGCCTGCTGCTGGAAGGCGAGCACGCGGGGCAAAACGAAGCCGCGGCGGACGACGGGCTGATTCATGACCCGCGCGACCCGCGCCTGGCCATGGACGCCTGCCCCGGCGCGCCGTTCTGTGCCCAGGCCAGTGTGGCGACCCAAGGCCTGGCTCGGTCGCTGGCCGAGCGCTCCGGCAAGCCAGCGACCGGCAGCCTGCATCTTTCCGGCTGCGCCAAGGGCTGCGCCCGCGGCGGCCTGGCCGAGGTCTGCCTGACGGGGCGCGACGGCCGCTATGACCTGATTCTGGGCGGACGCGCCGACGACACGCCGGTCGCGACCGGCCTCAGCGAAGCCGATGCCGTCGAGCGCATCGTCGCGATGCGGAACAACCGATGACGCGGGGACGAGGTGGCGCGTTCATCGCTCGCGCCGCCTCGTTGCCGGTACCGAGTGATTGAGAGGAACAACATGCCTTACGTCTATGAAACCGACGGACCGGCGATCTACCGGGAGTCCTTCGCCATCATACGGCGCGAGGCCGAGCTTTCACGCTTCTCGCGCGAGGAGGAGCCGGTCGCCGTGCGCATGATTCACGCCGCCGGCCTGGTGGCGCTGGCGCCCCACGTCCACTTCCGCGACGACGCGGTGGCCCGCGCCCGGGCGGCGCTGGAGGCCGGGGCGCCGATCTTGTGCGATGCGCGCATGGTCGCCGAGGGCATCACCCGCAAGCGCCTGCCGGCGGACAACGCCGTGATCTGCACCCTGCACGACGAGCGGGTGCCGGGGCTGGCGCACGAGATGGGCAATACCCGCTCGGCGGCGGCGCTGGAGCTGTGGCGGCCCCAGCTCGAGGGCGCGGTGGTGGCGATCGGCAACGCGCCGACCGCGCTGTTCCACCTGCTCAACATGCTCGAGGACCCGGACTGCCCGCGCCCGGCGGCGATCGTCGGCTGCCCGGTGGGCTTCGTCGGCGCGGCGGAGTCCAAGCAGGCGCTGTGGGAGAGCGGGGCGGCGCCCTGCGCCATCGTCGAGGGCCGGCTCGGCGGCAGCGCGGTGACGGTGGCCGCCATCAATGCCATGGCGGATCGCAGCGAATGACGATGCCAGAGACGCCTTCCAGCACGCCCCCCGGCACGATTCACGGCATCGGCCTTGGCCCCGGCAGCCAGGACCTGATGAGCGTGCGCGCCGACCGGCTGATCCGCGGCGCCAGCCACGTCGCCTACTTCCGCAAGAAGGGCCGCACCGGCCACGCTCGCACCATCGTCGAGGGCATGCTGGCGCCCGGTGCCGTGGAGCTTGCGATGGAGTATCCGGTCACCACCGAGATTCCCGTCGACGATCCGCGCTACAACGAGTGGCTGGCGGCCTTCTACGAACGCCAGGTGGCGAAGCTTGCCGAGATCGCCGGGGCGGGCCAGGACGTGGCGGTGCTGTGCGAGGGCGATCCCTTCTTCTACGGCTCCTTTATGCACCTCTACACGCGGCTGCTGGATCGCGTGCCGGTGGAGGTGGTGCCCGGCATCACCGGCATGTCCGCCGCCTGGACGGCCACGGGCTGGCCCATCACCTGGGGCGACGACGTGCTGACCGTGCTGACCGCGACCCAGCCCGAGGACCGGCTGGCCGAGCGCATCGCGCGCACCGACGCCCTGGTGGTGATGAAGATCGGCCGCCACCTCGACAAGCTGCGCCGCGCCCTGGCAAGCGCCGGCCGCGAAGACGAGGCCTGGCTGATCGAGTACGCCTCCATGGGCCGTCAGCGGGTGGTGCCGCTGCGCGATGCCGGCGAGCGGGTGCCCTATTTCTCGATCCTGGTGATTCACGGCAACGGGAGGCGGCCATGAGTGCGGAGACACCAAAAGGCTGGGTCCGGATTGTCGGTCTCGGCCCCGGCAGCGAGGCGCTGATCACCCCCGAGGCGTCGAGCGTGCTGATGGAGGCCACCGACGTGGTGGGCTACGTGCCCTACGTCGAGCGGGTCGCGCCGCGCCCGGGGCTGACCCGCCACGGCTCGGACAACCGCGAGGAGATCCGCCGCGCCGAGCAGGCGCTGGCGATGGCCGCCGACGGCCGCCGGGTGGCGGTGGTGTCCTCGGGCGACCCCGGCGTGTTCGCCATGGGCGCGGCGGTATTCGAGGCGCTGGAGGCGGGCCAGCCGGCCTGGCGGGCGCTGGACATCCAGGTGCTGCCGGGGGTCTCGGCGATGCTCGCCGCCGGCGCGCGGCTCGGCGCGCCGCTGGGCCACGACTTCTGCTGCCTCAATCTCTCCGACAACCTCAAGCCCTGGGCGCTGATCGAGAAGCGCCTGCGGCTGGCCGCCGAGGCCGACTTCGCCATGGCCTTCTACAACCCGCGTTCCCGCTCGCGGCCGGAGGGCTTCGCCCGCGCCCTGGACGTGCTGCGCGAGGCCTGCGGCCTGGATCGCCCGATCATGTTCGCTCGCGCGGTCTCCACCCCGGAGGAGCGCCTGCGGGTGGTCACCCTCGGCGAGGCGACCCCCGAGATGGCCGACATGCGCACCCTGGTGATGGTGGGCTCGAGCCTGACGCGGCGCATTCCGGCCGCAAGCGACGAGGCGGACGAGTGGGTCTATACGCCGCGGTCGGCACCATCATTTGAGGCGGTGCTATGACCCAGCCAGTCGAGCGTTTCCCGGATGGTATGCGCCTCGCGGCGGGGCGGCGGCGCCGGGCGGTCGATCATCAGCACCGGAAGCCCCAGCGCGCGGGTGGCCTCGAGCTTGGCCGCGGCCCCCGTGCCGCCGGCGTTCTTGCATACCAGGCGCTCGACGCCGTGCTCGCGCAGCAGGGTCAGGTCGCCCTCCCGGGTGAAGGGGCCGCGGTCGACGGTCAGGGTATGGCGCGGCAGCGGCGGCGCCTCCTCGGGAAGGTCGACCAGCCGCAGCACGTAGTGGTGCTCGGGCCGGGCGGCGAAGGCCGCCAGATGCATGCGCCCGATCGCCAGCAGCACCCGCTCGGGCGGACCGGCAAGTGCGGCCACCGCCACCTCGATGCTGGCGACGCGCTGCCAGCGGTCTCCCTCTTGCGGCACCCACGGCGGCCGGGTCAGGGCGATCAGCGTGGTGCCCGCCCGCGCCGCCGCGGCCACGGCGTGGCGGCTCATCTGCTCGGCGAAGGGATGGGTGGCATCGACCAGGTGGGTGATGCGCTGCGCCTCGAGGAAGGCGGCCAGCCCGTCCGCGCCGCCGAAGCCGCCGACCCGGGTCGGCAGCGGCTGGGGTTTCGGTGCGGCGACGCGGCCGGCGTAGCTGAACAGCGCGGGGATCTCGCGCTCGGCGAGCGCGCGGGCCAGGGCGCTGGCCTCGGTGGTACCTCCCAGGATCAGGACCTTCATGATGACTGACGCGGACGACGCTCCCTGGCTGACGGTGGTGGGCTGGGGCGAGAGTGGCACGGCCGGGCTCACGCCGGCAAGCCGCGAGGCACTGGAGGCCGCCGAGGTGGTGTTCGGCGCCCGTCGCCACCTGCGCCTGCTGCCCTCGCTTTCCGCCGAGGTGCGCGAGTGGCCGGTGCCCTTCGCCGACGGCATCCCCGCGCTGCTGGCCGAGCGCGGCCGGCGCACGGTGATGCTGGCCTCCGGCGACCCCTTCTGGTTCGGCGCCGGCGCCACCCTGGCGCGGCATCTCGCGCCGGGCGAGTGGCGCTCGCTGCCGTCGCCCTCGACCTTCGGCCTGGCGGCATCGAGACTCGGCTGGTCGCTTGAGGGCGTGACCTGCCTCGGCCTGCACGCTCGGCCGCTGACGCGCCTGCGCCCGCACCTGCACTGCGGCCGCCGGCTGCTGGTGCTGCTGCGCGACGGTGCCGCGGTCGGTGAGCTCGCCGACTGGCTCGGGCGCGTCGGCTTCGGCGCCAGCCGGCTCCACATACTGGAGGCTCTGGGGGGCGATCAAGAGCGCGTACGCCGCCGGCGCGCCGACGCCGAGCCGCCGGGCGACATCGCCCATCCGGTGGCGGTGGGGCTCGAGGTCGACGGCGACGGGCCGGCGCTGCCGCTGACGCCCGGGCGACCGGATGGCTGGTTTTCTCACGACGGCCAGATCACCAGGCCGGCGGTGCGCGCCGCCACGCTCGCCGCCCTGGCCCCGATGCCGGGCGAGCGGCTGTGGGACATCGGCACCGGCTCGGGCTCGGTGGCCATCGAGTGGCTGCTGGCCCATCCGGACAACCGCGCCCTGGGCCTCGAGTGCGATGCCGAGCGGGCCGAGCGTGCGCGGCGCAACGCCCGCGAGCTCGGCGTCGACTGGCTGGAGGTCATCGAGGGCGACGCCGCGGCGCTGCTGGCGAATGACTTCGCCGACGCGCCGCCGCCTGATGCGGTCTTCATCGGCGGCGGGCTCTCCGAGGCGCTGCTCGACGCCCTGTGGCCGCGCCTGCCGGCGGGCACGCGGCTGGTGGCCAACGCGGTGACGCTCGAATCCGAGGCGCTGCTGGCCCAGCGGCAGCGCGAGCTGGGCGGCGAGCTGGTGCGCCTGGAGCTGTCGGCGGCGACCGCCCTCGGTAGCCGCCGCGGCTGGAAGGCCGCCTATCCCATCGTGCAGTGGCGAGTCGTGAAATGAGCGGTGCGGGGCAGGGTGCCATGAGGCGCGGGGTCGGGCGCCATGAAGAGCAAGGCGCGGGGCCGGGCGCCATGAAGAGCAAAACGATGAAGATCGCGGGCTTCGGCTTTCGCCGCTCGGCCACGCTCGCCTCGCTGGCCGAGGCGCTGGAGCGGCTCGAGTCGCGCCATGGCCCGGCCGACCGGCTGGCGGCGGCCGACAGCATGCGGTCGATGGTGCAGACCCTGGGCGATACGCGGGGCCTCGAGACCCTCGTCGTGCCCGACGCGGCGCTGGCCGCGGCCGAGACGCTGACCCGCTCCCCGCACAGCCGCCGGGCCCGCGGCACCGGCAGCGTCGCCGAGGCGGTGGCGCGGTTGGCGGCGGGGCCGAGCGGCGAGCTGCTCGGCCCGCGACTGGTGTCGTCGGATCGACGCGCCACCGCCGCCATGGCCAGCACCGCTACGACGCAAGACACTCCGGCAGGAGACATGCCATGACCGTTCACTTTATCGGCGCCGGCCCCGGCGCGCCGGATCTCTTGACGCTGCGCGGGCGCGATCTGATCGCCACCAGCCCGGTGTGCCTCTACGCCGGCTCGCTGGTGCCCGAGGCGATCCTCGACCACTGCCCGGCGGACGCGCGGATCATCAATACCGCGCCGCTGTCCCTCGACGCGATCATCGACGAGATCGCCGCGGCCCACGCCGCCGGCCAGGACGTGGCCCGGCTGCACTCCGGCGACCCGTCGGTGTGGTCGGCCATGGGCGAGCAGCTGCGCCGGCTGCGCGAACTCGGCATTCCCTACGCCATCACCCCCGGGGTGCCGGCCTTCGCCGCGGCGGCCGCCACCCTCGGCCAGGAGCTGACGCTGCCGGGTGTGGCGCAGTCGGTGGTGCTGACCCGCACGCCGGGCCGCGCCAGCGCCATGCCGGACGGCGAGACCCTGGCCAACTTCGCGCGCACCGGGGCGACCCTGGCGATCCACCTGTCGATCCATAACCTGGACCGCGTAGTGGCGGAACTCGAACCCTTCTACGGCGACGACTGCCCGGCGGCCATCGTCTGGCGCGCCAGCTGGCCCGACCAGAAGGTGATCCGCGGGAGGCTCGACACCCTCGCCGCTAGGCTCGAGCCAGCCATGAACCGCACCGCGCTGATCCTGGTCGGCCCGGCGCTGGCAAGTGACGACTTCGACGACAGCTGCCTCTACGCCGTCGGCTACGACCGCCGCTTCCGGCCGCAGTCGGCGGACTCGCCCTTTGCCGAGGGCGGTGTCCTTGCAGAAGAGGGCGAGCAGCGAGAGGGCGGCGCATGATCCATCTGTCGCTGATCGGCATCGGCACCGGCAACCCCGATCACATCACCCTGGCCGGCGTGCGCGCGCTGCGCGAGGCCGAGCTGATCCTGCTGCCGCGCAAGGGCGAGGCCCGCTCGGACCTGGTTGACCTGCGTCGGCTGCTGTGCCGCAATCTGCTCGACGAGGCCGCGCTCAAGCGGGTGATGGAGTTCGACCTGCCGCGCCGCGACGGCCGCGACGACTACCTGGGAGCGGTGGACGACTGGCACGCGGCCATCGCCGCGACCTGGCGCGAGCAGATGACGCAGCGACTGCCCGAGGGCGGGCGGGTCGCGATGCTGATCTGGGGCGATCCCTCGCTCTACGACAGCAGCCTGCGCATCGCCGCGCGCCTCAAGGGCGCGGGACCTGAGGACGAAAGCGGCATGGCGCTCGAGGTGGAGGTGGTGCCGGGCATCACCAGCCTGCAGGTGCTGACCGCCGAGCATCGCATCCCCTTGAACGCCCTGGCCGAGCCGGTGCAGATCACCACCGGGCGGCGCCTGCGCGAGCGCGGCTGGCCCGGCGACGTCGCCAGCGTGGCGGTGATGCTGGATGCCGGCGGCGCCTTCCAGGTGCTGGCCCCGGAGGGGCTGCATATCTGGTGGGGCGCCTATCTCGGCATGGACAAGCAGTGCCTGATCGACGGCGCGCTGACCGAGGTCGGCCCCGCCATCGTCGAGCGCCGTGCCGCGCTGCGCGAGCGCCACGGCTGGATCATGGACGTCTATCTGCTGGCGCGTACGCCGCTGCTCTAATGATGGATACCGGGGACAAGCCTACGCGGAGACGCGATAAATACATCCTTGTAGCTCCCGACGCCCTGCGGCGCTCTCGCGTCCCGCTTCGCTTGCGGGGCCGGTGCTGGCCATCCTTGGCCAGCCCGTTCGGAGCAATGCTCCTCACCCCTGGCGTAGGAGCTCCGCTGCGGCTTGCCCCCGGTATGGCACTAGAACCACCACGCTATTCCCTCGATCGCTGGAGATCCCGATGAAGCACGTCGACCCCGAGCGCCATGCGGTGCGCATGGCCCACAAGCAGAAGATCATGAACGAGCGGATCGCCGCCGCCGACAAGGAGCAGGGCGTGCTGCTGGTGCTCACCGGCCCCGGCAAGGGCAAGAGCAGCTCCGGCTTCGGCATGGTCGCACGCGCCCTGGGCCATGGCATGAAGGTCGGCGTGGTGCAGTTCATCAAGGGCAAGTTCCAGACCGGCGAGGAGGCCTTCTATCGCTCGCTGCCGGGCGTGGACTACCACGTCATGGGCGAGGGCTACACCTGGGACACCCAGGATCGCGAGCGCGACGTGCGCGCCGCCGAGGCGGCCTGGGCCGAGGCCCGGCGCATGCTGGCCGACCCGGACTATGCCCTGGTGCTGTTCGACGAGCTCAATATCGCCCTGCGCCACGGCTATCTGGAGCTCGACCGGGTGTTCGACGACCTCCAGGGCCGCCCGGCCATGCAGCACGCCGTGGTCACCGGCCGCCACGCCCCCGAGGCGCTGATCGAACTGGCCGACACCGTGACCGAGATGAAGGTGGTCAAGCATGCCTTCAAGGATCAGGGGGTCAAGGCGCAAAAAGGCGTCGAGCTGTAGTCGTCTCGGCCCTGTTGTCGCCGGATGAGCGCCGGGGCGAGACGGCGCGAGGGGTTTTTGCCATGGATGGCAAAAGTTAGCGCCCAGGGATGGGTTCACAGCGCCCTCGTGCCGGCTTGGCGCCGGGAAAGCTCATCATTCGCCGAGGTTCGTGCTATCCCACCACCACGATTTCCAGGAGACCGCCGCATGGCAGACCCGACCGGGCGACCCGATCACGCCTTCCCCGAGGCGCAGCGCGAGGGCCTCTACCGGGCCATCTTCGAGCGCCGCGACGTGCGCGCCCAGTTCCGCCCGGACCCGATTCCGCCCGAGGTGCTGGCGCGGCTGCTCGAGGCCGCCCACCACGCGCCCTCGGTGGGCTTCATGCAGCCCTGGGACTTCCTGCTGATCGACGACCGCGCGGTGCGAAGCCGCGTGCACGCCATCTTCGAGCGCGAGAACGCCAGGGCGGCCGAGGCCCACAGCGGCGAGCGCGGCGCGCTGTATCGCCGCCTCAAGCTGGAGGGCATCCTCGAGAGCCCGCTCAACCTGTGCATCACCTGCGACCGCAGCCGCGGCGGCGAGCACGTGCTGGGCCGCCAGAGCATCGTCGAGATGGACCTGTTCAGCACTTGCCTGGCGGTCCAGAACCTGTGGCTGGCGGCCCGGGCCGAGGGCATCGGCGTGGGCTGGGTCAGCATCCTCGATCAGGAGGAGCTGGCCGACGTATTGGCCCTGCCGGAGAACGTCTATCCGCTCGCCTACCTGTGCCTGGGCTACGTCGACGACTTCCTCGATCGCCCCGAGCTGGCCCGCGCCGGCTGGCGCCAGCGCCTGCCGCTGGCCGAGCGAGTGCACGGCAACGGCTGGGGCCAGGCGGCCGATGCCCCGGCGCTGTTCGAGGCGCTCTCGGCGCGGGAGGGCGAGCGATGAAGGCGCTGATGATCCAGGGCACCACCTCGGACGCCGGCAAGAGCACGGTGGTGGCGGGGCTGTGCCGTCTGCTGGCCCGGCGCGGCGTGTCGGTGGCACCCTTCAAGCCCCAGAACATGGCGCTGAACAGCGCCGTGACGCCGGAGGGCGGCGAGATCGGCCGCTCCACGGCGCTGCAGGCGCTGGCCTGCGGGCTTGCGCCCCACGCCGACATGAACCCGGTGCTGCTCAAGCCCGAGACCGACCGCGGTGCCCAGGTGATCCTCGACGGCCGGGTCCACGGCCACATGGACGCGCTGGATTACCACGCCTTCAAGCGCCAGGCCCGGGAGACCGTGCTGGCGGCCTGGGAGCGGCTGACGCGCCGCCATGATCTCGTCATCGCCGAGGGCGCCGGCAGCCCCGCCGAGATCAACCTGCGTGCCAATGATATCGCCAACATGGGCTTCGCCGAGGCGGTGGACTGCCCGGTGTGGCTGGTGGCCGACATCGACCGCGGCGGCGTCTTCGCCCAGCTGGTGGGCACCCTCGAGCTGCTGAGCGCGTCCGAGCGCGCGCGCACCACCGGGCTCGTGATCAACCGCTTCCGCGGCGACATCGCCTTGCTCGAGCCGGGGCTCGACTGGCTCACCGAGCGCACCGGCAAGCCGGTGACCGGCGTACTGCCGCATCTCAATGGCCTGCTGCTCGACGCCGAGGACGGCCTGGGCCTCACCGAGAGCGCCGCCGAGGCGCCGGGGCTCTCGGTGGCGGTGCCGGCGCTGCCGCGGATCAGCAACCACACCGATCTCGACGCGCTGCGCCTGCATCCGCGGGTCGAGCTGACGCTGGTCGGGCCGGGCCGGGCCATCCCGCCCGCCGACGTCATCCTGCTGCCCGGCAGCAAGAGCACCGCCAGCGACCTGGCCTGGCTGCGCCGCGAGGGCTGGGAACCGGCGATCCGCCGCCACCTGCGCTACGGCGGCCGGGTGCTCGGCATCTGCGGCGGCTTCCAGATGCTCGGCGAGGCCATCGACGACCCGGACGGCCTGGAGGGCGAGGCCGGCAGCGTGCCGGGGCTGGGGCTCTTGGCCATGCGCACCCGCATGGTGGCCGGCAAGCAGCTGCGCAACGTGCGCGGGCGGCTGATGGGGGGATCAGGCGGAGAGAACGTGGCGGTGAGCGGCTATGAGATCCATAACGGCGTCAGCGAGGGCCCGGCGCTGGCGCGCCCGCTGCTCGACCTCGACGGCCGGCCGGACGGCGCGGTGAGCGAGGACGGTCAGGTGATGGGCACCTACCTGCATGGCCTGTTCGACGAGGCGCCGGCGGCCGCCGCGCTGCTGGCCATGCTGGGGCTTGCCGGCGAGGCTACGGCCGTGGACCTGGCCGCCCACCGCGAGCGCCAGCTCGACCGCCTGGCCGATACCCTGGAGCAACATCTCGACCCGGCCGCCCTCGAGGCGCTGATCGGTGGCTGAACGGTCACTGGGTGGGTCTCGCGTGGTCGTCGAGAAAAGACTCAGCGAAAGCGTGTGGGATCGTCGCTGATCACCGCGTCGACGCCCCAGTCCCAGCGCGGGACGAAGGCGTCGGGGTCGTTGGCCGTGTAGCAGAGCAGAGCGACGCCGGCGGCCTTGATCGCCCGGGCGCGTGTGGCCCTCAGGGACTTCCAGTTGGCGTGCACGCTGACGGCCTGGACCGCCTCCGCGCGGGCCTGCCAGTCGCGGGGCACGCGGTCGAACAGCGCGCCCAGGGCCAGCCGTTCGGGGCCGACCAGTGCCCGGCAATGGGCCAGCGCCCGCGCGTCGAAGGACGAGAGCAGCCGCCGCTCGAACGGCATGGCGTCCATCACCGCCGGCACCGCCGCCTCGGCCAGCGCCACCGGGTCGTGGCCGCGGTTGACCTTGAGCTCCAGGTTGACGCCCATGTCGAGCTCGGCGAGCAGCGCGAGCATCGCCTCGAGGGTCGCCATCCGCTCGCCGGCGAAGGCGGGGGCGAACCAGGCCCCCGTGTCCAGTCGACGCGCCGCGGCCAGGTCCATGGCCGCCAGCCGGCCGCGGCCGTCCGAGCAGCGCGCCACGTCGCGGTCGTGCCAGATCACCGGGGTGCCGTCGCCGAGCAGCTGGACATCGAGCTCCACCCAGTCGATGCCGGCCCGATGAGCCGCGCGTACCGCCGCCAGGCTGTTTTCGGGCGCATGGGCGGAGAGGCCGCGATGGGCGATCAGGCGAGGTAGCGGCGGTGCCGCAGGGAGAGCGAGGGGCATGGCAGGGCTCCTTTCGAGGGCGGCCTGGACGCCGTGTCGGTTGCGGGAGGAAGATGGCCATCGTGCACCCCCGGATGTCGTCGGGGCGGCCCCAGGGCAGGAGGGCACCATGCGACGCTATATCGGCGACTGGCTGAGCCGTTACCTTACCAAGCCGTTGCCGGGATTGAAGACCCTCGAGCCGGTGGATCTCGAACGCCTGGCGGCCTGCCTGCGGCCCGGCGACGTTCTGGTGGTCGAGGGCAATACCCGGATCAGCACCGCGATCAAGTACCTGACCCAGTCGACCTGGTCCCATGCCGCGCTCTATGTGGGCGAGGCCTTCCAGCAGGCCGGCGGCGGTCCGAGGGGCCTGGTCGAGGCCGACGTGCGCGAGGGCGTACGGCGGGTGGGCGTCGACCACTATGCCGGCCTGCACTGCCGGATCTGTCGGCCGGTAGGATTGCACGACGCGGAGGTGGCGAGTCTGATCGCCTTCGCCGGCGCGCGCCTGGGCCATCGCTATGACCTGGGCCATGTCGTCGACCTGGCGCGCTATCTGTTGCCGACCCCGCCGGTGCCGACGCGCTGGCGGCGGCCGATGCTGGCGCTGGGCAGCGGCGACCCCACCCGGGCGATCTGCTCCACCCTGATCGCCCAGGCCTTCCAGTCGATCCGCTATCCGATCCTGCCGCGAGTGGTGCCGGCCGCCTCGCTGGACCCGGGCTGCTGGGGCTGCGAGATTCGGGTGCTCTATCCGCGTCACTACAGCCATTTCGTGCCCCGGGACTTCGACGTCTCGCCTTATTTCCAGGTCGTCAAGCCGAGCCTGGACGAGCGTTTCGATCATCGTCGCCTGGTGTGGGGAGCCGAGCCCGAGGGTGCCGGGGAGGGGCCGGACGCGGTGTGACGAGTGTGCTAGGCTGCGCGGTTTCGAGCCCGGTCGCGCCGGGCGCCAGGCATCGAGGGAGAGCCGATAGCGATGAGAGTGGTGCATATCAAGAACGAGGCCCAGCGCGAGGCCTGTCTGGCGCGGCTGTGCGCCGAAGCGTACGGCCAGGACGCCGGGATCGCCCCGCTGGTGACCTTCGCCGGGGTGATGGGCGTGCTGTTCGAACAGGAGGCCGCGCGGCTGCTGGCGCTGGCCGACGACCAGGGACGGCCGCTGGCGCTGGCGCTGCTGGCCCTGGACGAGACCGGGGAGGGCATGACCGTGATGCAGTTGGCGGACCTGTCCACGGATACCGTCGAGGCCCCGGGGCTGCGGCTGGTCGGCGAGCTGGCGCTGCGCGCGCCGCTGCGCGTGGACGCGGTCGACGAGGCCCAGGAAAGGCATTTTCGCGGGGCCGGCATCGAGCGCTGGTTCAGCGGCAAGGGCGGAGTACGCATCGGGCTGTCGAGCCGACATCCGGCCACCGGGCTCGGCGATCTGCCGCGCACCCTGACGGTGGACGAGAAGGGCATCGTGCAGTCGTTCAAGCGCGACCGGGCACTGTTCGACGACTACAAGCAGCGCTTCGTGAAGGGACTGGAGGGTTTTCCCGCCACGCTGTCGGCGCGCCACTGATGGGGAAGCGCGCCGCCGGGGCGGCGCGCGTTCGGGGGAGGCGTTAGGCTTCGTTCACCGTGAAGGTGCCCTTCATCAGGCTGGAGTGGCCCGGGAAGGAGCAGAAGAAGGTCAGGTCGCGACCGGCCAGGCCCTCGGTGGAGAAGGTGATGGAGGTGCTCTCTCCACCGCCGATGACATCGGTGGCGGCGAGGATGCGGTCGTCGTCCGCCGGCAGGTAGTCGTCCTCCAGCCCCGCATTCATGCCGGCCTGGGCCAGGGCCTGGTACTCCGATGTCTCGGAGAGCACCCAGTTGTGGCCCATGACGTTGGCCTGCATCGAGCCGGTATGCTCGAGCGTCAGGGTGACCTCGTCGCAGCTGGCCGGCACGCTCATGGCGTCGGTGTCGAACTGCATCTGGTCGTTGCCCTCGATGGTCAGCTGACATGCCTCGTCGTCCTGCGCCATGGCGGGCGAGGCGGTGAGGGCGGCGGCCAGGGCGGTGGTGATCAGCATCCAGGTAGCTTTCATGGGGGTGTCCTTATTGTCGTCAATTTGGTGCGCTTAATGTATACACTTTCATTCTTTGACAGCCCTGGCCACCTGTCAAGCCTTTCTCCGGTGGGTATGGCTTGACCCCGGGAGGCGGGAGCGCTTGACTGGGCATCATCTTCGTTAGCGGCATAAGGTTACCCAGCATGGCCAAGCGCATCCAGTTTTCCCGTACCGGCGGGCCCGAAGTCCTCGAACTCGTCGAGTTCACCCCCGCCGAACCGGGGCCCGGCGAGGTGCGGGTCCGCAACCAGGCGGTGGGGCTGAACTTCATCGACATTTACTTTAGGACAGGCCTGTACCCGGCGCCGGGCCTGCCGTCAGGGCTCGGCACCGAGGCGGCGGGGGTGGTCGAGGCCCTCGGTGAGGGCGTCGACCACCTGGCGGTCGGCGATCGCGTGGCCTACGCTCAGGGGCCGCTGGGCGCCTATGCCGAGCAGCACGTGCTGCCGGCGGAGAAGGTCGTGGCGTTGCCCGATGGCGTCGAGGTGGAAACCGCCGCCGCCGCCATGCTCAAGGGGCTCACCGTGCAATACCTGCTGCGTCAGACCTACCCGCTGCAGGGCGGCGAGACCATCCTGTGGCACGCCGCCGCCGGTGGGGTCGGCTCCATCGCCTGCCAGTGGGCGAAGGCGCTGGGCGTGAAGCTGATCGGTACGGTGAGTTCGCCGGAGAAAGCGTCGCTGGCCGAGAGGAACGGCGCCTGGGCAACCATCGACTACACCCGCGAGGACGTCGTCGAGCGGGTCCGCGAACTCACCGGTGGCGAGATGTGCGACGTGGTCTATGACTCGGTGGGCAAGGATACCTGGGAGACCTCGCTGGACTGCCTGAAGAAGCGTGGCCTGATGGTCAGCTTCGGCAATGCCTCGGGGCCCGTGGAGGGCGTCAACGTCGGTATCCTCAACCAGAAGGGCTCGCTGTTCGTGACGCGCCCGAGCCTCAACGGTTATGCCGATACCCGCGAGCGCCTCGAGGCCATGGCCGCCGACCTGTTCGCGATGCTGGAAAGCGGCAAGGTCACCATCGACATCGGCCAGCGCTACCCGCTCGCCGACGCGGCCCGGGCCCAGGAAGCCCTGGCCGGGCGGCGCACCACCGGATCCACCATCCTGCTGCCCTGAGTCGTACCGCCCCCTAGGACGGAGGTCACAGCGAGTCGTTGAGTTCGCCGATCAGGCGCTCGCGTCGCTTGAGGGCGGCCAGGCCGGCATCACCCAGCTGGCTGGCCGCCTCGCTCAGCAGCCCCTCGGCCAGCAGCATGAAGGCGCACATGCTGTTGCTGAAGAACAGGCTGTGATTGGGCACCGTGAAGCTGTCCTGGGCGAGCCTGGCCAGCGGTGAGCCGGCGGCATCGGTCAGGGCGATGACGTGAATCCCCTGGCGGGCCGCCACCTCGGCCGTGGCCAGCACGCTGGGGGTATAGGGAAAGCAGCTCACCACCACCAGCACGTCGCCCGCGTCGAGCTGGGCCAGGGCATCCGCGACCCCGTGCCGGATGGGGTCGAGCGGTGCCGCATCGGGTCGCAGCATGCTCAGCCCGTAGGCCATGAAGGACGCCAGCGAGGCGAACTGGCGCATGCCGTGTATCCTCACGCGTCGGGCGTCGACCAGCCGGCGTGCGCTGCGGGTGAAGGCTTCGCCATCCATCCCCGATATCGTATCGCTGATATTGGCGCTTTCCTGGCGTCCCAGTCTGGCCAGTCGGCCCAGGGCGTCTCCATCTCCTTCGCCGTCCAGCAGGCGTGATACCTGGTCGCTGTAGAAGCTCTTGCCTTCGGTGACCTGGCGCCGGAACACGCCCTGCAACCCCCCGAAACCCTCGAACCCCAGCCGCTGGGCCAGGCGCGACAGCGTCGAAGGACTGACGTCGAGGCGCACGGCCAGGTCGCTGATCGACGAAACGGCGACCTGCTGGGGGGCGGACACCATCGCCGTCAGCACCTGCCGCGAGCGCTTGCCCAGGCGCAGCGCGCCGTTGCCCGCCTCGATGTCGGCGAGCAGGCGTTCGAGATCGGCCAGGGTGTCCGGACGTTGTGGCGAGGCAGATGACATGGTGAGGAGCGGGCTCCAGATGGCAATCGAGCGGGCATTGTAGCTTCCGCGGTGCATGGCGTCAGGCCGGCGTCGAATCTGTTTGCAAATATATTTCCCTTTGATCAAAATTGGAAATGTATTTGCTAATAGCCCCGTGAGGAGGGCAGCATGAGTCACGTGTTCCATCGTCACCTGCAGCAGCGCTATCCCACCGCCGTGAGTGGCGAAGGTCCGTACTTGATCGATGCCGACGGGCGACGCTATCTCGATGCCTGCGGTGGCGCCGCGGTGTCCTGCCTGGGGCACAGCGATGGCGAGGTGGTCGAGGCGATCCGCGAGCAGGCGGGGCGACTGGCCTACGCCCACACCTCCTTCTTCACCACCGAGCCCATGGAGGCGCTGGCCGACTTCCTGGTCGGGCGCGCCCCCGAGGGGATCTCCTCGGTCTACTTTGTCTCGGGCGGGTCCGAGGCGGTGGAAGCGGCGCTGAAGCTGGCCCGGCAGTATTTCATCGAGCGCGGCGAGCCCGGGCGTCGCCATCTGATCGCGCGTCGTCAGAGCTATCACGGCAATACCCTCGGCGCCCTGGCCACCGGCGGCAACGCCTGGCGGCGGCGGCAGTTCGAGCCGCTGCTGGTGGAGGTGAGCCATGTGAGCCCCTGCTACGCCTATCGCGACCAGGGCCCGGGCGAGACGCCGGAGGCCTATGGAGAGCGCCTGGCACAAGAACTCGAGGCCGAGATCCAGCGGCTGGGGCCGGAAACGGTGATGGCCTTCGTGGCCGAGCCGGTGGTGGGGGCGACGCTGGGCGCCGTGCCCGCGGTGCCGGGCTATTTCAAGCGCGTCCGCGAGATCTGCGACCGCCACGGTATCCTGCTGATCCTCGACGAAGTGATGTGCGGCATGGGGCGGACCGGCAGTCTGTTCGCCGCCGAGCAGGAAGGCGTGTCGCCGGATCTGGTCACCATCGCCAAGGGCCTGGGGGCCGGCTATCAGCCGATCGGCGCGACCCTGGTCGGCGAGCGGATTCGCGCGGCCATCGCCGAGGGCTCGGGCTTCTTCCAGCATGGCCATACCTACATCGGCCACGCCACTGCCTGTGCCGCGGCGCTGGCGGTGCAGCGTGCCATCGAGTCTCGCGACCTGCTGCCTCGCGTCCGGACGCTGGGCGAGGGGCTCCAGCGGCGCCTGGAGGATCGCTTCGGCGAGCATCCCCACGTCGGCGATATCCGCGGACGGGGGCTGTTCCGCGGCCTCGAACTGGTGGCCGAGCGTGACGGCAAGACGCCGTTCGCGCCGGCGCGCAGGCTTCACGCCGCCATCAAGCGCACGGCCATGGACCACGGCCTGATGTGCTACCCGATGGGCGGCACCATCGACGGCCAGCGCGGCGACCATATCCTGCTGGCGCCGCCGTTCATCCTCGAGGAATCGCATCTGGACGAGCTCGTCGACAAGCTAGATGCGACCTTGAAGACCGTTCTCGACCACCATTGAAGGAATTCGCCCGATGTCGATCGACTCCCGCCTCTCGCCCCTCGACGAGGCCCAGATGGCGCCCGAGCAGCGCCGCGTGCTGGACGCCATCCTCAGCGGTCCCCGCGGCAACCTCGATGGCCCCTTCCTGGCCTGGATCCATAGCCCGGCGCTGGCCGATCACGCCCAGCGCCTGGGTGCCTTCTGCCGCTATGACACTCGCCTTCCGTTGCGGCTCACCGAGCTGGCGATCCTGGCCACCGCCGCCTGGTGGCGATCCCAGGCCGAGTGGCAGATCCACGCGCCCATTGCCCGCGAGGCCGGCGTATCCGAGGCGGTGATCGAGGCCCTGCGGGAGGGGCGCGAGCCGGCCTTCGAGCGCGATGACGAGGCACTGGTGCACCGCCTGGCCGCTTCCCTCTACGCCACTCGGCGGGTCGAGGATGGCCTCTACGCCGAGGCGGTGGCGGCCTTCGGCGAGCCGGCGGTGGTGGAGCTGGTGGGCGTGCTGGGCTACTACGCCCTGGTCGCCATGACCCTCAACGTCTTCGAGGTGCGCCGCGGCAGCGCGCCCTTGCCCTTCGCCGAGCCGCCGCGGGTGGGCCCCGTGGCCTGAGGCACAGCGTCGGCCGGCTGCGGCGAGTGTCGCGCTGGGTCGGCAGGGGCAGGGCCGCCGGCACTGGTCGGTCGATGCGGGCTGGTGTCTTGCCTCGGGAGCGGCGATGATGAAGGCATCGATCGTCGTTTCCGTTTCGTCACAAGGACGTGAATCGCCATGGCCGACAGCACCCTGGTCTTCCTCCTGCTCGGCGCGACCCTTGCGGCCTTCGTCTGGGGCCGCTTCCGCTACGACCTGGTGGCCCTGGCGGCGCTGCTGGTGTCGACCGTGCTGGGGTTGGTGCCCGCCCAGGAGGCCTTCCTCGGTTTCGGCCACCCGGCGGTGATCACCGTCGCCGCGGTGCTGGTGCTGAGCCGTGGCTTCGAGCGCTCGGGGCTGGTCGACCTGATCGCCGAGCAGGCGCTGCGGGTCGGCGACCGGCTGATCCTGCAGACCCTGGTGCTCAGCGGCACGGTACTGGTGCTCTCCGGCGTGATGAACAACGTCGGCGCCCTGGCCTTGATGCTGCCGGTGGCGCTGCGCCTGGCCCGCGAGCATGACAGCCCGCCATCGCTGCTGCTGATGCCGCTGGCCTTCGGTTCGCTGCTCGGCGGACTGACCACCCTGATCGGCACGCCCCCCAACATCATCATTTCGGCCTATCGCCAGTCGCTGGATGGCGAGGGCTTCGGCATGTTTTCCTTCTTTCCCGTTGGTGCCAGCGTCGCCCTGGCCGGCCTGGTGGTGATCGTGCTGGCCGGGCGCTTCCTGGTACCCCAGCGGGCCGGCAAGGCCTCGCTGGATGCGATGTTCGACACCGCCCACTACCTGATCGAGCTGCGCGTGCCGGAGGAGGGCAAGGCGGTGGGCTGGTCGCTGCGCGACCTGCTCGAGGCGGTGGAGGAACCCATCCCGGTGCTGGCGGTGGTCCGCGACGAGGCGCGCTACCCCGGCCACGCCTTCCTCGGCACCCTGAGGGCTGACGACATCCTGTTGGTGGAGGCCGGCCCGGAGGAGATGTCGCTGCTCGAGGACAAGGCGGGCCTGGCGGTGGGACCCGAGCCGAGCGAGGACGACGAGACGGAGGACGCGGAAGCGGTAGAGGAGGGCGAGCGTACCGCGGTCGATACCGAAGGCCTGCAACTGGTGGAGGCGGTGGTGCGCAACGACTCGATGATGTTGCATCGCACCGTCGGCCAGCTGCGCCTGCTCAACCAGTTCGGCCTGCACCTGGTGGCGGTGGCCCGGGACGGCGGACGCCTCAACCAGCGATTGCGCGACATCCGCTTCCGGGCCGGCGACGTGCTGCTGCTTCAGGGTGGCGAGGGTGATCTCGGCGAGAGCCTGGCGACCCTGGGCTGCCTGCCGCTGGCCAGCCGACACCTGGCCCTGGGCCAGCCGCGGCGGCTGCTGCTCTCGGTGGCGATCTTCGCCGCGGCGATCCTGGCCATGGTGCTGGACTGGCTGCCCGCGGCGGTGGCGCTGAGTGCCGCCGCCCTGGTCTCGCTGCTGGCGGGCGTGTTGACCCTGCGCGAGGCCTATCAGGCCATCGACGGCCCGGTGATCGTGCTGCTCGGTGCCATGATCCCGGTGGGCCAGGCGCTGGAAACCAGCGGCGGCGCCGGGCAGATCGCCGAGCTGCTGTTGACCTGTGGCAGCGACTGGCCGGTGGTGGTCACCCTGATGGCGCTGTTCGGCATCGGCATGCTGCTGTCCAACGTGGTCAACAACGCCGCGGCGGCGCTGCTGATGGCGCCTATCGCGGCGAGCCTGGCCAGTGGCTTCGAGGCCTCGCCGGACCCCTTCCTGATGGCGGTGGCAGTCAGCGCGTCCTGTGCCTTCCTGACTCCCATCGGGCACCAGTCCAATACCCTGGTGATGGGGCCCGGCGGCTATCGCTTCGGCGACTACTGGCGGCTGGGGCTGCCGCTGTCGCTAGCCGTGATGGCGGTGGCGATCCCGATGATCCTGCTGGTGTGGCCGCCCTGAGAGCGCACGCTATTCGATGTTCAGTGCCTGGAAGGCCGCTTCGTTGGCGCGCAGTGAAGGTAGCAGTGCTTCACCCAGTTCGGCGGTCACGTCGGCGAGCAACGCCTCGGCGACGGCAAACATCGCCGCCAGAGGGTTGAAGAAATGGTCCCCCTCGCCGTAGGCCAGGAAGTGACGCCATGCGAAGGGCAGCAGCGGCGAGTCGGTGCGGTTGGTCAGGGCGATCACCCGGGCCCCCTGGCGAGTGGCGAGTTCGCTGCAGGCCACTGTCATCTGGGTTTCGGGCTTGACGGCAATGGCCACCAGTACGTCCTCCGGGCCGATGCGGCCGAGATCCTCGGCGAGGGTGAATCCGCCGCCGCCGAGGGTGGTGACGGGCTTGTCGAGGAAACCGAGGTAGTAGCCGAGATAGTGCGCCACGCCGAAGCAGCCGCGCAGGCCGAGCACGTAGATTCGCCGTGCCTCGATCAAGGCCTGGCCAGCCTCGTGCATGGCATGGCTGTCCAGGTGTTCCGCGGTGCGCGAGAGGTTGTCCAGCTCTTCGGTCATCATCCGCACGCTCCTGGCATCGCCATTTCCGGGGGCGCCCGCCAGCCGCTTTACCTGCTCGCTGTAGAAATGGCGGCTGCGCAGCATCTCCTCCTGAAATAATCGCTGGAACTCGCGAAAGCCCTCGAAGCCGAGCTGGTGCGCCAGGCGGGTCAGCATCGAGGCGCTGACGCCATGACGCTCGGCCAGGCCGCCGATGCTGTGCAGGGTGACCTCTTCGGCGTTCGCCAGCAGTGCCTCGAGCAGGGCCTGACGACGGGGGCCAAGACGCACGGGGGCGGCCCGTCGACGGGCCGCCTCGGCCAGTGTGCGCAGTGTCTCCAGGGAACCGGGGGGGAGGGGGATCTCGGCGGTCGCGGACATGGGCGGCTCGTCTTGTCAGGGGGTGGGCGTCAGTCGGCCTTCCCAGTATACCGGCCGATCCGGTCCCGATCGTAGTTGGCCCGATACGCCGTGCGCGTTGACTCGGAACAGCACGCTGGCCAGCGTGTTCTCGGCGTCGGGATCATCCGGGGCCTGGCGGTAGATGGGCAGGGTCGCGTGCTGGCGGTCACCGAGCAAGGCCCAGAGGTCGTCGGGGGCGACCGGGCCCCGGCGGGCGTCGCGCCACTCCTCGAGACGTCGCTGGCGCTCCGCCGAGGAGGCGGTGATGCGCTGCGGCAGGTCGCGAAAGCGGGCATGCACCAGGTGATTGGCGTGGACCTCGAGGGGCGCCGCGGGGAGCGCCGAGACTCCCTGCCAGGGCGCCTCGACGCTCAGCGGGCGGCGCGCGCGGGCGTCGGCCATCATGAAATGGAAGCCGCCGCAGCGCCGGGTGTCGCCCAATAGTCGAAGGGCTTGGTCGGCCGTCGCGCAGGCGAGCAGTGCCCGGGCGGTGACCATGCGCGGAATGCCCCTCCGGGTCTCGGTCAGCCGCAGGTTGTTGACGGTGTAGGCGAAGCCGGCGGCGTTGGCGCCCAGGGTGTGGCCGGCCAGCGAGCCCGGGTAGCAGAAGGCCAGGTAGGCGGGGGCATCGTCCGGGTGGGCCTCGAGGATGAAGCAGGCGTCGCGCAGCGCCGGGTTGCCGTCCTCGTTGTGGGCCAGCCAGGCCTCGTCCCCCGCGGCCACGGCCACCGAGGTGCAGCCCTCGGGACCGGTGGGGGAGAGGTCGCCCCGGCAGTTCCACAGCAGCACTCGCTCGAGGGGCTGGGCCAGGCCCTCGGCGAGCCCCCGCAGTTCCTCGAAGCAGGTCGGAAACTCCCGGCGCACGCGCTCGCCGACCTCGGCGAGCCAGCCGTCGGCGAGGGCCGGGGTGAGGCGCCGGTAGTCGTCGCTGGGCAGGATCCGCGTGGCGAAGGCCTCGCGGCCGTGTTCGCCCATGACGCGGCCGATGGCGTAGGGACTGCCGGCGATCTCGAGATGGTTCATGGCAAGGTGCCTGCTATTGGATGTGGGCCAGGAAGTCGGCGAAGCGCGCGGTGGGCGGTTCGCGCATCAGCTCGCGAGGGTCGCCATCCAGGGCGATGCGGCCGCCGTCCATGAACAGCAGCCGGGTGCCCACGTCGCGGGCGAAGGACATCTCGTGGGTGACCACGATCATGGTCATGCCGGCCTCGGCGACGTCGCGCATCACCTTGAGGACCTCGTGGCGCAGCTCGGGGTCCAGCGCCGAGGTCGGCTCGTCGAACAGCATCAGGTCCGGGTTCACGGCCAGGGCTCGGGCGATGGCCACGCGCTGGGCCTGGCCGCCGGAGAGCTCGTCCGGGTAGTGGTGGCCGCGATCGGAGAGTCCCACCTTGTCGAGCAGCTCGCGGGCGATGTCCTCGGCCTCCCGGCGCGGCTTGCCGCGGACCCGACGCAGGCCGTAGGCGACGTTCTCCAGGGCGGTCATGTGAGGGAAGAGGTTGAACTGCTGGAAGACCATGCCGGCTTCCTGGCGTACCCGGCGGATGTCGGTGCGCGGGTCGGCGACGTCTTTGCCGTCGACCCACAGTTCGCCTGCGGTGATGCGTTCCAGGGCGTTGATGCATCTCAGCATGGTCGATTTTCCCGAGCCCGAGGGGCCGACGATGAATACGATCTCGCCCTGGCCGATGCCGACGTCGAGGTCCTCCAGTACCACGTTGTCGCCGAAGGCCTTGGTGACCCGCTTGAATTCCACCATGTTCATAGGATCTTCATCCTCCGTTCCAGCAGCCTGAGGGCGAGAGTCAGGGTGAGGGTCATGGCCAGGTAGATCAGCGCCACCGTGGTCCAGATCTCCACGGCGCGGAAGCTGCTGGCCATCACCTCCTGGCCCTGGCGGGTCAGTTCGGCCACGCCGATGACGATGAACAGCGAGGTGTCCTTGAGGCTGATGATCACCTGGTTGCCCAGCGGCGGCACCAGCCGGCGAAAGGCCAGTGGGCCGATGATGTCGCGAAACAGCTGGACGCGAGTGATGCCCAGCGCCTTGCCCGCCTCGATATGGCCGCGACCGATCGACAGCAGGGCCCCGCGCACGATCTCGGCGATGTAGGCCCCGGCGTTGACCATGATGGCGACGATCGCCGAGGACAGGGCGTCGATGCGCATGTCCATCAGCACCGGCATGGCGAAGTAGATGAACATCACCTGGACGACGATCGGGGTGCCGCGGATCACCTCGATGTAGAGCATGGCGATGGCGTTGACCAGTCGGCTGCCGTAGGCCCGGGCGGCGCCGGCCAGGGCGCCGATCACCAGGCCGCCGAGCAGGCCGGAGAAGGTGATCAGCAGCGTCAGCCGTGCGCCCTTGGCCAGTTCCGGCAGCGCGGCGACCATGGCGGAAACGTCGAATTCCATGCGGAAGGCCTCCGTGTGGCAGTGGGCCGGGGCGGGGCCCCGGCATGGCGGGAAGCGAGACTCAGTTCTCGCCGAACCACTCGGCGTAGATCTCGTCGTAGGTGCCGTCTTCCATCAACTCGAGCAGGGCGGCGTTGACCGGGTCGCGCAGCTCGCTGCCCTGGGGGAAGCCGATGCCGTAGGACTGAGCATCCATCCGTTCGCCCACCGCCTTTACGTCGCCGTCGCCGGCGGTCTGGATGTAGTAGAGGACGTTCGGGGTGTCGTGGGCGGCCACATCGACGCGGCCGGTGCGCAGGGCGAGGTAGGCATCGCCGATGTTGGGGAACTTGATGACCTCGCCGGTTTCCAGGTCATCGATGTAGTCGGCGGCGGCGGTGCCCTGCTTCACGCCGATGCGCTTTTCCGTCAGGTCGTCGACGCCGTGCACCGTGGTGTCGTCCGCGGCGACCATCAGCGAGACGCCGCTGTCGTAGTAGGGATGCGAGTAGTCGATCACCCGCTCGCGCTCGGCGGTGATCGAGATGGCGGCCAGGGCCACGTCCACGTTGCCGGTCTGCAGAGCGGGGATGATGCCGCCGAAGTCCATGGGCTGGAGCTCGTACTGCTGGTTGAGGCGTTCGGCGATGGCCCGCCACAGGTCGATGTCGAAGCCGACATATTCGCCGTCTCGCTCGAACTCGAAGGGCACGAAGGCGGTGTCTACGGCCACCAGCAGCGGCTCGTCGGCGGCCTGGGCGTGGAAGGCGGCGGCCATGGCCAGGCCGGCGAGGGGGGCGGTAATGCGGGATGAGAGCTTCATGTGTCGTCTCCGTTGGCGTTGTTGGGGGTGGGAGAGCCGAGGCGTGTCATTTTTAAGAAATTATTTTTTCTAAAATCTAGCGAACGATGCCTTTACTGGCAAATTTATTTTCATTTGTTGTCGCATGCCCCCTCAACGACATCGCCCCGGCCGTGGGCCGGGGCGATGTCGCGAACGGAGTGGTGCGGAGGATCAAGCCGGATGGTGGCGCAGCACCTTGCTCTTGTCGGTGACGAAGGCGTCGTACTCGAAGTCGTCGACGCTGAGCATGTCCAGCACCTCGGCCTCGCGCTGGCGCATGAAAGTGGCGTCGTCCTCGCTGATCAGTCCGGCGGCGAGGGCGGCGTCGACCTGCTGCTCGGGATGCAGGGCCTCGGCCGGGATCTCGCCCTTGGCGTGGGCCTTGGTGACGGTGCGATAGAGCGCCTCGGCGCGTTCCTGGGTGGCCAGCAGGGCGTTGTAGCGGGCCAGCGGGTTGTCCTGGGGGCCGTCGTCGGCGTCCCAGGTGTTGGTCAACAGGCGGTGGCGCAGGGCGCTGTCGCGGGACACCGCCTGGGCGATGGTGCGGGTCAAGTCGTCGTGAGGGCGTGCCCAGCGCCGTCCTAGCGGCATCACCAGCACCCGCAGCATCCGGCCCAGGGCGCGGTTCGGCAGGTTGTCGAACAGCTCGATGAAGGCCTGCTCGGCACGGCCCAGCAGGAAGCGAGCGGCGTAATGCAGCAGGGCATCCTCGTGCTCGACCCGCTCGCCCTCGTGCCACTGCTTGAGCAGCATGCTGGCCAGGTAGAGGTTGGAGAGCACGTCGCCGAGGCGGGCGGAGAGCATCTCGCGCTGCTTGAGCTTGGAGCCCAGGCTGGCCATGGCGGCGTCGGCGGTCAGCGCGAAGCCGGCGGACAGTCGCGCGATGTCCCGGGCGTAGGGGGCGGCGACGTCGTCGAAGGGCACGCAGGGCCGGCCGAGGCCGAGCCCCTGGGTCAGTGCGCGGGCGGCGTTGCCGAAGATCAGCCCGGCGTGGCCGAAGAAGGCGCCATCGAAGGCGTCGAGGTCGTCGGCGTCCTTGGCGGCCAGCTCTTCCAGCACGTAGGGATGGCAGCGGATCGCCCCCTGGCCGAAGATCATCAGGTTGCGGGTCATGATGTTGGCGCCCTCGACGGTGATGGCCACCGGGTTGGCGCTGTAGCCGATGCCGAGGTAGTTACGCGGCCCCAGGGTCACCGCCTTGCCACCGTGGATGTCCATGGCGTCGGCCAGGATGTCCCGCTGGAACTCGGTGAGCTGGCTCTTGAGGATCGCCGAGGGCACCGCCGGCTTCTCGCCGCGATCGATGGTGTTGGCGGTCTGGTAGACCGCGGCCTGGGCGATGTAGGCGAGCGCCGTCATGCGCGCCAGCGGCTCCTGGACGCCCTCCATCTCGGCCACCGGGAGGTTGAACTGACGGCGGATGCGGGCGAAGCCGCCGGTCCAGCCCAGCGCGTAGCGGGCGGTGCCGGTGGCGCCGGAGGGCAGGGTGATGCAGCGGCCCACCGACAGGCATTCGACCAGCATCCGCCAGCCCTGGCCGATCATCTCCTCGCCGCCGATGATGGTGGACAGCGGCACGAAGACGCGGTCGCCCTTGATCGGGCCGTTGAGGAAGGGGCTGCCGATGGGGTGATGGCGGCGGCCGATCTCCAGGCCCTCGGTGTCGCGGGGCACCAGCGCCAGGGTGATGCCGCGGTCGGCTTCGTCGCCCAGCAGGTGATCGGGGTCGAACAGGCGGAAGGCCAGGCCGACCACGCTGGCGATCGGGGCCAGGGTGATCCAGCGCTTCTCGAAGGTCAGCTCGAGGCCCAGCACCTCCTCGCCGTCGATCTCGCGGCGCACCACCGTGCCGACGTCCGGCAGGGAGGTGGCATCACTGCCGGCGCGGGGACCGGTCAGGCCGAAGCAGGGGATCTCGCGGCCGTCGGCCAGCCTCGGCAGGTAGTGGTTCTTCTGTTCCTCGGTGCCGTACTTGAGCAGCAGCTCGCCGGGGCCGAGGGAGTTGGGCACGCCCACGGTGACCATCAGCGTCTCGCTGATCGACAGCTTCTGCAGCACCAGCGACTGGGCCTTGGCCGAGAAGCCCAGGCCGCCGTACTCACGCGGGATGATCATGCCGAAGAAGCGCTCGCGCTTGAGGTAGTCCCACAGCTCCTGGGGCAGGTCGGCGCGCTCCCGGGCGATGTCCCAGGCGTTGCACATGCCGGCGGCCACGCCGCACTGGTGGTCGAGGAAGGCGCGCTCGTCGTCGGTCAGGCCGTCGTCGCGATAGGCCAGCAGTGCCTGCCAGTCGGGGCGACCGGTGAACAGTTCACCGTCCCAGGCCACGCTGCCGGCCTCCAGGGCGGTGCGCTCGGTGGCCGAGACCTTGGGCGCGACGCGCTTGAACATGGCGAACAGCCGCGGCGAGAGCCAGCGGCGGCGCAGCAGGGGCAGGCCGCAGGCGGCGATGGCCGCGGTGGCGACCAGCAGCAGCACGCCGCTCACCACGGCGCCGGTGGCCAGGCCGGCGAGGCCGAGGACGCCGGTCACGCCCAGGGCGGGCAGGGCGCCGGCCTCGCGGTGCATCACGACGAGCAGGCCGGCGGCGGCCAGCAGCAGCAGGATCAGGGTCAGCATGGTGGATGGCTCCGTGAGATTTAAACACTTGTTTGAATGCCTTCAGCCTAGCGCATCCGAAGCCTGCCAGCCAATACCTTCTCGACCAACGCAAGACGCCCCGCACGGGGCGAGGCGTCTCGGTGCTGCCGGTGGCGCGATCAGGCCGTGCGGCGCTGCGGTTCCCGCTGGGCCGGGGCGCCGTGGGCGACGTAGTAGGGGGCGTCGCTCCTCGGCAGCGGTGCGCGGTCGCGGATCTTGTCGGCCATCTTCTCGGCCAGCATGATCGTCGGCGCGTTGAGGTTGCCGGTGGGGATCACCGGGAACAGCGAGGCATCGACCACCCGCAGGCCCTCCACGCCGTGGACACGACCGGCGCCGTCGACCACGGCGTCGTCACCCTCGCCCATGCGGCAGCTGCCGCAGGGGTGGTAGGCGGTCTCGGCGTGCTCGCGGACGAAGGCATCGAGCTCGGCGTCGCTCTGCACGTTCGGCCCCGGGGAGATCTCGCGGCCGCGGTAGGCGTCCATGGCCGGCTGCGCGATGATCTCGCGGGTCAGGCGGATGGCGTCGCGGAATTCCTGCCAGTCCTTCTCGGTGGACATGTAGTTGAACAGGATCGAGGGCGCGGCCTTGGGATCGAGCGAGGTCAGGCGCACCCGGCCTTCGCTCTCGGAACGCATGGAGCCGACGTGGGCCTGGAAGCCGTGGGCCTGTACCGCGCTCTTGCCGTTGTAGCTGATGGCGATGGGCAGGAAGTGGTACTGCAGGTTCGGCCACTCCTCGTCGTCGCGCGAGCGGATGAAGCCGGCGGCCTCGAACTGGTTGCTGGCGCCCACGCCGGTGCCGAACAGCATCCACTCGGCGCCGATCTTCGGCTGGTTGTACCACTTGAGCGCCGGATACAGCGAGATCGGCTGCTTGCACTCGTACTGGATGTACATCTCCAGGTGATCCTGGAGGTGGGCGCCGACGTTCTCGTTGACCTTGACCGGGGGGATGCCGAACTCCTCGAGCACGTCCTGAGGGCCGATGCCGGAGCGCTGCAGGATCTGCGGCGAGGCGATGGCGCCGGCGCACAGCAGCACCTCGCGACGCGCCTTGACCTCCTGGGACTGGCCGCCACGCGCGTAGCGCACGCCGGTGGCACGCTGGCCCTCGAAGGTGATGACGTCGGTGGTGGCGCGGGTCTCGATGGTCAGGTTCGCGCGCGGCTTGGCCTGGTCGAGGTAGCCGCGGGCGGTGGAGGCGCGGCGACCGTTCGGGGTGACGAAGCGGTCCATGGGGCCGAAGCCTTCCTGCTGGTAGCCGTTGACGTCCTCGGTGGCCGGGTAGCCGGCCTGCTGGCCCGCCTCGATGAAGGCGTGATACAGCGGATTGTTGCCGTCCTTCGGCGTGGTCACGCTGACCGGGCCCTCGCCGCCGTGATAGTCGTTCGCGCCGATGTCGCGGGTCTCGGCCTTCCTGAAGTAGGGCAGGCAGTCGGCGTAGGTCCAGTCCGCCAGGCCGTCGCGCTTGGCCCAGCCGTCGTAGTCCAGGGCGTTGCCGCGGATGTAGCACATGCCGTTGATCAGCGAGGAGCCGCCCAGGCCCTTGCCGCGACCGCACTCCATGCGCCGGCCGTCCATGTGCGGCTCCGGGTCGGTCTCGAAGGCCCAGTTGTAGCGCTTGCCTTGCAGCGGATAGGCCAGCGCCGCCGGCATCTGGGTGCGGAAGTCGAAGCGGTGATCCTTGCCGCCGGCCTCGAGCAGCAGCACGCTGACGTCCGGATCCTCGGTCAGGCGGGTGGCCAGGACGTTGCCGGCCGAGCCGGCGCCGATGATGACGTAATCGAACTCACGGGACTGCGACATGGAGCCTCCCTGAAACAGTCAAAAGGGTCTCGTGGCGAGCGGCTGGGGCGCCGCTCGCCGGTCGGGAACGCCGGTGGCCCCGCGTTCCGGTCATGGTCTTGAAAGGGTGTCGGAGGGGACGTCTCCGACGCCGGGCGTAAGGCGCGCCGGGGGCGGCTCGAAGAGGAGGTCCTACGCCAGGGATGGCGTCGGTAGCGCCCAGGGAAGGGTTCACAGCGCCTCCTCGCAGAGCCGTCCCCGGGGAAGCGCCTTACCTCCCCGGGTCCTACGCCGGCCTCAGAACACCGATTCGAAGGCGCCCATCTCGACCTGCACCGACTTGGTCTGGGTGTAGTGGGCCAGGGTCTCGACGCCGTTCTCGCGGCCGACGCCGGACTGCTTGTAGCCGCCCACCGGCATCTCGGCGGGGGACTCGCCCCAGGTGTTGACCCAGCAGATGCCGGCTTCCAGCCGATGGATGACGCGGTGGGCGCGGTTCAGCCCCTCGGTGAACACGCCCGCGGCCAGGCCGTAGGCGGTGTCGTTGGCGCGACGGATCACCTCTTCCTCGTCGTCGAAGGCGAGGACCGACATCACCGGGCCGAAGATCTCCTCGCGCACGATGCGCATCTCGTCGCTGCAGTCGGTGAACACCGTGGGCGCGGCCCAGGCCCCGTTGGCCCACTCGCCCTGGTCCCAGGCCTCGCCGCCGGCCAGCACCCGGGCGCCTTCCTGCTTGCCGATGGCGATGTAGGACAGCACCTTCTCCTGGTGCTCGAAGCTCACCAGCGGGCCGAAGTTGACGGCCGGGTCCTGCGGGTCGCCGGCCTTGATGCGTGCCACGCGCTCGGCGATCTTGGCCTCGAAGGCCTTCTTGACGGCGCTGGCCACGAACACCCGGGTGCCGTTGGTGCAGATCTGCCCGCTGGAATAGAAGTTGGCCATCATGGCGGCGTCGGCGGCGCGGTCCAGGTCGGCGTCGTCGAACACGATCAGCGGCGACTTGCCGCCCAGCTCCATGGTCACGTCCTTGAGGCTGGACGCCGCGGAGGCAGACATCACCTTCTTGCCGGTGCCCACCTCGCCGGTGAAGGACACCTTGTCGATGTCGCCGTGGCCGGTGATCAGCTGGCCGACCCGGGCGTCGCCGTGGACCACGTTGAACACGCCGTCGGGCAGGCCGGCCTCGGTGAGGCACTCGGCCAGTGCCATGGCGGTCAGCGGCGTGACCTCGCTGGGCTTGAACACCACGGCGTTGCCGGCGGCCAGCGCCGGCGCGGACTTCCAGCAGGCGATCTGGATCGGGTAGTTCCAGGCGCCGATGCTGCCGATCACGCCCAGCGGCTCGCGGCGGGTATAGACGAAGGAGGTGTCGCGCAGCGGGATCTGGCTGCCCTCGATGGCCGGGGCCAGGCCGGCGTAATACTCGAGCACGTCGGCGCCGGTGACGATGTCGACCTCGCGGGTCTCGCTGATCGGCTTGCCGGTGTTGCGGCTCTCCAGTTCGGCAATTTCGTCGTTGCGCTCGCGAAGCAGCGCCACGGCGCGCTGCAGCACCCGGGCGCGCTCCATGCCGGTCATTGCTGCCCACACGCGCTGGCCGCGACGGGCGGCGGCGACGGCGGCGTCAACGTCCGCCTCGCTGGCCTGCTGGACCTCGGCGAGGGTGCTGCCGTCATAGGGATTGACGACCGGGAAGGTCTCACCGGAGGTGGCGTCCACCCGGCGGCCGTCGATATAGAGGGATTCGGTTGCGTGGGTCATGGGGACCTCCAGTCAGGACTCGAGTGAGAGAGGCTCGGGATGTCGGGTGTCGAGGCCGTGGGCCTTGAGCAACTGCTCGAGGTAGTCACGGGCCAAACGGCGTGCGCGGTCGCTGTCCAGTCCCTCGGGGGTCAGGGCGCCACGCAGCCACAGGCCGTCGATCATGGCGGCCAGGGCGCGCGCGGCATCGCGCGCCTGGGGCTTGGGCAGCAGCCGGCGGAACTGGTGACAGAGATTGGCGTAGAGGCGGCGGTCGTTGACGTTCTGCAGCCGCGCCAGGACGGGGCGGTGCATGCTGCTGGCCCAGAAGGCCAGCCAGGTCTTGGCCACCGGCCCGGTGACCTGGGAACGATCGAAGTTGCCGTCGATGATCGCCGCCAGGTGGGCGACCGGGTCGTCGGCGGCGAGCGCCCGACGCCGCGCCGACACCGCTTCGCCCAGGTCGTTGAGGATCTGGCGCATCGTCGCCTCCAGCAGGCCATCCTTGCCGCCGAAGTAGTGGCTGATGATGCCGGCGGAGACGCCGGCATGACGCGCGATGCGCACCACCGTGGCGTCGGCCAGGCCGACCTCGTCGATGGCCGCCATGGTGGCCTTGATCAGCTGCTGGCGACGAATGGGTTCCATTCCAACCTTGGGCACCTTGCTGACTCCTCTCCCGGGGTTCGTCTTGCAACCATGCCCTGGAGCATGGTTAAGATAGCCACAGCTTGCCATTTTTTTATTGAACGTTCAATCAATAAAAACGCCGGCAAGCCGGATTTCCTACCAGACTATACTCATTGTCCAACCCAAGGGAGACACGCGATGAACAAGATGACCATGGGCCTGGCGACCACCGCACTGGCGTTTTCCGCTTCACCGCTGATGGCCGCCGAGGAGGGCTGCCAGCCGGTTCGCTTCGCCGAGGTAGGCTGGACGGACATCACCGCGACCACCGCCCTGACCACCGAGGTGCTCGAATCGCTCGGCTACGAGACCCGGGTCGACACCGTCTCCGTGCCCATCGCCTACTCGGGCATGAAGAACGGCGACTTCGACGTCTTCCTCGGCAACTGGATGCCGTCCATGGCCTCGATCAGCGATCCCTACGTGGAGCGCGGCCAGGTGGATCGCCTGGGCGCCAACCTGGAGGGCGCCAAGTACACCCTGGCGGTGCCCCAGTACGTCCATGACGCGGGCGTCACCTCGGTGGCCGACCTGGACGAGCACGCCGAGCAGTTCGATGCCACCCTGCACGGCATCGAGGCCGGCAACGACGGCAACCAGCTCATCCAGGACATGATCGACGACGACGCCTTCGGCCTGGGCGACTGGCAACTGGTCGACTCCAGCGAGGCCGGCATGCTCGCCGAGCTGAGCGCCCGCGAGTCGGACGAGACCTGGATGGTGTTCCTCGGCTGGGAGCCGCACCCGATGAACACCAACTTCGACATCGCTTATCTGGAAGGCGCCGACGACTACTTCGGCCCCAACCTTGGCGGCGCCACCGTCTATACCAACACCCGTGCCGGCTATGCCGAATCCTGCCCCAACGTCGGCACGCTGCTGAACAATCTCTCCTTCACCCTGGAGATGGAGAACCAGTTGATGGGCGAGATCATGGACGAAGGCACCGACCCGCGCGAGGCCGCGCGTGGCTATCTGCAGGACAACCCCGAGGTGCTCGAGGGCTGGCTCGACGGCGTGACCACCGCCGAGGGCGAGCCGGGCCTGCCGGCGGTCGAGCAAGCGTTGTCCCTCTGATCCCGGGGTAGGGCACGGTGGGCTTGCCTTGGGGCGGGCCGCCGTGCATAATCCACACCCGTTGTCGGGGCTTGGCCCCGCAGCGTGGAAAATGGCTACGTAGCTCAGTTGGTTAGAGCACATCACTCATAATGATGGGGTCCCCTGTTCGAGTCAGGGCGTAGCCACCAGGACATCGCGAGACGCCCGCCAGGCCCAGCGCCCGGCGGGCGTCTTGCGTTTCAGGGCCGGGGCTCGCCCCGGGAACCGGGCCTTGACGTTTACAAGCGGATCCGTATACTACGCCCCGTGCTCGAGGCCATTCCCCGATAGCTCAGTTGGTAGAGCAAATGACTGTTAATCATTGGGTCGCAGGTTCGAGTCCTGCTCGGGGAGCCAGCTTCGTCCCAGAGCAACGAGCACCACGGTAGTACAAGCTGAAGGTCATTCCCCGATAGCTCAGTTGGTAGAGCAAATGACTGTTAATCATTGGGTCGCAGGTTCGAGTCCTGCTCGGGGAGCCAGCTTGCCCTTCCAGCCCGCCAGGGCTCATGAAACAGCCCGCCAGGGCGCACCGATTCTTCCCCGATAGCTCAGTTGGTAGAGCAAATGACTGTTAATCATTGGGTCGCAGGTTCGAGTCCTGCTCGGGGAGCCAATGCCATGCCTTGCCTTTCGCCCTGATTTTCCGCATCTCTGCGCGATTTTCCGCATCGCTGATCGACGCCGGCTCGTGCCCGTGCGCGCCGATGTTTCCCGTCGCTGACGGTAGCGGCCGTCGCTTGTCTGCGTGCCATGCGCGTGACCCGTGCGGGGCGCGTCGTCGGCCCCTGAGCGTCGCGTGAACGACGACGCCGGGCGCAGGGCCCGGCGTCGGTCATGGCGTGGCGAGGAAAACGGCGATCAGTCGTCGTGGTCGGCGATGCGCAGGCCGTGATCCAGTCGCGCGTAGTCGAGCAGGATCTCGGCGCTCTCCACCACCTGGGCGCGGTCGATGGGCTGCGCCTCTTCGGTGTCCTCGTCTCGGGCATCGACCCACTCCTCCAGGGGGGCGAGGCCCAGTGCCACGCGGCGCTGGTTCTCCAGGGCGAGCTGCTCGGCTTCCTGGGCCTCGGCCTCGCGCTGGCGCTGCTCGCGGTTGAGGCTGACGCTGGTGTGCTGCTCGCGCAGCCGGTCGGCGAGCTGGGCCTGGCGTTCCAGGTAGTGGAAGTTGGGGTGGTCGTCGGCGCGCTGTCGATGACGCTGGCGCAGGGTGTCGAGATAGCGCTCCGGCTCGCCGTAGCGGCGATACTGCACCTTGCGTACTCGGTCCCAGGCCAGGGCGTTATCGAGGCTGCTCTCGCCGATGGTGTCCGGGTCCACCAGGCTCGGGAAGCGGATGTCGGGGGTGACGCCGCGATGCTGGGTGCTCTCTCCGGAGATGCGGTAGAACTTGGCGCGGGTGAGCTTGATCTGGCCGTGGCTGAGCTCGTCGAGGGTCTGCACCGTGCCCTTGCCGAAGGTGTCGCTGCCCACCACCAGGCCGCGCCCGTAGTCCTGGATGGCGCCGGCGAAGATCTCCGAGGCCGAGGCCGAGAGGCGGTTGACCAGCACCGCCAGCGGGCCGTCGTAGAGGGTGCCGCTCTCGGTGTCGCCGTACAGGCTGATGCGGCCGCGGGCATCGCGGACCTGGACGGTGGGGCCGCGATCGATGAACAGGCCGATCATCGAGTTGGCCTCCTGCAGGGCGCCGCCGCCGTTGTCGCGCAGGTCGAGCACGATGCCTTCCACGTCCTCGGTCTTGAGGCGCTCGATCTCCCTGGCCACGTCGCGGGTGGTGCTGCGGTAGTCCGACTCGCCGGCCTGCCAGGCATCGAAGTCCACGTAGAAGGTGGGCACCTCGATGACGCCCAGGCGATGCAGTCCGTCGTCGCGTTCGACCTCGATGACCTCGCCATGGGCGGCCTGGTCCTCGAGCTTGACGGTGTCGCGGGTGATCTCCACGACCTTGGAGCGAGTGGTGTCGACGGCCTGGGCGGGCACCACGTCGAGGCGTACCACCGAGCCCTTGGGGCCGCGGATCATGTCGACCACGTCGTCCAGCCGCATGCCCACCACGTTGACCATCTCCTCGCCTTCCTGGCCGACGCCGACGATGCGGTCGGCGGGCTTGAGCACGCCGGCCTTCTCGGCGGGGCCGCCGGGCACCAGGCTGGCCACCTTGACGTGCTCGCCATCGGCCTGCAGCAGGGCGCCGATGCCTTCCAGCGAGAGCTTCATCTGGATGTCGAAGGACTCGCTCTGGCGGGGCGACAGGTATTCGCTGTGGGGGTCGATGCTGCCGGTCACCGCGGCCATGAACAGGCCGAAGACGTCCTCGGCGTTGGTCTGTTCCAGGCGCGTCAGCTGGTTCTCGTAGCGCTGGCGCAGGGTGTCCTCGATCTCCTCCGGCTCCTGGTCGCTGATCGACAGCGTCAGGGCGGCATTCTCCAGGCGCTTGCGCCACAGCTCGTCGAGGGCCGACTCGCGATGCGGCCAGGGCGCATCCTCGCGGTCCAGGGCCATGCGCTGGTCGCCGTCGAAGCGGTAGTCGAGCCCGTCGAGCCGCTCGAGGAGCCACTCCAGGCGCGCCTCGGCGCGCTCGTGATAGCGCTCGTAGAGGGCATAGGGGCGGGCGAGATCGCCGTCCAGCAGGGCGTCGTCCAGGCGGGTCGACAGGTCCTCGAAGGCGTCGACGTCGCGCTTCAGCAGGTAGGCCCGCTGACCGTCGAGCAGGTCCAGGTAGCGCCCGAAGGCCTGCCGCGACCAGTCATCGTCGAAGCTGACGTCCGCGTAGTGGCCGTAGCGCAGCGATTCGGCCACTTCCGCGGCGGCCTGGCGCTGGGCGTCGGTGGCGGTGAACGCCGCCTGGGCCGGGCCGGCACCCAGCAGCAGGGCCAGGGCCGCGGCACGACCCAGGGTCACAAACAGGCTCATCGATGAAGCACTCCCGGATTCATGTACACTCTAGCGTCCAGACCGTGAATCGGCTCACGAGTTGCACGGACAGAGCCGCCATTGTAGCAGCTCGGTCGAGTTCCCATGACCCCAAGATACGACACCGAGAGGAGTTCCATGTCCCAGGATGCCCCGCTCGAGCGGCTGCTCGACTTCCTGCGCCGCTCGCCCACCCCCTGGCACGCCACGGCCAACATGGCCGAGCGCCTCGAAGCCGCCGGCTTTCGGCGCCTCGACGAGACCCAGGCCTGGCGGCTGGCGCCGGGCGAGCGGGTCTTCGTGACGCGCAACGATTCCTCGATCATCGCCCTGCAGCTGCCGGGCGAGCCGCTCTCGGCGCTGCGCATGATCGGCGCCCACACCGACAGCCCCGGTCTGCGCCTCAAGCCCCATGCGCCGCAGACCGCCGCCGGCTGGCTGCAGCTCGGCGTCGAGGTCTATGGCGGCGCGCTGCTGGCGCCCTGGTACGACCGTGACCTGGGGCTCGCCGGCCGGGTCCATGTACGCCACCCCGACGGTCGGCTGGAGGGCGTGCTGCTCAACGTCGACCGCGCCGTGGCGATCATCCCGAGCCTGGCGATCCATCTCGATCGCGAGGCCAACAGCGGTCGGGCGATCAACGCCCAGACCCAGATGGCGCCGGTCTTCCTGCAGGGCGGCGAGTCGGCCGACCTGGACCGGCTGCTGCGCGGCTGGCTCGAGGCCGAGCACGGCCTCGGCGACGTCGAGATCGTCGACTTCGAGCTGGGCTTCCACGACATGCAGCCGCCGGGCCGGGTCGGCGTGGAGGGCGAGCTGATCGCCTCGGCGCGGCTCGACAACCTGCTATCGTGCTTTATCGGCCTCGAGGCGCTGCTGGCGAGCGACGGCACTCAGGGGGCGGTGCTGGTGGCCAACGACCACGAGGAAGTGGGCAGTGCCAGCGCCTGCGGCGCCCAGGGGCCCTTCCTGGGCGACGTGCTCAGGCGGGTCAACGCCCAGCTGGGCGACGGCAGCGAGGAGGGGTATATCCGCCTGATCCAGGCCTCGAGGATGATCTCCTGCGACAACGCCCATGCCCTGCATCCGAACTTCCGCGACAAGCATGACGACGCCCACGGCCCGGCGCTCAACGAGGGGCCGGTGATCAAGGTCAACGCCAACCAGCGTTACGCCACCAACAGCGCTACCGCGGCCCTGTTCAGGACGCTGTGTCGGGAGGCCGAGGTGCCGGTGCAGACCTTCGTGACCCGCGCCGACATGGGCTGCGGCAGCACCATCGGGCCGATCACCGCCACCGAACTCGGCGTGCCGACCCTGGACGTTGGGGTGCCCCAATGGGCCATGCACTCGATCCGCGAGACCGCGGGCGCCCGGGACGTGGCGCACCTGACCCGGGTGCTGACCGCCTTCGTCGATCGCCGCGAGTTGCCCTGATGTTGTGAGGTGTGGGGTGAAAGGAGTGAGGGGCAGGCGTTGAGACAAGCGGGGTGGCTTGCGAGGCGGCAATAAGGTGTCATCATGCCGCCTCACGCCTCACGCCTCACGCCTCACGCCTCACGCCTCACCTTTCGGCCAAAACGCAAAAACCCGCCTGGCGAACCAGGCGGGTTTTCGGTATCTGGTGGCTACGCCCTGATTCGAACAGGGGACCCCATCATTATGAGTGATGTGCTCTAACCAGCTGAGCTACGTAGCCGACAACGGGGGCGAATATTACCGATGGTACCCCGTGCCGTCAAGCCTCGGCGGCCTAGGTAAACACTGGTTTATTACTGCGCTCGATATCCTGGCCATCGGCGGTACTCGCACGCGAGCCCGGTCAAAATCCTCATTTACTAACGTGTAAACTGCGGTTTTTGCGTTCCGGCGACGGCTAGCCTCTCTTCGCTCGTGACATAAATCAGCGTTTCCCCTAGACATTGAAGCGGAAGTGCACCACGTCGCCGTCCTTGAGCACGTAGTCCTTGCCTTCCAGGCGCCACTTGCCGGCGTCCTTGGCGCCCTGTTCGCCGTTCAGCGAGACGAAGTCGTCATAGGCGACCACCTCGGCGCGGATGAAGCCCTTCTGGAAGTCGGTGTGGATCACGCCGGCGCCCTCCGGAGCGGTGGCGCCGATCTTGACGGTCCAGGCGCGGACTTCCTTCACGCCGGCGGTGAAGTAGGTCTGCAGCCCCAGCAGCGAATAGCCGGCGCGGATCACGCGGTCCAGGCCCGGCTCTTCCATGCCCATCTCGTCGAGGAACATGGCGCGCTCATCGTCGTCGAGCTCGGCGATCTCGGCCTCGATCTGGTTGCATACCGGCACCACCACGGCGCCTTCCTCGGCGGCGATGGCCTTGACCGTCTCGAGGTAGGGGTTGTCGCCGAAGCCGTCCTCGTTGACGTTCGCGATGTACATGGTCGGCTTGAGAGTCAGGAAACCGAAGCTCTTGAGCTGCTGCTTCTCGTCGTCGTCCAGGCCGAAGCTTCGCAGCGGCTGGCCCTCGGCAAGGTGCGGCTGGATGCGGTCGAGGATCGCCTTGGTGGCGATGGCCTCCTTGTCGCCGCCCTTGACCACGCGCACCAGGCGCTGGATGGCGCGATCGACGGTGTCCAGGTCGGCCAGCGCCAGCTCGAGATTGATGGTCTCGATGTCGGCCCGCGGATCGACCTCGTTGGCCACGTGGATGACGTTGTCGTTATCGAAGCAGCGCACCACGTGGGCGATGGCCTGGGTCTCGCGGATGTTGGCCAGGAACTGGTTGCCCAGGCCTTCGCCCTTGGAAGCCCCCGCCACCAGGCCGGCGATGTCGACGAACTCCATGGTGGTGGGGATGACCTTCTCGGGCTTCACGATCTCGGCCAGCCGGTCGAGACGCGGGTCCGGCATCGGCACGATGCCGACGTTGGGCTCGATGGTGCAGAACGGGAAGTTCTCGGCGTCGATGCCCGACTTGGTCAGGGCATTGAAGAGGGTGGACTTGCCGACGTTGGGCAGGCCGACGATACCGCAGTTGAAACCCATAAGATGTACCTGAAATTGGTGTGCCGGAAGGCGAGGGCAGAGCCGTTCGCCATTCTAAGAGATGCCATCGGGGCGAGCCAGAAGAGGGAAGAAGGAAGAGGTAAGGCAGCTGCCTTACCTCGTGCTCCAAGGCGCGACAGCGTCCTCTTCCTTCTTCTCTCTTTTCTCTTACGCCTTGAAGCTGTGCAGCCGCTGCATGGCCTTCGACCAGTCCCCGGCGGCGGCCTGGGGGAGGGTGGCGAGGCACTCGTCGATGGCCGCATCGATGGCGGTGCGGTCGGCCTTGCCCGGGCGCCCCAGCACGTAATTGGTGACCTGGCGGGCATCGCCGGGGTGGCCGATGCCGATGCGCAGGCGATGGAAGCCCTTGTCGTTGCCCAGCGCCTGGATGATATCCCGCAGGCCGTTGTGGCCGCCGTGGCCGCCGCCGGTCTTGTAGCGGGCGGTCCCGGGGTCCAGATCCAGCTCGTCGTGGGCCACCAGCAGCTCGTCCGGCGCCAGCTTGTAGAACTTCGCCAGGGCCGCCACGGCACCGCCGCTGCGATTCATGAAGGTGGTGGGCTCGAGCAGATGCAGGTCCCGCCCCTCCAGCTGGATACGGGCGTAGCCGCCCAGGAACTTCTTGTCCGGGCGCAGTTCGCCGCCGGCCTGGCGGAGCAGGGCCTCGATCAGCCAGGCGCCGGCGTTGTGGCGGGTGGCCTCGTAGTCGGCGCCGGGGTTGGCCAGCCCGATGATGGCTTTGACCTGATGCATCTTCGCTGCCTCCAACACGTCTTGCGGGACCCCGTGTGGCGTCGCGCCAGTGGCGGTCCCCCAAAAAAAATCAAGCGCCGGAGCGCTTGATCGGGAAGAGGGGCCGCGCCGCGAGGCGCGGCCCTGACAACACCGAGTTACTCGGCGCTGCCCTCGTCCTCGGCGCCGCCCTCGGCGGACTCGCCTTCTTCGCCTTCCTCGGCATCGCCACCGCGGACCTTGGCCTGGGTGATGCTCAGCACCGCCTGGTCATGGTCCTCGCCGTGGCTCAGCTCGACCAGGGTCACGCCGGCCGGCACGCTGAGGTCGGACAGGTGCAGGGTGGACCCCAGGGCGACGTTGGCGACGTCGACTTCCAGGTAGTCCGGCAGGTCCTTCGGCAGGCAGCTGACCTCGACCTCGTTGGCCAGGACGTGCAGCTCGCCGTCCTCGTCCTTGATGCTCGGCGCGGTCTCGGCGTTCACCACGTGCAGCGGCACGCGCATGGTGATCTCGTGAGTGGCGTCGATGCGCATGAAGTCGGCGTGGGTCACCAGCGGCTTGTAGGGGTGACGCTGGAGGTCACGCACCACGACCTGCTGGGCCTTGCCTTCCACTTCCAGGGTGATCACGGAGGAGAAGAAGGCCTCTTCCTCGATCGCCTTGTAGAAAGCGGTCTTGTCGACGGCGATCGTCTCCGGGGCCTTCTCGCCACCGTAGATGATGGCCGGGACTTGCTGGTTCGCACGACGCAGGCGGCGGCTCGCACCTTTCCCCAGGTCGCTGCGAACGCTGGCTGTGAGTGTGTAATCGGACATGAGTTTGCCTCTTGCTTGAAGTAAGGAAGCCACCGGCGCCCGCGACCAGGCGGCGGTGGTTCCATTCGCTCCGGCGGGCCGGAGCACGTATCCGTGCGATGCGCTGACGACGCTGTCGTCAGTGGAACATCGCGCTGACGGATTCCTCGTTGCTGACCCGGCGGATCGCCTCGGCGATCAGCCCGGCCACGCTGAGCTGGCGGATGCGCCCGCTGCGGCGTGCGGTCTCGGACAGCGGGATGGTGTCGGTGACCACCACCTCGTCGAGCACCGAGCCGGTGATGTTGTCGACCGCGGGGCCGGACAGGATCGGGTGGGTGGCATAGGCCACCACGCGGCGGGCGCCATGATCCTTGAGGGCCTCGCCGGCCTTGCACAGGGTGCCGGCGGTGTCGATCATGTCGTCCACCACCACGCAGGTGCGGTCCTGGATCTCGCCGATGATATGCATCACCTGGGCCTGGTTGGCCTGGGGGCGACGCTTGTCGATGATCGCCAGGTCGGCGTTGAGCTGCTTGGCGATGGCCCGGGCGCGGACCACGCCGCCCACGTCGGGGGAGACCACCACCAGGTCGTCGTAGTTCTGGCGCTCGATGTCGTCGAGCAGGATCGGCGAGCCATAGACGTTGTCCACCGGCACGTCGAAGAAGCCCTGGATCTGGTCGGCGTGCAGATCCATGGTCATCACCCGGTCGACGCCGGCCTTGACCATCATGTCGGCGACGATCTTGGCCGAGATCGGCACCCGGGCGGAGCGCACGCGACGGTCCTGACGGGCATAGCCGAAGTAGGGCACCACGGCGGTGACCCGGCTGGCGGAAGCCCGGCGCAGGGCGTCCACCATCAGGATCATTTCCATCAGGTTGTCGTTGGTCGGGGCGCAGGTGGGCTGCAGGACGAAGACGTCCTTGCCGCGCACGTTCTCGTTGATCTCGACCGCGACTTCGCCGTCACTGAACTGGCCGACCGTGGCGTTACCCAGTCGGTTGTCCAGGCTCTCGGCGACCTTCTGGGCGAGTTCGGGATTGGCGTTCCCGGCGAAAACCATCAATTTTGACACGCGCAGCCACCTTTGCAGTGTTGGGACATCAGGGTTCGGATCGGATCGTCCGGGAGGGAAATGGCTGGGGTAGCAGGATTCGAACCTGCGCATGGCGATACCAAAAACCGCTGCCTTACCGCTTGGCTATACCCCAGCAACCTTTACCGTGCCGGATCGAACCTTGGGGCCGCCGTGCTCGGGCGGTCATCGATCCAGAGCATCATGGAGAGGAGAGCGATTCCGCCCCCGGGCCTTGAAGGCCTGCCAGCGTGTCGGCATCTCGGCCAGCAGCACGTCGGCGTCGGCTTCCCGGTCCAGTCGGGCGAAGACACAGGCGCCGGTGCCGGTCAGCATGGCCGGTGCCCGGTCGCTCAGCCAGTCGAGCGCACTCGCGACCTCGGGATGCAGCGCCCGGACCGTGAGCTCGCAGTCGTTGCGCCAGCTCGCCGTTCCCCCCTGAAGTGCGCGCGCCATGGTAATCGGGGGGCTGTGGCGTGTCAATTCCGGGGCCTGGAACACCGTCGGGGTGGCGACGTTTACCCCGGGATGGACGACCACGAACCAGGGGGTGTCGAGCGCCACCGGCGTCAGCCGCTCGCCCACGCCCTCGGCCCAGGCGGCGTGGCCGCGCACGAATACCGGCACGTCGGCCCCCAGGGCGAGGCCCAGCTCGGCCAGGGCATCGAGAGACAGCCCGAGCCCCCACAGCCGGTTCAGGCCCAGCAGCGCGGTGGCGGCGTCGCTGCTGCCGCCGCCCAGGCCGCCGCCCAGCGGCAGGCGCTTGTCGAGGTGCACCTCGGCGCCGTGGCGGCAGCCGGTGGCCTCGCGCAGCCGGCGGGCGGCGCGCAGGATCAGGTTATCCGCCTCGGCCACCCCGGACAGCGTCGGGGTCAGGCGCAGTGCGCCGTCGTCGCGGGCAGCGATCGTCAGGGTGTCGCCGTGATCGAGAAACTGGAACAGCGTCTGCAGCTCGTGATAGCCGTCGGCGCGCCGGCCGGTGATGTGCAGCATGCGGTTGAGCTTGGCCGGCGCGGGCAGGCGGAGCCGCGCACGCTCAGACATCGGTGGTCTCCGGCTGCCAGCGGGTCACCACCAGGGTGACGCGCAGCTCGCCGTAGGTCATGGACAGCCGGCGCGGCAGCCACAGGCCGTCGCTGCGGGTCCAGTCGCGGTAGTCGATGGTCCAGCCATCCTGTTCCAGGCGGTCCGGGAAGCCGCGGGCATCGCGGGTCAGGCGATGCGGACGGTCCTCGGCGGGCAGGCCGCGGACCCAGTCGCTGAGCGCGCCCACCGGCAGCGACCAGCCGAGTTCCTGCTCCATCAGCGCCTCGGGGCTGTCGGCCTCGAAGCGCCCCTCGCCGGTGGTCAACGAGACGCGGCCCTCGCGCCCTTCCAGCACGCTGCGGCCGCTGCCGAAGGGGCCGCTGAGCAGCAGCCGGAAGTGGTAGGGCGTCTGGCGCCAGTCGAGGTTGGCACTGGTGCTGTCCTCGGGGGTGCGCAGGCCGGCCTTGCCGGTCAGCTCCCAGGTCTGCATGGCTTCCAGGCGGACCTTCTGGGCCTGCCAGTCGTCGCCGTCGCGAGCGGCGTCCGGCGCGGGCGAGCGGGCGGCACAGCCGCCGAGCAGGAGCAGGGCCAGGGCCAGGCCGGGCAGCAGGGAAAGCGTCGGGCGTCGCATGGTCGGGGTCCCTCTCCGTTGCGGGGCGTCAGGGGGCGAGCGCGGGCAGGCGCTCGAGCAGTTCGTCGATTCGCGGGCGCGTGGCGAAACGGTCCAGGGCGGTGGCCGTCAGGTCGCGGGCTCGCTCGCGCTGGCCCAGCGCCCACAGCACCTCGATCAGGTGGGCGGCGACCTCCTGGTCGGGCATGGCCGCCCAGGCGCGCTCCAGCCAGGGCAGCGCCGCACCGGGGTGGCCGAGGCGGTACTCGACCCAGCCCCGGCTATCGAGGATGGCCGGGTTGTCCGGCTCGATGTCGAGGGCCCGTTCGATCAGCGCCCGGGCCTCCTCGAGGCGACCGTCGACATTCTCGTCGGCGAGTGTGTAACCCAGGGCGTTCAGGGCGTTGGCGTTGTCGGGATCGCGCTCGATGATGGCGCGCAGGTCGGCCTCCATGGCGGCCAGGTCGCCGTCCTGGTAGGCCCGCATGGCACGCTGGTAGCGCAGCCGGGCGTCGTCGGGATCCTGGGCGAGGCGGCTGTCCAGCAGGGCGTCGCCCTGGGCGCGGGCACCGGCGCCGTCGAGCAGCTCCACTTCCAGGGCGATCAACTGCGAGGCGAGGTCGGGGTGGCTCAGGCGCTCGTTGCGCAGGAAGGCGCGGGCGTCGACCAGCCGGTCGTCGCCGATCAGCAGGCGGGCGGCGCTCAGCCGGGCGAGCAGGAAGTTGTCGCCCGGCGGGACCTGGCGGTAATAGAGCAGCGCGTTGTCCACTTCGCCTTGCTGTTCGGCGATGCCGCCCAGCAGCAGGTACACCACGTCCGGGGTCTCGTCCTCCTCGACCAGCGGCAGCAGCAGGCGCCTCGCCGCCGGGGGGTGGCCCTCCTCGAGATACAGGCGCGCCAGGGCCAGGCGCAGCTGCGGCCGGTCGCCGTGGTCGTCGAGCAGGGCGTCGGTGCTCGCCTCGGCCTCGGCCAGCCGGCCCAGGCGAATCTCGGCGCGGGCCAGCAGCAGCATCAGGCGTGGATCTCCGGGGGCCAGCGCCAGTCCACGATCGGCCGCGCGGCGGGCGCGTTCGGGGCGCTCCCGTTCCAGCGCCACCTCGCCGCGCAGGCGCCATATCTCGGGCCGCGCGGGATGGCGCTCGGCGAGACGCGCCAGGCGATCCTCGGCCGCGGCCGGCACGCCCGTGGCCGCCTCCAGTCGCGCCAGGGCCAGTTCGACCTCCGCCGAGCCGTCCGTGGCCTCGCGCAGGCGGGCCAGCAGCGGGGCCGGGTCGGCGCCAGCATCCAGGGCGCCCTCGACGAAGTCCAGCAGCTCGACGTCGCTGCCTTCCTGTATCAGCGACAGGCGCTGCTCCAGGGCGGTCGTCCAGTCGCCCCGCTGCACGGCCAGGCTGGCCCGCAGGCGGGCCGGCGCCTGGCTGCTGGGGGCCAGAGCCTGCCAGCGTCGGGCGGCCTCCTCGAGCAGCGCCGGGTCTTCGTCGAAGCGGGCGGCCAGGGCGGCGCGTTCCGCCAGCTCCGGGGCGGCGTAGCGCTCGGCGACGGTCAGGTAACCCCGGGCGGCGCGCCGGTAATCGCCGCGCTGGCCGGCGATCTCCGCCGTCAGCAGGGTTGACAGCCCCTCGGCATCCAGGCCGCGGGTGATGGGTGGGGCCCCGGCCATGGGGTCCTCGGCCGACGCCGGCGGCGAGACGGCGGACAGGCTCTGGCAGCCGCCGAGCGCAAGGGCCAGGCCGAAGGCGGCGAGGGGGCGTCGACGGTGAGGCGTCATGGGGGATCCGCGGGGCATGCCTGTCTCGTGAAGTCGGTCGAGACGCCAGCATAACGGCTTGACCGCGCGGGGCAAAGACGCGTGGCGGCCGGGCGATGGTCGTTGACGATGCCGGCGATAGTCCCGGCGGGCGCCGCGCGGCCGTGGCCTGTGGTAGAATGTGGCGCCGTGGAGCGGTAGCGATGCCTGGTCGCAGGCCGCCCGACGACGCCGGATCACTATCGCGAAGACGCCGACACGCATGACGCTTCTTGCCCTGGGAATCAATCATCGGACCGCCACCGTCGAGGTACGCGAGCAGGTCGCCTTCACGCCCGCGCAGCTCGAGGCCGCGCTGTCCGAGCTGCGCGAGCTGCCCGAGGTGCAGGAGGCCGCCGTGCTGTCCACCTGCAACCGCACCGAACTGTACTGCGTGACCGGCGAGGCCGGCGAGCGGACGGTCCTGGCCTGGCTGGGGCGTTTCCATGGCCTGGCGGTGGACGAGCTGACCCGCTGCGCCTATCACTACCTGGACGACGAGGCCGCGCGCCACCTGATGCGGGTGGCGGTCGGGCTCGACTCGATGGTGCTCGGCGAGCCGCAGATTCTCGGCCAGCTCAAGGAGGCCTACCAGGTCGCCCGCCGCGCCCGGGGCATGGGGGGCGAGCTGGAGTGCCTCTTCCAGCAGACCTTCGCCGTGGCCAAGCGGGTGCGGACCGAGACCGGCATCGGCAAGAACCCGGTGTCGGTGGCCTATGCCGCGGTCAGCCTGGCCAGCCGCATCTTCGACGATTTCTCGCGCTCGCCGGCGCTGTTGATCGGCGCCGGCGAGACCATCGAGCTGGTGGCGCGCCATCTCCACGAGGCGGGCGTGCGCCACCTGACGGTGGCCAACCGCACCCGCGAGCGGGCCGAGCAGCTGGCCGGGCCGCTCGGCGGCGAGGCCATCACCCTCGACGAGATTCCCGAGGCGCTGGTCCGGGCCGATATCGTGATCTCCTCCACCGCCGCGCCGCTGCCGATTCTCGGCAAGGGCATGATGGAGCGCGCCCTCAAGCGGCGTCGGCACCGCCCGGTGTTCATGGTCGACATCGCCGTGCCCCGCGACATCGAGCCCGAGGTCGGCGAGCTCTCCGATGTCTTCCTCTATACCGTGGACGACCTCGAGGAGGTCATCGAGGAGAACCGCCGCCATCGCCAGGTGGCCGCCGACGAGGCCGAGTCGCTGATCGAGCATGGCGTGGACCGCTGGCAGCACGAGCGACGCCTGCGCAGCGGCGGCGAGCTGATCCGCGACGTGCGCGCCCGGGGCGAAGCCCTGCGCGACGAGGCCCGCGATCAGGCCCTGGAGCGCCTGGCCCGGGGCGAGGACCCCGAGGCGGTGGTGACCCGCCTGGCCCATCAGCTCACCAACCGGCTGCTGCACCGGCCCACGGTGGCCCTGCGCGAGGCCGCCAGCGGCGAGCGACGCGAGTTGCTGACGGCCGCCACGGCGCTGCTGCTCGACGAATCTTCCGACACTTCCCGATAGGACATCCTTGATGAAAGCTTCCCTGCGTCAGCGCCTCGACGCCTTCGCCGAGCGTTTCGAGGAGCTCGCCGCCCTGTTGGCGGATCCCGAAGTGATCGCCGACCAGCCTCGCTTCCGCGACTATTCGCGCGAATACGCCGAACTCGAGCCGCTGGTGGAGGCCTGGCAGACGTTTCGTGGCGTGGAGGGCGACATCGAGGCCGCCGAGGCCCTGGCCGACGACGCCGATGCCGAGATGCGCGAGCTGGCAGAGCTGGAACGGGACGAGGGGCGGTCGCGGCTGGTCGAGCTCGAGGCGCGTCTCAAGCAGCTGTTGATTCCCCGCGACCCGGACGATGCCGGCAACGTCTTCCTGGAGATCCGCGCCGGCACCGGCGGCGACGAGGCGGCGCTGTTCGCCGGTGACCTGTTCCGCATGTATTCCCGCTATGCCGAGCAGCGCGGCTGGAAGGTGGAAGTGGTCAGCGCCAGCCATGGCGATCAGGGCGGCTACAAGGAGATCATCTCGCGGATCAAGGGCGAGGGCGTCTACGGGCGGCTCAAGTTCGAGTCCGGCGCCCATCGCGTGCAGCGGGTGCCGGCCACCGAGTCCCAGGGACGCATCCACACCTCGGCCTGCACCGTGGCGGTGATGCCCGAGGCCGACGAGGTGGGCGACGTCGACATCAACCAGAACGACCTGCGCGTCGACACCTACCGCTCCAGCGGCGCCGGCGGCCAGCACGTCAACACCACCGACTCGGCGATCCGCATCACCCACCTGCCCACCGGGGTGGTGGTGGAGTGCCAGGAGGAGCGCAGCCAGCACAAGAACCGCGCCAAGGCCATGTCGCTGCTCGCCGCGCGCCTCAAGCAGGCCGCCCAGGACAGCCAGCGCCAGCAGCAGGCCGACGAGCGCCGCTCGCTGGTGGGCTCGGGGGATCGCAGCGAGCGCATCCGCACCTACAACTTTCCCCAGGGCCGGGTCACCGACCATCGCATCAACCTCACCCTCTACAAGCTCGGCGAGGTGATCGGCGGCGAACAGCTCGACGAGGTGGTCGAGCCGCTGCTCCAGGAGCATCAGGCCGAGCAGCTGGCCGCCCTGCAGCAGGAGGCCTGATGCGCCTCGACCTGCTGCTGGCCCGCGCCGGCCGGCGCCTCGCGGACGCCGGTTCGCCGAGCGCCCGGCTCGACGCCGAGGTGCTGTTGTGCCACGTGCTGGGCGTCGATCGCACCTGGCTCTATACCTGGGGCGACCGCGAGGCCGATCCCGAGGCCGAGGCGCGATACGAGGCGCTGGTCGCCGAGCGCGAGGCGGGCCGCCCGGTGGCGCACCTGACCGGCGAGCGGGAATTCTGGGGGCTCAGGCTCGCCACCTCGTCGGCCACCCTGATCCCGCGCCCGGACACCGAGGCCCTGGTGGAGGCCGCGCTGGCGGCGGCCGGCGAGGCCGGCCGGCTGCTCGACCTGGGCACCGGCACCGGGGCGGTGGCCCTGGCCTTCGCCAGCGAACGGCCGGGCTGGGCGGTGACCGGTGTCGACCTGCGGCCCGAGGCGGTGGCCCTGGCGCGCGACAACGCCTTGCGGCTCGCCATCACCGGCGCCCGCTTTCTGGTCAGCGACTGGTTCGCCGCCCTCGAGGGCGAACGCTTCGAGCTGATCGTGTCCAATCCGCCCTACATCGCAGACGACGATCCCCACCTGGCTCGCGGCGACGTGCGCTTCGAGCCCCGCAGCGCCCTGGTGGCGGCCGACGACGGCCTGGCCGACCTGCGCCACCTGGTCGCCGCGGCGCGCTCGCACCTGGCGTCCGACGGCTGGCTGATGCTGGAGCACGGCGCGGGGCAGGGCGCCGCGGTGCGTGAGGCCCTCGCCGAGGCGGGCTATGGCGAGGTGCAGAGTCGCCGGGATCTGGGCGGGCGTGAGCGGGTCAGCCTGGGGCGACGTTGAGGAAGCGCCGATTTATTGCTGCGCTCGGCATACTGGCCACCGGCGGTACTCGTGCGCGAGCCCGGTCAACGCCCTCATTTACTGTCACGTAAACTCCGGTCTTTGCGTTCCGGCGATGGCCAGTCTCCCATCGCTCGCGACATAAATCGGTGCTTCCTCGAGGAGCGGACTGGAGCCGCCCCGGCGTGGTGTGGTACACCTGAAAACAGAAAAAAACGCCAGCCGCCGCCGACTATTCATGCATGCATTCCAGAAGGGAGCCGTTTTGCGGTGATTTTCAGAGGAACATGCGGTGGCGGCCCGATCGACGCACCTGGACCACAATGAAAACCAAGACCCGCTCGCTCGACCGTATCGACCTCAAGATCCTGCGTTGCCTGCAGGAAAATGCCCGTATCTCCTATGTTGACCTGGCCTCCCAGGTCGGGCTCTCCACCACTCCTTGCCTGGAGCGCGTCAAGCGCCTCGAGCGCGCCGGCGTGATTCGCGGCTACAAGGCGCTGCTCGACCCCAGGGCGCTCAAGGCCAACCTGCTGGTGTTCGTCGAGATCAGCCTGGAGACCCAGTCGCCCTCGGTGTTCGACGAGTTCCGCCGGGCGGTGGCCAAGCTGCCGCAGATCCAGGAATGCCACCTGGTGTCGGGGCAGTTCGACTACATCCTCAAGTGCCGGATTCCGGAGATGTCCGCCTATCGCCAGCTGCTCGGCGAAGTGGTGCTGACCCTGCCGGGGGTGAAGGAGTCCAAGAGCTATGTGGTGATGGAGGAGGTCAAGGAGGAGTTCTCCCTCTACGTGCCCGATGTCGAGGAGTTCGAGGACAAGTGAGCGACATGAACGACGAGGCGCTGCTGCGCTACAGCCGCCAGATCATGCTCGAGCAGATCGAGATCGCCGGCCAGGAGCGCCTGCTGGCCGGCCATGCCCTGGTGATCGGCGCCGGCGGGCTGGGCTCGCCGGTGGCCCTCTACCTGGCCGCCGCCGGAGTCGGCCGCCTGGACATCGCCGACGACGATGCCGTGGAGCTCTCCAACCTGCAGCGTCAAGTCGCCCACGGCATGGCCGACCTGGGGTGTGCCAAGGCCGAGTCGGCCCGCGAGGCCGCGTTGGCGGTCAACCCGGACTGCGAGATCCGGGCGCTCACCGAGCGCCTCGAGGGCGAGGCGCTGGCCGCCGCGGTGGCCGAGGCCGACGTGGTGCTCGACTGCACCGACCGCTTCGCCAGTCGCTACGCCATCAACGCCGCCTGCCGGGCCGCCGGCGTGCCGCTGGTCTCCGGAGCGGCGATCCGCTTCTCCGGGCAACTGGCGGTGTTCGACCCGCGCGATGCCGAGAGCCCCTGCTATGCCTGCCTGTACCCCCCAGGGGAAGGCGGCGACGAGGAGCTGCGCTGTGCCGAGAACGGCGTGGTGGCGCCGCTGGTCGGCCTGATCGGCTGCTTCCAGGCGCTCGAGGCGGTAAAGCTTCTCGCCCGGGCCGGTCGGGTGCACCAGGGGCTCTCCACCTTCGACGGCCTCAGCGGCCAGTGGCGCCACTTCCGCGTGCCCCGCGATCCCGCCTGCCCGGTGTGCGGCGGCTGAGTCGAGCCTTGGCGGCGAGGCCGGGCAGGCGGTGCGTCTGGCGTCGAGTGCGCGGGTTCGATATGCCCCCCGCGCGTGAATGGCGGAGAGTGGTGGAGAAAGCTGTTAACATTGATTACGTATTCTCAGTGAGCCGATGCCGATGAAGAGGAAGTCTGCCGTCACATCGCGGGATGTCGCCGAGCGAGCCGGAGTCTCGCAGTCGGCGGTGAGTCGCTGTTTCTCGCCCAAGGCCAGCATCTCGGAGAAGACCAAGCTCAAGGTGCTCAAGGCCGCCAAGGAGCTCGGTTATCGCCCCAACAGCATCGCCCGCTCGCTGATCACCCGCTCGTCGCGCACCATCGCCCTGGTACTCTCGCACCTGGACAACATGTTCTACCCGCTGGTGGTGGAGAAGGCCTCGCGACGCTTCCAGGCCGAGGACTACCACCTGCTGCTGTTCGTGGTGCCCGAGGAGGGCGACTTCGCCGGGGTCATGGACAGCATCCTGCAGAGCCAGGTCGACGGCATCCTGATGATGTCGGCCTCCCTGACCTCGTCGCTGGCCCACGAGTGCGTCGAGACCGGCATTCCGGTGGTGCTGATCAACCGCAACGTGGACTTCGCCGGGATCAGCCAGGTCTACAGCGACAACTATCACGGCGGCTACTGGGTCGGCAGCTACCTGGCCATGGGCGGCCACCAGCGCGTCGCCTACCTGGCGGGGCTCGAGAGCTCGTCGACCAGCCGCCATCGCTACCAGGGCCTGGTCGATGGCCTGGCCTCGCTGGGCAAGCAGTGCGAGGTGGTCGCTCGGGGCGACTACGACTTCGAGCAGGCCAGGGCGGCGACCCTGCAGCTGTTCGCCGAGCCCCCCTATCCCGATGCCATCTTCGCCGCCAGTGACCACATGGCCATCGCGGTGATGGAGACCCTGCGGGACGACCTGGGCCGTCGCGTGCCGGAGGACGTCTCGGTGATCGGCTTCGACGACACCCCGGTCGCCGCCTGGCCGAGTTACCGCCTGACCACGGTGCGACAGCCGGTGGATCGCATGGTGGAGGAAGCCACCACGCTGCTGCTCAAGCAGATCCGCCAGGGCGACTTCAGTGCCGAGAACCGGGTGCTGCCGGTGACCCCCATCCTGCGCGACAGCGCTCGCCAGCCCGCTCGGGAACTGGCTCCCGAGTGATTGCCCGCCCGGTGAGCCGTTGCCGGTTCCCCGCGTCGAACTCGCCCGTCGGACTTAATCTTTAGTCGCAGCACCGTGGGCGAAGGTTTTTGCGGCAACCCATTTTAACTCATTGATATGTAGTGAATTTTCGAATGCCTCGAGAGAGGCGTGACGCTGCTGTCGCGTCCCGCCTGTTTTTTGCAAACGTATTCAAGGTGTGCCATTTTTCCCTCGACAGCCACCGATTACGACAACGGCAATGGGGCACCACTGATGGAAAGTTTCGGGACGCTCAACTGGACGATCCTGATCGTCTACCTCATCGGCAACCTGGTGATGGGGTCGCTGCTGAGCAAGAAGGTCAACAGCGCCGAGGACTACTACCTGGGCAACAAGACCATCCCCTGGTGGGCGATCGGCCTGTCGGTGATGGCCACCTACGTCAGCGCCATGTCGTTTCTGGGCGGGCCCGCCTGGTCCTATGGCAGCGGGCTCGGGGTGATGATGATCCAGATCAACTACCCGCTGGTGGTGTTCCTGGTGATCACCCTGTTCCTACCGTTCTTCTACAACAGCGGCGTGGCGTCCATCTACGAGTACCAGGAGCGTCGCTTCGGCAAGAAGGCGCGGGGCGTGATGTCGATCATCTTCATGATGACCCAGACCCTGTCCTCGGCGGCGGTGCTCTATGCCACGGCGCTGGTGCTGAGCTTCATCACCGGCGTGGATGTGGTCACCGCGATCCTGGCGATCACCCTGATCGCCCTGGTCTATACCCTGATGGGCGGGATCAGCGCGGTGATCTGGACCGACGTGCTGCAGGCGGTGATCCTGCTGGTGGGGGCGGCGATCATCTTCTACGCCCTGCTCGACCGCATGCCGGAGTCGCTGGCGACCACCCTGGGCGAGCTCAAGGCCGAGGGCAGGATGAATATCCTGGATTTCTCCTTCGATCCTCGGGTCGAGGCCACCGTCTGGTCCGGGGTCATCGCCATGGTGCTCTATCACGTCACCGTCTACGGCGCCAACCAGATGGTGGTGCAGCGCGCGCTCGCCGCCAGGAACATTGGCGATGCCAAGAAATCCTTCCTGTTCATGGGTTTCGCGGCCTTCTTCATCTACTTCCTGTTCCTGCTGCTGGGGGTGCTGTTCTACAGCTACTATGGCGGCCGCGAGTTCGACAACAGCAACACCATCGTGCTGCAGTTCGCCTCCGACTACGGCCTGCCGGGCCTGCTGGGCATCGTCGCCGCCGCGGTAGTGGCCGCCTCCATGTCCAGCCTGGACTCGGCGCTCAACTCGCTGGCCACGGTGACCACCCTCGACTTCTACGAGAAGTACTTCAAGAAGGGCGCTTCCTCGGCCCATTACCTGAAGGCTTCCCGCTGGTTCACCGTCGGCTGGGCGGTGCTGATCATCTTGCCGGCGATCCTGTTCGCCCAGAGCGAAGGCTCGGTGTTGCAGCTGCTCACCAAGGTCGGTTCCTACTTCGTCGGCGCCAAGCTGAGCATGTATGCCCTGGGGTTCTTCTCCCGGCATACCACCGAGCGGGGGCTGCTGATCGGGGTGGCGGCCGGCTTCGTGGCGGTGTGGTTCGTGGCCACCCAGACCGAGCTCGCCTGGCCCTGGTTCTGCGCCGTCGGCGTGGTGGTCAACGTGCCCGTCGCGCTCGCCGCCAGCCTGCTGCTGGATGGCCGCCAGGGAGAGCTCTCGGCCTATACCATTCAGGGGCAGAAGGCGATGTATCGTGATAAGAACCTGCCGGCCAAGGACCAGGGCTGGTACCTGATTCCCGGCAAGGTGGATCGCGTCAGCTGGCTGCTGGTGGCGTTCTTCCTGGCCACGCTGCTGTTTCTCTACCTGTTCGCGGCATTGATCTGATGCCTCGCCGGGCCTGGCCGTGATGGCGGGCGGGCCCGGTGGTGGCGGGACGAGAGCCGCGACGAAGGAATAAGAAAATCCGGTTTGCATTCGTATGCAATCAGTGCCAGATTACTATCAGCGTCTGATAACAACCGGCGCCACGTTAATCCTGAGCCAGCGCCTGGGCCGCAAGCGACGGCGCCGTAACCCGAAAACCCATACCCTGTAACTCCCGAGGTGAATCCATGATCCGTTATCTCAAGTCCGGTGCCACCCAGGATGTGCGCGCCGAAGCCGACCGCAAGGTGCGCGACGTCGTCGAAACCACCCTGGCCGATATCGAGGCCCGCGGCGATAGCGCCGTGCGCGAGCTCTCCGAGCGCTTCGACGGCTGGTCGCCGAAGAGCTTCCGCCTGACCCAGGAAGAGATCGATCAGGCGATCAGCGAGGTCGATGCTCAGTCCCTGGAAGACATCCGCTTCGCTCAGGCCCAGGTGCGCCGCTTCGCCGAGGCCCAGCTCGCCTCCATGCAGCCGGTGGAGATCGAGAACAGCCCCGGCGTGATCCTCGGCCACAAGCATGTGCCCATCGAGGCGGTAGGGTGCTACATCCCCGGTGGCGGCTATCCGATGGTGGCCTCGGCTCACATGAGCGTGCTGACCGCCAAGGTCGCCGGCGTCAAGCGCGTCGTCGCCGCGGCGCCGCCCTACAAGGGCAAGGCCCACCCGGCGATCGTCGCCGCCATGCACCTGGCCGGCGCCGACGAGATCCTGGTGCTCGGCGGCGTCCAGGCGGTCGGCGCCATGGCCATCGGCACCGAGAGCATCGACGGTGTCGACATGCTGGTCGGCCCGGGCAATGCCTTCGTCGCCGAGGCCAAGCGTCAGCTGTTCGGTCGCGTCGGTATCGATCTGTTCGCCGGCCCCACCGAGACCCTGGTGATCGCCGATGACAGCGTCGACGGCCTGCTGTGCGCCACCGACCTGCTGGGCCAGGCCGAGCACGGCACCAATTCGCCCTGTGCGCTGCTGACCAATTCCGAGACCCTGGCCCGCGATACCGAGGCCGCCATCGCCGAGCTGCTCGAGAAGCTGCCCACCGCCGATGCCGCCCGTCAGTCCTGGGAGGCCTACGGCGAGATCATCGTCTGCGACAGCCACGAGGAAATGCTCCAGGTCGCCAACGACATGGCCTACGAGCATGTCCAGATCATGACCGAGAACACCGACTGGTACCTCGACAACATGGTCAACTACGGCGCGCTGTTCCTGGGCCCGCGCACCAACGTCGCCTACGGTGACAAGGTGATCGGCACCAACCACACCCTGCCCACCAAGAAGGCGGCGCGTTACACCGGTGGCCTGTGGGTCGGCAAGTTCCTCAAGACCTGCACCTACCAGCGCGTGCTCACCGACGAGGCCTCCGCCCGCATCGGCAGCTACTGCTCGCGGCTCTGTGCCCTCGAAGGCTTCGCCGGGCATGGCGAGCAGGCCAACGAGCGCGTGCGTCGCTACGGCCAGCGCGATGTGCCCTATGCCGGTCAGGTGGAAGCCTGAGACGGTCCGATCGAGGAGGCAATCATGACGCTACCCCAGACACCGAGCCAGCGGCTGGATGGCCGCACGGCACTGATCACCGGGGCCAGCAAGGGCCTGGGGCTGGCGGCGGCCTGCGCCCTGGCCCAGGCCGGCGCCCGAGTGATCCTGGTGGCCCGGGATCCCGCGGCCCTCGAGGAGGCGGTGGCGGCGCTGACCGCCGCCGGTCACTCGGCCGAGGCCCTGGCCCTGGACGTCACCGATACCGCGGCGGTGCGCGAGGCGCTCACCGGCCGACGCATCGATATCCTGGTCAACAACGCCGGTACCAATCGGCCCAAGCCGATCGACGAGATCAGCGAGGTCGACTACGCGGCGGTGATGGATATCAATGTGCGGGCCGCCTACTTCCTGGCCCAGACGGTGATCGCCTCGATGCCGGAGGGCGGCTCGATCATCAACATGTCGTCCCAGATGGGCCACGTGGGCGCCGCCGACCGCAGCCTCTACTGCGCCTCCAAGTCGGCGGTGGAGGGCATGACCCGGGCCATGGCGGTGGAGCTCGGGCCGCGCGGCATCCGCGTCAACAGCGTCTGCCCGACCTTCGTCGAGACGCCGATGACCCGGCCGTTCTTCGAGCAGCCGGGCTTTCGCGAGGCGGTGCTGGCGAAGATTCCGCTGGGGCGTCTCGGCCGGATCGAGGACATCATGGGCCCGGTGGCCTTCCTCGCTTCGGACGCCGCCGGCCTGGTGACCGGCAGCGCGCTGATGGTCGACGGCGGCTGGACCGCCCACTAGCAAGCACAAGGAGTTCCCCATGAGCCTGACCGGTTTCGACGCGCAGTTCGTCGACCTGCGCGACTACATCCTCAAGATCACCGAGTGGATCTGGGAAGGTCGCGGCATCGACCTGATCCGCGACTATTACGCCGAGGACTGCCCGGTGAAGACCCCGGGCGGCGCCTTCAGCGGCGTCGAGGGGGTGATCCGCGGCACCCTGGAGACGCTCCAGGAGTTCCCCGACCGCACGCTGCTCGGCGAGGACGTCATCGACAGCGAGGATGCCCCGGGCACCTACTATTCCTCGCATCGCATCTTCTCCCATATGACCCATGCGGGGGAGGGCGCCTTCGGTGCGCCTAGCGGCGTGCGGGCCGGCGTCATGACCATCGCCGACTGCCTGTGCCGGGAGAACCGCATCGTCGATGAATGGCTGGTCCGCGACCAGGCCGGCCTGGCCCGGCAGCTGGGGCATTCCCCCGCGGCGCTCGGCGAGGCCCTGGCGGCCAAGGCCGCGCTGCCCGACGCCGAGGCCCTGGTGGAACGCTGGCGCGGCCCCGAGGGGGACCTGGACATCGATGCCCTGGGACCGGTGGCCGTGCGCTATCGGGACCTCTGGCAGCACGCTCGCCTCGAGCGGTTGCGCGACGGCTACGACCGGGCCATCGACGCCAAGGTGCCGGGAGCGCGCACCCTGCGCGGCCACGACGACCTGGAGCGCTTCTGGTTCGGCTACAAGGGCGCCTTCCCCGCGGGGCAGTTCCGCATCCATCACTGGATCGACCGCGAGGACGCCGGCGAGCCGCGCCGGGTGGCGCTGCGCTGGTCGCTCTCGACCACCCATCAGGGCGGCGGCGTCTTCGGTGCCGCCAGCGGGGCCCCGGTGGTGCTGCTCGGCATCACCCATGCCGAGCTGCGCGGCGACACCGTGGTGCGCGAATGGCACCAGCTCGACGAGATCGCCATTCACGCCCAGATCGCCCAGCATCGCCAGCAGGGGGCCTGATGGCCTGGCCTCGGGCGCGCCGGAGGTGTGCGGCCGGTCAGTGAGACCGCCGAGCTAGCGCTGGATGCCGTCGACCCTTGCCTCTCGCCAGGGCCGTTCGCATCGCCTCGAGGGCCATGCCGCTTCGAGGTGGGGCGTGGTGAGTGGCGGGTCATGTGGCGGCCCGGAGTGGTTGCGTATTCAACAACAATCCTGGCGCCCGGTCGCTCTGTTGCCCTCCCCGGGTGTCGGTATGGTGATCCCGGTTAGTGCGAGCGGCCGCGAGGGGTGGCGAGAAAACCCGGTGTGTCGCCGGTAATGTGCCTCGGTGAGTGCATGGCCTGCGATGAGGGCTGCCTCCAGCGGCAGCTTGGTGATAAAGATTTACCCAAGACATGCGTATGGTATCGAGAAATGGCTTGCAGGCCCGAAGGCCTTGGGTCTACTCTTGTTGCATACGTAAGCATAAAAATAAGACGATACCCATAGGGAGATCTTATGGCTGAAGTAACGCTCAAGAATGTCGGTAAGCGTTGGGGATCGTTTGTCGGTGTCGACAACTTCGATCTCACCATAGCCGACAAGGAGTTTCTGGTACTTCTCGGGCCCTCGGGATGTGGAAAAACCACGACAATGCGAATGATCGCGGGGCTGGAAGATGCCACTGAAGGTGACATCCTGATCGACGGGGAGCGTGTCAATGACATGGAGCCGAAGGACCGGGATGTGGCAATGGTGTTTCAGTCCTACGCGCTCTACCCCAACATGACGGTCTACGACAACATTCGCTTTCCGCTGAAGGTGCGCGGGGTCGACCCCTCTACACATGACGAGAAGGTGCGTCGCGCCTCTGCGATGGTTGAGCTGGATGACTTCCTGCATCGCAAGCCGTCGGAGCTGTCCGGCGGCCAACGCCAGCGTGTCGCCTTGGCTCGGGCCATCGTTCGCGAACCCAACGTCTTCCTGATGGACGAGCCGCTGTCGAACCTCGATGCCAAGCTACGTGTTTCAACCCGCGCTCAGATCAAGAACCTGAGCCATGAACTGGCCGTGACGACGATCTACGTGACGCATGATCAGATCGAGGCGATGACCCTGGCCGATCGGGTCGTGGTGATGAAAAACGGCATAGTACAGCAAATCGGCAGCCCGACCGATATCTATGACAACCCCGTCAATATCTTTGTCGCCAGTTTCATCGGCAGTCCGGCGATGAATCTGATAGAGGGGCATGTCCAGAACGGTACCTTCCGCGCCTCACATGTCGAAATCCCCGGATTGAGCGTGCCGGACGGAGCGCTGACCATCGGGTTTCGTGCCGAAGATTCCAGCATTGCCTCTCCGGGGGAAGGCCAGATCAACGCCCCCATCTACACGATGGAGCTGCTGGGCGACGCGACGATGATCTCGGTGCGGGTTGGCGGTGTACTGGTGTCGGTGAAGGCGGACAAGACCTTCCGTGCCGAGATCGATGACATGGTATCGATCTCGGTGCCTCAGGAAATATGCCACCTGTTTGATAATGCAACGGGTGTGCGGGTCGAGGGTGATGACCCATCTGCCACGTCGCCGGACGCCGGCGCCCATCGTGTGAATAAAACCAGTCCGGTATCTCATCTAACAACAATATAAGGAAGACAACATGCGATTGAAGAGGCTAGCTGCCGCATCACTGGTTTCGGGCCTGATGTGCTCGTCGGCTTTTGCTGCTGACTGTGGGCCGGAGGGGAAGTCCATCCGTATCCTGGCGAGCGACTTCCCGGCGATTCGCGCCGTCGTGGACCAGGCGAGAGCGAACTGTGCAGAGTCCGCCGCCGAGTTTAGCGTCAACCATACCACCGAGGCGCGCCAGATGATGAACGCAGCGCTGACGCCGAACCCGGCGGAATACACCTCGGTGATCCTGGCCAACTCGACGCTGACCCAGCTGATGAACGATGGGTTGGTAAGGCCGTTGAACGACCTGGTCGAAAAATACGAAGACAGCATCCCGGAGCACCTGCTGATCACCATCGATGGGGACGTGATGGCAGTGGCCTTCATGGCCAATTCTCAGCATCTGTTCTCGCGCCAGGATATTCTGCAGCAGGCCGGTGTGGACGGTATCCCGGCTTCCTATGAAGAGGTGCTGGAGGCGGCGGAAAAGATCCGTTCCGCGGGGATCATGGAGCATCCGCTGGTCATGAACCTCCAGACCGGGTGGAGCCTGGCCGAGGCGTTCAACACGCTCTACCTCGGTCACGATGGCGAGTTTTTCGAGCCCGGTTCCGCCGAACCCTCGATCAGCAACGAGCAGGGCATCGCCACGCTGCAAACCATGAAGGCGCTGGTCGAATATGCCCATCCGGATCATCTGACCCATGCCTCGAACGAGACCCAGGGCCTGTGGGAGTCCGGACAGGCGGCGTTGGGCATCATGTGGGGCTCTCGCGGGTCTCCCATCCTGGATGAGGAAGGCTCCACCGAAGCGGTGGCGTCGAACACTGTGCTGTCAGCCGCGCCCACCGTCGGTGGCGGTTCGATCCCCGCGGCCACCCTGTGGTGGGACGGTATCTCCATCGCCGCCAACGTTCCGGATGAAGACGCCGAGGCAACATTCGCCGCGCTGGTCAGTGCGCTGACCCCGGAGATGGTCGCGGAGAACAACGATGATGCCGTCTGGATGATCGACGGGTTCGAGCCCGGCCCCGCGGCCGCGGGCGTAGCCGCCACCATGCGGGGCGGGGCCCGACCCTACCCGATGATCCCGCAGATGGCGCTGCTGCACGCTGCGCTCGGTTCGGAATTGACCGACTTCCTGAAGGGTAACGAAAGCGCCGAGAAGGCGTTGGCAGACGTCGAGACCGCCTACCGCACCTCGGCCAGGGAAGCCGGTTTCATCAACTAAGCCTTCCGGCTAGAGGGGGCCGATCGGCCCCCTCGCTCTGTTCCGGACTGAACACCGAGGCGCACTCCATGAAGCACCGCACCTTCTTCTGGTTCATCCTGCCGACGCTTTCCGCGATGATCCTGTTCATCGCGCTGCCCATCGTTTCGGTTGCCATCCAGTCGCTGTTCGTCGAGAACGAGCAGGTGCTGGTGGTATCCGAAAGCTGCGGCCCGTTCGGCTGTACCTCCACCACCAAAGTCGATGCCGAGGCCACGGCCAGGCTGCAGGAAGAGCAACCCCTGGGTCAGTTCAACGGGCTCGGGACTTACTTCAATCGTTCGCATCTGGCCTTTGCGGAAGTCGGCGAGGCCTGGAGCAGCACCGACACCTTAGGCGAGTTCTGGGGGCAGGTCTCCAACCTGCCTTTCTACCGCGCGTTGTTCTTCACCCTGACCTACACCGCCGTGGTCACCCCGGTGGTCATCGTGCTGGGCCTGGCGATTGCGGTGGGCGTCAACAACCTGCCCAGGTTGCTCAAGGGACCGTCGATCTTCATCTCGCTGCTGCCCTTTCTCGTCACGCCGCTGGTGGGCGCGTTGATCCTGTTCTGGATGGTCGATAGCGACGGCATTATCGGCGCCACCATCCAGCGGATCTTCGACGACCCCTCGCTCAGCCTGAAGGCCTCGACGGCGCTCACCTGGAGCATGCTGATCGTGTATGGCATCTGGCATACCCTGCCGTTCAGCTTCATCACCTTCTACGCAGGGCTTCAGACAGTGCCCGAGGACACCATGGAAGCCGCCAAGATCGACGGTGCCTCCAAGTGGCAGCGCATGATCCATGTGGTGGTGCCGCATCTGGCGCCGTTGATGTCCTTCGTGACGCTGATGCTCCTGATGGACAACTTCCGGGTCTTCGAGCCGATCGTCAGCTTCAAGGCCGAGGCCCATGCCACGTCGCTCAGCTGGATCATCTACAACGACCTGCGCGAAAGCGGCAATCCCCTCTACGGTTCCGCCGGGGCGACCTCGATGATGACGATCATCGGCGTGGTCATCCTCCTGACACCGGTGTTGATTCGCACCTGGCGCGACTTCAACCGTAAAGCACACTGAGGGCACGATCATGACAACCGAGACACTATCTCGTACCACAGCCCCTGCGGTGAGCAGCAACGCCCGGTTCCGCTTGTCGCCGCTCACCGTCATCTCCCTGGCTCTCGTGGCGCTCTGGCTGATCGTCGCGGCCTTTCCCTTCTTCTGGACCTTCTGGGGAAGCTTCAAGGTTCAGTCGGATTTCTTCTCCAAGGTCGACTGGCAGAACGCCATCTACGGGGTCAACACGATCAAGGAGACCGGCAGTGCCTTTACCCTTCAAGGCTACTCCGGCGCCTGGGTCGACGAAGCGTTCTGGCGCAATGTGATCAACTCGGCCATCGTCGTGTTCTTCACGGTGATCATCTCACTCACCATTGGCACGCTCGGCGGCTATGCCCTGGCCCGCTCGGGCCGTCGCTATGCCTTCTGGCTGTTGATGGCCGCGCTGGCGTTCCGCGCCATGCCGCATATCACCCTGGTCTCGGGCTATATGCTGCCGTTCTTCGAGTGGAACATCTGGGGGCTGTTGCCGACCACCATCATCGTACTGGTGGCGATCAACCAGCCCTTCACCCTGTGGATGCTGCACTCGTTCTTCCTCAATATCCCCAAGGACATGGACGAAAGCGCCATGGTCGATGGCTGCACCCGCTTCCAGGCCTTCCGGCACGTGATCATTCCGGTCATGTGGCCCGGGGTGATCACCACCGGGCTGTTCAGCTTCCTGCTGGCCTACAACGACTTCACGGTGACCGCGATGCTCCTGAGTTCGGAGAACGAGACCATCATTCCCGCGATCAACAGCTTCCTGGGCACGACCCAGGTCGAAGGCAAGGTCATGTACGCCGTCGCCGCCGTGGTGTCGGCCACCGCTCCGCTGTTCGTGCTGATACTGCTCTTCCAGCGGCAGATCGTCAGCGGTCTCACCGCCGGCGCGGTGAAAGGGTGACCCATCCGTGATGGCTATCCCCGGCGGGGGCGGGCGCACTATCGACCCGCTCGACGAACGCGCCCCGGCCGATGCCATCTCGGCCCAGAAGCAGGCAATGAATGGGAAAAAGCCGGGTTACAGGAAAACCGTGATCGGCGATGAAACGACATAAACCGGCGAGCCAGGGACGATTCTCTGCATGATCGCCGATTTCGTCGGCAACGCTGGACAACGCAATATCCGCGACCGCCGGCTTGGCGGCAAGAACGTGTGCAATGTAGAGGTTACAGAATGACGACGGACACCCATACCCACAACAAGATGCGGATTGCCCCGATGCGGGAAGCGATGCGCGATTTCAGCGAAACAGGCGTGCGGGCCGCGCTGGAAGGGCTGATCGCCCCGGACGCGGTGGTGCACATGTGCCACCCCTTCGGCGACCTGGTCGGTCCGAAGGCGCTTTACGACACCTGCTATGCGCCGCTGCTCGAGTCCATGCCCGACCTGGAGCGCCGTGACTGGATCGTCATGGGCGGGCGCACCGAACATGGCGGTGACTGGATCGGTTGCGGGGGCCATTACTATGGCACCTTCGTGAAGCCCTGGCTGGACATTCCACCGACCGGCCACCTGACGCACATGCGCTTTCATGAATTTTATCGCTTCGAGGAAGGCCGAGTCGTCGAGATCCAGACCATCTGGGACATCCCCGAGGTGATGATGCAGGCCAATGCCTGGCCGCTGGCGCCTTCGCTCGGTCTCGAGTTCTGCATCCCCGGGCCGGCGACGATGGATGGCGTTGTGCCGGGTCCCTGGGACGAGGAAAAGTCACAGGCCTCCTGCCGTCACATCGTCGATATGCTGGATCACATGAAGAAACACCCCAGCCAGGGCGGACCGGAAGTGATGGAGATGCCAAGGTTCTGGCATGAGCGAATGAACTGGTACGGTCCGGCCGGCATCGGCACGGGCCGTGGCATCGCCGGCTTCCGCAACTGGCACCAGATTCCCTTCCTGAGCGGCATGCCCGACCGCGGTCAGTATCTGGACGAGATCACCTATCACTTCTTCGGCGATGGCGATTACGCGGCGGTCACCGGCTGGCCCAACATGATGCAGACGGTGACCGACGACGGCTGGCTGGGCATCGCTCCCTCGGGCAAGAAGATCGCCATGCGGTCGCTGGATTTCTGGCGACTGGAAGACGGCAAGATCCGGGAAAACTGGGTGACGGTCGATCTGCTGGATGCCTATCGCCAGCTGGGCGTGGACGTCTTCGCGCGTCTGCGCGAATTCAACAAGGCTCGCGTGGTGGGGGAGATTCCCTTTCCCGTAGGCGAGGCCTGACATGACCACTTACTTCGGTATTTCCCGGTGCCGCCTCCATCACAGGGGCGACCTCGAAGGCGTCAGGGTGTCGTCTCGTGAACGGCACCGTCTCGACGAGATCGCTATCCACGCCCAGATCGCCCAACACCGACAGCAGGAGGCCTCATGACCTGGACCCTCGACACGCTGCGCCAGCGCCGGGTGCGTTACGACGACCTGGTGCCCTGCCGCAATGCCTTCATCGATACCCGTTCGCCGGGGTCCGATCGCAAGGAAAACTTCACCATCATCGGCCCCGGGGTAGCGGAGAGTTCCGACCAGCACGTGCATATCTCCGAGCCTCACGGCTTCAACGTCGGCGGCGCCCGCCAGCCCGATGGCTGCCTGAACTCCCAGCACTCCCACGAGGGTGCCGAGGTGTTCGTGGTGCACACCGGGCGCTGGCGGCTGTTCTTCGGCCCGGAGCGGGAGGAGGGTACCCTGGACATCGCCCCGGGCGACGTGGTCAGCGTGCCGACCCAGATGTTCCGCGGCTTCGAGAAGCTCGATGCCGGCACCGGCTTCCTGTGGGTGGTACTGGGCGGTGACGACCCGGGGCGGGTGCGCTGGGCGCCCAGCGTCTTCGACCTGGCCGAGCATCATGGGCTGGTGCTGCTCAAGAGCGGCCGCCTGGTGGACCGTGCCGCCGGCGAGACCATCCCCGAGGACGAGGAGATCGAGACCGCCCCCGACGCCGAAGAGATCGCGCGGCTGGTGACGCCTTCGCCGGAGCGCCTCGCCGAATGCATGGTGCGCCACGAGGCCTTGCGCGGCAACGCTGACGCCGTGCTCGCCGCCCCCGGCGTCGAGGAGTGCGGCGTCATCGCCCCGGCGGCCAGTGGCGACGGCTTCGGGCCGGGGCCGATCAGCGGCTGGTGGCCCCATGGTTTCCAGCTGCGCGTGCTGCGCATCGCCGAAGGGGCCGTGACCCCGGACTACCACTGCGACGAACCGGAGGTGCTGTTCGTGCAGTCCGGCGGCGTGCGTCTGGTCAGCGAGGCCGGCGAGCTGGCGCTGGGCACCGGCGATACCTTCACCTCGCCCCAGGGCTGGACGCATCGCCTCGAGGGCGATGCCGACGCCGAAGTGGTCGTGGTGCGTGGCGGGGATGCGCCCACCGGCCCGCGTCGCGCTGCCTGAAGGGCAAAGAGGACTACGTATGCATAATGTGACCCGGCGACAGCCGCTGCTGCTGATTCCCGGCACCCTCTGCGACGAGCGGCTATGGGCACCCCAGGTCGAGGCCCTGGAAGGGCGGGCCGATATTCGGGTGCCGCGCCTCGATGCCAGTGACGATCTGGAAGCCCTGGCTCGGGACATCCTCGACCAGGCGCCCTGGCCGCGCTTCAGCGTCGCCGGGCTGTCGATGGGCGGCATCCTGGCGCTGGCGCTGATGCGCCTGGCGCCGGAGCGCATCGAGCGGCTGGCGCTGCTCGATACCAACCCCTTCGCCGAGGTTCCCGAGCGCCGGGCGCAGCGGGCCGACGACATCGCCCAGGCCGAGGCGCTGGGCATGGGGCGCTACGCCGGCGAGACCCTGGCGCCGCTGTATCCCGCCGAGGGCGACGACGAGGATCCCGAACACCGTGCCCTGGTGGTGGCCATGGCCGAGCGCGGGGGCCTCGAGACCTTCCGACGCCAGGCCATCGCCCTGCGCGACCGCCCCGACGCCAGCGCCGGGCTCGCCGCCATCGCCGTGCCGACCCTGGTGCTGTGTGGCGACGGCGACCGGCTGTGTCCGGTGTCCCGGCACACGTACCTGGCCGAGCATATTCATGATGCCGAGCTGGTGATCCTCGAGGGCGTCGGCCACCTGAGCACCCTGCAGGCCCCCGAGGCGGTCAACCAGGCGCTGGCGCGCTGGCTCGACCGTGCGCCGAATCCCCACACCCGGAGAACCCCATGACCCTGAGCCCGGAACTGCTGAACGAACTGCGCCGCTTCGATACCCCCACGGTGGCCAATGCCCTCGACCTGGTGCGTGGCACCCGCAGCGCCGAGGGCTTCAGCCGGCTGCCGCTGGTGGCCGCCGACCCCACGGCGCCGCCCCTGGTGGGCTATGCCCGCTGTGCCAAGATTCGCGCCCTGACGCCCCCCGAAGAAGAGGCCGGGGTGATCCGCGAGCGACGCCTCGCCTATTACCGCTATGTCGCCGACAGCCCCGCCGATTCGCTGATGGTGATCGAGGACGAAGACGGCGAGGACGCCGTGGGCGCCTACTGGGGCGAGGTCAACACCTGCCTGCACAAGCGCCTGGGCGTCGATGGCGTGCTCACCAACGGGGTGATCCGCGACCTCGACGACCTGGAGCCCGGTTTTACCGTGTTGGGCGGCCGCGTCGGCCCCTCCCATGCCTATGTGCGGGTCACCGCCGTCGACGTCCCGGTCAGGGTCTTCGGCCTGGCTATCGCCCCCGGCGAGCTGATCCATGCCGACAGACACGGCGCGGTGCGCCTGACCCCGGGCGAGGCCCAGGCACTGCCCGAGGCCATCGCCAAGATCGTCGGCGCGGAAAAGGAATTGCTGGCCAGCGCCAGGGCGCCCGGCTTCGATTTCGACGCCCTGCTGGAGGCCTGGGAGGCCTTCGAGAAGCGGCGCGTATAGTTCCCTTCCTCGTCGCCTGGCCGCGTTCGGTGTCGTCGTTACCGAGGGCGGCCGTCGGTGTTTCCTGCCCCCGGAGATTGTCATGACATGTCATCAAGCCAACAAGGCCCTGATTCTCGAGTTCTATCGCGAGCTCGAGGGGGCCGATGCCGAGACGGTCGGCAGCGTCGTCGATCGTTACACCGCCGCCGATTACCAATGGCATGGCGTTTATCCCTTCGAGGAGCAGCGGGGCGCCGAGGCCGTCACCGAGGCCTTCTGGCGGCCCTTCCTCGCCGCCTGGTCGCCGGTCCAGCGGCGCCAGGACGTGTTCTTCGCCGGCACCAACGCAAGCGACGGCAGCGACTGGGTGGTCAGCATGGGCCACTTCATGGGGCTCAGGGATCGGCCCTGGCTGGGCATCCCGGCGACCCGCAAGATCGGCTTCCTGCGCTATGCGGATTTCCACTGTATCCGCGATGGACGGATCGTTCGCAGCGGATTCTTCTGCGACATCATCGATGTGATGCATCAGGCCGGGATCCAGCCGCTGCCGCCCCAGACCGGCGCCTCCTTCGTCTATCCCGGCCCTCGGACCCACGACGGCCTGCTGCTCGAGGCCCAGGATCCGGCGGCGGGGGAGAAGACCCTGGCGCTGGTCAACCGCATGGTCGACGATCTCACCGCCCTCAATCAGAGCGGCGATGACCTGCCGCCCCCGGAGCTGCTGGCACGCAGCTGGCACGACGACATGATCTGGTATGGCCCGGCGGGCATCGGCGCCACCTACACGATTCCCCGCTACCAGGAGCAGCACCAGTTGCCGTTTCGCACTGGGCTGACCGGCAAGGTCTTCAATGGCCATGTGACGCGCTTCGCCGAGGGCGACTATGCCGGCTTCTTCGGCTGGCCGAATCTCACCAATACGCCTCTGGGAGGCTTCCTGGGGCTGCCCGGCAGCGACGTTCGCGCCGACATGCGAGTGGTGGACATCTACCGCCGCGAGGGCGACAAGCTGGCCGAGAACTGGGTGCTGATCGACCTGCCATACTGGTTGAAGCAGCAGGGCCTCGACATCCTGGCGCGCACCGCGGGGCTGGTGGGCACCGACTATTCGTAGGTGACGACCAGGAAGGCCAGCAGTTCCTCGCCGCTCTCGTTCTCGATGACGTGCTCCTGGTCGGCGTGATAATGCGCGGAGTCACCCGCGGCTAGTTGGCATTCGTTGTCGCCGGCGACCACCCGAGCGCGACCGCGGGTAATGGTCAATAATTCCCGTGTGCCCTCGAAATGGGGAGCGCTGCGCAGGCTCGCCTGGGCGGCGATGCGCAGCTCGTAGAACTCGACGTGCTTTTCCAGATGCAGCGGCGAGAGGGTGCGAATCCGGCATTCCCGGTCGTCGCGGAACAGGTGGGTGGCGTCGTCGCCGCGGACCACCTCGATGGTGGAGGCGGTCCAGGGCTGGTCGACCAGGTCGCCGATACTCAGGCCGAAGGCCTGGGCGATACGCAGGGTCACCGCCAGCGTCGGATTGGCGCGGCCACGCTCGATCTGGCTGAGCATCGAGCGGCTGACGCCGCAGGCCGAGGCCAGCTGGTCCAGGGTCAGGCCGCGGCTCTTGCGCAGCTCGATGACGCGGTCGCAGAGCAACTGGCCGCCGTGCTCCTGCGGTGCGGGGGGTGTCGTGATCACCCGGGCCTCCTTGGTATCCAGGATAATAGATTTTTTTCTTGCATAGTGGATTTTATCCACTATGCTGGAATTAATTCCTCCATGTTAGCCATCTCGGCGGGGATTGCCAGCCAGGGGGATCATTCATGGAAGCCATCCACGACAACCAGGAGGCGCGCATGAAGGCGCTAGTCAAGCGAGAAGCGGCCCCGGGGCTTTGGCTCGAGGACGTGCCCGAGCCCGAGGTCGGCATCAACGACGTGCTGGTGCGAGTCAAGCGCACCGCCATCTGTGGCACCGACCTGCATATCTACAAGTGGGACCGCTGGGCAGAGCAGACCATCCCGGTACCGATGGTGGTGGGCCACGAGTTCGTCGGCGAGATCGTCGAGGTGGGCTCCAACGTCAACGACTTTCACCCCGGGCAGATCGTCTCGGGGGAGGGCCACGTGGTCTGCGGGCGCTGCCGCAACTGCCTGGCCGGGCGGCGGCACCTGTGTGCCCATACCCGTGGCATCGGCGTCAATCGGCCCGGGGCCTTCGCCGAGTATGTGGCCCTGCCGATGTCCAACGTCTGGGAGCACCGGCCCGGCATCGATCTGGATGTGGCGTCGCTGTTCGATCCGCTCGGCAATGCCGTGCATACCGCCCTGCAATTCGAGGTGCTCGGCGAGGACGTATTGATCACCGGGGCGGGCCCGATCGGCGCCATGGCCGCCGCGGTATGCCGCCACGCCGGGGCGCGCCATGTGGTGATCACCGATCTGAATCCACAGCGTCTGGCGCTGGCCAAGACCCTGGGCGCGACTCGCACCGTCAATGTCGCCGAGGAGAGCCTGGCCGAGGTGCAGCGCTCGCTGGGCATGACCGAGGGCTTCGACGTGGGCCTCGAGATGTCCGGCAGCCCGGCGGCCTTCAAGGACATGCTCGCCAACATGTGTCACGGTGGCCGGGTGGCGATGCTCGGCATCCCCACCGAGGAGTTGGCCATCGACTGGAACACCGTGATCTTCAACATGCTGACCATCAAGGGCGTCTATGGCCGGGAGATGTACGAGACCTGGTACAAGATGTCGGTGCTGGTGGAATCGGGAATGGACATCTCGCCGGTGATCACCCACCGCCTGCCCTATACCGACTTCGAGCAGGGCTTCCAGGCCATGCTGGCCGGCGAGGCCAGCAAGGTGGTCCTGAACTGGGATTGATCGGTATACGCGTAGCGCTCGGAAGCGATGCGTGCCGGGGACAAGGTGTAGCGAGGGTCCTGCGCCATGGGTGAGGAGCATTGCTCCGAACGGGCTGGCCATGGATGGCCAGCACCGGCCCTGCAAGCGGCGCAGGATGCGAGAGCGCCGCAGGGCGTCGGTAGCGCTCAGGGATGGGGTCACAGCGCCCTCGCGATGGTCCGACACGTCGGGGCTTGTCGTCGGGAACGCTCATCGCTTCCCGGGATTTGGAAACCGCTCCAAGATTGGGTGGGCTGACGGTAAAGAAGGAAACGACAGCATGTACGGTGACTTTCGACAACATCTGCGCGACGAGCTCGCGGCCATCGACGAGGCGGGCCTGACCAAGCGCGAGCGCGAGCTGGCGACCCCCCAGGGCGCCCATGTGGGCGTGACCGAAGGCGAGGTGCTCAACCTCTGCGCCAACAACTACCTGGGCCTCGCCCAGCACCCCGAGGTCCAGGCGGCCGCCCGGGCGGGCCTGGACGAGTGGGGGTATGGCCTGGCCTCGGTGCGCTTCATCTGCGGCACCCAGACCCTGCACAAGACCCTGGAAACCAAGCTCAGCGAGTTCCTGGGCACCGAGGACACCATCCTCTATCCGTCCTGCTTCGACGCCAACGGTGGGCTCTTCGAGACCCTGCTGGGCCCCGAGGACGCGGTGATTTCCGACGAGCTCAACCACGCCAGCATCATCGACGGGGTGAGGCTGTGCAAGGCCAAGCGCTATCGCTACCGCAACAGCGACATGGCCGACCTGGAAGCGCAACTCCAGGCCGCCGATGCAGCGGGGGCGCGCTTCAAGCTGATCACCACCGACGGCGTGTTCTCCATGGACGGCTATATCGCGCGGCTCGACGAGATCTGCGATCTGGCCGAGCGCTATGGGGCCCTGGTGCACGTCGACGATTGCCATGCCACCGGCTTCCTGGGGGAGGGCGGCCGCGGCAGCCATGAGTACCGCGACTGCCTGGGCCGGATCGACATCCTCACCGGCACCCTGGGCAAGGCCCTGGGCGGCGCCAGCGGCGGTTATACCAGTGCTCGAGGCGAGATCGTCGAGCTGCTGCGCCAGCGCTCGCGGCCCTACCTGTTCTCCAACACCGTGGCGCCGCCGGTGGTCGCAGGCGCCCTCAAGGCCCTGGAGCTGGCGGCGGAATCCCGCGAACTCCGCGACCGGCTCCGCGATAATACGGCCTACTTCCGCCAGGGGCTCGAGGAACTGGGCTTCGAGCTGCTGCCCGGCGAGCATCCCATCGTGCCGGTGATGCTCCACGATGCCGCCCTGGCGGCGCGTTTCGCCGAGGAGATGCTCAAGGAGGGCGTCTACGTGATCGCCTTCTCCTACCCGGTGGTGCCCAAGGGCAAGGCACGCATCCGTACCCAGGTATCGGCGGCCCTGAGCCGCGAGGACCTGGAGGCGGCCCTGGCGGCCTTCGGCCGGGTCAAGGCGCGCCTGGGATTCGGTTAGGGCCTGGCCGGCATCATCGGGGATCGCGCATCATTGGTCTAAAGTCTTACGTCTCCTTTCGGTGACATTTTAGCCGCCGGCTCCTCATGAGTCGGCGGTTTTCTTTGTTTTTCAATAAGTTATCTTTGAAGTTGTGGTGACGGAGAGCGCTGACAACAAAATTGAATACGTAGTCATTATGTGACAAGGTGATGGCCTGATCACGCTCGAGCGTGATCGACCCAGCACAATGACAACCACTGGCGAGACAGCGAGCATGCCCTTTCCCTCCTTGCTGACGCTGAGCGTCTGCCCCGACGGCGCAGCGGCCCGACGAGGCCCACGAGCCACCCGGCAGTCGCTCGCCGATGACTCGATGCCGTTCCGGTCCTCGCCACTCCTCGTTCCCGGAGCCCTCTCATGAACCTAGACGCGAACAACAACGGCGATCGCCGCTTCTACCTGCGTACCCGCAAGGAAGCGGCGGTCGCCGGCCTGATCTGGTTGGTCTTCCTGGTCTGGACGGTGGGCGTCTCCTACCGCATGGGTTACGTCGACAACGACTTCTCCACCGTGATGGGGCTGCCCGCCTGGATCTTCTGGGGCGTCCTGGTGCCCTTCGTCACCGCCACCCTGGTCAACAGCCTCTTCGCCTTCTTCTACCTGGAAGACGATCCCCAGGACTCACAATAACGGGAGCGACATCATGTATTCGGAGAATTCGACCCAGGTGGCGATCATCATCGGCCTGTACCTGGCGATCACCTTCCTGTTCGCCTTCATCAGCGGTCGCCGCAACCGGAAGGGCGACTTCATGGAGCAGTACTTCGTGGGCGGGCGCCAGATCGGCCCCTGGGTGCTGGGCCTGACCTGGATCGCCACCATGGCCAGTGGCGGCACCTTCATCGGTGTGCCCGGGCTGCTGCACAGCTACGGCTGGAGCGTGTTCCTGTGGATCGCCGGCTTCATGGTGGTGATCACCACCGGCTTCGGCATCCTCGGCAAGCGGATCGGCCAGATCGGCCGCAAGACCGGGGCGCTGACCTTCCCGGACCTGCTGCGTGATCGCTTCGAGAGCCCGGCCATCGGCGTCCTCGCGGCGCTGATGATCGTGATCCTGTACCTGGCCTTCATGGTGGCGCAGTACACCGCCGGCGCCCGCGTACTGGAGGCGGTCGTCGGCCTGCCCTACCACTGGGGGGTGATCGGTTTCGCCGTCTCGGTGGCGCTCTATACCGCCTACGGCGGTTTCCGCGCCGTGGCCTGGACCGACAGCTTCCAGGCCATCGTCATGCTGCTGGGCGTCATCCTGACCGCCTGGTTCGCGGTGGACCTGGCCGGTGGCCTGGAGACGATCAACACGGCGCTGATCCGCCAGTCAGAGGATCTGGTCTCGGGGCCGGGGCCGGACAACTTCCTGCCGCTGGTCACCGCACTGTCGTTCTTCATCCTGATGCCGCTGTCGCAGCTGGGCCAGCCGGCGCTGGTCAGCCGTTTTCTAACCTTCACCGACACTCGGGCGCTGAAGCGCGCGGCGCTGCTCACCGGGCTCTATGTGTGCCTGATGTATCCGCTGATCATGCTGGTCGGCGTCACCAGCCGGGTGCTGCTGCCGGAGATCGAATCGCCGGATCACGCCCTGACGGCGACGGTCATGATGGCGCTGCCGGCGGCCCTGGCGGGCTTCATCATCGCCGCGCCGGTATCGGCGATCATGTCTTCGCTGAGCTCCTTCCTGCTGGTCACCGCCGGTGCGGTGGTGCGCGATATCTATCAGCACAACATCGACCCCAACCTGAGCGGCGACAAGGCCAAGCGTCTGACCCACGTCATGACCTTCGTCATCACCCTGATCGGGGTGGCGCTGGCCCTGAACCCGCCGCAGTACCTGCAGCTGATCGTGGTCTTCGCCGGGGCCGGCCTCGGCGCTACCTTCGCCTGGCCGACCATCCTGGCGATCTTCTGGCCGCGCATGAACCGCCTGGGTTGCCTGGCGGGCATCATCGGCGGCTTCGGTTCCTTCGTCATCCAGTACACCACCATGGGTGGCAGCAGCTTCCTGGGCGTCCACCCCTTCGTCTGGTCGTTCCTGCTGTCGCTGGCGTGCTGCGTGGCGGGCAGCTGGCTGGCGCCGCGCCAGAGCAACGAAGTGCTGGAGATCTATTTCGGTGAGCGCCGTCGGCACAAGGCCGCGACGAGGCAGGGGGCCCACCGGGCCATGCCGCAAGGCTGACGGCCGCGCGACCGCCGTGATCCGGCGGTCGCCTATCACGCGCCATGGTGAATGCCATGGCCGAGTCATGAACAGACAATGAACCCCAGGAGGCAGCCCATGCGAGGCTTCGACGAGCACTTCAAGGATTTTCCCGACTACATCTACGGCATCACCCGCGAGATCTGGGAGGACCGCGGGGTCGGCCCCAAGCTCAAGCGCTACTACGCCGATGATGTGCTGGTGCGCGCCCCGAGCGGCATCATCACCGACAATACCGGCGTGACGGCGGCGACGCTGCAGACCCTGCATGAATTCCCCGACCGCCAACTGGTGGGCGAGGACGTGATCTGGACCGGCGACGACGAGCGCGGCTATTTCTCCTCCCACCGGCTGATCTCGGTGATGCGCCACACCGGCAGCGGCGCCTACGGCGAGGCCACCGGCAAGGTGGTGCGTTCGCGCATCATCGCCGACTGCGTGGTCAGCGAGAACCAGGTTCTCGAGGAGTGGCTGGTGCGCGACCAGGCGGCCTTCGCCCGCTGCCTGGGCATCGAGCCCCGCGAGCTCGCCCACCGCCAGGTCGAGAGCGACCTGCGCCAGTTCGGCGAGGCCCGCTACTTCACCCCCGAGACCGACGTGCCGGGCCCCTACCGGGCACAGTTCGACGACAGTGCCGAGGCCAGTCGCTACGCCGAGGGCTGGCAGCGAATCTGGGCGGACAAGGAAGTGGCCGGGGTCTTCGATCTCTACCATCCGGGGGCCACGGTCAATGTTCCCGGCGGCGACAGCATCAACGGCCATGGCGATATTGACCGCTTCTGCCTCGGCTACCTGGCGTCCTTCCCCGACGCCGAGTTCCGGGTCGAACACCTGATCGTCAATCGCGACCCCGGCCAGCCGGTGCGCCTGGCCATGCGCTGGACGATTCGCGCCACCCATTCCGGCTGGGGCCACTTCGGCGCGCCGACCGGGGCGCCGGTCTACATCATGGGCCTGTCCCACGCCCATATGGTCGATGGCCGGGTCACCCAGGAGTGGATCACCGTCGACGAGGTGGCGGTCTGGAAGCAGCTGCTGGCTCACGAGGCTGTCCGGGACGCCGCCCGGGGCGCTTGAGGGTCGGGGGCGGCGTCAGCGCAGCAGGGTCTGGCGCACCTGGCGCCGGTAGTCGCTGGGGCTCTCGCCGGTCAGCCGCTTGAAGCGCTTGCTGAAGTGGAAGGGGTCGCAGAACCCCAGGCCGTCGGCGATCTCGGCGACGGCCTGATCGCTGTGGACCAGCAACGACATGGCCCGGCGCAGGCGCTGCTGGTCGAGATACTGCTTGGGGCTCTGGCCCAGGGTCGCCTTGAACAGCTCGGTGAAGCGGTTGCGCGACAGCGCGCAGCACTTGGCGAGCTCCTCGACCGTCGGCGCTCGATCGAAATGCCCCTCGATCCTCGCGAGGGCTCGCTCCAGGCGCTGGAGGGCGGCGAGGTGGTGCCGGCGTTCCGGCCGCTCCCGGGACACGGCGAGCACTCGCGCGAGGAAATCGAAGGCGGCGGCCTGACGGGCCGCCGCCCCCTGCAGGGCATCGGCGCCCTGGCGCGCCAGCAGGTCGGTCAGGGCCGCGGTGGCATGGCCGACACCGGCGGCCTCGTCGGCGATGATGGTCGGTACCGCATAGCCGGAAAACACATCGACCGCGTGATGCAGGCTGAAGTCGACATGCAGGCCGTCGGTCACCGTACCTGCCTCGTAGGTCAGGGCGTGGCGGGCCCCGGCGGGCACCAGCAAGACCTCTCCCGGCGTCGCACTGACGCCGCCTCCCTCGGCCCATTCGCAGTGATAGGCGCCGCTTACCACATGCAGGACCACCCAGTAGGGCAGCACCCGCCAACCGGTATTCACGCAGTGAGCGCTGCGATGGGTCGACCAGTCGATGCGACAGCGCAGGGCATCGGTCAAGTCGGAAGCGGCTGCACGGAAGGGTGGCATGGCGAGAGGCCCTCCTGTCGGGTGGCGATACCGGCGAGTCGTCGCGGGAAGGGGCGAGCGGCACAGACTATCATCTCGCGAGATCGGTGGGTGCAAAAACACATGCAGGGAGGGCGCCGTGACATGGTGGGCGGAGCCGTGGGAGCGCTAGGCTGACCAGGTGCTATCGCACGTTACGATTCATCAACCCAACAGGTGATTCCATGCCCGGCGCACGCCCTCAACAGGCCGCACTGACGCGGCACAACGACCTCTCCAAAACCGACGAGACCCTCGCCACCATCGATGCCATGGTCGATGGCCTCAACGACCACGACATCGACCACATGGGGCGCTTCTTCAGCGATGCCTTTCGCTGGATGGGTAATGCCGGTTGCGGTTTCAAGCAGGGGCTCGAGGAGTTCCAGGCCAACTGGCAGCGGCCCTTCCAGGCGGCCTTCTCCGACAAGGTGTGCATCGACGAGGCGCGCCTGGCCCAGGGCGAGTGGTGTGCCGCCTTCGGCCGCCAGGAAGCCGTGCACAGCGGCGAGTTCATGGGTATCGCGCCCACCGGCAAGCGAGTGGTGATCCGCTACATGGATTTCTGGAAGGTGGTGGACGGCAAGATCGTCGATAACTGGGTCATGGTCGACTTTCCGTCGGTCATGCAGCAGCTCGGCGTCGACCCCTTCGCTGGGCACGGCTGGGAAGCCATGGACAGCGCCGCTCGCCCCGAGCGATACGGGGATTCGCCTTCCTGAAGGCGCTGCGGTCAGGGCCCCGAGCATTGCCGGCTCGCTGGCCGAGCTGCAGGCGGCGGATGAACGCCTCATTTGCCGCCCGCAGCCACGACACCGGAAAGGAGAGCACGGATGAAAGAAGGCGATAGGAACGGGCAGCGAGCGGGAGGTTCGTTCGACACCCGATCCGCCGACTTCCTGGAAAGGCACCACAGAACCCGCCGCTTACTGACGCAGTACAATCGCTCTGCTTCGGACCTCCCTGCCCATCGCGAGCGCCTTCTCCAGGAGCTCATGGGGCATTGCGGCAAAGGAGTTTGGATCGAACCGCCGTTTTACTGCGACGATGGCAGCAATATCCACCTCGGAGATGGCGTCTTCATGAACTTCAACTGCGTCATCCTGGATGGCGACACCGTCGAAGTGGGAGAGGGCACTCTTCTGGGCCCGGCGGTCCAGATCTACGCCACCAGCCACCCGCTCTCGAGCGGCGACCGTATCTTCGAGCGCGACGGCATCCCCGGCTACCGCACGAATGCGGCGCCTGTCATCATCGGGAAAAACGCATGGATCGGAGGCGGTGCAATACTGCTTCCCGGGATAACGGTGGGTGAGGGCACGGCCATCGGGGCCGGGTCAGTGGTCACGAAATCACTGCCGGAAAATGTCTTTGCCGCTGGCAACCCCTGCAAGATCGTGCGGGCCTTGTGAGGGGAGGGCGATTACATGGTCATTCTTGCGCGTTCCGGGTCGTGAAGCAGCGCCGCCGCGGTAGAAGCGCTATGCGCATAGCCGCTATGCGGATGACCCTCTAGAGGGCGGGCCCGCTTGGGCGAGATGACCGCGGATCGCCAGGCTGTCCCGCCGGCCCTGGGATGTTGCATGCCGCCGCCGGCGCTCCTCATGCGGTGCCGCCATTGCCCTCGCTCCCTCCACTCCGCTCGGCTGTTCACCGTGCCGCCTGTCTTCGCCCTCTCCGGCCCTTGCCGCTGGGCCTGCGACCCCCGAGAATCGACGGGCAGTCGTGTTTTACGCCCCCCCTTGGCGCGTTGCTCGATCCCTCCATCCTGGCGCATGTCCCTGGTTGGAAGGTCGCAAGATATTCAACGATCTCAACGGTTGAGTGTCGACGCGGCTCCGGCGCGGTCTTGCGGTGGCGTCCGGCGGTCTTTTCTTTACGATAACGACCGAGACTGTTTTTTATCTCGCTGTTTTTACATTAATAATGAAAAAATCACGATTTTGTGTTGTTGAATACTTGACATGCGATCGGCGACTGGTGTCAGACTGTAGGGGACGGTGAGGCCCACGGGTCGACCGACCTGGGCTCTCCTTCGGTCAAAGTATTCAACAACAATAACAGGATGCAATGTATGCGCAGTTCCGTCTCCGACGGCCCGGCCTCCTGGTACCGCGCCTCCGTCGCCGTCGAGCTCGAGCCCAGCCCGCCGCTGGAGGGCGATACCCGGGCCGACGTATGCGTGATCGGCGGTGGGGTGACCGGCTGCTCCACGGCCCTGCACCTGGCCGAGCGCGGCTACTCGGTGGTGCTGCTCGAGGCCGGCGAAATCGGCCACGGCGCCTCGGGCCGCAGCGGCGGGCAGATCCTGCCGGGCCTGGGCACCGACATCACCACCATCCAGCAGGCCCTCGGGTTGCCTCGCGCCCGCGAGATATGGGAAATGAGCCGCGAGGCGGTGCGCCTCACCGCCGAGCTGGTCGAGCGCCATGCCATTCCCTGCGAGCTGGCCTGGGGCTATCTGCACGCCGCGGTCAAGCCGCGCCACGTCAAGGAGCTCGAGGCCTTCCGCGAGCAGATGACCCGCGACTACGGCTATGACGCCCTGGCGTGGCTCGAGGGCGACGCCCTGCGCGAGCACGTGGTCACCGATGCCTACCCGGCGGCCCTCCACGATCGCGAGGGCGGCCATCTCCATCCCCTCAACTACACCCTGGGCCTGGCCCGCGCGGCCCAGCGTGCCGGGGTGCGCGTGCACCCCCACAGCGCCGCCCGCGAGATCCGCCGTGAGCGGCCGGCCACGGTTACCACCGAGCGCGGCCGAGTAACCGCCGACTTCGTGGTGCTGGCCACCAATGCCTATCACGGTGGCCTGGTCCCGGAGCTGTCCGGTCGCATCATGCGGGCCGCCAACTACATGATCGCCACCGCCCCCCTGAGCGAGGCCCAGGCGGCGCAGGTGCTGCCGAAGAACGATGCCCTGGCCGATGCCAACTTCGTGCTCGACTACTATCGCCTCAGCGCCGACCGCCGCCTGATCTACGGCGGCGAGGTCAGCTACGACGGCCGCGAGCCGCCGCGGCTGCAGGCGCGCATGGACGCCAAGATCGCCCGGCTGTTTCCGGTGCTCGAGGGCGTGCCGATCGAGTACCGCTGGGGCGGCGATGTGGCGATTACCCTGAACCGGGCCCCCGACTTCGGCCGCCTGGGCGACAATCTCTATTATGCCCAGGGCTATTCCGGCCACGGCATGGCCATGGCCGGGCTGGCCGGCAAGCTGATGGCCGAGGCCATCGCCGGCCAGAGCGAGCGCTTCGACGTCTTCGCCGCCATGCCGCACCGCCGGTTTCCGGGCGGGCGAGCCCTGCGCAAGCCGCTGCTGGTGCTGGCCACCAACTTCTACAAACTGCGCGACCGGCTCTGAGAGAGGCCGCCGACAAGCGAAGAGGGTATCCCCATGAGCGAGACCATCACGGCGGAGATCGCCGATGAGCCGGGGGTCCGCCCGGCCGCCGATGAGCGAGACCGGGCGAACCGCAAGGCGTCCTCGATCGAGATGCAGGGCCTCCACAAGCGCTTCGGGCGCGATACCGTGGCCCTGGACGGCGTCGACCTGGACATCCGGGCCGGCGAGTTCTTCACCCTGCTGGGGCCGTCCGGCTGTGGCAAGACCACCCTGCTGCGGATCCTCGCCGGCCTCGAGGAGCCGGACGACGGCTCGCTGGTGGTGGGTGGCAAGAACGTCACCGAGGTGCCGCCCCATCGGCGCAGCGTCAATACGGTCTTCCAGTCCTATGCGCTGTTCCCGCATCTCTCGGTGCGCGAGAACCTGGCCTTCGGGCTCAAGATGCGCGGCCTGGCGACCGCCGAGCGCAACGCCAAGGTCGACGAGATCGCCGAGTTCATCAAGCTTGGCGACCTGGTCGACCGCCGCGTCGACCAGCTCTCCGGCGGCCAGCGCCAGCGCATCGCCCTGGCCCGGGCGCTGGTCTGCGAGCCCGACGTGCTGCTGCTCGACGAGCCGCTCTCGGCGCTGGACGCCGGGCTGCGCAGCCAGCTGCAGGTGGAGCTGCTGCGGGTGCAGAAGCGCCTCGGCATGACCTTCGTGTTCGTTACCCACGACCAGGACGAGGCGATGGTCATGTCCGATCGCATCGCCGTGCTCAACGGCGGCAACATCCAGCAGGTGGGGGCGCCGCGGGAGGTCTACGAGCGGCCGGTGAACGCCTTCGTGGCGCGCTTCATGGGCCACGACAACCTCTACCCGATCAGCGCCCGCCAGGGCGAGCGGCTGACCACGGCGCTGGGCACGCTCACCGCCGAGGACGCCGGCGACGGCGAGCTGCTGCTGATCCGTCCCGAGACCCTGGACCTGCTGCCCGGCGAGGTCGCGGGCGACAACCACCTGACGGCGACGGTGGCCGAGCGGCTCTATCGCGGCAGCCATGCCGAGTTCCGCCTGGAGCTCGGCGACACCACCCTGCAGGCCACGGTCAACAACCGCGGCCGTCACCTGCCCGAGGTGGGCGAGACGGTGACGGTGGCGGTGGCGCCGGAAGACCTGGTCACCCTGAGCGAGTGAGGAGGCGGACATGTCCTATGCCGGCGTCATACCCCCGGCCCGCAGCCGGGCCATGGTCCGCGAGACCCGCCACCTGCTGTTCACGGTGACCCCGGGGGCGTTCTGGATCTTCCTGTTCCTGGTGCTGCCCAGCGCCTACTTGATGGGCGTGGCCTTCATGACCAACGGGCCCTACGGCCTGCCGCAGATGCCGCTGTCGCTGGCCTCCTTCGAGCGCCTGGCCGGTTTCGGCTTCCTGGGCTGGAGCCCGGGCAACCTCTATACCCTGCTGCGCTCGCTGTGGCAGACCCTGGTGTCCACCGCGCTGGTGGTGGTGGTGGCCTATCCCATCGCCTATTACATCACCACCTGCCGTGAGAAGTGGCGGCCGATCCTGCTGCTCGCCGTGGTGGTGCCGTCCTGGACCAACCAGGTGATCCGCACCTTCGGCTGGATGAACCTGCTGGCGCCGGGGACCCCGCTGTCGGGGGTGGCCGAGGGGCTGGGGCTGATCGCTCCCAACATGGGCCTCTACCCGTCCAACTTCGCGGTCACCCTGGGGCTGGTCTACAACTTCCTGCCGTTCATGGTGCTGCCGCTCTACGGCGCCTTCGAGAAGCTCGACACCGCCCAGGTGGAGGCCGCCCAGGACCTCTATGCCAGCCCGGTGCGGGCCTTCTGGCACGCCGTCTTCCCGCAGACATTGCCGGGGCTGCTGGCGGGCATCGTGCTGGTGGCCATCCCGGCCTTCGGCATGTACGTGATCCCCGAGCTGCTCGGCGGCGGCAAGGGCATGATGCTCGGCAACCTGGTGGCCAATCAGTTCTCCGGCGGGGCCAACTGGCCGCTGGGGGCGGCCGGCGCGATCCTGATGCTGCTGGCGACCTTCCTGGGGCTCTACGTCATGCGGCGCCTCGGCAAGCGCCTGGGCGGCGGCGAGGAGGTGGTGATATGAGAAAGCGGACCCTGCATCGCGGCCTGACCGCCTTCTGGTGGCTGACCCTGGCCTTTCTCTACCTGCCGCTGGCGGTGGTGGTGCTGTTTTCCTTCAACTCGGCCAACAGCTCGGCCAACTTCGCCGACTTCTCGCTGCGCTGGTACTTCCAGCTGCTGGGCAACGAGGAGATCCTCTCGGCCTTCGGCAACAGCCTGGTGCTGGCCATCGCCTCGTCGCTGATCGCCCTGATGGTCGGTTGCGTGTTCGGCTACGGCATGTATCGCCATCGTCACCGCAAGCTGGGCTGGCTGATCGTGCTGATTTACTTGCCGATCGTGTTGCCCGACATCGTCTTCGGCATCTCCGAGATGGCCTTCTTCGTGCAGATCCACGAGTGGACCGGGCTGCTGCAGCCGGGGCTTTCCACCATGATCATCGCCCACGTGACCTTCCAGATTCCGTTCGTGGCGCTGATCGTCTATTCGCGCTTCGTGGGGCTGGATCCGACGCTGTTCGAGGCCGCCAAGGATCTCTACGCGACCCCGGTCAAGCGAGTGGTGCACTTCATGCTGCCGACCATCAAGCCGGCGTTGATTTCCGCCTTCTTCCTCTCCTTTACCCTGTCGGTGGATGACTTCGTCATCAGTTTCTTCACCGCCGGACCGGAGAGCGCGACCCTGCCGATCTACATCTGGGGCGCCATCAAGAAGGGCGTGTCGCCGGAGATCAACGCCATCGCCGCGCTGATGATCGCCGCGGTGGCCGTCGCCGCCATTCTCAGTCTGGCGTTCAGCCGTCGCCGGCCGACCTGAGCCGGCACCATCACCCTAGGGAACGAAGGAGTGCCATCAATGAAGTTCAACAAGATCGCCATGGCCCTGTCGCTGGGAGGGCTCGCCCTCGCCGGCCATGCCCAGGCCGAGGAAGGCAAGCTCTACCTGTTCAACTGGACGCAGTACATGGACCCGGCCATCATCGAGGCCTTCGAGGAACAGTACGATGTCGAGGTGGTGCAGAACTACTTCAACTCGCTGCCGGAGATGTTCGCCAAGCTCAACGCCGGCGGGGTCTCCCAGTACGACATCATCGTGCCGTCCAACTACTACATCCCGCGGCTGATCGAGACCGGCCTGGTCCAGGAGCTTGACAAGTCCAAGCTCGACAACCTGGGCAACGTCATGGATCAGTTCCAGGACCCGTCCTACGATCCCGGCGGCCGCTACAGCGCCCCCTACCAGTGGGGCACCACCGGCATCATCTACAACGCCGAGACCTTCCCCGACGCGCCCAAGAGCTGGTCGCTGCTGTTCGACTCGGAGGTCAACGGCGAGTATCCCTTCGCCATGATCAGCGACGGCCAGGTCAGCATGGGCGGGGCCTGCGCTTACCTGGGCCACGGCTACGACTGCACCGGCCTGGACGGCTGGCGCGAGGCTGCCCAGCTGATGATCGAGACCAAGAACCGCGACACCTTCAGCGGCTTCTCCGACGGCACCCCGGCGCTGCAGCAGCTGGCGCGGGGCGTGATCCACGCCGGCATGTCCTACAACGGCGACTACTTCTTCTACAAGGACGAGGACCCCGAGGCCTTCGAGAACCTGGCGTTCATGATCCCGGAGGAGGGGGCCGAGATGTGGGTCGACGCCATGATGATCCCCGCCGAGGCCCCCAACGCCGACCTGGCCCACAAGTTCATCGACTTCATCCTCGATGCCGAGGTCGGCGCCCAGCTCTCCAACTACAACTACTACGCGAGCCCCAACGCCGCGGCCGAGCCCTACCTCGACGCGGCGCTGACCCAGCCGCCGATCCTGCCCTCCGACGAGGACATGGAACACCTGTATTTCACTCCGACCCTTGCGGGCGAGCAGCTGCAGACCTTCCAGCAGCTGTGGTCCGAGGTCAAGGCGCGGTGAGACGACGGGCCCCGGCCGCAGGGCCGGGGCCCCAGCCCAGAGCAAGGAAATCCCATGAGTAACCGCCAGGAAAATCCCCATTTCAACGACTGGTTCCAGGCCCGCGGCATCACCGAGGTGGAGTGTCTGGTCACCGACCTCACCGGCATCCTCAAGGGCAAGATCATGCCCGCCGGCAAGTACCTGGGCGGCGGTCGCCCGCGGCTGCCGGACTCGATCTTCATCCAGACCGTCACCGGCGGCTATCCCGACGACGAGGACATCCACTTCTGGAATCCCGCCGAGCGCGACATGGAGCTGGTGCCCGATCCCCATGCCGTCTTTCCGGTGCCCTGGGCCGACGATCCCACGGCCCAGATCATCCACGACTGCCACTACCTGACCGGCGAGCCGGTCGAGCTCGCCCCGCGTCACGTGCTCAAGCGGGTGCTGGCGCTCTATGAGGAGCGCGGCTGGAAGCCGGTGGTGGCCCCCGAGGTTGAATTCTTCCTGGTCAAGACCAATACCGACTCCGACTATCCTCTGGAGCCGCCGGTCGGCCGCAACGGGCGCCAGGAGAGCAGCCGCCAGTCGTTCTCCATCGATGCGGTCAACGAGTTCGACCCGCTGTTCGAGGAGATGTACGACTACTGCGATGCCATGAGCCTCGACCTGGACACCCTGATCCACGAGGAAGGGGCCGGCCAGATGGAGGTCAACTTCCAGCATGGCGATCCCCTGAAGCTGGCCGACCAGGTGGTGATGTTCAAGCGCACCCTGCGCGAGACGGCGCTGCGCCACGGCATGTACGCCACCTTCATGGCCAAGCCGATGTCCAACGAGCCCGGCAGCTCGATGCACCTCCACCAGAGCCTGGTGGACACCGAGGCCGGCGACAACCTGTTCGCCGGCGACGACGGCAAGCCCAGCCGGCTGTTCCAGCAGTTCATCGGCGGGCTGCAGCGTTACCTGCCCTCGGCCATGCCGCTGCTGGCGCCCAACGTCAACTCCTATCGGCGGCTGATGCGCACCGAGACCAGCGGCTCGGCGCCGATCAACGTCGAATGGGGCACCGACAATCGCACCGTGGGGCTGCGGGTGCCGGTGTCGCCCCCCGAGGCGACCCGGGTCGAGAATCGCCTGGCCGGGGCCGATGCCAATCCTTACCTGGTGATGGCGGCCTCGTTGGCCTGCGGTTACCTCGGCATGCTCGGCCAGCTCGAGCCCCGCCCGCCGGTGGTCGGCTCGGCCTGGTCCGGTGGCCACAAGCTGCCCGACGACATCGGCCCGGCGCTGGACCTGCTGCGCGACTGCCCGGCGCTGGCCGAGATCCTCGGCGAGCGCTTCACCAACAGCTACCTGGCGGTCAAGCGGGCCGAGCACCGCGAGTACTTCCAGGTCATCAGCTCCTGGGAGCGCGAACATCTGCTGCTGCGGGTGTGACCCCACCCGCCATGCGCGTCAGGGAGGGGAGGGCGCCGGCCATGCCGGCGCCCTCTTGCGTTGGCAACGAGGCTGGCAAGAAAAGCATGTCTAATGACTTGGCATTCCCCGCCAATGCGCCGTATCATTGGGCATCATGTGTTAAATAAAATAACCACTCTGGAGGCCCCATGAGCGTCTCGAACGATACCGAACACGTCGGATCTTGGTACGCCGCCACCGCCAACGCCGCCCCCGAACGGCCCGCCCTGGAGGGCGAGGCGAGCTGCGACGTCTGCGTGGTGGGCGCCGGCTTCACCGGCATCTCCGCGGCCCTGCACCTGGCCGAGCAGGGTCACAAGGTGATCGTGCTGGAGGCCGCCCGGGTCGGCTTCGGGGCCTCCGGGCGCAACGGCGGCCAGATCGTCAACAGCTACAGCCGTGACATGGACGTCATCGAGGACAAGTACGGCGTCGACACGGCCCGGGCGCTGGGCGACATGGCCTTCGAGGGCAACCGCATCATCCGCGACCGCATCGCCCGCTACGCCATCGACTGCGACCTGCGCGAGGGCAACCTGTTCGCCGCCTGCAATGATCGACAGATGAAGGGCCTGGTCGAGCACAAGGCGCTGTGGGAGCGCTATGGCAACCGCGAGCTGGAGCTGCTGGAGGGGGATGAGGTCAAGCGCGAGGTGGGCACCGAGCGTTACGTGGGCGCGCTGGTCGACCACTCCGGCGGGCATCTCCATCCGCTCAACCTGGTGCTGGGCCAGGCCGCGGCGGTGGAGTCCCTGGGCGGCGTGATCTACGAGCGCACGCCGGTGACGGCGGTCGAGCACGGCCAGCCGGTGCGGCTGTCCACGCCCCGTGGCATGGTGCGCGCCGAGCGAGTGGTGATGGCCGGCAACGCCTATCATCAGGGCATCATGCCGGCGCTGGAGGGCAAGTCGATGCCCTGCGGCACCCAGATTATCACCACCGAGCCGCTGGGCGAGGAGCGCGCCCGGGCGCTGCTGCCCAACAACCTCGCCGTCGAGGACTGCAACTACCTGCTCGACTATTTCCGGCTGACAGCCGACAATCGCCTGATCTACGGCGGCGGGGTCAACTACGGCGGGCAGGATCCGGCCAACATCGAGGCGGTGATCCGGCCCAAGCTGCTCAAGACCTTCCCGGGCCTCGACGACGTGCGCGTCGACTACGCCTGGAGCGGCACCTTCCTGATGACCCTCAATCGGCTGCCGCAGTTCGGGGTGATCAACGACAACGTCTACTATGCCCAGGGCTACTCCGGCCACGGCGTGACCTGCACCCACCTGGCCGGACGGCTGATCGCCGAGGCCATGGCCGGGCGCGAGGAACGCTTCGATGCCTTCGCCGACCTGCCGCACCTGCCGTTCCCGGGCGGGCGCATGCTGCGCGTGCCGCTCTCGGCCATGGGCGCCTGGTACTACGAGACCCGCGACCGCCTGGGGATCTGAGGCGCCCCGGATCTCAGGACGTGCCATGACGGCGGGGTTGGCTCATCGGGGCCGACCCTCCCGTGCGCAGCACCTCCCGAAGATGCGGCTCCTTATCCCTCCTTTCTCCCCACTCCTTCTTCCTCGCTCCTTACCCCTTACCCCTTGCCCGTGGCCATGATCCCCGAGCGGCCCCTCAGCTCCTGGGGCGCCGGTTCTCGGGATCGTAGAGCGGCTTGTAGCCTACCGCCGCGATGCGCATCGGGTAGTGCTCGCCGAAGTACTCCATCAGCAGGGTGTCGCCCTCCCGGGCGGCGTCCGCCGGCAGGTAGCCCAGGGCGATGGTCTTGCCCACCGAGGGGCCGAAGGCGAAGCTGGTGACGTAGGAGCGTCGACCCAGGGCGTCGACCAGCACCTCGCCGCTATCGGGGTCGAGGATCGGCGCCTGGCCCACCGGGTAGCGGGGCTGGCCCCGGGCGTCCAGGGGATCGTCCAGGGTCAGGGTGCACAGGTAGGCCGGCTGGCGGTCGCGGCCGCGTTGCTCCAGGTAGGCGGCCTTGCCGTGGAAGTCCTCGGCCTTGACCCTGGGGCGGGCCAGGCCGGCCTCATAGAGGTTGTACTCGGTCAAGAGGTCGACGTTCTGCAGCCGCAGGCTCTTCTCCAGGCGTCGGCTGTTGGCGTAGGTCTCGATACCCACCGGGGTGACGCCGAGCGCGAAGAGCCGGTCCCACAGGGCCAGGCCGTAGCTGAAGGGCACGTAGAGCTCCCAGCCCTGCTCGCCCACGTAGGAGATGCGGAAGGCCCATACCGGCAAGCCTCCCAGACGGATCTCGCGGGCCGTGGCGAAGGGAAAGCGCTCCGTCGACAGGGCCTCGGGATCGTCGGCCAGCGCCTGCAGGGTGCGGCGGGCATTGGGGCCCCAGACGCCCAGCGTGGCCAGGCTGTCGGTGCGATCCTCCAGGTGCCAGCGGGTCAGGCCGCGGGCCTCGGCCTGGCGGGTCAGCCACATCAGGTCGCGGTGGCCGGTGTCGCCGCCGCAGATCACCCGGTAGGCATCGGCGGCCAGGCGCACGATGGTCAGGTCGGAGTGGATCCCGCCGAGCTGGTCGAGGAAGTGGGTGTAGACGCCCTTGCCGATCGGCGTGTCGCCGCCGACCCTGGCCACCGAGAGATACTCCAGCAGCGCCTCGGCGTCGGGGCCGCGCAGGTCGAAGATGGCGAAGTGGGAGAGGTTGATCATGCCCACGTCGTCGCTGAGCGCCAGGTGTTCGGCGTTGGAGACTCGCCAGAAGTGCCGGGCGTCCCACTCGGCCGGGCGCTCCGGCACGCGATCGCCGTAGCGTTCCAGCAGGTGGTCGTTGGCGGCGTAGCCGTGGGCGCGTTCCCAGCCGGCGGCCTCCATGAAGTGGCCGCCGAGCTCCACCTCGCGGGGCCAGAAGGGGCCGCGGCGCAGGTTGCGGCCTGATTCGAAGGGCTCGCGAGGATGCACCGCCGGGTCGTAGATCTTGCGGGCGATCTCCTGGCAGCGGCCGTAGACGTAGTCCGGCGTCTTCTGCACCGGGTAGAAGCGGGCGATGTCGATGCCGAACGGGTCGAGCGCCGGATGCCCGGTGGTCAGCCAGTCGGCCAGCACCTTGCCCATGCCCGGGCCGTCCTTGACCCATACCGCCTCGCAGAACCACAGCCCGCGGGTCTCGGGGGATTCGCCGAGCAGCGAGCCGCCGTCATTGGTCACCGAGAGCAGGCCGTTGAAGGAGTGTTTCTCGTCCCAGCCGAGCTCGCCGAGCACCGGGGTGAGCTCGATGGCCCGCTCGAAGGCGTGCATGACCTGGTCGAGCTCCAGGTCGCGCATGGAGGGCGAGAGCCTGGCCTGATGGCGTTCCAGTATCTCGCTGGGGTGTACCAGCCTGGGGTTGGTGGTCTCGTAGTAGCCCCACTCGAGCTGGCCGCCCTCGGTGGTGGCGGGGTCGCCGGTGTCGCGCAGGTAGGCGGAATTGCCCTGGTCGCGCAGCAGCGGGTAGCCGATCTCCTTGCCGGTGCCGGCGAAGGCATCGAAGGGGCCGAAGAACAGCAGCGGGTGCTCCACCGGCATCAGCGGCAGGGCGGCCCCGCCCAGCGCCGCGGGCAGCGGCCCCCAGATGCCGGAGGTGACGATGACCACCGGGGTGGCGATATAGCCCTTGGCCGTCTCGACGCCGTGGACCCGGCCGTCGCGGACGTCGATGGCCAGCGCCGGGGTGTCGGCGAAGGCGGCGAGCTTGCCCGAGGCCCTGGCCTCCTCGATCAGCTCACCGGCGACCTGCTGGGAGCGTGGCACCACCAGGCCGGCATCCGGATCCCACAGCGCCCCCTGGATCAGCGTCTTGTCGAGCAGCGGGAAGCGCTCGGCGGCCTCGTCGGGGCCGACCAGCCGCGCCCGGGTGCCGAAGGCCTTGCCCGAGGCCACCTTGCGGGCGAGTTCCGCCATGCGCGCGTCGTCGCCGACCCGGGCCACCTCCAGGCCGCCGATGCGGGCATAGTGTCCCCGTTCCTCGTAGAAGCGCTGGCTGTAGGTGGTGGTGTAGCACGACATCTTGTCGTGGGCGGTCATGAAGCAGAAGTCCGAGGCGTGGGCCGTGGAGCCGATGTCCGAGGGAATCGACGACTTGTCGAGCCCCACCAGATTGCTCCAGCCCAGCTCGATCAGGTGATGGGCCACGGAGGCGCCGACGATGCCTCCCTGGCCGATGATCACCGCGTCCGCCTGCGTGGGGAAGGTCGCCATGGTCGTGCTCCTCCGTTGCCCGGGTGCGTGCCCCATCCTGTCAAGCTAATGCACCTCGGGGCACCGGAGTGCCTCATGGCGACGCTCGCATGTGCCCCGGCGACAGGCGGCCCGGGGTGGCGGCGGGTGTCGTGGCAAGGCGACAGGGGCGCAGCAACTGTGAAACTCCGCCGCAGCGCCTGGAGTGCCGGGCCGGGGGAGACGATACTGATCGACGTCGAAGGCGGCGCAGGACGCGCCCCGGCCGACCATCGCAGCCGTCTGGAGCGATTCCCAGGATTCCAGCGAGTGGCGCCCCGGGCGCCCGACAACCCGACAAGAGGTGAAACATGAGCAAGTCGATCGTGGTGGGGAGCGTCCTGGCGGTACTGGGTCTCGGCGGCATGGCCTTCGGGGCCTGGCAGGTCCAGGAAAGCCGTCAGCCCCAGTTTGCCGACATCACCGGGGTCGAGCCCCTGACCCGCACCGTGGAGACGCCGCGCGAGGTGTGCGAGAACGTGGTGGTGCAGCGCCAGGCGCCGACCCGCGACCCGCACAGCGTGGTCGGCACGGCGGCCGGCGCCATCGTCGGCGGGCTGCTGGGCAACCAGGTCGGCGGCGGCAGCGGCAAGAAGATCGCCACCGTGGCCGGTGCCATCGGCGGCGGCTTCGCGGGCCGCGAGGTCCAGCGTCGCGTCGAGGCCGGCCAGACCGTCTCCACCACCGAGCAGCGCTGCCATACCGTGACCGACTCCCATCAGGAGACCACCGGTTACGAGGTCAGCTGGCGCTACGACGGCCAGGCCCATACCAGCCGGCTGGACCGGCGCCCCGAGGGCGAGACGGTCCGCGTGGTCGACGGCGAGCCCCAGTGGGGAGAGCCGCGAACCCAGGGCTGAGCGTCCTCGCCCTGGAAACGATGACGAAAGGGCCGACCCTCGCGGGTCGGCCTTTCTGCGTTGCGCTGGCGATGCCTTGGCGGCTTGCCGTTCGTCAGGCGCGATGCCCGGGCACATGTGGCAGGGGCCTCAACGCGTTAGCCCATGGGCATTTCAGGCTTAAAACCGGTATGCCGCCGAGGCCCATATGCGTGGGTCGCGCTGGCGATCGTCCGACAGCGCATCGCCACCGCGGACTTCCCAGGCGCTGCTGATATCCAGCTGGAACCCGGCGCGCTGAAAGCGCAGTCCTAGCCCGGCCCCGGCCAGGGAGCGCGGGTCGCCGGCGTCCAGTCCGCCATTCGGGCTGCGGCCGAGGTCGTAGAACAGATAGGGGGCCAGATCGTTACCCGCGCGGTAGCGGAGCTCCATCTGCGCCAGCCAGCCTCGGCTGTCCGATCCCTCTCCGGTAGGGAAGGCGCGCACACCGTTGGGGCCGCCGAGGAAAAAGCTCTCCGAGCCATCCAGCGCGTCGCGATCCGACCACTGGGCGCTAATTCGACCATACAGGTCGAGGCCATGGCCGAGCGTCTGCACACGGGCGATATTCAGGTTGAGCTTGGTAAAATCATAGTCGCTGTCGGCCATGCCGGTCTGCGACTGTTCCAGCGTACCCGGCGTTACGCTCAGGGTGCCGAAGGTGATACCCCCTCGGCCCAGGCCATCGCGGGCATCGAAGCGAACGCCGAGCGGCAGGCCATGGCTTTCGGTGGCCTTGCGGTAGTCGGCGAAATCGATGTCGTCGTCCAGGTCCTTGTACTGGTAACGCGCGCTGAGTGACACATTGGCTCGCTGGCTGCGTAGCAGCGGGTAGCTCAGGGTCGCCGAATAGACCGCTGCCGTACCGGTATAGCCTTCGAACCCCCTGCCCAGGGTGTAATCGGTATGCGCATAGCCCACTTCGCCGCGCAGGCCGTTGGCGCCCAGGGGGAGTGAGTAGCTCACATTCCCCAGCCAGGTCGCTTCGTTAGTGTAAAGCGCGGAGAGCTTCAGCGCGTCGCCGACGCTCAGGACCCGGTGGGCGGCAAGCGTGGTGCGGGCGCGATATTCCCCGGCGAAGCGGCTGCCGTGGTTATCGGCGCCCAGCTCGACGGCCAGGCGTTCGGCGTCGTGTACCTGTACCTCCAGATCCCCCTGGCCGAGCTCCGCTCCCGGGCGGATGATCGGCGTGACGGCCAGGCCCGGCAGGTCGCCCAGCAGCAGCAGCTGACGCTCCAGGGTGTCCGACGCGATCAGGCGTCCCGTGGCCAGCGGCGCCAGGTAGGGGCGTGCGGCATCGGCCAGCGCGTCATCGTCGCTGGTGGCTTCGGCCTGGCCATAGCGCCCCTCGAGCACCCGCAGAGTCAGGACGCCATCCTTCAGGGACTGGGCCGTGAGGAAGGCTCGGGCGAAAAGGTAACCCCGCTCGCGATAGTAGCGGCTGATCCGGTTGGCGAGATGGCGTAGCCCAGCCAGATCCTGAGGCGCGTCCAGGTCGTCGTGGATGGCCTCCGTCAATGCCCCGTCGGAGAAACGGGTGTTGCCCACGAAACGGACTCCCGACAAGGTGACCCGCTGACCGCCGACGGGTGCCTCGGCCAAGGGCTCGCCCCCCAGTTCCAGTGCCACGGAAGGCGTGCGTGGCGCGATGGTGTCCGGTTGGCTCTGCTGCAGTATTTGTCCGGCATCCGGGGGCGTCTGGGCCCATGCCTGCGGGCCTGTCAGCAGACCGCCGAGTAGCGCCAGGCCCAGGCGGGTCGTTCGTCTCCGCCCCGGTTCGGAGCGAAAGGTCGTGATCTCATATGGCGATTGCATGGTTCCCATGTCCCCGTGGCAATAATCCATTTGCGGCGGTCAAGGCGAGAAAGGTGGGGTACTGACGCCGGCCGGTAGGCGAATACCGTCTTCTTCCACGCGCAGTTGCAGCGTCTCGAAGGGTTGCGGTGCCGCCTCACTCTCCGACAGCGATGTCCCCGCCTTATCGATGGTTCGCCGTTGCAATACCGCGATGCTTACCTCCGCGGGGTAGGCTATTGAGCCGCTTTGTTCCGGTTCTGGGCTCGGCTCAGGCTCGGGCTCGGGCTCGGGCTCGGGCTCGGGCTCCGGCTCCGGCGTAGGGGGGAGGGCGGCAATCAACAACTCGCCCTCCTCAAAGGTGATGGCATAGTTGGGGTTGGCGGTGTCAGTAAGCGAGCCTTGCTCGATTTCATAGCGCCCTACCTCTTCACCGGGCTCCCGGAGCAGGTCACCAGTCAGGCTCTCGCCGGCCACGAGGCCGCAGTCGGCTGTTGCTGCACCACAGTCGGCCTGCCAACTGAGGGGTGGGTCGGCCTGGCCCTGGTGTTTGTGTTGGTCATCCGCGGTTAAGGTGACTGGGCGGGGGGTGACCGTCAGCTCTCCCGCCACGAAGCTCAGCTCGTAGTTGCCGTCGCTGCCGCTGGCGGTGTGCGTGTAAGTGTCCGCTTCTTTGCCGCTGCCGCCCGAGGTGGTGACACCGGTGAGGACGCTTTCGTCTTCGCCGCCGACCAGGCCGGTGGCGGTGAAGCCGTTCACGTTCTGCGTGACGCCGTTATAGGTCACGCTATCGCTGTTGGCGGTGACGGTGGCGTTCGCCTTGTTGATAGTCAGTTCGCCGTCGACGAAGGTCAGCAGGTAGTTACCGTCGCTGCCGCTGGCGGTGTGCGTGTAAGTGCCCGCGTCTTTGCCGCCGCCGCCCGAGGTGGTGACACCGGTGAGGACGCTTGCGTCTTCGCCGCCGACCAGGCCGGTGGCGGTAAAGCCGTTCACGTTCTGCGTGACGCCGTTATAGGTCACGGTATCGCTGTTGGCGGTGACGGAGGCGTTCGCCTTGTCGATGGTCAGGGTGCCGTCGTTGAAGGTCAGGTCGTACCCGTGTTGGCCGGAGTACAGGCCATCGAGAGCAATCCCGTAGCGGCCGGCATCCTTGCCGCCACCGGTGATGCTGGCGGTACCGAGGATCAGGCTGGCGTCGTGGGGGCCGCTGGCGCTCCAGGTGCCCGGACCGGTCTGCACGTTGCCGTCGTAGGTGGTGCTGGCATCATCGGCGGCCACCGTCAGCGGTGTGAGAAAGCCGCGCAGCAGCGGCGTGGTGTGGCCCTCGTAGAGGCGCCAGACGCTGCCGGTACCGCCCTGGGCGTCGATGTCCCAGCCCGCGTCGGTGAAGGTGGACAGGGTTTGCAGTTCGGTCAGGCTCTTGCCGGTTACGCCGGCTGCCGCCGGAGTGGTGCCCACGCCGTTCAGGCCCGGGCTGGCATCCCGATTCCAAAAGGCATTACTGAGAGACGCACCGAACAAGAGGTTGCCGACAACCCCGCCGACCGAAGAGGCACCACTCGCCTTGCCCGTGGCATAGCCGTTAGTGATGGTGCCGCCATTATACTGGCCCACCAGGCCTCCCACTTGCGATGCTGGGCTACTGACATCGCCGCGGGCATAGCTGTTGCTGATATCCATGGAGCCGGCGCCGAGTAGCCCACCGGCCACGCCGGAGGCGGTTCCTCTTGCCTCCGCCAACACTGCCACATCCGCGTAGCTGTTTCGAATAGCGCCCCCTGAGCCGCCCCCAATTAGTCCGCCAACGGCCTGAATCGATGCCGTTACCTGACCACGGCTCGCAAAGCCGTTGTCGATGGATGTATTGAGAGCGTGCCCGACCAGAGCGCCAACAGCGAGTTCTCCTGCCAGACTGACATCCGATAACCCGACGTTCCCCAACGCGGCGTCTTCGGTGCCTCCAAACAGCCCAACATAGCGTTCGGTGGGACGTTGAATGGCCAGGCCCTCGATGATATGGCCCTGGCCATTGAGGCTGCCGGTAAAGCGGTTTGCGGAATCGCCAATGGGATCAAAGCCGTTGCCGGCATGCCAGTTGGCGGTGCCGTTGGCGTCGATATCGTTGGCCAGAGTGAAAGCGCTGCCCAGCAGCGTGTGGGACTCCAGGCCCTGCAGGCCATACACATCGCCGATCTGGTAGGGGGCGGTTGCGGTACCGTTGCCACCAGAGGCGCGCAGGAAGCTGGCGGTGTCTTCCTTGAGGCGGAAGTCGTTGACCGTAAAGGCCGACAAGGCAGTCGCGTTTTGTTGCCAACGGCCGTTCACCAAATCAAGGACACTGTTATCGCCGCCGCTGATGGCGCCAATGTTGGTAATATCGCCGCTGGCATCGATGTACAGGGTGCCATTGTCCCAGCTTGCCCCATTGGTGAGGGCGATATCGCCGGCGGCGGTGACGTTGCTGTCACCGATGGTTCGCTTCCCGGCTATCAGGTCGTATCCACGCTGGCCGGAATAGAGGCCATCGAGGTCCAGGCTGGCCAGGTATTCGCCGCTGTTGGCGCTGCCGGTGAGGGTCAGTGCGGTGTTGGTTTGGCCGCCTGAGATCCGTGGATCGTTCAGCGCGTCGCCCGTGGCGGCGCCGATATCCATCAGGTGAGCACCACTGCCGTCGTATTCGGGCAGCACCATCAGCGGTGTGAGGAAGTTGCGCAGCAGCGGGGTGGTGTGGTCTTCGTAGATGCGCCAGACGCTGCCGGTGCCGCCCTGGGCGTCGATGTCCCAACTGGCGGCAACAAATTCATCGAGCTGTTGCATCTCGGCCGTCGTTAAGCCGGTACCCGCGTCGGATGCGGTTTTACCGGTGCCGTCAATGCTGTAAAAGCTGCCTTGCACATTGGCGCCGTCATCCCAATCGTAACCGACCAAGCCACCACCCGTGCCCGATACTCGTCCAGCGGCGTAGCTCTGAGTGACAGACCCACCGTCCAGCTCACCAACCAAGCCACCTAGATCATTACTGCCACTAATGTTTGCCACGGCATAGGCGTTTTCCACTTGGGTGCCGTTTGATTTTCCAATTAGCCCGCCGAGTTGAGTGTCACCCGTTACGCTTCCAGAGGCATAGCTATGGTTGACGTCACTGTTCCATGCATAGCCGATGAGGCCACCGCCAAAACGACCGGTTAAGTCAACGTCAATATCCGAGAAGCTGTTGCTGATCTCGACACCCGTGGTGTAGCCCGCCAAGCCGCCAACATTCTGCTCACCATTGACCCGTCCCGTCGCGTAGCTGTTATCAATGGTGGTGTTATAGGCATCACCTACCAGCGCGCCGACCTGGTTCTGCCCCGTGATCACCACATCAACCAAACCGACATTACGAATCACTGCGCCGCCGTTTGTCGCACCGAAGAGTGCGGTATTATCCGCGCCGAAGAAGCCGCCCGATGGCGTAGACACCAAGCCGTCGATGGTATGCCCCAACCCCTCGAAGTGCCCGGTAAAGGCATTGCCGTAGGGCACTCTTCCCAATGGAGAAAAGCCGCCCGCCCAGCCTGCCGTGGCACCGGCATCGATATCCGTGGCCAGGGCGTACCTCCCGGCCAGGTCGGTGTTTATCGCTTGAAGTTGATCCACATCGTGGATGAGGGTGAAGGCGGAGCCATTGGCACTGAAGGTTCCGCCGCTGCCAGCGGTGAAACTGACCGGGGCGTTGACCTGGTAGCCGCCGCCATCATATTCCAGCGCCAGGCCGCCGCCACTGTGCTGCACGGTGATGGGGGCATTGATCAGGATGTCGTTGTGGGCGTCCAGGGTGAGGTGGGTGGCGGCGTTCCAGCTGACAGGGGCGTCCACATGGATATCGCCGGCTTCGCTGCCAGTGGCCACGGTCTGCAGGGTAATGTCGGTGGAGGCGAGGTTGTCGCTCAGGGTATCGGCGCCGATGCCGCTGTCGGTTTGCGGGTCACTTCCGTCGCGTACGTGGAAATCACTGGGGTCGATCAGCCATTCGCCGGTATCTCCCGTCTCGGCGAGGGTGGTGACCCGAACTTCATCGGCCAGGCTGACCCGCGCCGCCGAGGTCTCGATAAAGCCGCCATCGCCGCCTGCGGGGGCCGAGGCATCCAGGGCGCCGGAGACGCGCAGCGTGCCGGAGTCCATATCACCCATCAACACGATGTCGCCATTTTCGCCACTGGCGAGAGTGCGAGCCTCGCTGATGCCGGTATGGTTGATGACGCTACTGGTCAGGTCGTTGGCGGCCGCGGCGGTGAGGTAGATCAGTCCGCCATCGGCGCGGATGGCTCCGCCCTGCTCGATGTGGGTCTCCAGCGCGGCGGCCTCGACCTCGATCTTGACTGGCCCGCCGAGATCGAGGGTCACGCGACTGCCGGCGCCCATCAGGGTGCTGCCTCGCGGGGTGTCGATGCTGCCGTTGTTGATGATCTCGGCGGCGATCATCGCTACATGGCCGCCCTCAGCGGCGGTGATTTGCCCCTGGTTGATGACCGCATTGCCGCTACCGCCTTCGAAGGTGTAGCGGCCGGCCATGAAGTCTTCGGTGGAGATATCCAGCGTGGAGGCCACCAGTGCGCCCACATCCACTCGGGCGGTGGAGGAGAACGAGATGCCGTTGGGGTTGATCAGGAACACTCGGCCGTTGGCGGAGAGAGCGCCGCGGATCTCGGAAACGTTATCTCCGGTTACGCGGTTAAGCGCGGCTGCATCGGCGTTGGGTTGTACGAATTCCACTCGGTGACGTTCCGAGATGGAAAAGTCTTCCCACTCGATGGCCAGGTTCTGGCTGTCTTGCCGGATGGTCAGCTGGTTTTCCTGGCGATCGAGGCTGCCGGTGCCTCCCACGATCTGTTCGCCGCTAGGTAACTCCGAGCCGAGCGCGGGGAGGGTTGCCAGCATCAAGCCGCCAACGGGCCCACCGATGGGACGGGATGAGCGGCGGCTGGCAGAACTTTTTCCTTTGCCCTTGACGTTTTCGCCCACGGCATGCCAGCTGCCCTTGGCGGCCTTCCAGACGGTACGGTATGTGTGGTTCATGGCGACTCTTCGAACCCCTGCGGACGGTCGGTTTTTTTAATCTCACAAGGGTAGTCACGTCGAATGGTCTATAGCCACACTGGCGTTTTATCATTTCTTTCAGGGGTTATCATTTATTTTGTATGTTGAGTCGCGCTAACAAGAGTCTTTGTTGGGTGTTCGGTTTTTTCAAGTGTAAGATATGTCGATTGTGGGCGGTTTTGTTTCGTGGTGCCGGCTAGTCATCGATCTTTCCATAGCTGCTGGTGGCAGGCGTCCAACCGAAGTATTGCCGATAGGCTCGGGTGAAGTTGCTGACGTGCCGGTATCCAACGGCATGGGAAGCCACCTTGACAGGTACCCCTTCATGCTCGATGAGCCGTTTTGCTTCGGTAAGTCTTTGGTGTCTTATGTAATCGCTGATGGAGCGGTTGAGCAGCAAGGTGAATAACTCATTTATTCGATGTTTGCTGATTCCGAATTTTTTGGAAATGCTGGCTGCATTAAGCCCTTTTGTCAGATTGTTGTTGATGTGTTCGCAAGCCGATTCACATATCTTTTTCTCCCACTCTGAAGGCGTTTCGATACCCATTGAGATGTCGCCCACGGTATCGGCGTAGTCACTCATAAGGCTTGAGAGGTAGCATCTGGCAAGGCCTTCCCGATGCAGGTCCATCGTGGGGTGAGGTTCCTCAGATGCGAGGAGGAAGAGATCCGCTGCCCATCGTCTCGTGGCCTTTCCAAGGGGAAGGAGGGTGATCAGGTTTCTCCCCTTCGTCTTCAGGAAAGGGGCGAGCAATGTACGAATATCATCGGCTGTCAGCAAAGGGCTATCAAAGGAAATGGAGACGCCAACATGCCTGACGATCTGGTTGCCCGGGAAGTGGATGCGCGTCCCTTTCTCACCGATGCGATACAGGAGTGAGTGCTCTGTACTATGCATTTGAAAGTCGCCGGAAGGCATGCTGAGGGCTGCTCTCCCGGAGAGCAGTACCTGGCTGCAAAGGAGGTTATCGAGTTTGTCCAAGTCTGAGAACGTCTCGACGACGCAATCCTTCAGTACCCGATATTCCGAATAGTATACGGTGATACCTTGTGCGAGCGGGGCGATCAGCATGCATCCCGAGCCGGCCCCCTGGGGGAGGGGGAACTCTTGCCCGATAAAGTCCCACTGCGCAAGAAGGTCGGTGTCGCCAGTCCCTGGTGTCGAGTTGTCCATCAGTATTCTTTGTATTCTGGGAAGTGACCAGTAGCGTAATGCAAGCCGGGTGAAGGGGCCATGCCAGACGGGCGGGGCCTCGGCCGATGCAGGTGTGTCCCACAGGTGCGCCTTGGCATCCTCGACGTTGCCGAGGCAGGGGCGAGGCTCAGTAGCGTCGTACGTCAGAAGGGCCGACCCTCGCGGGTCGGCCCTTCTGCGTGTCATGGGCGGGTGCCGGCGGCGCGACGCGCTTCAGCCGGCCTCGGTCGCTTGCCGTTCTGCCAGCCGCGCCACGGCCTGGCGAGCCAGCGGCGTCAGGCCGCTGTCGGGCCCGTCGAGGCTGGCGACGATGCGCTGCTTCATCGGCCTGGCCCAGAACTTCTCCAGGTGGGTGCAGACGCCTTCCACGGTGTCGGCGGTCTCGCGGCCGCCGCTCAGGTTGGCGGCGATCTGGTTGACCATGTGCACCAGCGTCTGGCCTTGATCGTGCGACATACGCGACTCCTCAACCGTGAGCCCGCACCGGCGCCGTGTCGGTGGGGCGATGATAGACCAGGTGACGGCCGGGGCGGGCGAAGCCCACCAGCAGCAGGCCGGCCTCGCGGGCCTGCTCCACCGCCAGCGCGGTGGCCGCCGAGACGGCCACCAGGGCGCCGATGCCCGCGCTGGCGCTCTTGTGCACCATCTCGTAGCTGGCCCGGCTCGACACCAGGGCGAACCCGTCCTCGCCTGGCCCGCCCTCGCGGGCCAGGGCGCCGATCAGCTTGTCCAGGGCGTTGTGGCGGCCCACGTCCTCGCGCACCCCTTGGATGCGGCCCTCGGCATCGCACCAGGCCGCGGCGTGACTGGCCCCGGTGGCCGCCTGCAGCGCCTGATGCTCGGCCAGCTCCCCGAGGGCGCGCTGAATGGCGGTGTCGGTCAGCGCCGGCGCCCGCACCTGTGGGATGGGGCGGATCGCCTGGTCCAGGGATTCGGTGCCGCACAGCCCGCAGCCGGTGCGTCCGGCGAGGCTGCGGCGGCGTTCCTTGAGCTCCGCCTGGCGCTGGCTGGCGATCGTCAGCTGCACCGCGAGCCCCCGAGTATCTTCCTGCACCTCCAGGTCGTAGCACTCGTGGGGGTGCGCGAGGATGCCCTCGGTGAGGCTGAAGCCCAGGGCGAAGTCCTCGAGATCGGTGGGGCTGGCCATCATCACCGCGTGGGAGATGCCGTTGTAGACCAGCGCCACCGGTACTTCGAGGGCCAGGGCGTCCTCGGCGTCGTCGCGATACCAGCCCGACGCGCCACGGTGCTCCTCGACGCGATGATGCGCCACGGGGAGAGCCGCGCTTGCTGCCGGGCGACGGTTCATGATGCCGCCTCCCGGGCCGTGGCCAGGTATTCGCGCTGCTGGCGGTCGACTTCGTCGAAGCGGCGCTGCCATTCGGAGGGCCGGCTGACCTTCTCCACCTGCACCGCGGTCACCTTGTACTCGGGGCAGTTGGTGGCCCAGTCGGAGCTGTCGGTGGTGATCACGTTGGCGCCGCTACCCGGGTGGTGGAAGGTGGTGTAGACCACGCCGGGCTGCATGCGCTCGCTGAGCCGCGCGCGCAGTACCGTCTGGCCCGCCCGGCTGGTGATGCCCAGCCAGTCGCCGTCGGTGATGCCGCGTACCTCGGCGTCGGAGGGATGCAGCTCGATCACGTCCTCGTCGTGCCACACCTGGTTGTCGGTGCGTCGGGTCTGGGCGCCGACGTTGTACTGGGAGAGGATCCGCCCGGTGGTCAGCAGCAGCGGGAAGCGACGGTTGGCACGCTCCTCGGTGGCCACGTACTCGGTGATCGCGAAGCGGCCGCGGCCGATCGGGAAGTCGACCTCGTGCATGGTCGGGGTGCCGTCGGGATGCTCGGCATTGCAGGGCCATTGGAGACTGCCGCGCTCGTCGAGCCTGGCGTAGCTGACGCCGGCGAAGGTCGGCGTCAGCCGGGCGATCTCGTCCATGATCTCGGACGGATGCGTGTAGTCCATCGGATAGCCCAGCGCGCGGGCCAGGTCGATGGTGACTTCCCAGTCGGCCTTGCCGGCCAGCGGCGGCATCACCTTGCGCACGCGGTTGATGCGCCGCTCGGCGTTGGTGAAGGTGCCGTCCTTCTCCAGGAAGCTCGAGCCCGGCAGCAGCACGTGGGCATACTTGGCGGTCTCGTTGAGGAAGATGTCCTGGACGATCAGGCACTCCAGCGAGGACAGCGCCGCTTCCACGTGCTGGGTGTTGGGATCGGACTGGGCGATGTCCTCGCCCTGCACGTAGAGCGCCTTGAAGGTGCCCTCGATGGCGGCGTCGAACATGTTGGGGATGCGCAGCCCCGGCTCGTCGTCGAGCTTGACCCCCCAGGCATCCTCGAAGCGGCCGCGGGCCGCGACGTCGGCGACGTGCTGGTAGCCCGGCAGCTCATGGGGGAAGGAGCCCATGTCGCAGGAGCCCTGTACGTTGTTCTGGCCGCGCAGCGGGTTCACGCCCACGCCCTCGCGGCCGATGTTGCCGGTGGCCAGCGCCAGGTTGGCGATGCCCATCACCATGGTCGAGCCCTGGCTGTGCTCGGTGACGCCCAGGCCATAGTAGATGGCGCCGTTGCCGGCGGTGGCGTAGGTGCGCGCGGCGCGGCGCACGGCCTCGGCGGCCACGCCGGTGATCGCCTCGCTGGCCTCCGGGGAGTGGCGCTGCTCGGCAATGAAGTCACGCCAGGCGCGATACGCCTCGGTGTCGCAGCGCTTGGCGATGAAGTCGTGGTCCTCGAGGCCTTCGGTGACCACCACGTGGGCCAGGGCGTTGACCAGCGCCACGTTGGTGCCCGGGCGCAGCGGCAGGTGCTGGGCGTCCTCGAGGTGCGGCGTCTTGAGCAGGTCGATGCGCCGCGGGTCGGCGACGATCAGCGAGGCGCCCTGGCGCAGACGCCTGCGCATCAGCGAACCGAACACTGGGTGGGCGTCGGTGGGGTTGGCGCCGATCACGATGATGGCGTCGGCCTGCATCACCGAGTCGAAGGTCTGGGTGCCGGCGGACTCGCCCAGGGTGGTCTTCAGTCCGTAGCCGGTAGGCGAGTGGCAGACCCGGGCGCAGGTGTCGGTGTTGTTGTTGCCGAAGGCGGCGCGGATCAGCTTCTGCACCAAGTAGGTCTCCTCGTTGGTGCAGCGCGAGGAGGTGATGCCGCCGATGCTCTCGCGGCCGTGCTCGGCCTGGATCGTCGTGAGGCGCTCGGCGGCGAAGGCGATCGCCTCCTCCCAGCCGACCGGGCGCCAGGGCTGATCGATAGAATCGCGGATCTTCGGCGTGGTGATGCGGTCGGGATGGGTCGCGTAGCCGAAGGCGAAGCGGCCCTTGACGCAGGAGTGGCCGTGGTTCGCGTCGCCGCCCTTGTAGGGCACCATGCGCACCAGCAGGTCGCCCTTCATCTGGGCCTCGAAGGAGCAGCCCACGCCGCAGTAGGCGCAGGTAGTGACCACGCTGTGCTCGGGCTGGCCGGCGTCGATGACGCTCTTCTCCATCAGCGTCGAGGTCGGACAGGCCTGGACGCAGGCGCCGCAGGACACGCACTCGGAGTCCATGAAGGCCTCCGCTTGTCCCGCCGCGACTTTCGAATCGAACCCTCTACCGTCGATGGTCAGCGCGAAGGTGCCCTGCACCTCCTCGCAGGCCCGCACGCAGCGTGAGCAGACGATGCACTTGCTGGGGTCGAAGCTGAAGTAGGGGTTGGAGTGGTCGGTCTCGGCGGCCAGGTGGTTCTCGCCCTCGAAGCCGTAACGCACCTCGCGCAGGCCCACCGCGCCGGCCATGTCCTGCAGCTCGCAGTCGCCGTTGGCCGGACAGGTCAGGCAGTCCAGCGGGTGGTCGGAGATGTACAGCTCCATGATGTTGCGGCGCAGCCGGGCCAGGCGCTCGTTCTGGGTGGTGACCTTCATGCCCTCGGCCACCGGGGTGGTGCAGGCCGCCGGCGTGCCGCGTTTGCCCTCGACCTGGACGGCGCACAGTCGGCAGGAGCCGAAGGCTTCTAGGCTGTCGGTGGCGCACAGCTTGGGGATGTTGATGTCGGCGAGGGCCGCGGCGCGCAGCACTGAGGTGCCCGCCGGCACGGTGATCTCGACGCCGTCGATCTCGACTCTTACTGGGGTGGCGCCTGCGGCCGGGGAGGGCGGCGGCGTTCCCAGGTCCTTGGCGAGGTCCCTGTCGTGCTGGCGGGGATCGAAGTGCTGAATCATGAGCGGTCTCCTTCCGGCGCGCGCTGGAAGTCGTCGGGGAAGTGTTTCAGGGCGCTTCGCACCGGGAAGGGCGTCATGCCGCCCATGGCGCACAGCGAACCGTCTTCCATGGTCTCGCACAGCTCGCCGAGCAGCGCGAGGTTGGCCTCGCGGTCACGGCCTGCCCGTATGCGGTCGATGACCTCCACGCCGCGGGTCGAGCCGATGCGGCAGGGCGTGCACTTGCCGCAGGACTCCACCTTGCAGAACTCCATCGAGAAGCGCGCCTGCTCGGCCATGTCGACGGCTTCGTCGAACATCACCACGCCGCCGTGGCCGACGCCGGCGCCGACCTCGGCGAAGGTCTCGTAGTCCAGCGGCAGGTCCCACTGGCTCTCGGGCAGGTAGGCACACAGCGGGCCGCCGACCTGCACCGCGCGCAGCGGACGGCCGCTGGCGGTACCGCCACCGAAGTCTTCCATCAGGGTGCGCAGGGTGGTGCCGAAGGAAAGCTCCACCAGGCCGCCGCGCTTGACGTTGCCGGCCAGCTGCAGCGCCAGGGTGCCGCGGGAGCGGCCCATGCCGTGGTTGGCGTAGGCCTCGGCGCCCTCGGCGAGGATGAAGGGCACGGCGGCCAGCGACAGCACGTTGTTGACCACGGTGGGGCGGCCGAACAGCCCCTCGATGGCCGGCAGCGGCGGCTTGAAGCGCACCAGGCCGCGCTTGCCCTCGAGGCTCTCCAGCAGCGAGGTCTCCTCGCCGCAGATATAGGCGCCGGCGCCCAGGCGCACCTCCAGGTGGAAGGCGCGGCCGCTGCCGCGGAGATCGTCGCCCAGATAGCCGGCGGCTTCGGCGCGGGCGATGGCGGCGTCGAGGATCTGCTTGGCCAGCGGGTACTCGGAGCGCAGGTAGATGTAGCCCTGGGTGGCGCCCACCGCGAGCCCGGCGATGGTCATGCCCTCGATCAGCATGTAGGGATCGCACTCCATCGCCAGGCGATCGGCGAAGGTGCCGGAGTCGCCCTCGTCGGCGTTGCAGACGATGTACTTCTGGTCCGCCTCGGTATCGAGCACCGTCTGCCACTTGATGCCGGTGGGGAAGGCCGCCCCGCCGCGGCCGCGCAGGCCGGAGGCCTTGACCTCCTCGACGATGTCCTGGGGCTCGCGGACGAGCGCCGCCTCCAGGCCGCGGAAGCCGTCGAGGGCCAGGTAGTCGGCGATCGACAGCGGGTCGGTGACGCCGATGCGGGCGAAGGTCAGGCGCTGCTGGCGGGCGAGATACGGAATCGCCTCGGTGAGGCCCAGGGCCAGCGGGTGGGTGTCGCGGCCTTCGAGCAGGCCGGCATCGAGCAGTGCCGGCACGTCGCCGGGCGTCACGGGGCCGTAGGCGACGCGGCCGGTCGGGGTCTCGACCTCGACCAGCGGCTCCAGCCAGGCCAGGCCGCGGGAGCCGTTGCGCACGATCGTCAGATCGAGGCCTCGGCTCGCGGCCTCGCGCTCCAGGCGCCCGGCCACGGCGTCGGCGCCCAGCGAGAGGGCGGTGGTGTCGCGGGGGACGAAGACGCGGACGCTCATCCGATCACCTCCAGGGGCTGGGTGCGCAGCTCGTCGACCAGGGCATCGAAGGCCTCGGGGGTGATCCGGCCCCGGACCTCGTCATCGACGCGAATCGAGGGGCCGCAGGCGCAGTTGCCCAGGCAGTAGACCGCCTCCAGGGTGATGTCGTGATCCACGGTGGTCTGGTGAAAGTCGACGCCGAGGCTGGCCTTGGCGTGGGCTTCCAGGGCGCGCGCGCCCACCGACTGGCAGGCCTCGGCGCGGCACACCTGCACCAGGTGGCGACCCGGCGGTGAGGTCCGGAAGTGGTGGTAGAAGCCGATCACGCCGTGCACTTCGGCGCGGGTCTGGCCCAGCGACTCGGCGATGATCGGCACCGCTCCCTCGGGCACGAAGCCGAGCCGGTCCTGGACGGCGTGCAGGATCGGCAGCAGGGCGCCGGGCTTGTGCTTCAGGGCGTCGATCTCGGCCTGGATCGCCTGGGGCGTCCACTCACGGGAATCGCTCATCGAGTCCCCCTGGTTCGTTATCGTTCTGGCTGGTTATGCACGCTTGTTCATATGTTGAAGAGGGCGTGCGTCACGGTCTGAATAAAGCTAGCATTGGTGCCCCGATGGCAAAATATGAAACTTTCTTCACATGAAGCGTATCCGCATCACGCCGGCCTGGTACTTCAGCGACGAGGCCGGCAACCAGCTCGACCCCAAGCTGTTCGGCCTGCTCGAGGCGGTGCACCGGCACGGCAAGCTCACCCGGGCCGCCGAGACCGTCGGCATCTCCTATCGCCATGCCTGGAACCTGCTCAACAAGTGGGGGGAATTCTTCGGCATCGCGCTGGTCGAGCTGGAGCGGGGCCGCGGGGCGCGGCTCTCGCCGCTGGGCGAGAAGCTGCTGTGGGCCGAACAGCGGGTGATCGCCCGGCTCGGCCCCCAGTTGGAGAGCCTGGGCTCCGAGCTCAACCTGGCCATCCAGCAGACCCTGGAAGGCGTGCGGCCGGTGCTGAGGCTGCATGCCAGCCATGGCTACGCCGTCGAGCGGCTGCCGGAACACCTCGACGAGCTGCGCCTCGACCTGCAGTACTGCAGCCCGCGCGAGGCCCTGGCGACGCTGCATCGCGGCGCCTGTGACCTGGCCGGCTTCCACCTGCCCCACGGCGAGGTCGGCCGGCGGGTGAGCCGGGCGTACCGGGATCTGCTCAAGCCCCGGAGCTATCGCGTGTTGCGTTTCATCACCCGTCGCCAGGGGTTGATGGTGGCGCCGGGCAATCCGCTGGGAATCTCGGGGCTCGCCGATCTCGCCCAGGGGGAGGCGCGCTTTATCAACCGCCAGGCGGCGTCGGGGACCCGGGCGCTGCTGGACGGGTTGCTCGCCGGTGCCGGGCTCTCGACGAAGCGGATTCGTGGCTACGAGCTGGAGGAATACACCCATTCGGCGGTGGCGGCCTATGTCGCCGCGGGGATGGCGGATGCGGGCTTCGGCGTGGAGGCGGCGGCGCGGCGCTTCGGCCTCGACTTCGTGCCGCTGGCGCTGGAGGACTATCTGCTGGTCTGCCACCGGCGCAGCCTGGCCGAGCCGAAGCTCAAGTCGCTGTGCCGGGTGCTGGCCGGCGAGGCCTTCCAGGCGGCGGTGGCCGAGCTGCCGGGCTATACGCCGGATCGCTGCGGCGAGGTGGAGGGGGTCGAGACGCTGCTGCCCGACTCGTAAGAAAACACTGATTTATTGCTGCGCTCGATATCCTGGCCGCCTGCGATGCCGGGGCGCCGGTCCGATCGGAATCCTCATTACACTCCGGATGACTCGGAACCTCCGGTTCCTCACCCCTTCGGGGCCATCCTTCGGATGTTTGTCGCTTCGCTCGGTTCTGCGCTTCGGCGGCGATCAGCCTATCGCCGCTCGCTTCATAAATCAGCGCTTTCTTAACCTGGCAATCAAGGCGCTTATCCTGATTTCCTTACTTCCCCGTGCCGCGATTGATTCGGAATAACGGCTTGCCGGGGCAATAAAAAAGCGCGGCGCCGGGGCGCCGCGCAACGGGAGAGACGAGGCTCTGCTGCTGGCTCAGGTCAGGGCATAGCCCAGCGCCAGGAAACCGGCGGCGGTGACCAGGGCGCCCAGCAGCGCGTAGGGGAACTGGGTCAGGCCGTGCTGCATCGGCAAACAGCCGCTGCCCTGGGAGGACAGCACCGAGGAGTCGGAGAAGAAGCAGGCGTGGCTGCCGAAGCTCGAGGCCGACAGCAGGGCGCCCACCACCAGCGGCATCGGCGCGTCCATGTGCTGGGCCATGGGCACCACGATGGGGATCGAGATCACGAACACGCCCCAGGAGGAACCGGTGGCGAACACCACCACGGCCATGGAGACGAACACCAGGGCGGGCAGCAGCGCCGGCGTCAGGTAGGGGCCGAGGGCATCGATCATGAACGGGGTCATGCCGAGCTGGTCGTTGACCTCGCGCAGCACGAAGCCCACGGCGACGATGGCCAGCGGCAGCATCATGGTGCGAAAGCCGTCCATGATGCCGTCCATCAGGCTGGCGAAGGTCGCCAGGCGCTGGACGAGATAGAGCACCAGGGTGAACAGGGTGGCGACCATCACGCCCTTGAGCAGGTCGATCTCGAAGTAGGCGCTGGCGCCGATCAGCACCGCCATGGGCGCTACGAAGTTGAACACGCCGCGCCACGGCGACTGGGTGGGCGTCGTGTCGTCCAGCGCCGCATCCGGGGCGCCGTCGGGGATCGGCTGGCCGGCTCGGGCGCGAGCTTCGGCGGCCTTCATCGGGCCCAGGTCGGGCAGCTTGCCGCTGGCCACCAGCAGCACCAGGCCCATGGCCACCCAGCCGTAGAGCATGAAGGGGATCGAGGCGATGTAGAGGCCCATGCCCGGGCCCTCGGTGGCGCCGTTGGTCTCCAGCAGCTCGGCGAAGTACACCGCCCAGGTGGAGATCGGCACCAGGATGCAGATCGGTGCCGCGGTCGAGTCGACGATGTAGGCCAGCTTCTCGCGGGACACGCCGAAGCGGTCGGTGAGGCGCTTCATGGCCGCCGAGGTGGCCAGGGCGTTGAGGTAGTCGTCGATGAAGATCAGCACGCCCAGCGCCACGGTGCTGAGCATCGACTGGCGACGGGTCTTGACCAGCCGGGTCATGAAGTGGCTGAAGCTCAGGGTACAGCCGGACTTCTCGAGCATGGCGATGAAGCCGCCCATCAGGCCGCAGACCAGGATCAGCCAGGCGATGGTCTCGTTCATCATCACCGCAAGCGAGATGTCGGCCAGCTCGCCGACGAAGTCTTCCGGCTGCAGCATGACCAGCCCGGACAGCGCGCCGATGGCCAGTGCCTCCAGGGTGCGATGGGTGGCGATGGCCACTACCAGCACGATCAGCGAGGGCACCAGGCTGGCCCAGCCGAAGTCGCTGCCCGGCTCGTGGGTCAGCGTCAGGACGCCGACCGTGGCCAGCACGGCGAGCACCAGCAGCAGGGTGCGGCCGGTGCCGTCGCGGGCCGGCAGCGAGGGCGAGAAGGGGTGGGGCGAGGATTGGGGAGCACTCATGGCGACCTCCGTTGGTGGTGTTGTGAGGTGCGGCCGGCCCGGGGGCCTTGGGGCATGGCTTGTTGTTGGCGGCCCCGGCGGGGCACGACGGGGCCCTGGGGCGGCCCAAGGGCCGCCCGCGGTCAATGTGATTCAGTCGGCTGTGCCGGGGTCGCCGGGTCCCGGCCGTCCGTGGTCCGGTACGCAAGCGTCGGCGAGCGCCGAGCGCTTGGGTCGAGCGTCTAGACCTGGCGCAGGTACCAGTCGTACTCCAGCTTGCTCACCGCCTGCATGGCTTGGTCGCGCTCGGCGCGGCGGTTGGCGAGGAAGACGCGCAGGAACTCGGTCCCCAGGGCCTCGGTGAGGGCCTCGCTGTCTTCCAGCAGGGTCAGCGCCTGGCTCCAGCTGTTGGTCAGGCTGGGAGCGACCTGGTCGTAGGCGTTGCCGGTGATCGCCTCCGGGGGCGTCAACTGCTGGCGCAGCCCGTGGTCGATGGCCGCCAGCAGGGTCGCCACCAGCAGGTAGGGGTTGGCGTCGGCGCCGGCGACCCGATGCTCCAGGCGCCGCGCGATGTTGGGGCCGGAGGGGATGCGCACCGCCACAGAACGGTTGTCGAAGCCCCAGGTCGGCGCCATGGGCACGTAGAGTCCCGGCTGGAAGCGGCGGAAGGAGTTGAGGTTGGGGGCGAACAGCGCCATGGAGGCGGGCATCGTGTCCAGCAGCCCGGCCACCGCGTGCTTGAGCGCCGGGGTGCCCAGCGGGTCGCCGTCCTCGGCGGCGAAGACGTTGCGGCCGCTCTCGTCGAGCAGGCTGATATGCACATGGGTGCCGTTGCCGGCCTCGTCGCCGTAGGGCTTGGCCATGAAGGTGGCCTCGAAGCCGTGCTGCAGGGCGACGCCCTTGATCAGGCGCTTGAGCAGTACGGCGCTGTCACAGGCCTTCAGGGCGTCGTCGCAGTGGATCAGGTTGATCTCGAACTGTCCCGGGGCGCACTCCTTGAGGGCGGTGTCCAGCGGCAGGGCCTGGGCCTCGGCGGCGGCGTGGATGTCCTCGAGGAAGTCCGCGTACTCGTCGAGCTCGCTGATCGAATAGAGCTGGCTGTGGGTGGCGCGCTCGCCGCTGGCCGGTGAGCAGGGCGGCTGCGCCATGCCCAGGGCGTCCCGCGCACGGTCGACCAGGTAGAACTCCAGTTCCACCGCGATCACCGGATTGTGGCCGCCGCGCCGCAGGCGTTCGAGCACCCCGCCGAGTAGCTGGCGCGGATCGACGGGGTAGGGGCCTCCGTCGCTGTCTTCCATGGTCATCAGCAGCTGGGCCTGGCGGCCATTGCGCAGCCAGGGTGTCGCCATCAGGGTGCCCGGCACGGGACGGCAGACCCGGTCGCCGTCGCCGGTGTCCAGTCCCAGGCCGGTCGCTTCCACCGTGTTGCCGAGGATATCCAGGGCGAACACCGAGGCCGGCAGGTTGACGCCGTTCTCGTAGGCCTTTTCCAAGTTGTTGCGGGGGATGCGCTTGCCGCGCATCACACCATTGAGGTCGCTGATCAGCAGGTCGATGCTGGCGACATCGGGATGACGCGCCAGGAAATCACGGGCTTCGTCGACGGGGTGAGAGGGCATGATGACACCTGTTTCCTTCGGACGTTGGCATGGCTGACATCATTGAGGGTGTTCGTCTTTGTTGTCAAATTTTTTACGAAGTGGCGAGAGAAGGATGCCGGAAAGAGGAGGGTGATCTTCCTGCAAAGTCCATATAAAACATATAGTTGATATGGAATTTTTAGAGGCTTCGACTTTGGTGGGTTGGCAAGATAAACGAACCACGCTATGTTGAGCAAACCATAACAGCTTACCCGTCATGCCGTTCGAGGAGACTGCCATGCAGAGCCGACCCCTGGTGGGAGTGATCGCCTGTCGCCGCGAGGTGGAGGGCCATCCCGCCCACATGGTCACCGACAAGTACCTGAGTGCCCTGCGCGACTATGGGCTGGAGCCGGTGGTCCTGCCGGTCTGGGAGGATCTCGATGCCGCCGGCGTGACGCCGTTGCTGTCGCGGCTCGATGGCCTGGTGCTGACCGGCAGCTATACCAATGTCGAACCGAGCCGCTATGGCGCCGAGCGCGCCCCCGAGAACACCCGCGATGACCGTCACCGCGATGCCGCGGCCATGGCCTGGGTGCCGGCGGCGCTGGACCTCGGCCTGCCGCTGCTGGGGATCTGCCGGGGCTTTCAGGAGCTCAACGTGGCCTTCGGCGGCAGCCTCCACCAGGCGGTGCAGGCCGTGCCCGGCATGCTCGACCATCGCGAGCCGGCGGGCGAGCGATCGGCGCAGTACGCCCCGGCGCATGAGCTGTCGATCCGCCCCGGCGGTCGCCTGGCGGCGCTGTATCCCGAGTCCGTGTCGCGGGTCAATTCCCTGCACCAGCAGGGCATCGACCGTCTCGGCGAGGGGCTCACCGCCGAGGCCGTGGCGCCGGACGGGCTGGTCGAGGCCATCTCGGTGACCGACGCCCCGGGCTTCACCCTGGCCGTGCAGTGGCACCCCGAGTGGCAGCCCCGCGAACACCCGCTCTATGACGCCATCTTCCGCGGCTTCGCCGAGGCCTGTCGCGGCTGAGGCGCTTGCCGGATCATCGGGCCTCGCCATGATGATGCCGTGTACGACAAGGGCCCGCCATCAGGCGGGCCCTTGTCGTTGGGCGGGTGTCGTGGCTTGCACGACGATCGCCGGGCTCAGGCGCGCTGTTCCGCCTCGCGACGCGGCATCTCGGGAGCCCCCGCGGTGGCCCGTCGACCGAGGGCGAACAGGGTGGCGGCGAGTACCGCGGCGCCCCCGGCCAGGCCGATCCACCAGCTGATGCCATGGCCCACGGCGATGCTGCCGAAGACCAGGGCCACCGCGCCCACCAGCATGGCGTAGGGAAGCTGGGTGCGCACATGGTCGATCAGGTCGCAGCCGCTGGCCATGGCGGCGAGCAGGGTCGTCTCGGCCAGCGGCGAGCAGTGGTCGCCCCACACGGCACCGGCCAGCACCCCGGCCACCGAGGCATAGAGCAGCGGCATGCCCTCGGCGGTGCCGGCGAGCCCGTGATGGCCGAGTACCGCCCAGGCCAGAGGCACCACCAGCGGCATCATGATACCCATCACGCCCCAGGAGGAGCCGGTGGCGAAGGCGGTGAAGCCGGCCAGCACGAAGATCACCGCCGGCAGCCACTGGGGCGACAGGCTGTCGCCGAGCGCGGTGACCAGGAAGTCGCTGGTATGCAGGGCCTCGTTCACGTTGGCCAGCGCCCAGGCCATCATCAGGATGGTGATCGGCAGCAGCATCGACTTGACCCCCTCGAACCAGTAGTGAGCGGTCTCGGTCATGCTCATCAGTCGCTGGGCCTGGGTCATGATCACCGCCACCACGCAGGCGGATAGCGACCCCCACATCATGGCGCCGAAGGAATCTCCCTCGCCGAAGATGTCGCGCAGGTCGTGTTCGCCGCCACCCAGCGCCGCGAGGCCGGTGGCATAGATGCCGCCCAGGGTGATGGCCACCAGCACCAGCATCGGCACGATGGCGTTCAGGGCCCGGGTGGGGATGCCTTCCTTGGTGGGGATGTCGGCCTCCTCGACGATGGCCTCGCGGCTGGTCAGGCCGGCCCGCGCTCCCGGTTCGGAGAGGGCGCGTCGCTCGGCATGGAGCATCGGGCCGAAATCGCGTCCGGTCCAGGCCACCAGAAATACGAAGGCGAGTGCCAGCAGCGGATAGGCGTTGTAGGGGATGGCGTTCACGAAGACCGAATAAGCGGACTCCGACCAGCCCTCGATACCGGACATGGCCTCGCCGATCAGGCCGACCTGGAAGCCGATCCAGGTGGTGACGAGCATGATCGCCGACACCGGAGCGGCGGTGCTGTCCACCAGATAGGCGAGCTTGGCGCGCGAGATCCTCAGTCGGTCGGTGATGTGGCGCATGGTGTTGCCGACGATCAGGGCGTTGGCGTAATCATCGAAGAAGATCGCCAGGCCCAGCAGGGCGGTGGAGTTCTGGGCCTGGCGCCGCCCGCGGATGAGGCGGGCGATGCGTTCGGCGATGCCGCGGGTGCCGCCGTTGCGCGAGATGATCCCCACCATGCCGCCGATCAGCAGGCAGAACAGCACGATGGACATGTGGTCGCTGTCGCTGGCGGCCTCGAGCACATGGACATTGACCGAATCGCCGAAGGCGCCGAGCAGGGCGCCGGCGTTCATGCCGTGCAGAACCCAGCCGCCGAGCAGCAGGCCGGCGAACAGCGCGATGATGACCTGGCGAAAGGCCAGCGCCAGGGTGATGGCGGTCAGCGCCGGCAGCAGCGATAGCCAGGCGGGGAGGGCGTCGAGGCTCTGTTCGTCCAGCACTCGGCCGGTGTCATCCAGCAGGCGGAGGTTGGCCGTCCCCTCGGGGAGGGCCAGGGTCAGGGTGGCGGTGTCCGCGTCCGTTGGGCGCAGGGCGATGGGGCGTCCGTCGAGCTCGGCCCGAACGCGGTGCGGCCGCTCGAGGCCGACGACGGTGATCTCGGTGTCGACGCCCTCGAGGATCACGTCCGGCACCGACAGCGTCGGGGCGGCTTGGGCGGTCGAGGCGAATAGCCACAGCAGCAGCGGGAGCAGCAGGGCCCGGCACAGGCGGTGGAGTGGGAAGGTCATGGCGATGTCCCTGGGTTGTTGTTGGTGACAGGGTGGTGTCGGGCGCCGCGGAGGCTGGCCCTCACGTCAATGAAAGTGGGTCAGCGGTGTTGGGTGTGTCAATGTTTTTGTAGTTTTTATATAATAATGTAGATATTTTTATGTGGCGGTAATTTTTAAAATCAATGGGTTATGGAAAATCCGGGTGCGGATTTTCGAAAGGGGTTGGCAGGGCGAGGCAGAATCGATATGTTGAGTAAACAATAACACTCTGGTTTGGCGTTCTAATGGGAGGAAACGGCCATGACTCAGTCAGTCTCCGCGCGGTACCAGGAGTGCGATCGCGATCACCATCTTCACCCCTTCACCGATTTCAAGGCGCTGGGCGAGGAGGGCAGCCGCGTTGTCACCCACGCCGAGGGCGTCTACATCCATGACAGCGAGGGGCACCGGATCCTCGATGGCATGGCCGGGCTGTGGTGTGTGAATCTGGGTTACGGCCGCCGGGAGCTGGTGGAGGCGGCGACCACCCAGCTCGAGCAGCTGCCCTACTACAACACCTTCTTCAAGACCACTCATCCGCCGGCGCTGCGCCTGGCCGAGAAACTCAGCGAGCTCGCCCCGGCGCACCTCAATCGGGTCTTCTTCACCGGCTCGGGCTCCGAGGCCAACGATACGGTGCTGCGCATGGTGCGCCGCTACTGGGCGCTGAAGGGCCAGTCCGGCAAGCGCTGGATCATCGGTCGCGAGAACGGCTATCACGGTTCCACCGTGGCCGGCATGAGTCTCGGCGGCATGGCGCCCATGCACGGCCAGGGCGGGCCCTGCGTGCCCGAGATCGCCCACGTGGCGCAGCCCTATTGGTTTGGTGAAGGGCGGGGGCGCGACCTGTCGCCGGAGGCCTTCGGCCGCCGGTGCGCCGCGGCGCTGGAGGACAAGATCCTCGAGCTCGGCGAGGAGAACGTCGCCGCCTTCATCGCCGAGCCGGTGCAGGGGGCCGGTGGCGCCATCATGCCGCCGGAGAGCTATTGGCCGGCGGTCAAGGAAGTGCTGGCCAAGTATGACATCCTGCTGGTCGCCGACGAGGTGATCTGCGGCTTCGGCCGCCTCGGCGAATGGTTCGGTAGCCAGCATTTCGGCCTCGAGCCGGACCTGATGCCGATCGCCAAGGGGCTGTCGTCCGGCTACCTGCCGATCGGCGGTGTGCTGGTCGGCGATCGAGTGGCCGACACCCTGATTGAGGAGGGCGGCGAGTTCTTCCACGGTTTCACCTACTCGGGGCATCCCACCTGCGCCGCCGTGGCGCTCAGGAACCTGGAGCTGCTCGAGGCCGAGGGCGTGGTGGATCGCGTGCGCGATGACGTCGGTCCCTACCTGGCCCGACGCTGGGCCGAACTGGCCGAGCATCCCATCGTCGGCGAGGCGCGCTCGCTGGGCCTGATGGGGGCCCTGGAACTGGTCGCCGACAAGGCCTCCGGCACGCGTTTTGACAAGTCGCTGTCCGCCGGCAACCTGTGTCGCGACCTGTGCTTCGAGGCCGGATTGGTGATGCGCTCGGTGGGCGATACCATGATCATCTCGCCGCCCCTTGTGATCACCCGTGACGAGATCGACGAGCTGGTTCGCCTGGCCCGCCAGGCACTCGACGAGACCGCGCGGCGCCTGGCCGAGCATGTGGTGACCGACGCCGCCCCACGAGAGGAGATTCGCGCATGAGCCCCACCCCGACCACTCGCGACGACTGGCAGGCGCTGGCCGCCTCGCTGGTCGAGCGAGGCCTCGAGACCCGCGCCTATATCGACGACGCCTTCGTCGACGCCGCCGACGGTGCGACCCTGACCACGATCAATCCGGCCACCGGCGAGGCACTCGCCGAGGTGGCGAGCTGCGACGCCGCCGACGCCGAGCGCGCGGTGACCGTGGCCCGGGCCGCGTTCGAGGGCGGCGACTGGTCGCGCCTGGCCCCGGGTCAGCGCAAGGCCGTGCTGCTGCGGCTCGCCGCGCTGATGGAGGCCCACAAGCACGAGCTGGCGCTGCTCGACACCCTGGACATGGGCAAGCCCGTCTCCAGCTCGCTGGGCGACATGGCCGGCGCCATCGGCTGCCTGCGCCACCATGCCGAGTCCATCGACAAGCTCTACGGCGAGGTGGCGCCCACCGGCGACGATGCGCTGGGTCTGGTGCTGCGCGAGCCGCTGGGGGTGGTGGCCTCCATCGTGCCGTGGAACTTCCCGCTGATGATGACCGCCTGGAAGATCGCCCCGGCGCTCGCCGCCGGCAACAGCGTGATCTTGAAGCCCTCGGAGAAGTCGCCGCTGTCGGCGCTGCGCCTGGCCAGCCTGGCCCGCGAGGCCGGCCTGCCGCGGGGCGTGTTCCAGGTGCTGCCGGGCTTCGGCCACACCGTGGGCAAGGCCCTGGCGCTGTCGATGGACGTCGACTGCCTGGCCTTCACCGGCTCCACCGGGGTCGGCAAGCAGCTGATGCAGTACGCCGGCCAGTCGAACCTCAAGAAGGTGTTCCTGGAGTGCGGCGGCAAGAGCCCGAACCTGGTGTTCGCCGACTGCAAGGACCTCGACCGGGTGGCCGAGCACGCCGCCGGGGCGATCTTCCACAACCAGGGCGAGGTGTGCATCGCCGGCTCGCGGCTGCTGGTCGAGAACTCGATCCGCGAGGCCTTCGTGGAGAAGGTGCTGGCCGCCGCCGAGCGCATGCAGCCCGGCGACCCGCTGGACCCGGACAGCTTCATGGGCGCCATGGTCGACCAGGCCCAGCACGAGCGGGTGCTCGACTATATTCGCCGCGGCGTGGAGGAGGGCGCGACCCTGCGCGCCGGCGGCGAGGCCACCGCCATCGAGGGCAAGGGGCTGTTCATCCCGCCGACGGTGTTCGACGGCGTCACCGACGCCATGGCCATCGGCCGCGAGGAGATCTTCGGCCCGGTGCTGTCGGTGTTCGGCTTCGACGGCGAGGACGAGGCGGTGCGGCTGGCCAACGACAGCGACTACGGCCTGGCGGCCGGGCTGTGGAGCCAGGACATCGACCGCATCATGCGCGTCACGCGCCGGCTGCGCTCGGGGCAGGTGTTCGTCAACAACTGGGCGGACATGGATCAGACGGTGCCCTTCGGCGGCGTCAAGCAGTCGGGCAACGGCCGCGACAAGTCGCATCATTCGCTGGAGGAGTACTCCGATCTGAAGAGCGTATGGATGACGCTTCAGGTGTAAGGGGCAAGGAGCAAGATGCGAGGAGTTAGGCTTGAACTGAGCCGCTCGCGCGCGATAGCCAGAGGCCGGCCGCGGTTAACCGCGGCCGGCTTTTTCTCGCGCCTGGGGGCGGTCAGGACACGGTTTCCTTGGCGGCGCGGCGTTTGGCGACCGACTCGCCGGCGACGCCGAAGTCCTGGATCGCCACGTCGGAGAGCAGGATACGCACGCTCTCCGGCGTGCAGTCGATGGACTCGACGCAGGCGGCGGTGACCTTCTCGATCAGCGCTTCCTTCTGCTCGTCGCTGCGGCCTTCGATCAGCTGGATGTTGACGATCGGCATGGGGTCTCCTCGAACATGTGGAAAATGTTTCCAGATATTCCCATTGGCGACGAGGGCTGTCAAAGCGAGATGTCGTCAACGAGGCGCGTTGGCGAGGCGGGGTTGGGCCGGCCCGTGGCACTGGCTCGGCGCGGCCCGGGTGTGTTGTCAGAAGCTGCGGGCCGGTGTGGCGCAGCTGACCAGCCGGCAGGCGGCCTCGCCGACGTTGCGGAAGCGGTGGGGGACGTTGGTGTCGAAGTAGTAGGCCTCGCCGGCGCCGAGCACGCGGGTCTCGGCGCCGATGGTGATCTCGATCTCGCCTTCCAGCACCACGCCGGCTTCCTCGCCCTGGTGGGCGATCATCTCGCGGCCGGTGTCGGCGCCGGAGGGATAGGTCTCGACCATGAAGTTGAGTGCCCGGGCGGCGCGATTGCCGCCCACCAGCTTGTAGATGACGTCGCCGGTGCCTACGTCGGCCAGCTCGTCGGCCGAATAGAACACCTGGTCGCGGCTCTCCAGATCCATGGTGAAGAAGTCGCCGACGCTCATGGGAATGGCGTCGAGGATCTTCTTCAGCGAGCTCACCGAGGGGCTGACCTTGCCCTGCTCGATCAGCGACAGGCTGGAGTGGGTGACGCCGCAGCGCTTGGCCAGCTCGCGCTGGGAGATGCCCCTCAGGTTACGCAGGGCGCGCAGTCGCGCGCCGACATCTTCTGCCATGGGTCGTCCTCTGAAGTCGACGGGGTGGGCCGGTGAGGCCCGACCGATGTGCTCAGCACAGGGCGTCGAGCTTTTCCTTGAGCAATGCATTGACCTGCTGGGGGTTGGCGGTGCCGCGGGAGGCCTTCATCACCTGGCCGACGAAGTAGCCGATCATCTTGCCGCGCTTGTCGGGCTCGGCGTCGCGATACTGGGCCACCTGGGCCGGGCTGTCGGCGATGACCTGATCGATCATGGCCTCGATGGCGCCGGTGTCGGTAACCTGCTTCAGGCCCTTGGCGTCGATGATGGCATCGGCGCTATTGCTTTCGCCCCCGCCCTCGCCGTGCCACAGCGCCTGGAACACCTGCTTGGCGGCCTTGCCGTTGATGGTGTCGTCTATCACTCGGATGATCAGGCCGCCGAGCTGGTCGGCCGAGACCGGGCTGTCGGCGATGGCCAGGCCCTCGCGATTCAGGGCGCCGGACAGCTCGCCCTGGACCCAGTTGGCGGCCAGCTTGGCGTCACCGCAGACCTGGTGGACGCGCTCGAAGTACTCCGCCATGGGGCGGCTCGCCGAGAGCACGCCGGCGTCGTAGGCCGACAGGCCGAGGGCGTCCTGGAAGCGCTCGCGCTTGGCGGCGGGCAGTTCCGGCAGGTTGTCGCGCAGGTGGTCGACGTAGGCCTGGTCGAGCACCACCGGCAGCAGGTCGGGGCAGGGGAAGTAACGGTAGTCGTTGGCCTCCTCCTTGGTGCGCATGCTGCGAGTCTCGTCGGCCTCGGGGTCGAAGAGGCGGGTCTCCTGGGCCACCTCGCCGCCGTCCTCGATCAGCTCGATCTGGCGCTCCACCTCGAACTCGATGGCGCGCTCGACGAAGCGGAAGGAGTTGACGTTCTTGATCTCGGCGCGGGTGCCGAAGGCCTCCTGGCCCTTGGGGCGCACCGAGACGTTGACGTCGCAGCGCATCGAGCCCTCGGCCATGTTGCCGTCGGAAATCCCCAGGTAGGTCACGATGGAGTGGATCGCCTTGAGGTAGGCCGCGGCCTCCTTGGCGCTGCGCATGTCGGGCTCGGAGACGATCTCCAGCAGCGGCGTGCCGGCGCGGTTGAGGTCGATGCCGGTCATGCCGTGGAAGTCTTCATGGAGCGACTTGCCGGCGTCCTCCTCGAGGTGGGCGTGGTGCACGCGGATGGTCTTGCGTTCGCCGTCGTCGAGCAGGATCTCGACTTCGCCCGGGCCGACGATGGGATCGTACATCTGGCTGGTCTGGTAGCCCTTGGGCAGGTCCGGGTAGAAGTAGTTCTTGCGGTCGAACACCGAGACCTCGGGGATCTCGGCGTGGATGCCGAGTCCGAATTCCACGGCCATGGCCACCGCCTGCTCGTTGAGCACCGGCAGCACGCCCGGCAGGCCCAGGTCCACGGCGCAGGCCTGGGTGTTGGGCTCGGCGCCGAAGGCCGTGGAGGCGCCGGAGAAGATCTTGGAGCGGGTGGCGAGCTGGACGTGGACCTCCAGCCCGATCACGGTTTCCCATTGCATCAGGCGGTCTCCTCGGCAAGGTCAGGACGGCGCAGGTGCCAGTCGGTGGCCTGCTGGAACTGGTGGGCGACGTTGAGCAGCTGGGCCTCGGCGAAGTGGGTGCCCAGGATCTGCAGGCCCACCGGGCGGCCGCCGGCGAAGCCGGCCGGCACGCTGATACCGGGGATGCCCGCCAGGTTGACGGCGATGGTGTAGATGTCCTGCAGGTACATCGACACCGGGTCCTTGTTGGCGCCCAGGTCGAAGGCCGGGGTCGGCGAGGCCGGGCCCATCAGCACGTCGACCTCCTCGAAGGCGTCGAGGAAGTCCTGGCGGATCAGCCGGCGGACCTTCTGTGCCTGCTTGTAGTAGGCATCGAAGAAGCCCTCGGAGAGGGTATGGGTCCCGATCAGGATGCGCCGCTTGACCTCCTCGCCGAAGCCCTCGCCCCGCGAGCGCTTGTAGAGGTCGATGAGGTCGCTCGGGTTCTCGCAGCGGTGGCCGAAGCGCACGCCGTCATAGCGTGACAGGTTGGAGGAGGCCTCGGCCGGGGCGATGACGTAATAGGCCGGAATCGCGTAGTGGGTGTGCGGCAGGCTGACCTCGCGCACCGTGGCACCCAGGGATTCGTAGACCTTGATCGCCTCGCGCACCGCGCCTTCGACCTCGGCGGACAGGCCGTCGCCGAAGTACTCCCTGGGCAGGCCGATCTTGAGGCCGGACAGCGGGGCCGCGAGACCCTCGGCGTAGTCCGGCACGCCGCGCGCCACGCTGGTGGAGTCGCGCAGGTCGTGGCCGGCGATGGCGCCGAGCAGCAGCGCGCAGTCCTCGGCGGTGCGTGCCATGGGGCCGGCCTGGTCGAGGCTTGAGGCGTAGGCCACCATGCCGTAGCGGGAGACGCGGCCGTAGGTGGGCTTCAGGCCGGTGATGCCGCAGAAGGACGCCGGCTGGCGGATCGAGCCGCCGGTGTCGGTGCCCAGCGCGGCCGGCACCAGGCCCGCGGCCACCGCGGCGGCGCTGCCGCCGGAGCTGCCGCCGGGCACGGCGGCGAGGTCCCAGGGGTTCTTCACCGGCCCGTAGTGGCTGTTCTCGTTGGACGAGCCCATGGCGAACTCGTCCATGTTGGTCTTGCCGAGGCTCAGGGTGCCGGCGGCCTTGAGCCTCTCGACCACGGTGGCATCAAAGGGGGCGGCGAAGTTGTCGAGCATCCGCGAACCGCAGCTGGTCTTGACGCCCTGGGTGCAGAAGATGTCCTTCAGCGCCAGCGGCAGGCCGCTCAGCGGGCCGGCCTCGCCGCGGGCACGGGCGGCGTCGGCGCGATCCGCCGCTTCCAGGGCGGCATCGCCCGTGACGGTGATGAAGCTGTTGAGGGCGCCGTCGTGGCGTTCGATGCGCGCGAGCAGGTGCTGGGTGAGCTCGCGACTGGAGAACTCGCCGGCGGCCAGGGCGGCAGCGAGTTCGGTCAGTGTCTGGTCGTGCATGGGCCCAGGGCTCCGTGATGACATGCCATTGACGAAGGAGGACGCGGTCATTCGACGACCCGCGGCACCAGGTAGAGGCCGTTCTCCACCGCCGGCGCGCAGCGCTGGAAGGTCTCGCGCTGGTCGGCCTCGGTGACCTCGTCGGCGCGCAGGCGCTGGGTGGCGTCCAGCGGGTGGGCCAGGGGCGCGACGCCCTCGGTGTCGAGGGACTGCAGTTGATCGACCATCTCCAGGATGCGGCCCAGGTCGTCGAGATAGCGGTCGGCCTCGCCTTCATCCAGGCCGAGTCGGGCGAGGTGGGCGGCCCTGAGAACGTCTGCGTGTTCAAGCGCCATGATCGGGTGTCCTCGAAAGGGTGGAGAAAAGACCGCAGAAGGTACCACATTCGCGACCCGGCGGGCAGGGGCCGGCGGCCTGGCGCTTGCCGCCCGGGGGGTGCAGTGATACGGTTTGCCCCCGCACAGGGTTCCCGGTCTGCACTAGAGTAACGACTTCATGTTCAAACGTTTGAGGGGGCTGTTTTCCAGCGATCTGTCGATCGACCTGGGGACGGCCAATACGCTGATCTATGTCCGCGGGCGCGGCATCGTGCTCGATGAGCCGTCGGTGGTGGCCATCCGCCAGTCCGGCAACATGCGCAGCGTGGCCGCGGTGGGTGCCGACGCCAAGCGCATGCTGGGCCGCACCCCCGGCAACATCACCGCCATCCGGCCGATGAAGGACGGCGTCATCGCCGACTTCACCGTGACCGAGCAGATGCTGCAGTACTTCATCCGCAAGGTGCATCAGAGCACCTTCCTGACGCCCAGCCCCAGGGTGCTGGTCTGCGTGCCCTGCATGTCGACCCAGGTGGAGCGACGGGCCATCAAGGAGTCCGCCGAGGGCGCCGGGGCGCGCGAGGTGTTCCTGATCGAAGAGCCCATGGCGGCGGCCATCGGCGCCGGCCTGCCGGTCGAGGAGGCCCAGGGCTCCATGGTCGTCGACATCGGCGGCGGCACCAGCGAGATCGCCATCATCTCGCTCAATGGCGTGGTCTACTCCGAGTCCATCCGCGTCGGCGGCGACCGCTTCGATGAGGCGATCATCGCCTACGTGCGTCGCCACTACGGCAGCCTGATCGGCGAGTCCACCGCCGAGCGCATCAAGGAAGAGATCGGTTGCGCCTACCCCGGCGGCGAGCTGCGCGAGATCGACGTGCGCGGCCGCAACCTGGCCGAGGGCATCCCGCGCAGCTTCACCCTGAACTCCCACGAGATCCTCGACGCCCTCCAGGAGACCCTGGGGTCCATCGTCGCCGCGGTGAAGAGCGCCCTGGAGCAGTCGCCCCCCGAGCTGGCCTCCGATATCGCCGAGCGCGGCCTGGTGTTGACCGGCGGCGGCGCGCTGCTGCGCGATCTCGACAAACTGATCGCCGAGGAGACCGGGCTGCCGGTGGTGGTCGCCGAAGATCCGCTGACCTGCGTGGCCCGCGGCGGCGGCAAGGCGCTGGAGATGATCGACCAGCACACCTTCGAGCTGCTCTCCAGCGACTAGGGGAAGCCCCCCTGATTCGTTGCTGCGCTCGATGCCCCCTGGGGCGCGGGGACGCGCGCAGGTTCGTCGGGGGTGCGCCTGGCGACCCTGGGCGTTCCCGCCTCTCGTCGCACGCGACATGAATCGGCGCTCCCCCGGAGACCACGGAACCCTGTGATGGCGGGCGACGCCCCGCCAGGCGAGATGCTGTCAGGCGATCCGGCCATAGGCCGGGGCCGCAAGGAGAGAGGGAGAACGCTATCAAGCCGCTGTTCTCGCATGGATCGGTGCCGGGCTATCGCATGCTGCTGTGTGCGTTTCTCGCCGTTGCCCTGATGTTCGCCGACCTGCGTTTCTCGCGCATGGAGCCCGTGCGGGCCCAGCTGTCGACCCTGGTGGCGCCCATCCAGCGGCTGGTCAGCCTGCCCAGCGACGCCCTCAACTGGGCGTCGCTGGCGTTTTCCGACCAGCGCGAGCTGCTCGACGAGAATCGCCAGCTGCGCGAGCAGATCCTGACCCTCTCGCATCGCGTCCAGCGCATGGCCAGCCTGACCGCCGAGAACGTGCGGCTGCGCGAGCTGCTCGATGCCACCCGCGAGCGCGACATCCCCTTCATCACCGCCGAGCTGCTGTCGCTGGACCCGGACCCCTTCAGCCACCGCATGGTCATCGATCGCGGCCGCCGCGACGGCGTGTTCGTCGGCCAGCCGGTGATGGACGCCGCCGGGCTGGTGGGGCAGGTGACCTCGGTGTCGGCCTATGCCAGCCGGGTGCTGCTGGTGGCCGACGCCAGCCATGCGCTGCCGGTCCAGGTCAACCGCAACGGCCTGCGCTTCGTCATCCAGGGCACCGGCCAGTACGAGACCCTGAGCGTGCTGCACGTGCCGGATACCGCCGATATCCGCGAGGGCGACCTGCTGATGACCTCGGGGCTCGCCGGGCGCTTCCCGCCGGGCTACCCGGTGGCGCGGGTCACCGCCGTGGTCCACGACCCGGGCGAGCCCTTCGCGCGGGTCGACGCTCGTCCCGTGGCCCAGCTGCAGCGCGCCCGCCATTTCCTGCTGCTGTTTCCGCCCGAGCCGCCCGAGGCCCCGGGTCGGGGGGGATGGACGGCCAGCCTCGACCGGACCGCCGTGGAGGCCGCGCTGCAGATGATCGGTCCCCTCGAGGAGGAAGAGTGATGGCGACGCGTCCCGTGGCGAGCCTGCCCTGGATCTGGCTGACCCTGCTGCTGGCGCTGTGCCTGCAGGTGATGCCGCTGGCCGACGGCTGGCAGATCTGGCGGCCTGACTGGCTGGGCCTGATGCTGATCTACTGGTGCATGAAGGCGCCCCAGCGCGTCGGGGTTTTCCACGGCTTCGTGCTGGGCATCCTGCTGGATCTCCTCCAGGGCGCACCGCTCGGACAGAATGCTCTGCTGCTGTCGTTGCTGGCCTTCCTGTGCGCACTGGTCTACCCCCGCTTCCGGGCCTATTCGCTGTTCCAGCAGGCGGTGCTGATCCTGGTGCTGCTGGGCACGGTGCAGCTGGTCGAGCAGTGGCTCAGGACCCTGCTGGGGCCGTTCTCGATCCATCTTTCTTTCCTGCTGCCCTCGGTGATCGGAGCGCTGCTGTGGCCCTGGCTGACCACGCTGTTTCGCGCCTTCCGTCGCCGTCCCGCCGACAACTGAGCCCGGAGACATCCATGCCGAATGAGTCGAGCGCGCCGCTGATCCGTCTGGCCTCCGCCTCGCCGCGCCGCCGCGACCTGCTGGCGTCCATCGGGGTGCCGGTCGAGGTGCACCCGGTGGATATCGACGAGACGCCCGGCCCCGGTGAGGCGCCCGAAGCCTATGTGCGGCGCCTGGCCGAGGCGAAGGCCCGGGCCGGCGCGGTGGGCAGCGCCTTGCCGACGCTCGGCTCGGACACCGCCGTGGTGTGCGACGACGCCATCCTCGGCAAGCCTCGCGACCGCGAGCACGCCGCCGCCATGCTGCGCTCGCTGTCCGGGCGTGCCCATCGGGTGCTGACCGCGGTGGCGCTCGACGGGCCGTCCGGCATGTCGAGCCTCGGCGTGGCCACCCGGGTGGTGATGCGCGAGATCACGGAGACCGAGATCGCCGCCTACTGGGCCACCGGCGAACCCGTCGACAAGGCCGGCGGCTATGCCATCCAGGGCTTCGCGGCGATCTTCGTGTCACGCCTCGAGGGCAGCCATTCGGCGGTGGTCGGCCTGCCGCTGTTCGAGACCGCCGACCTGCTGGCCCGACAGGGGGTGCCGCTGTGGGGCGGACACTGAGCAACGAGTCGCACCAGGTCAGGGCTATGTCATAATGCCCCGAGTTTCCTCTGGACAAGGATTTCCGCATGAGCGGTGAAGTACTCATCAACCTGACCCCGATGGAGACCCGTGTCGCCGTGGTGGAGAACGGCGTGCTGCAGGAGGCCTTCATCGAGCGGGCCCGGCGTCGCGGTATCGTCGGCAACATCTACAAGGGCAAGGTGGTCCGGGTGCTGCCGGGCATGCAGGCCGCCTTCGTCGACATCGGCCTCGAACGGGCCGCCTTCATCCATGCCCACGAGGTGATGCCGCCGGGCACCCCGGCGGACGAGCAGGTCTCCATCGCGGCGCTGCTCCACGAGGGGCAGTCGCTGGTGGTGCAGGTCACCAAGGACCCGATCGGCTCCAAGGGCGCGCGCCTGACCACCCATCTCTCGGTGCCGTCGCGCTACCTGGTCTACATGCCCGACTCGCCTCACAACGGCGTGTCCCAGCGCATCGAGGACGAGCGCGAGCGCGAGCGGCTGCGCGAGCTGGTCGAGGAGGCCCAGGAGCAGCAGACGCTGGAAGTGACCGGCGGCTTCATCGTGCGCACCGCCGCCGAGGGCGTCACCCAGGAGGAGCTGGCCGGCGACATGCACTTCCTGCTGCGGCTGTGGCGCAAGGTCAGCGAGCGCAAGGTCACCGCCTCGGCGCCCAGCGTCATCTACGACGACCTGCCGCTGTTCATGCGTACCCTGCGCGACGTGATGCGCGACGACATCGAGAAGGTGCGCATCGACTCCCGGGAAAACCACGTCAAGCTGGTGGAGTTCGCCGAGGAGTTCATGCCCGCGGCGGTGGAGCGCATCGAGCACTACGCCGGCGAGCGGCCGATCTTCGATTTGTTCAGCGTCGAGGACGAGATCCAGAAGGCCCTGGGCCGCAAGGTCCAGCTCAAGTCCGGCGGCTACCTGGTCATCGACCCCACCGAGGCGATGACCACCATCGACGTCAACACCGGCGGCTATGTGGGGCACCGCAACCTCGAGGAGACCATCTTCAAGACCAACCTCGAGGCCGCCACCGCCATCGCCCGCCAGCTTCGCCTGCGCAATCTTGGCGGCATCATCATCATCGACTTCATCGACATGGAGGACACCGAGCACCAGCGCCAGGTGCTGCGGATGCTCGAGAAGTCGCTGGAGCGCGATCACGCCAAGACCAAGTGCACCGGGGTCACCGAGCTCGGCCTGGTGCAGGTGACCCGCAAGCGCACCCGGGAGAGCCTGGAGCAGACGCTGTGCGAGGCCTGTCCCTCCTGCCAGGGCCGCGGCACCCTCAAGACCCCCGAGTCGGTGTGCTACGAGATCTTCCGCGAGATCCTGCGCGAGGAGCGGGCCTACAACGCCGAGACCTACACGGTGCTGGCCGCCCAGTCGGTGGTCGACCGGCTGCTGGACGAGGAGTCCGCGGCGGTGGCCGACCTGGAGGAGTTCATCGCCAAGACCATCCGCTTCCAGGTCGAGTCCCACTACTCCCAGGAGCAGTACGACATCGTGCTGATGTGAGCCCATGTCGAGGACTCGCCTGGTCATTCGCTGGTCCCTGACGCTACTGGCGGCGGCGCTCACCCTGGTGGCGCTGCTGACGCTGGTGCTGCGCCTGCTGCTCGGCCAGGTCGACCAGCTCACGCCGCGCCTCGAGGGGCTGCTGTCGGCGCGCTTCGATGCCGCGGTGACTCTGCAGGGTATCGACGGCGAGCTGGCCGGCCTCGACCCGGCCCTCGCGCTGCGTGGCCTGTCGCTGCGGGCGGGGCCCGACGGCGGCGAGCGGCCGCTGCTCGAGCTGGACGCCGCCCGGCTGAGGCTCGATGCCGCCGCCAGCCTGCGTGACGGCATGCCGGTGGTGGCCGATGCGCGGCTCTCCGGCCTCACCCTGCACCTCTACCAGGCCGAGGACGGGCGCTGGCGCTGGCCGGAGCCCGCCGACGTGCCCCCCGAGCTGATTCCCGAGAGCGAGTTCGATCTCGCGCGCCTGGACTTCTGGGTCGGCGTGCTGCTGCGCCAGCGTGCCTGGGCCGAGGACATCGAGCTGGTGCTGCATGGCCGCGAACGCGAGGCGGTGCTGGAGGCATCGCGGCTGCTGATGGTGGGCGATGACCGCCGCACCCACCTGGAGGGCCAGGTGCGCCTGCGCGGTCGCCCCGGCGAGGCCGCCACGGTGGTCATGGAGCTGGTGCCCGGGGAGGGCGGCCTCGACGACTTCGGCGCCGCCCTGCAGGCGGACATGAGCCTCGACAGCCTGACGGGGCTATCGTCGCTGTTCGGCATCGAGGCCTTGCCGCGGGTCTCGGAACTGGCGGGCGAGGCGCGGCTGTGGGGCCGCTGGACCCGCGGTCGCCTGGCCGACGCCCGGCTCGACGTCGCGGCCCCGCGGCTGGCCCTGCGCCAGCCCCAGGACGCCGGCGCGGCGCCGGGCATCGTGCTCGAGGACGTCAGCCTGCGCGGCCAGTGGCGCCGCGCGGCCCAGGGCGACGACTGGCAGGCCTGGTGGCAGACCGATGCCCGCCAGCTGTCCGGCCCCGAGGCCCCGGGCAGCGGTCGCCCGCTGCCGCGGGACTGGTACCTGAACGGCGATGGCCGGGACTGGTGGCTCACCACCGGTGCCTTCGATCTCGCCGCCCTGGCGGCCTGGCGGGAGCGTCTACCGTTGCCCGAGGCGCTGGCCCGCAGCGTCTCGGCGCTCGCCCCGCGGGGGCGGGTGAACGCCTTGGGTGTCGGCTATCGGGAAGGCGACTGGCGGGCGCGGGTCAGCGCCAGCGAAGTGGTCGTCGACCCCTGGCAGCAGGCGCCGGGCGGCGGGCCGCTGGACCTGTGGCTGACCGCCGACGGCGAGCGGGGCCGGGTGCGCTTCGTCGGGGGCGAAGGCACCGAGCTGGCCTTCCCGGAGGTCTTCGAGGCGCCGATGTCGCTGGCGCATGCCGGCGGCGAGGTGAGCTGGACCTACGACGGCCCGCGCAGCTTCGTCAGCGGCCGAGGGCTCGAGGTCGGCTGGCGTGGCGCCGAGGTGACGGGCGGTTTCGGCCTCTCGGTGGGCGGCCCGCAACGCGGTGGCTTCGGCCTGACGCTGGATTTCCGCGACGTGGACGCCCGCTCGCGACCGTTGACCGACTGGCTGCCCATGGTGCTGCTGCGCGAGGAAACGCCCGAGCTCGCCGAGTGGCTGGCCGGCGGCCTGGCCGGCCGGGTGCCGGAGGGCTCGCTGCGTCTCCACGCACCGCTGCGCCGGTCCGAGACCGGGCTGCCGGCCGTCGAGCCGTCGCTGAACCTCGACCTGACGGTGGAGGAGGGGCGGCTGCCCTTCGCCGACGACTGGCCGGCGCTGGACGACGTGGCCGGTCGCCTGCGGCTGCGCGACGAGACGCTCGAGGCCGAGGTGGACATCGCCCAGAGCCTGGGCATCCGCACCCGCGATGCCGAGGTGCGCCTCGAAGACGATCGACTGTCGGTCAGCGGGCCGCTCGTCGCCGACGCGCCGGCGCTGACGCGTTACCTCGCCGCGATGCCCGTGGACGGCATCGGGGCGGTTGCCGACTGGCAAGGCGAGGGAAGCGTCGAGGCCGATCTCGACCTCGAGATGGCGCTCGACGATGCCGACTCGCTGCGTCTCGACATCGCCGGCGACGCCGACCTGCCGCGCCTGACCCATTCGGCCAGCGGGCTGGTCTTCCAGAACATCACGGGACCGCTGGCCTGGCATCAGCGCGCTGAGTCGGGGTCTCTCGATGGCCGCCTGAGCGGGCGGCTGCTGGGCGGACCGGTCGGCGCCGAACTGGCTACCGGCGAGGGGCGTGTCGTGCTGTCGGGCACCGCCCGGCCCGAGGCACTCACCGAGCTGGGAGCGCCGGCCGGCATCGGCGAGGTGCTCGCCGGCCCGCTGGCCTGGCGCGGCAGCGTCGATCTCGATGCCGACACGCCGACCCTGAACCTGTCGAGCGAGCTGCGTGGTCTGTCCATCGACCTGCCGGCGCCGCTGGGCAAGGCGGCCGACACGCCGCGGGACCTGCGCCTGACCTTCGCCCTGGCCGAGTCCGGGCCCTGGTCGGGCCGCCTGGGCGCGAGCCTAGGCTGGCGCTGGCGCCCCGGGCGCGGCGGTCAGGGCCAGGCCTGGCTCGGGCGAGAGGCGCCCGCGACCTGGCCCGGCGAGTCCGGCTGGACGCTGCAGGCCTATCTGCCGCGTTTCGATGCCCGGGCCTGGGGCAGCGCCCTGAGGCCGCTGTCCGGCGGGGCGCTCGGCGGTTCCGCCGGCGGCTCGGGCCGCAGCCCCATCACCCATCTGATGCTGGATACCGATTGCCTGAGCGTCGAGCAGCGCTGCCTCGGCTCGATGATCGTCGAGGGCCAGCCGCTGTCCGGCGGCTGGGAGCTGGCGCTGGACGGCAGCCTGCTGGCCGGCCGCCTCGAGTATCGGCCGGACCTGGCGCGTCCCCTCGACCTGTCGCTGTCCAGCCTGCGCCTCGATGGCCTGCTGCCGGCCGATGTCGACGCCACCGATGTCGACGCCACCGAGGGCGGCGGACGGCTGCTCGACGAGCTCGAGGTGCCGCCGGCGCCGGCCGCCATGCCGGCCTCGCTCGGCGAGTTGCCGGCGGGACGGCTGAGCATCGACGAACTGCGCTATCAGGGGCGACCCTTCGGCCCGCTGAACGCCGAGTGGCGAGCCGAGCCGGATCGCCTGGTGATCGATCCGCTGGCGCTGACCCTTGGCGAGATCGAGGCCAGTGGCAACCTGGTGTGGGAGGCCACCGGACCCGAGGCCAGCCTGACCCGGGCGCGACTGGACGTCGACGGCCGCGACCTGGGCAGCGCCCTGGAGGCGCTCGGCCAGCCGGTGGCCATTCGCAACGCCGAGACCCGGGTCGACGGCCAGCTGGCCTGGCCCGGCGCGCCCTGGCAGTTCGCCCTGGCGCGCTCGCGGGGCAACCTGGCGGTCGAGCTGCGGGACGGGCGCTTCGTCAACCTGGAGTCGCCCTCGGCGCGGGTGGTCGGACTGCTCAACGTGGACAACCTGCTGCGCCGCCTGACCCTGGACTTCTCCGACGTTACCGGGCAGGGCACCGCCTTCGATCGTGTCAGCGGCGATGCGACCCTGTATGGTGGGGTGCTGGAGACCCGTGGACCGGTCGAGATCGATGGCCCGGCCACCCGCTTCACCCTCGACGGCAGCGTCGACCTGGCGCGGCGGGAACTCGACCAGCGCCTGGGCGTCACACTGCCGGTGAGCAACAACCTGCCCCTGGCGGCGGTGATCGCCGGGGCGCCGGTGGTCGGAGGGGCGCTGTTCATCGCCGACAAGCTGTTCGGCGACGCCCTCGACCGCGTGACCCGAATTCACTATCGCGTGGAGGGGCCCTGGACCTCGCCGCGCATCGCTCTGGAAAGTGCCGAATGACATCACACACGCAACCCCTGCTCGACCAGGCCGCCGAGGCGCTGCTGACGCCCGGCGGGCTCGATCTCGATGCCCTGGACGCCGGCCTCGGCCACGCCATGGGCGCCGGCATCGACTATGCCGACCTGTACTTCCAGCGCAGCTGGCACGAGGGTTGGGTGCTGGAGGACGGTGAGGTCAAGGAAGCCAGCTACAACATCGACGGCGGCGTCGGCGTGCGCTCCCTGGCCGGCGAGAAGACCGGCTTCGCCTACTCCAACCAGATCACCATGGACGCCCTGGCCGAGACCGGCCGTACCGCCGCCGGCATCGTGCGCAGCGGCCAGCGCCGGGACGTCGCGCCGCGGGTGGTGGCCGCGCCGGCCGCCCGCTATGCGGGCATCGACCCGCTGGCCGGGCTCTCCGCCGACGAGAAGGTCGCCATGCTCAAGGAGGCCGACCGCGTGGCCCGAGCCGCCGATCCCTCGGTGAGCCAGGTCAGCGCCTCACTGACCGGCGTCTACGAGGTGGTGCTGGTGCGTGCCAGCGACGGTACCCTGGCCGCCGACGTGCGCCCGCTGGTGCGCTTCAACGTCAGCGTCATCGCGGTGCGCGACGGCCGTCGCGAGCGCGGCAGCGCCGGCGGCGGCGGCCGCTATCCGATGTCCCGGCTGCGCGACGAGCAGGTCGCCGAGCGCTTCGCCAAGGAGGCGGTGCGCCAGGCGCTGGTCAACCTCGATGCCGTGGACGCCCCGGCCGGCCAGATGCCGGTGGTGCTGGGCGCCGGCTGGCCGGGCATCCTGCTCCACGAGGCGGTGGGCCACGGCCTGGAGGGCGACTTCAACCGCAAGGGCAGCTCGGCCTTCGCCGGCCGCATGGGCGAGCGCGTGGCCGCGCCGGGCGTGACCGTGGTCGACGACGGCACCCTGGCCGACCGCCGCGGGTCGCTGTCCGTCGACGACGAGGGCACGGCCACCCAGTGCACCACCCTGATCGAGGATGGCGTGCTCACCGGCTACATGCAGGACAAGCTCAACGCCCGGCTGATGGGCATGGCGCCCACCGGCAACGCGCGTCGCGAATCCTTCGCCCACCTGCCGATGCCGCGCATGACCAACACCTACATGCGCGCCGGCCAGGACGATCCCGCCGACATCATCAAGAGCGTCTCCCGCGGGCTCTACGCGGTGAGCTTCGGCGGCGGCCAGGTGGACATCACCTCGGGCAAGTTCGTGTTCTCGGCAAGCGAGGCCTACCTGATCGAGGACGGGCGGATCACCGCGCCGGTCAAGGGCGCGACCCTGATCGGCAACGGCCCCGAGGCCATGGGCCATGTATCGATGATCGGCCACGACCTGGCGCTGGATACCGGCATCGGCGTGTGCGGCAAGGAGGGGCAGGGCGTGCCGGTGGGCGTCGGTCAGCCGACGCTGAAGTTGGACGAGCTGACCGTCGGCGGCACCCAGTCGTAGCAAGGAAGCCGCTGCGCTCGACGAGGCGGTGTTGGCGGCGAACTCGCCATGCTCATTTAGGCGAACCTAAACTCCGCTGTCTCGTTCGCCGCCGCCTGGCCTCGTCGTCGCTCGCTGGCTTCGCGGGTCGGGAGATGCTGCGGGGCGAGCGTCAGAGCCCGGCGGTGTCGCGGATCAGCTTGAAGAGCCGGCGGGCGTTGGTCGGCGACTTGTCCTGGGCGCGCTCGCGGCGGGCGTTGCGGATCAGCTGACGCAGGGCCTGGCGGTCGACGTCGGGGTACTCGGCGATGAAGGCCTCGAGGGCGTCGTCTTCCTCGATGAGGCGGTCGCGCCACTGCTCCAGGCGGTGGAAGGCGTGGTCCCGGCGCAGTTGCTCGCGGTCCATCTCGTCGAACACCGCCTGGATGCCCTCGAGGTCCTCGCGGCGCATCAGCTTGCCGACGTACTGCATGTGGCGGCGGCGAGCCTCCCGGGCGCGGATGCGGCCGGTCTCCTCGATCGCCGCCAGCAGGTCGTCGGAGAGCGGGAAGCGGGCGCGTTCGGCCTCGCGCATGGCGATCAGCCGCTCGCCGAGCGCCTGGAGGGCATGCATCTCGCGCTTGAGCTGCGACTTGCTGGGCCGTTCGTCGGCCGGAGAGAAATCATCCTGGGTCATGCGGCGTCCTGGTTCGTGACAGTCGGGGCGTGGGGTATCGGCCCAGTATACCAGCCCGCCGCGCCGGGCTGGCCAAACGACCATATTGTGTATCGGCCCCTGGGTCGGTGAGTGAGGAGTCAAGACGATGACACAGGCTTTCGATGCCGTCGCCCAGCAGTCACTGCTGGAAACCCGCGCCGAGGCGGCCCTGGGCTTGGCCCGCCGGCTCGGCGCCGATGCCTGCGAGGTGGGCGCCAGCGTCGACCAGGGCGTGGGCGTCAACGTTCGCGAGGGCGAGGTCGAGACCGTCGAGCTGTCCCGCGATCAGGGCATCGCGGTGACCGTCTACGTGGGTAGCCGCAAGGGCAGTGCCTCGTCCACCGATGCCTCGGAGGCGTCGATCAAGGACGTGGTCGAGAAGGCCATGGCCATCGCGCGCTATACCGGCGAGGACCCGGCCTCGGGGCTCGCCCCGGCGGAACTGATGGCCCGCGAGCTTCCGGACCTCGACGTCCACCACCCCTGGGCGCTGTCCACCGAGCAGGCGATCGACCTGGCCCTGGCCTGCGAAGCGGCCGGCCGCGGCCAGGCGGGCATCAAGAGCTCCGACGGTGCCGGACTGTCCAGCGGCGAGGGCGTGCGCGTCTATGCCAACAGCCACGGTTTCCTGGGCAGCCAGCGCGGCAGCCGCCACTCGCTCTCCTGCATGCTGATCGCCGAGGACGAGCACGGCATGCAGCGCGACTACGACTACACCAGCGCCCGGGATCCCCGCGAGCTGCTGGCCCCCGAGGCGGTGGGCGAGAGCGCCGCCCGGCGTACCCTGCGCCGCCTCGGTGCCCAGCGCCCGGCCACCGGGCGGATGCCGGTGCTGTTCGATCCCGGCCTGGCCTCGGGGCTGGTCGGCAGTTTCCTCGGCGCCATCGCCGGCGGCGCCCTCTATCGGCAGGCCTCCTTCCTCTGCGATCGCCTCGGCGACACCCTGTTCCCCGAATGGTTCTCGCTGCAGGAGAAGCCGCGGCTGGTGCGCGGCATGGCCAGCAGCGCCTTCGACGGTGACGGCGTGGCGACCCGCGACAACGTCTTCATCGACCAGGGGCGGCTGGCCAGTTACATGCTGTCCGCCTACAGCGCGCGGCGTCTGGGCATGGAAACCACCGGCAACGCCGGCGGCGCCCGCAACCTGCGCCTCGATGCGCCGCTCGAATCCCAAGAGGCGCTGCTCGCGCGCATGGATCGCGGGGTGCTGGTCACCGAACTGATGGGCCAGGGCGTCAACGGCGTCACCGGCGACTATTCGCGCGGGGCGGCGGGCTTCTGGGTGGAGAACGGCCGCATCCAGCATCCGGTCGAGGAGTTCACCGTCGCCGGCAACCTGGCGGCCATGTTCCAGGGCCTGGTCGGCGTCGGCGACGACATCGATACCCGCGGCAGCATCCATACCGGCAGCTGGCTGATCGACGAGATGATGGTCGCCGGCAGCTGAGCCGGGCTTCGCCCGCTATAAGCCGGAACCGCCCGCTCCGCGGGCGTAAGCTGGAAGCTTGAAGAAAAACCGCCCCTAGGCACTTGCCATAGGGGCGGTTCGTTATACGCTGCCTTCCAGCTTCCAGCTTCCAGCTTCCAGCTTCCAGCTTCCAGCTTCCAGCTTCCAGCTTCCAGCTTCCAGCTTCCAGCTTCCAGCTTCCAGCTTCCAGCTTCCAGCTTCCAGCTTCCAGCTTCCAGCTTCCAGCTTCCAGCCTCCAGCTTCCAGCTGTCAGGCTTCCTCGTCGAACCTGGCCTCGAACAGCGCCTCCAGCGCATCGAGTACCGCCTCGCCGTCGTCGCCGTCGGCCTCCAGGGTCAGCTCGGTGCCGCAGGGCGCGGCGAGCATCAGCAGCGACATGATGTTGGCGGCGTCGGCCCGCTGTTCGCCGTGATAGACGGTGACCCGCGACGCGAAGGGTTGGCAGCACTTTACCAGGCGGGTGGCGGCGCGGGCGTGCAGGCCGCGCTTGTTGGTCAGGGTAAGCTTGCGGCTGGGCACGTGGCTAGCGGTCCTCGTCGGCGTTCGGGGCGGGGAGGGTGAGTTGCAGGCCGAGTTCGCGGTGACGCAGGCGCACCCCGGCATGGCGCTCGGCCAGGCGGCGGGACAGGCGTTCGGCGAGGTAGGTGGAGCGGTGCTGACCGCCGGTGCAGCCGATCGCCACGGTCAGGTAGCTGCGCTGGCTGGCCCGGTAATGCGGCAGCCAGCGCTCGACCCAGGCCAGGATGTCGTCGGCCATCTCGTCGACGACGGGATAGCCTTCGAGGAAGGCGATCACGCTGGCGTCGCGCCCGGTGGCGTCGCGCAGCCGGGGATCCCAGTAGGGGTTGGGCAGGCAGCGGGCATCGAACACGATGTCGGCGTCCAGGGGCACGCCGCGCTTGAAGCCGAACGATTCCACGGTCAGCGTCAGGCCCTCGCGGCGATGGCCGGCGACCTGGTCGGTGATGCGCCCGCGCAGGTCGTGGACCGAGAGCCGCGAGGTGTCGATCAAGAGGTCGGCGAGATCGCGGATCTCGGCCAGCGCCTCCTCCTCGCGGTCGATTGCCTCGGCCAGCGTCATCTCGCTGTCCCGGGTCAGCGGGTGGCGACGCCGGGTCGCGGAATAGCGCTCCAGCAGGATCCGGGCGTCGGTGGTCAGGTAGACCACCTGGCAGTGGATGTTGCGGGCCCGGACGTCTTCGAGCAGCGCGGGGAAGCGCTCAAGGGCGTGGGGCAGGTTGCGGGCGTCGATGCTCACCGCGATGGCGCTGCGCAGCGACTGGCCGCCGCTCAGCTCGTCCACCAGCGGGCCGAGCAGCATGGCCGGCAGGTTGTCGATGGCGTAGAAGCCGAGATCCTCCAGGGCCTGCAGGGCGATCGACTTGCCGGAGCCGGAGCGTCCGCTGATGATGACGAGTTGCATGACGGGTCTCCTGGTCGGGGCGGACGCGGGGCTCAGTCGCGTCCCTTGGCGGCCGGGGCCTGTCGTCGGATGGCCTCGAGGAGGCAGTCGTGGAGCTCGCGCTGGCTATCGGCGCGGCGCAGGGCGCTGCGGGTCTCGGCGTCGTTCATCACGCTGGCCACCTGGCCGAGCAGGGCGAGATGAGCGTCGTCGGCCTCCTCGGGGACCAGCAGCACGAACACCAGATCGACGGGCTCGCCGTCGATGGCATCGAAGTCGACCGGTTCGGCGAGCTTGAGGAAGCCGGCGATGGGCGCCTTGCAATGCGGGTTGCGGGAGTGGGGGATGGCGACCCCGTGCCCGATGCCGGTGCTGCCCAGGCGCTCACGCCCGATCAGCCGGCTGAAGACCTCCTGGCTGTCGAGGCTCGGGGTGTTCTGGGCAATGAAGGTGCTGAAGAATTCCAGCACCCGCTTCTTGCTCCCCCCGGGCACGCCGAACAGGGCGCGCTCGGGGGGCAGGATGGCTTCGAGTGACATTGGCGGCTCAGCGGACGCTTGCGGCGCCCTGGGCGCGGGCCTGGGTCTTTTCCTTGTGCTTGACCAGCTGGCGGTCCAGCTTGTCGGCAAGGGCGTCGATGGCGGCGTACATGTCGCCGTCCATCGCCTCGGCGTGTAGATCGGCACCGGCGGCATGCAGGGTGCAGGCGGCCTGCTGGCGTTCCTTCTCCACGGAGAGCGTGACCTGCACGGTGGTGATGTTGTCGTAGTGGCGCTCGAGTCGCGTGAGCTTCTCCTGCACGTAGTCACGCAGGGGATCGGTCAATTCCACGTGGTGGCCGGTGAGGTTGACTTGCATGACACGCTCCTTGCTCCTTGGGTGGTGATCCGATTGTAACCCTTTTTGGTGCCTTGCAAACCCCCCGCGCCAGGCGGTTTTCCACGCCATGCGGCGCGGCTGGCGACGGCCCTAACCGAGACGCTTGCGGCGGCTGGAGGAGGGGATCTGCATCGCCTCGCGGTACTTGGCCACGGTGCGCCGGGCCACCTCGATGCCTTCCTCGCCGAGCAGCTCCACCAGCTTGCTGTCGGAGAGCGGCTTGCGCGGGGGCTCGCCCTCGATCAGCTTGCGGATGCGGGCGCGGATCGCGGTGCTCGAGTGGGCGTCCTCGCCGCCCCCGACCTGGCTCGAGAAGAAGTACTTGAGCTCGAAGACGCCGCGCGGGGTGTGGATGAACTTCTGGGTGGTGACCCGCGAGATGGTCGATTCGTGCATCTCCACCGCCTGGGCGATGTCGGCCAGGATCAGCGGCTTCATGGCTTCCTCGCCCTGCTCGAGGAAGTCGATCTGGCGGGTCATCACCTCGCGGCCGACCCGCAGCAGGGTGTCGTTGCGGCTGGTCAGGCTCTTGATCAGCCAGCGGGCCTCCTGGAGGTGGTCCTTGAGGAACTGGTTGTCGTCGCTCTTGTCGGCGCGGCGGATCAGCGCCGCGTAGTCGGGCTGGATGCGCAGCCGCGGCATGGCCTCGGGATTGAGCTCGATCCGCCAGCCCTGGGGGGTGTGGCGGGCGATCAGGTCGGGGATCACGTAGTCGTTGTCGTCGCCGGCGTAGGTGCTGCCGGGGCGCGGGTCGAGGCCGCGGATCAGGGCGATGACCCGCTCGAGGGCTTCGTCGTCCAGCCCCAGGCGACGCTTCAGCAGGCGGCGGTCGCTGGCGGCCAGCGCCTCCAGGAACTGGCGCACCAAGCGCCTGGCCTGGGGCAGCAGCGGGGTGTCGTCGGGCAGGGTGGCCAGCTGCAGCAGCAGGCATTCGCGCAGGTCGCGGGCGAAGACGCCGGTGGGCTCGAACTGTTGCAGGCGCAGCAGGACGGCCTCGATCTCCCGGGTGGTCAGGCCCTCAAGGCCCTGGGCGCGCAGGCCGTCGCGTAGCTCGTCCAGCGGTTGGTCCAGGTAGCCGTCCGGCGTCACGGCATCGACCAGGCTCTCGGCGATGCGCGTTTCGCGCTCCTCGAGGCCGCTCATGGCCAGCTGCCAGCCGAGGTGGCCTTGCAGGCTCTGGCCGGCGGCCTGGCGCTCGAAGTCGGGGGCCTCGCCGCTGCCGCCGGCGTCCTGGAAGGTGTCCGACCAGTCGCTGTCCACGGAGAGTTCCGCGGGAATCTCGTCGGACCAGTCGTCTTCCGGGGTCTCGCCGACCGCCTGCTCGCCGAAATCGTCCTCGAGTTCCAGCATGGGGTTGGCTTCCAGCGCCTGCTGGATTTCCTGGCGGAGGTCGAGGGTCGAGAGCTGCAGCAGGCCGATCGCCTGCTGCAGCTGGGGCGTCATGGTCAGCTGGGTGCCGACGCGCAGTTGCAGGGATGCCTTCATGGCCATGGATGGTTCCGCTCCTCCGGCGAAGAGGCTCCTACCCTAGTGGCCCGGATGGCGCCATGCAAGTGCTGATTAAGCAATTAGCGTGCCAATGGCAATCGGCGTGCCCGTCGTCGGTTGGCGACGCTATATCAGTGACTTGCGAAGCCGCAGCCCTTAGAGGCGGAAGTCCTGGCCCAGGTAGACGTCGCGCACGCGCTGGTTGGCCAGGATCTGCTCGGCGTCGCCCTCGGCGATGATCTGGCCGTCGCCGACGATGTAGGCGCCATCGCAGATGTCGAGGGTCTCGCGGACGTTGTGATCGGTGATCAGTACGCCGATCTCGCGGGACTTGAGCTGGCGGATGATGCCCTTGATCTCGCCCACCGAGATGGGGTCGACCCCGGCGAAGGGCTCGTCGAGCAGGATGAAGTCGGGCTCGGTGGCCAGCGCCCGGGCGATCTCGACCCGTCGGCGTTCGCCGCCGGACAGGCTCATGCCCAGGTTGTCGCGGATATGGGTGACGTGGAAGTCCTCGAGCAGGCGCTCCAGGCGATCCCGTCGTCCGGCCCGGTCGAGATCGCCGCGGGTCTCGAGGATGGCCATGATGTTGTCGGCCACCGACAGCTTGCGGAAGATCGAGGCCTCCTGGGGCAGGTAGCCGATGCCGGCCCGGGCGCGCTCGTGCATGGCGCTGCCCGAAAGGTCGCGGTCGTCGATGGCGACCCGGCCGGCATCGGCCCGCACCAGGCCGACGATCATGTAGAAGGAGGTGGTCTTGCCGGCGCCGTTGGGCCCCAGCAGGCCGACGATACGGCCCTGGCGGATCTCCAGGCTGATGTCGTGGACCACGCGGCGGCGCTTGTAGCTCTTGGCCAGATGCTGGGCGCTCAGGGTCTTCATGGGGCGTCCTGCCGTTCCGGCTCCAGGGTCATGCGCACCCGCTGGCGCTCGTCGACGCCCTGGGCGTCGGAGCGGGCCTGGACGACCCGGCGGTCGAGGAAGTATTCCAGGTAGCCGCCGTCGAAGGTGTCGCCGCCCTGGTGGAGTTCGGCCTGGTCGATCAGCTCGATGCGCCGCTCGGCCACGTGGTAGACCACGGTGCGCCCCCAGGCGCGGACCAGCGGCTCATCGGGGGCGGGCTGCTGTTCCATGTAGGCACGCTGGCCGGTGGCGGTGGCGCGGGTCAGCTGGCCGGCATCGTTGCGCTGGATCTCCACGCGCGCGCCGCTCAGCTGCATGCTGCCCTGCTGGATGTGCACGTCGCCCTGGTAGACGGCGGTGCCGGCCCGGTCGTCGAGGTCCAGGCGGTCGGCCTCCACCTGGATGGGCGCGCTGGCGTCGCCCTCCAGGGCCAGTGCCGCGGGGGTGGCCAGTGCCGTGGCCAACAGCGTCAGGGCCAGCAACGAGGCGAGGGGAGGTCGCGTCATGGCTCGGGGGTCTCCTGGGAATTCGGCGGGTGGTGGCCGCGCACATTGTCGGTCAGTCGGGCGCGGTTGTCATCGAGCCAGGCGTCGAAGCGCTCGCCGCGCATCGATTGCGGCGGCTGGCTCAGCCGCGCCGGCGTGTCGCTCCAGGCGTGGCCGGCGTCGGCATCGTAGTGGAGGCGCTCGGTCTCGAGCCGCCAGCGCTCTGCGGGCGCGGTGAGGCGCGCCTGGCCCTCGAGGACCAGCGGGTTGCCGCCGGCCCCCAGTCGCCCCTGCTCGGCGACGGCCAGCCACAGGCGGCCCTCGTCGTCGCGCAGTCGGGCGTCGGGAGCGGTCAGGCGGGTGACGTCGTCGACCGGGGTGTGGACCAGTCGCGGGGTGGTCAGCCGCTGGTGGGGGCGGCCCTGGGCGTCGAAGCGCGTCAGCTTGACGTCCTCCAGGTAATAGTCGGGCTCGCCGGCCTCGTCCTGGGGCACCGGGCCGGGCGGTGCCTCGGAGCGCTGGTCGAGCAGCGCCAGGCCGCCGCCCAGCACGAGCAGCAGCAGGAACAGCCAGGTGCGGAAACCGGGGCGGGGCAGTCGCATCCCGTCAGGCCTTGCCGTGGAGGTAGGTGTCGAGCACGGCGTCCCAGTGGCCCTGGGCCTGGAGCAGGGTGTCGCAGATCTCGCGCACCGCGCCGAAGCCGCCCTCGCGTTCGGTGACCCAGTCGGCGTGCTGGCGGATGTAGCTGGGCGCGCCGGGCACGCTGATGCCGACCCCGGCCTGGCGGATGGGCGCCACGTCGGGCATGTCGTCGCCGCAGTAGGCGGCCTGCTCGAGGCCGAGGTCGAGGCGTTGGCACAGCTGGCGCAGCACCGGCAGCTTGTGTTCGACGCCCTGATGGAGGTGCTGGATGCCGAGCGCGGCGGCCCGCCGGCTGACCATCGGTGAGTCGCGACCGGTGATCAGCGCAACTTGGATGCCGGCGCGCTGCACCAGCTTGATGCCGTGGCCGTCGAGGGTGTGAAAGGCCTTGACCTCACCGCCGTCGGACTGGAAATAGAGGCGGCCGTCGGTGAGCACGCCGTCCACGTCCATGGCCAGCAGGCGCACGCGGCGCAGGCGGTCGACCAGCTGCGGGTCCATCAGGGGGGCGTCGAGGGTCATGGGGTCTCCTTGGGTCAGATCACGCCGCTGGCCAGCAGGTCGTGCATGTGCAGGGCGCCCACCGGGCGGCCGTCGTCGCCCACCACGGCCAGGGCGGTGATGCGGCTGTCCTCCATGAGGCGCACCGCCTCGGCGGCGAGGGTGTCGGGCGAGATGCGCTTGCCGGGCACGGTCATCACCTGATCCACCGTCAGCGCCGAGAGGTCACCGTGCTGGTCCAGGGTGCGACGCAGGTCGCCGTCGGTATAGACGCCGGCCAGCCGGCCCGCCGGGTCGATCACGCAGGTGAAGCCCAGGCCCTGGCGGGTGATCTCTAGCAGGGCGTCGCGCAGCGGGCTGCCCAGCGCCACCCGGGGCAGGCGGTCGCCCTGGTGCATCAGGTCCGAGACCTTGAGCAGCAGGCGCTTGCCGAGGCTGCCGCCGGGATGCGAGAGGGCGAAGTCCTCGGCGGTGAAGCCACGGGTCTCGAGCAGCGCCACGGCCAGGGCGTCGCCCAGCGCCAGGGAGGCGGTGGTGGACGAAGTGGGGGCGAGGTCCAGCGGGCAGGCCTCGCGCTCCACGCCGGCATCCAGGTGGGCGTCGGCATGGCGGGCCAGGGTCGAGCCGGGGCGGCCGGTCATGCTGATCAGCGGCGTGCCCAGGCGTTTGAGCAGCGGCAGCAAGGCGGTCACCTCGGCGGTCTCGCCGGAGTTGGACAGCGCCAGGACCACGTCGCCCGGGGTGATCATGCCCAGGTCGCCGTGGCTGGCCTCCCCGGGGTGCACGAAGAAGGCCGGGGTGCCGGTGCTGGCCAGGGTGGCGGCGATCTTGCCGCCGACATGGCCGGACTTGCCCATGCCGGTGACCACCACCCGGCCGCGACAGGCCAGGATCAGCGCGCAGGCGCGCTCGAAGTCGCCGTCCAGGCGTTCGATCAGCGCGCCGATGGCTTGTTGCTCCAGCCGCAGGGTGCGCTCGGCGCTGGCCAGCAGGTCGCGGGAGGAGGAGGATTCGTCAGTCATGGCGATGATTGTTGCCTGTCGCGGGGTTGGGCTCAAGGGGCGGGAGGCCTGGGCGTGGCTCCCGGGTGCCGCCGGCGGGTGTCGCGAGGCGCGTCCGGCGAGAAAGGCGCCCATTGAACCCCTTGCGTGCCCCCGACGCAAGCCGTGGCGGCGCGGCGCTGGCGCCGCGGGACCCGGTTAGGATACGATGTTCGATAATCTCGAAGGATGCCAACGGATGAGTGACTCCCCCCTCGTCGAAGTGTCGGGCCTGCGCTTCGCCCGCGGTGAGACGGAGATCTTCCGCGGCCTCGACATGGTGGTGCCGCGGGGCAAGATCACCGCCATCATGGGCCCCAGCGGTACCGGCAAGACGACGCTGCTCAAGCTGATCGGCGGTCAGCTCACCCCCGATGCGGGGCGGGTGTGGATCGCCGGGCAGGAAGTGCATGCGCTGTCGCGCAAGGCGCTGTTCCGGCTGCGTCGGCGCATGGGCATGCTGTTCCAGAGCGGGGCGCTGTTTTCGGACCTCGACGTCTTCGAGAACGTGGCGTTTCCGCTGCGCGTGCATACCGACCTGCCCGAGTCGATGATCCGCGACCTGGTGTTGATGAAGCTCCAGGCGGTGGGCCTGCGCGGCGCCCGAACCTTGATGCCCTCGGAGCTCTCCGGGGGCATGGCCCGGCGCGTGGCCCTGGCCCGGGCCATCGCCCTGGACCCCGAGCTGATTCTCTACGACGAGCCCTTCGTCGGCCAGGACCCCATTTCCATGGGCGTGCTGGTGCAGCTGATTCGTCGCCTCAACGAGGCGCTGGGGCTGACCGCCGTGGTGGTGTCCCACGACATCAAGGAGACCCTGTCCATCGCCGACTATGTCTATGTGATCGCCGACGGCCGTGTGATGGCCCAGGGCACCCCGCAGGGCCTCGACGTGGACCGCGACCCGAGAGTCAGCCAGTTCATCCACGGCGAACCGGATGGTCCGGTGCCCTTCCACTATCCTGCCATGGACTTCCACGACGACCTGCTGGGCACGGGAGGGCCGCGATGATCGCTCTGCTCCAGCGCCTGGGGCGCCAGGGATGCGACGTCACCGAGGGCCTCGGCCAGGCGGCCATCCTGCTCGTCCAGTCGGCGGTCGGCGTGCCCTCCGCCGAGGGGTTCAGGCTGTGGCTGCGTCAGATGCATTTCGTCGGCGTGATGTCGCTGGCCATCGTGCTGGTCTCGGGGCTGTTCATCGGCATGGTGCTGGGCCTGCAGGGCTACACCATCCTGGTCGATTTCGGCGCCGAGGATGCGCTGGGCCAGATGGTGGCGCTGTCGCTGCTGCGCGAGCTGGCGCCGGTGGTGGCGGCCCTGCTGTTCGCCGGCCGGGCCGGCTCGGCGCTGACCGCCGAGATCGGCCTGATGAAGGCCACCGAGCAGCTCACCAGCATGGAGATGATCGGCGTCGATCCGCTGCGCCGGGTGGTCGCGCCACGACTGTGGGCGGGCTTCGTCGCCCTGCCGCTGCTGACCATCGGCTTCGGCGTGATCGGCATCTGGGGCGGCGAACTGGTCGGCGTGAAGTGGCTGGGCGTCTTCGAGGGCTCCTACTGGGGCAACATGCAGGCCAGCGTCGCCTTCGTCGACGACGTGCTCAACGGCCTGATCAAGAGCCTGGTGTTCGCCCTGGTGGTGACCTGGATCGCGGTCTATCAGGGCTATGCCCTGGTACCGACCTCGGAGGGCATCGCCCGGGCCACCACGCGCACCGTGGTGTACGCGTCGCTGGCGGTGCTGGGCCTGGATTTCGTGCTGACCGCCCTGATGTTCGGCGGACTCTCCTGAACGGGGCAGACGGCAATGACGGCGGCCCCGCGCCGCCGCGGACTTGTGGAGACATGGAATGAAGCGCAGCAAGACGATGGAGCTGGGCGTCGGCCTGTTCATGCTGGTCGGCATCCTGGGGCTGCTGTTCCTCGCCCTGAGGGTCAGCGGCCTGAGCCTCGAGCCGCCCGGCGACGACTTCCGCCTGGAGGCCAACTTCGCCAACGTGGGCGGGCTCAAGCCCCGGGCCCGGGTCACCATGGCCGGGGTCACCGTGGGGCGGGTCGAGAGCATTGCGCTGGACCCGGAATGGTACGATGCCCGGGTGGTCCTGACCCTCGACGAGGGGCTGGAGGGCGCCTTGCCCGAGGACAGCACCGCGTCGATCCTGACCTCCGGGCTGCTCGGCGAACAGTACGTGGGGCTGTCGGTGGGCGGCGCGCCCGACACGCTGGCCGACGGCGATCGCATTCGCGATACCCAGTCCGCCCTGGTGCTGGAGGAGCTGATCCAGCAATTCGTGTCCAACATGGTCAAGGAGTGAAGACGATGAGGCCGATGACACTATCTACCCGACTGGCCGGGGTCCTGACGGTCCTGGCCCTGTGGACGATGGCGCTGACGTCCGTTCCGGCGCTGGCCCAGAGCGAGTCCCCCGAGCAGCTGATCCGCGGCAGCGTCAACCAGCTGATGGGGCGCATCGAGGGGCGCGAAGGCTATTTCAGCGAGCACCCCGACGAGCTCGAGGCGATCGTCGACGACAGCCTCGAGCAGGTGGCCGACTTCCGTTACATCGGCGCCAGCGTCATGGGCCGTTACTTCCGCAATGCCTCGCCCTCGCAGCGTTCGCGATTCGTCGACACCTTCCGCCAGACGCTGATCGACACCTACGCCAAGGGGCTGGTGACCTTCGATTATCGGGAGGTGCGGGTCCTCGACAACCAGGAGGCCTCGCGCTACGAGGACCAGGCCAGCGTGGCCATGGAGGTAGTGGCCAACGACGGCACCGTCTACCCGGTGAGCTATACCCTGCGCCTGGACGACGGTCAGTGGCGAGTGGTCAATGTCATCGTCAACGGCATCAACCTGGGGCTGACCTTCCGCAACCAGTTCGACCAGGCCATGCGCAACCAGAATCGCGACTACGACGCCGTCATCGACGGCTGGGCCCCGGAGCTGGCGGTCGAGGAGCTGGAGCAGGGCGGCGAGGGATGAGCGTGCTGCTCGAGAACGGCGTCAATCGCCTGCAGGCCGAAGGGGCCGTGCTGTCGGTCTCCGGCGAGGTCGATTTCGATGGCGCGGCGGACATGGCCGCCGCCGGCCGGCGCTGGCTGGCCGAGTGCCCGGCGGGCAGCCGCGTGAGCTTCGACCTCGCCGGCGTGGGGCGCGTCAGCAGCGCGGCGATCAGCGTGCTGCTGGAGTGGACGCGCCAGAGCCGGGCCAGCCGCCTCGAGCTCGAGACGGTGCGCCTCTCCCCCCCGCTGGCCCGGCTGACCCGGGTGGCCGGGCTCGATACCCTGCTGCCGGTGGAGGCGCCGGTAGAGTCTGCCGAGGCGTAGTGTCAAGGTGCGAGACGGGGTTCCTCGTCCCTCGCACCTTTTCTCCTTGCCCTGACCTCCGCGCACGTCGCCAACGCGCACGTCGCCAACGGCGTCGCTTTTCATTACCATGGTCGGCCTGTTCGTCCCGCCGGCGCAGCGCGCCGGCGCTTTTACGGATCAACCAACTTCAAGCGAGGGTTCGATGCTTCCCACTGAGGTCAAGGCGCTGCTCGAGAGCCGTCTCGATGGCTGCGAATTCCATATCCAGGGTGAGGGCTGCGACTTCCAGGTGGTCGCCGTCGGCGAGGTCTTCGGGGAACTGTCCCGGGTCAAGCGTCAGCAGTTGATCTACGGCGCGCTGTCCGATGAAATCGCCTCCGGCGCCCTGCATGCCGTGACCATCAAGACCTATACCCCCGAGCAGTGGCAGACCGCTCCCGAGAACCAGGGGGCCTGAGGCCCGAGGCGACATGGACAAGCTGATCATTACCGGCAACGGCCCCGTCGATGGCGAGGTCTGGGCCAGCGGCGCCAAGAACGCCGCCCTGCCGATCCTCTGCGCCACCCTGTTGGCCGACGAGCCGGTGACCATCGGGAACCTGCCGCACCTGCAGGACATCACCACTACCCTGGAGCTGCTCGGCCACATGGGCGTGCAGCCGGTGATGGGCGAGCGCATGAGCATCCAGCTCAACGGCGCCCAGGTGACCGACTGTCATGCCCCCTACGAGCTGGTCAAGAAAATGCGGGCCTCGATCCTGGTGCTCGGCCCCCTGCTGGCGCACTTCGGCCGCGCTGACGTGTCGCTGCCCGGCGGCTGCGCCATCGGCTCGCGGCCGGTCGACCTGCACATTCGCGGCCTCGAGGCCATGGGCGCCGACATCCGCGTCGAGGGCGGCTACATCCGTGCCCGCGTCGACGGCCGCCTCAAGGGCGCGACCATCTTCTTCGATACCGTCACCGTGACCGGTACCGAGAACCTGCTGATGGCCGCGGCGCTGGCCGATGGCACCACCGTGCTGGAGAACGCCGCCCGCGAGCCGGAGGTGGTCGACCTGGCCGAGTGCCTGATCAAGATGGGCGCCAACATTCGCGGCCACGGCAGCGACACCATCGTCATCGAGGGCGTCGAGCGCCTGCATGGTGCCGAGCACGACGTGATGCCCGATCGCATCGAGACCGGCACCTTCCTGGTGGCCGCCGCGTTGTCACGGGGCAAGGTGAAGGTGCGCAACACCCGCGCCGACATCCTCGAGGCGGTGCTGGCCAAGCTCGAGGAGGCCGGGGCCACGGTCACCACCGGCGAGGGCTGGATCGCGCTGGACATGCACGGCCAGCGTCCGCAGGCGGTCAACGTGCGCACCGCGCCCTATCCGGCCTTCCCGACCGACATGCAGGCCCAGTTCGTGGCCCTGAACGCGGTGGCCGAGGGCACCGCCCGGGTGGTCGAGACGATCTTCGAGAATCGCTTCATGCACGTCCAGGAGCTCAATCGCATGGGCGCGCGCATCGCGCTGGAGGGCAACACCGCGGTGATCACCGGGGTCGAGAGCCTGTCCGGGGCGCCGGTCATGGCCACCGACCTGCGCGCCTCGGCGTCGCTGGTGATCGCGGCGATGATGGCCGAGGGCGAGACCCTGGTCGACCGTATCTACCATATCGACCGTGGCTACGAGTGCATCGAGGAAAAACTGCAGCTGCTGGGGGCCAAGATACGGCGCATTCCGGGCTGAGCCGACGACAGGCGAGACCATGAGCAAGCAACTGATTCTGGCCCTCTCCAAGGGCCGCATTCTCGACGAGACCTTGCCGCTGCTGGCCGAGGCCGGCATTACCCCCGCCGAAGACCTGGGGGCCAGCCGCAAGCTGTTGTTCGACACCAACCTGCCGGACGTCAAGCTGGTGGTGATCCGCGCCACCGATGTGCCCACCTACGTGCAGCTCGGCGCCGCCGACGTGGGCGTGGCGGGCAAGGACGTGCTGCTCGAGCACGGCGCCGAGGGGCTCTACGAGCCGCTGGACCTGGAGATCGCCGGCTGCAAGCTGATGACGGCGGGGGTCAGCGGTGCCGAGCCGGCCCATGCTCGGCGGCGCGTGGCCACCAAGTTCGTCAACGTGGCCAAGCGCTACTATGCCGAACAGGGCATCCAGGCCGAGGTGATCAAGCTCTACGGCGCCATGGAACTGGCCCCGCTGATGAACCTGGCCGACGAGATCGTCGACATCGTCGATACCGGCAACACCCTGCGCGCCAACGGCATGGAGCCCCGCGAGCTGATCGCCCCGATCACCACCCGACTGGTGGTCAACAAGGCGGCCATGACCATGAAGCACGAGCGCCTCAAGCCGTTGATCGCCCGCCTGCGCGAGGCGGTGGCGCGGCGCGCCGGCGAAGCGACGGCCTGAGCGACGTGACCCCGAGAGGAAACCTGTGATGAGTGAAGCTTCCGCCGGCCGTCTCGAGATCGCGCGTCTGTCCACCGCGGACGCGGACTTCGAGGCGCGCCTCGACGCCCTGCTGGCCTGGGAGGGCGTGTCCGACGACGAGGTCCAGCGCCGCGTCGCCGACATCCTCGAGGCCGTGAAGACCCGCGGCGATGCCGCCCTGGTCGAGACCAGCAACCGCTTCGACCGTCTCTCGGCATCGAGCATGGCCGAGCTGACCCTGGGCCCCGATCGGCTGCGCCAGGCCTTCGAGGGGCTGCCCGAGGCCCAGCGCGAGGCGCTGGCCACCGCCGCCGAGCGGGTGCGCCGCTATCACGAGCACCAGAAGCCCGAGTCCTGGTCCTACACCGAGGCCGATGGCACCGTGCTCGGCCAGCAGGTCATGCCGCTGGACCGTGCCGGCATCTACGTGCCCGGCGGCAAGGCCGCCTATCCCTCCTCGGTGCTGATGAACGCGCTGCCGGCCCACGTGGCCGGCGTCGGCGAGATCGTCATGGTGGTGCCGACCCCGGACGGGGTGCTCAACGAGCTGGTGCTGGCCGCCGCCCACCTGGCCGGCGTCGATCACGTCTTCACCATCGGCGGGGCCCAGGCCGTGGCCGCGCTGGCCTACGGCACCGAGACGGTACCGCGGGTGGACAAGATCGTCGGTCCCGGCAATATCTATGTGGCCACCGCCAAGCGGGCGGTGTTCGGTCAGGTCGGCATCGACATGATCGCCGGCCCCTCGGAGATCCTGGCGATCTCCGACGGTGGCACCGATGCGGACTGGCTGGCCATGGACCTGTTCTCCCAGGCCGAGCACGACGAGGACGCCCAGTCGATCCTGGTCAGCTGGGACGGCGACCACCTGGAGGCGGTCGCCGAGTCGATGACGCGCCTGCTGCCGACCATGGAGCGCGAGGCGATCATTCGCACCTCGCTTTCCGAGCGCGGCGCGCTGATCCATTGCCGTGACCGCGACGAGGCGGTGGCGCTGATCAATCGCATCGCGCCTGAGCACCTGGAGCTGTCGGTGGCCGATCCCGACGCCTGGCTGCCCGAGGTGCGCCACGCCGGCGCCATCTTCATGGGGCGTCACACCGCCGAGGCGCTGGGCGACTACTGCGCCGGCCCCAATCACGTGCTGCCGACCTCGGGCACGGCGCGCTTCTCGTCACCGCTGGGCGTCTACGACTTCCAGAAGCGCTCGTCGCTGATCGGCTGCTCCGCCGAGGGCGCCTCGGCACTGGGCCGCACGGCCTCGGTGCTGGCCCGCGGCGAGTCGTTGACCGCCCATGCCCGCAGCGCGGAGTACCGCATCCGCGACTGAGCGTCTCTCGCCCCTCGTCACGACAACGGCCCCGTTTCGACGGGGCCGTTGTCGTTGGTGCCTTGACGCGCAGGCGCGCTACGGCGATGGCGTCTCATTGCCCTCGGCGCGCTCGGTGGACAGGGGGCGCGACGGGGTGGGGCGCTCGGCGACCCTCAGCGTGAACTGAGTGGTCTCGCCGCCGCGCACCACCGTCACCGGCAGGTCGGTGCCCGGACTCACCTCGGCGATGTCGCTCATGGTCTGGCGGGGGTCGAGGATCGGGCGGCCGTCGACCTCCAGCAGCACGTCGCCGGGCTGCAGGCCGGCGGTATCCGCCGGGCCGCCCGGCACCACGCCGGCGATGATGACCCCGGTGGGGGCTTCGAGGCCGAAGGAGGCGGCCAGCTCGGGGTTGAGCTCCTGGGCCTCGACGCCCAGCCAGCCGCGCACCACCCTGCCCTGGGTGACGATCTCCTCGAGGATGTTGCGGGCCAGGTTGGCCGGAATGGCGAAGCCGATGCCCTGGGAGCCGCCGGAGCGCGAGAAGATGGCCGTGTTGATGCCCACCAGCGCGCCCTGGGGATTGACCAGGGCGCCGCCGGAATTGCCCGGGTTGATGGCGGCATCGGTCTGGATGAAGTCCTCGTAGGCGTTGAGCCCCAGGTGGCTGCGGCCGGTGGCGCTGATGATGCCCATGGTCACGGTCTGGCCGACCCCGAAGGGGTTGCCGATGGCCAGCGAGACGTCGCCGATCGCCGCCTGGTCGGAGTCGGAGAGCTCGATCACCGGTAGCTCGTCGAGGTCGATGCGCAACACCGCCAGGTCGCTCTCCGGATCGGTGCCGATCACCTCGGCCAGGGTCTCACGACCATCGCGTAGGGCCACCTGGATCTGGTCGGCGCCGCGGATCACGTGCTGATTGGTCAGCACGTAGCCATCCTCGCTGACGATCACCCCGGAGCCCAGGCTGGACAGCATGCGCTGACGGCTGGGCGCGTCGTCGCCGAAGAACTGGCGGAAGAAGGGGTCGGACATCAGCGGATGGCTGTCGCGTTCCACCACCCGCGAGGAATAGACGTTGACCACCGCCGGGGCGGCCTGCTCCACGGCCTGGGCATAGCTGACCTTGCCCTGGCCGCGCTCCAGGGGCGGCGCCTCGCGCAGGCTCGGGGCCGGGCGCTCGACGCTCTGGGCCGTCGGGGTGGCCTGCGGCGCCGGCGTGGGGGCGACGGGCGGGGCGGCCTGGCGCCCCAGCAGCTGCGGGAAGGCATTGAGCAGCGCGATGGCCAGCAGCAGGCCGATCAGGATGGGCCAGAGGTAGGGGAGGGCGCGTCGCATGCGGCGGGCTTCCTTCTGGTGCGTGGTCGCGGGGTGACGGGGCGCCGGAGTAGAATGGCGGTCCGCCCATGGCAGCGCGGCCGTGATCCCGCGCCAGTCGATGCCCTGGGCGGGCCAGATTGTAACATTGCATGCGTCAACCGTCCGGAGGCTTCATGACGACATCCGCGGAACTGGTGGCGGCCTGTGATCGGCTGCTGTCACCCGAGCGTTTCAAGGACTACACCCTCAATGGCCTGCAGGTCGCCGGCCGCGAGCGCGTGACGCGGGTGATGAGCGGCGTCACCGCCTGTCAGGCGCTGCTCGACGAGGCGGTGGCCTGGGGCGCCGATCTGCTGCTGGTGCATCATGGCTACTTCTGGAAGAACGAGCCGGTCGCCATCACCGGCATGAAGCGCCGCCGGCTGGCGACCCTGCTGGGCCACGATATCGGCCTGCTGGCCTATCACCTGCCGCTGGACGCCCACGCCGAGCTGGGCAACAACGCCACTCTCGGCGCGCGACTGGGGTTCAGCCCCGACGGCTGCGCCGACGGCGCGCTCGGCGAGGGGTTGATCTGGCTCGGTGCGCCACCCGCCCCGATGCCGGCCGCGGCGCTGGCCGAGCATGTCGGCGAGCGCCTGGGGCGGGCGCCGTTGCTGGTCGAGGCGCCGGAGGGTGGCGAGATTCGCCGCCTGGCCTGGTGCACCGGTGGCGCCCAGGACATGATCGCCCAGGCCGCGGCGGCCGGCGCCGACGCCTTCATCTCGGGGGAGATCTCGGAGCGCACCACGCATCTGGCCCGCGAGCTGGGGATCCATTACCTGGCGGCGGGTCACCATGCCACCGAGCGCTACGGGGTTCAGGCGCTGGGCGCACGGCTGGCCGATGAATTCGGGGTCGAGCATCGCTTCGTGGATATCGACAACCCCGCCTGACGGATTCGGGGGCGTATACGCCGACGCCGCCCGTGGCCTGCTTGGCTGCGGGCGGCGTCGGCGTGTCTCGATCGAGCGAGCGGCGCCTCAGTAGCGAGGCGGCTGGGGCGCGGCGTCGCCGGACTTGAGGCCGAAATCCTCTGAGAGGGTGCCGCGATTGCCGTCGGCATAGTCGCGGGGAGCCGCGAGGTCATTGTCGCTGTCGCTCGGCGATGTCGCCGGGCCGGGGGCGAGTTCGGGACGACGCGGCGTGCCGACGTCCAGGCGTGACCTGGCCTCGCCGACTTCGTGCTGCAGGCCCTCGGCCAGCTCGCCGAGGCGCTCGAAATGCTCGCCGACTCCATCGCGCAGCTCCGTCAGCTGGCGGTCGCGTTCGGCCAGGCGTTGGCGCAGTTTCTGTGCGTTGCGTGCGCCGGCGTTCATCAGGTGATAGCCCAATACACCGAGGCCGATACCGGCCAGCAGGCAGGCAACGCCCAGCATCCAGTTGATATTGCTTAGTTCCACGTCGTTCTCCTGAGCGGTCGATCGGCCCGGCGTCCACGCCGGTACCATCGCCGGACGGACCGGCGGGCCCATTATAGGGGCGAGGCGGCTGGCGGGGTCAACGACCGGCCGGCGATGCCAAGTGCCGTGTCGGCGCGTATAATCCCCTCTTTCACCGGATGCCGAGGACCATCGTCCCCCCATGCCCATGAGCGAGAGTCACAGGATGCCGACTGCCTCCGAACGCGCCGCACCGACCACGCCGATGGGGCGTTATCGTGCCGACCTCGATCGCGACGACTTCCAGCACGACCCCGCCCAGGAACAGGCCGTGGCGCATCTCCAGCGCCTGTTCGACGAACTGGTGGCCCGGCCGCGACCGAGCCCGCGGGCATCGTCCCGAGGCAAGGGGCTGAAATCGCGGGTGGCGGGGTTGTTCGGCAAGCGCGACGAGGCGGTCGAGCCGACGCTTCCCGAGGTGACCGGACTCTATTTCTGGGGCGGGGTGGGACGCGGCAAGACCTACCTGGTGGACACCTTCTTCGAGACCCTGCCCTTTCCCGAGAAGATGCGCACCCACTTCCATCGCTTCATGCAGCGGGTGCACAACGAGCTCGAGCACTACAAGGGCGAGCGCAACCCCCTGACCCTGGTCGCCGACAAGTTCGCCGCGGAGGCGCGGGTGATCTGCTTCGACGAGTTCTTCGTCAAGGACATCACCGACGCGATGATCCTGGCCAACCTGCTGGAGGCCTTGTTCGCCCGGGACGTGGTGCTGGTGGCGACCTCCAACATCGTGCCCGGCGATCTCTACCGGGACGGCCTGCAGCGGGCGCGCTTCCTGCCGGCCATCGACCTGCTCGAGCGTCACTGCGAGGTGGTCAACGTCGATTCCGGCATCGACTACCGGCTGCGGGCCCTGGAGCGGGCCGAGATCTTTCACGCGCCGCTGGACGAGGCCGCGGAGGCCGAGCTGGCGCGCAGCTTTCGCGAGATCGCCGGGCACGAGGGCGAGGCCGAGGCGCCCATCGAGATCAATCACCGGGTGCTGCACAGTCGCCGGCTGCATGACGACGTGGTGTGGTTCGAATTTCGCGAGCTGTGCGACGGGCCGCGCAGCCAGAACGACTACATCGAGCTGGCCCGCGAGTACCATAGCGTGCTGGTCTCCAACGTGCCGTGCATGGATGGCAAGAGTGACGACCAGGCCAGGCGCTTCATCAATATGGTCGACGAGTTCTACGACCGTGGCGTCAAGCTGCTGATGTCCGCCGAGGCCCCGGCCGAGCGGCTCTATCGCGACGGCAAGCTCGAGTTCGAGTTCCAGCGTACCCTGTCGCGGCTGCAGGAGATGCAGTCGCATGAGTACCTGGCGCTGCCGCACAAGCCCTGACCCGACCCGGGCTTCGCCCGGAGCTGGAAGAACGCCCGCTTCGCGGGCTTAAGCTGTAAGCTTGAAGAAAAACCCTTGACCCCATGAAGCAGGGGGCATGCTGCCTTCCAGCTTGCGCCGCCGCCATTGCCTTGCCGGCGGGCGACGTGTAGAATTCGCGCGCTCGACCGTTGTCGTCCCCGGATGGCAACCAAGAAGAATAGGGATGGTCCGAACCGCCCGAGGCGGGGCAGGACCCAATACATCGATTTGGTGATTCACCCATGAAGACGTTCACTGCCAAGCCGCAGTCCGTGCAGCGCGACTGGTACGTCGTCGACGCTGCGGACAAGACTCTGGGCCGTCTGGCCACCGAGATCGCTCGCCGCCTGCGTGGCAAGCACAAGCCGGAATACACCCCGCACGTTGACACCGGCGACTACATCGTCGTGATCAACGCCGAGAAGGTGCAGGTCACCGGCAACAAGGCCAGCGCCAAGAATTACTATCGTCACACCGGTTATCCGGGTGGCCTGCGCTCCATGAACTTCGAGAAGATGATCGCTCATGCCCCCGAGCGTGTCATCGAGTCCGCGGTCAAGGGCATGCTCCCGAAGGGCCCGCTGGGTCGTGCCATGTACTCCAAGCTCAAGGTCTACGCCGGCACCGAGCACCCGCACGCCGCCCAGCAGCCGCAAGAACTGAACCTCTAAGGGAGTCTTCGCCATGACACAGCAGTATTACGGTACCGGTCGCCGCAAGACCTCTACCGCCCGCGTCTTCCTGAAGCCGGGCACCGGCAAGATCACCGTCAACAGCCGCGAGCTGAACGACTACTTCGGTCGTGTCACCGGTCGCATGGTGGTCCGCCAGCCCCTCGAGCTGACCGAGACCCTGGCGCAGTTCGACGTCTACGTCACCGTCAAGGGCGGCGGCGGCAGCGCCCAGGCCGGCGCCATCCGTCACGGCATCACCCGTGCCCTGATCGAGTACAACGAGGACTTCCGCAAGCCGCTGCGCGCGGCCGGTTATGTCACTCGTGATGCCCGCGAGGTCGAGCGTAAGAAGATCGGCCTGCGCAAGGCGCGTCGTCGTCCGCAGTTCTCCAAGCGCTGATACGCGACGCTCGCCAGACAACGCCCGGGTCTTCGACCCGGGCGTTTTTTTTGTGCGAGGTCAAGAATTTGTCGCTAACTTGACTGGCGTCCGGGAGCGTTTGTTGTACGGGGCGAGCCGTTTTTCTACCATGGAACCGCGTGTCGCAGACCGTGGCCGTGCCTCGCTTGGATGCCCGTGACGGAGCGACGGGCAAGCTGATGGGAGAAAACCAACAATGACAGACAGCGGCGTGAATATGGGGCGACGCCGCTTCCTCGTGGGCGCCACCTCCGTCGTCGGGGCGGCAGGCGCAGTCGGGGTAGCGGTGCCCTTCGTGGCCTCCTGGCAGCCCAGTGCCAGGGCGAGAGCGGCGGGGGCGCCCGTCAAGGCGGATATCTCCAAGCTCGAACCCGGCCAGCGGATGACCGTCGAATGGCGTGGCCGGCCGGTCTGGATTCTCAATCGCACGCCCGAGATGATCGAGCGCACCGAGGCGCTGGGGAGCGAGCTCCTCGCCGACCCCGACTCTCAGGCGCCTCAACAGCCGACCTACGTGGAGGGGACGATGCGCGCCATTCGCCCCGAGATCGGCGTGCTGGTCGGCATCTGTACCCACCTTGGCTGTTCGCCGGTGTTCAGGCCGGAGCCCGATGCCGACGATGTTGGTGTCGCGGACTGGCCGGGGGGCTTCTTCTGTCCCTGCCACGGCTCACGCTTCGACCTGGCGGGCCGGGTCTTCGCCAACGTGCCGGCGCCGCTCAACCTCGAGGTTCCCCCTTATCGCTTCGAGAGCGATGACGTCATCGTCGTCGGCGAAGACAAGGAGACTGCCTGATGGGACATCCGAACAAGGCCAAGGCGGAGCGCGGTTTCATGCGCTGGGTCGATGACCGTTTCCCGGCGACCCAGCTGTGGCAGGAGCACCTGTCCCGCTACTACGCGCCGAAAAACTTCAACTTCTGGTACTTCTTCGGCTCGCTGGCGCTGCTGGTGCTGGTCAACCAGATCCTCACCGGCGTCTGGCTGACCATGAGCTTCAACCCCTCCGCGGAGGGCGCCTTCGCCTCCGTGGAGTACATCATGCGCGACGTGGAGTGGGGGTGGCTGATCCGCTACATGCACACCACCGGGGCCTCGGCGTTCTTCGTGGTGGTCTACCTGCACATGTTTCGCGGCCTGCTCTACGGCTCCTACAAGGCGCCGCGGGAGCTGGTGTGGATATTCGGCATGGCCATCTATCTGGCGCTGATGGCCGAGGCCTTCATGGGCTATCTGCTGCCCTGGGGGCAGATGTCCTACTGGGGCGCCCAGGTGATCATCTCGCTGTTTTCCGCCATCCCGGGCATCGGGCCCGACCTGGCGCAGTGGATCCGGGGTGACTTCCTGATCTCGGGGATTACCCTGAACCGCTTCTTCGCCCTGCACGTGGTGGCGCTGCCGATCGTGATCCTGGCGCTGGTGGTGCTGCACATCATCGCCCTGCACGAGGTAGGGTCCAACAACCCCGACGGCATCGACATCAAGGCCAGGAAAGACGAAACCGGCAAGCCGCTGGACGGTATTCCCTTTCATCCCTACTACACGGTCAAGGACCTGGTGGGGGTCGCCGTCTTCCTGTTCGTGTTCAGCGTGGTGGTCTTCTATTTCCCCGAGGGCGGCGGCTATTTCATCGAGAAGCCGAACTTCGAGCCGGCCAATCCTTTGAAGACCCCGGACCATATCGCGCCGGTCTGGTACTTCACCCCCTTCTACGCCATCCTGCGCGCCATTACCTTCTCGCTGTTCGGCCTCGATGCCAAGTTCCTGGGCGTGGTGTGCATGGGGACGGCCATCGCGGTGCTGTTCGTGCTGCCCTGGCTCGATCGCAGTCCGGTGCGATCGATTCGCTACAAGGGCTGGGTCTCGAAGCTGATGCTGGCGCTGTTCGCGGTGAGCTTCGTCGTGCTGGGTGTGCTGGGCGTGCTGCCGCCGACCGCGGCCCGCACCCTCCTGGCCCAGCTGTGCACCGTGGTGTATTTCGCCTTCTTCCTGCTGATGCCGTTCTATACCCGTTGGGAGAAGACCAAACCCGTACCGGAAAGGGTGACTGGCTAATGAAAATGCGACTGCTTGCACTGCTCTTCGCGCTGGTTCCGGCCCTCGGGTTCGCCGCCGGAGGAGGCGGGGTGCACCTGCAGGAGATGACCCCGGACCTGCAGGATCGGGCTTCGTTGCAGCACGGCATGAAGCTGTTCGTGAATTACTGCATGGGCTGCCATTCCCTGGAGCACCAGCGTTTCGCCCGGGCCGCCGAGGATCTCGACATGCCCCAGGACCTGGTGGAGGAGAACCTGATCTTCGCCTCGGCGCTGGGATTCAACGATCAGATGCACAGCGCCATGGACGCCGCCGACGGCGAGAACTGGTTCGGGGCGCCGCCACCGGACCTGACCCTGACCGCGCGGCTGCGCGGCACCGACTGGATCTACTCCTACCTGCTCGGCTTCTACCGGGATCCGTCGCGACCCACCGGGGTCAACAATCGGGTCTTCCCGCTGGTGGCCATGCCCAACGTGCTGGAGCCGCTGCAGGGCGTGCAGGAGAAGGTCTGCGCCGCCACCGATCACCCCCTCGAAGGCGCCGAGCTCGATCCGCTGACCGGCAAGTACCAGTCCTGCGAGGTGTTGCAGGTGACCCGGCCCGGTGCCATGGAACCCGACGAGTTCGAGGAGGCGGTCTTCGATCTGACCAATTTCCTGGCCTACGTCGGCGAGCCGTCGAAGCTCCAGGCCCAGGCGCTGGGGCCCAAGGTGCTGATCTTCCTCTTTGTCTTCGGGGTCATCGCCTACTTGCTCAAGCGCGAGTACTGGCGCGATATTCACTGATCCGTCCCTGGGGCGAGGCGCGGGGGTGCGTGGCGGCGGCCAGGCGCCCCCGCCTGTTGTGATGCCCGTCGACGGGCAGGCAGACGACGCCCCGGGAATGGGTGCGTCGTGTTATCATCTCGGCACGAACTGATGCGAGGATTGTTTCATGGGTGTAGTGGCCAAGCGGTCGTCGATGATCTTCTACTCCGGGGGCGATGATCATTACAGTCATCGAGTGCGTATCGTGCTCGCCGAGAAGGGCGTGGCGGTGGATATCGTCGAGGTCACCGAGGATAGCCACCCCGAGGAGCTCGCCGACCTGAACCCCTACAACAGCGTGCCCACGCTGCTTGACCGCGACCTGGTGCTCTACGAGTCCAAGGTGATGATGGAGTACCTGGACGAGCGTTTTCCGCATCCGCCGCTGTTGCCGGTGTATCCGGTGGCCCGGGCCCAGAGCCGGCTGTGGATGCATCGCATCGAGCGCGAGTGGTGCCCGCTGGTCGAACAGATCCGCAGCGGCTCGAAGAAGGAGGCCGAGAAGGCGCGCAAGGAGCTCCGCGAGAGCCTGGTCGGCATCTCCCCGATCTTCGAGGACATGCCGTTCTTCATGAGCGAGGAGTTCACCCTGGTGGACTGCTGCCTGGCGCCGATCCTGTGGCGCCTGCCGGTGCTCGGCATCGAGCTGCCGGAGAAGCAGGTCAAGCCGCTGATGGGGTACATGGAGCGCGTCTTCGACCGCGAGGGCTTCAAGGCCGCGCTGAGCGAGGGCGAGCGCGAGATGCGCCCCTGAGTCCCTTTCACGCCCCGGCCCGGCGCCGGGGCACCGAACCCAGGAGGGCCAACCGATGCAATCGAGCCGTCCCTATATCGCACGGGCCCTGTACGAGTGGCTGCTGGACAACGAGCTGACGCCCTACATTGTGGTCGACGCCGAGCAGGCGGGGGTCGAGGTGCCGCGCCAGTTCGTGCAGAACGGCCAGATCGTGCTCAACCTCGGCGTCAGCGCGATTCGCGACCTGTCGATGACCAACGAGGCGATCGCCTTCTCGGCGCGCTTCGGCGGTCAGCCGACCCAGATCATGGTGCCCACCGAGGCGCTGATCGCGATCTATGCCCGCGAGAACGGCGTGGGCATGGTGTTCGGTCACGAGCCGGTGATGCCGGCCGACGACGCCAATGACGTGGAAGGCGAGGCCTCGGAAGACGAGGCGCCGGGGCTGTCCAGCGTCGAGAATGTCGAGAGTGACGACGGCGATGCCGGTGCCGGCGGCGAGCCGGAGGACGCCCCGAAGAAGGGTCGTCCCTCGCTGCGCGTGATCAAGTAGCGTTCGCGACGCTTTTCGTCGAGGCACGAAAAAACGGCAGGCCCGCGGGCCTGCCGTTCTTCGTTGTATGCCACCCGCGATGCAGGGTGCGGGGGTCAGTCGAGGTAGTCGAAGACCTTGACGATACGCTGCATGCCGCCGACGTTGCGGGCCGCGGTGACGATGCGTTCGGCCTCGGCACGGCGCACGATGCCCATCAGGTAGACGCTGTCGTTCTCGGTGACGATGCGCAGGCGCCCGGAGTCGATGGACTCGTCGGCGACCAGGGCGGTGCGCACCCGGGTGTTCAGCCAGGTGTCGGCGAGCCGCTGGCTGGCCGGCAGGTTGGCGGCCACGGTGAGCTCGTTGTGCACCCGGCGCACGTTGCGGACATCGCCGGCGACACGCTCGGCCATGGACTTCAGCTCCTGGCTCGGCACCTGGCCGGTGAGCAGTACCACGCCGTTGAAGCTGTCGACGTTGATGCGGGCATCGCCCAGGCGGGCATCGGTGGTGCCGAGGTTGTGGGACACCTTGGTCTCGATGCTCTCGTCCTCGACCTTGGTGCCGAGGGTGCGTTCGCCATAGTTCTCGTTGATGGTGCCCGGATGGGTGACCGAGCTGACGGCGGTGCAGCCGGACAGGGCCAGCATCAGGGCCAGGGACAGGCCGAGGAATCGGGTCTTGCAGGGCATGGGCATCACTCGCTTGCGCCGAAGAGTTGTTCGTCGATGAGGTCGCACAGGCAGTGGATCACCAGCAGGTGCACCTCCTGGATGCGCGCGGTCGAGGTGGCCGGCACGCGGATCTCGCAGTCGTCCTGGCCCAGCAGGGAGGCCATGTTGCCGCCGTCGCGACCGGTCAGGGCGACCACCGTCATCTCGCGGTCATGGGCGGCCTGGATGGCCTGGATGACGTTGCCGGAATTGCCGCTGGTGGAGATCGCCAGCAGCACGTCGCCGGGCTGGCCGAGCGCGCGCACCTGCTTGGAGTACACCTCGTTGTAGCTGTAGTCGTTGGCGATCGAGGTCAGCGTCGAGGTGTCGGTGGTCAGCGCCAGGGCCGGCAGGCTGGGGCGCTCGCGTTCGAAGCGATTGAGCAGCTCGGAGGAGAAGTGTTGGCTGTCGCCGGCGCTGCCGCCGTTGCCGCAGGCCAGGATCTTTCCTTCGTTGACCAGGGCCTGCACCATCATCTGGCTGGCGACCTCGATGAAGGGCGGCAGCACCTCGCTGGCATAGGTCTTGGTGTCGATGCTGGCGTTGAAGTGTCCGAGAATGCGGTTCTGGAAATCCATCGTGGCTTCCTGGTCCTTGGGCGGTCAGAACGCTTCGAAGGCCCCGCGCACCCACTCGAAGTCGAGATCGGGCGGGGTGCCGGTCACGGCCAGCACATCGAAGCGGCAGGCACATGATAGCCGGTTGCGTTGCAGATAAAAACGCGCCGCCTGGACCAGCCGACGCTGCTTGGCGGCGGTGACGGTCTCGAGCGGGTGGCCGTGACGGGCGGTGGCGCGATGGCGAACCTCGACGAACACCAGGATCTCACCCTCATGCATGACCAGGTCGAGCTCGCCGCCCCTGGCGTGCTGGTTGGTGGCTACCAGCGCCAGGCCACGGGCGATCAGCCAGTCCGCGGCGAGACGCTCGATGCGCGCGCCGCGGAGGCGGGCGTCAGCGGGTCCCGTCATCGCCGAGACGCTGCATGTCGATCAGCGGCTGAGGCACGCCGTCGGCGAAGCGGGCCCAGGGCAGGTCGCGACGGATGCGGCCGTCCCTGTCGGCGCTCAACGAGCCGGTGGCGCCGAACAGCTCGCTGCCCGGGATGGCCTGGAACTGCGGGAGGCGGCGGGCCAGTTCGTAGGCATCCACCCCCATGGCCATCAGGCGGAACATCGTCGGGTCGGATTCCTCGCGCAGCTGGCGGTAGCTGTCGAGGAAGGGCAGGGCGTCTTCCCCGCCCACGGCGGCGTCCGGGATCTGCCAGGGGATGTCGACGAACATCACGCCGTTGAGGTCCTGGTCCAGGCGCGGCTGCGGCTGTCCCTCGTAGAGGTGGGAGGTGGCGTAGACCGACAGGCCCTGATTGTAGGCGTAGTAGTCGATGGTCGGCGGCACCTGGCGGGCATAGTCGGGCAGGGCCAGCAGGAACAGCATGTCGGGGCGGCTCGAGCCCAGGGCGCGGCGGGTGCTCTCGGTGGCCGCGCGGCCCGGGTTGTAGCGCACGGCGTTGGCGATCTCACCGTCGCGTTCGCGCCAGGCGGCGGCGAATGCCTCGCCGACCCGGCGGCCCCAGGCGTTGTCGGGCACCAGCAGTGAGGCGCGACGATGGCCGTCGCGGCGCCCGCGGTCGGCGACCTGGCGGGCCTCGTCCTCGGCGGACAGGCCGTACTGGAAGAGCCCTTCGGCGCGGTTGCGCTCGGCCTCGCCGTAGTTGAGGGCGAGCGTCGGCATGGGCACCCGCTCGCGGCCTTCCAGGGCGCTGACCGTGTCCTTGTCGAGCGGCCCCACCACCACCTGGGCGCCGCGCTGCTGGGCCTCCTGGTAGAGAGCCTCGAGGTTGCCGCCGGATGAGTCCAGGAAGGTCAGCTGGGTGCCGCTGGCGCCGTCGTTGACGGCGTTCATGTGATGGGCCCGCAGACCCTGCTCGATGGCGTCGGCGACCCCGGCCAGGGGGCCGGATTCGGGCAGGAAGACGGCGATGTGGCGGACGTCCTGGCCGCGCAGCTCACGCAGCGCCAGGATGTCGGCCGGCAGCTGACGGGCCGCCGGGTGTCGGGAGTTGCGGCTGCGCCAGTCATCGAGGCGGGTGAACAGCCGCTGGATGTCGCCGCCGCTGGCCCGCACCAGGTCGGCCAGCTCAAGCCAGGCCAGGGTCGGCTCGGCGGCGCCGTCGCGCAGTTCGTCGAGCGCGCCGGGCGCCAGGCGGGAGAGCTGCTCCCAGATCGGGTCGTTGAGGTCGACGCGGTCCGTGTCGGCCTGCAGGCGCAGCAGCGCGCGTGCCGCGGCCTGTGGTTCGTCGATCTGGCCCAGGGCGCGTCCCTGGCGCTCGCGGAGCAGGTTGGCCTGGTCCCGCGGGAGCCGGATCTCTTCCAGCAGTTGCGCGGCTCGGAGCACCGCCTGGGGATCGCCCTCGGTCTCGCCGAGGTCGGATAGCAGCAGCGCCCAGCGGCCGCGAGCCTCGGCGGAGAGGCGACCGTCGTCGATGTCCTTGGCGACGGCCAGCGCCTGGGGGCGGCGGTCCTGGCGTGCTAGGATGTCCGCCGCCTCGAGGCGGGACAGGGCCGCCTGTTCGGGGGCCTGCTGCTCGGCCTGGGCCAGTAGCTGGTCCGGGTCGCCGGTGGGTTGTCGCTCGGTCACGGCGGGCTGGAAGGCGCAGCCGGCCAGCCAGAGTGCCACGAGGGCGGCGGCCAGCGGGCCGCGAGACGAAATCTTCATGAATCCTTCCTTGTCCTCACGTGCGGAATGCATCCCGGGAGCCGAAATGTCAGACGCCATCGAAGGGGTATTGTACGTGGTCGCCACGCCGATTGGGAATCTGGACGACCTGAGTCCCCGGGCCGCCCGGCTGCTGGGCGAGGTCGACCTGGTGGCCGCCGAGGACACCCGCCATACGTCACGGCTGCTGCGCCACCTGGGCGTCGCGCCGCCGATGCTGTCGCTGCACGATCACAACGAGGCCGCCCGGGTCGCGCAGATCGACGCCCGCCTGGCCGCGGGCGCGGCCATCGCCCTGGTCAGCGACGCCGGCACGCCGCTGATCAGCGATCCCGGCTTCGTGCTGGTGCGCGAGCTGCGCGCTCGCGGTCGGCGGGTGGTGCCCGTGCCCGGGGCCTGCGCCCTGGTGACCGCGCTCTCGGGCGCCGGCCTGCCCACCGACCGCTTCCTGTTCCAGGGTTTCCTGCCGGCCAAGGGCGGGCACCGGCGCGGGCGGCTCGAGGCGCTGGCCGGGCGCGAGGAGACCCTGGTGTTCTACGAGTCGCCGCATCGCATCCGCGACACCCTGGCCGACCTGGAGGCCATCCTGGGCGCGCGCCGGGTGGTGCTGGCCCGGGAGCTGACCAAGACCTTCGAGACCTTCCTCGAGGGTAGTGCCCGGGCGCTGCTTGCGCGACTCGCCGAGGACCCGGACCAGGCCCGCGGCGAGTTCGTGGTGATGGTGGCCGGTGCCGAGCCGACGTCGGCCGAGGAGGCCGCCCACCTCGACGCCGATGCCCTGCTCTCGGCCCTGCTCGCCGAGGGCGTCGGGGTCAAGCAGGCCGCGGCGGTGGCGGCGCGTACCCTGGGGGGCGCCAAGAAGGCCTGGTATGCCCGTGCTCAGGCCCTCAAGGACGGGGATTGTTGAGGGGGTGCCGGGGCGCTGGTATGCTTGCCGCGGGAGTTGGCCAGACAGTCGCCGCCGGAGCAATCCGGGGGAGGAAAGTCCGGGCTCCACAGGGCAGAGTGCCAGGTAACGCCTGGGCGGCGCGAGCCGACGGAAAGTGCAGCAGAGAGCAGACCGCCTACGTCTCCCTCGGGAGGCCGGTAAGGGTGAAAGGGTGCGGTAAGAGCGCACCGCGCGCCTGGTAACAGTGCGTGGCACGGTAAACCCCACTCGGAGCAAGACCAAATAGGAACCCGATGGCGTGGCCCGCGCTGGGTTCGGGTAGGTTGCTCGAGGGCGACGGTGACGTCGCCCCTAGAGGAATGGCTGTCCCCGACAGAACCCGGCTTATCGGCCGACTCCCCACGAATTTTCAGCGCCGCCCCGCGGCGCCCCGCCAGCCGCCAACGAGAATCGCATGACCTCACCCGCCCCCGAACACGCCTCCCGCGGCTTTCGCCATGCCAGCGTGCTGCTCGACGGGGCGGTCGACGCCCTGGTGCATGAACCGGCGGGCCACTACCTCGACGGCACCTTCGGCCGCGGCGGCCATTCGCGGGCGATCCTCGAGCGGCTCGCCCCCGAGGGGCGGCTGCTGGCCATCGATCGCGATCCCCAGGCCATCGCCGAGGCGGCGTCCATCGAGGACGCCCGCTTCGCCATCGAGCGCGGTGAGTTCTCTCGCCTGGGCGAGTTCGCCGAGGCCCGCGGCCTGCACGGCCGGCTCGCCGGCGTGCTGCTCGATGTCGGCGTCTCCTCGCCCCAGCTCGACGACCCCGAGCGCGGCTTCAGCTTCCTGCGCGACGGGCCGCTGGACATGCGCATGGACCCGAGCCGGGGCGAGAGCGCCGCGGACTGGCTGGCCCGGGCCGATGAAGGCGAGATCGCCCGGGTCTTCAAGACCTACGGCGAGGAGCGCTTCGCCCGCCGGTTGGCCCGTGCCATCGTCGCCCGTCGCGGCGAGCGAGCCTTCACTCGCACCGCCGACCTCGCCGAGGTGATCAAGACGGCGCACCCCGCCTGGGAGAAGGGCAAGCATCCCGCCACCCGGGCCTTCCAGGCCCTGCGCATCCAGGTCAACGGCGAGCTCGACCAGCTCGACGCCGCCCTCGAGGCCGCCCTCGAGGCGCTGGCCCCCGGCGGCCACCTGGTGGTGATCAGCTTCCACTCCCTGGAGGACCGACGGGTCAAGCGCTTCATCCGCGACCACGTGCGCGGCGATACCCACCTGCCCAAGGGTGTGCCGCTGCGCGACGACCAGATCCAGCGCCGCCTCGAGGCGCTCGGCAAGGCGCGCCGTCCCGGGCCGGAGGAGGTCGACGCCAACCCTCGCGCCCGCAGCGCGGTGATGCGCGCGGCGCGCAAGCGATACTGAGGTCCGCATGGCTCAGGGACGCGACGCCACCACCTCCGCCTTCGCCTGGCCGCTGCGCCTGCGCCCGACCCTGGCGCTGGCAGCCTGCGGCGTGCTGCTGCTGGCCTGCCTGGTCGCCGCCCTGGCGGTCATCGCCACCAGCCACCATACCCGTGAGCAGTACGCGCGCCTGCAGCAGCTCGAACGCGAGCAGCAGCAGCTGCAGACCGAATGGGGTCAGCTGCTGCTCGAGGAGAGCGCCTGGTCGTCGCCGTCGCGCATCGAGCGGCTGGCCAGCGAGCGCCTAGAGATGCGCCTGCCGGACATCGATGAGGTGGAGGTCATCCGCCCATGACCGCGACCCCTCGCCGTGACGCCGCGCGTCGCCGGGCCTCGAGCCAGGCCCCCATGGGGCAGGCACGCTATCGGGTGATGCTGGGGCTGGTGCTGATCGGCCTGGCGCTGCTGGCCGGGCGTATCGTCGACCTGCACGTCTTCGACCGTACCTTCCTGCAGGGGCAGGGCGACGCCCGTACCCTGCGCGTCGATCCGTTGCCCGCCCACCGCGGCATGATCACCGATCGCCACGGCGAGCCGCTGGCGATTTCCACGCCGGTGGTGACGCTGTGGGCCAATCCCCAAGACCTGCCCGACGACGGCATCCAGCGGTTGCGGCTGGCCCAGGCCCTGGGCCAGGACCTGGATGCCCTGAACGCGCGCATCGAGCGCTACGCCGACCGCGAGTTCATGTACCTGCGTCGCCGCATGACGCCGGAGGCCGCCCAGCGGGTGCTTGACCTGCGCGTCCCCGGGGTGCACAAGCGCGCCGAGTACAAGCGTTACTACCCGGCCGGCGAAGTGATCGCCCAGCTGATCGGCGTGACCAACATCGACGACCAGGGCCAGGAGGGGCTGGAGCTGGCCTATCAGCCGTATCTCTCCGGCGAGCCGGGGCGTCGACGGGTGCTCAAGGATCGTCGCGGCCGGCTGGTGCGCGACCTGGAAGTATTGCGCGAGGCCGAGCCCGGCGGCGACCTGACGCTGTCCATCGACCAGCGCCTGCAGTACATGGCCTATCGCGAGCTCAAGGCGGCGGTGGACGAGAACGACGCCGACGGCGGCATCCTGGTGATGCTCGACGCCCGCAGCGGCGAGGTGCTGGCCATGGCCAACCAGCCGTCCTATAACCCCAACAACCGCGCCGGGCTCGACCCCGACGGGCTGCGCAATCGTGCCATCGTCGATGCCTACGAGCCCGGCTCGGTGATCAAGCCGCTGGCCATGACGGCGCTGCTCGAGACCGGCAATTTCCCGCCCGACACCGTGGTCGACACCTCGCCGGGCTGGATGGTGATCGACGGCTACACCATCAAGGATGTCGCCAACTACGGCGAGTTGAGCCTGTCCGGCATCCTGGAGAAGTCCTCGAACATCGGCATGTCCAAGCTGACCCTGCAGCTCGACGATCCCGTGGTGCCGCAGCGCTATCGGGCCCTGGGGCTGGATGGCTCGCCGGGCACCGGCTTTCCCGGCGAGGCCGGCGGCAGCGTGCCGTCGCCGCGGGTATGGTCCAGCAGCCAGTGGGCGGCGCTGTCCTACGGCTATGGCCTGTCGGTATCGCCGTTGCAGTTGGCCGGCGCCTACACCGCCATCGCCAACCACGGCGAGCGCCTGCCGCCATCCCTGCTGCGCCTCGATGAGCCGCCGGTTGGACAGCCGGTGGTGGAGCCGGCGGTCGCCGACCGGGTGCTGGGCATGATGGACCAGGTGGTAGCGCCGGGAACCGGCGCCCGGCGCGGCCTGGTGCCGGGCTACAGCGTGGCCGGCAAGACCGGCACGGTACGCAAGACCGGCGGCGCGGGTTACGAGGAAAACGCCTATCGCTCGCTGTTCGTGGGTATCACGCCGGTCTCCGACCCGCGCCTGATCACCGTGGTGATGATCGACCATCCCCGCGGCGACTCCTACTATGGCGGGGCCGTGGCGGCGCCGGTGTTCTCCCGCGTGGCCGGCAACGCCTTGCGCCTGCTGGACGTGCCGCCGGACCAGATAGAGGCCGACGATGAGGATTGAGCCGCCCGAACACCCGAAGGAGGGGACGCCATGGACGTGACCGCCGCCCGTTTGATCGCCGCCCTGGCCGCGCTCTGGCCGCGACAGCGCGAGACCCTGACGACGCTTGGCCTGCCCGAGCGGTTGCGGCTGTGCCTGGACAGCCGCGAGGTCGCCGCCGGCGACGTCTTCATCGCCGTGCCGGGCGTGGCGGGGGACGGCCGCGATTACCTCGCGGCGGCCCTGGAGGCCGGTGCCGCCCTGGTGCTGGCCCATCACGACGACGTGGCAGCGCCGGTCGACGATGCCCGGGTGGTGGCGTTGCCGCACCTGCGCCAGCGGCTCGGCGAGCTCGGTCGCGATCTCTTCGCGGTGCCCGAGGACCTGGAGCTGATCGGGGTCACCGGGACCAACGGCAAGAGCTCGGTCACCCATTACATCGCCGCCTTGAGCGAGCGCCTCGGCCGACCGGCCGGCATGGTGGGTACCCTGGGCCACGGTCGCCCCGGCGCGCTCGTCGAGGGGCGGCTGACGACCCCAGGCCCGCTGGCGCTGCAGGCCATGCTCGGCGAGCTGGCCGCCGACGGCCTCGCGCGGGTGGCCATGGAGGCCTCCTCCCATGCCCTGGAGCAGGGCCGGCTCGACGCCTGCCGTCTCCGGGCGGGGGTGTTCACCAACCTGAGCCGCGACCATCTCGATTATCACGGCAGCATGGCCGCCTACGCCGCGGCCAAGGCGCGGCTGTTCCGGCGCGGCGAGCTCGAGCTGGCGGTGGTCAACGCCGACGATCCGCTGGCCCGGCTGATGCTGGCCGGCCTGGGCGATGGCGTGAGGGTGCTGGCCGTGGGCGAGGACGAGGCCGTGACCCTGCGCGTGGTGGACTGGGTGCCCCACGGCGAGGGTCAGCGGGCGCTGGTCGCCACCCCCGACGGCGAACGCGTGCTGACGCTGCCGCTGATGGGGCGCTTCAATCTGACCAATGTGCTGCTCGCCATCGCCGCCTTGCATGGGCTGGGCGAGGATCTCGACGCGCTGTTCGAGGCCGCCGGCGATCTCACGCCGGTGCCGGGGCGCATGCAGGCGCTGGTCGGCGAGGGCATGCCCACGGTGGTGATCGACTACGCCCACACCCCGGATGCCCTGGAGAACGCCCTCGAGGCGCTGCGCGCCCACCTGCCCGGGCGCGGCCGGCTGTGGTGCCTGTTCGGCTGCGGCGGCGACCGGGATGCCGGCAAGCGCCCGCTGATGACCGCCGCCGCCGAGCGCCACGCAGACCGGCTGGTGATCACCGACGACAACCCCCGTTCCGAGTCGCCGGCGGCGATCCGTGAGGCGATGCTCGACGGCCTCAGCGAGGCCGGCCGCCAGTCGGCCCGCTCGGTCGACGGTCGCGCCCGGGCGATCCGCGACGCCATCCTTGAGGCGGCCTCCGAAGACGTGATCCTGATCGCCGGCAAGGGCCACGAGGCCTACCAGGAAATCGCCGGCGTGCGCCACGCCTTCTCGGACCTGGCCGAGGTCGAGGCGGCGCTGGCCGCGCGCCGGGAGGGCGAGGCATGAGCGGCGTGGGGCTCGACACGCTTTCCGAGATCGCCCGGGCGCTGGGGGTCTGCGCCCCCGAAGCGGACCTGTCGGTGGGCGAGATCGTCACCGACACCCGTCGCCTGACGGCGGGCTCGCTGTTCGTGGCGCTGTTCGGCGAGCGCTTCGACGGCCATGACTTCATCGCTCGGGCCCGGGAGGCCGGGGCGGTGGCCGCGGTGGTCGAGCGTCGCGTCGACGACCCGCTGCCGCAGCTGGAGGTCGCCGACACTCGGCTGGCGCTGGGCCTGCTGGGGCGCGCCCGGCGTCGCGTCTGGGGCGGTCCGTTGGTGGCGGTGACCGGCAACAGCGGCAAGACCACGGTCAAGCAGATGCTGGCCACGCTGCTCGCCCGCCGCGGCGCGACCCTGGCCACCCGTGGCAATCTCAACAACGACATCGGGGCGCCGCTGACGCTGCTGGAACTCTCGTCCGAGCATCGCCAGGCGGTGGTCGAGCTCGGTGCCAATCATCTGGGCGAGATCGCCTGGACGGCGAGCCTGGCCGAGCCGCGGGTGGCAGTGATCACCAACGTCACCGGCGCCCACGTGGGCGAGTTCGGCGGTCCCGGGCGCATCGCCCAGGCCAAGGCCGAGATCCTGGTGTCGCTGCCCGGCGACGGGGTGGCGGTGCTCAACCGCGACGACCGCTATTTCGCCAGCTGGGCGAGTCTCGCCGCCCCCCGGGAGGTGCTGGACTTCGCCGTGGAGGGGCCGGCGCGTCTGCGTGCCGAGACACTGGTTTGCGATGCGCTCGGGCGCTATGCTTTCACGCTGTTTTGCGACGATCGCGAACTGGGGCGCGTGCAGCTGGCCCTGCTGGGGCGCCACAACGTGGCCAACGCCCTGGCCGCCGCAGGCGCGGCGCTGGCCATGGGGCTGGCGCCGGACGACGTGGTGGCCGGCCTCGAGGCGGTGGCGCCGATGCCGGGACGCCTCAGCGTGATGGCCGGGGTCAAGTCGTCGCGGCTGCTGGATGATAGCTACAACGCCAACCCCGGTGCGGTGAAGGCCGCCCTCGACCTGCTGGCCGGCCTGCCGGGGCCGCGCTGGTGCCTGCTGGGCGCCATGGGCGAACTGGGCGAGGCCTCGGAACGGCTGCACGCCGAGGTCGGCCGCTACGCGCGCGCGCTCGGCATCGACTTTCTCGGCACCCTCGGCGAGGCGGCGCGACCGGCCAGCCGGGCCTTCGGCGAGGCGGGTTGCCATTTCGACGATCGGGAGGCGCTGACGCGCCACGTCCTCCATCATCTGCCGCCAGGGGCCAGCGTGCTGGTCAAGGGGTCGCGCAGTGCCGGCATGGAAGCCGTGGTAGCGGCGCTGTGTCCGGATGCATCAAGGTAAGGCATTACATGCTGCTCTTTCTGGCTGAACTGCTGGCGCAATTCCAGAGCGCCTTCAACGTCTTCAACTATCTGACCCTGCGCATGATCCTGGGCACCCTGACCGCCCTGGTGCTGTGCCTGTGGCTCGGCCCGGTGGTGATCCGCCGCCTGGTGGAACGCCAGATCGGCCAGGCGGTGCGCGACGACGGCCCTCAGTCGCACTTGTCCAAGGCCGGCACCCCGACCATGGGCGGCGCCATGATCCTGATGGCGATCGCCGTCAGCACCCTGCTGTGGGGCGATCTGCGCAACCATTATGTCTGGGTGGTGCTGGCCGTGACCCTGGGCTTCGGCGCCATCGGCTGGGTCGACGACTACCGCAAGGTGGTGGAGAAGAACCCCCGCGGCCTGCCGGCGCGCTGGAAATACTTCTGGCAGTCGGTGATCGGCCTGGGCGCCGCGGTCATCCTCTACGTCACCGCCGCCTCGCCGGTGGAGACCAGCCTGATCCTGCCGCTGTTCAAGGAGTTCGTGCTGCCGCTCGGGGTGTTCTACGTGGTGCTCACCTACCTGGTGATCGTCGGCAGTTCCAACGCCGTGAACCTCACCGACGGCCTCGACGGCCTGGCGATCATGCCCACCGTGCTGGTGGCCATGGGGCTGGCGGTGTTCGCCTACGCCAGCGGCAACGTGGTGTTCGCCGAATACCTGCAGATCCCGATGATTCCCGGGGCCGGCGAGCTGGCGGTGTTCTGCGCCACCATCGCCGGCGCCGGGCTCGGCTTTTTGTGGTTCAACACCTATCCGGCCCAGGTGTTCATGGGTGACGTGGGGGCGCTGGCCCTGGGCGCGGCCCTCGGCGTGGTGGCGGTGATCGTGCGTCAGGAGATCGTGCTGTTCATCATGGGCGGCATCTTCGTCATGGAGACCGTCTCGGTGATCCTGCAGGTGGGCTCCTACAAGCTCACCGGTCGTCGCATCTTCCGCATGGCGCCGCTGCATCACCACTACGAGCTCAAGGGCTGGCCGGAGCCGCGGGTCATCGTGCGCTTCTGGATCATCACCGTGGTGCTGGTGCTGCTGGGGCTGGCCACCCTGAAGATCCGCTGAGGAGTCGCCGATGGTCAAGGTGCCCAAGGGCGTCACCCTGGTGGTCGGGCTCGGGATCTCCGGGCGCGCCATCTGCCGCCACCTGCAACGTCTCGAGCGTCCCTTCATGGTCGCCGACACCCGCGCCGCGCCGCCGGGACTGGACGACTTCCGCGCCGTCCATCCCGGCGTCGCGGTCCACTGCGGTTCGCTGACCGAGCTGGACATGGATGCGGCCCGGGAGGTCGTGGTCAGCCCCGGCGTCGATCCGCGAAGCCCCGGCCTCGCGGCCCTGGCGGGGCGCCTCGGAGAGACGGGCGAGCCGCTGCTGGTCGGCGAGATCGCGCTGTTCGTCCGCGCGGCCCGCGCCCCCGTCGCTGCCATCACCGGCGCCAACGCCAAGTCCACCGTGACCACGCTGCTGGGCGAGATGGCCGCCGAGGCCGGCCGGCGCGTGGCGGTGGGCGGCAATCTCGGCACGCCCGCGCTGGACCTGCTCGCCGAGCGCCCCGACGCCGAGCTCTACGTGCTCGAGCTGTCGAGCTTCCAGCTCGAGACCACGCCGCGGCTCGGTGCCGAGACCGTCGCCTTCCTGAACCTGTCCGAGGATCACCTGGACCGCCACGGCGATCTCGCCGGCTACCGGGCCGCCAAGCAGGCGATCTTCCGCGGCGCCCGCCATGCCGTGGTCAATGCCGAGGACCCGGCCACCTGGCCTGACGCGTCGCCACCGTCAGTCGAGCGCTTTACCACCGCTGCGCCGGCACCCGGTACGCAGGAGTGGGGCATCGCCGCCCACGATGACGACGCCGGTCGCCGCGACTGGCTGGTGCACGGCGAGACGCCGCTGCTGCCCGCCGCGGCGGTGCGCCTGCCGGGGCGTCACAACCAGGCCAACGCCCTGGCGGCGCTGGCCATGGGCCATCGCCTGGGCCTGGGGCTTGCCGCCATGCGCCGGGTGCTCGAGCGCTTCCCCGGCCTGCCGCACCGTGGCGAGCTGGTCGCCGAGGTGGATGGCGTGCGCTGGATCAACGATTCCAAGGGCACCAACGTGGGCGCGACCCTGGCGGCCATCGCCGGGCTTGGGCCGACCCTCGACGGCCGGCTGATCCTGCTCGCCGGCGGGGAGGGCAAGGGCGCCGACTTCGCGCCGCTGGCCGCCCCCCTGGCGCGGTACGGCCGCGAGGCCATCCTGTTCGGCCGCGATGCCCAGCGCCTGGCGGCGGCGCTGGATGGCGGCGTGGCGCTGACTCGGGTCGCGGATCTCGAGGCCGCCATGGCCCGGGCCGCCGAGATCGCCGCCCCCGGCGACTGCGTACTGCTGTCGCCGGCCTGCGCCAGCCTCGACCAGTTTCCTGACTACCGGGCCCGCGGCGAGGCCTTCCGCATGGCCGTGAAGCGCCTGGCCGGGGAGGGCGCGCCATGAGTCGCCTGTCCCGGTTGCGCACGCGGCTCTCCACCGCCGACCAGCCCGTCGACGGCTGGCTGGTGATCGCCACCCTGTCGCTGCTGTTGATCGGCTGGGTGATGGTCACCTCGGCCTCCACCGAGGTGGCCTCGAGCCTGACCGGCAACGCCTGGTACTTCAGCCTGCGCCATGGCGCCTTCCTGCTGGTGTCGATGACGGTGGGGGTCCTGGCGCTGCGCGTGCCGCTGGCCTGGTGGAAGGCCAACGGCCCCTTGCTGCTGCTGGTGGGTCTCGCCCTGCTGGCCCTGGTGCTGCTGGTCGGCCGCGAGGTCAACGGCAGCAAGCGCTGGCTGTCGCTGCCCGGGGTGCCCTTCAACCTCCAGGCCTCGGAGGTCGCCAAGCTGTGCCTGATCGCCTACCTGGCCGGCTATCTGGAACGCTTCCTCCCCCAGGTGCGACGGGAGTGGGGGGCCTTCCTGCGCCCGCTGCTGGTGATGGCGCTGATCGGCGGCCTGTTGATCCTGGAGCCGGACTACGGCGCCGTGGTGGTGATGACCGGCTGTGTGATGGGCATGCTGCTGATGGCGGGCGCGCCCTGGGGGCGCTTCCTGCTGCTGATGCTGCTGGTGGCCGCCCTGGGCGCCCTGGTGGCGATCGCCGAACCCTATCGCATGGCGCGCCTGACCAGTTTCGTCGATCCCTGGGCCGACCAGTTCGCCAGCGGCTATCAGCTGACCCAGGCACTGATCGCCTTCGGCCGCGGCCACTGGCTGGGCACCGGGCTCGGCAACAGCGTGCAGAAGCTGTTCTACCTGCCCGAGGCGCATACCGACTTCGTGTTCGCGGTGCTGGCCGAGGAGCTGGGCCTGGTGGGGGCCATCGCCGTGGTGGGCCTGTTCGCGCTGCTGGTATGGCGCGCCATGGCGGTTGGGCGCCGCGCCGAGCTGGCCGGCCTGGCCTTCGCCGCCTACGCCAGCTACGGCATCGCCTTGGTGATCGGCGCCCAGGCCTTCATCAACATCGCCGTGAGCACCGGCATGCTGCCCACCAAGGGCCTGACCCTGCCGCTGCTCAGTTACGGTGGCTCGAGCCTGGTGGTGAGCTGCGTGATGGTGGCCCTGCTGCTGCGGGCCGATATCGAGACCCGCCAGGCGGTGCGCCGTGCCCGGCCGACCGCCGCCCGAGGCGGCGCCCCCGAGACGAGCAAAGGAAGGCAAGCATGAGTCGAGGCGAGGGCCGACGCGCCCTGATCATGGCCGGAGGCACCGGCGGACACGTCGTTCCGGCGCTGTCGCTGGCGCGTGCGCTGGCGGCCCGCGGGGTCGAGGTCGAGTGGTTGGGCAGCCCGCGCGGCATCGAGAATCGCCTGGTCCCCGAGGCCGGCCTGCCGCTGCACCGCATCGCGGTGAGCGGGCTGCGCGGCAACGGCCTGGCCGGCTGGCTGCTGGCCCCCTGGCGGCTGATCCTCGCGGTGCGCCAGGCCGGAAGGGTGATCCGCACCTTCGATCCCCAACTGGTGGTCGGCCTCGGTGGCTTCGCCAGCGGCCCCGGGGGGCTCGCCGCCTGGTTGGCCCGCCGGCCGCTGGTGATCCACGAGCAGAACGCCGTGGCCGGGCTGACCAATCGCGTGCTCGCGCGGCTGGCGCGGCGGGTCTATGCGGCCTTTCCACAGGCCTTCCCGGGGCGCGCCGAGGTGGTCGGCAACCCGGTGCGCGAGGCGATCGCCGCCCTGGGCGAGACGCCCCGGGCGTCCGCCACCATGGCCGGGCGCCCGCTGCGCCTGCTGGTGGTGGGCGGCTCGCTGGGTGCCCTGGCGCTGAACCGGGGCCTGCCGGAGGCGCTGGCCCGCTTGCCCGAGGCCGAGCGCCCCGAGGTGCGCCACCAGGCCGGCCGCGACAAGGACGCGGCGACCCGGGAGGCCTACGAGGGCCATGGCGTAGCGGCCGAGGTCTCGCCCTTCATCGACGACATGGCCGAGGCCTACGACTGGGCCGACCTGGTGGTCTGTCGGGCCGGGGCCCTGACCGTCGCCGAGCTGGCCGCGGCGGCCAAGCCGGCGCTGTTCGTGCCCTTTCCCCATGCGGTGGACGATCACCAGACCGCCAACGCCGCGGCCCTGGTGGCGGAGGGCGCCGCCGCCCTGATGCCGCAGACCGAGATGACCGCGGCGGCGCTGGCCGAACGGCTGGCGACGCTGCTCGATCCCGATACCCTTGCCACCATGGCCGCACAGGCGCGACGCTGTGCCCATCTCGATGCCGTCGAACGGCTGGTGGCCGGTTGCATGGAGACAGCTTTTGAGTGACCACACCCTAGGGCCGGTTCCCGGCCAAGCCACGCCCCCGCGCCCCGGGCGCGGGCTGGGCATGCGTCGCATCCGGCGCATTCACTTCGTCGGCATCGGCGGCGCCGGCATGTGCGGTATCGCCGAGGTGCTGGCCAACCAGGGCTATGCGGTCAGTGGCAGCGACCTCAAGGCCTCGCCGGTGGTCAGCCGACTGCAGGGTTGCGGCATCCGGGTGGCCATCGGCCATGCCGAGGACAACGCCCACGACGCCGACGTGGTGGTGGTTTCCACCGCGGTGGACCCGACCAATCCCGAGATCCGCTGGGCCCAGGAGCATCGCGTGCCGGTGGTGCGCCGCGCCGAGATGCTCGCCGAGCTGATGCGCTTCCGCCATGGCATCGCCGTGGCCGGTACCCACGGCAAGACCACCACCACCAGCCTCACCGCCACCCTGCTGGGCGAGGGCGGGCTGGACCCGACCTTCGTGATCGGCGGCAAGCTGACCAGCGCCGGCACCAATGCGCGTCTGGGGGAGGGCGACTACCTGGTGGCCGAGGCCGACGAGTCCGATGCTTCCTTCCTGCATCTGCAGCCCATGGTGGCCATCGTCACCAACATCGATGCCGACCACATGGCGACCTACGGCGGCGACTTCGAACGCCTCAAGGGCACCTTCGTCGAGTTCCTGCACAACCTGCCGTTCTACGGCCTGGCGGTGCTGTGCATCGACGACGCCAACGTGCGCGGGCTGATCGAGCGGGTCAACCGCCAGTTCGTGACCTACGGCTTCAGCGCCGACGCCGACTATGGCATCGAGGACTTCGAGCAGGCGGAAGGGGAGGTGCGCTTCACCGCGCGGCGCCCCGACGGCCTGGCGCCGCTGCCGGTGCGTTTGGCCATGCCCGGGCGTCACAACGCGCTGAACGCCCTGGCCGCGATCGCCGTGGCCAGTGACGCCGGCGTCGACGACGACGCCATCCTGCGCGGCCTGGCCGGGTTCGCCGGGGTCGGCCGCCGTTTCCAGGTGCACGGTCACTTCCCGTCGCCGGCGCGCGACGGCGAGGTGATGCTGGTCGACGACTATGGCCACCATCCCCGGGAAGTGGAGATGGTCATCCAGGCGGTGCGTGACGGCTGGCCCCAGCGGCGCCTGGTGATGGTCTACCAGCCGCACCGCTATTCGCGGACCCGGGACCTGTACGAGGATTTCGTGCGGGTGCTGGCGGGGGTCGACACCCTGCTGCTGCTCGACGTCTATGCGGCCGGCGAGGCGCCGCTGCCGGGGGCCGACGGTCGCAGTCTGGCCGGCTCGATTCGCCAGCGCGGCGAGGTGGACCCGATCTTCGTTCAGGACAAGGCCGAACTGCCGGGCCTGCTGGCCAAGGTGCTAAGGCCCGATGACATCCTGATCACCCAGGGCGCCGGCGACGTGGGCGGCATCGCCCTGCGTCTCGCCGACGCCCGACTGGCGCTCGACGAGGTGACGCTATGACGACGCAGGCGACCGGCCAGGGCCGGGTGGTGGTGCTCTATGGCGGCGATTCCGCCGAGCGCGAGGTGTCGCTGAAGAGCGGGGCTGCGGTGCTGGCGGCGCTCACCCGCGGCGGGGTCGATGCCATCGGCTTCGATCCCGCCGAGGAGGGCGGGCTGGCCGGGCTTCACGCCCTGCAGCCGGAGCGGGTCTTCATCGCCCTGCACGGTCGCGGCGGCGAGGACGGCACCTGGCAGGGCGCCCTGGAGCTGCTGGGCATTCCCTACACCGGCAGCGGGGTGCTGGCCTCGGCGCTGGGCATGGACAAGCAGCGCACCAAACAGGTCTGGCAGTCGCTGGGCTTGCCGACCCCCGAGAGCGTGATGCTGGGGCCCGAGGCGGACTGGCCCGGGGTGGCCGAGCGGCTCGGCCTGCCATTGATCGTCAAGCCGGTCCACGAGGGATCGACGCTGGGCATCACCATCGTCGAGACGCCCGAGGCGCTGGAAGCGGCCTATCGCGACGCGGCGCGCTTCGATGCGCGGGTGATGGCCGAGCGCTTCGTGCGCGGCGAGGAGTATACGGTGTCGCTGCTCGGCGACGAGCCGCTGCCCGCCATTCGCGTCGAGGTGCCGAGTGGATTCTACGACTATGAGGCCAAGTACCTCTCCGACGAGACCCTCTATCACCTGCCGTGCGGCCTGGCGGCGGGCGACGAGACGCGTCTCGCCGAGCTGTGCCGGACGGCCTTCGCCGCGGTCGGCGGCGCAGGCTGGGGGCGGGTCGACGTGATGCGCGACGCCGAGGGCGGCTTCTGGCTGCTCGAGGTCAACACCGTGCCCGGCATGACCGACCACAGCCTGGTGCCCCAGGCCGCCGCCCATGCCGGCATCGACTTCGATGCCCTGGTGCGGCGGATTCTCGACACCGCCGGGCGGGCGTGACGCCATGGCCCGTCGCGGAAGCCTGATCGGGGTCCTGCTGCTGGCGCTGGTGCTCGGCGCCGGCGGCCGTGCCCTGTGGCTGTGGCTGGACCGCCCCATCGAGCGGGTCTCCATCCGCGGCGACCTGGAGCGGGTCAGCGCCGACTACCTGCGTCGCCAGCTGGCGCCGCTGGTGCGGGGCCAGACCTGGCTGTCGGCGGATCTCGGCGAGCTGCGCGATCGGGCCCGGGAGATCGGCTGGCTGAACGAGGTGCGCATCCAGCGGGAATGGCCCAATGCGCTGGTCTTCGAGCTCGTCGAGCAGATCCCGGTGGCCCGCTGGAACGACGATCAGTTGCTCAACCCGGCCGGCGAGCCCTTCGCCTTCGCGCCGCTGTCGGCGCCCGAAGGGCTGGGGCACCTGGCCGGGCCGGCGGGGAGTGGCTCGGAAGTACTGGCCTACCAGGACGCCTTGGCCGAGCGCCTCGCCGAACACGGGCTGGCCTTGCGCCAGCTGCGGCTCGAGGAACGCGGTGCCTGGCGCCTGCAGGTCGAGGGCGGTATCTGGGTAATGCTGGGCCGCAATAATCGCGAGGCCAGGCTGGCGCGTTTCCTGGCGGCCTGGGATCGCGAGTTTGCCGACTTGGCGTCGCATATTCGCTACATCGACCTGCGCTATCCCAACGGCGTGGCCGTTGCCTGGCATGGTGAAACCGATCCATCGGCCGTCGATGCTCCCCAGGGAAGCTGAGCGTGCGCCGAGGGATGCGCGATACGTCCCGGGGCATTGACGGGTATTCCTTTTAGGGGAAAATCGCCGTATCGTGACGGATGTTTTTCGCCATGGGCTGGTGGAGCACGGGAAGTTGTTCCTATAATTGGCCCAGGTTTTTTCGTTGCAAACATGTCATTCCCCACGCGGGTTCGGCTCGAGGAGATTTCCCGGCTCATGTCAGGTCCATCCAATGCGTCCAATATGGTAGTCGGGCTGGATATCGGAACATCCAAGGTCGTGGCGATCGTGGGCCAACCCACCGACGATGGCGGGATCGAGATCGCCGGTATCGGCTCCCATCCCTCTCGCGGGATGAAGAAGGGCGTGGTCATCAACATCGAGTCCACGGTGCAGTCCATCCAGCGCGCCGTGGAAGAGGCCGAGCTGATGGCCGGCTGTGACATCCACTCCGTCTATGTGGGCATCGCCGGTAGCCATATCAGCTCGATGAATTCCGACGGCGTGGTGGCGATCAAGGAACGCGAGGTCGCCCCCAGTGATATCGAGCGGGTGATCGATTCTGCCCGGGCCCGCGCGATTTCCGAGGGGCAGCGCGTGCTGCACGTGCTGCCGCAGGAATTCGCCATCGACACCCAGGGCGGCATCCGCGAGCCGCTGGGCATGTCCGGGGTGCGTCTCGAGGCCAGGGTGCACCTGGTCACCGCGGCGCTCAACGCGGTGCAGAACATCGAGAAGTGCGTGCGGCGCTGCGGGCTCGACGTGGATGCCATCATCCTCGAGCAGCTGGCCTCCAGCCACGCCGTGCTCACCGAGGACGAACGCGAGCTGGGCGTCTGCATGGTCGATATCGGCGGCGGTACCACCGACATCGCGGTATTCACCGAGGGGGCCATCCGCCACACGGCGGTGATCCCGATCGCCGGCGACCAGGTCACCAACGACATCGCCATGGCGCTGCGCACCCCGACCCAGCATGCCGAGGAGATCAAGGTCAAGTACGCCTGTGCCCTGACCCAGCTCGCCGCCAGCGACGAGATGATCAAGGTGCCGAGCGTCGGCGACCGCCCGGCCCGGGACCTGTCCCGCCAGTCGCTGGCCGAGGTGGTGGAGCCTCGCTACGAGGAACTCTTCACCCTGGTGCGCGACGAGCTGCGGCGCAGCGGCTTCGAGGACCTGGTCGCGGCCGGGGTGGTGTTGACCGGCGGGACCTCGCGCATGGAGGGGGTGGTCGAACTGGCGGAGGAGATCTTCCACATGCCGGTGCGGATCGCCTGCCCCCAGAACGTGCGTGGGCTCGCCGATGTGGTACGCAATCCGATTTATTCGACGGGGGTCGGTTTGCTACATTACGCTCTAAACGAGGCCCGTCAGGGGCACGGCCAACAAGAGCCGTCGGGCAGCGGCATGTCGGCGCAACCGAGGCGTGGTGACGTCTCCCGGCGCGGAGCAGGGGAAGGGATTCCGGCGCTGGTAAAGCTCAAGGGCTGGTTCAAAGGAAATTTCTGACAGGGCCGCGGACGCGGTCCAGGAGACGGGGCTAATGTTCGAACTGGTAGACAGCGCACCCTCAAGCAGTGCGGTCATCAAGGTCATCGGTGTCGGCGGCGGCGGCGGCAATGCCGTCAATCACATGGTCGAGAGCAGCATCGAAGGCGTCGAATTCATCTGCGCCAACACCGATGCCCAGGCGCTGAAGCGGGTGGCGGCCAAGACCGTTCTCCAGCTCGGCAGCGAGATCACCAAGGGCCTCGGCGCCGGCGCCAATCCCGACGTGGGTCGTCAGGCGGCCATGGAGGATCGTGAGCGCATCGCCGAGCTCCTCAATGGCGCCGACATGGTCTTCATCACCGCCGGCATGGGCGGTGGCACCGGCACCGGCGGCGCGCCGGTGGTCGCCCAGGTGGCCAAGGAGCTGGGCATCCTGACCGTGGCCGTGGTCACGCGTCCCTTCCCGTTCGAGGGGCCCAAGCGCATGCGGGCCGCCGAGGAGGGCATGAAGGAACTGTCCGAGCACGTCGACTCGCTGATCACCATCCCCAACGAGAAGCTGCTCTCGGTGCTCGGCAAGAGCGCCAGCCTGCTGACCGCCTTCAGCGCCGCCAACGACGTGCTGCTGGGGGCCGTTCAGGGCATCGCCGAGCTGATCACCAGCCCCGGCATCATCAACGTCGACTTCGCCGACGTGCGCACCGTGATGTCCGAGATGGGCATGGCGATGATGGGCACCGGTGGGGCCACCGGCGAGAATCGCGCCCGTGAGGCCGCCGAGAAGGCGATCCGCAGCCCGCTGCTCGAGGACATCGACCTGCACGGCGCGCGCGGCATCCTGGTCAACATCACCGCCGGGCCGGACCTGTCGATCGGCGAGTTCAACGATGTGGGTGCCACCGTCCAGGAGTTTGCCTCCCAGGACGCCACCATCGTGGTGGGCACGTCCATCGACATGGAAATGACCGACGAGCTGCGGGTCACCGTGGTGGCCGCCGGCCTCGACGGCCAGCGCCAGCAGGCCTCGGCCAGTCGCGAGAGCTCACGGCGCGAGTCGGCATCCGGCGGCGACTATCGGCAGCGTCAGGCCGCCGCGGCGGGTCGCGCGCAGCAGGCGACGGTTAATCGTGGCGCGGCGACCGCGCCCAAGGCCGAGCCTCAGGAGGCGTCTCGTTCCCAGCCGGAGCAGCGCAAGTCCCAGGATCTCGACGATTACCTGGACATCCCGGCCTTCCTGCGGCGCCAGGCCGATTGAGAGTCGCTATCGTTCTCATAGGACGGGTTAGGGGAAGTTGTTTTTGTTGAAACGTGCGTTCGGTGTTATAGTGAACGGTGTTTGATAATCACCGACTGCCTGGCGACTGCCCATGATCAGACAACGCACTCTCAAGAACGTCATTCGCGCCACCGGCGTCGGCCTGCATTCCGGCAAGAAGGTCTATCTGACCCTGCGGCCGGCGCCGGTCGACACCGGCATCATCTTCGTGCGCACCGACCTGGAGCCGGAGGTGCAGATCCCGGCGAATGCCGAGAGCGTCACCGACACCACCCTGTGCACCGCCCTGTCCAAGGATGGCGTCAAGGTGGCGACCGTCGAACACCTGATGTCGGCCCTGGCCGGCCTCGGCATCGACAACGCCTACGTGGACGTCAGTGCCCCCGAGGTGCCGATCATGGACGGCAGCGCCGGGCCCTTCGTGTTCCTGATTCAGTCCGCCGGCATCGCCGAGCAGAACGCCGCCAAGAAGTTCATCCGCATCAAGCGTGAAGTGGTGGTGCGTGACGGCGACAAGGAGGCCCTGTTCCTGCCCCATCAGGGCTTCAAGGTGTCCTTCGCTATCGATTTCGATCATCCGGTGTTCGAGGCCCAGAAGCAGAATGCCGTGGTCGACTTCTCCACCACCTCCTTCGTCAAGGAAGTCTCGCGGGCCCGCACCTTCGGCTTCATGCGCGACCTCGAGCACCTGCGCTCCAATAACCTGGCGCTGGGTGGCAGCCTCGATAACGCCATCGTGGTCGACGATTACCGGATCGTGAACGAGGGTGGACTGCGCTACGACGACGAGTTCGTCAAGCACAAGGTGCTGGATGCCATCGGCGACCTCTACCAGCTGGGCCACAGCCTGATCGGCGAGTTCCGCGGCGTGAAGTCCGGGCATGCCCTCAACAACCAGCTGTGCCGGGCGCTGATGGAACATCAGGATGCCTGGGAGCTCGTGACCTTCGAGGAAGAGAGCGCCAAGGCGCCGATTTCCTACGCCGCCCCGGCCATGGCCTGACTCCGGCTTCGCCGGGAGCTATAAGCTGTAAGACTTAAGCTGTAAGAAACTACAACCCCGCCTGGTAGGCTACCGGCGGGGTTTTCTGTATGCAGGGAAATATTACATGCAGGAATTATTATTGGCTTACGGCTTACGGCTTACGGCTTACGGCTTACGGCTTACGGCTTACGGCTCGCGTTCGGCATGGGAGGCCAGGCGCTCCAGGGCTCGCTTGAGGCGCGGGTCGTCCACGTCGGCGGCGCAGCTGGAGAGTTCATCGGCGGCGCGGGCGGGCAGGCGGCGGGTCTGGCGGACCGGCGCCTTGGGCGGGCGCACCGGGCGGACCTTGAAATCGAAGCCGGTGACCGCGGCGAAGCCGGGCAGTTCGTGCAGCAGGGCCAGCAGACGAGCCTGTTCGTAGCGCAGCCGGGTCAGCCACACCGCGCGGTCGGTGATCACCGTCAGTCGCCCCTGGTGAAAGCCGCCGACGAAGAGGTGGTCGCCGAGTTCGGTTGGCAGGTGGTCGCGGAGATGACGTTGGGCCCGTTCGATCAGCCGGGCCCGGCGCATCAGGTCGCCGAGCTCGCCGCGACCGTCCAGCAGCCGTGACATGGGCTGTGCTCGGAACCGCTTAACCTTTATACTCATCAGCTTGATTCTCGGGGTTCGGCCCTGGGGAGTCGCCGTCGGCCATCGCCTCGACGGCCCTAGAACGCATCAGCCTAGCACAGGCATGGGAGTCCCACGACAGCATGGCCAGCAGCCTTACCGCGGAGACAGCTTCGTCAGCCCTCGCCGGAGCGGCGTCGCGTCGGGTGCCGGAGCGCCGGCCGCCGGAGCGCCGGGCGACCCGCTGGTGGCTGGCGGGCCTGCTGGTGAGTTGCCTGTTGCCGGCGGGGCTGACGTCGCTCGAGGCGGCGCGCCCCGTCGAGCGCGTCATCCAGATCTGCATCCTGGCGCCGGCCCTGATCCGCGCCAGTTCCCGCCTCCAGGCGCGGCGGCGCGCCCGGCGCCGCTGGCCCGCCAGCCGCCGCTGCCTGGCCTCGACTCGCTGCGGCCGTCGGCGCCCCGAGGCGCCCCCGGCAGCGCGTGCCGTGGCCGCCCATGACGTCCTGACCCGTCGTGGTCCGCCGCGGGCTCGTCTCTTCCGCATGCCCGCATGACGAGCGGCCGGGAGGAGTGCCCGGCCTGAAGCACCCGCAGCGATTGGACCCTTCATGATCAACAACCTGTTACGCAAGGTCGTCGGCTCCAAGAACGACCGTGAAGTGAAGCGCATGGGCCGGATCGTGGCCCGCATCAACGCCCTCGAGACGGACCTCGAGACCCTCGACGACGCGGCGCTCCAGGCCCGCACCGGCGACTTTCGCGAGCGCCTGGCCGCCGGCGAGGCCCTCGACGACCTGCTGCCCGAGGCCTTCGCCACGGTGCGCGAGGCCGGCAAGCGTGTCATGGGCATGCGTCATTTCGATGTCCAGATGATCGGTGGCATCACCCTGAACGGCGGGCGCATCGCCGAGATGAAGACCGGCGAGGGCAAGACCCTGGTGGCGACCCTGGCCGTCTACCTCAACGCCCTGCCGGCCGAGGGCGTGCACGTGGTCACGGTGAACGACTACCTGGCGCGACGCGACGCCGACTGGATGCGTCCGTTGTACGAGTTCCTGGGGCTGTCCGTGGGCACCATCTATGCCGGCCAGACCCCGGAGGAGAAGCGCGCGGCCTACGCCTGTGACATCACCTACGGCACCAACAACGAGTTCGGGTTCGACTACCTGCGCGACAACATGGCCTTCTCCCTGGAGGACAAGGTCCAGCGTGCACTGAGCTATGCCATCGTCGACGAGGTCGACTCCATCCTGATCGATGAGGCGAGGACCCCGCTGATCATCTCCGGGGCGGTGGACGAGAACACCGAGCTGTATAAGGTCATCGATCGCCTGGCGGTCAACCTGACGGTCTGCACCGACGAGGAAGACCCGGAAAGCGGCGATTTCACCCTGGACGAGAAGCAGAAGCAGGTGGAGCTGACCGAGGGCGGCCACCACAGGGTCGAGGAACTGATGCGCGGCGAGGGGCTGCTGGGCGAGGAGGATTCCCTCTACGCCGCCCAGAACCTCAACCTGCTGCAGCACATGCATTCGGCGCTGCGCGCTCGTCACCTCTACCATCATGACATCGACTACATCGTCAGCGACGGCCAGGTGGTGATCGTCGACGAGCATACCGGCCGTACCATGCCGGGGCGTCGCTGGTCCGAGGGGCTGCACCAGGCGGTGGAGGCCAAGGAGGGGGTGACGGTCCAGCGCGAGAGTCAGACGCTGGCCTCCACCACCTTCCAGAACTACTTCCGTCTCTACGACAAGCTGTCCGGCATGACCGGCACCGCCGACACCGAGGCCTTCGAGTTCCGCCAGATCTATGGCCTGGATGTGGTGGTGATTCCCACCAACAAGCCGCTGGTCCGTGACGACCAGAACGATCTGGTCTATCTCAGCGCCGAGGAGAAGTTCGAGGCCATCATCGAGGACGTCAGGACCCAGACGGAGGCCGGCCGCCCGGTGCTGGTGGGTACCGCCTCCATCGAGACCTCCGAGTACCTGGCCGAGATGATGAAACGCGCCGGGATGACCTTCAACGTGCTCAATGCCAAGCAGCACCAGAGCGAGGCGCAGATCATCGCCCAGGCCGGTCGCCCCGGCGCCATCACCATCGCCACCAACATGGCCGGCCGCGGTACCGATATCGTGCTGGGCGGCAACTGGGAGGCCGAGGCGGCGCAGCTCGACGCGCCCGACGAGGCGCAGATCGAGCGCCTCAAGGCCGACTGGAAGGAACGCCACGAGGCGGTGCTCGCCGCCGGCGGCCTGCACGTGGTCGGCACCGAGCGCCATGAATCACGCCGCATCGACAACCAGCTGCGTGGCCGGGCCGGTCGCCAGGGCGACCCCGGCTCGACGCGCTTCTTCCTGTCCCTGGAGGACAGCCTGATGCGGCTGTTCGGCTCCGACCGGGTGCAGCGCCTGATGCAGGCGCTGGGCCTGGAGCGCGGTGAGGCGATCGAGCACAAGATGGTCTCCAACGCCGTGGAGCGAGCCCAGAAGAAGGTCGAGGGGCGCAACTTCGACATCCGCAAGCAGCTGCTCGAATACGACGATGTGGCCAACGACCAGCGTCGGGTCATCTATGAGCAGCGCAACGAGATCCTCGCCGCCGACGATGTCTCCGAGAACGTGATCGGCATCCGGGCCGAGGTGCTCGACGAGGGCATCAGCGAGTTCGTGCCGCCCCAGAGCCTGCCCGAGCAATGGGACCTGACCGGACTCGAGGATCACCTCAAGACCGAGTTCAACCTCGAGGCCCCCGTGACGCAGTGGGCCGAGGACGACCAGCGCTTCCACGAGGAGCAGCTCCGCGAGCGGCTCCACGAGATGCATCGCCAGGCCTACGAGGAGAAGACCGAGATCGCCGGGGCCGAGCTGATGCGGCGCTTCGAGAAGCAGGTGATGCTCCAGGTGCTGGATACCCGCTGGAAGGAGCACCTGCAGTCGATGGACCACCTGCGCCGGGGCATCCACCTGCGCGGCTATGCCCAGAAGAATCCCAAGCAGGAGTACAAGCGCGAGTCCTTCGAGCTGTTCCAGATGCTGCTCACCAACATCAAGGCCGACGTCACGCGGATCCTCAGCCACGTCAAGGTGCGTCGGCCCGAGGAGGTCGAGGCCCTGGAGCAGCAGCGCCGTGAGTCCCTGGAGCGCGAGAAGGCGACGGCCGACAGTCGCCACGATGCCCCGGAGAGCGCCGAGGAGCCGGACGCCCAGGCGGCCGCGGCGCCGGGAAGCGACGGGCGGCCGTTGCGCCGCGAAGGCCCCAAGGTGGGCCGCAACGATCCCTGCCCCTGCGGTTCGGGCAAGAAGTTCAAGCAGTGCTGCGGGAAGCTGAGTTAAGGGTCAGGAGGCAAGGCGTGAGGTGTGAGGGGCAAGACCCGGGGCGTGGTGTGCGCCGCCTGGCGCTGGCGACCCGCCCCTTGCGCCTCGCACCTCACCCATGATGACCCGAACCTTCAAGCGAATTGATACAGGAGACAAGCGATGGCAGTGGGGCCCGCAAGCTTTCCGGCCATGCCGGTGATCGAAGGGCTGCGCCTGGGCACGGCCCGGGCCGGCATCAAGACCGCCGACCGGCGTGATCTGGTGGTGATCGAGGTGCCGCAGGGGGCGGCCGTGGCGGGAAGCTTCACCCGCAATGCCTTCTGCGCGGCCCCGGTGACCGTGGCCCGCGAGCACCTGGCGGCCTGTGCCCTGAAGGGCGAGGCGCCGCGCTATCTGGTGATCAATACCGGGAACGCCAATGCCGGCACCGGCGAAACGGGCCTGCGCGACGCCGGCGCCACCTGTGCCGAGCTGGCCAGGCTGGCGGGCGTGGAGGCCACCGATGTGCTGCCGTTTTCCACCGGCGTGATCGGCGAGACGCTGCCCATGGAGCGCCTGCTGGGCGGCCTGCCGGAGGCCCTGCGCGCGCTGGACGAGGGGGCCGAGGGATGGACCGCGGCCGGTGAGGGCATCCTCACCACCGATACCCGGCCCAAGGGCGCCAGTGTGACGGTCCAGTTGGGCGATGAGGCGGTGACCCTCAACGGCATCAGCAAGGGCTCGGGCATGATCAAGCCCAACATGGCCACCATGCTGGCCTTCGTGGCCACCGATGCGGCCATCGCCCCGGCGCAGCTGGACGCCTTGCTGCACGAGACCGTGGAACGTTCCTTCAACTGCATCACGGTGGATGGCGACACGTCCACCAACGATGCCTGCATGCTGATCGCCACCGGCCGGGGCGCCGTCATCCACGACCAACACCGATTGGCGGTGTTCCGCGAGGCCCTGCAGCGACTGATGATCGAGCTGGCCCAGGCCATCGTGCGCGACGGCGAGGGCGCCACCAAGTTCGTCAGCCTGCAGGTCGATGGTGCCGTCTCCCGCCAGGAGGCCCTGGACGTGGCCTTCACCGTCGCCCACTCGCCGCTGGTCAAGACGGCGCTTGCCGCCAGCGACGCCAATTGGGGGCGCATCCTCGCCGCGGTGGGCCGGGCGCCGGTCGAGGACTTCGATGTCTCCAGGGTGGCCATCGACCTCGGCGACGTGCGCCTGGTGGAGAAGGGCGGCCGGGCCGCCGCCTATACCGAGGAGGCCGGCAGCGAGGTGATGGCCCGGGAGGAGATCCCGATCCGCATCGACCTGGGCCGTGGCGAGCGCAGCGCCACCGTCTGGACCACGGACCTGACCCGGGAATATGTCGCCATCAACGCCGATTACCGCAGCTGATCGGCGGCGCTCCGCGTCCGAGTCAAGAGAGCAATCCCCCGCGGCGGCGTTCGCGGGGACAAGTGGGATTAAGGTGAATGAACGCAATGGTGAAGAGAAGGGTGCACGTGGCGGCCGCCGCCATCATCAGCGCCGACGGTCGTGAGGTGCTGCTCGCCCGGCGCCCGTCCAACGTCGATCACGGCGGCCTCTGGGAATTCCCCGGCGGCAAGCTGGCGCCCTACGAGACGGGGCTCGAGGCCCTCAAGCGCGAGCTGCACGAGGAGCTGGGCGTGGAGATTCGCCGCGCCCAGCCGCTGATCCGCATCCACCATGAGTACCCGGACAAGCATATCCTGCTCGACGTCTGGCAGGTGCATGACTTCGCCGGCGAGCCCTTCGGCCGCGAGGGGCAGGCAGTGCGCTGGGTGCCCATGGCCGAGCTGTTCAACTATCCCTTCCCCGCGGCCAACGTGCCGATCCTGCGGGCGGTGATGCTCCCCACCGAGTATCTGATCACCGACGAGGAAGCGGATGAGGCGATCTTCCAGACTCGCCTGGAACGGGCACTTACCGAGGACGGCGTGCGCCTGGTGCAGCTGCGCGCCAAGACCCTGGACCGCGCCGACTACCTGAGCCGGGCCGAGCAGGCCCTGGCGCTGTGCCGTCGCCACGGGGCTCGCCTGGTGCTCAACGGCGAGCCCGACCTGCTCGAGGGCGTGGACGCCGATGGTATCCACCTGACCAGCGAGCGCCTGATGAGCCTCGAGCGGCGGCCGCTGACCGAGAACAAGTGGCTGTCGGCCTCGACCCATGACCGCGAGCAACTGGTCCAGGCCCACCGCATCGGCTGCGACTTCGTCACCCTGTCGCCGCTGCGCACCACGCCCTCGCACCCGGAAGTGGCGCCGATCGGCTGGCACGACTTCCAGCAGCTGGTGGAGCACGCCGGCATGCCGGTCTTCGCGCTGGGCGGCATGACCCGTTTCGATGCCAACCACGCCCGCGCCGTGGGCGCCCAGGGCATTGCTTCGATCCGCGATTTCTGGAAGTGAAGCGGAAAGCTTGAAGCGCGCCGCTTCGCGGCTTGAAGCGGGATGACGACACGGCCCCGGGCAGAAGCCTGGGGCGGTTTGTTTTATGCTGCCTTCGAGGTTCGAGGTTCGAGGTTCGAGGTTCGAGGTTCGAGGTTCGAGGTTCGAGGTTCTCCTGACTCCTCGCTCCTTTTACCTCGCCCCAGGCAATCAATCCCGATAGCGGCGGGTCAGGTCCCCATAGGCATCGATGCGTCGATCGCGCAGGTAGGGCCAGATGCGTCGCACCTCCTCACCGCGCGCCATGTCCAGGGTGACCAGCAGGCGTTCGGCCTGTTGGCCGGCATGGGCGAGCAGCTCCCCCTGGGGGCCGCACAGGAAGCTGCCGCCCCAGAAGTCGATGCCGGGACTGACCCCGGAGTGATCGGTCTCGTGGCCGACCCGGTTGGCGACCATCACCGGCAGGCCGTTGGCCACCGCGTGGCTGCGCTGGATCAGCGTCCAGGCGTCCTTCTGGCGGGCTTTCTCCTCGTCGTCATCCGGCGGGTGCCAGCCGATGGCAGTGGGGTAGAGCAGCAGTTCGGCGCCGGCCATGGCCATCAGCCGTGCCGCCTCGGGATACCACTGGTCCCAGCACACCAGCACGCCGAGCCGGCCCACCGAGGTGTCGATGGGCTGGAAGCCCTGGCCGCGCGTCGGATCCTGGTCGCCGGGCGTGAAGTAGAACTTTTCATAGAAGCCCGGATCGTCGGGGATGTGCATCTTGCGGTAGTGGCCCACCCGGCCTCGCGCCCCGTCGTAGACCACGGCGGTGTTGTGGTAGAGGCCGGGCGCCCGGCGCTCGAATAGCGAGCCCACCAGCACGATATCGAGCTCCGCGGCGAGGGCGGCCAGGCGCTGGCCGCTGGGGCCGTCCAGCGGCTCGGCGAGGTCGAACAGCTCGGGGTCCTCGTACTGGCAGAAGTAGTGGGTGGCATGCAGCTCCTGCAGCATCACCAGTTGGGCGCCGGCGCCGGCCAGCTCGCGGATGCCGGCCTCGCTCTCGGCCAGGCTGTGGGCCTTGTCGGGCCAGGCCGGCTGCTGGACCAGTCCGGCCTTGAGGGTGCGGGTCATGACGTCTCTCCTTCGCGATGACGAATGCCGGCCAGAGTGCCACGCGGCAGTTGCATGGTCAGGCAGTGCAGGCTGCCATGCTGGCGGATCACGGTGCTGCAGTCGATGGGCACGATGTCGCGCTCCGGAAAGGCGCCTGCCAGGGCCTGGAGGGCGCGGAAATCGGCGGCATCGCCGTAAGTGGGCACCAGCACGGCCCCGTTGATGATCAGGAAGTTGGCGTAGGTGGCCGGCAGGCGGTGGCCGTCCTCGGGGTCCAGGCAGGGGGTCGGCCAGGGCAGCGGGATCAGCCGGTAGGGCTCGCCGTCGGCCTGCCGTAGCCCCTGGAGCTCGGCTTCCATGGCGGCCAGGGCCGAATAGTGGGGATCGCGCTCGTCGTCGCAGCGCACGTAGGCGATGGTGGCCGGGTCGCAGAAGCGCGCCAGGGTGTCCACGTGGCTGTCGGTGTCGTCGCCCTCCAGGTGGCCGTGGGCCAGCCACAGCACCCGCTCGATGCCCAGCTCCTCGGCGAGACGGGCCTCGATGGCGGTCCGCGTCAGGGACGGGTTGCGGTTTGCGTTGAGCAGGCAGGCCTCGGTGGTCAGCAGGGACCCCTGGCCATCGCTGTCGAGCGCGCCGCCCTCGAGCACCAGGTCGTGCGAGGTCAGGGGCACGGCGAAGGCCCCGTCCGCGGCGAGCCGGCGGGTCAGGCTGTCATCCCGGGTCGCCGGGAACTTGCCGCCCCAGCCGGTGAAGACATAGTCGAGCAGTTCGAGGCGCCCGTCGCGTTCGACGGCGAGCGGCCCATGGTCGCGGGCCCAGGTATCGTCGGCCTCGGCGACCCTCAGGAGCAGGCGTTCGTCGGGCAGCCCGCGTCGGCGGAAGGTCGCGCGGAGCCGGTCACGGGTGGCCGCGTCCGGCACGGCCACCAGCACCGCCTGGTAGCGGGTGATGGCCGCCACCATGGTTTCGAGGGTCGCCTCGATGCGGTCCAGCAGCGGCGCCCAGTCGCCGTCGGGCCTGGGCCAGGTCAGTTGCACGGCATCCTGGGGATACCATTCGGGCAGCAGGCGCAGGGCCATCACGGGCCTCCTCGATGGGGGAATTCGGCGCAATGTAGGCGGCGGCGAGGCGTGATGCAAGCGCCGCAGCGTCGCCGGCATGCCGCCATGGCCGACAGTCGTCGTGGTCGATGGCTGATGGCGGGTGGCGTCGATCCGGGCGATGCTGTCGCCATGTCCCGGTGATCGAGGAGCGACGTCATGGATCCGATGACCCTGGCCGTCGGCCTGGCTATCCTCTCGCTACTCTCGGCCCTCGCCAGCCTGGGGGTGCTGATGCGGCTGCGCGATGCGCGGGCATCGGCTCCGGAACCCGAACGGCTGGGGGCGCAGGCGCTGCGCGAGCCCCCCGAGGATATCGAACCCGCGGTGCGGCCCAGGCGACGCTCGCGGCTGCCCCCGGCCCTGGTGGCGCGCTTGATGTCGGTCGCGAACCGCCGCTGAGCGGCCCGGCGGCAAGGTGCAGCCATCGTGCAAGGCCCGCCACCCCCGGTGCAGGCATTGGCAAAAACACGTACCATGAGCGCCCGCCGACAAGGAACGCTCATATGCTGGATCGTCTGCCTCTCCTGATCGGGTTGCGCTACGTGCGGGCCAAGCGACGCAACCACTTCATCTCCTTTATCTCCCTGACCTCCATGCTGGGCCTGACCCTGGGCGTGGCGGTGCTGATCCTGGTGCTGTCCGTGATGAACGGCTTCGACCGCGAGCTGCGCGAGCGGGTGCTGGGCATGGTGCCCCACTCCCGCATCGAGGTGCCCGCCGGGCTCACCGACTGGCAGCCGCTGGCCGAGCGCCTCCAGCAGCGCGAGCATGTGATCGGGGCGGCGCCCTACATCCAGCAGCAGGGCATGTTCTCGGTGGGCGGCCGCAACCAGGGCGCCATGGTCACCGGCATCGAGCCTGACTGGGAGCGCAAGGTTTCCATCGTCGACGAGCACATGGACCGCGGCAGCCTCGATGACCTGCGGCCCGGCGAGTGGAACGTCGTGCTCGGCTCGGCGCTGGCGCGTCAGCTGGGGGTGGCGGTCGGCGATCGCGTGACCCTGCTGGTGCCCGAGGCCTCGATCACCCCGGCCGGCGTCTTCCCCCGGCTCAAGCGCTTCACCGTCAGCGGTATCTTCAGCGTGGGGGCGGACCTCGATGCCAGCCTGGCCTACGCCAATCTCTCGGACATGCAGACCCTGGCGCGCATGGGCGACGCCGTGGGCGGTCTGCGCCTGGAGCTCGACGACCTGTTCCAGGCCGGCAGCGTGACCCGGGCCATCATCGACGACCTGGGGGCGGGCTATCGGGGCCTCGACTGGACCTATACCCGCGGCAACCTCTTCCAGGCCATCCAGATGGAGAAACGCATGATCGCGCTGTTGCTGACCGTGATCATCGCCGTGGCGGCCTTCAACATCGTCTCCACCCTGGTGATGGTGGTCACCGACAAGCATGCCGACATCGCCATCCTGCGCACCATCGGTGCCACGCCGCGCTCGATCATGGGCATCTTCATGGTCCAGGGCCTGGCCATCGGGGTGATCGGTATCCTGATCGGGGTGGGGCTCGGCGTGTTGCTGGCGCTGACCGTGTCGGACCTCATCGCCTTCGTCGAGTCGACCCTGGGGATTCACTTCCTCGATGCCGGCGTCTACTTCATCAGCGATCTGCCCTCGCAGCTGCTGTGGTCCGATGTGGGCCAGATCGTCGCCGCGGCCTTCGTGCTGACCTTCCTGTCGACCCTCTACCCGGCCTGGCGCGCGGCCCGGGTTCAGCCCGCCGAGGTGCTTCGCTATGAATGATCCCGTCATGAGCCAGGCGCTCGACCGCGATACCGGCTGGGGCCAGGTGATGCTGGCCTGCGACGGCCTGACCCGCATCTACCGCGAGGGGCCTCGCGATCTCACCGTGCTCGACGAGCTGGCCCTCGAGGTGCGGGCCGGCGAGCGGGTGGCGGTGGTCGGCAGCTCAGGCTCCGGCAAGACCACCCTGCTGAACCTGCTGGGGGGGCTGGACCACCCCAGTCACGGCGAGGTGCGTATCGCCGGCCAGGCGCTCCATGAACTGGGCGATGCTGCCCTGGGGCGCTTTCGCAACCGCCACATCGGCTTCGTCTACCAGTTTCACCACCTGCTGGCCGAGTTCACCGCGCTGGAGAATGCGGCGCTACCGCTGATCGTTCGTGGGCAGCGCAAGAAGGACGCCGAGGCCAGGGCCCTCGAGCTGTTGGCGCGGGTCGGGGTGGCCGAGCGCGCCGCCCACAAGCCCGGCGAGCTCTCCGGCGGCGAGCGGCAGCGCGTGGCGATCGCCCGGGCACTGGTCACCGACCCCAGCCTGGTGCTGATGGACGAGCCCACCGGCAACCTCGATCAGGCCACCGCGGCGAACATCCTGGCGCTGATGGACGAGCTGTCCGCCAGCGCGGCCTGCGCCTTCGTGATCGTCACTCACGACACGGGGCTCGCCGCCCACCAGGACCGGGTGCTGCGCCTCGATGGCGGCCGCCTGGCCCCGGATACCCCCTCCCGCGACTGACGCCCGTCGTCGCCTTCCCTCAGGCGTGGTCGCCGAGCCGGTAACGGCGGCGCCGCGCCCGTCGCTTCCAGCTGCGCGATACCTGCCAGCGCCACGCCAGGCGGATCATCAGGCTGCCCGCAAGGCCGGCCAGGATGGCCGCCGCCAGTGACCCTACCGCCAGCGCCGGCAGGGCGTCGAGCAGTTGCCCGGTGACCCAGTCGGTGGTGAGTCGCTCGGGCGCGGCGCGGGCCGGGGAGTCGAGCAGCCAGGCGCCGAGACGATAGTTGCCATAGAAGATCAGCGGCATGGTCAGCGGGTTGGTGATCCAGACCAGTCCCACCGACAGCGGCAGGTTGGCCCGCAGCGCCCAGGCGCCCAGGGCGGCCAGCGCCATCTGGCCGGGAATCGGCAGCAGCGCGCAGAACAGGCCGACGAAGAACGCATTGGCCACGCTGCGGCGCGACAGCATCCACAGCGACGGGGTGGCGATCAGGTGGCTCAAGAAGCGCAGGGAGCGCTGGCGCCTGAGGGTCTCGGGATGGGGCAGGTAGCGCTGCAGGAGACGGCGCGGCATGACGACGGGCTCGCTGACTTCGGTACCCGAGCTATTATCCATACAAGCCCGGTGCCTCGCCATGTCGATGATCAACGCACCTCGGGTCGCCGGGGCCGGAGATCACGACGCCGCCATCGGCCGGGGAGCGCCGGACAGGGGTCACTCGGGCCGACGGCGGGATCAAGGATGCGATCATGTCGACAGGACTGGCCGTGCCGCTCGCGCTGGCGGCGCTCTGCGGCGCCCTCATCGGTCACTACCCGGCCGACGCCTGGCCCCAGGCGCTGGGGCTTGTGCTGCTCGCGGCCCTGGCGTGGCGTCGCTGGCGCCCGGTGCTGCTGCTGGCGATGATCGCCCTCGTCGCCGGGCAGCTGTGGCTGGTGCGCGACGGCGAACTGCCCCGCGGGCTCAGCCGCCAGGACCTGGTGCTGGAGGGGCGGTTGACGGCGATCTCCCGAGAGGCCGGCCGCATGCGCCTGGCCCTGGCGGTGGAGCGCTGCCGGCCCATGGCCGTGGCACTGCCCGACTGCGAGAACCTGTCACGGGTGCGGCTGAACGCCTATCATGCCCCGCCGATGGCGGCGGGGGAGCACTGGCGACTGGCCGCCAGGCTGCGGCCGCCCGCGGGTTTCGCCAACCCCGGGGCCTTCGACTATCGCGCCTGGCTGTGGCGGGAGGGCATACAGGCCACTGGCTATGTGCGCCGCGACCCCGCGCCGCGACGTCTGGAGGCGGCCGGTTTCTCGCCGCGCCGCTGGGCGTTGGCGTACCTCGACGGTCAGGATCTCCCGCCGCGTACCGCACGCTGGCTGGCGGCGCTGACGCTGGGCGCGGGCGAGCGGTTGACGGATGCCGACTGGGAACTGCTCAACGCCAGCGGCACCACCCATCTGATGGTGATCTCCGGGCTCCATGTGGGCCTGGTGGCGGGCTTCGCGCTGTGGCTGGCCCGGGGCCTGGCCTGGTGCCTGGCCCCAAGCGGCTGGCGCATGGCGGTCTGGCCCTGGTGGTTCGCCGCCGCGGCCGCGGTGGGTTATGCCGGCCTGGCAGGGCTCGAGCCGCCGGCCATGCGCGCCATGATCATGGTGCTGGTGGGGCTCTGGGTGGCCAGTGGCCGCCACGCCCCGGGCCCCTGGCAGGCCTGGTGGCTGGCTCTGGCGCTGGTCGTGGCCTGGGACCCGCTCGCCGCCTGGCGGCCCGGCAGCTGGCTGTCCTTCGGGGCGGTGGCGCTGCTGATCCTGATCTGGCAGGGCCGTCCCCGGCCCAGGGGGTGGCTTGGCTGGCTGTGGGCCCTGGGGCGAACCCAGCTGTTGCTGGCGCCGGTGATGGCCGGCGCGGTGCTGATGGCCTTCGATCGCCTGGCGCCGGCCGCCCCGCTGGTCAATCTGGTGGCCGTGCCGCTGGTGGGTAGCCTGATGGTGCCGCTGGGGCTGGCGGGCTGGGCGCTCGCCTGGGCGCCACCGCTGGCCGGACTGGCCTGGGCCGCCTTCGGCGGGCTGGCCGCCGGGCTCGAGGCGGGGCTCGCGGCGATGGTCGGCATGGCGCCGCTGTGGCAGCCGGACCCGGCGGTGGCCGGGCCCTTGGGCGTCGGCGCGATCCTGGTCGGCCTGCTGTGGGCCTTGCCGGGCCTGGCCACGACCCTGCGCCTGGTCGGCACGACGCTGCTGGCCTGCCTGCCGCTGTGGCTGGCGCCGCCACTGCCGGCACCGGGCTCGCTGCGGGTACGCATCCATGATGTGGGGCAGGGCCAGCTGGTGGCGCTGCGCACTGCCCACTATCGCGCACTGATCGATACCGGGCCGCGCTTCGCCTCCGGCTTCATGCCGTTGACCACGCTGTGGCCGGACGGCCGGCGCTTCGACGACGTCGTCGTCAGCCATGACGACCGTGACCATGCCGGCGGCCTGGACGGGCTCGCGGGGGAGCATCGTGTCGCTCGCTATCTGGCGCCGCCGGGCAGCGAGCTGCCGGTGGAGGCCGAGCCTTGCGTGGCCGGGCGGCACTGGCGTCGCGACGGGGTGGCGTTTCGGGTGCTGTGGCCGCCTGCCGCGGCGACCGGCCTGTCCGACAACGACGGCTCCTGCGTGCTGCTGATCACCGCGGGTCATCATCGGCTGCTGATCACCGGCGATGCCGGTGCGCGGGTGGAACGCCGACTGGCCTCGCGGCTGAACGGGCCGGTCGATGCGCTGGTGGCGGGGCACCACGGTAGCAAGACGAGCTCCGACCCCGGTTTCCTGTCGGTGGCCCGTCCTCGTCAGGTGATCTTCAGCGCGGCCCGGGACAGCCGCTTCGGCCATCCGGCGCCGGCGGTGGTGCGTCGCTTCCGGCACCTCGGCAGCTGCCTGTGGAGCACCGCCGACGACGGCGCGGTGACCCTGTGGCTGGGCGGTGTCACGGCCGGGCGCGTCGAGACCCAGCGCCGGCCGGCCTGGCGGCGCGGCGGTGTCGGAGGCGAGTGCCTTGCGTTAGAATCGCCTCCATCGATGCCGGATATTCGCCGGTGAGGGTTCGAGGGAGGTGACCCCATGACCCTGATGGAGGCTCTGATCGCCGGTGGCTGGCTGATGCTGCCGTTGCTCGGCTGCTCGCTGGTGGCGGTGGTGATCGTCATCGAACGCCTCTGGACGCTTCGCGCCGCCCGCATCGCCCCCGCTGGGCTCGGTCAGGAGGTCTGCCGCCTGGTCGGCCGCGGTCAGGTCAACCTCCACTGGCTGGAGCGCCATTCGCCGCTGGGCGGGGTGCTGGCGGCCGGACTGCGCAATGTTCGGCTGGGCCATGAGCAGGTCAGGGCGCGGTTCCAGGAATCGGCCATCGCCGTGGTTCACGACATGGAGCGCTTCCTGAGTCCGCTCGGCACCATTGCCTCGATCACTCCGCTGATCGGCCTGCTGGGGACCGTGGTGGGCATGATCGAGGTGTTCGCGGTGATCGTCGCCAGCGACGGCGGCGAGCGCACCGCCGACCTGGCGGGCGGCATCTCCCGGGCCCTGGTGACCACCGCGGCGGGTCTGACCGTGGCGATTCCCGCGCTGATGTTCCACCGCTACTTCCAGCGTCGCGTCGAGGACATCACGGTGCGCATCGAGGAGCAGGCCGGGCTGGTGGTGGAGTTCCTGGCCCATCACTCCGGCGAGCTGACCCTGGCCGAACGTCACGGGCCGGGGGCGCCGGAGGGAGGCCATACCCCGGCAGGCGGGCGTCCGATGCCGGGTGGCGGGCGCCCATGAGGATACCGCGCAGGCGGCGCGAGACGGTGGAGGTCAACCTGACCCCGCTGATCGACGTGGTCTTCCTGCTGCTGATCTTCTTCATGGTGTCCACGACCTTCGAGACCCGCCAGGCCCTCGAGCTGGTGCTGCCCGAGAGCGAGACCGGCGCCGCCGCCGAGCCTTCGCCGGTGACCGTGGTGGTCACCGCCGAGGGCGGCTACCGACTCGGCGGGCGTGCCCTGACGGCCGACCAGCTGGCGGCGCGCCTGACCGATGAGGCGCCCCGGGCCCGCGAGCACGGCCTGGTGGTCGAGGCCGATGGCCGGGCGGCTCACGCCGCCGTGGTGAGGGTGCTGGACCGGGCCGGCGCCCTGAACATTCGGCGGGTGCGTATCGCCACCGCCGAGGCGACACACACTGAAGCGGAGACACCGTGAGCGAACACTCGGGCTGGACCCTCTACAAGCGTCTGCTGGGCTATGTGAAGCCGCACTGGAAGGCCTTTGCCCTGGCCATTCTCGGCTATGCCATCTATGCCGCCTCCAGCACGGCGCTGGCGGAGATGATGAAGCGGCTGATCGACGGCATCCAGAACCCGGATGCCGCCTTTCGCATGATGCTGCCGCTGTTCGTGGTCGGCATGTTCGCCGCCCGTGGCCTGGGGACCTTTCTCGGCACCTATTTCATGAGCAACGTGGCGCGCAACCTGGTGCACGCCCTGCGCTGCGACGTCTTCAATCACATGCTGCACCTGCCGGGCCGCTTCTTCGACGAGCACTCCTCGGGGCACCTGATCTCGCGGGTGACCTATCACGTGGAGCAGGTCACCGGCGCCGGCACCAAGGCCATCACCATCCTGCTGCGCGAGGGGCTGTTCGTGATCGGCCTGGTGGTCTACCTGCTGTGGACCAACTGGATGCTGACGCTGCTGTTCCTGGCGGTGACGCCGCTGATCGGCGGCGTGGTCGGCTATGCCAGCAAGCGCTTTCGGCGCATCTCGCGCCGCATCCAGCGCTCCATGGGCGATGTGACCCATGTGGCCTCCGAGGCGCTGTCCGGCTATCGGGTGGTGCGAACCCACGGCGCCGAGGCGTACGAGAAGGCCCGCTTCGCCGAGGCGAGCGAGGTCAATCGCCGCCAGAGCATGAAGGAAGCGCTGACCAAGGCCACCAGCACCCCGGTGATCCAGCTGTTGGTGGCCCTGGCCCTGGCGGTGCTGGTGTGGCTTGCCATGTCGCCGGCGATGCTGGCCGACATGACGCCCGGCGAGTTCGTGGCCTTCATCACCGCGGCCTCGCTGATGGCCAAGCCGGTGCGTCAGCTCACCGAGATCAACGCCACCGTGCAGAAGGGCATCGCCGCGGCCGGCGAGCTGTTCGGGCTGCTCGACGTGCCGCCCGAGGAAGACAGCGGGACGCGGGAGCCGGGACGGCTGGCGGGCCGCGTGACCCTCGACGGCGTGCGTTTCGCCTATGGTCCCGACCAGCCTGAAGTGCTCAAGGGCATCGACCTGGAGGTCGCCCCCGGCGAGATGGTGGCCATCGTCGGCCGCTCGGGCAGCGGCAAGTCGACGCTGATGGGGCTGCTGCCACGTTTCTACCGGCCCACCGCGGGGCGGATCTGTCTCGATGGCGTGCCGCTTGAAGACTTCAGGCTGCTGCCGCTGCGCCGCAGCATCGCCCTGGTCTCCCAGCAGGTCACGCTGTTCAACGCCACCATCGGCGACAACATCGCCTACGGCATCGACGATCCCGACCCACGGGCGGTCGAGGCCGCGGCCCGTGCCGCCTATGCCCACGAGTTCATCGAGCGCCTGCCCCAGGGCTACGCCACCCTGGTGGGCGAGAACGGCGTGATGCTGTCCGGCGGCCAGCGACAGCGCCTGGCCATCGCCCGGGCGATCTACAAGGACGCGCCGCTGCTGGTCCTCGACGAGGCCACCTCGGCGCTGGACACCGAGTCTGAACGCTACATCCAGGCGGCGCTCGAAGAGGTGTGTCGCGATCGCACCACCTTCGTCATCGCCCACCGGCTGTCCACCATCGAGCGGGCCGACCGCATCCTGGTCATGGAAGGCGGCGAGATCGTCGAGCAGGGCAGCCATGCCGAGCTGCTGGAGCGCGACGGCGCCTACGCCGCCCTGCATCGCCTGCAGTTCCAGGACGCCGAGACCGCATGAGCGGCGGGCTCGCCGAGCGCTGGCTGGAGGCGGCCTATGCCGGCTCGCCCTGGCTGTGGCCGCTGCGTCCGCTCGAGGCGTTCTATCGACGCGTGATCGCGCGGCGCGCGCGCTCCTACGCCGAGGGCCGTCGCGAGGTCTGGCAAGCGCCGGTGCCGGTGGTGGTGGTGGGCAACATCACGCTCGGTGGCACCGGCAAGTCGCCGCTGGTGGCCTGGCTGGCGCGCCACCTCGGCGAGGCCGGCTGGCGGCCCGGTATCCTGTCCCGCGGCTACGGCGGTCGTTCTGAGCGCTATCCGCTGCGGGTCGAGGCCGATACCCCGGCCTCGGCCTGCGGCGACGAGCCGCGCATGCTGGCCGACCAGACCGGCGTGCCGGTGGTGGTGGACCCGGACCGCCCGCGCGGCGCCCGGCGGCTGCTGGAGGCCGGCTGCGACATCCTGCTCGCCGACGACGGCCTGCAGCACCTGGCGCTGGGGCGGGACCTGGAACTGGCGGTGGTGGATGGTCACCGAGGGCTCGGCAACCGGCACTGCCTGCCGGCCGGGCCGCTGCGCGAGCCCGTGGAGCGGCTCGACACCGTGGATGCCGTGCTGGTCAACGGCGAGCCGCGCGACGCCACGCTCGAGACCCACTACCGCATGGCCCTGGCGCCCGCCGGCTGGCGCCCGCTGGCGGGCGGCGAGCGGCGGTCGCTGTCGCCGCCACCCTTCGTGGCGCCGGTGCATGCCCTGGCCGGGATCGGCCGGCCGGCGCGCTTCTTCGCTACCCTCGAGGACCAGGGCATCGCCCACTGGGCGCATCCCTTCGCCGATCATCATCGCTACAGCGGCGCCGACCTGGCCTTCGGCGATGATCGTCCCCTGGTAATGACCGCCAAGGATGCGGTCAAATGCCGCGACCTGGCGGAGGGCGACGCCTGGGTGCTGGAGGTGGAGGCGGTGCCCGACCCCGATTTCGTCGCCTGGCTGGACGCGCGCCTGGCGACCCTGTGAATTCCCTGGCGACCACCCTGCGAGTGGCCGCCGATGCTGACCCTGGAGGCGTGAGAGATGGACAAGCAACTGCTGGCGATGCTGGTCTGCCCGCTGTGCAAGGGCAAGCTGGCCTACGACCGCGAGGCGGGCGAACTGATCTGCCGCTACGATGGCCTGGCCTACCCCGTACGCGACGGCATCCCGGTGATGCTGCCCGACGAGGCACGCGCCATCGACGTGGACGAGAAGCTGCCGCCGTCGACCGGCGCCGAGGGCTGAGGAGGCAAGATGCAGGATTTCATCGCCGTGATTCCGGCGCGCTTCGCGTCGACCCGCCTGCCGGGCAAGCCACTGCTCGAGATTGCCGGTGAGCCGATGGTGGCCCACGTCTGGCGCCGCGCCGCGGCCAGCGCCGCCAGCCGGGTGGTGGTGGCCACCGACGATGCGCGCATCCGTGACGCCATGACGCCGCTGGGCGCCGAGGTGGTGATGACCCGCGACGACCATCCCTCCGGCACCGACCGCCTGGCCGAGGTGGCCGATACGCTGGGGCTTGCCGACGATGCGGTGCTGGTCAACGTCCAGGGCGACGAGCCGCTGCTGCCGGCGACCTTGATCGACCAGGTGGCGGCGCGGCTGATGGACGATCCCGGCGCCTCCATCGCCACCCTGGCCGAGCCGATCGGCGACGTCGAGACGCTGTTCAATCCCAACGTGGTCAAGGTGGTGCGCGCGCTCTCCGGACGCGCGCTCTATTTCTCCCGGGCGCCTATCCCCTGGGACCGCGAGGCCTTCGCCGCCCGTCCCGAGCTGCTCGAGACCGATGCCTGGCTGCGCCATATCGGCCTCTACGCCTACCGGGCGAGCTTCCTCGACGAGTATCGCCACTGGGCGCCGTCGCCGCTGGAGCGGCTGGAACAGCTCGAGCAGCTGCGCGCGCTACACCACGGCCATGCCATCCAGGTGGCCCTGTCCCGGGAGCCGCATCCCGCGGGCGTGGACACCGCCGAGGACCTGGCCCGGGTGCGCGAGATCCTGGGCCGTGCCGGGGGAGAGGCATGATGCGCGTGCTGTTCGTCTGCCTGGGCAACATCTGCCGCTCGCCCACCGCCGAGGGCATGTTCCGCCACCACCTGGACGCGGCGGGGCTCGCCGGTCGCGTCGAGGTCGACTCCTGCGGCATCGGCCCCTGGCACGTGGGCAAGTCGCCGGATGCCCGCGCCCAGGCCGCCGCCGCCTCGCGCGGGCTCGATCTCTCCGCTCAGCGGGCCCGCCAGCTGGACGATGCCGATTTCGCGCGCTTCGATTACCTGCTGGCCATGGATCACGACAACCTGGCGGCCCTGGAAGCGCGATGCCCGGCCGACAGCGAGGCCCATGTGGGGCTGTTCCTGGCCTTCGCCGGGCTGCCCGATCGCGCGGTGCCCGATCCCTACTTCGGCGGCGACGACGGCTTCGAGGAGGTGCTGGACCTGGTCGAGGCGGCGTCTCGGGGGCTGGTCGAGGCGATCCGTCGGCGGCTGGAGGAGGGCGCTTGAGCCTGCCCGTGCATCTCGATCACGATCTGACCGCGGCCAATACCCTCGGGCTTTCCTGTCGCGCCGAGCGTTTCGTCGCTCCGGCAACGCCCGCCGCGCTCATCGAGGCGCTGTCGCGGGCCCGCGAGGTGGGTTGGCCGACCCTGGTGCTGGGCGGTGGCAGCAACCTGATCCTGCCCGAGCGCCTGGCGGGGCTGGTGGTGCAGCCGGCCATGGCGGCCTGGTGGCTGGAGGAAGGCGAGGGCGACGTCGTGCGCGTGCATGCCGAGGCGGGTGTGGTCTGGCACGAGCTGGTGATGGCGCTGGCCGAGCGGGGGCTCTGGGGGCTCGAGAACCTGGCGTTGATTCCTGGCCGCTGCGGCGCGGCGCCGATCCAGAACATCGGTGCCTACGGGGTCGAACTCGCCGAACATCTCGAGGCGGTGCATCTCGTGCACCTCGACGACGGCCGAGAGGCCGTGCTGGGCCCGCACGAATGCGCCTTCGGCTATCGTGACAGCGTCTTCAAGCATGCCCTGGCGGGGCGGGTGGCGATCACTCGCCTCGTGCTGCGTGTCGCGCGCCGCGCCGAGCCACGGCTCGGCTATGGCGACCTGGCGAGCCGCGTCGGGGAGGCGCCCACGCCGCTGGAGGTCGCCGAGGCCGTCTGCGCGGTGCGCCGCGAGAAGCTGCCGGATCCGGCCGAGCTCGGCAACGCCGGCAGTTTCTTCAAGAATCCGGTGGTGTCCGCGGCGCGTGCGGCGACGCTGCGCGAGGCCTACCCCGACATGCCGAGCTTTCCGCTGGCCGACGGCCGGACCAAGCTGGCCGCCGGCTGGCTGATCGATCGCTGCGGCCTCAGGGGCTGGCGCGATGGGGCGTTCGGCGTGCACGATCGCCAGGCCCTGGTGCTGGTGCACCACGGGGGCGGCAGCGCCGCGGGACTGCTGGCCTTCGCCGCGAGGATCGCGGAGACGGTGGAACGGCGCTTCGGGGTCGTGCTGGAACGCGAGCCGAGGCTCGCGACCGAATAAGCGCGCCGCCGCTCTGATCATTCCCTGAAACGACAACGCCCGTGGCCTAGGCCACGGGCGTTGTCGTTAGTGCGTCGATGGGATCAGCCTTTCTGGCCTTCCTGACGCTTGGCTTCCTGCTCCCGGCGGCGAATCTCCCGCGGGTCGTTATGGGCCCGACGGCGGCGACGACGCGGTGCCTCTGCCTTGGCTTCCTCGGCCTTCGGCGCTTCGACCTTGGCTTCGCTCTGCGGCTCGGCCGTGGCGTCCGCCTTGGGAGCCTCGGTCTTCGGGGCCGGCTTTGCCTCAGTCGTCGGCGCTTCGGCCTTGGCTTCGGTCTGCGGCTCGGCCGTGGCGTCTGCCTTGGGAGCCTCGGTCTTCTGGGTCGGCGTTGCCTCGGCCTTGGGCGTTTCGGCCTTGGCTTCGCTCTTCGGCTCGGCCGTGGCGTCCGCCTTGGGGGCCTCGGGCTTCGGGGCCGGGGTCGCCTCGGCCTTGGACGCTTCGGCCTTGGCCTCGGTCTTCGGCTCGGCCGTGGCGTCCGCCTTGGGGGCTTCGGGCTTCGGGGCCGGGGTCGCCTCGGCCTTGGGCGTTTCGGCCTTGGCCTCGCTCTTTGGCTCGGCCGTGGCGTCCGCCTTGGGGGCCTCGGTCTTCGGCGCCGGGGTCGCCTGGGCCTTGGGCGCTTCGGCCTTGGCCTCGGTGTTCGGCTCGGCCGTGGCGTCTGCCTTGGGGGCCTCGGGCTGCGGGGCCGGGGTCGCCTCGGCCTTGGACGCTTCGGCCTTGGCCTCGCTCTTCGGCTCGGCCGTGGCGTCCGCCTTGGGGGCCTCGGTCTTCGGGGCCGGGGTCGCCTCGGCCTTGGGCGCTTCGGCCTTGGTCTCGCTCTTCGGCTCGGCCGCGGCCTCCGCCTTGGGCGCGTCAGCCTTGGTTTCGCGCTTCGGTCCGGAGGTGTCCTCCACCTTGGACGGCTTGCTCTGGGCCTCGGGCTTGGCTTTCGCCTCGGCCTCGAGGGCAGCCTTCGGCTCCTCGGCTTCGGCCGGTTCCGGCTGTGCCTCGGCCTTGGCGGCCTCGGCCTGCAGGCGCTGCTGTTCGGTCACCGACTCCGGGTTCAGGGCATGCTGGCGGCGCCGCTGGCGAGGGTTGTTGCGGGTTCGCTTGGGCTTGGCGTCCGCTTCTGCAGGCGCGGCCGGGCTCTCGCTCTTGGGGCGCTCGGACTTGGCCGGTGCGTCCTTGGCGTCCTGAGCCTTGCCACCCTGCGGCTTGGCCTCCTGGGGCTTGCGCCCTCCCTGGGCCTTGCCGTCCGAGCCCTTACTGTCCTGAGGCTTGCGGCCCTCCTGCGGACGAGCGTCGTCCTGGCGCTGGCCGCGGCCACGGCCGCCTCGGCTCTGGCCGCCGCTCCTGTCGGCGCGGGACTTTTCCTCGCCCTGACGTTGCGGCTTGGCGGCGCGGGTGTCGTCGCGTCCCTCGTTACGCTCCTGGCGCTGATCCTGACGCTGGCCGCCGCGACGGTTGCGCTGGCGCTGGTTGCCGCCGCCGGACTTGGTCTCGCCGCGTTGGGTGTCGCGGCCGCCGGTCGAGCGAGAGGCGGATGGCTGGCGCTTGGCCTGCTCGCCGCTGTCGGGGGATTCGGCAGGCGCCTGTCCGGACGTCTCTTCACCGCTCAGCAGGCGAGAAAAGCCCTTGACCAGGCGGCCCAGCACGCCCTCTCTGGCGGTCGGAGGCGTCGCCGCGGCGGGCTTGGCGGCGGCGGGCTTGGCCGCCGTAGCCGGCTGTTCGGCAGGCTTGGCCGGTGCTTCCTCGCGCAGCGAGGCGGGGGCCGGCTCGTGATGCACCACGGTCTTCACCGCGGCCTCGTCGCGCTTGACCGGCTTGCCGAAGGCGGCCTCGGGCTCCTTGCCGACCTCGGTCTCCATGGGCAGCTCGTAGCTGGACTTCTGCGACGAGCCTTCCTCGTCGACGTGATCGTCACGCAGGCGCTGCACGTCGTAGTGGGGCGTGTCCATGTCGGGATTCGGCAGCAGTACCACCCGCACGTCCTGGCGACGCTCGATGTCGGCCAGCACGGCGCGCTTTTCGTTGAGCAGGTAGGTGGCCACTGGCACCGGCAGGATGGCGCGGATCTGGGCGCTGCGCTCCTTCATCGCCTCTTCCTCGATCAGGCGCATGATCGACAGCGAGATGGAGCGCACGTCGCGGATGGTGCCCTGGCCGTCGCAGCGCGGGCAGACCACGCCGCTGGTCTCGCCCAGCGACGGGCGCAGGCGCTGGCGTGACATCTCCATCAGGCCGAAGCGGGAGATGCGGCCGATCTGCACCCGGGCACGGTCGAGCTTCAAGGCATCGCGCACCCGGTTCTCGACCTCGCGCTGGTTGCGTGCCGGCGACATGTCGATGAAGTCGATGACCACCAGGCCGCCGATGTCGCGCAGGCGCAGCTGGCGGGCGATCTCGTCGGCGGCCTCCAGGTTGGTCTGCAGCGCCGTCTCCTCGATGTCGCTGCCGCGGGTGGCGCGCGCCGAGTTGATGTCGATGGACACCAGGGCCTCGGTGTGGTCGATGACGATCGAGCCGCCGGAGGGCAGCTTGACCTCACGTTCGTAGGCGGTCTCGATCTGGGACTCGATCTGGAAGCGCGAGAACAGCGGCACCTCGTCGGCGTAGCGCTTGATCTTCTGCTGGTAGGAGGGCATCACCTGGCGGATGAAGCCCAACGCCTCCTGGTGGACCTGCTCGCTGTCGATCAGCACCTCGCCGATGTCCTGGCGCAGGTAGTCGCGCATGGCGCGGATGATGACGTTGGACTCACGGTAGATCAGGAAGGGCGCGGAGCGCTTGCCGGCCTCCTCGGTGATCGACTCCCAGACCTGGACGAGGTAGTCGAGGTCCCACTGGAGCTCCTCGGGCGAGCGGCCGATGCCGGCGGTGCGCACGATCAGGCCCATCTTGTCGGGCACCGTCAGCTGGCCCATGGCCTCCTTGAGCTGGGCGCGCTCCTCCCCCTCGATGCGTCGCGAGATGCCGCCGGCGCGGGGGTTGTTGGGCATCAGTACCAGGAAGCGGCCGGCCAGGCTGATGAAGGTGGTCAGCGCCGCGCCCTTGTTGCCGCGCTCCTCCTTGTCGACCTGGACGATGACTTCCTGGCCTTCCTTGAGCACTTCCTTGATGCTGGGGCGGCCCGAGGGCTCCTTGACGAAGTACTCGCGGGAGACTTCCTTGAGCGGCAGGAAGCCGTGGCGTTCGGCGCCGAAATCGACGAAGGCGGCTTCGAGGGAGGGTTCCACGCGGGTGATCTTGCCGCGATAGATGTTGGCTTTCTTCTGTTCCCGGGCACCGGACTCGATGTCCAGGTCGTAGAGGCGTTGTCCATCGACCAGGGCGACGCGCAGCTCTTCGGGCTGGGTCGCGTTGATGAGCATCCGTTTCATGTCGTCTCGCAAAATGGACGCGCCGGTGGGCGCCCATGGGCAACGACGAAGGCGAACCGCTGGGTGCTGCGTGCTTGTGCTCAGCGCATGTCGCGGAAGCGGAACTGCGCCCGTCCGTGTCGGGGCCTGATAACGGCGGCGGGCCGGCACGGCATGATCATGTTGAGTACGGGGCGGAGGCAGGACGTGTCTCGGTGGGTCTGCGCCCATCCGGCCCTGCGGTCACCGCCAACACCTGGCATTCATCGATTCGCCAACGCCGGCCTCCGGCACGATGTTGTACGTATCCCGTGATGGCCGCTCGCTCTTCGAGAGCGAGGCGGGTCGGGCGTGGCGTTGTATCGCTTGCTTGTCGGCGGCGGGACCTCGTGTGGGAGGGTCGTCGCGGCCTGATTTCGTCGCTCCGGCCTGCGTGTCTGCCGTGCAGGCGCTCGAATGGACGGTTCTGTCCACTGGAACGAATACGCAATATAACAGTAAAGGGGGAGCCCAGCAATTGGCGGCAGGATGGCCCGCACTGCGGTAGAATGCGCCTTTTACGCCAGTAGCAAGTGGAGTGTCGCATGGCCGAGGGCCGCGAGGTGCAATGGGTGGAAGTGACCGAGGGTCAGGCGGGCCAGCGGGTCGACAACTTCCTGATGACGCGCATCAAGGGAGCGCCCCGGGCGTTGATCTATCGCATCGTGCGCAAGGGCGAGGTGCGAGTGAACAAGAAACGCGTCAAGGCCGATACCCGCCTGGCGCCGGGCGACGTGGTGCGGATTCCGCCGCTCAAGCTGGCCCCCCGCGAGGCGGTGCGCGAGGTCAGCGATGGCCTGCGCAACCTGCTGGCCGGCAGCGTGCTGCTGGAAGGGCGCGACTGGCTGGTGCTCAACAAGCCGTCGGGGCTTGCCGTGCACGGCGGCAGCGGCGTCAAGATCGGCCTGATCGAGGCCCTGCGCCAGGTGCGCGAGGACCTGGACTTCCTCGAGCTGGTGCATCGCCTGGACCGCGACACCTCGGGGTGCCTGCTGCTGGCCAAGTCGCGGCCGGCGCTGCTGACCCTCAACGACGCCCTCAAGCGCCACCAGATGACCAAGCAGTACCTGGCCCTGGTGGCCGGGCGCTGGCCGACCCGGCGCGATTTCGTCAGCGCCCGGCTGGATCGCTTCGATGCCGGCAACGGCGAGCGCCGGGTGCGGGTCGACAGCGCCGGCAAGGTGGCGCGCACCCGTTTCGCGGTGCGCGAGGCCTTCGCCCGCGCCACCCTGGTCGAGGCCGAGCCGGTCACCGGCCGGACTCACCAGATCCGCGTGCACGCCGCCCATGCCGGGCATCCGCTGCTCGGCGATGACAAGTACGGCACGCGCGAGGGCGGGCGCATCGCCGCGCAGCTGGGGCTGTCGCGTCTGTTCCTGCATGCGGCCGCGCTGACCTTCCCCGAGCCCACCAGCGGCAAGCCGGTCAAGATCCGCGCGCCGCTGGGCGAGACCCTGGACGGCGTGCTGGCCCGCGCCCGCGATGCCCGCTGACACGGAGCTTTCATGCGTTATCGTCTGATGATCTTCGACTGGGATGGCACCCTGATGGATTCGGTGGCGCGCATCGTCGCCTGCATGCAGGCCGCCGGGCGTGACATCGGCTGGGGCGAGCTGCCCGACGAGCGCGTGCGCGACATCATCGGCCTGGGGTTGCCCGAGGCCATCGCCAGGCTATGCCCGGGCATCGACCCCGAGCGCGCCGAGACCCTGCGTCAACGCTACGCCTATCACTTCGTGGAAGGCGACGTCACGCCGATGCCTTTCTATCCCGGCGTGGTCGAGGGGCTGGCGCGGCTGCGCGCCGATGACGGCAGCCGCCTGGCGGTGGCGACCGGCAAGAGCCGGCGCGGGCTCGATCGCGTCTTCCGCGAGAGCGACTGTGGCCACTGGTTCCACGCCAGCCGCACCGCCGACGAGACCCTCTCCAAGCCGCACCCGCGGATGCTCGAGGAGCTGCTCGACGAACTGGCGGTGCCCGTGGAAGAGGCGGTGATGATCGGCGACACCGAATACGACCTGGAGATGGCCCGGTCGCTGGGCATGGATCGCGTGGCGGTGAGCTACGGCGTGCATGCTCCCGAACGCCTGGCCGCCAGTCGGCCGGTGTTCACCGCCGAGGCCTTCCCGGAACTCATTGACTGGCTGCGGGCCTGATCGCAGCCGGTTGCTTTACTCAGGAGAGGACGCCATGGACGACGATCGACGCGACGACTGGACCCAGGGCCCGGAGCTCGACGCCGAGCAGGCCCGGGAAGCGCGCCGTCGCCGGGCCGGCGGCCCGGAGGCGGCGGCACCAGGCGAAGGCGAGGACGCCGAGACGCTCCGCGAGCGACAGCGTCTGGCTCAGCAGGCCATGCTCGACCGCTGGATCGACGGGGTGCTCGTCGAGCAGCGCCGCTCGCGGCGCTGGAAGCTGTTCTTCCGGTTCCTGTTCGCCTTCCTGATCCTGGCCTCGCTGGCCACCACCTTCTATGGGCTCTTCCTGACGCCGGGACCGAAAGGCGCGGCCGGTCCGCATCTCGGCGTGGTGCGGGTGGAGGGGGCCATCGATCGCGAGTCCCGGGCCAGCGCCGAGCGCATCGTCGAAGGCGTCCAGCGGGCCTGGGAGGCGCCGGGGGCCGAGGCCGTGGTGCTGCGCATCGACAGCCCCGGCGGCAGTCCGGTGCAGTCCCAGCGGATCTATGACGAGCTGATGCGCCTGCGCGAGCGCGGCGACAAGCCGATCATCGCCGTGGTCGAGGACATCGGCGCCAGCGGCGCCTACTACATCGCCTCCGCCGCCGACGAGATCGTGGCCGCCCCGGCGAGCCTGGTGGGCTCGATCGGCGTCATCAACGCGAGTTTCGGCTTCGGCGAGGCCATCGAGCGCCTGGGGGTCGAGCGCCGGGTGTTCACCGCCGGCGATAACAAGGCCTTCCTCGATCCCTTCTCCGAGATCTCCCCGGCGCAGCGGGACTTCTGGCAAGAGGTCCTGGCCACCACCCATCGCCAGTTCATCGATGACGTTCGGGCGGGGCGCGGCGAACGCCTGGCCGACGATGAGCGCCTGTTCAGCGGGCTGATCTGGACCGGCGAGCAGGCCCTCGACCTGGGGCTGGTGGATGCGCTGGGCAGCATCGATACCCTGGCCCGGGAGCGCCTGGCCACCCCGCGGACCCAGGACTACACGCCGCGGCTGGATCCTTTCGATCGCCTGGCGCGACGCTTCGGGCGGGTCGCCGCCGAATGGTTCGGGCTACCGCAGGCGGCGTCTCCGCTGCGTTATCAGCTGTACTAGCCACGGGTCGCGAGCTTCGGGCTACGAGCGGCTGGCGTGGGATTGATATTCATGGTGACTGCCCGCAGCCCGCAGCCCGCAGCCCGCTGTCTAGCGCTCGCCCAGCGGATCCAGCCCGGCCTCGCGCAGCCACTGGCAGAGCCGGATCAGCGGCAGGCCGATCAGCGCGTTGGGGTCGTCGCCCTCGAGGCGCTCGAACAACGTGATGCCGAGCCCCTCCATGCGGAAGCTGCCGGCGCTGTCCAGGGGGCGCTCGCGCTCGACGTAGCGCGCGATCTCGGCCTCGCCGAGCTCGCGGAAGACCACGTCGTAGCGCTCGTGGCAGACCCGATGACGCGCGTGGCGGGTATCGATCACGGCCAGCCCGGTCAGAAAGCTCACCCGATGTCCGGAAAAGCGTGCCAGCTGGGCGCGGGCGGCGGCCTCGTCGGCGGGCTTGCCGAGCGTCTCGCCGGCGAAGACCGCCACTTGATCGGAGCCGATGATCAGGTGGTCCGGCCAGGCGTCGGCCAGGCGTTGAGCCTTGCCAAGCGACAGGCGGTGCACCAGGGCTCGAGGCGATTCTCCCGGCAGGGGCGTCTCGTCGATGTCCGGGCTTTCCCAGGCGTAGGGGATTTCCAGGCGGTCGAGCAGCTGGCGGCGAAAGCGCGAGCCCGAGGCGAGTACCAGGCGTGGCATGACAGGGTTCTCCTGAAACGATGGGGGACGGCCGAAGCCGCGAGCGACGGCCATTGTAACCCGGGAGCGAGAGGGCTTTGACAGGGGGGAGGGGAGTGCCTATCATTGCGCGCCTATGTTGACCTCACGACTCCCTGGCAGGGTCGAGCCCTACAAGCTCGCCGCGCATGCCGAACATCTCGAAGGCCTGGTGGCGCTGGGCGATCTGCCGCGGCTCGCCGAGGAAGCCGGCGAGCAGCAAGGCGACGCCCGAGTGTGGCTGGACTTCGCCATCGACGCCCAGGGGCGTCGAGAGATTCGCGGTCGCCTCGAGGCCGAGCTGCAGCTGCTGTGCCGGCGCTGCCTCTCGCCGATGCCGCAGGCGGTCGCGAGCGATTTCCTGCTGGGAATGGTCACCAGCGACGCCCTGGCGGCCGATCTGCCGAGCACCCACGAGCCGGTGCTGGTGGAAGACGAACAGCTGAACCTGCTGGCGGTGGTCGAGGACGAACTCCTCCTCAGCCTTCCCCAGGTGGTTTACCACGACGAGGCCGACTGCGCGGTCTCGCGCGACCAGCTGAGTAGTGGGGCGGGTGCCGAGGCCTCGGATGCCCCCTCCGACAATCCCTTCGAGGTGCTCAAGCGCCTCAAGGGCAAAACCTGATACCTCATCGATTCACCTGGAGTGATATCCCATGGCAGTTCAACAGAACCGCAAGACTCGTTCCAAGCGCGGCATGCGTCGCAGCCACGACGCCCTGACCGGTCAGGCGCTGTCTCAGGACAAGGAAACCGGCACCACTCACCTGCGCCACCACGTCTCTCCGGACGGCTTCTACAAGGGGCGCAAGGTCGTCGACGCCTGAGGCGACACTTCCTTTCGAGCGCCATGATGTTCGCTGACCGCTGACATGCGGATTGCCGTAGACGCCATGGGCGGGGATCTCGGTCCCCGCGCCACCGTGGCCGGCGCGGCCGGCGCCGTCATGGCCGACCCAGAGCTCGAGATCCGACTGTTCGGCCCCGCCGCCCAGCTGGAGGACGAGCTCTCGCGGCTGCCGCGGCCCCTCGCCGCGGCGTCGTCGCGTCTGAGCATCGGCGACGCCCCCGGGGTGATACGCCAGGACCAGCGACCGGCCGAGGCGCTGCGCCACGGGCATGATTCCAGCATGGCCGCCATGCTGGCGTGCCTGGCTCGCGGCGAGGCCGCCGCGGGGGTCAGTGCCGGCAATACCGGAGCGTTGATGGCGCTGTCCCGACGTGCCCTGGGGACCGTCGGCGGCGTGCCGCGCCCGGCGATCAGCACCGCCATTCCCACCGCCCGGGAAGGCCGCTGCTATCTGCTCGACCTCGGGGCCAACGTCGATGTCGAGGCCGCGCGCCTGCTCGATTTCGCGCTGATGGGCGAGGCCATGTCGCGCCACGTGGACGGCCTCGAACGACCTCGCGTGGCGTTGCTCAACGTCGGCGTCGAGGGCACCAAGGGGTCGGCCAGCGTGCAGCAGGCCGACCGGATGCTCGGCCGGCAGTCGGGCATCCACTACGTCGGTTTCGTCGAGGGCGATGGCATCTTCGCCGGCGAGGCCGATGTGGTCGTCTGCGACGGCTTCGTCGGCAACGCCGTGCTCAAGGCCAGCGAAGGGCTGGCGCGCATGCTGGTGCGTCGCGTCCAGGCGACCTTCGAGGCCCATTGGACCAGCCGCCTGGTAGGGTTGCTGGCGCGACCGGCGTTGGTGCGCCTGCGCCGCGAGCTCGATCCGGTGCGCTACAATGGCGCCAGCCTGCTGGGCCTGGATGGCATCGTCATCAAGAGCCATGGCGGCGCCGATGCCACGGGCTTTCATTTCGCCGTGGCGCGCGCGGTCCAGGAAGTGCATCACGGCTTGCCCGCTCGGCTGGCTACCGAGCTGCGTCTTCGGCGGTCCGCCGTCGACTCGGCCGTCGCCGACGACCGAGTCGACAGCGGACCCAGGGCTCACGACGCCGCCGTCACGGATACGGACGGGGTCGCGACTCGTCAACAAGAGCAAAGGTGATCGACATGACACAACCCCTTGCCCTCATCTTCCCCGGGCAGGGCTCCCAGCAGATCGGCATGCTGCGCGAGCTGGCCGAGCGCTACAGCGTGGTGCGCACGACCTTCGAGGAGGCCGCCGACGCACTGGGCTACGATCTCTGGCAGGTGGTCCAGGAGGGGCCCGCCGAAGCGCTCAACGCCACCGCCTGCACCCAGCCGGCGCTGCTCACCGCCAGCGTCGCCATCTGGCGCGTCTGGCAGGAGCTCGAGGGGCCGCGCCCCGGCACCATGGCGGGCCACAGCCTCGGCGAATACAGCGCCATGGTGTGCGCCGGGGCGCTGCCGTTCGCCGATGGCGTGCGCCTGGTCAAGCTGCGCGGCGAGGCGATGCAGGAGGCCGTGCCCATGGGGCAGGGCGCCATGGCCGCGATCCTCGGCCTGGACGACGAGACGGTCGAACAAGCCTGCGTCCAGGCGGCCGACGGCGAGGTGGTCGCCGCCGTGAACTACAATGCTCCCGGTCAGGTGGTCATCGCCGGCGGCAAGGCGGCCGTCGATCGCGCCATCGCCGCCTGTCAGGAGGCCGGTGCCAAGCGCGCCATGCCGCTGCCGGTATCGGTACCGTCCCACTGCGACCTGATGCGCCCGGCCGCTGAGCGCCTGGCCGAGGCGATGGACAAGATCGCCCTGCGCCCGCCGCGTTACACCGTGGTCCAGAACGTCGATGCCCAGGCCCATGCCGACGTCGAGACCCTGCGCACCCGTTTGATCGAGCAGCTCTATCAGCCGGTGCGCTGGACCGCCTGCATCGAGACCATGGTCGGTCAGGGCGCCGAGGTGTTCATCGAATGCGGGCCGGGCAAGGTGCTCACCGGCCTGAACAAGCGAATCGCCCGGGGCAGCCGTGGCCTGGCGGTCAACGATCCCGACAGCCTCTCGGCGGCCCTCGAGCTGGCCCGCGAGGCGGTCGACCAGTCGTCGGCCAACGGCTGACCCCCTCTCCAGGACGAGAACGGAAGAGACCATGTCAAGCGAGACCAGAGTCGCCCTGATTACCGGGGCCAGCCGCGGCATCGGCCGCGCCATCGCCCACGAGCTCGGCCGCCAGGGTCGCGTCGTGATCGGTACCGCCACCAGCGATGCCGGCGCCGAGCGCATCGACGCCGACCTCAAGGCCCAGGGCTTCGAGGGGGCGGGGCGACGCCTCGACGTCACCGACCAGGACAGCGTCGATGGCCTGGTCAAGGCCATCAACGAGGAGTTCGGCGCCCCGACCATCCTGGTCAACAATGCCGGGATTACCCGCGACAACCTGCTCATGCGCATGAAGGAAGACGAGTGGGACGCGGTCATCGACGCCAACCTCAAGTCCGTCTATCGCGTCAGCAAGGCTTGCCTGCGCGGCATGACCAAGGCCCGCTTCGGGCGCATCGTGTCGGTCAGCTCGGTGGTCGCCACCATGGGCAACCTCGGCCAGACCAACTACGCTGCCGCCAAGGCCGGCATGGAAGGCTTCACCCGGGCCCTGGCCCGCGAGGTGGCGACCCGTGCCATCACCGTCAATGCCGTGGCCCCGGGCTTCATCGCCACCGACATGACCGAGGCCCTGCCCGAGGCGCAGCGCGAGGCGTTGCTCGGCCAGATTCCCCTGGCGCGGCTCGGTCAACCCGAGGAAATCGCGGCCGCGGTGGGCTTTCTCACCGGCGAGTCGGCGGGCTATATCACCGGCGAGACATTGCATGTCAACGGCGGCATGAACATGCGCTGAAGCCGCGGCATACGGCGGTTGCGTTGACCCTGAGCGGTCTATAAACTACCCCGCAGCTTATTGGCTTGCGGATCTGAAACGGCTGGTTAGCAGTCGGCTTAACGTGAACGACTGGAGTACGTCATAATGAGCACCATCGAAGAGCGCGTGAAGAAGGTTGTGGCCGAGCGCCTGAACGTCAAGGAAGAGGACATCCAGAACTCTTCTTCTTTCACCGAAGACCTCGGCGCGGATTCCCTGGATACCGTCGAGCTGGTGATGGCGCTCGAAGAGGAATTCGACACCGAGATTCCCGACGAGGAAGCCGAGAAGATCACCACCGTTCAGGAAGCCATCGACTACGTCAACGCCCACCAGTAAGGGTGTCGGTCACCGCTTGCTGAGGTGTGTCCAGGGCAGCGAGTCCTGGTGAGAGCCGTCCTGCCGTGCAGGGCGGCTCTCGTGCTTTCTGGGGATGGCGCCGGGGCCACAGCGGACGCAGACTCGGGTATAATGCGCGCAAAGACGGCCCTACGGGGCCGTGTCACCATCTGGATCTGGAGGAAAGCTGATGGCTCGTAGAAGGGTTGTGGTGACGGGGCTCGGCCTGGTCACGCCAGTAGGGAATACCGTGGACGAGAGCTGGGCCAGCATCCTGGCCGGCAAGAGCGGTATCGCCCCCATCGAGCACTTCGATGCCAGCGGCTTCAACACGCGTTTCGGCGGGTCGGTCAAGGACTTCGACATCAGCCCCTACCTGAACCCCAAGGACGCCCGCAAGATGGACCTGTTCATCCAGTACGGGGTGGCCGCGGGGAGCCAGGCAATCAGCGACGCCGGCATCGAGTGCACCGAGGACAACGCCCACCGCATCGGGGTGGCGATCGGCTCGGGCATCGGCGGGCTGCCGATGATCGAGCACAACCACAACGCCCTGCAGAAGGGCGGCGCGCGGCGCATCTCGCCGTTCTTCGTACCGGGTTCGATCATCAACATGATCTCGGGCAACCTGGCCATCCAGCACGGCTACCGCGGGCCCAATATCGCCATCACCACCGCCTGCACCACCGGCACCCACAACATCGGCTACAGCGCGCGCACCATCGCCTACGGCGATGCCGACGTGATGGTCTGCGGCGGCGCCGAGATGGCCACCACGCCGCTGGGCCTGGGGGGGTTCTCCGCGGCGCGGGCGCTGTCGACCCGCAACGAAGACCCGGCGGGGGCCAGCCGTCCCTGGGATCGCGACCGCGACGGCTTCGTGCTGTCCGACGGCGCCGGAGTGATGGTGCTCGAGGAGTACGAGCACGCCAAGGCGCGTGGCGCGACCATCTACGCCGAGCTGACCGGCTTCGGCATGAGCGATGACGCCCACCACATGACCGCGCCGCCCGAGGACGGCAGCGGGGCGGCCCTGTCGATGGCGAACGCCATTCGCGATGCCGGCATCGAGCCCGGTGCGGTGGACTACATCAACGCCCATGGCACCTCCACCCCGGCCGGCGACCTGGCCGAGAGCCGCGCGGTGGAACGCGTGCTCGGCGAGGCCTCCCGAGACGTGGCGGTCAGCTCCACCAAGTCGATGATCGGCCACCTGCTGGGGGCCGCCGGTGCCGTCGAGGCGGTGTTCTCGGTGCTGGCGATCCGCGACCAGGTGGCGCCGCCCACGATCAACCTCGACAACCCCCAGGAAGGCTGCGTGCTGGACTACGTGCCCCATACCGCCCGGGAGATGAAGATCGACGTCAGCCTGTCGAACTCCTTCGGCTTCGGCGGCACCAACGGCACCCTGGTCTTCTCCAGGGTGTGAGCGGCTCGGCAGGCGAGGGCGGTGCCGATGCCGACCGGCTGATGCCGGGGGAAGGCGTGCCCTTCGACGACCGCGGGCTGGCCTACGGCGATGGCCTGTTCGAGACCGTGCTGGTGCGCGACGGTGCCCCGCTGCTGTGGGACGAGCACCTGGCCCGGCTGGCTCGCGGGGCCGAGGCGCTTGGCATCCCGCTTCCGGCGCGGGCGACGCTCGAGGCCCTGCCGGCCCGGGCCGGGGAGGGCCTCGCGGTGCTCAAGCTGATGCTGACCCGTGGCTCCGGCGGTCGCGGCTACCTGGCGCCCGAGGCTCCCGAGCCGCGACTGCGCTGGCATCTGGCCCCCTTCGCGCCGAACGCGTCGCGCTGGGCAGGCGGCGTGCGGGTGCGCCACTGCCGGCTGCGGCTGGGCCTCCAGCCGGCCCTGGCCGGCCTCAAGCATCTCAATCGCCTGGAGAACGTGCTGGCCCGGGCCGAGTGGTCGGCGCCGGATATCGCCGAGGGACTGCTCAGTGACGCCGAGGGGCGACTGGTCGAGGCCACCTGCATGAACCTCTTCTGGTGGCGGGACGGTGCCTGGCACACGCCCGGGCTCGACCGCTGCGGCGTGGCTGGTACCCTGCGCGAGGCGCTGCTCGCCCGCCTGGACATTCGCGTGGTGGATGCCGGCCCCGCCGTCCTGCGCGAGGCCGAGGCGGTGTGCCTGGCCAATTCCGTGCAGGGCCTGTGGCCGGTCACCCGGCTCGACGATGCCGACGGCCGCGGCCTGGCGCGCTGGGCGATCAATCGCCATCATCGCGCCCTGCAGGCCGAGGCCCACGCGCTGCTCGGCTATCCCTGTCATCCCTACGACTGAACGAGGACTTTCCATGAGGCGAGGGCTCAAGCTGCTGCCGCTGCTGGTGATCCTGGCGGCATTGACGCTGGGCGCCGGTTACCGCTACTGGCAGACCCGTCTCGAGGCGCCCCTGGCCCTCGAGGCGTCGACGCTCTTCGAGGTGCCGGCCGGCGCCGGCTTCCATCGCGTCATCGGTGAACTCGGCGAGCGCGGTATCCTGGCGGACGGCTGGGCCTTTCGGCTGATGACCCGGCTCGAGCCGGAGGCGGTGCCCGACCTGCGGCCCGGCGAATACCGGCTGACGCCGGGCATGACCGGGCGTGAGCTGCTGGGCATGCTGGACCGCCACGAGGTGGTCACCTATCCGCTGACCATTCCCGAGGGCTGGACCTTCGCCCAGATGCGCGCCGCCCTCGACGCGGCCGAGAAGCTCGAGCACCGTACCCGGGGGCTGAGCGACGCCGAGGTGATGGCGATGCTGGATCGTCAGGGCGAGCACCCCGAGGGTCGCTTCTTCCCCGACACCTACCGCTATCGCAAGGGCATCAGCGACCTGGAGATCCTGCGCCAGTCGCTCGCGCGCATGGACGAACTGCTCGCCGCGGCCTGGGCCGAGCGGGACGCCGAGCTTCCCCTGGAGACGCCCTACCAGGCGCTGATCCTGGCCTCGCTGGTGGAGCGCGAGACCGGTGCGCCGGAGGAGCGCGGACGCATCGCCGGGGTCTTCGTGCGTCGCCTGGAGCGCGGCATGCGCCTGCAGACCGATCCCACCGTGATCTACGGCATGGGCGACGACTACGACGGCAACATCACTCGGGCCGACCTGCGCGAGCCCACGCCCTACAACACCTACGTGATCGACGGCCTGCCGCCGACGCCCATCGCCCTGCCGGGACGAGCGGCCCTCGAGGCGGCGGTGCGACCCGCCGAGGGCGAGGCGCTCTACTTCGTGTCCCGGGGCGACGGCACCCATCACTTCTCGCGCTCGTTGCGCGAACATAACAACGCCGTCAATCGCTACATTCGCAATCGCTGATTCATCCACCAACCACCGGGAAGCCACATGACGAGGCGCGGACGCTTTATCACCCTGGAAGGCGGCGAGGGCGTGGGCAAGTCCACCAACCTGGCCTGGGTCGCCGAGCATCTGGAGGCGCGCGGCCTCGAGGTGGTGCGCACCCGCGAGCCGGGCGGCACGCCGCGGGCCGAGGCGATACGCGGCCTGCTGCTCGACCCCGCCGCCGATGAGCCGCTGGACGACGACGCCGAACTGCTGCTGGTGTTCGCCGCCCGTGCCCAGCACCTGGCCCGGGTGGTGCGCCCGGCGCTTGCGCGCGGTGCCTGGGTGGTCTGCGATCGCTTCACCGACGCCACCTTCGCCTACCAGGGCGGCGGCCGGGGCATCTCGGCCGAGCGCATCGCCACGCTGGAGGCCTTCGTCCAGCAGGGGTTGCAGCCCGACCTGACGCTGCTGCTCGACATGCCCATGGACGCGGCCCAACGCCGTCTCGAGGGGCGCCTCGAGCAGAATGGCGGCCAGCGCGACCGCTTCGAGCGCGAGCGCGCCGAGTTCTTCGAGGCGGTGCGTCGCGCCTACCTGGCACGCGCCGCCGAGGCCCCCGAGCGCATCGCCGTGGTCGACGCCGACCGTTCGCTGGAGGCCGTGCAGGCCGAGCTCGGCCGGCGGCTCGATGCGCACCTGGAGGCCTCATGAGCAAGTCCGTCCGGCCGCTGCCCTGGCTCGAGCCGCGTTGGCGGGAGCTGGTCGCGCTCGCCGATGCCGGTCGTCTGCCTCATGCGCTGCTGTTTTCCGGCCCCCATGGCCTGGGCAAGCCGTCGCTGGCCGAGGCGCTGATCGCCCGTACCCTGTGCCAGGCCCCGGGCGAGGTCGCCTGTGGCCGGTGCCACGCCTGCCAGATGCTGGCGTCCGGCTATCATCCGGACCTGCTGCGGGTGTCGCCGGAGGAGGGCAAGCGCCAGATCCGCATCGACGCCATTCGCGAGATCAACGGCTTCGTCTCCCAGACCGCTCAGCAGGGCGGTTATCGGGTGATCGTCATCTCGCCGGCCGAGACCATGAACGTGGCCGCCTCCAACGCCCTGCTCAAGAGCCTGGAGGAGCCCGGCGGTCGGACGCTGTTCCTGCTGCTCTCGGACATCCCCTCGCACCTGCTGCCGACCATTCGTTCGCGCTGTCAGCACTGGAGCCTGGCGGCGCCGGGCGAGGCCGACTGCCTGGACTGGCTGGCCGAACGGCTCGGCGGCGTCGAGGAGGCGCGCTTCTGGTGGCAGGCCGCCGGCGGCCTGCCGCTGCGGGCCCTCGAGCTCGCCGAGCCCGACGCCCGGGCGCTGCGCCAGCAGCTCCACGAGACCTTCGATGCCCTGGTGCGCGGCGCCGAGCCGGTGGCCGAGGCCGCGCGCCTGGACCGACAGTCCGTCGACGCCATCCTGTGGTACGGTATCGCCTGGCTCGAGGACCTGATCCGCCTGGGGCTGTCCGGCGAGGCCGCGACCCTGCGCAACCCCGACCTGCTGCCGCTGTATCGGCAGGCGGTGAAGAACGGCCGGGTCCGCGACTGGTTCCGCCTGCTGGACTATGCTCGCGAACAACGGCGACTGCTCGGCGCGGGAGGCAATCCCAACCCGCAGCTGGTGCTGGAGGCGTGGCTGGTGCGCTGGTCCGCATTGCTGCGCTCCTGATCTCTTCACGAGAGGAGCATCCCATGTCTGCCCAGAAGGCATTGTCCCTGACCATCCGGGACCTTCCCACGCTGCTGTCGGCCTACATGCCGGCGCTGGAGCGGGGCGGCATCTTCGTGCCTACCCACCAGCGTTACGAACTTGGCCAGGAGGTCTTCGTGCTGTTGACCCTGCCGGACGACCGCGAGCGGCTGCCGGTGACCGGCCAGGTAGTCTGGGTCTCGCCCGAGGGAGTCTCCGGCCGCCGGGTCCCGGGGATCGGCGTGCACTTCGGGGTCGAGGACCAGGGCGTGCGCGATCATATCGAGGACCTGCTGGCGGGCCAGCTGGACAAGGGGGCGCCGACCTATACGCTCTGATGCGCCTCGCGCCTAATTCCTTTTACTAGATGTGAACGTGCCAATGTTTGTCGATTCCCACTGCCATCTCGATCGCCTCGATCCGCGCACCCATGACGGCGATGTCGCCGCCGCCCTGGAGGCCGCCAGGGCCCGCGACGTGCGCCAGTTCCTGGCCATCGCCGTCACCCTGGAGGAGGTGCCGGGCATTGCCGCCATCGCCCGCGAGCACGACGACGTGGTGATCTCCGCCGGCGTGCATCCGCTTCATGAAGTGCCAGAAGAACCCAGCGTGGCGGCCATCAAGGAATGTGCCGAGCGCTTCGAGGCGGTGGCGATCGGAGAGACCGGCCTCGATTACCATTACGACGGCGTGCCGCGTGATGTGCAGTACGAGCGTTTCCGCCGACACCTGATCGCCGCCACCGAGCTCGAGCTGCCGGTGATCATCCATACCCGGGAGGCGCGGGAGGACACCCTGGCGCTGATCCGCGAGCACGTCGACCCATCCGTCGGGGGCGTGCTGCACTGTTTCACCGAAGACCTGGACATGGCCCGCGAGGCGGTGGCCCATGGCTTTCACATCTCGCTGTCGGGTATCGTCACCTTCCGCAATGCCGGCTCCATCCGCGAGCTGGCCCGGCGCCTGCCGCTGGATCGGCTGCTGATCGAGACCGACAGCCCTTACCTGGCGCCGGTGCCGCATCGCGGCAAACCCAACGAGCCGGCCTGGGTGGTCGAGGTCGCCCAGTGCATCGCCGCCGAACGCGGCATCAGCGTCGACGAGGTGGCCATGCAGACCACCGCCAACTTCTATCGACTGTTCCGGGCGGCGGCCCCCGAGGCGACCCCGGAAGTCCGCGAGGCGCTGGCCCGCTCGGGGCTGGTGGTCTAGCGCCACGACGGAGACCACGACGGGAGAACGCCGCCATGAACCTGGACCGCTTGCTGGACGATATCGACCCCCCGGGCGAGTTACCGCCGGTGGATCGCTGGCACCCCGAGCGCGGGGGCGAGATGGACCTGGTCATCGCCGCCGACGGGCGCTGGATCCACGAGGGCGGGGTGATTCGTCGGCCGCGGCTGGTGCGGCTGCTGTCGACCATCCTGCGCCGCGAGGCCGACGGCGAGCACTACCTGGTGACGCCCGGCGAGAAGCAGCGTATCCGGGTCGAGGATCGCGCCTTCGTGATCGTCGACGCCGACCGGGACGCTGCCGGCGACTGGTGGCTGACCACCAACGTCGGCGACCGGGTGCGGCTCGACGCGGAGCACTGCCTGACGGTCACCGCCACCCCGCGGGGCGAGGCGGTGCCCGAGGTGCCGGTGCGCTTCGGGCTGGCCGCGCGGCTGGGCCGCAACGTCTTCTATCGCCTGGTCGAGGCCGCCGAGCCGCGCGGCGATGAGCTGGGCTTGCCGAGCGGCGGCGCCTGGCAGCCCCTGGGCCGCTGGGACGACGAGGCGTCATGAGGCTGACGCCGGAACAGCAGGCCGTGGTGGAGCATCCCGCGGGCCATGCCCGGGTCGCCGCGGTGGCCGGGGCGGGCAAGACCACCACCCTGGTGGCGCGGGTACTGCACCTGCTTGAGCGCGGCATGGCGCCCGGTCGCATCCTGGTGCTGATGTTCAACCGCTCCGCCCGCGAGGACTTCCAGGCCCGGCTCGCCGCCTCGGCGCCCGCCGGCCGGGCGCTGCCCGACGTGCGCACCTTTCACTCGCTGGGCCATCGCCTCACCCAGAGCCTGACCCGCTGGGGCGTGCTGGCCTCGCGTCGACTCTTGACCGCGGACTGGCAACTGGAGCGCCTGCTGCGCCAGGCCACCCAGCAGGCGCTGGAGGCCTTCCCCGAGGCCGGCGAACGGGCGCTCGAGGCCGAGAAGCTCGAGGCCCTGGCCCACTTCTGCGGCCTGGTGAAGGCCGAGGTGGCAGAGCCCGCCGAGCTCTATGCGCGGCTCGACTTCGGCGAGGACACCGAGCACTTCGTGACGGCCTTCGAGCACGCCGAGACGCTGCTCGCCGAGCAGGGCCTGATGACCTACGCCGACCTGCTGTATCGGCCGCTCCGGGCCCTGGAGGCCGATCCCGCCCTGCGCGCCCGGGTCCAGGGGTTCCTGGACCAGGTGATCATCGACGAGTACCAGGACATCAACCCCGCCCAGCAGCGCCTGCTGGCGGTGCTGGCCGGCCGCGAGGCGGCGGTGATGGCGGTGGGCGACGCCAACCAGTGCATCTACGAATGGCGCGGCGCCCACCCCGACACCATGCTCGAGGACTTCACCGCGATCTTCGGCGCGGCCCGGGACTATCCGTTGTCCACGACCTTCCGCCACGGCCATGCCCTGGCGCTGGCCGCCAACCACGCCATCGAGGCCAATCGGCGGCGCCCGGACCAGCTGTGCCTGGCCGCCCCCGACAACCCCGACACCCGCCTGGCGGTAGGGCAGGGCAGCCAGGCGCTGCTCGACGAGCTCGCCGCCTGGCAGCGAGGAGGGCGGCCTCTCGCCGAGGCCTGCCTGATGGTGCGCAGCTGGGCGCTGTCGGTGCCGCTCCAGCTGGCGCTGCTGCGCCAGGGCATCCCCTTCCGGCTGTCGCGGGAGGATCGCTTCGTGTTCCGCCTGCCGCTGGTCGAGGCCCTGGCCGGCTATCTGATGCTGGCGCGCGACGCGAGCCTGCTGCGCGATCCCGGTCACCTGCTGGTGCTGCTGTCCCAGCCCACCCCCTTCGTGCCCCGAGAGCGCCTGGCGGCGCTGGCCGCCCGGCTCGCCGAGGGCCAGCGCTGGCCGGAGCGCCACGATCCGCTGATCGCCGCCCTCAAACCGCATCAGCGCCGCACCCTCAAGCGCCGCTGGGCCCTGCTCTGCGAGCTGCCGCACCGCGGCGGCTGGTCGCCGGCGAAGCTGCTCGAGTACGTCAGCGAGGAGGTCGAGGCCGAGAAGGTGCTCAAGCGCGCCGCGGCGCGCCGCGACAAGGGCGAGGAGGACGTGCGCCTGCTCGATGTGCTGGTGGAGCAGGCCCGTGAGGCCTCCGACCTGTCGGCCTTTATCGAGCTGCTGAGGCGCCCGGTGGAGAATCGCGACGACGGCGTGCTGATCACCACCGTGCACGGCGCCAAGGGCCTGGAGTGGCCGCTGGTGGTGCTGGGAGGCGTCAACGAAGAGGACTTCCCCCACTATACCCGCGACAACCCGCTGACCCCGCCGCGCCTCGAGGAGGAGCGGCGACTGTTCTACGTGGCGATCACCCGGGCCAGGGAACGCCTGGTGATGCTCCATGACGGCGGCGACCATCGTCCCAGCCGCTTTCTCGCCGAGACCGCCTGGCAGGACGGCCAGCGGGTGGCCGAGCGGCTGGCCGCCGGTGCCGGCAACGGGCCGGCGGTGGCTCCGGCGGCCGGCGCCGAGGCGCTGCGCGTCGCCCGCCCGGCGCTTGTGCAACGCTATCTCGAACGCCTGGGGCGGCCGCTGGCCGTCGAGGCCGCCGCGCCGGAGGCGGAGGTCGCCGAGTCGGCGGCCGACTATCGCGTCGGCCAGCGCCTGAGCCATGCGGTGTTCGGCGAAGGGGAGATCAGCGTGGTGGAGGGCGATCCGGATAACCCGGTGATCGAGGTGCGTTTCCGTCAGGCCGGTCGTCGGCGCTTGATCGCCCGGCGGGCGCCCATCGAACTGCTGGAAGGAGAACGGGCATGAGCGAGGTACTGATCGGGGCCGGCGAGCTGGCCCGGGCCCTCGGAGGAGACACGCCGCCGCTGGTGCTGGACTGTCGGGCGCGGCTCGGCGATCCAGCAGCCGGCGAGCGTCTATGGCGCGAGGGCCATGTGCCGCGCAGCCAGCACCTGGACCTGGATCGCGACCTGGCCGCGCCGCCGGGAACGGGCGGCCGCCATCCCTTGCCGGCGAAGGTCGACTTCACGGCGGCGATCCGCCGGCTGGGCGTCCACCCGGCGCGGCCGGTCGTGGTCTATGACGACAAGGGGGGACAACTGGCCGCGGCGCGGGCCTGGTGGATGCTGGCCTGCTGGGCGGGGCACCCGGACGTGCGCGTGCTCGATGGCGGCCTCGCCGGCTGGCAGGACGCCGGCGGCGAATGGCCGACGGGGCGCGAGCCGGTGCCTGCGGCGAGCGACTGGGCACCCGACTATCGCGACGGTGCCTGGGTCGGCGCCGACGAGGTGTTCTCCGCTCGGGCGCTCAAGCTGGATGCCCGGGCCCGCGACCGCTTTCGCGGCGAGGCCGAACCGGTGGACCCGGTGGCCGGCCATATCCCCGGGGCGGCGTGCCGGCCGAGCGGCGACAACCTCGACGCGCACGGGCGCTTCCTGGCGCCCGAAGCGCTGGACGCCGAGCTACCGCGCGACGAGGCGGTGATCGCCTACTGCGGTTCCGGCGTCACCGCCTGTCACGATATCCTCGCCTACGCCGTCGCCGGTCGGCCGCTGCCGCGGCTCTATGCCGGCTCGTGGAGCGAATGGATCCGCGATCCCGCCCGGCCCATCGCCACCGGCGATTGAGCCCGGGCGCCGCCCGGAGGGGTAAGCGGGAAGGGCGGCGCTTCGCGCCGGGAAGCTGGAAGAAAAAACCGCCCCGCAGGACGAGTGCCTGCGGGGCGGTTGCTTGGGGTGCCATCGGCGATAGCGGCATCGACAAGCAGCGCGAGCGATTTCGCCAGGGTGCCGTCGCGCTGCGCGCCGGGTAGCGGGAAGCGACAGGATGTCGATTCAGGGGCGGCAAGAGGGACCTTGTTCCGCCCTGAGCGCGTCACCCGGCTCGCAAAGCGTCTGGTGCAAGCGAGCCGGTGCTGGTCGATGACATGACTCTGCCTGAATCGGGTTTCCCTTACATATTCGGGTAGTTCGGGCCGCCTCCCCCTTCCGGCGCCACCCAGGTGATGTTCTGGGCCGGGTCCTTGATGTCGCAGGTCTTGCAGTGGATGCAGTTCTGGAAGTTGATCTGGAACTTCGGCTTGCCGGCGTCGTCCTCGACCACCTCGTAGACCCCCACCGGGCAATAGCGCTGGGCCGGTTCGGCGTACTCGGGCAGGTTGTCGCGGATCGGCAGCTCGGGATCGGTCAGCCGCAGGTGGCAGGGCTGGTCTTCCTCGTGGTTGGTGTTGGAGAGGAACACCGAGGAGGGCTTGTCGAAGGACAGCACGCCATCCGGCTTGGGATAGTCGATTTTCTCGCAGTCGGCCGCCTTCTTCAGCGCGGCGTGGTCCGGCGTGGTGTCGTGGACCCGCGGCAGCTTGCCACCGGTGAGCTGGTCGAGGAAGTTGTAGGCGCCGCCGAGCACGGTCCCGTACTTGTGGATCGCCGGGCCGAAGCTCGCGCTTTCGGCGAGCTCCCGGTAGGCCCAGCTGGCCTGCCACTTGTCCTCGAAGGCGGTCAGCTCCTGGCCGCCCGCGTCATTGTCGCCACCCGCCGCGATCGCCTCGAAGACGCTCTCGGCGGCCACCAGGCCGGACTTCATGGCGGTGTGCAGGCCCTTGATCTTGGCGAAGTTGAGGGTGCCGGCGTCGCAGCCGATCAGCAGCCCGCCGGGGAAGGTCATCTTCGGCAGGCAGTTGAGCCCACCCTTGGCGATGGCTCGGGCGCCGTAGGCGACCCGCGATCCGCCCTCCAGATACTGCTTGAGCACCGGGTGGTGCTTCATGCGCTGGAACTCGTCGAAGGGCGACAGGTACGGGTTCTGATAGGACAGGTCGAGGATCAGGCCGACCACCACCTGCTGGTTCTCGGCGTGATAGAGGAACCAGCCGCCGTGGGTCGACTTGTCCAGCGGCCAGCCGGAGCCGTGCAGTACCAGGCCCGGTTCGTGCTTGTCGGCGGGCACGTCCCACAGCTCCTTCAGGCCGATGCCGTAGTGCTGCGGATCGCGGCCCTCATCGAGCGCGAAGCGTTCGATCAGCCGCTTGCCGAGGTGGCCCCGGGCGCCCTCGGCGAACAGGGTGTACTTGGCGCGCAGCTCCATGCCCGGCATGTGGCCGTCCTTGGGCTGGCCGTCGGCGCCGACGCCCATGTCGCCGACGATGATGCCCTTGACCACGTCATCCTCGACGATCGTCTCCTGGGCGGCGAAGCCGGGGAACACCTCGACGCCGAGCGCTTCGGCCTGCTCGGCCAGCCAACGGCACAGGTTGCCGGCACTGATCACATAGCGGGTCTGGTCGCCGCCGGTGTTATGCATGGTCTTGGGGACCAGGGCGTTGGGCAGCTTCTGGGCCTTTTCGGCATCCTTGAGCAGGTAGAGCTCGTCGCGCACGGCCGGCGTGGCCAGGGGGGCGCCGCGCTCCTGCCAGTCGGGAAACAGCTCCTGCAGGGCGCGGGGTTCGAAGACGGCGCCGGAGAGGATGTGGGCGCCGACCTCGGAACCCTTCTCGACCACGCACACGGTCAGTTCCCGCTCGGCCTCGTTCGCCTGCTGCATCAGGCGGCAGGCCGCGGCCAGCCCAGAGGGTCCGGCGCCGACGATGACCACGTCGAACTCCATGGCATCGCGTTCGATCTGTTCTGTCATTGGATTCTTCTCCTCCCTTGCCGGAGATACCCAAGGCCCGGGGCATCAATCGCGCCGACAAGATTTAAAACGGTCGTTTGCTTCTGGGTGTGTCCCATGATAGGCATAATAGCCGCAAAGGGGCACCCCTTACGATGGCAGGGGGCGAGAGGTGCGACTCTCGGCATGCCGGGGATTGTTGCCATGGCCCGGGCTGTGGCACATTTAGGGGGTTTTTCGGTACGGCGCCTATCAAACGCTTGCATGAAACGCATAAAAGCATGCCGGTCGGTTCTATGAGGCTCGGTGTCGCGTTCCGCCAGCGTGCCGCCGGCCTCCGTCACCCAAGGTTCCGAGATTGAACCAAGCGAGGGCAATATGAAGGTACTCGTCGCGGTCAAACGCGTCATCGACTACAACGTCAAGATTCGCGTCAAGCCGGATCACTCCGACGTCGACCTGACCAACGTCAAGATGGCCATGAACCCCTTCTGCGAGATCGCCGTGGAAGAGGCGGTGCGGCTCAAGGAAAAAGGTGTTGCCACTGAGGTAGTGGCGGTCACCGTGGGCCCCAAGGCCGCCCAGGAGCAGCTGCGCACCGCCCTGGCGCTGGGCGCCGACCGTGCGATTCACGTGCAGACCGACGAGCCGGTCGAGTCGCTGGCCGCGGCCAAGCTGCTGGCCAAGGTGGTCGAGGCCGAGCAGCCGGGCCTGACGATCCTCGGCAAGCAGGCCATCGACAGCGACAACAACCAGGTGGGCCAGATGCTCGCCGCGCTGACCGGCCGCCCCCAGGGCACCTTCGCCTCCGAAGTGGAAGTCGATGGCGACACCCTCAAGGTGACCCGCGAGATCGACGGCGGCCTGCAGACCGTCGCGCTCCAGCTGCCGGCCATCGTCACCACCGACCTGCGCCTGAACGAGCCGCGTTACGCCAAGTTGCCCGACATCATGAAGGCCAAGAAGAAGCCGCTGGACACCCAGACGCCGGACGAGCTCGGCGTGTCGGTCGCCTCCGGGCTCAAGCGCGTGCGCGTCGAGCCGCCGGCCGAGCGCCAGGGCGGCGTCAAGGTGGGCTCCGTGGACGAGCTCGTGGACAAACTCAAGAACGAAGCCAAAGTTCTTTGATAAGGAGTTGATCTGATGAGCATTCTGGTACTCGCGGAACACCACGACGGTCAACTGGCCGAGGCCACCGCCCACGTGGTCGCCGCCGCCCAGGCCATCGGCGGCGACATCGACGTCCTCGTCGCCGGCGAGAACGTCGGCGCCATCGCCGAGGCCGCCGCCCAACTCGACGGCGTGGCCAAGGTGCGCGTCGCCGACGCCGCCGTCTACGCCCATCAGCTGGCCGAGCCGCTGGGTGACCTGCTGGTGGCGCTGGCCGACGACTACAGCCACGTGCTGGCGGCGGCCTCGACCACCGGCAAGAACGTGCTGCCGCGGCTCGCCGCGCTCAAGGACGTCAGCCAGATCTCCGAGATCATCGGCGTGGAGAGCGCCGACACCTTCCAGCGGCCGATCTACGCCGGCAATGCCATCGCCACCGTGCAGAGCGAGGATGCCCTGAAGGTGATCACCGTGCGGCCCACCGCCTTCGACGCCGTCGGCGAGGCGGGGAGTGCCTCCGTGGAAGCGGTCGAGGCCGGCATCGACAACGCCCTGTCGTCGTTCGTCGACGAGCGGCTCGAGCAGAGCGACCGCCCCGAACTGGGCGCCGCCAAGATCGTCATCTCCGGCGGTCGCGGCATGGGCAGCGGCGAGAACTTCACGCTGCTCGACGGCATCGCCGACAAGCTGGGCGCGGCGATCGGCGCCTCGCGCGCGGCGGTGGACGCCGGCTTCGTGCCCAACGACATGCAGGTCGGCCAGACCGGCAAGATCGTGGCCCCGGAGCTGTACATCGCGGTGGGCATCTCGGGCGCCATCCAGCACCTGGCGGGCATGAAGGACTCCAAGGTGATCGTCGCCATCAACAAGGATGAGGAGGCGCCGATCTTCCAGGTTGCGGATTACGGCCTCGTGGCGGATCTGTTTGAGGCGCTGCCCGAGCTGGAGCAGAAGCTCTGATAAGGCGCTGTGGGAGCTCCTTCAGGGGCGAAGACGGAGTTGGCACCTTCCATCGGGCCTGAAGGCCCTCCTACAAGGGGGCGATACCCCTGCCTGAAGCTCGCTTGCGAAGTCGATCGTTCCTTCCGGTTGTCGACGGACCACGGCGCAGGCCGTTCCGTCGACTTTTTTCTTTCCAGGGAGCCCCACCATGACAACCACAATCGAACGCGAGTCGATGGACTTCGACGCTTCGATAAGCCCTCCTCGGTGTTCCTGTCCAGCACCCACCACGAGGAAGACCAGCCCTGTCACCCCAGGCTCAGCGATCCCGAGCTGCCGATCCGCGACAACCTGCCCGAGTACGCCGAACCGGCAATCTCTTGAACTCCTACTCTTTTGGCATCACTTCGACCAACCCTAATGCCACCGCCATTCTGACCAGCTCAGCCAGGTTCTCGGCACCTAAGACACGCATGGTCCGAAGCCGGTAGACCTCCACGGTCTTGGCACTGATGTCCAGGTGCTCTGCAATCTCACGGCTGGTCATGCCCTCGGCAACGTGGCGCAGAATCTGTTGTTCCTTCGGCCGCAGCTCGGCGAAACGGGCGGCGAGTTCATCCTGTTGCCGTTGCTCCAGGCGCTGATGCTGGTTCAAGGCCAAGGCCTGCTGTATGCAGTCGATCAACTGCTGGTGGTTGAAGGGTTTCTCGATAAAGTCGAAGGCGCCGGCCTTGAGCGCCTGCACCGCCATAGGGACGTCACCGTGGCCCGTCATGAAGATCACCGGGGCGACATCACCACGCTCCCGCAACTGCTGCTGCACCTGCAGGCCGCTCAAGCCAGGCATGCGTACGTCCAGCAGGATCGCCGCGTGAGGGGCATCATTGGCCTCGAGCAGGGCTTCGCCGGTGGGATAGGCAACGGTCTCGAGTCCGACGGATTGGAGCAGCCAGGTCAGCGAGTCGCGTAACGCCTCGTCGTCATCCACCACTGCGACCAACGGCCGGTCGGCTGCGTCCGGGGTCAGGTTCGCGTCCACCAACGTGCTCTCCTCGGTCGCTGCCTCAAGATTCTCCAAGTGTACCGTTAATGCCGTCGCGGCAGGAAGTTGATGCCTTGGGCAGAGTCACCACGAAGCGGGCCCCCGCGTGGTAGCCGTCGTCGATACACAGCTTGCCTCCCATGGTCTCGGTCAGCGAGCGGCTGATGGCAAGCCCCATCCCCAGGCCCTCCCGCTTGGTAGAGTAGAAGGTGGTGAAGGCAGCCGCGGCGGCTTCCGGCGTGAGGCCGGGGCCTTGGTCGGTAACCGAGAAGGCGATCTCGCCCGCCCCCCACTGCCAGCTTGCCAGGCGTACACGGCGCGCATCAGGGGTGTCGCGGCTGGCGTCCAAGGCATTGAGCAGTAGGTTGACGACCACCTGTTCGAGCGCCGTCGCATCGGCCATCACGGGGGGGAGCCCCGGCGAGCTCACGATATCGATCTCGATCCGCTCCGCCTGGAACTGCCATTCGCAGAGATGGCAGGCGCTGTCCAGCACCTCTTCAAGCTTCACCGGGCCTGGGCGGATTTGTCCTTTACGCACGAAGTTGCGAATGTGCCGCAGTCGCTCGGCGAGTCGCTGCACCTGATCGTTGAGGCGGCTGAGGGGCTCCTCCAGCGCTGCGGCGGGTAAGTCCGGGTTGGCACGAAGCTGCATCAGCGCGCCACTCGCATAATTGGTGATGGCACCCAACGGCTGATTGAGTTCATGTGCGATGTTGGAGGCCAGCTCACCGGTGGCGGCCAGCCGATTGGCGTGGGCGATCTGCTGCTGGTGGGTGCGCGCCTGATCCTCCGCCTTCTTGCGTAGGCCGATGTCGCGGTTGAGCAGTGATAGATGGCCCTGCGCTGCCCCCGGCCCCCGGTGGGAGATGACCACGGTCAGCACCGGCACCGCCCCCCCGGGGGAGAGCATCTCAAGTTCGCCACTCCAGGCCCCCTGACGAGAGGCGGCGGGAAGTGCGATCTTGCGCAGCCGTCGTAATGACTCTTCCTGATAAGCCTGGCTGAGCTGAATTTCGCTTTCCTGGCTGGAAAGCTGAAACAGATGGCGTGCCGCTTCATTGGAATAAAACACTTTTTCGCTGTCGTCGACGAACAGCACATAATCGGTCGTGGATTCCACCACGCGTGCCAGGCGCTCCCGGGTCGCCTCGGCGTGGATGCGCCGACTCACGTCCCGCGAGACGCAGAGAATATCGATCAGCTCGCCGGTCTGGGGATCGCGGTGGGTGCGGCTGGTCGTCTCAAACCATACATAGTGGCCATCCTTTGCCCGGAATCGGTAGGTCTGCTGATAGAAACCGCTGTCGTGGTAGATGTGTGGCGACTTGTTGAGCATGGCGGTCAAGTCGTCGGGATGGAACATGTCGTAGGCCGAGGCACCGATGAGCTCCTCGGGCTCGTAGCCCAGCAGCGTTTTAGCCGCCCTGGAGGCATACAAGAAGATCCCGTCCTTGGCATGGCGCGAAATCAGGTCAGTCGTGCTTTCGGCCAGCTCTCGGTACCGATGCCTGTCTTCGGTCAGCCGGGCGATGGTGGCGTGTTCTTCGCTCAGCACTTCGGCGATCCATAGGCAGTGTCGTGGGTCGAGTGGCGTCGGTCGCCAGCGGAGAGCGTGCGTACCACGAGTCCACTCCAGGCCATGATTCAAGCTGGCCGCGGTTGGCGGCTGGAAGGCGCCTGAGGGGAGCAAGGTCTCAGTCGCCAAGCCGAGTTCGGCGGCCAGCCGTTCGGCCTGGGGATTGACAAAGCTTAGCTGTCCCTTATGTTTCCCGGCGATGGTGACCACGACCATGGGAAGCGGGATATCGACATAAGGGCGGTAATCCATGGGAGCTCCTGACGCGAACTGCAGGCCGGCCTGTAAAGAGCAGGGATACGCATGTCGCCGTGCTTTGACGCACCTACCGAACAAACGAGAAACCGCCACTCGCCTGTCACAGGGCCGGGTAAAGGGGTGAGACCGGTGATTCTCAGGCTCCCAGACCATCCCCGCAACACCCTGGCTGCTTACGCTCCTCACAGGGGGCTCCCCTTTAGTCTAGCCCCGACCTTTGGTGTATTGCCAACCAAAAGTAGTGAAATCACTATCAACCATGGTAAATACATATCCAAAGGTAGTGCCATGACGGTTTATGCCCCCCCTATCCGAGACACGCGTTTCGTGCTCGAAGAGTTGCTGGAGAGCCGGTCTCTGACGTTGCCGGCCTTCACCGAGGCCACGCCCGACCTGGTGGAAGCGGTGCTGGAAGAGGCGGGGCGCCTGGCTAGCCAGGTCTGGGCGCCGCTCAATCAGACCGGCGATAGGCAAGGCTGCCGGCTCGAGGGCTGTGAGGTGCAAACCCCTCAAGGCTTTGCCGAGGCCTATCAGGCCTTCGTCGATGGCGGTTGGAATGGCATCGGCTGCCACGCCGAGCTGGGGGGACAGGGATTGCCCGAGGTGGTAGCCAGCGCGGTACAGGAGTATTGGCACGCTGCCAACATGGCCCTCGCCTTGTGCCCGATGCTGACCGCCGGCGCTATCGAAGCCCTCTCCCATCATGGCGACGATGGCCTGCGCTCACGGTATCTGGAAAAGCTGGTGGAGGGGAGCTGGACCGGCACCATGAACCTGACCGAGCCGCAGGCCGGCTCCGACCTGTCTCAGGTCCGTAGCAAGGCGGTCGCCGAGGGTGATCACTTCCGGCTCACTGGACAGAAGATCTTCATCACCTGGGGCGAGCATGACTGCGCCGAGAACATTCTCCACTTGGTGTTGGCCCGTACCCCGGATGCTGCGGAGGGCAACAAGGGGATCTCGCTGTTCCTGGTGCCCAAGTTTCTGGTCGACGAAGACGGCAACCTCGGCAAGCGTAATGACGTGGTGTGTACGTCACTGGAGCACAAGCTGGGCATCCACGGCTCTCCCACTTGTACGCTGAGCTTCGGTGAGCGGGAGGGGGCCATCGGCTATCTGGTCGGCGAGCCAGGGCGCGGGTTGAACCATATGTTCACGATGATGAACGAGGCGCGCCACAAGGTCGGTATCCAAGCCATCGGCGTCGCCGAACGCGCCTATCAACAGGCCGTCGCCTATGCTGCCGAGCGCGTCCAGGGGCGGGTAACTCAAGCGCGGGGGGGAGGCCCGGCGCCCCTGGTCCAGCACCTCGAGGTGCGTCGCAGCTTGCTGTCGATGCGCTCCCGCATCGAAGCCCTGCGTGCCCTGGCGCTATTCACGGCGAGTGAAGCGGATCGTGCTCGCCAGGCCGAGGATGGCATTGCTCGCGAGCGAGCCCAGAGGCGGGTCGATCTGCTGACACCGATCGTCAAGGGCTTCTCGACCGAGCAGGCCGTGGAGATCGCCTCCCTCGGCATTCAGGTGCATGGCGGCATGGGCTATGTGGAGGAGACCGGTGCGGCACAACTGCTGCGCGATGCGCGGATAACCACGATCTACGAAGGCACGACCGGCATTCAGGCTTTGGATCTGGCCGGGCGCAAGCTGCTGCGTGATAGTGGCGCCACCCTGGCGGAGGTCGTCGATGAAGTCGAGACGACAGCCAGTGAACTGGCGGCGTCTGCCTCGCTGGTGCCGCTGGGGCAGGCACTCCGGGGTGGCACGGCGGATCTGCGCCGGGGCATGGCTTTGGTGCTCGAGCAGGGGGGGCATCCTGACCAAGGGCCGGATGCCATTCAGGCGTTCGCCACCCCCTTCCTGTATCTCGCGGGGCATGTGCTGTGCGCTTGGCTGATGGGACGCTCGGCACTCAGGGCACAGAGGGCGCTACAGGGTAACAATTCCGATAGCACCTTCTATCAAATGAAGCTGGCCAGCGCCGACTTCGCCTTACGCCACTGGCTGCCACTTGGTCGTGCCCAGCTGGCCGTGATCGAGGCGGGGGTATCGACACTCGGTGAACTGGATAGTGAAGCGCTGTAGTCGAAGACCGTGTCGCAAAGACGGGCTTTCACAACCACAATCAGCCATCCTGAGAGGATGGTGGGAGACATCCATGCAACTCAAAACGCGTCGACATGGCGAAGAACAACCCTATTGGCCCGCCGGCCCCTTCAAGATGCGTCTGCCCTTCATCCATTACCGTTGGGAGGCAGCGGAGATGATCCAGGGGCTGATCATGTTTGTGGTCAGCCTGGCGATGATTCCGCTACTCGAGCAGTACTTGGGGCTACCCTATGATGTGGCACTGGGGTTCGTGGTGGTCTGCGGTATCGGCTTCATGCTGCCGGCCCTGATGGGAGTGCCACTGGTGCCGGGCTGGATCACCCCGGCGGTGCCCATCGTGCTGGTGTTTCTCGGCAATTTCGAGCCGGGTCCGGAAGCCATTCAGGCCCTGTTCGCACTGCAGTTCCTGGTGTTTCTGATTTTCTTTCTGCTGGGAGTAACAGGCTTGGGTGCCAAGCTGGTCCGCTGGGTTCCCAACTCTCTACAGGCTGGCATTATCGTGGGAGCCGGCATCGCGGCGATTACCGGCGAGATCCAGGAGGGCGGCAGGCTGTCCAACACCCCGATCTCTCTCACCCTAGGGTCACTTATCGCGATCTTCTTGCTGTTCTCACTAGCTTTTCGAGGCTGGGTCGAGCGCCACATTATCGCTAAAAGAATCGCCAATTACGGCATCGTCCCGGGGATGATAGCCGCCATCGTGATCGCTTGGTCGATCGGCGAATATCCTCTGCCGGCCATCGAATGGGGCATCACTCGACCGAACTTCACCGAAATGTGGCATTACCTTCCGTTCGTGGTGGGATTTCCCAGTCTGGATGTTTTCATGCTGGCCGTGCCCACGGCCGTGATCGCCTACGTCATTGCCTTCGGTGATATCGTCGTCGGCCGTACCTTGATGTCTCGGGTTGACCATCTTCGTCCCGATGAGAAGATCGACTATAGTACCGACCGTGTTCACCATGTGACCGCCCTGCGTAACCTGATTCATGCTTTCCTTGCCCCTTATCCGGGTCTGGCCGGACCGATCTGGACGGCAGTCACCGCCACCATGGCCGAGCGCTACAAATATGGACGCACGGCGATGGATTCCATCTTCAGCGGTGGAGGAACCTTCTGGATCACCGGCTTTGTTGCCCTCTTCACCCTGCCTCTGGTCAGCTTGTTCCAGCCGGTGCTCCCCATCGCCCTGTCGCTGACCCTGATCCTGACCGGCTATATCTGCCTGATGGTGGGCATGGAGCAGACCCAGAGCACTGCCGAGCGGGGGGTGGCCGGTACCATGGCGGTCGTGCTGGCGGTCTATGGTGCCGGTTGGGGGCTGGCCGCTGGCTGCATCCTCTATTATCTGGTGGAAAAACAGAACCTCTTCGGGTTCGAAGCCAAAGCATCTCTCCATAATGAGGCTGATGAAGAGCCGGCCAAAGCCACGAGTCACCAATAGGCTGCTGGAACCGTGACGAGACCACGCCAGGCCATATTACGCATAACTGACTAATTGCTTCGGACAGCAATGAGTGGAGTCGAGCATGACAGATCAAGCGGATAACATTTTCGAGCAGGACTTGCCTAGAACCCCTGCCAACCATGTGGCACTGTCGCCATTGACCTTTATCGAACGAAGCGCCCAGGTCTATCCCGATTATCCGGCAGTAGTGTATGGCAAGCTGCGTCGCGACTGGGGCGAGACATGGGAGCGTTGCCGGCGACTGGCCTCGGCACTGGAGGCACGTGGTGTTCGACGCGGTGATACGGTGGCCACGATGTTGCCCAATGTGCCGGCAATGTTCGAGGCTCATTTCGGCGTGCCGCTGGCAGGCTGCGTACTCAATACCTTGAATATCCGTCTCGATGCCGAGGCCATCGCCTTCATGCTCCAGCATGGTGAGGCGAAAGCGATCCTGGTGGATCCGGAGTTTGCTTCAGTGATCGAGGAGGCTGTTTCAAGGCTGGATGTGAAGCCGCTGGTGATCGATGTGGCCGATGCATTGTTCGAGGGAGAGGCGAGGGCAGTCGGCGCCGTGGAGTATGAGGCGTTGCTTGCCGAAGGCGATCCAGACTATGACTATCGTCTGCCCGATGACGAATGGCAGGCGATTTCTCTCAACTACACCTCGGGCACCACGGGCAAGCCCAAGGGTGTGGTCTATCACCACCGTGGTGCCTATCTGAATGCAGTCAGCAACATCCTCGAATGGCATATGCCGCCGCACCCGGTCTATCTCTGGACCTTGCCGATGTTTCACTGTAATGGCTGGTGCTTTCCGTGGACGATAGCGGCCAACACCGGCGTCAATGTCTGTCTTCGTCGGGTAGAGCCGGCCAAGGTAATGGCTCTGTTGCACGATGAGAGGGTCAACCACTTCAGCGGCGCCCCCATCGTGTTGAACGGCTTGGTCAACCTGCCCGAGGCACAGCGTCGGGCTCTGGAGCATTCGGTCAAGGCTACTACCGCCGGGGCGGCGCCGCCGGCACCCGTTATCGCCGGGGTCGAGGCCCTGGGTATCGAAGTCACCCATGTCTATGGTCTCACGGAGGTGTATGGCCCGGTGACGGTATGTGCCTGGCGCGAGGCCTGGGACGAGCTTCCTTTGGAGGAGCGGGCCAGACTCAAGGCTCGTCAGGGGGTGCGCGGCCATATGCTCGAGGCCTTGTGTGTGGCAGACAGTGAGACACTGACTCCCGTCCCCAAGGACGGCAAGACCATCGGCGAGATTTTGATGCGTGGCAATAATGTCATGAAAGGATATCTCAAGAATCGCGAGGCCACCCAGGAAGCGCTGTCCGGCGGCTGGTACCATACCGGCGATCTCGCGGTATGGCATGCCGATGGCTATATCGAGATCAAGGATCGTCTGAAGGACATCATCATCTCGGGTGGGGAGAACATCTCCACCGTGGAAGTGGAGGATGTGCTTTATGCCCATCCTGCCGTGGAAGAGGCCGCCGTGGTGGCCAGGCCTCACGAAAAGTGGGGCGAGACGCCTTGCGCCTTCATCAAGCTCAAGGCGGGTCATGACGAGGTCGGCGAACAAGCCATCATCGACCATTGCCGAGCGCGGCTGGCCCATTTCAAGGCCCCCAAGACGGTCATTTTCACCGAGTTGCCCAAGACCTCGACCGGCAAGGTTCAGAAGTTCGTATTACGCGAGCGAGTCCGTCAGGAGTCGGGTTGCTGACGCTGAGAAAGCCTTCGTACCTGACATCGCATGCATAGCATCGGCTTCCAAGACTTCACGACAGAGGAGATCCAACACATGAGCAAGCAAGCCATCGGCGTCGTCGGCGCCGGCACCATGGGCCAGGGTATCGCCCAGGTGGCGCTGACCGCCGGCCGCGAGGTGCGCCTCTACGACGTCGCCGAGGCGCCGCTGGCGCGGGCCCGGGCGGGGATCGCCAAGGGCCTGACCAAGCTGGTGGACAAGGACAGGCTGGCCGCCGAGGCGCGCGACGCCGCCCTGGCGCGACTCGCGCCGACCACCTCGCTGGAGGCGCTGGTCGACTGCGAGATCGTCATCGAGGCGGCGCCCGAGCGGCCCGACCTCAAGGAGCCGTTGTTCCGCGACCTGTCGCGGCTGGCCCCCGAGGCGATCCTCGCCTCCAACACCTCCTCGCTGTCGCTGACCCGGCTGGCCGCGGTCAGCGAGCGTCCCGAACGCGTGGTGGGCATGCACTTCTTCAACCCGGTACCGGTACTCAAGCTGGTGGAGGTGATCCGCGCCGAGCAGACCGCGGATGCCACCGTGGCCCGCATCGAGGCGCTGGCCGAGGAGCTGGGCAAGACGGCGGTGGCGATCGCCGACTCGCCGGGCTTCGCGGTCAATCGCCTGCTGGTGCCGATGATCAACGAGGCGGCCTTCTTGCTGCAGGAGGGCGCGGCCAGTGCCACGGACATCGACCGTGCCATGCAACTGGGCGCCGCCCATCCCCTGGGCCCGCTGGCCCTGGCCGACCTGATCGGCCTGGACGTCTGCCTGGCGATCATGGAAGTGCTGCAGGGCGGCTTCGGCGATCCCAAATACCGGCCCTGCCCGCTGCTCAAGCGGCTGGTGGCGGCCGGCCACCTGGGACGCAAGAGCGGCCGCGGCTTCCATGCCTATGCCTGAGCGCTCCCGCTCGCGACATGCAATATCGCAGCTTGCTTATCTGTTGTTTTTTATCAACAAAGTATTAGGGGGTATTTATGAAAGTCCAAAGTATTAGGGGGTATTTATGAAAGTCCTCGTCGCGGTCAAACGCGTCATCGACTACAACGTCAAGATTCGCGTCAAGCCGGATCACTCCGACGTCGACCTGACCAACGTCAAGATGGCCATGAACCCCTTCTGCGAGATCGCCGTGGAAGAGGCGGTGCGGCTCAAGGAGAAGGGGGTGGCGACGGAAGTGGTCGCGGTCACCGTGGGCCCCAAGGCCGCCCAGGAGCAGCTGCGCACCGCGCTGGCGCTGGGCGCCGACCGGGCCATCCACGTGCAGACCGACGAGGCCGTCGAGTCGCTGGCCGCGGCCAAGCTGCTGGCCAAGGTGGTTGAGGCCGAGCAGCCCGGCCTGACGATCCTCGGCAAGCAGGCCATCGACAGCGACAACAACCAGGTGGGCCAGATGCTCGCCGCGCTGACCGGCCGCCCCCAGGGTACCTTCGCCTCCGAGGTTGTCGTAGAGGGCGAGACCCTGAAGGTGACCCGCGAGATCGACGGCGGCCTGCAGACCGTCGCGCTCCAGTTGCCGGCCATCGTCACCACCGACCTGCGCCTGAACGAGCCGCGCTACGCCAAGCTGCCCGACATCATGAAGGCCAAGAAGAAGCCGCTGGATACCCAGACGCCGGACGAGCTGGGCGTGTCGGTCGCCTCCGGGCTCAAGCGCGTGCGCGTCGAGCCGCCGGCCGAGCGCCAGGGCGGCGTCAAGGTGGGCTCCGTGGACGAGCTCGTGGACAAACTCAAGAACGAAGCCAAAGTTCTTTGATAAGGAGTTGATCTGATGAGCATTCTGGTACTCGCGGAACACCACGACGGTCAACTGGCCGAGGCCACCGCCCACGTGGTCGCCGCCGCCCGGAAAGTGAAAGAGGCCATCGGCGGCGACATCGACGTCCTCGTGGCCGGTGAGAACGTCGGCGCCATCGCCGAGGCCGCCGCCAGACTCGACGGCGTGGCCAAGGTGCGCGTCGCCGACGCCGCCGTCTACGCCCATCAGCTGGCCGAGCCGCTGGGCGACCTGCTGGTGGCGCTGGCCGACGACTACAGCCACGTGCTGGCGGCGGCCTCGACCACCGGCAAGAACGTGCTGCCGCGCCTCGCCGCGCTCAAGGACGTCAGCCAGATCTCCGAGATCATCGGCGTGGAGAGCGCCGACACCTTCCAGCGGCCGATCTATGCCGGCAACGCCATCGCCACCGTGCAGAGCGATGATGCCCTGAAGGTGATCACCGTGCGGCCCACCGCCTTCGATGCCGTCGGCGAGGCGGGGAATGCCGCCGTGGAAGCGGTCGAGGTCGGCATCGACAACGCCCTGTCCGCCTTCGTCGACGAGCGGCTCGAGCAGAGCGACCGCCCCGAGCTGGGCGCCGCCAAGGTGGTGGTCTCCGGCGGTCGCGGCATGGGCAGCGGCGAGAACTTCACGCTGCTCGACGGCATCGCCGACAAGCTCGGCGCGGCGATCGGTGCCTCACGCGCGGCGGTGGACGCCGGCTTCGTGCCCAACGACATGCAGGTCGGCCAGACCGGCAAGATCGTCGCCCCGGAGCTGTACATCGCGGTGGGCATCTCGGGTGCCATCCAGCACCTGGCGGGCATGAAGGACTCCAAGGTGATCGTCGCCATCAACAAGGACGAGGAAGCGCCGATCTTCCAGGTTGCGGATTACGGCCTGGTGGGTGATCTGTTCGAGGTGCTGCCGGAGCTAGAAAGCAAGCTGTAACCTTCGAGAGCCAGCGGTCACGCTGGCTTTCGGGCTAGCAAGCGGGCCGGCCTCTCCACGGAGAGGTCGGCCCGTTTGCGTTGGTGGCGTCTTGATGCTGAGGCGCGTGTCGGGGAGGCGGCGAGGGTGGTTCAGCGGCCCAGCCAGCCGCCCAGCCGCCGGGCGGCGGCCTGCCAGGGGCCTTCGCGACGGCTGGGGGAGGCCAGTCGCGTCGTGGTGTCCCCCAGCGGGACGATGATGGCTTCCAGGTGCTGCCGGCAGCGTCGATGGTCCAGGGCGCCGGGACACTGGGCCATCAGCAGCCCGCAGTGGGAGAGGGCGGCGTCCAGGGAGGGGTGGAGGTCCGGGAAAGGCGCCGCCTCTTCGCGACAGCGCCTCAGTTCTGCCGACAGCATCTCGACCGTCCGCGTATCCAGCCAGCAGGGCACGCCCGGGCGGCGGGCGTGCCCGTTCACCGATTCCAGCAGGGCCCGGAACGACACGCAGAGAAAGGTACAGGTGTAGTAGAGCCGAGCGCGGTCCGTCGTCATGGCGTCTCACCTCTTGGATAAAATAGATTCTCATTCTTGTTTTTCGGGGCGGAGCTGTCAATCGCCGGGGCCAGGGATTGATAACAATTCTTGTTCGGAGTAGGGTGCTTCGCACCTGTGCACCTTTCGGGAGACGCGAGTGCCCTACCCACACCCCTGGATCCGCCATGGCCTGGCAGGCGTCGCCCTGATGCTGGCCGCCACGGCGGCCGCCGAAACCACGCTGCGTGACGAGGCCCTCGACGCCCAGCGCACCCAGGCCGAACTGCAGGCGCGCATCGACGAGGCCGATGATGACGTGCGTGACAAGCTCCAGGCTCTTCGCCAGGCGCGGGAGGAGACCCGCCGCCTGAGCGGCTACAACGACGAGCTGTCACCGCTGGTCGAGCGTCAGGCCGAGACCCTGGCCGGCCGACGCGATGCGCTTTCCACCCTGTCGGAAACCCGCGAGTCCCTGCCGGGCCTGATGCGCGACATCGTCGAGCGACTGCGGGCCTGGGTCGAGGCCGACATGCCCTTCCTGCGCGACGAGCGCCTGGCCCGAGTGGAGAGCCTGGAGACCCTACTGGCCGACCCCGAGCAGAGCACGGACGAGAAACTCTCGCGGGTATTGGCCGCCTGGCGCGCCGAACTCGACTACGGCCGCGGGCTCGATGCCTGGCGGGGCGAGTTGCCCGGCGACACGCCCCGCGAGGTGGACTTCCTGCGCCTGGGGCGGGTCGGCTGGTACTACCTGACCCCCGACGGCCGCCAGGGCGGGGTGTGGCGCGCCGAGCAGGGCGGCTGGCAGCCCCTCGACGAGGCGGCCCTGGCCGAGGTGCGCAAGGGGTTGGCCATCGCCCGCGAACAGCGTGCGCCGGCGCTGCTGAACCTGCCCGTTTCCCAATCCGTCGCCAGGCTCGAGACGCCTGCCGGGGAGGACGCCTGATGACCACGAGCACTGCGATGCGCGCCGCCCTGGCCGGCCTGTGGCTGGCGGCCATGCCGCTGGCGGCCCAGGCCCAGCAGGCGACGGCGCCGGACGAATCGACCCCGCTGGCCTCCCTGAGCGCCGAGCGCCAGGCCGCCGAGGCGCGCGACCGTGCCCGCCTGGCCGAGCTGGTGGATGACGAGGCGGCCCTGGACGCCGCCCTCCAGGAGGCCCGGGCCGCGCTGGCCGAGGCCCGCGAGCGCCGCGAGTCCCTGGAGACCCGCCAGCAGGCACAGCGTGACGAGCTCGAGGCCCTGAACGCCCAGCGACAGGAGCAGGGCGGCGATCTCGAGGCGGTCTTCAACGAGGTCGCCGGCGTCAGCGGGGAATTGCGCGACGACCTCGCCGATAGCTGGTTGACGCTCGGCGGTGCGGCCGAGCTGCCGCCGCGTCTGGAGGCCGACGGCATCCTGCGCACCGAGCAGTTGACCGGCCTGGCCGACAGCCTGATGGCGCTGACCCGCGAGACCTCCCGGGTGGTCGGCCTCGAGGCGCCGGTCGCCGGGGCCGATGGCGAGGTGAGCGAACGGATGGTGGTCCGCGTCGGCGACCTGCTGGCGGCCAGCGACGGCCAGCTGCTGGAGCGTCCCGGCGAGGAGGGCCGCCTGACGGTGCTGCCCCAGACGCCAGCGGCGGTCGCCGAACGGATGTCGGCCTTCCAGGCCGGGGACGGCGAGGTGGTGTCCTTCGACCCCGCCGGCGGCCAGGTCCTCGATGCCCTGGCCCGCCAGCCGAATCTCTGGGAGCGCTTCCAGCAGGGCGGCGCCGTGGGCTACGTGGTGGTGGCACTGGGCGTGGCGGGCCTGCTGGTGGCCCTGGGGCAGTACCTCTACCTGTTGCGCATCACCGTCACCCTGCGTCGCCAGCTGGGCGACCTCCAGCGACTGCGCGCCGACAACCCGCTGGGACGGGTGCTCGAGCGCTTCCATGCTCTGGGCGCCGGCCATGCCCCCGAGGCGCTGGAAGCCCGCCTGGACGAGGCGCTGCTCGCCGAGCAGCCACGCCTCGAGCGCGGCCAGGGACTGGTCAAGATGCTCGCCGCGGTGGCGCCGCTGCTGGGCCTGCTGGGCACGGTCACCGGGATGATCGTGACCTTCCAGTCGATCACGGTGTTCGGCACCGGCGACCCGCAGCTGATGGCCGGCGGCATCAGCCAGGCCCTGGTAACCACGGTGCTGGGCCTGATCACCGCGGTACCGTTGCTGTTCGCCCACACCGCGCTGTCGAGCCGCAGCCGGGCGCTGATCGGCACCCTGGAAGGGCGGGCCAGTGCGGTGCTCGCCGATACCCTGGAGGCCGGCCGCGCCGTCTCCCCGAACGCGACGCCGCGCCATGCCGATGCCCTGGCTTGAACCCCTGGCTTGGCTGGTCGAGGCCGGCGGCCCGGTGCTGGTGGTCATCATCGGCGTGGCGGTGCTGCTGTTCTCGCTGGGCCTGGAGCGCTGGTGGTTCTTCCGCTTCCACTATCGCCCGGCGCGTCGCTCCCTGGTGGCGCACTGGGTGGCCCGCGGCGATCACGCGAGCTGGAGCGCCCTGACCCTGCGCGAGGTCTGGACCCGCGAGCTGATCGCCCGGCTGCGCGGTCCCTTGCCCTGGCTCAAGCTGCTGGTGGTGATCTGCCCGCTGTTCGGGCTGCTGGGCACCGTGACCGGCATGATCACCGTCTTCGACAGCCTGACGGTGAGCGAGGTGAACCAGGCCCGCGCCATGGCCGACGGCGTGGCCCGGGCGACCCTGCCGACCCTGAGCGGGATGGCGGTCTCGGTGGTGGGGCTGCTGTTCATCGCTCGTCTCGAACACATTATCCGGCGCGAGGATCAGCGGCTGCATGACCGCCTGGCACGTGCCGTGGAGGACGCTCATGCGTAGACGTCGACTGGCCGCCGGCGAGGAGAGCAGCGAGGTCAACCTGACCCCGATGCTGGACGTGGTCTTCATCATGCTGATCTTCTTCATCGTCACCACCAGCTTCATCAAGGAGAGCGGGGTGGAGATCGAGCGCCCCGAGTCCAGCGCGGCGACGCCGCGGCCCGATGTCCAGGTGCTGGTGGCGATCACTCCCGAGGGCGCCGTGTGGGTCGACGGTGAGCCGGTGGATCTGCACCGGGTCGGCCCGCGGGTGGCGGGGCTGGTCAGTGACGACGGTTCGGTGGTGATCCAGGCCGATCGCGAGGCCGCCACCGGCGTGCTGATCGAGGTCATGGATCGCCTGCGCGAGGCCGATGTCGACCAGGTGGCGGTGGCCGCCCAGCGGAGTGGCGACTGATGCGGATGCCGGTCTCTCTGCTGGCCGGGGCGGCCCTGACCCTGGCGCTGTTCGCGCTGCTGGCGCTGCTGGTCGTGCCGCCCGAGGCCGAGCCCGAGTTGCGCGAGGAGCTCACCCTGGCGCTGGCCGAGGCGCCCGCGGAGCCGGCGCCGGAACCGGTGCCGGCGGCCAGTGCGGCGCCCCCGCCGCCGCCCAGCGCCCCGACGCCGCCGCCCCGGCCGGCCCCGGCGCCCCAGGCGCAGAGCGCCATCGCCCTGCCGGAGCCGGAATTGCCGCCGCTGGACGCCCCGGACGTACCGCTGGACGAGACGCTGCCGGAGCTTACCGAGACGCCGCCGGAGCCCACGCCGCAGCCTGACCCGGAGCCGCGGCCCGCCCCCGAACCGCAACCGGAGCCCGCGCCGACGCCCGCACCCGCGCCCAGCCCGGCCCCCGCCGCCGAGACCGCCGCGGCACCATCAGCGTCTTCCCAGGCGAGGTCCAACGAGCCCGTGGACGTGGGCGCCTCGGCCCAGGCCACTCGCCGGGTGCCGCCCGAGTATCCCTCCCGGGCGCGGCGCCGCGGGCTCGAGGGCCATGTGGTGGTGCAGTTCATCATTCGCCGCGACGGCAGCGTCGAGCGCGACAGCATCGAGGTGGTGGAGGCCGATCCTCGCCGGGTCTTCGATCGCGTCGCCCGTCGCGCCATCGCCGGCTGGCAGTTCGCCGCCGCCGAGGATCGCCGTCGCGCCCGTCAGCGCCTGGAGTTCCACCTGAAATGAAGACTCTGACGCCGATCCGTCGCCTGTGCCTGCTGGCCTGGCTGCTGTCATCGCCCGCCCTGGCGGCGCCGACCCTGCCGGGAGGCATCATCGAGGACCTCCGCGGGCTCGAACAGCGTCTCGGTGAGGGCGCCTTCGAGGCCGTGCGCGAGCGCGCCACCCGCCAGGCGGAGCGGCTGGCCGGCGGCAATGCCTCGGATCGCTGGGCCCGGGCCCTCTACCTGCAACTGGCCGCCGGGGCCGAGGCGCGCCTCGAGGCGCCGCTCGCCGCCGCCGCGCTCCTGGCCGAGGCGCGCGCCGTGCCAGGCGTCGAGACCGCCCAGGCGGATCGCTGGCTGCGCCAGGAGGCGGGGCTGCGCCTGAGGGGCGATGAGTCCGATCGGGCCAGGGCCCTGCTCGACGACTGGTTCCGGCGCCATCGTGGCACGGCCGACGATCACTGGCTGATGGCCCAGCTGCTGGCCGGCGAGGCCGATTGGGAGGCCGCATCGCGCTGGGTGAAGCGTGCCCTGGACGCCGGCGGCGAGCCCGGCGACGCTCGGGCTCGGCTGGCCGCCACCGTGCTGCAGCGGGCCGGCGACGAGAGCGGCGCCCTGGCGGTGATCGAGCGACGCCTCGCCGACGCGAAGGGCGATCCGGCGACCTGGCGTCGGGCGGCGGGCCTGGCCCAGCGGCTCGGCGACCCCGGCCGGGCGGCGGCGATCTGGGAGGCCGGCTGGCGTCGCGGCCTGCTGTCGGGGCCCGATGACCTGGAACAGCGCATTCGCCTGCACCTGGCCGGCGGCACGCCGGCCCGAGCCGCCGAACTGCTGGCCGACGCGCTCGAGGCGCAGGCGTTGCCGGACGACCTCGAGCATCGTCACCTGCTGGCCGTTGCCTGGCAGGCCGCACGCGATCGCCGGCCAGCGCTGGCCGCCTGGCGCGACGTCGCCGAGCGCAGCGGCGCCGGCGACGACTGGCTGCGGCTGGGCGAGCTGGCCCACGGCTGGGGCGAGTGGGAGATCGCCCGAAAGGCCCTGGAACGGGCCCGCGAGTTGGGCGAGGCCGAGGCCGATGCCTGGCTGTCGAGCCTGCCGGGGCAGGGCGACGATGGGGAAGTCGGCGGGGCCGAGGCGAGGGGGCCCGCCGACGAGGCCTGATGCGTGAGGCCTGGTCAGGCCTCGAGTTCGGTCCACACGGGGGCGTGGTCGGAGGGTTTCTCCATGCCCCGCAGCGCGTAGTCGATGCCGGCATTGCGGACCTTTGCGGCCAGCGGCTCGGTCACCAGGATGTAGTCGATGCGCAGGCCGCGCTTGGGCTCGCGATCGAAGCCCTTGGAGCGGTAGTCGAACCAGCTGAAGCGGTCGTCCGCCTCCGGCTGGCAGAGCCGATAGCTGTCGGCGAGCCCCCAGGCCTTGATCCCCGTCAGCCACTCGCGCTCCACCGGCTGGAAGCTGGTCTTGCCCTCGCGCAGCCAGCGCTTGCGGTTGGCTTCGCCGATGCCGATGTCGATGTCCTCGGGCGAGATATTGAAGTCGCCCATGATCGCCAGGCGCTCGTCGGGGGCATGGTGCTCGTCGAGCAGCCGCGCCAGCTGGGCGTAGAAGGCACGCTTGTGCGGGAACTTCACCGGATGGTCGACGTTCTCGCCCTGGGGGAAGTAGCCGTTCCACACCGTCAGCGGCTCGCCGCCGTCGATGCGTAGCCGCGCCCCGATCAGCCGACGCTGGGCGTCGTCGTCATCGTCGGGGAAGCCCCGGTAGACCGCCTCAGGCCCTTCCGGGCACTGTTGCCGGCAGATCATCAGCGCCACCCCGTAATGGCCCTTCTGGCCGTGGAAGTGAACGTCGTAGCCCATGGCCTCGACGGCCTCGCGCGGGAACTCGGCGTCCTGGACCTTGGTTTCCTGGAGCCCGATCACCGCCGGGCGGTGGGCCTCGATCAGCGCTTCCAGCTGGTGCAGGCGGGCGCGAATACCGTTGATGTTGAATGACACCAGGCGCATCGGTCAGTCGTCCTTGTGCTCGGGATGGATATCGATCGGCTGGCCGGCCTCCTGGCGGGCCTGCTTGCGCGCCGCCTGCAGCTTGCGCTGCTGGCGCTTCTTCTGGGTGTAGCGGCGCGACGAGGTGACCTCGTCGGGGTTCTCGTGGCGCCACTGCTTGTAATCCTTGCGCCGGCCGGTGCGAATGGTCACCTTGTCGGCCAGCGAGCGGGTCTTCTTCTTGCGTGTCATGACGCAGGCTCCTTGATCGTTGGCGCCATTCTAGCAGCCGGAGCCAACCCTTCGACAGCGGACGCGCCCTCGTCGCCAGAGACTGGTACAATGGCCGTTTGCGTCCCGCATCCCTTGCCGATGCACTTCCATCCACGAACATGGACGAGACAGCACAGCCTATGAGCGAGTCGGAACAGACCACAGCACCGGCCCAGACCGAGAACCGCAAGCCCAAGCGTCGTCGCCGCAAGCCGCGTCGCCGCCAGTCGAACTGGGATCTGCGCCAGTTCCAGGTCCCCGCCGTGGCGGGCAAGTGGCGCTTCCACGACTTCGATCTGCCGCTGCCGCTGATGCGCGCCATCCACGCTCAAGGGTTCGAGTACTGCACGCCGATCCAGGCCGAGGCGCTGACGCACACCCTGCTGGGCGGCGACGTGGTCGGCAAGGCGCAGACCGGCACCGGCAAGACCGCCGCCTTCCTGATCTCGATCCTCGCCTACTTCCTCGAGGAGGAGGCGCCGGATGGCCAGAAGCCCGGCGCGCCCCGGGCGTTGATCGTGGCGCCGACCCGGGAGCTGGCACTGCAGATCGAGAAGGACGCCAAGGCCCTGGCCCGCTTCACCAACCTCAACGTGGCCAGCGTCGTCGGCGGCATGGACTACCAGAAGCAGCTCGAGGGGCTGGGCAAGACGCTCGATATCCTGGTCGCCACCCCGGGCCGCCTGCTGGACTTCCACCAGAAGCGTGACGTCGACCTGACCCAGGTCGAGGTGCTGGTGCTCGACGAGGCGGATCGCATGCTCTCCATGGGCTTCATCCCCGACGTCAAGCGCATCATCCGCCACACGCCGAAGAAGGAGGAGCGCCAGACCTTCCTGTTCTCCGCCACCTTCACCGAGGACATCCTCAACCTGGCGAGCCAGTGGACCCAGAGCCCGGCCCATGTGGAGATCGCGGTTACCGTCGACAACGCCGCCGACATCGACCAGCGCGTCTACCTGGTCAGCGACGAGGACAAGCAGCGCCTGCTGGTCAAGCTGCTGCAGCAGGAGAGCTTCGACCGGGTGATGGTGTTCGGCAATCGCCGCGACCTGGTGCGCAAGCTCGACGACCTGCTCAAGAAGGCCGACATCAACGCCGCCATGCTCTCCGGGGACGTGCCCCAGAACCAGCGCATCCGCACCCTGGAGCGCTTCCGCGAGGGCGAGATCCAGGTGCTGGTGGCCACCGACGTGGCCGGGCGCGGCATCCACATCGAGGATGTCAGCCATGTGATCAACTACACCCTGCCCGAGGACCCGGAGGACTACGTCCACCGCATCGGGCGTACCGGCCGCGCCGGCGCCAAGGGCGTCTCGATCAGCTTTGTGGGCGAGGAAGACGCCTTCTCGCTGCCGGAGATCGAGCGCTTCATCGACGACAAGCTGCCCTGCGAGCATCCGCCGGAAGGGCTGCTGTAAAGGTGAAAGAGTGGCGCTGCGCGCCTGGAAGCTCGAAGGCGCGGCTGCGCCGCTTGAAGAAAGACCGCTCGGACTGCGCCTGAGAAACCACCCGAGTGAGTGGTGCCGGGGACAGGCCGTGGCGGAGGTCCTCTGCCATGGATGGCAGAGGTAGCGCCCAGGGAAGGGTTCACAGCGCCTCCGCATCGGCCTGTCGCCGGGAAAACCGCGGTCTCCCCTCAATGATGCAGGTCAGACCATGCTTGACGAGGTCCTCAAGGGCGAGATCCAGGGCGCCTATCGCAAGGTGCTCGACGGCCTCGACCTGACGCCGCGCTACGGTCAGCGGCTGATGATCGCCGAGATCGCCCGCACCCTGGGCGGCATCGAGGCCGACGACGCCGGCCAGCGCACCAGCAACGAGCACGTCTGCGTGCTCGAGGCCGGCACCGGCACCGGCAAGACCCTGGCCTACCTGCTTGCCGCGCTGCCGGTGGCCAAGGCCCAGGGCAAGCGCCTGGTGGTGGCCACCGCCACGGTGGCCCTGCAGGAGCAGGTGCTGCACCAGGACCTGCCGTCCCTCAAGGCCCACAGCGGGCTCGCCTTCGACTACGCCCTGGCCAAGGGGCGCGGTCGCTACGTGTGCGTGGCGCGTCTCGACCAGGCCATGGACGGTGGCGAGGACAACCCCACGCTGTCGCTGTTCGAGCAGGCCCTGGACAGCGGCGGCGACGACTTCCAGCGGCTCGTCCAGTCCCTGGGCGAGGCCTACGGCAACGGCCGCTGGGCCGGCGACCGCGACAGCTGGCCGGAGGGCATCGACGATGCCCACTGGCGCAAGCTCACCGTCGACCACCGCCAGTGCACCAACCGGCGCTGCGGCCACTTCGGGGCCTGCGCCTTCTTTCGCGCCCGCCGCGAGCTGGACAGCGCCGAGGTGATCGTCGCCAATCACGACCTGGTGCTGGCCGACCTGGCGCTGGGCGGCGGCGTGGTGCTGCCGGACCCCGGTGACTGCATCTACGTCTTCGACGAGGGCCATCACCTGCCCGACAAGGCGCTCAACCACTTTACCCACCGCTTCGCCGTGGGCTTCACCCTGCGCTGGTTGAGCAGCCTCAAGAAGTCGCTCACCGAGCTCCATCAGGCCATGGCCGTGCAGCCGACCCTGGCGCGGCTGCTGGCGAGCCTGCCGCCGCTGTTCGAGGCGCTGGAGCCGCGGCTCGGCGAGGCGTTCTCGCTGGGCCACCAGCTGGCCGGGCGACCCGAGGGCCTGGGCGACGGCGAGGACGGCGCCCAGCACCGCTTCGAGATGGGACGGGCGCCGGATGCCCTGCGCGAGCAGGCCGACGGCCTGGTGACGCTGTTCGCCGAGCTGTCACGGACCCTGGAATCGACGGCCGATATCCTGCGCGAGAGCCTGGACCCGGAGAAGTCCACCGGGCTGCCCAAGGAACAGGCCGAAGCCTGGCTGCCGCTGGTGGCGCTGCTGCATGGCCGCGCCCTGGAGGCCCATGCCCTGTGGCAGGCCTTCGCCGAGACCGACCCGGAAGGCGAGCCGCCGCGGGCCCGCTGGCTGACGCTGGAGCGCTTCGGCGGCGACCCGGAGCTGACCTTCTCGGCGAGCCCGGTCTCCGCCGCGCATACCCTGGCCAAGTCGCTGTGGGGGCGCTGCTTCGGTGCCGTGGTGACCTCGGCGACCCTCACCGCCCTGGGTCGCTTCGAGCGGCTGCAGGAGCGGGCCGGGCTGGCCAACCGCTATCGCTACCAGAGCCTGCCGAGCCCCTTCGACTATTCCCGGGCGGTGCTCAGCGTGCCCCGGGAGGCGGCCGACCCGTCCGACCGCGACGGCCACGAGCGCGCCATCGTCGAGTTCGTCGAGGCGCTCGGCGAAGACGAGGCGGTGTTGGCGCTGTTCTCGTCCCGGGCCCAGCTGCGTGCCGTGGAGCGGGCGCTCTCTGATGGCACGCGGGAACGGGTGCTGGCCCAGGGCCGGCTGCCCAAGCGCGAGCTGGTGGAGCGTCACCGGGCGAAGGTCGACAAGGGCGAGGGCAGCATCCTGTTCGGCCTGGCGAGCTTCGCCGAAGGCATCGACCTGCCCGGCGACTACCTGACCCATGTGGTGATCACCCGGCTGCCGTTTGCGGTGCCCGATGACCCGGTGGGGGCGACGCTCGCCGAGTGGATCGAGCGCCAGGGCGGCAACCCCTTCATGCGCATCAGCGTGCCGGACGCCTCCATCAAGCTGGTGCAGGCCTGCGGCCGGCTGATCCGCAAGGAGGCCGACCGAGGACGCATCACCCTGCTCGATCGCCGCGTGCTGACGCGACGCTACGGCCGCGCCCTGCTCGACGCCCTGCCGCCCTTCGTGCGCGAGATCGACGGCCAGCCCTGATCACCCCTCCTCAGTGAGCAGCCGCTCGAGGTCGTGGCGCACGGCCTCGGGGCTGTCGCCATCGCGGATCAGCAGCCGCGCCTGGCCTTCCCGGTCGAAGGCGAAGATGCCGCTGGGGTGGGAGACCGGATAGTCTCCATCGCCGTCCTTTTCCCCGTAGCCGTAGGTCACCCGGTAGCGTTTGGTGAGGTCGTCTAGCTGATCCCGGTTGCCGGTCAAGCCGACGATGGCCGGTCCGAAGGCGTCGGTGTAGGTCGTCAGTCGCCGGGGGCCGTCGCGGGTCGGGTCCACAGAGACGAACAGCACCCGCACGTCGCCTCGCGCCTCGGACGCCAGGCCGCCCAGGGTGTTGGCGAGCCGGGCGAGGGTGGTGGGGCAGACGTCCGGGCAGTGGGTATAGCCGAAGTACACCAGGGTCACGTCGCCCCGGTAGCGTTCGGCCTCCACCGTTCGGCCTCGCTCATCGGTCAGCGTGAAGGCCAGCGGCGGCATCAGCGAGGCGATGTCCTTGGTCTGCCAGTCGTCCTCGCCGCAGCCGGCCAGGGCCAGTAGGGCGAGCAGCGCAAGCCGTTGGAACGGGGTCGTGTGCATGGCATCTCCTCGACGATCAGCCGGTCGCATCCGGCGGTGCGGGGGCGGCCGCCACCCGCCGGTCGCTGGACTCGCTGCGCCGTAGCTGGCGCAGCACGATCAGGGTGCCGATCACGCTCATCATGGTGGCCGGGATCCAGGTGATCAGCCCGCCCAGCTGCTGGTCGACCAGCGGGGCCAGCGGCCAGGCGCGACCGCACACCTCATAGACGTCGAACAGCACCGTTGGGCTGAAGGTGAGGTAGGCGCCGAGCAGGATCTGCGGCGGCACCACGACCAGCAGCAGCAGGATGCGTCGACCGTGGCCGAGCCTCGCGGACGGCGTGAGCACCAGCCACCAGAACAGCACGCCGTCGACCAGCATGCTCCAGTTCATGAGCTGGTAGAGCTCCCGGCTGAGCATGGCGTCGAAGTGCACCTCCGGGATCAGCCAGAAATAGATCAGGCCCACGAACAGCAGCGGCGCGACCAGCGGGTGCTGCAACACATCGACCAGGGGGCGCGCGAGCCGCCGCGCCCCCTCGAGCCCGGCCGGCAGGCCGGCGGCCAGCACCGGTCCGGGGAAGGCGAGGGCCATCAGGAAGGGGGCGGCATGGTGCAACACCAGATGCTGGGCCCGGTGGGGGAAGAACATGTACTGCGAGAGATAGTCGTAGCGGGTCTGGCTGACGAGGTAGACCAGGGCGAGCCCGGCGAGGAAGGCGGTCGGTCGCGCCCAGCCGACGGCGGGATGGCGACGGCCGAGGCGCCTGGCGCCGCGCAGGTAGATGGCGGCGGCCGTCACGCAGGCGAGCCCCCACAGCGGCTCGAACTCCCAGGGGGCAAGCCAGGCAGCGAGGGAGGCGAGGGGGGCGTAGAGAGAGTCCAGCAGGGCCGTCGGCTCAGCCATCCGCGTGTCCTTGTGGTCGGGGGAGCGGCTTATCGCCTCAAGCTAGCCGAGGCCCGTGCGGCCGGCAATCGGGCCTGCTCACGCTGCTGTGACGCTTGAACCCCGAGACGCGATTGGCCAGTATTCCCGCGCCGAGCTCGTCGATGGGGCCTGGTCGCGCCGGCCCGTTTTCCCGCAAGGAGTCGCGATGAAACTGATCCTGAGCCGCAAGGGCTTCGATACCTCCGCCGGCGGCGTGCCCAATCCGATCCTGCCCGATGGGCGGCTGCTCGCCCTGCCGATCCCCGATGCGCGAGCGGCGGCCGCGTATGAGGACATCACCCAGCAGGGCGAGCCGCTGGGGCCGCTCGTCGCCGACCTGACGCGAGGGAAGATCGCCCCGAGTGCCCGGGCCCACCTGGACCCCGACCTGTGCGCCGACCAGCGGCCCCGCGCGCCGGGCTGGCGGCCGCTGTTCGGCCAGATGGGAGCGGCCCAGAGCCATCTGCGCAATCAGGGGGTCGGGGCTGGCGACCTGTTCCTGTTCTTCGGGCTGTTTCGAGACGTCGAGCGCGCCGCTGGCCGCTGGCGCTTCGTGCCCGCGTCGCGGCCGCGCCATGTGCTGTGGGGCTGGCTGCAGGTGGGCAAGGCGCTGGCGCTGGGCGAGCGACTGCCGGTGGGTGTCGAGTGGGCCCGTGACCACCCGCACTGCCAATGCCTGGGCACGCCTCGCAACATGCTGTATATCGCCAGCCGCCGGCTGGCCCTGGCGGGGCGCGATGCCGGCCTGCCGGGCGCCGGTCTCTTGCCGCGGGACGATCCTCGGCAGCACCTGACGGCGCCCCACGCCGAGACGGTATCGCACTGGGAGCTGCCGGCCTGGTGTCTACCGGGCGAGGGGCGGCCGCCGCTGACCTACCATGCCGACCCCCGGCGCTGGCGGCGGCGCGGCGATCGCGTCGCGCTGAAGGCCGTGGCCCGTGGCCAGGAGTTCGTGCTGGATGGTGAGCGGTACCCCGAGGCGATACCCTGGGCGCGGGAGTTGATCGCCGAGAGTGCGGCCCGGTAACGCGAGCCGAACGACGAGGGCCCGCCATGCGGCGGGCCCTCGTCGGGAACTGGTGCGCGGTGTCAGGCGGCGCGGCGCCGCTTGGCCAGTACCGGGGCCAGCTTGTCGTTCATGGTCGTGAAGGCCTGCTCGGTGGCGTCCCAGTCGATGCAGGCGTCGGTGACGGAGACGCCGTAGGCCAGCTGGCTGTGGTCCTCGGGGATCTTCTGGTTGCCCCAGCCGATGTTGGATTCGACCATCAGGCCGATGATCGAGCGGTTGCCCTCGAGGATCTGGTTGGTGACGTTTTCCAGCACCAGTGGCTGTAGGCTCGGATCCTTGTTGGAGTTGGCGTGGGAGCAATCGATCATGATGTTCGGGGTCACGCCGGCCTTGTGCAGCTCCTGCTCGGCCAGTGCCACGCTGACGCTGTCGTAGTTGGGCTTGCCGTTGCCGCCGCGCAGCACCACGTGGCCGTAGCGGTTGCCGCGGGTGCGGATGATCGCCACCTTGCCGGACTGGTCGATGCCCAGGAAGTTGTGCGGGTGGGCCACCGATTGCAGGGCGTTGACCGCCACGTCGAGGCTGCCGTCGGTGCCGTTCTTGAAGCCCACCGGGCCGGACAGCCCGGAGGCCATCTCGCGGTGGGTCTGGGATTCGGTGGTGCGCGCGCCGATCGCCGACCAGCTGATGCAGTCCTGCAGGTACTGGGGCGAGATCGGATCCAGCGCCTCGGTGGCCAGCGGCAGCCCCAGCTCGGCCAGCTCGACCAGCAGGCGCCGGGCGATGTGCAGGCCTTCCTCGATCTCGAACGAGCCGTTGAGGTGGGGATCGTTGATCAGCCCCTTCCAGCCCACGGTGGTCCGCGGCTTCTCGAAGTAGACGCGCATCACGATATACAGGCTGTCCTTGACCTCGTCGGCGAGCCGGCGCAGGCGGCGAGCGTAGTCCAGGGCCGCGTCGACGTCGTGGATCGAGCAGGGCCCCACTACCATCAGCAGCCGGGGATCGCTTCCGTCGAGGATGTTCTGGATGGTCTGGCGTCCCTCGATCACCGTGCGTTCGGCGTCTTCGGTGAGCGGGATGTCTCGCTTGAGATCGGCCGGGGAAATGAGGACGTCTTCGGCGAGAACGTTGAGGTTGTTGACCTGTTGCTCGGACATGTTGCTTCGCTACCTGTGTCGTGTCAGCGCTGATGCGGCGTGAGAGGCCTACTATCGCCCGCGTGCCGGGCAAATTCAATCGACTCGGGAACCCGGCGGGGAGGTGGATTGTCCTAGCGCCGGCGCGGGGCCGCCCGTCGATCGGTGCCAGCGGGCCCATGGCGGCGTCGAGGCTTGATGCGCGCCCGCGAAACAGGAACACTTGGGCACCCGCCGAGATCGGCGCACGCTCACCCCAGGGTCTAGGTTGATACATATGGAAGCGATACCCGTCTCTTGGCGACGCCCCTTCGGCGCGTCGCGTCAAGCTCCCGCCACGGGGAGGCGTTGAATGGGCACCCGGGAAACCGACCAGCAACTCGTCGAACGGGCGCAGAAGGGAGATACCCGCGCCTTCGACCTGCTGGTGAAGAAGTACCAGCACAAGATCATCGGCCTGATCGGCCGCTACGTGCACGATCACGCCGAAGTTCAGGACGTGGCACAGGAGGCCTTCATCAAGGCCTATCGGGCGCTTGGCAAGTTCCGCGCCGAGAGTGCCTTCTATACCTGGATGTACCGCATTGCCATCAACACCGCCAAGAACCATCTGGTGTCCAAGGGACGTCGCCCGCCGGGCAGCGACCTGGACATCGTCGATGCCGAGGTGGTCGACCACAGCGGCCGGCTGGCCGACATCGAGACGCCCGAGGCGGCCATCGCCCGGGATCAGCTCCAGGCCGCCGTCTTCGAGGCCATCGAGGCGCTGCCCGATGACTTGCGCACGGCGATTACCCTGCGCGAACTCGATGGGCTGTCCTACGAGGACATCGCCAACATCATGGAGTGTCCGGTGGGCACGGTGCGCTCGCGCATCTTCCGGGCCCGCGAGGCCGTGGACCAGCATATCCGGCCGCTGGTCACGACCTCTCGCAACCAGGAGGCGGTCACCGAATGACACGAAATTCCATCGTTTTTGCGGATTGGCTGAACTGTCGGGCGCGAGTGACGTCATATGCGGTGACCGACCCGTGCATGGCGGGTCATGAACCGCTCGACATGGCCGCTACCACGGGCAATGAGGTCGGGATTCCGGGCTTCCAACAGGATGCAAGGCGGTGGCGCCTTGACGATTGTGAGGGTGATGAGAAATGAGTCAGAACGCACGGGAATCGCTTTCTGCGTTGATGGACAATGAGGGGGACGAGCTCGAGCTGCGGCGCGTCCTCAAGTCGCTGGATGATGAGCCCGATGCGGCGGATGCCTGGCGCCGTTATCACCTCATGAGAAGCCTGATGCGACGCGAGACCGAGGTCGATATGGCCGCCGATCTCTCCGCCGGTGTCATGGCCAGCCTGCAGGACGAACCGGCGCCCGGCGCCGAGTCGGCCGCCCCCGCCCGGCGTTCCCTGCCGCTCGGGCGCAGCGCCGGCATCGCCGCGGCGGTCTCGCTGATGGTGATCACCGGCGTGCAGTTCTATAACGGCGCTTCTCCCCTCGACGGCGGCGAGGCTCCGGTGGCGACCAACGCCGGGATGACCAATGCCGGCACCACCAGTGCCGCGACCAATGCCACGTCCGGCCTGGAGTCGCTGGGGGGCGGTTCGTCCGGCCAGGGCGCGTCCCTGGTCGACATGCCGATGCTCCAGGGCTCCAGCGCCGGCAACCAGGGGTTGATGACCGTCGGGGCCGGTGCGCCCACGATGCTGTCGCCCACCCAGCGCCAGTCGCTGCGCATGGATCGTCAGCAGGCACTGCTCCTGCAGTCCTACCTGGATCGCCATGCCGAGGGTTCCGCCTCCACCGGCGGCGACGTGTGGATGCCGCTGCTGCGAGCCTCGGGAAGCGAGTCTTCAGGAGCGCGCTGATGGCGGGGCGGGGGAGTCGCTCGGCGCAACTGGGGGCGTGGTTGCTGGTCAGCGCCGTGCTCGCGGTGCCGGTGGGCGCCGCCCAGGCGGCGTCGACCAGTACCGATTTCGACTGCACCCGGATGGCGGAGGAAGACGAGCCCGACTCGGCGCTGGCCTGGTACGAGCGCAGCCTGTGGGCCGGCCACTGTTACGTCTTCCAGGCCCGCGCGGTGCGCATCGGCAGCGACGGCGTGCGCAGTCTGGCCATGTCCCACGAGATCCAGGATGGCGTCGAGCGCGAGGTGGCTCGCTTTCTCGACGGTCCCGCCGTGGCCTTCGAGCGCGAGGGGCGCATCGCGCGGCTGGTCGGCATGAACGCCGACGAGCCCATGCCGGCGTCTCCCGAGGCCATCGTCAGGCATCTCGGCGGCCTCTACCGCCTGCAGCTGTCGGGCACCGAGCGCATCGCCGGCCGCCAGGCCAGGCGCCTCGACATCGAGCCCCTCGATGATCAGCGCTACGGTCATCGCCTGTGGCTCGATGCCACCACGGCCTTGCCGCTCAAGCAGATGCTGCTCGACGAGCGGGGGCGGGTGGTCGAGACCTTCCAGATCACCGAGCTGCGCTCCCCTCGGCTCTACCAGGGGCGGGTCGGCTTGGCCCCGGAGCGCCACCTCGAACGACGGCCCTGGCGGCCGGACTGGTTGCCCGAGGGCTTCGTCGCCCAGCCGGTGAAGACCGGGGAGCGCCGTCCCGGGGTTAGCCATCGGGTCTACGGCGATGGCCTGGCGACCCTCAGCCTGTTCGTCGAACCCCTCGAGAACCGCGACCTGCTGATTCCCGGCATTCATCGCCTGGGGGTCTCCCACGCGGCGGTGTTGCATCGCGAGCTCGGGGGCCGTCCGCGCCAGGTGGTGGCCATGGGCGAACTGCCGCCGGCGGTGCTGAGGCGAGTGGTCGAGTCGGTGGTGTGGTCCGACGAGACGCCGACGGCCGATGCCGCCGCGAGCGAGGCGGGAAGCACGCCATGAGGGTCCCTGGCGCGGCCTTGCCGGCCCACGCCGCCCCGCTGAACCTTTTGCCCTCATCGGGGTAAGGTTTTGTACGAAAAGTCGGCGAGCGATGGCCAGGGCTAGGCCCATTCCCTACGGGCCAACGCACTTCCCACTTCCGTGTGGGTCGCAAGGCAAAAGTCGGTGAAAAGACGGACCGGGCTCGCGTGCGAGTTTACGCGGTGTAAATGAGTACTTTGACCGGGCTCGCGCACGAGTCGATTTTTAACGCCGTATGGGCAAGCGCAGACAGTTTTCGTACAGAGCCTAGGGTAGGGGGCAGATGATCCTGCCCACCATTGCACCTTGTCACAGGAGCCATTCATGACACGCATGACGCGCACGCTATCCCTCTGGGTGCTGCTGGTCGTGGCGCTGTTCGCCACCCAGTCCGCCATGGCCCGCGAGTTGCCGGATTTCACCGAGCTGGTGAAGGATGCCGCCCCCGGGGTCGTCAACATCTCCACGTCCCGGGTGGTGGAACGCCGCGATTCACCCTTCCGTGGCTTCGGCAATCAGGAGATTCCCGAGATCTTCCGTCACTTCTTCGGCGACCAGCTGCCGATGCCGCCGGGCGGCGGGCGTGGCCACAGCGAGGAACGCCAATCGCTGGGCTCGGGGTTCATCATCAGCGAAGACGGCTACATCATGACCAACGCCCACGTGGTCGATGGCGCCGACCAGATCCTGGTGCGCCTCAACGATCGTCGCGAGCTCGAGGCCGAGCTGGTGGGGGCCGACGAGAAGACCGACGTGGCCGTGCTCAAGGTCGATGCCGGCGACCTGCCGACGCTCGAGCTGGGCGACTCCGACCGGCTCGAGGTAGGCCAGTGGGTGGCGGCCATCGGCTCGCCGTTCGGCTTCGATCACTCGGTGACCTCCGGCATCGTCAGCGCCATCAACCGCACCCTGCCGCGTGACGTCTACGTGCCCTTCATCCAGACCGACGTGGCGATCAACCCCGGCAATTCCGGGGGGCCGCTGTTCAACCTCGACGGTGAGGTGGTCGGCATCAATTCCCAGATCTTCACCCGCAGCGGCGGCTTCATGGGGCTGTCCTTCGCGATTCCCATCAACGTGGCGATGGACGTGGCCGACCAGCTGAAGGCCAGTGGCTCCGTCGAGCGCGGCTGGCTCGGGGTGATGATCCAGCCGGTGTCCCGCGAGCTGGCCGAGTCCTTCGGCATGGACAATCCCGAGGGGGCGCTGATCGCCGACCTCGATCCCGAGGGGCCGGCGGCCGAGGGCGGCCTCCAGGCCGGCGACGTCATCCTCGCGGTCGACGGCCAGGACGTCGAGCGTTCCAGCAGCCTGCCGCGGCTGATCGGCCGCGTCTCTCCCGGCGGCAGCGTGGCGCTCACCGTGCTGCGCGACGGCGAGCGCGAGACCCTGGACATCGAGGTCGGCGAGTGGCCGGACAGCTCGACGGGCGGCGGCGGCAACGACAAGGCCGAACCCGCACGCCTCGGCATGGCGGTCCAGCCGCTGGGCGAGGCCCAGCGCCGCAAGCTCGAGCTCGATCATGGCGTCCAGGTGACCGAGGTCGACCCCGATGGCATCGCCGCCGCGGCCGGCATCCGGCCCGGCGATGTGCTGGTCAGCATCGGCCAGCAGTCGGTGGAAAGCCCCGGGCAACTCAGCGACCTGGTCGCCGAGCTGCCGGAGGGCGGCGCGGTACCGGTGCGGCTGTATCGCGACGGGCGCTCCTACTACGTGGCGCTGCGCCTGGCCGGCGACTGAGCGCCGCGATGCCCCTGCCGTGACCCGCGACCCGACGGCACTCGCCGTCGGGTCGCTGTATCTGGCCGGCGCATCCCGCTACAATGCCGCCATCTCACTCGACGCACCAGAGACGGTGGAAGCCATGACAGCGACATGGGTGCGTACACGAATCGGATCTTTTTCGAATGTCAGAAAGCGATAACCGCAAAGTAATCAATGGGATACGGAACTTTTCCATTATCGCCCACATCGATCACGGCAAGTCGACCCTGGCCGATCGCCTGATCCAGACCTGCGGCGGGCTCACCGAGCGCGAGCTCAAGGAGCAGGTCCTCGACTCCATGGACCTGGAGCGGGAGCGCGGCATCACCATCAAGGCGCAGTCGGTGACGCTGGATTACCACGCCCAGGACGGCAACGTCTATCAGCTCAACTTCATCGACACCCCGGGGCACGTGGACTTCTCCTACGAGGTCTCCCGCTCGCTGTACGCCTGCGAGGGCGCCCTGCTGGTGGTAGATGCCGCCCAGGGCGTCGAGGCCCAGTCGGTGGCCAACTGCTATACCGCCATCGAGCAGGGCCTCGAGGTGCTGCCGGTGCTCAACAAGATGGACCTGCCCCAGGCCGACCCGGACAAGGTCAGCGAGGAGGTCGAGGAGATCATCGGCCTGGATGCCACCGACGCCTGCCAGGTGTCGGCCAAGAGCGGTCTCGGCATCGATGCGCTGCTCGAGCGCCTGGTGCGCGACATTCCGCCGCCCAAGGGCGATCGCGACGCGCCCCTGCAGGCGCTGATCATCGACTCCTGGTTCGACAACTACCTGGGCGTTGTGTCGCTGGTGCGAATCTTCGACGGCACCCTGAAGAAGAACGAGAAGATCCGCATCACCTCCACCGGCCGCGACTGGCAGGCCAACCAGGTCGGCATCTTCACCCCCCAGCGCCGCGAGACCGACGTGCTGAGGGCCGGGGAGGTCGGCTTCGTGGTGGCCGGCATCAAGGACATCCACGGCGCCCCGGTGGGCGATACCATCACCCACGCCAAGACGCCGGACGTCAAGCGCCTGCCGGGCTTCCAGAAGGTCAAGCCCCAGGTCTACGCCGGGATGTTCCCGGTCAGCGCCGACGACTACGAGGACTTCCGCGACGCCCTGGAGAAGCTGGCGCTCAACGATGCCTCCCTGGACTACGAGCCGGAGAACTCCGACGCCCTGGGCTTCGGCTTCCGGGTCGGCTTCCTCGGCACCCTGCACATGGAGATCGTCCAGGAGCGACTGGAGCGCGAGTACGACCTCGACCTGCTGACCACTGCCCCGACCGTGGTCTACGAGCTGCTGATGAAGGACGGCGAGGTTCGCTACGTCTCCAACCCCTCCAAGCTGCCCGACATGGCCGACGTGGAGGAGATGCGCGAGCCCGTAGTGCGGGCCAGCATCCTGGTGCCCCAGGAGTTCGTCGGCAACGTGATCGCCGAGTGCGAGCAGCGCCGCGGCACCCAGCTCGACATGCTGTTCCTGGGTAGCCAGATCCAGCTCACCTACGAGCTGCCCATGGCCGAGGTGGTGATGGACTTCTTCGATCGCCTGAAGTCGATCTCCAAGGGCTACGCCTCGCTGGAGTACAACTTCGAGCGCTTCGAGGCCGCCAGGCTGGTGCGCCTCGACGTGCTGATCAACGGCGACCGGGTCGACGCCCTGGCGGTGATCATCCATCGCGATCATGCCCACTCCCGGGGGCGGGTGCTGGTCGAGAAGATGAAGGAACTGATCCCGCGCCAGATGTTCGACGTGGCCATCCAGGCGGCCATCGGCGGCCAGGTGGTGGCGCGTTCCACCGTCAAGGCGCTGCGCAAGAACGTCACCGCCAAGTGCTACGGCGGCGACGCCTCGCGCAAGAAGAAGCTGCTCGAGAAACAGAAGGCGGGCAAGAAACGCATGAAGCAGGTCGGCCGGGTGGAAATTCCCCAGGATGCCTTCCTCGCCGTGCTCAAGGTCAACGACGACTAGGGAAGGGCAACGACCGATGGATTTTGCACTCCTGCTGACGGTGGCCGTGCTGGTCACCGGGGCGATCTGGCTGCTGGACCTGGTGTGGTGGCGGCCGGCGCGCCGGGCCCGCCTCACGGCCAGCGTCGAGGCCGGGACCACCGAGGGCGCCGATGCCGGCGCCCGCGAGAAGGCGCTCAAGGAGCCCTGGCCGGTGGACTATGCGCGCTCCTTCTTCCCGGTGCTGCTGGTGGTGCTGGTGCTGCGCAGCTTTTTGGTCGAACCCTTCCAGATTCCCTCCGGATCGATGCGCCCGACCCTCGAGGTGGGCGACTTCATCCTGGTCAACAAGTTCGCCTACGGCCTGCGCCTGCCGGTGCTCGACACCAAGGTCCTCGAGGTCGGCGAGCCGGACCGCGGCGACGTCATGGTGTTCCGCTTCCCCAACGAGCCGTCGGTGAACTTCATCAAGCGGGTGATCGGCCTGCCCGGCGACCGGATCCGCTACGAGGACAAGCAGCTGTTCGTCAACGGCGAGCCGGTGCCCAAGTCGCTGCTCGAGGCCGGTCCCCAGGACGCGCCCGACGAGCTGCTGATGCGGGAGCGACTGGGCGGGGTGGACCACCCTATCTACAATAATCCACGCGACCCCGGCCCGCAGATGCGCGAGCTGGTGGTGCCGCCGGGCCACTACTTCACCATGGGGGACAACCGCGATCACTCCAACGACAGCCGCTACTGGGGCTTCGTGCCGGAGCAGAACATCGTCGGCAAGGCCTTCGCCGTGTGGATGCACTGGAACGGCGGACTGCCGAGCTTCACCAGTGTGCGCCGTATCCAATGAATGCCGGGAGCGGCATTCCTTGCATGACATAGCAGGAGCTTCGTGAGCAATTCCCTGACCATTTTCATCCGCCGCATCGGCCACGATTTCGCGCAGCCCGAGCTGCTCGAACTGGCCCTCACCCATCGCAGCTACGGCGGTCGCAACAACGAACGCCTGGAGTTTCTCGGCGATTCCATCGTCAACTTCGTCATTGCCGAGGACCTCTACCAGCGTTTCCCCCAGGCACGGGAGGGCCAGCTGTCCCGCCTGCGGGCCCGGCTGGTCAAGGGCCAGACCCTGGCCGAGCTGGCCCGGGAGATGGAGTTCGGCGATCACCTGCGCCTGGGCTCGGGCGAGATGAAGAGCGGCGGCCATCGCCGCGATTCGATCCTCGCCGACGCCGTCGAGGCGGTGATCGGCGCCATCTACCTGGATGCCGGCATGGAGACCGCCCGGGCCCGGGTGCTGGCCTGGTACGCCGAACGCCTGGAGGCCATCGACCTGCAGGACACCCAGAAGGATCCCAAGACACGGCTGCAGGAGTTCCTGCAGTCACGCCAGGCGGCGCTGCCCCGCTACGAGGTGATCTCGGTGGAGGGCGAGGCCCATGCCCAGACCTTCACCGTGGAATGCCATATCGAGATGCTCGATGAGCACACCCGGGGCATGGGGTCGAGCCGTCGTCACGCCGAGCAGCAGGCCGCCGAGCGCGCCCTGTCCCGCCTCGAAGGAGGGCGTTCATGAGCCAGACCTGCGGCTTCGTGGCCATCGTCGGCCGACCCAATGTCGGCAAGTCGACGCTGATGAACCGGATCCTCGGCCAGAAGATCTCGATCACCTCGCGGCGTCCCCAGACCACCCGTCACCAGGTGATGGGCATCAAGACCGAGGGCGAGGCCCAGTTCGTCTACGTCGATACCCCGGGGATCCATATCCTCGAGAAGGATCGCAACAAGGCCATCAATCGCTTCATGAACCAGGCCGCCACCCAGGCCCTGCGCGACGTGGACTGCGTGGTCTTCATCATCGACCGCACCCGGTGGACCGCCGAGGACCAGGTGGTGCTGGAGCGCCTGGCCAATATCGAGGCGCCGGTGATCCTGGCGGTCAACAAGGTCGATCGCCTCAAGGACAAGACGGAGCTGCTGCCCTGGCTGGAGTCGGTGGGCGCCCGGCGCGATTTCGCGGCCATCGTGCCGATCGCCGCCAAGCACGGCACCCATGTCGACGCGCTGGAGGCGGAGGTCGCCAAGCACCTGCCCGAGAGCGTGCACTTCTTCCCCGACGACCAGGTCACCGACAAGAGCCAGCGCTTCCTGGCCGCCGAGCTGGTCCGCGAGAAGGTCATGCGCCAGCTCGGCGACGAGCTGCCCTACCAGATGACCGTGGAGATCGAGGAGTTTCGCGACGAGGGCAAGGTGGTACACATCAGCGCCCTGATCATGGTCGAGCGCCAGGGGCAGAAGAAGATCCTGATCGGCGAGCGCGGCGAGCGCATCAAGAAGATCGGCCGCGAGGCGCGCCTCGACATGGAGCGGGCCCTGGACGCCAAGGTCATGCTCAACCTCTGGGTCAAGGTCAAGCGCGGCTGGTCCGACGACGAGCGGGCCTTGAAGAGCCTGGGCTACGATCTGGACTGACGCCGACGATACCTGCCTGCGCTCGATCATGCTGTGTTGAAGAGCGGCTCGAAATGCTCATTTACCCTCCTGTAAACTTCGCGTTCTCGCCGCTCTTCGCCTTGCCTGATCTTCGCTCGGGGAGGTCTCGTTCGGCGTCAGGACAGTTGCCATGACCCCCCAGCCGGCCTACCTGCTGCACAAGCGCCCCTACCGCGAGACCAGCGCCCTGGTCGAGCTGTTGACGCTCGACCACGGGCGCGTCCGTGCCGTGGCGCGGGGCGTGCAGCGACCCGGCAGCCGCGCGCGGGCGACCCTGCAGCCCTTCGCCCCGCTGCATCTCACCTGGAGCGGCCGGGGCGAGCTCAAGCGGCTGTCTCTGATGGAGAGCCGGGCGCCGGCGGCGATGCTGGTGGGGGAGGGGCTGCTGTGCGGCCTCTACGCCAACGAGCTGCTGACCCGGCTGCTGCCGGTGGAGCTGCCGGTGGGCGACGTCTTCGCCTTCTACGCCGCCGCCCTCGAGGCCTTGCCGCGGCCCGAGGGTCGGGCCGGTGCCCTGCGGCGACTCGAGCTCTCGCTGCTCGAGGCCCTGGACGCCGAGCCGCACTTCTCCACGCCGGATGGCCAGGCCCTCGATCCCCAGGCTCGCTACGTCTTCGAGGCCGGGGCCCGGGCCTTCGTGCCGGGCGAGCCCGGCATCGACGGCCGCACCCTGAAGTTGCTGGCCACCGGCGACTGGCGCGAGCCGGGCCTGGCCGGCCCGGCCAAGGCCGTGACCCGGGCGGCGCTGGCGCCGCTGCTCGGCAGTCGGCCGCTGCGTTCCCGGGAATGGATGCGCCAGCTGGCCGAGCGACGCAGAGCCGGCCCGGCTTGAAGAGCGGCGCTCGCGCCTGGAAGCCTTCTCTTCGCTCTTCGCTCTTCGCTCTTCGCTCTTCGCTCTTCGCTCTTCGCCCTTCGCTCTTCGCTCCACGTCCCTGACCTCACCGCTTGGCCGCCCGGTCGCTTACGCTTACCCTTGTCCCCCTCTTTTTTCGCATTCTGGCCCTGGAGACTTCCCATGCATCCTCCCCGCATCCTGCTCGGCGTCAACATCGACCATATCGCCACCCTGCGCCAGGCGCGCGGTACCCGCTATCCCGACCCGGTCCAGGCCGCGCTGCTGGCCGAGGAGGCCGGGGCCGACGGCATCACCGTGCACCTGCGCGAGGATCGCCGGCATATCCAGGAACGCGACGTGCGTCTGCTGGCCGAGGTGCTCAATACCCGCATGAACCTGGAGATGGCGGTCACCGAGGCGATGCTGGCGCTGGCCGAGGAAGTCCGCCCGGCCCATGTGTGCCTGGTGCCGGAGAAGCGCGAGGAGCTGACCACCGAAGGCGGCCTGGACGTGGTCGGCGGCTTCGAGGCGGTCGCCGCGGCGTGCCGCCGGCTCGAGGCAGCGGGGGTGGAGGTGTCGCTGTTTATCGACCCGGAGCCCGCACAGATCGAGGCGGCGGCGAAGGCCGGGGCGCCGGTGGTCGAGCTGCACACCGGGGCCTATGCCGAGGCGACCGGCGTGGCCGCGTCCCGCGAGCACGCCCGGCTGGTGGCCGCCGCCGAGATGGCCGGCGAGCTGGGGCTGACCGTCAATGCCGGCCACGGCCTGCATTACCATAACGTCGAGGCGATCGCCGCCATTCCCGGCCTCCACGAGCTCAACATCGGCCACGCCATCATCGCCCGTTCGCTGTTCGTCGGCCTCAAGGAGGCGGTGGCCGAGATGAAGCGCCTGGCCATCGCCGGCCAGGAGGCGGGCTTCGTGGCGGCCCTCGACGAGCACGACCACGAGCACGACGGCGACGGCAACTGCTGCGCATGATACTGGGCATCGGCACCGACATCGCCCGGGTGGCGCGCTTCGAGGCGGCCCAGGCCCGGCATGGCGAGCGCTTCGCCGAGCGCGTGCTGGGCGAGGGCGAACTGGTCCGCTACCGGGAGCGCGGCCGGCCGGCGGCCTTCCTGGCCAAGCGCTTCGCCGCCAAGGAGGCCTTCGTCAAGGCGCTGGGCACGGGGCTGCGCCGCGGCATGCGCTGGACCGAGATCCAGGTGGTCAACGACGACCTCGGGCGGCCGTCGCTGGTCCTGTCGGGGCGGGCCCGGGCGCTCGCCGAGGCGGCGGGCATCCGCGGCCTTCACCTGTCGTTGTCGGACGAGTCGGCGTTCGCCGTGGCCTTCGTCGTCCTGGAAGACTGAGCGTCTGCGGGGTGGGCCGCCTGCCAGTCGCGCAGCGCGGTCATGGCCGCATAGAGGTCGGGCAGCAGCGGCGCCACCGCCTCCAGTCCGCGGGAGCGCAGGCGAGTCTCCAGGGTCTCCGCCAGCAGTCCCAGGCGCGGCACCCCGCAGTAACGGCAGGCCCCGTTGAGGGCATGGATGGCATCGAGCAGGGCCTCGGCGTCGCCGGCGTCGACGGCCCGGCGGATGTCGGCCTCGCTGCCGTCCAGGGAATCGATCAGGTGGCCCAGCAGCTTGCGGGCCAGGGCCTCGCGGCCGCCGGCGAGCTGGGCGCCCAGCGCCAGGTCCACCGAGGCCAGCTCGGCATCGCCGACCGGGTCGGCCTGGGTGGTCTCGCCGGTTTCCTCCAGTGCCAGGCCGATCCCCAGGTGGTGGCGCAGCAGGCTCGATAGCTGGGCGGTGTCCAGCGGCTTCTCGAGCACGCCGTCCAGCCCGCTCTGCAGCAGCTGGCGGCGCTGCTCGCTCTGCACGTGGGCGGTGACGGCGATGATCGGCACGTGTCGCCAGGGGCCGCCCAGCCCCCGCAGGGCGCGGGTCGTCTCCACGCCGTCCATGCCGCGCATGCGGATATCCATCAGCACCACATCGAAGTGAGTCTCCTGAGCCATGGCCAGGGCTTCCTCGCCGCTGGCGGCCAGGCCGACCTCCAGCTGCGGCCCCTGGATCAGCTCCTGCAGCAGCAGGCGGTTGGACTCGGTGTCGTCCACCACCAGCAGCCGCAGCGGCGCTCGCGCCTCGCCGGCCGGCCGCGCCGGCAGCTGGTCGCGTCGGGCCCGAGTCAGGGTCCGGGTCACCGATTCCACCAGGGTGTGCCGGGACAGCGGCTTGCTCAGCACCTCGCCGCCGTGGGGTAGCGGCAGGGCCGGCAGATCGGGGGGGCTGGCGTTGACCAGCAGCAGCGCCGGGCAGGCGAGGCGCTCCAGTCGCTCCTGCAGGGCCGCCTGGCCGTCGCGGTCCAGGTCGGCATGGTCCAGGCCGATCACCGCCAGGGCGACATCGCCGCCCGAGGCGCGCCGGGCGTCGATGACGCGGGCCTCCCAGCGGGTCAGCAGGTGCTTCAGCGCGGAGTGGGTCTGGGTATGGGACTCTTCCAGGACGATCCGTTGCCCATTGAGCACCATTTCCGGTTCCCGCAATGCCTCGCCCTGGCAGGCCAGCGGCAGGGTGAAGGCGAAGGTGGAGCCCTCGTCCGGGGCGCTCTCGACGCTGATCTCGCCGCCCATCTGTTCGACCAGCTGGCGGCTGATGGCAAGGCCCAGGCCGGTGCCGCCGAATTCCCGCTGGTGGCTGGCGTCGGCCTGGCGGAAGGCCTGGAAGAGCCGGCGCTGGGCGTCGACGCTCATGCCGATGCCGGTGTCGCTGACCGCCACCCGCAGCACCACGTGCCCGCCGGCGCGCTGTTCGACCATCACCCGCACGATGACCTCGCCGCGTTCGGTGAACTTGACGGCGTTGCCGACCAGGTTGGTCAGCACCTGGCGGATGCGCAGGGGATCGCCGCTCAGCGTCTCGGGTACGTCGTCGTAGACCAGGCCGAGCAGGTGGATGCCCTTCTGCTGGGCATGGGGCGCCTGCAGCCCCAGCACCTCGTCGACCAGCGCCACCATGTCCAGTTCGGTATGCTCGAGTTCCAGGCGGCCGGCCTCGATCTTGGAGAAATCCAGGACGTCGTTGACCAGCATCAGCAGGTTGTCGCAGGCGCGCTGGACGTGGTCGAGCCATTCCCGCTGGCGGGGGGCCATCTCGGTGCGGTGCAGCAGGCGGCAGAAGCCGATGATGCCATTCAACGGGGTGCGGATCTCGTGGCTCATGTTGGCCAGGAACTCCGACTTGGCGCGGTTGGCTTCCAGGGCCTGGCGATGGGCCATGTCCAGCTCGATGTTCTGGATCTCGATGGTCTCCATGGACTCCTGCAGCTCGCCGGTGGCCTGCTCGATCTGGGCCTGGAGGTCCTCGCGGGCGGCGGTCAGGTGGTCGCCCAGGGCGTTGAGGCCATGGGCGAGGCGGGCGAGCTCGGCGTCCTTCGGCACCGGCAAGGGGCGAGGCGCGCCGCCGGCGGTCACCCAGGCCAGGGCCTGGCTGGCCTGTTCGAGGGGCTGGCTCAGTCGGCGGCTCACGCTATAGGCGACCAGGAACAGCAACAGGCCGGTCAGCAGCAGCAGCAGGGCCCCGCCGGCCAGCTGGCGGTATAACGCCAGGGGCAGGGCGGAGGCGTCGATGTCGAGGATCAGCCGCGCGCCGCTTCCCCCGGGTAGCGGCACATGCAGGAGCCACTGGGCTCCCTCGGCCTGCAGGCGTTGGTCGCCAATCTCGGCGATCGGGGCGGCCTGGCGGAGTCGGCCGAGCTCGAGTCGCAGTCGGCCATCGCCGTCCCGCACGCCCAGGGCGCGAATGGAATCGTAGGCCAGCAGCCGGCTCGCGGTGGCCTCCAGGGTCGCATCGTCATCCGCGGCCAGCGCCTCGCCGAGGGTGGGGGCGACCAGGCCCGCGGCCTGGGCCAGGCGATCCCGGAGCTCCCGGTGGTGGTGTCGATCCTCGTGGAGCGTTGCCACGCTGAGCAGCAGCGTCATCAGCAGCAGCGGCAGGGCGAGGATGGCCAGCATCAGGCGGGTCTTCAATGACATCGGGCGGGCTCGTCGGCTGGGGTGTCGTGTCCCAGTATGCCACACCCGCCGGGCATGCCTGTCCAGTGCGAGCGCCCGAGGATATAATGCCGAAAAGACGTTTCCAGAAGGACGGTTGCATGCAGTTCCCCACCCTGGAGGACACCATCGGCCACACGCCGCTGGTCCGCCTGAAGCGCATCACCGCGGGGCGCAACAACACCCTGCTCGCCAAGCTCGAGGGCAACAACCCGGCCGGGTCGGTGAAGGATCGACCGGCGCTGTCGATGCTCGAACAGGCCGAGGCGCGGGGCACCATCTCGCCGGGCGATACCCTGGTCGAGGCCACCTCCGGCAATACCGGCATCGCGCTGGCCATGGCCGCGGCGATCAAGGGCTATCGACTGATCCTGATCATGCCCGAGAACGCCTCCAGCGAGCGCAAGCAGGCGATGGCCGCCTACGGCGCCGAGCTCATCGAGGTCAGCCGCGAGGGCGGCATGGAGGCCGCCCGGGACCTGGCCGACACCATGATCGCCCGCGGCGAGGGCAAGCCGCTCGACCAGTTCGCCAATCCCGACAACCCGCTGGCCCACTACCGGGGCACCGGGCCCGAACTCTGGGAGCAGACCGGGGGCACCATCACCCATTTCGTCAGCTCCATGGGCACCACCGGCACCATCATGGGCGTCTCCCGCTACCTCAAGGAGATGAGCCCCCGGGTGCAGATCGTCGGCCTGCAGCCTGAAGACGGCGCCAGCATCGCCGGCATTCGCCGCTGGCCGGAGGCCTACCTGCCGCGGATTTTCGATCCCGCCCGGGTCGATCGGGTGCTGGACATCGGCCAGCACGAGGCGGAGGCGCACATGCGGCGCCTGGCCCGGGAGGAGGGCATTCTCGCCGGGGTCTCCTCCGGCGGAGCGCTCGCCGGAGCGCTGCGTCTCGCCGAGGAGGTGGAGAACGCGGTGATCGTGTTCATCGTCTGCGACCGCGGCGACCGCTACCTCTCCACCGGCCTGTTCGCCCCGGAGTCCTGAGGTGGGGCTCGGCAAGCGACGGCCCGCCCGGGCCCGTTCCGGCGTCTCGGGCCTGCAGTCGCCGAAGCGCGGCACCTCACCGGCTCGCCGCAACGGCGAGGCGTCTTCCACGCTGACCATCGAGGGGCTCGCCCATGACGGTCGCGGCGTGGCCCATACGGCGGCCGGCAAGGCGGTGTTCGTCGACGCGGCCCTGCCCGGCGAGCGCGTCGAGATCGCGGTGCACCGCACTCGCCAGCGCTTCGACGAAGCCCATGTGCGTCAGGTGCTCGAGGCCTCGCCCGAGCGCGTCGAACCGCCGTGTCGTCACTTCGGGTCCTGCGGCGGCTGCGATCTCCAGCACCTGAGCCTGACCGGCCAGCGCCGCCACAAGCGGGCCGTGCTGGCCGAGCTGCTGGCCCGCCAGGGCATCGCCCCGGACGGCGAGCCCGAGCTGCTGGCGGCGGCCGGCGAGGGTTATCGCCGTCGCGCGCGACTCGGCGTCAAGGTCGACGCCGAGGGAGGCGTGCACCTGGGCTTTCGCGCCCGCCACAGCCATCGGCTGGTCGACCTCGACGACTGCCCCATTCTGGTGCCGTCGCTGGCGGCCCTACTCGCCCCCTTGCACCGACATCTCGCCGAGCTGGAGGCGCCGCGCCAGGTCGGCCACCTGGAGCTGTTGGCAAGCGACGCCGGCGTGACCCTGGTGGTGCGCCAGCTGCGCGATCACGCCGCCGATGCCCGCCGCTGGCACGACTTCGCCCTGGCCCAGGGATTGCATCTGGCTCGCCGAGTGGGACGCGAGGGCCCCCGTTTCGAGTGGCTCACCGCGGCCCCCGAACTGAGCGTGGGCCTGGCGGCGTCGGGGAGGGCGCTGACCCTCGGCTTCTCGCCGGGCGACTTCCTGCAGGCCAACGAGGCGGTCAATCGTCGCATGGTGGACGCCGCCCTGGACTGGTTGGCGCCCCTCGCCCCGGGCGAGCGGGTCCTCGACCTGTTCGCCGGGGTCGGCAACTTCAGCCTGCCGCTGGCCGCCCAGGGCGCCCGGGTGCGGGCCGTGGAAGGCAGCTCGGCGATGGTCGAGCGGCTGGCCGACAACGCCCGACGCAACGGCCTCGAGGTGGAGGCCCGCCAGGCCGACCTCAACGAGGCCGCGGCCGGCCGCTTCCCGCTGGAGTCGGCCGGCCTCGCCACGGTGGTGCTCGACCCGCCGCGGGAGGGCGCCGAGACGGTCTGTCGGGCGCTGGCCGAGCGCCCGGTGCCGAGGGTGCTCTACGTGTCCTGCGACCCGGCGACCCTGGCCCGGGACGCGGCCCACCTGGTGCGGGCCGGCTATGTCATCCAACGCTGGGCGGTGGCCGACATGTTCGCCCACACCGCCCATCTGGAATCCATGCTGTTGCTCGAGCACCCGCTCGCCGGGCAGCGGTGCGAAGGAGCGTCAACCGATGGTTAAAGTGCGTGAAGACCAGCCCTTGACCGCCGACGGCGGGGTCGACATCCCGCTGTGGGTCGAGCGCCTTCGGGAGGACGTCAAGCTGCGCTCGCCCGACGAGATGCGCGCGGTCTGCGAGCTGGCCGATCGCCTGGAACGGGAGTCCGGACGGCCCCACAAGACCTGGCTCAAGGATGGCTCGAGCTTTCGCATGGGCCTGGAGATGGCCGATATCCTCGGCGAGCTGCGCCTCGACCAGCCGGCGCTGGAGGCCGCGGTGCTCTATCGGGCGGTGCGCGAGGGGCTGATCGGCCGGGAGGAGATCGCCAAGCGCTTCGGTCGGGAGGTCGCTGGATTGATCGACGGCGTGCTGCAGATGGCCGCCATCAGCACTTCCCAGACCCCCAGCCAGGGCCTCAGCCAGCACGACCAGCAGGACAACCTGCGCAAGATGCTGGTCAACATGATCGACGACGTGCGGGTGGCACTGATCAAGATCGCCGAGCGCACCTGCGCGCTGCGCCAGGTGCGCGATGCCCCGCGCGAGAAGCGCCTGCAGGTGGCCCGGGAGGTGTTCGATATCTACGCCCCGCTGGCCCACCGCCTGGGCATCGGCCACCTCAAGTGGGAGCTGGAGGACCTGTCCTTCCGCTATCTCCACGAGGATGACTACAAGGCCATCGCCCGCCAGCTGGCCGAGAAGCGCCTCGATCGCGACCGCTACATCCACGACGTGGTGGACACCCTGGAGGGCCTGATGGAGGCCCAGGGCATCCATCGCTACCAGGTCGACGGCCGCGCCAAGCACATCTACTCGATCTGGCGGAAGATGCGGCGCAAGCGCATCGACTTCTCCCAGGTCCACGACATCCGCGCGGTGCGCATCCTGGTCCCCGAGATCACCGACTGCTACACCGTGCTCGGCATCGTCCACTCCCGCTGGCACCACGTGCCCCAGGAGTTCGACGACTACATCGCCAACCCCAAGAAGAACGGCTACCAGTCGCTGCACACCGCCGTCTTCGGCCCCGAGGGCAAGGTGCTGGAGATCCAGATCCGCACCTTCGCCATGCACGAGGAGGCCGAGCTGGGGGTCTGCGCCCACTGGCGCTACAAGGGGCACGATACCAACGCCCGCAGTGCCAGCTACGAGGACAAGATCGCCTGGCTGCGCCAGGTGCTGGAGTGGCAGGAGGAGGTCGGCGACTTCGGCGACATCCGCGAGGGGCTGACCAGCGACGTGGCGCCGGATCGCATCTACGTCTTCACCCCCGACGGTCATGTCATCGACCTGCCGCGGGAGGCCTCGCCCATCGACTTCGCCTACCGCGTGCACACCGAGGTCGGGCACCGCTGCCGCGGGGCCAAGGTCAATGGCCGCATCGTGCCGCTGACCTACCGGCTCGGCACCGGTCAGCAGGTGGAGATCCTCACCGCCAGCAAGGGCGGGCCGAGCCGCGACTGGCTCAACCCCAGCCTCGGCTATGTGTGCACCTCCCGGGCGCGGGCCAAGATCCAGGCCTGGTTCAAGCACCAGGCCCGCGACCGCAATCTCGAGGAGGGGCGGGCGCTGTTCGAGCGCGAGATGAAGCGCCTCGACGTGGGTGACATGGACCTGACCCGGCTCGCCAACCAGGTCAACTACACCACCCCCGACGACATGTACGCCGCCCTCGGCGCCGGTGACCTGCGCATCGGCCAGGTGCTGCACCAGGCCCAGCAGCTGTTCGGCGAGACCGACGACCAGGAACAGCTCGACAAGCTGCTGGCCAAGCCGCGCCGCTCCGCCGACAAGGGCGGCGGCGGCGACATCACCGTGCTCGGCGTCGGCAACCTCAAGACCAGCATGGCCAACTGCTGCCATCCGGTGCCCGGCGAGTCCATCGTCGGCTTCATCACCCAGGGTCGCGGGGTCACCGTGCATCGCGAGGACTGCCCGAACATCCTCCAGCTGCGCCTCGACGAGCCCCAGCGGGTGATCGAGGTGGAGTGGGGCGAGCGGGCGCGCACCCAGTACCCGGTGGATATCGAGATCCAGGCCTGGGATCGTTCCGGGCTGCTGCGCGACGTCACCGCCGTGCTCAGCCACGAGAAGGTCAACGTGCTGTCGGTGAATACCCTCACCGATACCGACGACGGCATCGCCCGTATGCAGATCACCCTCGAGGTGGACGGCCTGGAAACGTTGGGCCGGCTGTTCTCGCGCATCCAGCAGCTGCCCAACGTCATCGAGGTACGTCGGCTGAGGGCCGGCGGCAAGGGCAAGAAGAAACGCGGGGGTAAACGCGGATGAGCGAGCGACGCTACGAGATCGACGACCTGCTGACGCTGATGGCGGTGCTGCGCGACCCCGGCGAGGGCTGCCCCTGGGACGTCGCGCAGCACTGGGACAGCATCGTGCCGCATACCCTGGAGGAAGCCTACGAGGTCGCCGACGCCATCGAGCGCCGCGCCTTCGCCGAGCTCCCCGGGGAGCTCGGCGACCTGCTGTTTCAGGTCGTGTACTATAGCCAGTTCGGTGCCGAGGAAGGCCGCTTCGACTTTCACGACGTGGTCCATGTCCTCACCGCCAAGATGCTGCACCGTCATCCGCATGTCTTCCCCGACGGGACCCTGGCCTCGCGCCGTCAGGGCGTGAGCGCCGCGGAGGTGGAAACCCGCCAGGTGCATTCTCGCTGGGAGTCCCTCAAGGCCGAGGAGCGCGACGGGCGTTCGGCGCAGCAAAGCACCCCGGCGTCGGTGCTCGACGATGTGCCGCGCAACCTGCCGGCCCTGTCGCGCGCGGCCAAGCTGTCCAAGCGTGCCGCCCGGGTCGGCTTCGACTGGCCGGACACCCGCGGGGTGCTCGCCAAGCTGCGCGAGGAACTCGAGGAGGTCGAGGAGGCGTTGGACGCCGGGGATCGCGACCATGCCATGGAGGAGGTCGGTGACCTGCTGTTCGCCACCGTCAACCTGGCGCGCACCCTGGGGGCCGACCCCGAGCGCTGCCTGCGCGCCACCAACGGCAAGTTCGAGCGCCGCTTCCGCCAGGTGGAGGCCGCCCTCCTCGAGGAGGGCGTGCCGCTGACTGAAGCGGGGCTCGATCGTATGGAGCGACACTGGCAGGCGGCCAAGCGCCGAGACGTCCATTCCCCCGATCGGAAGGAGAACAACGCCAATGAGCCATGACCTGCACGAATCCTTGCGCGACAACGTCCGCATCCTCGGCGACAGCCTGGGGCGGACCATCGCCGACGACCTCGGCGAGGGCTTCGTCGATCGCATCGAGGCCATCCGCGGGCTCGCCAAGCAGGGCCGCCAGCGCGAGGAAGGCAGCCATCGCCAACTGATCGACTACCTGCGCGGGCTGCCGGACAACGAGCTGCTGCCGGTGACCCGGGCCTTCAACCAGTTCCTCAACCTGGCCAACATCGCCGAGCAGCACTACCGGGCGCGCTTCCGCCGGGTCGAGGACTACAAGCCCGGTGCTCAGCCGGCGCTCGGCGAGCTGCTCCAGCGGGCCCAGGGCGAGGGCCATTCGCCGCGCAAGCTGGTCGAGACCCTGGCCAACATGCGCGTCGAGCTGGTGCTCACCGCCCATCCCACCGAGGTCATCCGCCGCACCCTGATCCAGAAGTACGACGCCATCGATGACTGCCTCAGCACCATCGAGTCCTCCGCCGACTACCCCGAGCGTGCCGCCCGGGCCCGCGGCCGGCTCGAGGAACTGATCGGCCAGGCCTGGCACACCGACGAGATCCGCCACGAACGCCCGACCCCGGTGGACGAGGCCAAGTGGGGCTTCGCGGTGATCGAGAACTCGCTGTGGCAGGCGGTGCCCGACTTCCACCGCGACCTGGACAACCTGCTGCTGGACACCGCCGGCGAGCGCCTGCCGCTGGATGCCGCGCCGATCTGCTTTGCCTCCTGGATGGGCGGCGACCGCGACGGCAACCCCAATGTCACCGCCAAGGTGACCCGCGAGGTGCTGCTGCTGGGCCGCTGGATGGCGGCCGATCTCTACCTGCGCGACCTCGAGCAGCTCAAGGCCGAGCTGTCGATGTGGAAGGCCAACAGCGCGCTCAAGGCCGAGGTTGGCGACGTCGCCGAGCCCTATCGTGAACTGATCAAGCGCCTGCTCGCCAAGGTCGAGGCCACCCGCGACTGGGCCCAGGCCCGGCTCGACGGCAAGAACTATGACGGCGGGCCGATCATCGAGACCCGCGACCAGCTCTATGCACCGCTGCTGGCCTGCTATCGCTCGCTGTGCGACGTGGGCCTCGACACCATCGCCAACGGCGTGCTGCTCGATACCCTGCGCCGGGTCTCGGTGTTCGGGGTCACCCTCACCAAGCTGGACCTGCGCCAGGAGGCCGGCCGCCACGAGCAGGTGCTCGAAGAGCTCACCGACAGCCTGGCGCTCGGCCACTACCGCGACTGGAGCGAGGACGAGCGCCAGGAATTCCTGCTGGCCGAGCTGACGTCGCGGCGCCCGCTGATCCCGCGGCGCTGGGAGTGCTCCGCCGAGACCCGCGAGGTGCTCGACACCTTCCGGGTGATCGGCTCCGAGCATGCCGAGGCGCTCGGCACCTACATCATCTCCATGGCCGGCCAGCCTTCCGACGTGCTGGCGGTGGCGCTGCTGATGAAGGAAGTCGGCGGCGAGGCGACGCTGCCCATCGCCCCGCTGTTCGAGACCCTGGACGACCTCAACCGCGCCGGCGACGTCATCGACCGGCTGCTGGCGCTGCCCGGCTATCGCCAGCTGACCGCGGATCGTCAGGAAGTCATGATCGGCTATTCCGACTCCGCCAAGGACGCCGGCCAGCTGGCGGCGGCCTGGGCGCAGTACCGGGCCCAGGAGGCGCTGGTCGAGGTATGCCGTCGACACGACGTGTCCCTGACCCTGTTCCACGGCCGCGGTGGCACCGTGGGCCGCGGCGGCGGCCCGGCCCATGCGGCGATCCTCTCCCAGCCGCCGGGCTCGGTGAACGGCAGCCTGCGGGTCACCGAACAGGGCGAGATGATCCGCTTCAAGTTCGGTCAGCCCGACATCGCCCTGCGCTCCATGGAGATCTATGCCTGTGCGGTGCTGGAGGCCTCGCTGCTGCCGCCGCCGACCCCCGAGCCGGCCTGGCGCGAGGAGATGGATCGCCTCGCCGGGGTGGCTCACCAGGCCTACGTGGGCGTGGTGCGCGAGGATCCCGACTTCGTGCCCTATTTCCGCTCGATGACCCCGGAGACGGCCCTGGGGCGCCTGCCGCTCGGTTCGCGTCCGGCCAAGCGCCGCCAGGACGGTGGGGTCGAGACCCTGCGCGCCATCCCCTGGATCTTCGCCTGGACCCAGACCCGGCTGATGTTGCCGGCGTGGCTGGGCAGCGGCGAGGCCTTCGCCGAGCGCATCCAGCAGGAGGGCGGTCTCCAGATGCTGCGCGAGATGCGCGACCGCTGGCCGTTCTTCGGCACCTACCTGGACATGCTGGAGATGCTGCTGGCCAAGGCCGACGTCGACATCGCCGCCTACTACGAGCATCGGCTGGTGGACGAGCCGGCCCTGCAGGCGTTGGGCGAGCGTCTGCGCGGGCGCTTCGCGCGGCTCAACGAGGCAGTGCTGACCATCCTCGACCAGGAGCAACTGCTCGAGAGCACGCCGTTGATTCGCCAGGCCGTGGAGGTGCGCAACCCCTACATCGACCCGCTGCACGGCCTGCAGGCCGAGCTGTTGCAGCGTAACCGCGACGCCGACGGCGCGATCAGCGGCGACCTGTCCCGGGCCTTGATGGTCACCATGGCCGGTATCGCCGCCGGGCTGCGCAATACCGGCTAGGCCCGGGCTTCGCCCGGGAGCTCGAAGTCGGAAGCGCGCCGCTTCGCGGCTGGAAGCCGGAAGTAAAACCGCCCCCAGGCACTCGCCTGGGGGCGGTTCGTTTCATGCTCCTTACCCCTTACCCCTTACCCCTTACCCCTTACCCCTTACCCCTAGAACGGCATATGCACCGAGGCGGTGATCAGGTTGAGGTGCGAGAGGGTCGGGTCGTCGACGCGTTCCACTTCCAGCCGGCTGACCCAGTTGGCGAAGCTCAGTCGGGCGCCGAAGCCGTTGACGCGGGTCATGCCGCCTTCGGGGAGGTCGGCATCGCGGCCGCTGGCCGCCTGGCCCTGCCAGCCGGCCAGGCCGGACTTGGCGTAGAGGCCGAACTGGCCGAAGCGCACCCCGGCCAGCAGGCTGCCGCCGAGGCTGGTGGTGTCGAGCAGGGTGTCGCGGGTCGCGCCGGCGATCGGTACGTCATCGCTCTCCCGGTAACGGACCTCGGCGCCGAAGTCGAAGCTCGGCAGGCCGCGGGGCGAGATGCCGGCGGTGAAGCGGAATCCGGAGGTCATGCCATCGGGGCTCTCGATGTCGTCGCCCTGCAGGCGCAGTCCGTTGGTGAGTCGGGCGATATCGGTGGCGTCGCCGGTGTAGGCGGGCGCGTCCGCGTCGGCCAGGGCCGGTGCGGGGGCGAGCAGCAGGACGGCGAGCAGCAGCGATCGCCAGGTCGCGGGAAGGTTCATCGATGCCAGGCCTTGGGGAGGATGCCGGAGATGACGTCAACTTATTGAAGTTAGCAGGCGCCATCGCCCCCCGCCAGGCGGCGGCTTATCCCGCGACCGGTGGCGATGTTGCGTCCAGTCGGGCATGGAGCGCGGCCAGCGTCGGCGTGGCCAGGCCATGGCGACGCCCGGCGTCGAGCAGCGGGCCGAGGATGGCGTCGTGCTCGGTGGGGCGACCGCCCAGCACGTCCTGCAGCATCGAGGCGCGATTGCCGGCGGTGGCCGACACCACCGACCACACCAGCGACGACCAGCCCTCCGCCGGAGCAGGAATGCCCTCGGCAGCCATGATCGCCGAGACTTCCTCGACCGTGGCCTCGACCATGGCGCGGAAGGGGCGATCGCGGAGCTGGCCGTTGCGGATCCGGAAACGGGCGACCAGCGGGTTGATGGCGGCGTTGACGGCGAGCTTGTGCCACAGCCGTTGGCGGATATCGTCGACCGCGACGCTGGCGAGCCCCGCGGCCGACAGGTGGGCCGCGACATCCTCGGCCAGCCGGCCGTGGCGACCGGCGAGATCGCCGAGGAGGGTGCGACCGCGGCCGGCATGCACCACGCTCGCATCGCCGGCGAGGAAGGCCCCTTCGGTGGTGGTGGCGCACAGCACCGGGCCGCTCCAGCGTTCGTCGAGGCGCTCCTGAACGCCGTAGCCGTTCTGCCACAGCACCAGCGGGGTGTGCGGGGCGAGCCGGGGGGCGAGTGCCGCGAAGGCGGCCTCGGCGGCGTAGGCCTTGGTGGTCAGGTGGACCATGTCGGCCCTCTCGGCCAGCGCGTCGGGCAGGCCGCTCGCGGTGACGCTCGGTATCTCGCGGGTCCAGGTCTCGCCGTCCGTCGTGGTCAGCGTCTGGAGACGCGGGAGGGGGCGGCGGCCGATCAGCGTCACGCTGGCGTCGCGCGTCGCCGGCGCGGCGAGGTGCAGGGCCAACAGCCGGCCCAGGGCGCCGGGGCCGAGTATCAGTACGTTCATGAGGACGTGCTCCGCTTGCGTCGCGCACCGCTCGCGCCGGCCTTGCGGCCTTTCGTGGCCTTGCCGGCGCTCTTGCTGCGGCTCCTGTTTCCCGTCCCGCGGCGCGCCTTGCCGCCCGACTTGCTCGAGCGAGCCGCCGGCTCGGCACCCTGGGCATTGGCCAGGGCCTGGCGCATGCGTCCGGCATCGGCGCGGCCCAGCAGCTCGCGCAGGTCTGCGACCAGGCCATCGAGGAAGGGGGCCGGGGCGTCGCCGGCCTCGGCGATGGCGGAGAGTCGCTGCTCCCACAGGGCGGTGCGCTCCGGGCGGCCGACGGCCTCGGGCAGCGAGGCGATCAGGGCGTCACCCAGGCGGGTGGCGCGCAGCGCCTTGCCCTCGCGCACCAGATAGCCGCGGGTCTCCAGGGTCTCGATGATGCCGGCGCGAGTGGCCTCGGTGCCCAGGCCATCGGTGTCGCGCAGGGTGCGCCTCACTTCCTGATCGTTGACGTAGCGGGCGATGTTCATCATCGCCTTGATCAGGCTGGCGTCGGTGAAGGGCTCCGGCGGCCGGGTCTCGCGGTCCTCCACGCCGGCCTCTTCGACGCGGCAGGCCTCGCCCTCGTCGAGCGGCGGCAGCGGCGGGGCCTCGTCGCGGGTGGTGAACAGCGGCTTCCAGCCCGGGTCGAGGATTTCCTGGCCGCGGGCGCGGAACAGCTCGCCGACGATGGTGAACTCGGCCTTCACCTCGCGGATCGAGAGGGCGGGATAGAACTGGGCCAGCACGTTGCGCGCGATCAGCCGGAAGACGTCGGCCTCCTGACGCGACAGCTTGCTCGTATCGGCGGTCTTGCCGGTGGGGGCAAGCGCATGGTGGGCACCGACCCGCTTGTCGTTCCAGGCCTTGGAGCGTTTGGCGAAGTCGGCGCCGGCCAGCCAGCCGCGCAGGGTATCGTCCCCGGCACAGGCGCCTTCCAGGGTGCGCCGGGCACCGGCCCAGTGTTCCTCGGGCAGGTAGCGGCAGTCCGAGCGCGGATAGGTGATCAACTGGTGGCGCTCGTAGAGGCGCTGGCAGATGTCCAGCACCGCCTTGGCCGAGAGGCCGTGGCGGCGGGCGGCGTCGACCTGCAGCGCCGACAGCGAGTAGGGCAGGGGCGCGGCCTGGCGTTTGTCGCGGCGCTCGAGCTTGCTCAATCGACCCTCGGCACCGGGCAGCCGCTCGGCGAGGGCCGCCGCCGGGGTACGCTCGAGCAGCCGCCCCTGGTCGTCCAGCGGGTGTCCCTCGCCGGGGGCCCACCAGGCGCGCAGCCGGCCGCGGGCGACGGCGAGATCGGCCCACAGCACGTAGAAGGGCCTGGGCTCGAAGTCGCGGATCTCGGCGTCGCGACGCACCACCAGGCCCAGCACCGGCGTCTGTACCCGGCCCACCGAGAGCACGCCGTCATGGCCCGCCTGGCGCCCGACCAGGGTCCAGGCGCGGGTCAGGTTGATGCCATACAGCCAGTCGGCCCGGGAGCGGGCCTGGGCGGCGCGGTAGAGGGGCGCGTAGCGGGCGTTGTCCTCGAGCCGCGAGAGCGCGCGCTTGACCGCCGGGGGGTTGAGGTCGCTGACCAGCAGCCGCGACACCGGCCCCTTCCAGCCCAGGTGCTCGATCACTTCCTGGACCAGCAGCTGGCCCTCGCGGTCCGGGTCGCCGGCGTGGACGACCTCGCCGGCCCGCTTGAGCAGCCGGCGGATCACCGCGATCTGGCCCCTGGCCTTGGGCCGCGGGGCGAGTTGCCAGTGCTCGGGCAGGATCGGCAGGGTGTCGAGCCGCCACTGCTTGAGGACCGGATCGTAGGCCTCGGGCGGGGCCTGCTCCAGCAGGTGGCCCAGGCACCAGGTGACCGTGGTGTCGCCGGCCACCAGGGCGCCGTCCTCACGGCGGGCGGCGGCGGGCAGGGCATCGGCGATGGCCCGGGCCAGGCTGGGTTTCTCGGCGATGATCAGGCGCATGGGACCTCGTGGGCGACGTTTAATACATGGGGATTCTTACAGTATTTCACTCGGGTCGCCAGGGGTAAGATGGGGAACCGCTGTACAATGCCTGTCACACTTTATCGGGGAGGGAGAGCCATGCGTGAGCGCGGTCGCACGCGACGCCTGCTGGGGCTGGGGACCCGCACCGGCGGCGCCATGCTGCGCACCCGGCTGGGCGGTCAGGCCGACTGGCGGGCCCTCGGCGAGGCACTGTTCGAGGGGCTCGCCGAGCTCAAGGGCCCGGCCATGAAGCTCGCCCAGATCATGGCCCAGTGGGACGACCTGCTGCCGCCGGAGCTGGCCGACGAGCTGGCCCGCCTGCAGCGCCAGGCCACGCCGATGCCCTGGGAGGCCATCCGGGGCATGCTCGAGGCCCAGTACGGCGATCTCGACTCGCACTTCGCCGACGTCGAGACCGTGCCCTTCGCCAGCGCCTCCATGGGCCAGGTGCACCGGGCACAGACCCGAGACGGCGAAACGCTGGTGCTCAAGGTGCAGTACCCGGGCCTCGACGAGGTGCTGGAGGGCGATCTCGCCCAGCTGCGCCGGTTGATGCGCCTAGGGCGCTGGTTCAACGTGCCCCAGGCGCGCCTCGAGGCGCTGTTCGAGGAACTCGCCGCCAGCCTGCGCGGCGAGCTCGACTACCGCGCCGAGGCCCATGCCCTGGCGCGCTACCGCGCCCGCTACGCACACCTCGAGGCGCTGGTGATTCCCGAGCCGCTGCCGGCGCTGTGCGGGCCTCACGTGCTGGCCATGCGCCATGTGGCGGGCACCCCGTTGCGCGAGCTGGAAGGTGCCGATAATGCCGTGCGGCAGCGCGTCGCCACGACCCTGGCCGACTGGCTGACCGAGGAGCTGTTCACCCATGGCGAGCTGCACGCCGATCCCCATGCCGGCAACTTCGCCGCCGACGCGGACGGCCGGCTGGTGATCTATGATCTGGGGGCCGTGATTGCCGTGCCCCCGGCGCGTCTCGCCGCGATGATGCGGCTGCTCGAGGCGACCCTGGAGGCGGATCCCCTGGCCATGGACGCCGCCCTGCTCGCGCTGGGCGGCCGGCAGGGCGAGGGGGCGCCGCTGGCGCTGTATCGCGAGGCCGCCGAGGCGGTAGCTCCGCTGTTCGCGCCGGGCCCCCAGGACTTCGGCGACGTGCGCGTGCATCGGCGGCTGCGCGAGCTGAGCCCGCGGGTCTGGGCGGCCATGGACCGGCTGCAGCCGCCGGCGGATACGCTGCTGCTGTCGCGCACCCTGAACGGCCACTACTGGAACCTGGTGCGCCTCGGCGCGCGCCTGGACATGGCGGCGCGGGTGCGGCCATTGATGGCGCGGGCCGAGAGGTAAGCGGCTGCCAGCCCGGCGCTCGACTGGTAGACTGTGCGATTTTTCGGCAGTGGAGACGGCAATGCTGGCGGTATGGGTAGAACAGCTGCTGGGGTTCGCCTCGGGCGCCCTCAAGGCGATTCGCGAAGACGAGCGATATCCGACGCTGATGGCCTGGGCGCGCGAGGAGGGACCCAAGCTGACCGGGGATCCGGCCCTGGCCCAGGCGCTGGCGCCGGAGCTGTGGTCACAGACCCCGCTGGCGCGACTCGACTTCGCCTGCGAGGCCCTGGCCCGGCCGGGCCGTAACGAACCCTGCTGGTGCGATTCGGGGCGCAAGACCAAGCACTGCTGCGGTGCCGTCAGCTTGCCGGGGGAGGTGCCCGGTCACCTGATGTGGATGCTGTCGCTGCGCGACTGGAAGGGCGAGACCCTCAAGGCCGCGCTGGCCAGCGGCCGCGCCCCGGCCCAGGCGTTGCTCGAGGCCGGGCTGATCGCCGCCGAGTCCGGCCAGCGCGGCCGCGCCCAGCAGATCCTCGAGTCGCTGTTCGAGACCGCCGACTGGGCCCGCCTGCCGGAGCAGGCCGAGCCGGCCTTCGAGATCCTCGTCGACCTCTACCAGGAGCGTGGTTTCCATCGCAAGCGCGAGGCGCTGCTCGACGCCGTGCTCGATCGCGGCCCGCTGTTCCTGCGCGGCGTGGCTCTGGAGCGGCTGTGCCTGCTGCATCTCGACAACGATGACCTGGACAGCGCCCGGGCCGCCTTCGTGCGCGCCCAGCAGGCGTTGCCCGACTCGCCGACCCTGGCCTACATCGAGGCCATGCTGCTGCTCCACGAGGGCCACGAGGAAGAGGCCCGGGAGCGCTCCCGCTTCTGGTTCCGCCGGCTGTCCCGCCAGGGCGACCTGGATCCCGACCAGCTGCAGTTCCTCGCCGACCTGGCCGACAACCCCGGGGCGACCCTGGCCGAGCAGCTGCTCAACGCCGAGGAGGACCTGGCCGAGCCGCTGGTTGCCTTCCAGACCCTGCTCGAGTCGCTGCCCACCGCGCCCCGCCTGGACCTGCGCGAAGAAGACGGCCAGCTGGCCTATCATCGCAGCGCCCGGGAAGACACCCTCTACGCGGCCTTCCGGGCGCTGTTCCCGGCCGATATCGAGAACGAGGCCCCGCTGGGCTTCGATGCCGATCCCTGGTCGGCGGCCGGGGAATGGCTGCCGGCGCTGTGCGCTCATCCGGAGTGGCTGGATGCCCCGGAGGTGATGCAGTCGCTGGCGCTGGCCATGACCAGCCGCTTCGGCAGCCTGCCGTGGATGGCCCCGAGCCTGTTCGAGCCGCTGGCCGCCCGGCTGGAGCGCTGGCTCGACCAGGCCCGCCAGGCGGGCGACGCGCCGCTGACCTGGGACGTCGCCGACAACGCCGTGCTGCTGCGCACCGGCCTGGCGCTGGTGGTGGGCATGGAGCGCGGCGCCCGACAGCTTTCCCGGCAGCTGGCCGAGCGCCTGCTCGAGCTGGACGACCGGGATAGCCTGGGGCTGCGCGAACTGGTGCTCGACCAGCTGTTGCGGGAGGGCCGCGACGCCGAGGCGCTCTCGCTCAGCGAATCCGCGCTGGCTTCGCCGTCCGAGGACGAGGCCGTGCTGGGGTTGCTGATGGGCCGGGTGCTGGCGCTCTACCGCCTGGATCGCGGCGAGGAAGCCGCCGCCGCCCTGAGCGAGGCGCACCGCCACAATGCCCACGCGCCGGCGCTGCTGTGCGCCGATTCCCCGCGCTCCTCGGGCGGCTCGGCGGACAGTGCCGCGGCGCCCGGCTCGCGGTCCGAGGCCTGGCAGTATCGCACCCTGATGCGCGACCAGTGGCGCACCACTCCGGGGGCGCTGGAGTGGCTGGCCGCACGGCTGGACGATTGACCCTCCCGGCGCGGCTCGCCGGCCGCGTCAGGCCGCGCCGGGGGTGGCCACCAGGCGGCGGTCGCGGCTGACCCAGATCGCCAGGGCGATGGCCGGCAGGCCGAGCAGCGAGGCCACCAGGAAGAAGTCGGCGTAGCCCTGGGCCTCCACCATCAGCCCGCCGAAGCCGCTCAGGAACTTGCCGGGCAGGGTCATCAGCGACGAGAACAGCGCGTACTGGGTGGCGGTATAGGCCCGCGAGGTCAGGCTTGACAGGAAGGCGATGAAGACCGCGCTGGCCAGGCCGTTGGAGAGATTGTCGCCGACGATGGTGACCACCAGCATCGGCAGGCTGTCGCCGGCAAGCGCAAGGGCCACGAACAGCAGATTGGTCAGGGCCGTGGCGGTGGCGCCGAGGATCAGGATCGGACCCACCCCGTAGCGGGCCACCAGCAGCCCACCGAGCAGGCCGCCGCCGATGCTCATGGCGATGCCGAACACGTTGGTCACGTTGGCGATGGCGGCCAGGCTGAAGCCCAGGTCGATATACAGCGGGTTGGCCATGGAGGCCATGGCCAGGTCGCTGATCCGGAACACCGCCACGAAGGCCAGCAGCCCCAGCGCCTTCCAGCCGTGGCGGACGAAGAAGTCGGTGAAGGGACAGACCACCGCGCCGATCGCCCAGGCGCCCAGGCGGCGCAGCCAAGCCGGCCGGCCGCGGCTGGCGCGCAGGAAGGCCCGCACCCGCGGCTCATGGATCAACTGGGTCGAGAGCGCCAGGCGCTCGGGTTCCGGACGCACCAGCACCGTGACCATGCCCACCGCCACCAGGGCGGCCATGGCCAGATAGGCCGCGTGCCAGGACACCAGCGAGGCCACGTAGAGCGCGCCGGCGCCGGCGGCGATCAGCCCGCCGCGATAGCCGATGATGTAGGTGGAGGCCATGGCCGCCTGCAGGTCTTCCGGCGCCGACTCGATGCGGAAGGCGTCGATGGCGATGTCCTGGGTCGCCGAGCCGAAGGCCACCAGCAGCGCGCAGGCGGCGACCAGCGGCAGCTGGCTCGGCGGGTCGAGGCTGGCCAGGCCCACCAGGCCGCCGGCGATCATCAACTGGGCCAGCAGCATCCAGCCGCGTCGCTGGCCCAGCGCCCGGGTCAGCCCGGGCAGCGCCAGGCGGTCCACCACCGGGGCCCAGAAGAACTTGATCGAGTAGAGGATGCCGATCCAGGCGAAGAAGCCGATCGCCGCCACCTCGACGCCGTCGCTGCGCAGCCAGGCCGAGAGGGTGGAGAACACCAGCAGGAAGGGCAGGCCCGCCGAGAAGCCCAGGAACAGCATGGTCAGCACCGGCGCGTGCCGGTAGACCGAGAGGGCATCGCGCCAGCTGCGGTGCGCGGAAGGGGTCGGCATGGCGGGGGCTCTCCTTGCGGCGGTCGGGCCACGCGCCGGGCCATCGATGATAAGATGGCGGCCTCGACCGGGTCTCGCGACTGCGGGCGGCACGCGCCGCCGATTGTTGCAGAGCCCCGGCGCCGACACCAGCCAGAGGCGATCGACGACGACATGAGTGACGACGATTTTTCTCTCGATGCCGATGGGGACGCGGTGCCGCGCTGGTACGTGATCCAGTGCAAGGGCGGCGAGTCCTTCCGCGCCGCCGAGCACCTGGGCAATCAGGGCTACGAGATCTTTCATCCGGTGCTCGAGGTCCAGAAGAAGCGCCGCGGCAAGCTAGAGTGGGTGAGCGAGCCGCTGTTTCCCTACTACCTGTTCATCCGCCTCGACCGCCTGGTCAGCAACTGGCGGCCGATCCGCTCGACCCGCGGCGTGCTCAAGCTGGTCACCTTCGGCGGCGACATGCCGGTGCCGGTCGGGGATGAGCTGCTGGATGCCCTGCGTCGCCGGGCCAGCGAGGATGACGCCGAAGCCGCCCATGTCTATTTTCGCGCCGGCGAGGCGGTGGAGATCACCGAGGGGCCCTTCAAGGACCTCCAGGCGGTCTTCTCCAGCCACAAGGGCGAGGAGCGAGCCATCGTGCTGCTCAACATGCTGCACCAGCAGCAGCGCCTGGAGATGCCCGTCTCCCGGTTGCGTCGTCGCGAGTGACCCTTTCCATTTCCCTTCCTGGAGGCCCCATGACCATCGCTCCCCAGCGGGTCGCGACCCTGCACTACGTCTTGAGCGGCGAGGACGGCCAGGTCCTTGACGATTCCCGGGCGCGCCAGACCCCGCTCGAGTACCTGCATGGCCATGACAACCTGATGGCCGGGCTCGAACGCGCCCTGGAGGGCCGCGAGGCCGGCGCCGAGCTCGAGGTGACCCTGGCCCCCGCCGAGGCCTATGGCCCCCGCGACGAGGCCCTGGTGCGCGACGTCGGCCGCGACGCCTTCCCGGTGCCCGACCTGGCCCCGGGCATGCGCTTCCAGACCCCGGGTGACGACGGGCCCGAGATCGTCACCGTGCTCGAGGTGCGCGACGACGGCGTGCGGATCGACACCAACCATCCGCTGGCCGGCCGCACCCTGCACTATCGCCTGGAGGTGCTCGAGGTGCGCGATGCCACTCGAGCGGAGCTCGCCAAGGGCCATCCGCTGGCGCCGGGCACCACGCCGGACCAGGTCGAAGACAAGAAGATGGTCTGAGCGTCGTCGCCGGGAGTCGCGCCCCGTCGCCGCGCGACGACGGGGCGGGCGTCAATATGCAGCGAACGCGGAAGTCGCGGCCGGACGGGTCCTGAGGCCGGCCGGGGCGGGTAGGCTAGGGATTCATGCCCCCTATTCATGCCCACCAGGAACCCCGCCCATGCACGACAAGGATGCTTCCCCCTCGACCTCACCCACGGCGGCGTCGCGTCGTCGGCGCCTGCTGGCCGCCCTCGGTCTGGTCGGCGTCGCCGCCTACGCCGCCCCGACGCTCACCACCCTGGGCCAGGCCGAGGCCGGTGACTGGGACGACGGCCGCTGGCGAATCGTCTACGAGAGCCACCCCGACGCCCGCGATCGCCGCTACGTGGACGACTACCGCGAGCATCGCCGCCAGCGTCATCACAAGCATCGCCACCATGGCCATCGCCACTCGAAGCACAGCCACAGCCGGCACAGCCACAGTCACAGCCGGCATAGCCACAGCCATAGCTACCCCAGCCGCTGGTGATGGGGCGGCTCGTCGAGACCCTGCAGCCGGCCGGCCTCGAGGCCACCGTGCGTCTGGAGGATGCCCCGCGCCTCGCCGAGGCGCTGCGGGCGGCGATGCCCGGCTGGCCGCTGTCCCGCTGGCCGGGGTCGGCGGCGATGTCCCGAGAGCTGTTGGCCTGGGGCGAGGCTGGCCGCTACTTTCAGGCCGTGCCGGGTCGCTCCCGTCCCCGGCGGCTTCCCGGCCTGGCCATCGCCGCCAGTAGCCTGATCGCCGATCTGATCTCGCTGTTCCTCGCGGCGCGGCCGCAGATGGTCGGGCTGCACTGCGCCGCCGTGGAGATCCGCGGGCGGCTGGTGCTGTTGCCCGCCACTCACCGGGTGGGCAAGAGCCTGCTCAGCGCGGCCTTCGCCGCCGCCGGTTACCGGGTCTTCGGCGATGACGTGCTGATGTTGACGGCCGAAGGCGAGGGCGTGGCGCTGGGGATCGCGCCGCGGCTTCGGCTGCCGCTGCCGACCGGTCTCTCGCCGGAGCTCGGGGGCTTCATTGCCGACCATGAGGGCGTCGCGGACGATCGCTACGATTACCTGGCACTGGACGACGCCCGCCTCGCCGGCCACGGCGAGACGTGCCCCATCGGGGCCATCGTGATGCTGGACCGTGTCCCCGGGGCCGGCGCCACTCGCCTGACCCGCCTTACGCCGGGCGACGGGCTGCTGCAGCTGCTGGGGCAGAGTCTCGCCGGCGAGGGCCACGAGCCCGCGGGCCTGCTCGAGCGACTGTTGCCGATGATGCACGACCTGCCCTGTCGCCTGCTGCGCTACGACGATCCCGAGGCCGCCGTGGAGCGGGTGGCGGCGGGCCTCGACGAGGCCTGCCTGGACGCGCCGGTTCCTCGGGCCCGCGTGTCGACACCGGCCGCTGCGCCGGGCACCGCTGTCTCGCGCTGGCGTCGCCTGCCGGTGACCACGGAGTGCGCCCTCGGCGACGAGCACTTCCTGGTCGACGGCAAGGGCGACGTCCATCGGCTCAGTGCGGTGGCCGGCGGCATCTGGCGGCTGCTGGGGCTCGAGCCGCTGACCCAGGTCGAGATCGCCGAACTGCTGGCGGTGAGATTTCCCGGGATCGAGCCCTCGCGGCTGGCGGCGGACGTGGCGACGCTGTTCGACGAGCTGGCCGCCGAGGGGTTGCTGGCGCCCGCGAGTGGCTGAGAGGCGTTCGCTCGCCCGGCGCTGATCCAGGTCAAGCTCGGGGCGACACCTGCGCTTGCCAGCGTGGCTGACTTGACGCAGATCAGCGTATTCCCTGCCCCCGGGCGCTAGTGTCCTGTATCAGAGGTTGACTATAGAATTCTGGCGGCCCCTTGCGCCGCCATGCCGCGTTGCCACTCCTCGCCATAGCGCTGCTATGCCTCGTCGCGGCGCCTTGCCTGGCAACCCAATGCGCTCGCCATCTCTTCAACGAACCTCCGAAACAGGACACTAGAGTGGAGGCATCTGATATCACCCTCGGGGGTATCGCCCCCGTCGGGTTGATGATCGCACGCATGGACGGCCGGATCGCCTTCAGCCTGCGCGGCCCGCATCGTCGCGCCGAGCCGGCCGACCCGCCAGTCGTCAGGGGAGGGGGGACATCCCCCCACTGGGTCGATCCTTCGGGATCGACCCTTTTTTCGTGCCGCCGCCGGGCATCTCAGCGGTCGGTGGTCGCTGGCCCCGGCGAGGCCGCCCCGGCCGAGCGCCAGCGACTCGCCAGGGCGCGCATCACCCGCTCGGGGTACCAGGTCTCGCCCAGGCTGCCGTTGTAGCGAGCCAGCGCCCGGGTCAGGTCGCCGTCCTCCACCGCCAGGTAGTGGGCGAGGATCGTGCAGCCGTAGCGCAGGTTGCGCCAGGGATCGGTGAGGTCGTCGGCGGGCAGGCCCAGCTCGCGGACCCAGAACGGCATGATCTGCATCAGTCCGACGGCGCCGGCGGGGGACACCGCCTCGGCACGGAAGGCGCTCTCGACCTGGATCACCGCCAGTACCAGCTCGGGCGCCAGGCCGGCCAGCCGGGCCTCCAGATGAACGCGGGCCAGCAAGGCCCGGCGTCGCGCTCGATCGGGCACGAAACGAGCCAGGCGCGGGGCCATGGCGTCGAGCCATTGGCGGGCCGCCCATACCGCAGCGGGAGGGAGAGGCGCCTGCCGCGCGGCGGCGAGGGTCGGGCGCAGGGTCGCGGGCGGGAGCGTCGTTCCCGCGCTCGTCGCCTGGGCCCGGGGAGGGGGAAGGGCCAGGGCATCGAGGAAGTCGACCGCTTCCCGGGCGGGAAGCGGCGTCGTCAAGCCCAGGCCGCCGGCCGCCAGCAGCAGGGCGGCCGGCAGGCGGCGCTTACTGGATCTCGATCCGCTCGCGCAGGAACTCGAGGATGTCCCCGGCGGGCACCATGGTGGCCTCGCTGTCACGGCGTCCCTTGTATTCCAGTTCTTCCTTGTCCAGGCTGCGATCGCCGACCACCAGGCGATGGGGGATGCCCATCAGCTCCTGGTCGGCGAAGCGCACGCCCGGGCGCAGGTCGCGGTCGTCGAGCAGCACGTCGAAGCCGGCGGCGCGGAGCTCCTGGTAGAGGCGCTCGCTCTCCTCGCGCACCCGCTGCGACTTGTGGGCGTTCATCGGCACCACGGCGATATGGAAGGGCGCGATGGCGTCCGGCCAGATGATGCCGCCGTCGTCGTGGTTCTGCTCGATGGCGGCGGCCACCACCCGGGTCACGCCGATGCCGTAGCAGCCCATCCAGGGGTGCGCGGCCTTGCCGTTGGCATCCAGCACGGTGGCGTTCATCGCCTCGCTGTACTTGCGGCCCAGCTGGAAGACGTGGCCGACCTCGATGCCGCGCTTGATCGACAGGGTGCCCCGGCCGTCCGGAGAGCGGTCGCCCTCGACCACGTTGCGCAGGTCGGCGACCCGGGGCAGGGCCACGTCGCGCTCCCAGTTGATGCCGAAGTAGTGCTTGCCGTCGACGTTGGCGCCGGCGCCGAAGTCGCTCATCAGCGCCACGCTGCGATCGATGACGATCGGCATGTCGAGGTTCACCGGGCCCAGCGAGCCGGGGCCGGCGCCGGCCGCCGCGCGGATCTCCTCCTCGGTGGCCATGGTCAGGGGGCTCGCCACCTCGGGCAGGTTCTCGGCCTTGACCTCGTTGAGCTCATGGTCGCCGCGCACCAGCAGGGCGATCAGGCCGCCTTCCGTGGCGCGCACCATCAGCGTCTTGAGGGTCTTCTCGATGGGCAGGCCGTGCTGCTCCACCAGGGTGGCGATGGTCTTGGCGTCCGGCGTGTCGACCAGGCGCAGCTCCTCGCTCGGCGCGGCGCGCTCGCCCTGGGGCGCCAGCGCCTCGGCCTTCTCCATGTTGGCGGCGTAGTCGGACTCGTTGGAGAACACGATGTCGTCCTCGCCGGAATCGGCCAGCACGTGGAACTCGTGGGAGCCGGTGCCGCCGATGGCGCCGTTGTCGGCGATCACCGGGCGGAAGTCGAGGCCCAGGCGGGTGAAGATGCGCGTGTAGGCATCGTACATGACCCGGTAGGTCTCCTTGAGCGAGTCCTCGTCGATATGGAAGGAGTAGGCGTCCTTCATGATGAACTCGCGAGAGCGCATCACGCCGAAGCGCGGGCGAATCTCGTCGCGGAACTTGGTCTGGATCTGGTAGAAGTTCGACGGCAGCTGCTTGTAGCTGGCGATCTCCTTGCGGACCAGGTCGGTGATGACCTCCTCGTGGGTCGGCCCGACGCAGTAGTCGCGATCGTGACGGTCCTTGAGGCGCAGCAGCTCGGGCCCGTACTGCTCCCAGCGGCCGGATTCCTGCCACAGCTCGGCGGGCTGCACGGCGGGCATCAGCACCTCCTGGGCCCCGGCGCGATCCATCTCCTCGCGGACGATGCGCTCGACCTTGCGCAGGGTCTTCAGGCCCAGCGGCAACCAGGTGTAGAGCCCCGAGGTCAGGCGGCGGATCATCCCCGCGCGCAGCATCAGCTGGTGGCTGACCACCTCGGCGTCGGCGGGGGTTTCCTTGAGGGTGGAGATCAACAGTTGCGTGGCGCGCATGGGTCCGGGGTGTCCTCGAGCAAGAGTCTGGTGGAATCGGTCGAGCCGCCTGGCGGGCCGTCGGGCCGGACCGGGCATCGCCAGCCTCGGGCTCGCGATGCCCGGCGCCGTTCGACAGGGGCCGGATGGCGGGGTATGCCAGGCATTGTACGGCCAAGCGTCAGTGTCGGCAAAAGCCGCCGGGCGCCTCGCCGCGGCTATCCGTCCAGTGCCTTGAACCAGAAGATCATCGGCTTGGCACTCTCCTCGGCGGCGTCGATGTCCTTCCAGGCGAAGGTCGTGGACAGCGAGGGCGTGCGGCGATAGCCCCAGGCGTTCCAGAAATCGTGCAGCGGGCGATAGTCGTCGGGCTTCAGGGGATGGTCGACGGGGCGCTCCACGGCGCAGAAGGCCGCGTAGCCGAAGCCTTCGGTGACGGCATGGGTCTCGCGGGCCTCCATGAAGGCCTTGCCGATGCCGCGGCCCCGGTACTCGGGCAGCAGCACCGATTCGCCATAGTAGAAGACGCCCTCGGGGCGGTAGCCCGCGGCCTCGAAGGGGGCGCGGAAGTCGTCCATCTCGTCGGCCAGCGGCTGGCCGGTGGCCGCGCCCACCAGGCGGTCGCCGTCGAAGGCCAGCACGAAGAAGCTCTCCGGGTTGGCGGCGTAGCGCTCGAGATAGCGGGCCTCGTAGGCCGGGTCGCCGTCGTAGAGATAGGGGAAGTCGCGGAACACCCGGATGCGCAGTTGGGCCAGGGCCGCCAGGTAAGGGGCGATGTCGCGTCCCTGGCGAGTGGTGAGGGTCGGGGTCGTCATGGTCATGCTCCCAAGGCGATTATTATTGTGACGCGGCAGCCTAGCAGACGCCGGCGGCCCGCCGCGCTATCGCCGCGACGCCAGCGGTGCCGAGGGCGACACGCGCGATCAGCCCTGGCCCGCGGCGCGCCAGCGGCTCACGGCGAGCGCCACCAGGCCGGCCGCGAGGCCCCAGAAGGCGGCGCCGATGCCGCCCGGCGAGATGCCCGAGGCGGTGACCAGGAAGGTGAGCAGGGCGGCGTCTCGCTGGGGGGCGTCGCCCAGGGCATCGGCCAGCGCCGCCCCCAGGGTCGGCAGCAGGGCCAGGCCGGCGATGGCCACCACCAGCTCGCCGGGCAACGCCGCGAACAGCGAGCTCACGGTGGCGCCGAACAGCCCCAGCAGCAGATAGAAGCCGCCTGCCGCCACGCCGGCCGCGTAGCGGCGCTGCGGGTCCCGATGGGCCTCGGGGCCCTGGCAGACCGCGGCGCTGATCGCCGCCAGGTTGAGGGCGAAGCCGCCGAAGGGCGCCAACGCCAGGCCGGCGACGCCGGTGCCGCCGACCAGCGGCGAGATCGGCGGTCGGTAGCCGGCGGCGCGCAGGGCGGCCACGCCGGGCAGGTTCTGTGAGGCCATGGTAACCACGAACAACGGGATGCCGACGCCGATCAGCGCGCCGAGATCGAGGCTCGGCGCGGTGACGGCCGGCACCGCCAGCGCCGGGGTGATCGCGCCGAGGTCGAGCAGGCCCTGGGCCTGGGCCACCAGGCCGCCCACGGCCAGCACCAGCGGGATGGCGTAGCGCGGCCACAGCCGCTTGGCGACCAGGTAGGTCAGCCCCATCGCCAGCGGCAGCACCAGCCGATGCTCCACGGTCATCACCAGGTCGAGGCCGAAGCGCAGCAGCACGCCGGCCAGCATGGCCGAGGCCAGTGCCCGGGGCAGGCGATGCATCAGTCGCTCGAAGAGCCCGCTCGCGCCGCACAGGGTGATCAGCAGCGACGAGAACAGGAAGGCCCCGATGGCCTCGCTCATCGGCAGGCCGGGCAGGCTGGTGGCGAGCAGCGCCGCGCCCGGCGTCGACCAGGCGGTGAGCAGCGGCATGCGGTAGCGCAGCGAGAAGACCAGGGTGGTGATGCCGGAGCCGATGCCCAGCGCCCACAGCCAGGAGCCGATCTGGACCTGGCTGGCGCCGGCCGCCTCGGCGGCCTGGACGATGATGGCCGCCGAGCTAGAGTAGCCGATCAGCACGGCGATGAAGCCGGCGGTCAGGGTCGACAGGCTGCTGTCGCGCCACAGGGAGGAGCGGTCGGCGGTGGCGGGGCTCGGCGATGGCCGGCTTGTCATGGACATGGGAGACTCCGGGCGGCTGTGCGTTATAACGCACGATGGCGACACCCTAGCACCGTGCGCTATAACGCACAACTCGATCGCCGCGCTACAATGGGGCCTTTCATCGCATGCGACCGGGAGAAAATGGCCGATGCAGGAGATCTCGCAGCACATCGCCGAACGGCTCAGGGAGCTGCGCCGCGCCGAGGCCTGGAGCCTCGACCGCACCGCCCGGGAAACCGGCGTCAGCAAGGCCATGCTGGGCCAGATCGAGCGCGGCGAGTCGAGCCCCACGGTGGCGACACTGTGGAAGATCGCCAGCGGCTTCCGGGTGCCCTTCTCGAGCCTGTTCGACCCCGGGTCCGTCGCGCCGGTCGACGACCAGGCCGGCGTGACGCCTCAGGCCGCGCCGGCCTCCGAGGGTGATGCCGCCGGGATGGCGGCCGTACCGCTGTTTCCCTTCGACCCCGCCCTCGGCTTCGAGCTGCTGGTGGGCACCCTGGCCGCGGGGGCGCTCAGCGAGTCGGCGCCCCACGCGCCGGGCGTGGTGGAGCATCTGGTGGTGGTCGAGGGGGAACTGGAGGTTCGGGTGGACGGCGCCTGGCGGCGACTCGCCGCGGGGGAAGGGCTGCGCTTCGCCGCCGACCGGCCCCACGCCTATCGCAACCCGGGGCCGGGGCCGACGCGCTTCCACGATGTCATCCACTACCCCCGCGGCGCTGGCGTCACTCCGGGCATCGCCGCCGGTGAGGCGAGCGCCGGGTCGGACAGCGCCTCTGGGCGATAGCGGGTCAGCAGCGCCCACAGCCGGGCGGCGGTCTCGACGTCCGGCCGGCCGCGATAATCGTCGGGCCGGTAGCGCATCTGGAAGGCACGCAGCGCCCCCCGGGTCGCCTCATCGAACTCGCCGCTGGGCGACACCGCGAACCCCCAGGCCGCCAGCGCCCGCTGCAGCACGTCGAGCGGCGGCGGTGCCGCGGCGAAGGCCCGGCGGAAGCGCGCGACGTCGGCGTCCGCCGGCCAGGTGCCGATGCCGGCCGCGTGAAGGCGCCGCCAGGGGAAGGCCGGGCCCGGGTCGATCTTGCGGGTGGGGGCGATCTCGGCGTGGCTCAGCACCCCGGTGGGCGCGATATCGTGTCGCGCGATCAGGTCCCGGAGCAGGGCGATCAGTGCCTCGACCTGGGCCCCGGGGAAGGGCGCCCAGGTCACCGCACCGTCGCCCGGTGAGGCGTCGGGGAGTCGGTTCGGCCCGGCATTGACCAGTTCGATGCCCAGCGAGCTGTCGTTGAGGTGGGTGCGTCCCGCCCAGGCGCTGGCGCCGGCGTGCCAGGCCCGTCGCGACTCCTCCACCAGCCGGTAGATCATCGGCGAGCCGAGGCCCCGGTCGGGCCGCTGCGGCACCAGGTAGTGAGCGCTGACCCGCGGCCCGGAGAGAATCTCGAGCGAGGTCGCCTCGTCCTCGTCGGTGTAGTGCAGCACGAGAAAGCGCACCCGGCTGGAGTGGGCGCTGGACGGGTGGCGGTCGTCGATGGCGTAGCCGTCACCCTCCACCGGCCCTTGCCCGCCGGCGCAGCCACCGAGCAGCAGGGCGGCCCAAAGGTAGAGCAGTGTCCTGGATCGCATGGCTCACGCTGTCCAAGGTAGCTGACGCACCACCAGGCCCAGCGCCAGGGTGGCGGTGACGCTGAGCAGGGTGCCCAGCAGCACGTATTCGGTGAGCTTGCGGTCGCGGCGGGCGCGCAGGTCGCCGAAGCGCAGCACCGACTTGGCGGTGAGCAGGAAGCCCACCGCGGTCAGCTCGTCAAGCAGCACCAGGGTCAGCACCAGCAGCCGTTCGAGGATGCCGATGCGCGCACCGGCGGCGACCAGGGTGCCCGGGTCGGCGACCTCCTCGCTCCAGGGGCGCATGGCCAGCGCGATGGCGATGGCCATGGGGCGGGTGACCAGCAGGTAGGCCAGGGCATGGCTCAGCACCTCGGGACGGGCCAGCCAGTCGATGACCGCGCCCAGCGGCGCCAGGCTGCCCAGCCAGGCCAGCCAGACGCCGATCAGCACGGCCAGGTGCAGCGCCTGGTCGATCAGGAACCAGCCGAGGCGACGCGGGTCCAGGTGGGCCTTGCCCAGGTCGATCAACGCGTGACTGGCGGCGATGGTCAGCGACCAGGCCGCGGCGGCGAGGGGCTCGACGCCGGCGACGACCAGCACGGCCAAGGCCAGCAGTCCGTGCAGCCCGGCGTGCAGGTAGAGCACGCCGGCGAGGGCCTTGTCGCGCTGGCGCGCCTCGACCCAGCGTCGCGGCTGGAGCAGGAAGTCGCCGACCAGGTGGGCGATGAACAGGGCGAGCAGCGTCGCCAGTGCCGTCGGGGTCATGGGGCCGCGTCCTCCCGGGTCAGGCTGTCGCGAAACGTCGCGCGGAACTGCGTCAGGGTGTCCTCCAGCAGCGGCCAACGGGCGGCGCGCAGCCGCTTGTGCACGCTGGGTTGGCGGATACCCAGGCGCTTCGCCAGGGCCTGCTGGGTCTCGCCGTGCTGCAGGCGCAGGCCGACGACCTCGGCGGCATAGGGCGACCAGCCGTCGACCAGGGCATCGAGGTAGCGTAGCAGCAGGGCATGGCAGGGATCGATGGGCGTCCCGGCCGGGCTCAGCACGAGATGGGCGTCGCTATCGGCCAGGGCGTCCAGGCCGCGGCCCGAGGCGACGAACACCGGACCGTCGGCGGAGGCCAGCTCGCCCCCGGGGCGCCAGCGGTCGCGACCCACGGCGATGGACAGCCGGGCGTCCCAGCGTCGGCTGGCCTCGGAGCTCGCGATCAGCGCCGCACGCAGCGCGACGGCGGCGTCCAGGGCCGACTCGGCCTGGCCGAGGGCGAGCTGGAAGCCGTCGCCCCGATAGCGCTGATAGGCCCCCGCATGGCGGTCGGCGAGCCGTGCCAGGGTGGCCTCGAGCACCTCATGGAGGCGTCGGCCGTCGGCGATGCGGCGCGAATCGATGATATCGCCGGTGAGCACGGCGAGGCGGCTGGCCATGCGGGGTCTCCTGCGGTCTCGACTGTCCCCGAAGAATAGGCCAAAGAGGCTATTCTGTAAAAAAATAGCCTATATGGGCTATATATGCGGAGTATTGGCGTGCATGGGAATCGCCACGCCTCTTCCCTTCACTCCGCGTCCGGGGCGCGATAGGCCTCGATCAGGGTCGCCGGATCCGACTCGCCATGGCCCCGGGCGGCGTGGGCCCGCATCAGCTGCGACGCCAGGGCGCTCATCGGCGTGGCGCTGGTCACGCGGCCGCTCTGGGCCACCGCCATGTCCAGGTCCTTGAGCAGGGTGCGCAGGTGCCAGGGCGGGGCGGCGAAGTCGCGTGCCGCCATGCGCGGCGCGAGGATGCGAAACGGCTTGGAGTCGGCGAACCCGCCGCCCAGCGCCTCGTCGAGCCGGCCGGCATCGACGCCGCTGGCCTCGGCCATGGCCACCGTTTCGGCGATCACCGCGGCCTGGCAGCCGACGATCATCTGGTTGCAGACCTTGGTCACCTGGCCGCTGCCCACCGGCCCCATGTGGGTGATTCGGGCGGCCAGAGGCGCGAGCACGGGGCGCACGGCCTCGATGTCCTCGGCGGCACCGCCGCACATGACGGCCAGCTCGCCGGCCTCGGCGCCGGCCACGCCACCGGAGACCGGCGCGTCCACCCAGGCGACGCCGCGCTCGGCCTTCATCCTGGCGGCGAAGTCACGCGTGGCGGCAGGGTCGCTGCTGGAGACATCCACCAGGCGCTGACCCGGGCGGGTGTGGGTGGCCACGCCATCCTCGCCGAACACCACCGTCTCGACCGCGTCGGTGTCGGCCAGGCACAGCAGAAGGATGTCCGAGTGTTCGACGAGTTCGCCGAGCGAGCCGGCCACGCGAGCGCCGGCCGCGGCCACGCCTGCGGTCTTGTCCGGCGAGCGGTTCCAGACGCTGACGTCGAAGCCGGCCGAGAGCAGCCGGCGGGTCATGGGGTCACCCATCAGGCCGATGCCGATGAAGCCGAGGCGAGGTTGGGACATGGAGGGTCTCCGCGCGTGGATAAAACGCCAGAATGCTTCATGGAAGGGATTTCCATCAAGTTGTAGGGCGATATGCGCCGCCATGATGCGCCGCGGCACGCTCATGGATCCAGATGGTGCATGGTGGAAAGGTCAGGCGATGGCTGGTGCGGTGCGATGGCGATGATGTTTTCTGTAACCATATGATTTTATGGTTTATGAGAGAAAGTTGGTTCGACTTTTGTATTGTGTTGGCTGTCGACGGCCGGAGCCTCCCGTGCCCGGAGCGGTTGCGGTCGACTCGCCGGTTGTCATTGCGTCGCAGTAGGGCAACCGGTTCGACGAGTGAGCTGGCGTGCTCCAACTGGCCTCCCTTCGGGGAGGCTTTTTTTATGCCCGTCAGGTCAAGCCGCTGGACGCGGCGGACGGGCCCGCCTAGCGTGGGGTGTTCCGATGACCCGCCTGCCGAGGAGACCGCCGATGCTGGACTACACCTTGACCCACTGGATGACCTTCCTGTCCGCCGCGGTGCTGCTCAATCTCGCCCCGGGGCCGGACATGGCCTTCATCCTCGGCCAGACCGCACGCCAGGGCCGGCGGGGCGGCGTGGCCGCCATGCTCGGCGTATGGAGCGGTGCCGGGGGGCATGTGATCATGGCGGCGCTGGGGCTGTCCGCCATCCTGGCCACCTCGGCGCTGGCCTTCTCGGTGGTGAAATGGGTCGGGGCGGCCTACCTGGTGTGGCTCGGGCTCCAGGCCCTGCGCGGGCCCGGCGGGGAGGCACCGTCGCAGACGTCGGCCCGCCGCCTCCCGATGGGGGCGATCTATCGCCAGGGGGTGCTGGTCTCGCTGCTCAACCCCAAGGTGGCGATCTTCTTCCTGGCCTTCCTGCCCCAGTTCGTAGTGGACGGGGCGGGGCCGGCGAGCCTGCAGCTGGCCCTGCACGGCGCCTTGATCATCGCCGTGGCCGCGGTGATCGAGCCGCCCCTGGTGCTGCTCGGTGCGCGGCTGGCCGATGCCCTGCGCGGCCGGCGGCGCCTGGGGGCCTGGCTCGAGCGAGGGCTCGGCGCGCTGTTCATCGGCCTGGGCGTGCGCCTGGCCCTGAGCGGTCGAAACTGAGCGGACGGGACGGAAGAGGTATGCGACGGCGGGCACTCTCTGACCTGCTTGGCATCTCTTTTCCTTGTTCGCACTTCCGGCCCGACCTGGTGGTCGAGGTGTGAGGCGCCGGCGGCCACGGTAAGATCGTGGACTCAGCGATCGGACGAGGAGCGACGGTGGTTTCACGGCAGGGGTTCATCCTGACCCGGCACTGGCGGGATACACCCGAGGGTAGCGAGGTGGTGTTCTGGCTGGCGACCGACGATGGCCCCCTTCGGGTGCGGGTGCCGCCACAGCCGTCGGTGGCCTTCCTGCCAGCGGCGCAGCGGCGGCGCGCCGAGCACGTGCTGCGCGGCGAGCGCGGCGTCGAGCTGCGCTCGCTTTCGCTGCGCGACTTCCAGTGCCGCCCGATGCTGGGGCTCTATTGCCCGGGATACCGTCGGCTGCAGGCCCTGGCGCGCCGCTTCAAGCAGGCCGGCGTGGAGATCTACGAGGCCGATATTCGGCCGCCGGAGCGCTATCTGATGGAGCGGTTCATCACCGCGCCCGTCTCGGTGACCGGCTCACCCGATGGCGAGGGCGGACTGGTGGCAACACGGCTCAGGCCGGCCGCGGACTATCGCCCCCGGCTCGGGCTGGTGTCGCTGGACATCGAGACCAGCGGCAGCGGCGAGCTGTACTCCATCGCCCTGGAGGGAGTCGGACAGCGGCAGGTGTTCATGCTGGGCCCGGCCAACGCTGCGGCCGAGGATCTCGACTTCCGCCTCGACTACTGTGAGAGCCGAGCGGCGCTGCTGGAGCGACTGAACCGCTGGTTCGCCGAACACGACCCCGACGCGATCATCGGCTGGAACCTGGTGCAGTTCGACCTGCGGATTCTGCAGGAACACGCCCGGCGGCTCGGCGTGCCCTTGCGCCTGGGCCGTGGTGGCGCCGAGCTGGAGTGGCGCGCCCTGGGGCACCAGGCCAATCGCTTCGTCGCCTCGGCGGCCGGTCGGCTTATCATCGATGGCATCGAGGCGCTGCGCTCGGCCACCTGGCAGTTTCCCTCCTTCGGCCTGGAAGCCGTCGCCCAGGCGTTGCTGGGCGAGGGCAAGGCCATCGATAACCCCTACCAGCGCCTCGAGGGCATCCTGCGCATGTTCGCCGAGGACAAGCCGGCGCTGGCGCGCTACAACCTCAAGGACTGCGAGCTGGTGACGCGGATCTTCGCCAAGGCCGAGCTCCTCGACTTCCTGCTGGAACGGGCCAGCGTGACGGGGCTGCCCGCCGATCGCAGCGGCGGCTCGGTGGCGGCCTTCACCCATCTCTACCTGCCGCGGCTGCACCGCCTGGGGTACGTGGCGCCGAACCTCGGCGAGGCAAAAGCCGCCGAGAGCCCCGGTGGCTTCGTCATGGACTCCCGGCCCGGGCTCTACGACTCGGTGCTGGTGCTCGATTTCAAGAGCCTGTATCCCTCGATCATCCGCAGCTTTTCGATCGACCCGGCGGGGCTGGTGGAGGGGCTCGCCGACGCCTCGGATAGCGCCTCGGTGCCGGGGTTTCGCGGGGCGCGTTTCTCGCGGACCCGTCACGCCCTGCCGGATATCGTGGCGCGCGTCTGGGCGGGGCGCGAGGCGGCCAAGCGGGCCGGCAACGCGCCGCTCTCCCAGGCGTTGAAGATCATCATGAACAGCTTCTATGGCGTGCTGGGGTCCAAGGGCTGCCGCTTCTTCGACGCGCGCCTGGCCTCGTCGATCACCATGCGCGGCCACGAGATCATGCGCCGCACCCGGGCGCTGATCGAGGCCGAGGGATATACCGTTATCTACGGCGATACCGATTCCACCTTCGTGTGGCTCGGTGGCGAGCACCCGGAAGTGCAGGCGTCGGCGATCGGCCGGCGCCTGGTGGAACACGTCAATGCCTGGTGGCGCGATCACCTGGCCCGGGAGTACGGCCTGGAGAGCGCCCTGGAACTGCAGTTCGAGACCCACTACCGGCGCTTCCTGATGCCGACCATCCGTGGCGCCGAGGCGGGCAGCAAGAAACGCTATGCCGGGCTGACGCGCGACGCGGCGGGTGAGGAGAGGCTGGTGTTCAAGGGCCTGGAAAGCGTGCGCAGCGACTGGACGCCGCTGGCCAAGGCCTTCCAGCAGGAACTCTACCGGCGCATCTTCGCCGGCGAGCCCTATCGGGACTACGTGCGCGACTATGTGCGCCGCACCCTGGCCGGCGACTTCGACGACCGGCTGGTCTATCGCAAGCGGCTGCGCCGGCCCCTCGACGAGTACCGGCGCAGCGTGCCGCCCCATGTGCGGGCCGCGCGGCTCGCCGACGCGGCCAACGAGCGGCTGGGGCGCCCGCGCCAGTATCAGCACGGCGGCTGGATTCGCTACGTGATGACCGTGGCCGGGCCGGAGCCGCTGGAGCAGCGGCGGGCGGCCATCGATGCCGACCACTACCTGGGCCACCAGCTGCAGCCGGTGGCGGATGCCATCCTGCCCTTCGTGGGGGACGACTTCGCGTCCCTGATCGATTGCCAGCTCGGGCTGTTCTGAGCCCGGCTCGTCTCAGCCGTCCACCAGCGAGAGGCGTGGCAGGTTCGCCACGCCATCCACCACCACGACGTTGCGGCCGCCCGACTTGCCGCGATAGAGCGCCTCGTCGGCGCGGCGCAGGGCCGGGGTCAGCGTTGCCTCGCCGGTCTCGACGCGGGCGATACCGATGGTCACCGAGAGCCGTTCGTCGGCCTGGGGGTCCGGATGGGGGAGGGCCTCGATGCAGCGGCGCAGTCGCTCGGTGATCTCCTGGGCCTTGGCCAGTTCGGTGTCGGGGAGGGCGATGACGAATTCCTCGCCGCCGAGACGGCCGATGATGTCGATGTCGCGGATGTGTCGGCGGCACTGGCCCGCCACCTGGACCAGCACGCGGTCGCCCACCGCGTGGCCGTAGCGGTCGTTGATGACCTTGAAGTGATCGAGGTCGACCATGCACAGCGCCATGGGGCTGCCGTGCCGGTGGCAGCGGCGGAGGGCGCGATGGGCACGCTCGAAGAAACGGCGGCGGTTGTCGAGCCCGGTGAGCTCGTCGGTGCCGGCCATGTGGCGCAGGCGCTGTTCCAGGCGCGCGCGGGCCCGGATCTCTCCCTGCAGGCGCCGGCAGTAGGCGCGCTCGTCGAGCAGGGAGGCATGCTGCCGGCGCTGCAGGCGAGCCAGCCGGCGGGCGGTCAGCAAGCCGACCACGTTGGCGAAGCCCAGCACCAGCGCCTGGACGAGGATCACGCTGGCAGGTGCCTGGACCCAGAAGGCGGTGGTCGCCAGGAAGCCCAGGGTCAGGTAGAGGCTGGCGGCCGTCATCCAGGGGATCCGGTTGGGCACGAAGAGATACAGCGCCATCACCGCCACCGCCGCGGAGGGCGCATGGGTGCTCAGGGTGTCCGGGTCCAGCGCAACGATCAGGATGATGACCGTGCAGCCGAGCCAGATGACCGGGTTCAGCGGCGCGAAGCGGAAGACCCGGTCGGGTTGGCGGCCCACCGCCCACCAGGTCAGCAGGCAGCCGCCGGCCACCAGCAGCCGCAGCCCGAGCAGCAGGAAGAAGCTGTCGCTCGGGCCGAGCCGTGGATAGTCCGCGAGCCCCAGCAGTACGAACATCAGCGCCGCCGCCAGCATGGCGGCACGCAGCAGGCCGGCGGTGGTGTCGCGCACCGACCGCCGAAAGGCCGCTTCCTGCCGCGGGTTGATGAATTCGCCGCTCCAGGGGGTGAGTTCCCCCTCTTCTCGTGCGCGCCGCATCGATTTCCCCTCCCTGCTGCTTAGGAAAGTTAGCCGTCACGGAGGGGGATGGCGATACGAAAAACATCATGCTGCGGGATGACGACACGGCTTACCTGAAGGCCCGAATCGTACCAGGCAGATGCTGCCATCAAGGCTGGGATTTTCCCTTGACGGCGGGGCGAGGCCCCGCCCTGGCGCTACGCAGGCGAGGCTCAGTCCTGGCGACGCTTGAGCTGGTCGCGCAGGCCGTTCGGCACCTTCTTGATGATCAGGCGATCGCCGTCCTCGTCGTATTCCACGGCCGCACCCAGCAGGTGCGAGTCGAAGCTGATCGAGACGCCGCCGGCGCGGCCGGTGAAGCGCCGGAACTGGTTCAGGGTGCGCTTGTCCGGCGGGATCTCCGGGGCCAGCCCGTAGTCGCTGTTGCGGATGTGATCGAAGAAGGCCTTGGGACGCTCCTCGTCGACCAGCTCGGAGAGGTCCTCCAGGGTGATCGGTTCGCCGAGCCTCGCCTGGTCGCTGGCGTAGTCGACCAGGGCGTCGGTCTTCTCGCGGCTGGCCTCCTCGGGGAGGTCCTCGTGTTCCACGTAGTCGCTGAAGGCCTTGAGCAGGGTGCGGGTCTCCTCGCCGGCATCGCGCTGCTCCCGGGCGCCCAGGGCCTCGGCGAAGGCCTCGGCGAGCTTCTTGCCGCCCCGGTCGCGGGTCCAGGAGAGGTAGGGGTGGGAGGCCGAGCCGCCCTGCCACTGGTTGACGTCGAGCCGCGCGGCCAGGGTCATCTGGGCCAGGTTGAGCTGGCGCGCCGGGGTCACGTCGAGGTCGCCGTCGATGGCGAAGCCGTCGCGGTGGTGGAGCAGGGCCAGCATCAGGTAGCGGGAATCGCCCTGCCGGTAATCGACCACCAGCAGGTGACCGCCCACCGGCAGGTGGGCATCGATCAGCGGGACGAGGCGCTCGGCCAGGGCGCGGGTCAGGGCCGGGAAGTCGCGTTCGCCGGCGAGGAAGCCGGCCAGCTCGGCGGGAAAGGCGGCGGGCTCGTCCTCGGCGAAGCGTCCCCAGTCCTTGGCCTTGCCGTGATAGGCATCGTGGAGCTTGGCCAGCAGGTCGTCCAGGGCCGGGGACGGGGTCAGCGGCGCGTCGGCGGGCGCCAGGCGAGCCGGCGTCTCGCCGTCGCCCTTGTCGATGCGATGAATGATGCTGTGCAGGATCGGCATACGGACCTCGCGGCTCGGGTAACGGGAAAGGCGGCGATGATACCGCAGCCGACCGCTCCGAGGCTGCCCCGTGCGGTCATGGCTTGAGGCGGTAGCCGGTACGGAAGATCCAGCTCACCACGCCCAGCGCCATCGCCAGGAACAGCGCGATCATGCCCAGGCTCGCCCAGATGCTGACGTCGCCCAGGCCGTAGAAGCTCCAGCGGAAGCCGCTGACCAGGTAGACCACCGGGTTGGCGAGCGTCACCGCCTGCCAGACCGGTGGCAGCATGTCGATGGAGTAGAAGGTGCCGCCGAGGAAGGTCAGTGGGGTGATCACCAGCAGCGGCACCAGCTGCAGTTTCTCGAAACCGTCGGCCCAGATGCCGATGATGAAGCCGAGCAGGCTGAAGGTCACCGCCGTGAGCACCAGGAACAGCAGCATCACCAGCGGGTGGGCGATCGAGAAGGGCACGAACAGGCTCGCCGTGCCCAGCACGATCAGCCCCAGGATCACCGACTTGGTGGCCGCCGCGCCGACGAAACCGAGTACCACCTCGAAGTAGGAGATCGGCGCCGAGAGGATCTCGTAGATCGAGCCCGAGAAACGCGGGAAGAAGATGCCGAAGGAGGCGTTGGAGACGCTCTGGGTCAGCAGCATCAGCATGATCAGCCCGGGCACGATGAAGGCGCCGTAGCTCACGCCCTCCACCTCGCTGATGCGGGTGCCGATGGCGGCGCCGAACACCACGAAGTAGAGCGAGGTGGAGATCACCGGCGAGACGATGCTCTGCAGCACGGTGCGCAGGCTGCGCGCCATCTCGGCGACGTAGATGGTCCTCACGGATTCCAGGTTCATGCGTCCTCCCTGACCAGGCTGACGAAGATCTCCTCCAGCGAGCTCTGCCGGGTGTGGAGGTCCTTGAAGCGGACGCCGGCGGCGTCCAGGTCGGCCAGCAGCTCGGCGATCCCGGCCTGGTCATCGCCGTTGCGGCGGCTCTCGTAGGTGTAGATCAGCGCCTGGCCGTCCTCGGACAGCGCCAGGTGGTGGCCGTTGAGCCCCGCCGGCAGGCGCTCGAGGGGCTCGCGCAGTTGCAGGGTCAGCTGCTTGCGGCCGAGCTGTCGCATCAGCTCGCGCTTGTCCTCCACCAGCACCAGCTCGCCGGCGCGGATCACGCCGATGCGGTCGGCCATCTCCTCGGCTTCCTCGATGTAGTGGGTGGTGAGGATGATGGTCACGCCGCGCTCGCGCAGCCCCCGCACCACCTCCCACATGTCGCGGCGCAGTTCCACGTCGACCCCGGCGGTGGGTTCGTCGAGGAACAGGATCTCGGGCTCGTGGGCCAGGGCCTTGGCGATCAGCACCCGGCGCTTCATGCCGCCGGACAGCGTGATCAGCCGGTTGCGCCGCTTGTCCCACAGCGACAGCGACCTCAGCACCCGCTCGATGTGGGCGGGGTCCCGGGGCTTGCCGAACAGCCCGCGGCTGAAGCTCACCGTGTCCCACACCGTGGAGAACGCCTCGCTGGTCAGCTCCTGGGGCACCAGGCCGATGCGCTCGCGGGCCTGGCGGTAGTCCTGGACATTGTCGTGCCCGGCCACCAGCACCCGGCCGGCGCTGGCATTGACCAGGCCGCAGATCACGCTGATCAGCGTGGTCTTGCCGGCGCCGTTGGGGCCGAGCAGGGCGAAGATCTCGCCGCGACGGATCTCGAGGTCGACGTTCTTCAAGGCCTGAAAGCCGCTGTCGTAGGTCTTCGACAGGCCCTCCACGCGGATCACGCTGTGCTCGCTCAAGCTCGATACCTCCCTGGTCGTCTGCCCCGGGTCGCATCGGGGGCCTGCAATACCTTAACGTTTTCCCGGCCCTGGAGGCACAGGCATGGCGAGCTCAAGGCCCTGCAATGTCTGCCCGCTGGTCGGCTAGCTCCGGGGAGCGGCTCGGAGCGCTCGACGATAAAAAGCCGCGCCGGTTTCCCGGCGCGGCCTGCTTCGGCCTGGCGTCAGGCCCTCAGCCGCGGCTGGTGACTTCCAGCAGGTGGTAGCCGAACTGGGTCTTCACCGGGCCCTGGACCTGGTTCAGGTCGGCGGAGAACACCACCTTGTCGAACTCGGGGACCATCTGGCCGGGGCCGAAGCTGCCGAGCTCGCCGCCCTGCTGGCCGGAGGGGCACTGGGAATGCTCGCGGGCGACCTCGGCGAAGTCGCGGCCGTTCTCGATCTCGGCCTTCAGGGACTGGCACTGCTCTTCGCTGGCGACCAGGATGTGGCGGGCGGTGGCCTGGGTCATGGGAATCTCCTTCGCGGGTGGGGTAGGCTCTGGATGAGCCTGGAGAATAGCATGCCGGCCCCACCGTTGGGGCGGCTTCGAGGCCGGCGTCTTCCGGGTAGGTCAGCGCTCAAGGAGGAACTCGCATGAGCTGCATCTTCTGCAACATCGTCGCCGGCCGGGCACCCTGCCACATGATCTGGGAAGACCGCGATCACCTGGCCTTCCTGTCCATCTTTCCCAACACGCCGGGGTTCTCCGTGGTGATCCCCAAGGCTCACCACTCGAGCTATGCCTTCGACCAGCCGGACGAGGTGCTGACCGGGCTGATGCTCGCCACCAAGCGGGTGGCGCGCCTGCTGGATGCTTCCCTCGATGGCGTCGCCCGCACCGGCATGTTCTTCGAGGGCTACGGCGTCGATCACCTGCACAGCAAGCTGTTCCCGATGCACGGCACCGGCAACGATGCCGCCTTCCAGCCCGTGGAGTCGCGAGTGGACACCTTCTTCGACCGCTACGAAGGCTATCTCTCTTCCCACGATTATCGCCGAGCCGACGATGCACAGCTGGCCCGGTTGGCGGCGCAGATCCGCGGCTTCGCCTCCTAGCTGAGCCCGTGTCCGACGATACGCTGCGCTGACCACCGCCGCACGGGGACGCCTGTGACCTCGGCTACACTGTGGATGGCGGTTCGCCGAGCGCGAGCCGCGCGTTCCCCGGCGATGCCGGGCCAAGCCTGGAGCCACCGCCATGGGTCGCCGTCTGCGCCATTACCCGTTGTGCCTCGCCATGTCGCTCGTATCGCTGTCGCCGGGGCTGGAGGCGCGCCCGGACACCACGGAGGCCGCCGAGGCCGCCGAGCGCAAGGCGGAGCAGCTGGAAGAGACGGTGGTGGAGGAGGGCGAGGCCGGGCCCGTGGTGCCGAGCATGGTCATCGAGAAGCGTGAGGCCCAGGCGGTCGACCCCGCGGGCGAACAGCCCCTGGACGATGCCCTCACCTGCCTGGCGCGCACCATCTACTGGGAGGCGCGGGGCGAGGCGGCCGCCGACATGGAGGCGGTGGCCAACGTCGTCATCAACCGCCTCGCCCACGGGGGATTCCCCGATACCGTGTGTGGCGTCGTCCGCCAGGGCCTCGAGCAGGGCGCCTGCCAGTTTTCCTGGTGGTGCGATGGCCGCGTGGACGACGCCGACGAAGAGGGCGCCTATGCCACGGCCAAGGAAATCGCCCGACGGGCGCTGAACCAGCAGTTGGCGGATCGTACCGACGGTGCCCTGTACTTTCACCACCGCAAGATGCTGCCCGACTGGGCGACCCACTACACCAAGACGGTCGATGTCGGCGGCTTCGCCTTCTATCGGCCGCAGGACGGCGCGGCGCGCTAGCCTCGAGTGACGGGCCGACCTTCACGGCCTGGGCGATCGCCGCCGCTTGGCCAGCGAGGAGGAAGATGACCATGAGCAGCCTGATTCAGGACCCTGAACCGCAGTCCTCGCTCGACTGCCCGATCGTCGACGGCAAGCGTCGTGTCCAGCATGTGCCGCCGCGCACCGCCGATGTCGGCGGCATCCCGGTCAACCGGGTGCTGCCGTCTCGCCATCGTCGCCTGGTGGGGGCCTGGTGCTTCCTCGACCATGCCGGTCCCAGCGTGTTCAAGGGCGATGCCCGCGGCCTGCGGGTCGGGCCGCATCCGCATATCGGCCTGCAGACCTTCACCTGGATGATCGAGGGCGAGGTGCTGCACCGGGACAGCCTCGGCAACCGACAGGTGATTCGTCCCGGTCAGGTCAACCTGATGACCGCCGGGCGCGGCATCAGCCACACCGAAGAGTCGGTGACCGGCGAGACCCACCTTCACGCCGCCCAGCTGTGGATCGCCCTGCCCGAGGCCGACCGGCGCACCGATCCGCGCTTCGATCACTATCCGCACTTGCCGAGCTGGCAGGAGGATGGCGTCGATTTCACCCTGCTCACCGGCGAGTTCGCCGGCCGTCGCGCCCCGACGCTGGCCTTCTCGCCGCTGGTGGGCCTGGATCTGGCGAGCGATGATGCGAGCCGTATCGAACTTCCGCTGCGCGAGGACTTCGAATACGGCGTGCTGCCCCTGGAGGGGGAGGTCGATATCGACGGGGAGGCGTTTCCCACCAATGAGCTGGCCTACCTGGGGCGCGGACGAGAGGCCGTTGCCCTGGCGCTGCCCGCCGGGGGACGGGCGATCCTGATCGGCGGCGAGCCGCTGGGCGAGGAGATCCTGATCTGGTGGAACTTCGTCGGTCACAGCAAGGGCGAGATCGCCGAGGCCCAGCACGACTGGGAGGCCGGCAGCCAGCGGTTCGGCACGGTTTCGGGCTACGATGGCGAGCCGCTGATGCCGCCGCCGTTGCCCTGGAAGCCCTAGCAGCTCCACCGCCAGGCGATTCGACGGCTGCTCCCCGGCCTCCTGAGGCTGATGGCCACGGCGGTGATTCGGCCGCTGGCCATGCTGGCGCCGCCGCTCCGGCAATCGGTATTCCGTTTGCCGCCGGCGCTCGACACCTGGGGCATGCGGACCGGCCTCAGCGGGGCGGGGGTGAGGGAAGCGGGCCCTCTGGCGTATCATCGGCCAGCCAATGGACGCCGCCGAGAGAGAGGATGAGCAAGAAGGACATCACCCGCGCACGCATTCGTGAAGCCGCCAGAGCGCTATTCGCCGAGCGCTCCTTTGCCTCGACCACCACTCGGGAGATCGCCCGTCGTGCCGGCGTCGCCGACGGCACGGTGTTCAGTCACTATCCCAACAAGATCGATATCCTGCGAGAAGGCATGGAGGAACAGCTCAACGGCATCGCCAAGACGTTCCTCGCCAGTTGGGCAGGGGGTGGCGAGCGGGAGGCATTGATCGAGCTGAGCTCCCATTTCTATCGCTTCTACTTCGAGCATGTTGCCTTGAGCCGCAGCCTGCTGAAGGAAGCGCTCTGGGATCTCGATCATTTCCGCAACTTCGACGCGACCCTGCTGGCCCGGCTCTTGAGCGCGACGACGGTACGTGACGCCATCCTCATGCGTCTGATCGAGGACAGCTACTTCATGACGCTCGTTCGCCACCTCAGCCATGACGAGCCTTGCCTGGAGTCGGCTATCGACGACTTCCGGGCCGCACTGGCGCGCCTTCTTCCCGCCGACTGATCCCCTTGCTCCCTGCTGGCCTCATCCGGCTGGCACACCGCGCGTCTCGCCCGCTCATGTCATGAGAAGTACATGGGATCGCTTGACAATTGAGCGTGCTCATTTATAAATTGAGCGTGCTCAAAAACGGAGGCCTCCCATGCGAAAGATCCTCACGACGTTCATCGGCCATCTGGTTGGCCTGCCATTTCTCGTGCTGTTCTGTTACATCATCGGCCCCGTGGTTGGCCGGACCCTGGGGTTCGGCGGTTTGCTCATGCTGGCGTTGATCGCGGGCCGAGCGGGAAGACAGGCCTTCTATCGCGGCATGATTCTGGGAAAGGGGCCCGACGCTTCGCCGGCAATGGAACAACGGCCTCAGGGCCATGAGATGCGGTGAACCACCTCGCACCGCCGTGGCTCCGGCAGCCGGTGTGCTGCGTGCTTCCCTGAATGGGGGCGGCGTCACGGCCTCGTCGCCGCGGCCATCTTGACCCTCATGCCCAGGTGGTCATGCGCCTGGTGGCATACGGGATAGCGAGTAACCCTTCGCTTCAACCGGGATCGATGGTCAGCAGCAGCCGCTGCTGGCCGCTTTCCCCGGCCGGGCTGCGATGCACCTGGCCGCGCGTCTCGTTGCCGATCCAGCCACTCCCCTTGAACAGCGCCACGTCGCCGGCCTCGAGGCGACGGATGGCGCCTTCCTCTCTCACCACCGGCGGCTTGTCGGGGCGAGGCGCGCCTAGCCCGTCGCGGTTCACCGCCGTCTCGGGCAGCCATTCGCTGCCCGGCCCCAGGTAGGTCGTGACCAGCCGCACCGGCAGGTTGTCGCAGTGAAAGCGCGGACACATGGGGGCGTCGAGGACGCGCAGGCGCAGGCCCACGCTGTCGGTCTCGAACAGGCAGGCCATGGCCTCGGCCAGGGTCGCGATGTCCTCGACCAGGGGGGCCGAGACGCCCGGGGCGTGCAGCGCCGCGAGCAGGTCGGCGCGTAGCCCGTCGTCCGGGGCGCCGCGCCAGGCGAACGACAGCGGGCGCGGGGCACGCAGCTGGGCCAGGGCGCCGGCCAGCAGGTCGCTGGGCAGCGGACGGCGCAGCACCGCGAGGGTGATGGCGTCCTCGAAGATCCGCGGCAGCACCTCGATGCCACCGCCTTCCGCCCAATGGGGCAGGGCGTCGAGATCATCGGAGAGGTCATCGGAGAAAGGCGGGGCGGCGGCGATCATCGACATCGAGAACTCCTGGTGGATACGGCAGGCAGGTTGCTTTTTTGATACGTTATAACGTATCTTTCCGCCGCTTGAAAGCGACTACCCAACACAGGATCTCGAATGTCCCGCCAGCGTATTTTTGCCCTGATGCCGTTGTCCGCCGCCATGCTGCTTGGTACGTCCCCTGCCATGGCCGAGGACCACGATCATGGTTCCCATGCCCACGATCACGGTTCCCATGCCCATGGCGCACATGCGACCCAAGCCTCGCCGGACCTGTCGCTGTCCGCTGCCTTGACCCTGGAGGGCATCTATCAGCACCGCGCCTCCGGGGAGCGGTCGGCGCCCGCCGGGTTTGCCGGCGGCCATGACGGGGAAGGCGAGCACGGCCATGACCATGCCGGTCACGATCATGGCCTCGAGGAGGGGTTCAATCTCGGCCATTCCGAGCTGGCGCTGCGTGGTGAAACGGCGCTGTTCGAAGGGGTGGCGATGGTCGCACTGGACGAGGACGACCTCCATCTGGAAGAGGCCTATCTGGCGACCCGGGCACTGCCGCAGGGGCTGCGTCTCAAGGCGGGGCGGTTCCTGTCCGCGATCGGACACATCAATGGTCGCCATCCGCATGAGTGGCATTTCATCGAGCGCCCCCTGGTCAACGAATACCTCTTCGGCGATCACGGCCTGCGCGAGGAGGGCGTACAACTCAGCTGGTCGCCCTCGTCGCACACCACCCTGGGTACGGAGTGGCTGCAGGGGGATGGCGAGCGTTTTAGCCGCTTCGATGAGGGCGGACGCGAAGACCGGGACAGTGGGCCGCAACTGGTGACCGTCTACGCCAAGCAGCGCGCCGATTTTGGCCAGGGACAGTCGCTCGCCTATGGCGCTTCCGCCGGCATCCATCGCCAGTATGCCCGCCTGGATGACCATGGGGACCATGCTCATGGGGTGGAGGGCGATAACTGGTTCGCCGGCCTGGATGCCCGCTATCACCATCGAACCGGTCGCCACGGTGGCCAGGGCGATTGGACGGTGGGCGCCGAATACTTCTACACCGAGCGCGATCTGACCGAATGGGTCGAGCATCACCATGTCTGGGAGCGTCATCACGACTTCACCGAGCGCCAGGATGGCGCCTATGTGGAGGCCGTCTATGGCATCGCGCCGCACTGGGAGCTCGGCCTGCGCAGCGAAGCCCTGGGGCTGACCAACGAGGTGGTGCATGGGCATCCCAGCGAGTTGGGCACGGCGGACGCCTCCTACCGCCACAGCGGACAGGCGACGTGGCGCTTCCGTGACCACGCCTTCCTGCGCGCTCAGGTGAGTCACGAGAACTTTGCCGGCCAGGACGAGAGCTGGGTCGCCATGCTGCAGTTCAACGCCACCTTTGGCGCCCACGCCGGCCACGCTCACTGAGCCGGCCGGGCGACGAGCCTCGTCGCCCGGCTCTCAGGCGCAGCAGAGCATCACATCAACAGCGAAGAGGAGAGGCCCGATGAGTCAGTTCGAGCCCCTGCCGGTCACCGTGCTGTCAGGGTTCCTGGGTGCCGGCAAGACCACCCTGCTCAACCATATCCTGGCCAATCGCGAGGGCCGGCGGGTGGCGGTCATCGTCAACGACATGAGCGAGGTCAACATCGACGCCGCCCTGGTGCGCCGGGACGTCGCCGGCGAGGAGCCCGCCGCGGACATCGCGGTCAACCGCGCCGAGCAGCGCCTGGTCGAGATGAGCAACGGCTGCATCTGCTGCACGCTGCGCGAGGACCTGCTCGAGGAGGTGGCGCGGCTGGCCCGGGAAGGACGCTTCGACCAGCTGGTCATCGAGTCCACCGGCATCTCCGAGCCCCTGCCGGTGGCCGAGACCTTCACCTTCGAGGACGAATCGGGCTACAGCCTGTCGCAGCTGGCCAGGCTGGATACCCTGGTCACCGTGGTCGATGGGGCCAACTTCCTCGCCCAGTATCGCGAGGCGAGCTCCCTGGCCGAGGCGGGTGAGAGCCTGGGAGAAGACGATGAACGTAACGTCGCCGATCTGCTGGTCGACCAGATCGAGTTCTGCGACGTGCTGCTGATCAGCAAGGCCGACCTGATCGACGAGGCCCAGCGCGCCGAGCTCGAGGCCGTGCTGCGCACCCTCAACCCCGACGCCGAGGTCATCGCCATGGCGCAGGGCCGAGTGCCGCTGGACAAGGTGCTGGACACCGGCCTGTTCAGCTTCGAGCGGGCCCGGCAGGCGCCGGGCTGGCTGAAGGAAATGCGCGGCGAGCATGTGCCCGAGACCGAAGAATACGGCATCGGCAGCTTCAGCTACCGCGCGCGTCGCCCCTTCCACCCGCAGAAGTTCCACGCGCTGCTGCACGCCGGCTGGTTCGGGGAAAGGCTGCTGCGCTCCAAGGGCTTCTTCTGGCTGGCCTCGCGGCCGCGCTTCGCCGGCCAGTGGAGCCAGGCCGGCGGCATCGCCCACTACGGTTTCGCCGGGCTGTTCTGGAAGGCGGTGCCGGAGGCGGACTGGCCGACCGACCCGGATTTCCGCGACGCCATCCTGAACGCCTGGGAGGAGCCCTTCGGCGACATGCGCCAGGAACTGGTGTTCATCGGCCAGGGGCTGGACGAGGCGCGCATGCGGCGTGCCCTGGACGACTGTCTGCTCGACGACGACACCCTGGCGGCGGGCCTCGAGGCCTGGTGTGCGTTGCCCGATCCGTTCACCGACGTCGTGCCCGCCGCGTTCGACACCGAGGAAGCCTGATGACGACGTCTCTCATCGATATCGCCGACGGCGCCGCCGATCAGCCGGGGCGCCTTTCCTGGGTCGGCATGGAAGGCATCGACCTGCCGCTGCAGGTGGCGGGGCGCCTTGTGGCGGGCCGGGCCGATGCCGGCGTCAGCCTGGACGATCCCGAGGCACGCGGCATTCACATGTCGCGGCTCTATCTGGCCCTGGAACGCCTGAGCGACCGGGAGCTGACCCCGGAGCGCCTGCAGGAGGTGCTGGCGCATTTTCTCGACAGCCATCACGGGCTCTCGCAGCAGGCCTTCCTCGACCTGAGCGGTGAGGCCATGCTGCGCCGGCCCGCCCTGGTCAGCCCGCTGGCGGGCTGGAAGGCTTATCCCTTCGCGGTGCGTGGCCGGCTCACGGCGCAGGGGTTCGAGGCACGCCTCGAGCTTTCCATCGGCTACTCCTCGACCTGCCCCTGCTCCGCGGCCCTGGCGCGCCAGCTGATCCAGGAGCAGTTCGATCGCGATTTCGCCGGGCAAGCGGCCGTCGATCCCCGCGCCATGCGCGACTGGCTGGGCAGCGAGCAGGGCATCGTCGCCACCCCGCACAGCCAGCGCAGCCAGGCGCATCTCGAGCTGCGCCTGGCCCCCGATGCCGAGTCCCTGCCCGTGGTCGAGGTCATCGACCGGGTGGAGTCTGTCCTGGGGACCGCCCTGCAGACGGCGGTCAAGCGCGTCGACGAGCAGGCCTTCGCCCTGGCCAACGGCCAGAACCTGATGTTCTGCGAAGACGCCGCCCGGCGCCTGGACAGCACCCTGCGCGAGCAGCCCGGGGTGGCCGGCTTTCGGCTGCGGGTGGTGCATGCCGAGAGCCTGCACGCCCACGATGCGGTGGCGCGCAGCGCGTGGAACTGGCCCGGCGGGCAGGCCGGCTGAGTCTCCCGCGCCGGCGGCATGTAGTGAATGCGGCCGGCGCAGGGTCAGCGTTGACTCGGCGCACGCGTGGCCGCTTCCCTCCCGCGGCGATGGCCGACCAGGCTGGCCGCCAGGAACAGCAGCGTGGCCAGGCAGACGATGGTGGGGCCGGTGGGCGTGTCGAGCCGATAGGCGGCGGCGAGCCCACCGTTGGCCGAGAGGATGCCGATGGCCGCCGCGACCAGGGCCATGCGTTCCGGGGTACGGCTGAACGGCCGAGCCGTGGCGGCGGGAATGATCAGCAGCGCGGCGATCAGCAGCACGCCCACCACCTTGATGGCCACCGCCACCACCATCGCCAGGCACAGGGTGAGCACCAGCTGTTCGCGCTTCGGGTCGAGGCCGGCGGCATGGGCCAGATCCGGGTTCAGGGTGGCGGTCAGCAGCGCCGACCAGCGATAGCCGAGCAGGGCCAGCACCAGCAGGGCGCCGCCCCAGATGATGGCCAGGTCCGCGCGGCTGACCGCGAGGATATCGCCGACCAGATAGCCCATCAGGTCGATGCGCACGCCGGAGACGAAGGACACGGCCACCAGCCCGAAGGCTAGCGCCGAGTGGGCCGTGACGCCCAGCAGGGTGTCCATGGCATAGCCGCGATTGCTGAGCAGCGACACGGCCAGGGCCATCAGCAGCGAGACCGTCAGCACGCCGGCGAACAGCGAGGTCGAGAGCACCAGGGAGAGCGCCACCCCGAGAATGGCCGCGTGGGCGGTGGCGTCGCCGAAGTAGGCCATGCGTCGCCAGACCACGAAGCAGCCGAGCGGGGCGGCCGCCAGGGCCACGCCGGTGCCGCCGAGGGCGGCGCGAAACAGGAAGTCGTCGAGGATCATGCCGGGGCCTCCGTGGCCGAGGGGTGATGTCGGTAGAAGCCCACCGCGTCGCGCTCGTCGAGGCCCAGCAGGTCGCGATAGGCCGGCGAGCCGGCCACGGTCTCGGGGCTGCCCTGGCAGCAGATATGGCCGTTGAGGCAGATCACCCGGTCCGAGGCCTGCATTACCGCATGCAGCTCGTGGCTGACCATCAGCACCGTGCAGCCGAGCTCCCGGCGCACGCGCTCGATCTGGCGATAGAAGGCCGCGGTGGCCCGGTGGTCGAGGCCCTGGTTGGCCTCGTCGAGGATCAGCAGGTCGGGGCGTCCGAGCAGGGCCCGTGCCAGCAGCACGCGCTGGAACTGCCCGCCCGAGAGGCCGGCCATCTGGCGCTCGGCGAGCCCCGCGGCGCCGGCCTGCTCCAGGGCACGATGGGCGTCGTCGGCGGGCCGGCGCCGTGGCAGGGCCAGGAAGCGGGCCACGCTCATCGGCAGGGTGGGGTCGATGTGCAGGCGTTGCGGCACGTAGCCGATGGACAGCCTCGGTCGGCGCGTGACGGTGCCGCGGGTCGGCGCCAGGGCACCGATGATCACCCGCATCAGGGTGGTCTTGCCCGAACCGTTGGGGCCGACGACCGTCACGACCTCTCCCGCGTCCAGGGCCAGGTCGATGCCCGCCAGGATGGAATGGCCGCGCCGGGAGACGCCGATATCGTGAAGGGACAGCAGAGACATGGTCGTTCCTGGATGAGTTTTCCGTCGGGGCCCGTCACCGAGGCACCGGCCTCGCCGGCCTGGGTGGTGGTGAGGCTTGCCATAAAAGTTATGTTATAACATATTGTTTGTCGCCATAAAGACCACCGACCTTCAGGAGATCTGCCATGCCCCGCTACGCTCGCCCGCTGCTGGCGCTACTCGCCGTGCCGACCCTCGCCGTGGCCGAGGTGCCCAGGGTGGCGGTGGACATCCCGCCGGTGCATGCCCTGGCGGCCCAGGTCATGGGCGATCTCGGCGCGCCCGAGATGGTCATCCGGCCCGGCGCCTCGCCCCACGGCTACTCGATGCGGCCCTCCGAGGCCGAGAGCCTGGATCGCGCCGAGGTGGTGTTCTGGGTGGGGTCGGCGCTGACGCCCTGGCTGGAGGATTCGATCGACACCCTGGCCGGTGATGCCCAGGCGGTGCCGCTGCTGGAAGCGCCGGGGCTGACCCGTTATGACTTCCGCGAGGGGGCCACCTTCGAGGCCCATGGCCATGGCGGTGGCGCCGGGCATGGCGATCATGACCATGACCATGACCATGACCATGACCATGACCATGACCATGACCATGACCATGACCATGACCATGACCACGACCACGACCACGACCACGACAACGACCACGGCGCCGGGCATCATCATGCCCACCACGGCCTGGATCCCCATGCCTGGCTGGACCCGCGCAATGCCCAGGCGTGGCTCGGCGTCATGGCCGAGACGCTGGCCGAGGCCGACCCGGAACATGCCGAGACCTACCGCCACAACGCCCGAGACGCCCAGGCACGCCTGGACACGCTGATCGAAGAGGTCCAGCAGCGCCTAGATGCGGCAGGTCCCCCCCGGTTCATCGTCTTCCACGATGCCTACCAGTACTTCGAGCGGCGCTTCGGGGTGCCGGCGGCCGGGGCCATCTCGCTGGGCGATGCCTCCGACCCGAGCCCGGCACGAATTCGCGAGATCCAGCGGAAGGTCGCGGAGCTGGGCATCGACTGCGTGTTCTCCGAGCCCCAGTTCAACCCCGACCTGGTGCGCGGCGTGTTCGGCGACATGCCCGTGGATACCTCGACGGTCATCGATCCGCTGGGCGTGGGGCACGAGCCCGGGCCCGGCCTCTATGCCGGGGTCATCCGCGACCTGGCCGAGGGCGTGGCGGAGTGTGCGGCGACCCCTTGAGACGGCCTGCCCGGTGCGCGGTGAGCCGGCCTCGCGGCCCATGCCTTGGGCGTCGACGCACCTCCTGCTAGAGTCTCTGGGCGACGACCTCGATACCCAGGGAGGACAGCGACGATGAGTGACGCCGACGCCCGGCTGGGCATCCTGTTGCCCGACGATGGTCCCGAGGACTACGAATGGCAGGCGCTGGCCGGCTGGCAGGGCGGGGCGCCTCGCCTGCTCCTCGGCAAGGTCTCCAGCGACGGCCATCATGCGCCGGCGGCGCTGCTGGCCCTCGGCGCCACCGAGCGGCTCGTGCCCGTCGGCAGCGAGCTCGTCGCCCGGGGCGCCAGGGCGGTGGTCTGGGCCTGCACCAGCGCCAGCTTCATCGGCGGGCTCGCCTGGGCCCGCGAACAGGCCGGCAGCCTGGAGGCGGCGCTGGGGGTGCCGGTCACCAGCACGGCGCTGGCCTTCCTGGAGGCCCTGGAGACGCTGGGGCATCGGCAGGTAGACCTGCTGAGTCCCTATCCCGACGACGTCACCCTGCGCCTGGTCAGCTTCCTGCGCGAGGCGGGCGTGTCGGTGGGCACGGCCCGCTCGCTGGACTGTCCCTATGCCGCCGATTCCCACGACGCGGATATTCTCGCCGAGGTGCGCGCCCTGCGCGCCCAGCATCCCGGGGCCACCGCGCCGCTGCTGATCCCCGATACCGCCGTCAACAGCCTCGACCTGATGGACGACCTTCAGGAGGCGGCCGGCAGGCGCGTGCTCACCGCCAATCAGGTGACGCTATGGGCGGCGCTTCGCCGCCTGGCGGCTGTCGACACCGCCCCGCGGGACCTGGGGAGTCTGGCGGGAGCGCCTTGACCGCTCGCTGCGGGATTTTTTTTCATCGATCCCTTGGCGTCTGCGCCGGACACTATAATCAGAAGGCCAACGCCTGGCGCCCACCCGAGGCGGCCACAAGGCGAAGCGCCGAGAACCTGGGGGCTCTCGCGAGTCCCCCATCTTCCCTCCGCGACACCTCATCACCACACCAGGACGGGCGTGGCTGGTGGCACGAACGTGCCTCGGTCGAGCGTCGTCTCGGCGGGGCACACACCTCGCAACCCCTAACGTGGAGGTGTCCCATGAAACGCATCATGCTGGCGACGTCTTTCGTCGTGGGACTGATGACATCCGGCGCGCTGATGGCCCTGGATGCCCCCGGAACGAGTTCGCCTCCTGTCGATGTTCGCAGCGTCGAGAGCGACGCCGCGCTGCAGATCGGCGACAGGCCGCTGCTACTGGCGGAAGGCGACGCCTGGGAAATGCGCAGCGAGCGGCTGCAACAACCGCTCAGCCGCAAGGTCCACAGGCCGATGCGGCAGGACGTTCGCGAGACCAATCCCTGGTGGCGTTGAGCCACTCGGGAGGGCGCGGCCGAGGCTCGGTGGCCTCGGCTGCTTTTTTCTTGGGCAGGACGCTTCCCGATTTCGTCGACCGTCCGGAGAGCGCCTAGGCTTCAGGCAATAGCGACGAGCGAGGAGAGACGCCATGAGGCTAGAGGGGTCCTGTCACTGCGGGGCGGTCCACTTCCGGGTGGAAGCGCCGCATCCCTATCCGTTCAATCGCTGCTACTGCTCGATCTGTCGCAAGACCGCGGGCGGCGGCGGCTATGCGATCAACCTCGGGGCCCTGGCCAAGACCCTGGAGGTCGAGGGCGCCGAGCACGCGTCGGTCTATCGTGCGGTGATCGACGGCGAGGAAAGCCCCGGCCAGCGGCATTTCTGCTCGCGCTGCGGCAGCGCGCTGTGGGTCTTCGACCCCCGCTGGCCGGACCTGGTGCATCCCTTCGCCTCGGCGATAGACGGCGAGCTGCCGGTACCGCCGGAGAGGGTGCACCTGATGCTGGGCAGCAGGGCGGCCTGGGTGGAGGTCGAGGCGGGTCCCGATGACCGCTGTTTCGATGGCTATCCGGACGAGAGTCTCGCCGAGTGGCACCGCCGGCTGGGGCTGGAAGGATAGGCCGGCAAGGGCGTGCCGGAAATGCGTGCGGCGGGCCAGGGCCCGCCGCGTATCGTGCCGCCGCCGGCCCATGGGGCCGGACCAGGGTCAGTGAAAGACGTTGAAGCTCTCGGCGTTGATCCACAGGTGCATCAGCACGCTGGCCACGTAGCCCAGGGCGATCACCGGCGCCCAGCGCATGTGGGCGGCGAAGGTGTAGATGCCGCGGGCCTGGCCCATCAGCGCCACCCCGGCGGCGGAACCTACCGACAGCAGGCTGCCGCCGACCCCGGCGGTCAGGGTGATCAGCAGCCAGTTGCCCATGGACATGTCCGGGTCCATGGAGATCACCGCGAACATCACCGGAATGTTGTCGACCACCGCCGAGATCACCCCCAGCACCACGTTGGCCCAGGTCGGGTCCCAGCCGGCATAGAGGGTCTCGGACAGCAGCGCCAGATAGCCCATGAAGCCCAGGCCGCCGACGCTCATCACCACGCCGTAGAAGAACAGCAGGGTGTCCCACTCGGAGCGGGCGATACGGGTGAAGACGTCGAACGGCACCACGCTGCCCAGGGACTCGAGCTTGCGCCAGTCGCCGCGCTGGCTGTAGCGGGTGCGCTTGCGCTCCAGCGAGCGCGGCAGGCTGCGCCGCAGGTAGTAGCCGAAGAACTGCAGGAAGCCGAGCCCGGTCATCATGCCCAGCGCCGGCGGCAGGTGCAGCACGGTGTGGCACAGCACCGAGATCACCACCGTCAGCAGGAACAGGCAGACGATGCGCCGCGCCCCGCGCTTGAGCCAGATGTGCTCCTCGAGGGAGCCCGGTTTCTTGTTCTTGATGAACAGGCTCATGATGATCGCCGGCACCAGGTAGTTGACCAGCGACGGGGCCAGCAGCTCGAAGAATTCCTGGAACTCGACCAGCTTGGCCTGCCAGACCATCAGCGTGGTGATGTCGCCGAAGGGGCTGAAGGCGCCGCCGGCGTTGGAGGCCACCACGATGTTGATGCAGCACAGGCCGATGAAGCGCTTGTCGCCCTCGGCCACCTTGAGCACCACGGCGCACATCAGCATGGCGGTGGTCAGGTTGTTGGCGACGGTGGAGATCCAGAAGGCGAGGATGCCGGTGATCCAGAACAGGGCGCGATAGCTGAAGCCCTTTTCGACCATCCATGCGCGCAGCTTGTCGAAGACGCGGCGCTCCTCCATGGCGTTGACGTAGGTCATCGCCACCAGCAGGAACAGCAGCAGCTCGGTGTACTCGAGCAGGGTGGCCTTGAAGGCGTGCTCGGCGGCATCCGGCAGGCCTTCCTGGACGTAGACCCAGCCGATCAACGTCCAGATAAGGCCCGCCGCGACCAGCACGGGCTTCGACTTGCGCATGTGCAGCTTTTCCTCGGCCATCACCAGGCCATAGGCGGCCAGGAACAGCGTCACGGCCGTGAAACCGCTCAGCGAGTAGGTCAGGTCGAGGGCGCCGGCGCCGGAGGCCAGCGCCTGGGGGCTGGCCAGCAGCAGAACGACGAGCATGAGAAATCCTGGCCGCCGGTCGCGTTGCCGGAGCCAGTGTTGCGAACGACATCTTGTCAGCATGACGAAGGCATCCTGGGGTAAGGGTGTGGGAAGGGGCGAAAAAGCGCGCGATATTCTACTACATGAGCGGCCCAATCACTATGCATGCCGCGCTCGAGTCGGCCTCTCGGGCCGCGACTCTGGGCGGCTATCGGGGAGTGTCGTGGCCACCCGCCAGCTGGCCGACAGCCTGGACGAGATGGCTTAAGGAACCCTTAAGGATCGGCAAAGGCCGCGGGCGGTGGGCATCGGCCGTCGAGGGTGACTCAGGGCGTGTCGCCCGGTGGCGGAAAGCGGGCCAGCAGCTCCCGGCGTCGGCCATCCCGTTCCACCACCAGGGGCAGGGCGGCGCCTGGGAGCAGGTCGTCGAGCAGCGCGAGCAGATCGCCCGCCGCCCCCAGCGATCGCCCGGCCGCCGAGACGAGCCGATCCCCAACGCGCAGGCCGGCCGAGGCGGCGACCGAGTCCGCGGCCACCGCCTCCACGACCAGGCCAGCGTCTTCGGTGCCGAGGCGGATGCCCAGGCGCGGCGGGGCGGTCATCGCCGACGCCGGGGGCTCGGCCACCACGAAGACGCCGTCGGCCCCGTGCCGCGAGCCCGGCGGGCAGGCATCCGCGACATCCCCTGGCAGCAGGACCCCGGCATTCGTGATCCCCAGGTCCGCCAGCTGATGCGGCACCCCGTGGCCATTGGCCAGGTGGCGCAGGCCCATCAGGCCCACCACCAGGGTGTCGTCCGCGCTGGCCCCGGCCAGGCCGCTGGCCATGGCCCGGTCCCAGACCAGCTGGGCCTCGACGAAGGCCGCCCGCGGCGTGGCGTCGTCGAAGCCGTGGGCGGCGAAACTGTCTTCCAGCGCGTGGCGATAGGCGGTCGGAGCCGCTGCCGGCGGGGTGATGCCGTGGCGCTCTGCCGGCGGCACGCTGTCCCAGCCCTCCCGGGACAGCCGCTGGCGCAGCTCCCGGGAGACGTTCAGCGCCACCAGCGGCACGCCCTGCAGGCGCGCGAAATGCAGGATCGGCCAGTAGAGGTCGGGGTCGAGCCGCCAGTGGCGGTACCAGCCGCTTTCGGCGAGGAACTCGGCTTCGTTCAGCTCGCCGGCTACCCAGTCATCCAGCGCCGGCTGGGCCTCCCGCGGCAGCATCTCCAGGCCGATCACCAGCCGCGGATGCAGGGCATGCAGTCCGGCCAGGGTATGCAGCTGCCAGCGGTGGTGATCGGCGCGGTCGTGCCGCTCGCCGAGCAGCACCATGTCGCGCTCGGCCATGGCGCGCAGCAGCGCGTCGCCGGTCGTCGGGGTGCCGTCGCCGGCGAGCCACTGTCCCGGGGCCGGGCAGTCGGGCGCCTCGGCCACCGCCGGCGAGGCGGGGCCGAGCAGCAGGGCGAGGGCGGCGATGATGCTGGCGGGGTTGGGCGGCATTCGGGCTCCGGCGGGATTTTCTCCCGCCAGCCTATCCCGGGGCGTCGTCGCGGCAAAGGCCGAGACGGGCCCGGCCTGCCGATTGTCCCCTTGGGGATATCGAGCCGCCGTTGGCGGGGTGCTATCAATGCCGTGTCCGTCAACAACAACAAGGGGATGGCAATGGAAGACTCGACGCATTACCCACGCGAGCATGGCCTGGGCGCCGAGCACCGGCTGGGGCGCGGCCTGGCGCTGCTGGCGGCGGTGGTGGCCGCTAGCCTGAGCGGCCACCTGCTGGTGGACGATTCGGCCTACGGCCTCTATGCGCTGCTGCCGACCCTGGTGGTGATCGGCATGGCGCTGCTCACTCGCCGCACCCTGGAGGCGCTGCTGGCCGGCTGTCTCAGCGGCTTCCTGATCCTCTCGCCGACCACGGCGGTGCAGGACATGGCCGTGTCCGGCCTCGAGGTGATGCAGAACCCCACCATGGGCTGGATCATCCTGGTCTGCGGCCTGCTGGGCAGCCTGATCGGGCTGCTGCAGTTCGCCCGCGGCACCGAGGCCTTCAGCCTCAGCGCCGGGCGTTACCTGCGGAGCCGGCGCAGCGCCATGCTCGGGGCGACGGGTCTCGGGGTGCTGATCTTCATCGACGATTATCTCAACGCCATGACGGTCTCGGCGGCCATGAAGCGCCTGTTCGACCGTCTGGGGCTCTCGCGCTCGATGCTGGCCTACATCGTCGACTCCACGGCGGCGCCGATCTGCCTGCTGATTCCCTTTTCCACCTGGGCGATCTACCTGGCGGGGCTGCTGGAGAGCCACCGGCTGGCCGAGGCCGGCCAGGGGTTCGGCTACTACCTCGGCCTGGTGCCCTACCTGATCTACCCCTGGGTGGCCCTGGCGCTGGTGCTGCTGGTGGCCTCCGGCGTCGTCCCGGCGCTCGGGCGGATGAAGGCCGCCGAGGGCGGCGACGAGGCCCGCGAGCATGAAGCGGCCGATGATGACGCCGAGCGCCGGACCCACCGGCCGCCGCGGCTGATGAACTTCGTGTTGCCGGTGCTCACCCTGCTGCTGGCGACCTGGTGGTTCGATATCGACGCCCTGATCGGGGTCGGCTTCGCACTGCTGGTCACCCTGGGGCTGTATATCGTCCAGGGCATCGCCCCGCTTGACCGGCTGTTCGACGAGCTGTTGGCGGGCTTCCAGCAGATGCTGCTGCCATTGGGCATCGTCTTCGCCGCCTTCATGCTGCAAGCGGTCAACGAGAGCCTCGGGCTCACCGAGACCCTGGTCGCCTGGGTGGAACCGGTGATGCGCGGTAGCTGGTTGCCCGGGGTGACCTTCCTGCTGCTGGCCGCGCTGGCCTTTGCCACCGGATCGTTCTGGGGCGTCTATGCCATCGCCTTTCCCATCGTCCTTCCCATCGCCCAGGCCACCGACGCCTCCCTGTCGCTCACCCTGGGAGCGATGATCTCCGCCGGGGCCTTCGGCTCCCATGCCTGCTTCTTTGGCGACTCCACGGTGCTCAGCGCACGCGGCTGCGGCATCTCGCCGATCCAGCATGCCCTGACCCAACTCCCTTACGTGCTGCTGGCGGCGCTGATCAGTGCCCTGGCCTATTTCCTGCTGGCTTGAACGAGGACGAGACGATGCGTCGTACCGGTTTTGCGTTTCACGAACACTGCATGTGGCATGACGGCGGACCCTGCTCGGTGTTTCCCGCCCCGGGCGGACACGTGCAGCCGGCGGGGGCCGCCGAGCACCCCGAGACCAAGCGTCGGCTGCGCAACCTGGTGGAGATGACCGGCCTGATCGACCAGCTGGTGCCGCTCAAGGGCGCACCGGCCGAGGAGCTGGACCTGCGCCGTTTCCACACCCGCGACTATCTGGCGCGGCTCGCCGAGATGAGCGAGCGCGGGCATGGCGAGGCCGGCGAGTGCGCACCGGTGGGGCGCGACAGCTACGCCATCGCGCGCCGCTCCGCCGGTCAGGCGATCGAGGCCATGGACGCCGTGCTGCGGGGCGATTGCGACAACGCCTACGCGCTGTGCCGCCCGCCGGGCCATCACGCCGAACCCGACCGCGGGCGTGGCTTCTGCCTGCTGGGCAACATCCCGGTGGCGGTCAAGGCCATGCAGGCGCGGCATGGCCTGGGCCGCGTGGCGGTGATCGACTGGGACGTCCATCATGGCAACGGCACCCAGCGCGCCTTCTGGGACAGCGATGAGGTACTGACCCTGTCGCTGCACCACGACAACAACTATCCGTTGGGCAGCGGGGGCCTGGAGGAGCGGGGCGAGGGCGCCGGTCACGGCTACAACCTCAACGTGCCGCTGCCCGCCGGCAGCGGAATCGGCGCCTACCTGGCCTGCATGGAGCGCGTGGTGCTGCCGGCGCTGGCGCGGTTCCGGCCCGAGCTGATCGTGGTGGCCTGCGGCTACGACGCCGCGGCCATGGATCCGCTGGGCTGCATGCTGCTCGACAGCACCACCTACGGGCGCATGACGCGCATGCTGGTGGATGCCGCCGGCGACCTCTGCCAGGGGCGGCTGGTGATGGTCCACGAGGGCGGTTATTCCGAGGGCTACGTGCCGTTCTGTGGCCATGCGGTGATCCAGGCGCTGGCGGGCAGCGCCATCGCCGCCGAGGACCCGGCCGCGGCGGAGATCGCCCAGTGGGGGCAGCAGTCCCTGCAGCCTCATCAGGCGGCGCTGATCGAGCGGGCCGCTGCCATGCTCGAGGCGATCGGTTAGGCTGGACGCCTGTCGGCGTCGCCGATCCGCCCCCTGACCAGAGGATGCCCATGGCACCTGCCTCCCGCGATAGCCTAGCGCCTGCCAGTCTGGCCCCGGTGGCCCGGCTGGCGGACCAGGTACGCTCGCCCGAGTTCCTGGAGGGCCTCGGGCGAGCGCTGGAGGCCTATTTTCCCGACATCAGCCACGTGGTCTTCCACTTTCCCCGCGGCGGGCGCCCCACGGTGCTGGCCGACAACCTCTCCGCCGAGCTGGACCGGCGCGTGCTGGTGCCCTACGTCGAGCGCATGTACCTGCTCGATCCCTTCTATCGCCATTGGCAGACGACGCCCCAGGCTGGGCTCTGGACCCTGGACGAGCTGGCGCCGGCCGGCTTTCGCCACAGCGACTACTTCGCCACCTACTACCGCGATCTCGGGCTCTACGACGAGGCCGCGGCCTTCTTCCCGCTGGGGCAGGGCGAATGCCTGTCGCTGTCCTTCGGCTTCTACCGGCGACATCACGCCACCGGCGAGGCCGAACTCATGGCTATCCTGGCGTACCTGTTTCCGCTGCTGGAGGCGCTGATACGCCAGTTCTGGCTCGCCAGCAGCCTGCACCTGCCGACCCTCCACGAGTCGCCGACGCTGCTCGAGAGCTTCGGGCAGGACTGCCTCAGCGAGCGCGAACGCCAGGTGGCCTGGCTGATCCTGCGCGGCCATACCGGCCCGGAAATGGCGCGGGAACTGGGCATCACTCTCGGCACCCTGAAGAATCATCGCAAGCGTCTCTACGCCAAGCTCAACATCGGCAGCCAGGCCGAACTGTTCCGCCAGTTCATGCTCTTCCAGCATCGCGAGACGCGGGCCTGATCGCGTCCGGCATCTCGCGGGCGCCGGCGCCCGGCGTTATCCTGTGCGCATGGCAGTCACTGGCACAGGAGCGCTCGGCATGGCGCAGCAATCGCAGGAGGGCATCCCGGTCGGCATCAGCGCCTGCCTGACCGGCCAGGAGGTGCGCTACAACGGCGGCCACAAGCGGTCGCGCTACTGTCTGCAGGTATTGGCGGAACGCTTCGCCTTCGAGCCTTTCTGCCCCGAGCTGGCGGCCGGGCTGGGGGTGCCCCGCGAGCCGATCCGCCTGGTCGGCAGGGCCGGCGAGACCCCGAGGGTCAAGGGCAGCGTGGACGAATCGCTGGACGTCACCGAGCGCCTGGAGGAGGTGAGCGAGACCTTCATCGAGGCGCACCGGCACCTGCGCGGCTTCATCCTGATGAAGGGCTCGCCGAGCTGCGGCCTCGAGCGGGTCAAGGTCTATCACCCCAACGGCATGCCCAGCCATGCCGATGCCGGCGCCTTCGTGCGCGCCATGCGCCGCGACTTTCCGGAGCTGCCGCTGGAGGAGGAGGCGAGGCTCAACGACCCGGTGCTGCGCGAGAACTTCATCACCCGCGTCTACGCCCTGGACGACTGGAAGCGCCACGTCGAACCGTCGCCCAGCCGTCATGCCCTGCTGCAGTTCCACAGCCGCCAGAAGTTCCTGCTCATGGCCCACCGGGTCGAGACCTACCGCGAACTCGGGCGCTACCTGGGCGAGGCCCATGACGTGCCGCTGGACGAGGCCATGGCGCACTACCTGCAGCGCTTCATGGCGGCGCTGTCGACGCCGGCCACCCGCAAGTCCCACACCAACGCCTTGATGCACGTGATGGGCTACCTTAAGCGGGCCCTGGACGGCGAGACCCGCCAGGACCTGCTGGCCGCGGTCGAGGAATATCGCCGCCAGCAGGTGCCGCTGGCGGTGCCCATGCGGCTGCTCAACCACTACCTGAAGCGCCACGGTTCCGACTACATTCGCGCCCAGTCGTACCTCCACCCGCATCCCTACGAGCTGGGCCTGCGCAATGCCATCTGAGCCGAGGTTCGAGGCGCGCTTCGCCGCACTCACCCGGTTGCTGGCCGAGGGCCAGCCGCTGTGGCGGCCGCTGCCGTTCCAGCACCGTGACACGCCCTGGGGCGCTGCGGCTCCGGGGCTCGACGAGGCGCTGCTGGCGCTCTCCGACGACCGGGCGGACCGGCTCCAGGATCGCCCCTTCGAGGCCTCGCCGCTGTCGGCCTGGCTGCCGGTGGCCGAACTCGCCGAGGCCAGCGACCTGCCGGACCTGTCTCCCGGCCATGACGCCCTGCCCGAGGCCTGGGGCGAGGGCATCGGGGCGCGCAAGTGGCGCCAGGTCCAGGCCTTCGCCGGCTGCGTGGCGCCGGCGGAGGACGAGTCCCTGGTGGAGTGGTGTGCCGGCAAGGGGCACCTGTCGCGCACCCTGGCTCGGTTGCACGGCCGGGCGGTGACCGGCCTGGAGTGGCAGGCCGGGCTGTGCGACTCGGGACAGGCGTTGGCCGAGCGTCAGGCCCAGCCGGTGCGGCTGCATCAGCAGGACGTGCTGGGCGAGGGCGCCGGGGAATGGCTGGGGCCCGGGCGTCGGGTCACGGCACTGCATGCCTGCGGCGATCTGCACGGTCGGCTGCTCGAGCTGGCCGCCGAGCGCGGCGCGGCGGTGAGCCTGGCGCCTTGCTGTTACCACCGCACCGAGGCCAGCGAGTATCGCGCCCTGTCCCGGCGGGGCCGGGCGCTGATGGCCGAGCACGGTCTGGCGCTGTCCCGCGAGGATCTGGCCATGGCGGTGCAGGAGACGGTGACCGCGCCGCGCGGCGTGCGCCGTCACCGGCGGCGTGCCAATGCCTGGCGGCTGGGCTTCGACCGGCTGCAGCGCGAGGTACGTGGCCATGATGCCTACCTGCCGGTGCCGAGCCTCGGCTACGGCAGGCTGCCCGACGACTTCGCCGGCTTCTGTCGCTGGGCGGCCGAGCGCAAGGGCCTCGCGCTGCCGGCCAGGCTCGACTGGGCGGCCTTCGAGACGGCGGGCTGGCGGCGACTGGCCGAGGTCACGCGCCTGGAGCTGGTGCGCCATCTCTATCGTCGCCCGCTGGAAGTATGGCTGGCGCTCGACCGGGCCTGGCGGTTGCGCGAGGCCGGCCAGCGAGTGCGCCTGGGCACCTTCTGCGCACGCGAGCTGACCCCGCGTAACCTGTTGATCGAGACGCTCTGACCGCCCGCCTCAGCCAGGGCGAGACGCCGGGGCCCCGACGCGGACCGGCCACGCCCGGGGGCGTGGCCGGTCGGTGAGTCCCCGCTCGGGGGTCAGTGAGGGCGGCTGAAGGCGCCGTGGCGACTATCGGCCATCAGACGGTCGAACTCGCTGCCGCTCATGTGCACCAGGGTCTCGTGGTCGCCGGCATCGAAGTAGATGTCGGGCTGGTGACGCAGCTGGTCGTCGAGATAGACCTGCAGGCCGTAGGCCTGGCCCACGGCGATCGTCGCGCCGGGGTCGCAGTCGCTGAACTCGTGGCGAATCTCCTCCTCCTTCGCCAGTTCGAGCCGTTCGTGGAACATTTGCGAGAGTTTCTCCAGGTCCGCGTCGCAGGTGCTGGGCACCACGGCGACGCGATAGCCCTGGTCGCCATGCAGCATGATCGCCTTGGCCAACTGGCTGCCCCCGACGTGGGACATCTCGGCGATGCGGCTGGTGGAAACTTCGCGCGGGTGGGGAACCTCCTCGTAGTCGATATCGCAGGCGCGGAGGTACTCCCGGATCGTCATCGGCATGGCCATGACGCGCACTCCCTCGGCCCAGTGGGCCGACCCATCGGATTACCGTGTCTCCCTTCCTGGCATGCGTGTCTCCCTGATGACAAGAATAGTCCGGCCTGGCGCGGGCGGCCCGTGAGGTTTGCGTGCCGGTGTGCCGGGAACCCGATGAAAAAGTCGCGGGAGGCGGTCGGGGAGGTTCTCGTCGCGGGCGCGAGACGACGCTGCCCGGCACCAGGCCGGGCAGCGTCGTCGGGCATGCCGAGCTGGCGGCGCTCCTCAGCCCACCAGTCGGCGCGCCTGGCGGTGGTTCTCCAGGGTCATGGCGCAGGCTTCGGCGGCCTCGCGGCCCTTGGTCACGAAGTGCTCGTGGAAGAATGCCGTATGGGTGGCGTGCTCGTGGAAGTGGTGGGGGGTGAGCACCACCGACAGCACCGGCACCTCGGTGTCGAGTTGTACCCGCATCATGCCATCGATGACCGCCTGGGCGACGAAGTCGTGACGATAGATGCCGCCATCGACCACGAAGCCGGCACCGACGATGGCGTCGAAGCGCCCGCTTCCGGCCAGCAGCTTGGCCTGCAGGGGGATCTCGTAGGCGCCGGCGACGCTGAAGACCTCGACGCGATCGGCGGCGATGCCGTGCTTCTCGGCGAGGGTGGCGATGAAGGCCTCGCGGGCCTGGCCGACGATGTCGTCGTGCCAGCTGGCCTGGATGAAGGCGATGCGCGGGGACTGGCTGGATAGGGGCTGATTCATGGTTTTCCTCGTTGATCTCACCAGAATCAGGGCATGCGGGAACCTTCGTCGGGCAAGCCGGGGCAGGCGGCATGAACCGCGAGCGCGCCTTTGGCCCGTCCAAGGTGCCGTTCTCTTCCATCCGGACTATCACCGTCGGCTTCGGAGTCTCACCGAATCTGCTGACCCCGGGCATGGCCGCGTGGGTGGGGAACCGCACGCTGGCCTCCCGGGCGCTCGCGGGCTGAGGCGAAAGTGGCCATCACCGCCGGTGGGGACTTTCACCCCGCCCTGAGAACAATGACCGCGGCCGGTGCCTGTCGGGGCTCGCCCAGCGGGGCCCGGATCGCGGTTGCGCCATTGTAAGCGGCGACGCCTCGCGCCGCCAGCCTCGCCCCTATCGGCGGCGGGGAGCGGCGCGGCGAGAATGTCCGATGTCGCTGTCAGTCGGATAGCCGCAACAGCCGCGACCTGGCTCTCGGCGCGCGATCCCTTATAGCGTCATCCAGGGCGTGGCCCGGCGATCATCGAACTGCTTCACCTCAAAAGGCGCCTGCTGGGGGCCGGGCATGCCCGGCGTGCCGACCGGCATGCCGGCCAGGCCGATGCCGTCGATGTCGGGGCGCTCCTCCAGCAGGCGGTCGATGGCGGCGAAGGGCACATGGCCCTCGATCACGTAGCCCTCGAGCTCGATGGTGTGGCAGGCGCCCTCGCCGTAGGGCACGCCGGCGGCCTGCTTGACGCCGCCCAGGTCGTGGGTCTCGACCACCTCGACGTCGACGCCGCGTTCCGCCAGCTGGCGGGCATAGGCGCTGCAGCAGCCGCAGGACGGGCTCTTGTAGAGGCGGGCCTCGAGGGCGTTGGCCTGGGCGGTGCCGGTCAGGGTGAGCAGGGCGGTGGTCAACCACAGGGCGGTCGGGCGGGACATGGGCGTTCTCCTGTCGAGCGAGTCATGGCGCCGCTCGCGGGGAGCCGAGCGACGCCGTCAGGCTCGATCTATACCAGCTCCGGGGCGCCCAGCAAAGCTGTGTGCAGCACATAAGTTGTTGTTGAAATTGGCGTTTGTGGGTGTGTTCCATTGGATACTGCGCCATTGATGGATGCCGCCGGCGGAAATCGAATCTCACCGGCATGGTGTTCGTGTTGTCGTAGATTTCCAGTAGCGGGAAGTTAGTCTGGTGATCGTCTTGATTTGTTCGGTATCGCACCGCTTGAATTCATGGTTTGATTATATGTCTCATGGGAAGTGGGTGGCGGAGTTTTGTTTTGAATCTTGGGTGAGGTTCATGAGGCATCAAATTTTCCTGTGGTGTCAGGGTGTCGATAAGTTAGGTCTTGAAAGGCAAGGTGCTCATCCTGGTCGAGATGAAGTCGATGAATCGGCGTACGCGTAAAGGCACATGCTGGTTGTAAGGATAGACGGCGTAAATGTCGGCGTTGGGTAGTGAGTAATTTTTCATTACTCTCCTTAGCGCTCCGTTGTCGATATGGTGATGAACGTCCCATTCGGCGCGTATGGCTATTCCATGTCCGTTTAAGGCCCAAGTGAGAACGCTTTCTCCATCGTTGGCGCTCATGTTTCCCCTGACTTGAACATGATGTGTTTGGTCATCCTTCGAGAAGTTCCAATTGCCGTAAGTGTCTTCGTTCTGTCTTAAAACTATACAGTTGTGCTGGATGAGGTCACTAGGTTGGGATGGTTCACCATACTCGGCGAGATAGGAGGGGGAGGCACACAGAAGGCGTTGATGTGACGCGATTTTCTTGGCATGGAGGCCCGAGTTGGGAAGGCTGCCAAAGCGAATGCCAACGTCAAATGAATTGGCGACAAGATTCAAGGGATGATCGGACAGCTGTAGTTGGCACTCCGCCTTCGGGTTTTCTTTTATGAAGTCAGAGATAAAGCTAGTGATGTACTTTCTCCCGAAGCCAAAAGGTGCGTTGATTCGGATCAACCCCTCTGCTTCATCGTTGTTTTCTTGTAAGGCGTTTTTCATCTCTTCTATTGTGTAAGTGACTTTTTTTGCATATTCGAGGTAGAGGGCTCCGTTGGGGGTCAAACTCATGGCTCTGGTCGATCGTGTGACCAGCTGACATCCGATGTTGCGTTCAATACTGGAGAGCCGCTTGCTGGCTGCCGCGGGTGTGATATCCATTTCTCGCGCTGCCTTGGAGATGCTGCCAGCCTGATACAGTGAGATAAAGAACTCGAAGTCCGTGTTCGACATGATTGTTAACTCTTCGGTTATTTCTATATTAACCTGCAGTGTATTGTATGTGGACGTAAATGTCATCTAGGGTTTGGTGGAACGTCAGGCATGATCTTAAGTGCCGGCTTGATGTTTCAATAATCCAAATCAGGAGCTCGAGTATGCGTAGTCATCGTGTCGCCGTCATTCCCGGAGATGGCATTGGGCTAGAGGTCATCGAGGCCGGAAAAAAAGTTCTGGAAACACTGGCCGATAAGAGCGGCGACTTTGCCTTCGAGTTCGAGGATTTCGACTGGAGCTCCAAGCGGTATATCGAGAAGGGAGAATATATTCCCGAGGGTGGACTCGAGAAGCTGGCCAGCTTCGATGCGATCTATTTTGGCGCCGTGGGCAGCGAAGAGGTGCCCGACCATGTCTCGCTGTGGGACCTTCGTCTGGCCATCTGTCAGGGGTTCGACCAGTACGCCAACGTGCGTCCGGCCCGCGTGCTGCCCGGTGTGGACAGCCGCCTGAAGGGCGCCGATGCCATCGACTGGGTCATCGTGCGGGAAAACAGCGAAGGCGAGTATTCCGGCAACGGTGGGCGTGTTCACCACGGGCATCCCGAAGAGGTCGGCACCGAGGTCTCCGTCTTCACGCGCCAGGGCATCGAGCGCATTCACCGTTTCGCCTTCCAGCTGGCGCAAGGCCGTCCGCGCAAGAAGCTGACCCTGGTCACCAAGTCCAATGCCCAGCGCCACGGCATGGTGCTGTGGGACGAGGTCTTCTTCGAGGTCGCCAAGGATTTTCCGGACGTGGAGATCGACCGTGAGCTGGTCGATGCGGTAACCACCCGGATGGTACTCAAGCCCGAGACCATGGACACCATCGTGGCCACCAACCTGCATGCCGATATTATCTCCGACCTGGCGGCTGCCCTGTCTGGCAGCCTGGGCATCGCACCTACCGCCAACCTCAATCCGGAGAAGCGCTTTCCCTCCATGTTCGAACCCATTCATGGTTCGGCCTTCGATATCGCGGGCAAGGGCATCGCCAACCCTGTGGGCTCATTCTGGACGGCGGCCATGATGCTCGAGAACCTCGGCGAGACCACGGCTTGCGAGCGGCTGATGGCGGCCATCGAGCGGCTCACGGCCTCTGGCCTGCAGACCAAGGACCTCGGCGGCTCCGCCATGACCCGGGATCTGACCCAAGCCATCTGCAACGACATCGAACAGCAGTAATTCGACCCTTGTGCTCGGCCGGACGCCCCGCCCATGGGGCCGCCACCTCGACAGGAGCTTGTGCCCATGAAGATCGTCATCGCACCGGACAGTTACAAGGGCTCGCTATCGGCCCGGGAGTCCGCCGAGGCGATGGCACTGGGCGTGCAGCGTGCCGTGCCCGGGGCCCAGGTGGTGATCTGCCCGATGGGTGACGGTGGCGAGGGCACGCTGGCCGCTCTGCTGTCGTCCACGGCGGCAGAGCGCCGCCATGCCGAGGTGCTCGATGCCTATTCCCGGCCCGTCAACGCTGCCTGGGGCTGGCATGCGGCTTCCGCCACGGCCTACATCGAGCTCGCCGAAGCCTGCGGTCTGCCGTCGGTGGACATCACGCGACACGCCCTGGGCGACAGCACCACCTATGGCGTCGGGCAGCTCATCGGCGAGGCCCTGGACACCGGCGCTCGCTCCCTGGTGCTGACGCTCGGCGGAAGCGCCACCAATGATGCCGGAGCCGGGCTACTAGTCGCGCTGGGGGGCCGCCTGCTGGACGCGGACGGTCAGCCGCTACCGCTCGGGGCCGGTCACCTCCAGCGCCTCGACCGGGTCGACCTTGCGGGGCTGGATCCCCGCCTCGAGGAGCTGTCCGTCGTGGCCGCCGTCGACGTCGACAATCCTCTGCTGGGAGCTCAGGGAGCCACGGCGGTCTATGGCCCCCAGAAGGGGGCCTCGGCCGAGGAGGTGGAAACCCTGGAGACGGCCCTCGGCGTCTTCGCCGATCGGGTGTCGACGGCGATCGGGCGGGATGTGCGCCACACACCGGGGGCCGGTGCCGCGGGCGGCATGGGCTATGCCGCCATGGCGTTCCTGGGGGCCTCCCTGAAGCCCGGCATCCGGGTGGTCATGGAGCAGGTCGATTTTGCCGACAAGTTGAAGGGCGCGGACCTGGTGATCACCGGGGAGGGGCGGCTCGATGGCCAGAGCCTGTCCGGCAAGACGCCCATCGGCATCGCGCGCCTGGCCCGGGAGCATGGAGTGCCGGTGGTCGTGCTCGCCGGTCAGTTGGCAGAGGGCTGGCGGGCAGCCCATGAGCAGGGCGTCACCGCGGCCTTCGGGCTGGCGGATGGCCCGATGTCATTGGCCACGGCCATTCAGCGGACACCGGCGCTGTTGAGTGACCGGTGCGAGGCGATCGTCAGGTTGCTGGCAGCCTGAACGCAAATGCATCGACTGTAGCGGGAGGAGTATGTCCTGAACGGAATAGCGGTTTCCAAGAAATCTCCAACAACCACAAGATCTTCGCTAACTGGAGTGCGCCATGAAATGCTACAAGATTGCCACCGCCGCCCTGTGTGCCACGATCGCCGGCGGCAGCTTCGCCCAGGATAACGCCAACCGGGAAGACTGGCCGCAGAGCCTGTCCATCGCCACGGGCAGCCAGGGGGCGACCTATTACATCTACGGCTCGGGCTGGGGCAACCTGGTCGGCGAGAAGACCGGGGTGTCGTTCGGGGCCGAGGTCACCGGCGGGCCGGTGCAGAACGTCACGCTCGTGCAGATGGGGGAGAGTGACTTCGGCATGGTCACTACCGGCCCGGCCTATCAGGCCTGGAACGGCAACAGCCAGCTCGCGCCGGATGTCGAGCACACCGATGTGCGCGCGGTCTTCCCGATGTATCAGACCGCCCTGCAGGTGATCGCCCTGGAAGGCTCGGGGATCGACTCGATCTCCGATCTCGACGGCAAGACGGTCGGTATCGGGCCGGCCGGTGGCACGGGGGATCTCTACTTTCCCCAGCTGTTCGACAAGCTGGACATCTCCGTGGAAGCCCAGAACGGCGGCGCCGCCGACCAGGCCGGCCAGGTTCAGGATGGCCTTATCGATGCCTTCGCCTTCGCCTCGGGGATTCCCGTCTCCGCCTTCAGCCAGTTGGAGGCCCAGGCCGATGTGAACATCTTCTCCTTCTCGGAGGAGGAAATGTCCCAGGTGCTCGGCGACTATCCCGAGCTCAGCCAGTCGGCCATTCCGGCCGCGGCCTACAGCAGCCTGGAAGAGGACGTGCCGGCCATTTCCCTGTGGAATTTTGCGATCACCCACAAGGACATGCCCGAGTCACTGGTCTATGAGGTGACCAAGACGGTCATGGAAAACCAGGAACGCATGAAACAGGTACATGGTTCCGCCAAGGAAACCCTGCCGCAGAACCTCGAGCACAACGCGCTCATTCCCTGGCATCCGGGCGCCGTGCGCTGGTTCGAGGAGAACGGCTACGACATCCCGGAAGACCTGCGCGGCTGAACCTCACGTGACAGGGGCGCCGGCCGGACGGCCGGCGCCTTGCGCGTCGTGAGGCCACCGGGCATTCGTAACCCTCATGGTGACCTGGCATGACCCAAGATATTCGAAGTGAAGAGGCCGCGGGCAAGATCGGCAATGAAGGTGTCGCCGACGCCCCCCTGGCTCACAATGAACGCGTCCTCTCCGGCGTGCTCGGCAAGACGGTGTTTCTTGCCTGTGTGTTCTTTACCGCCTTGCACCTCTATGCACTCAACATCGAGCCGATCGAGACCTGGACCTTCCGGATCATTCACGTGGCGGGTGGCCTGGCCATCGGTTTCGCCATCACGGCGGCCATGAGCCTGGAGCGACACAGCGCATCCCGCCGGATGTCGAGGGCCGAGTGGCTGGCTCTGGTCCCGGGCCTACTGGCCGCCGGCTATGCCACGGTCTGTCTGCTGTACGCCTGGTTCCTCGCCGGCGTTCAGGGCGTTTCACCCGCGGCCTGGGTGCTTACCCATTTCAGCCTGTCACTGGCAGTGGCCGCGGCGGTGGCGCTCATCGCTGGCTGGACCTGGCGCAGCGCGAGCGATTCGATCAACTGGGCCGACCTGGTGCTGATCGTGGTCTCGACGCTGGTGGCGGCCTACCTGGTGCTGGTGCTGGGACGCTGGCGCATGACGGCCGGTATGCCGATGGCCAACCCGGTCGACATGCTGGTCGCGGCGACCGGCGTGGTCTTGATCATGGAGCTGACTCGCCGCGTGGCAGGACTGGCCCTGATCATCATCACCGGCGTGTTCCTCGTCTATTCCTTTGCCGGCCCGTACCTGCCGGGCCTGCTGGAGCATCGCGGTTACACGGCCTCGCGCTTCTTTACCTATCTGTATACCGACAATGGTGTGCTGGGACCGACCACCGCCGTGTCCTCCACCTACATCATTCTGTTCATTACCTTCGCCGCCTTCCTGCAGGCATCGCGTGTCGGTGACTACTTCGTGAACTTTGCCTTCGCGGCCGCCGGTCGTGCACGGGGCGGTCCTGCCAAGGTGGCGGTCTTCGCCTCCGGCCTGATGGGCATGATCAATGGCACCTCGGCGGGCAATGTGGTGGCGACCGGCTCGCTGACCATCCCGCTGATGAAGAAGGTGGGCTATCACCCGAGGAGTGCCGGCGGCATCGAGGCCGCGGCATCCACCGGCGGACAGATCGTGCCGCCGATCATGGGGGCGGGCGCCTTCATCATGGCCGAGGTGACCGGTATCCCCTATACCGAGATTGCCATCGCGGCGCTCATCCCGGCGGCGCTTTACTTCCTCTCGATCTTCCTGATGGTCGATCTGGAGGCGCGCCGTGACGGCATGCAGGGGCTGCCAAGGGATCAACTGCCGGTCTTCGGCCAGCTGCTCAAGCAGGTCTACCTGTTCCTGCCGATCATCATCCTGATCGTGACGCTGTTCCAGGGCTACTCGGTGATTCGTGCCGGCACCCTGGCCATGCTCAGCGCCGCCGTGGTGTCCTGGTTCACCCCGCACTGGATGGGGCCGCGGGCCCTGCTCAATGCGCTCTCGCTGGGGGCGCGCATGGCCATTCCGTTGATCGCCGTCTGCGCCTGCGCCGGGATCATCGTCGGCGTCATCTCGCTGACCGGCATCGGCGCGCGCTTCGCTTCCATGCTGTTGGGCATCGCCGATGCCAGCCATCTACTGGCGCTGTTCTTTGCCATGTGCATCTCGATCCTGCTCGGCATGGGCATGCCGACCACCGCGGCCTATGCCGTGGCGGCCTCCGTGGTGGCGCCCGGCCTTCAGGAAATCGGTATCTCGCCGCTGGTCTCGCACTTCTTCGTGTTCTATTACGCGGTGCTGTCGGCGATCACCCCGCCCGTGGCGCTGGCCGGCTACGCCGCGGCGGCCATCTCCGGCACCAATCCGCTGAAAACCGCGGCCACCTCCTTCAAGTTCGGCCTGGCGGCCTTCATCGTGCCCTTCATGTTCTTCTACAACCCGGCCCTGCTGATGGACGGCAGCGGTTTAGAGATCCTGCGCGTGGCCCTGACCGCCGGTGTCGGCATCTATCTGCTGGCGGCCGCGGTGCAGGCCTGGTTCCTCAATGGCCGGGTGAACCTGCTGCAACGCCTGCTGCTGGTGGTGGCTGCCTTGTCGATGATCGCCGGTGGCTGGCTGACCGATCTGGTGGGCATTGCACTGGGGGCGCTGGTGCTGGCGTGGCAGCTGGCGGCCCTCAAGGCCAGGCCCGATCCCAAGGCGCAAGCCTGATTCACCGACACCGGGGGCCGACGGCCCCCGTTCCCTTCTTCCTACCGTCAGGATTCCCATGACACGATCTCCTTTACGTCGCACCAAGATCGTCGCCACCCTGGGTCCCGCCAGCGACCGCGACGGCGTGCTGGAGGCGATGATCGCCGCCGGCGTCGACGTGGTGCGCCTCAACTTCTCCCACGGCGCCCCGGACGACCACCGCCGCCGCCTGGCCGCGGTGCGCGAGATCGCCGCCCGCCAGGGCCGAAGCGTCGCCGCCCTGGGCGACCTCCAGGGCCCCAAGATCCGCATCGCCCGCTTCCGCGACGGCAAGGTCAGCCTCACCGAGGGCGCGCCCTTCGTCATCGACGTGGCCCTCGACCGCGAGGCCGGCGACGCCGAGCGGGTCGGCTGCGATTACCAGGCCCTGGCCGCCGACGTGGCCGCCGGCGACCGCCTGCTGCTCGACGACGGCCGGCTGGTGCTCGACGTGGTGAAGGTCGACGGCAGCTCCATCCACACCCGCGTGGTGGTGGGCGGCGAGCTGTCCAACAACAAGGGCATCAACAAGCAGGGCGGCGGGCTGTCCGCCCCGGCGCTGACCGACAAGGACAAGGCCGACCTGGAGACCGCGGTGAGCATCGGCGTCGACTACCTGGCGGTGTCCTTCCCGCGCAGCGCCGCCGACATGGTCGAGGCCCGCGAGCTGCTCGGCGAGGCCGGGGCCGACATCGGCCTGGTGGCCAAGCTCGAACGCGCCGAGGCGGTGGCCGACGACGCCACCCTGGACGGCATCATCGAGGCCAGCCAGGCGGTGATGGTGGCCCGCGGCGATCTCGGCGTGGAGATCGGCGACGAGGCGCTGATCGGCACCCAGAAGCGCATCATCAAGCACGCCCGCAGCCTCAACCGCGCGGTGATCACCGCCACCCAGATGATGGAGTCGATGATCGAGGCGCCGCTGCCGACCCGCGCCGAGGTGTTCGACGTGGCCAACGCGGTGCTCGACGCCACCGACGCGGTGATGCTGTCCGCCGAGACCGCCGCCGGCGACTTCCCGGTGGAGACCGTGGAGGCCATGGCGCGGGTGTGCCTGGGCGCCGAGCGCGAGCGCATCGCCCAGTCCTCCGGGCACCGCATCCACGAGGGCTTTTCCAGGATCGACGAGACCATCGCGCTCTCGGCCATGTATGCCGCCAACCACCTGACCGGGGTGGCCGCCATCGCCTGCATGACCGCCACCGGCTACACGCCGCTGATCGCCTCCCGGATCCGCTCGGGGCTGCCGATCGTCGGGCTGGCCCACAACCCCGTCGCCCAGCGGCGCATGGCGCTGTATCGTGGGGTGATCTCGCTGCCCTTCGACACCAGCGAGATGGACGCCACCGAGCTCAACGATCGGGCCATGGCGCTGCTGGTGGAGCGGGCCATCGCCGAGCCGGGCGATCACGTCATCCTCACCCGCGGCGATCACATGAACGCCCACGGCGGCACCAATACCCTGAAACTCCTGACCGTAACTAGTCCTCCCTACGGGAAAACCGGATGAGCAAGATCGGTTTTAGTGGTCTCGGCATCATGGGCCGTCCCATGGTGGGCCACCTGCTGTTACAGGCCTGCGCCGCCAACGGTGGCATCGCCCAGGCCCTGGAACGGCTCGCCGACCACGAGATTGAGGGCTGAGGCGTCAATCGCCGGCGGCCGGGAGGCGTGTCGATCCACCAGGATGTTCTCGGAAGGGCCCGATCACGCGCGTGGAGGTTGTCGGGCCGGAACCCTGTTATCGATCCTCGGCCTGGCGCCCGTTGAGGGTGGCGATGAGTCGCCGTCCGCCGCCCTGATCCCGATGTTCGCCGAGCCAGATGTCCTGCCAGGTGCCCAGTGCCAGGCGGCCGTCGCGCACCGCCAGGGTCAGCTGGGTGCCGAGCAGGCTGGCCGCCACGTGGGCGGGCATGTCGTCCGGGCCCTCCAGGGTGTGGCGGAAGTAGGGCAGGTCGCCGGGCACCAGGTCGCGCAGGAAGGCGTCCAGATCGTGGCGCACGTCCGGGTCGGCGTTCTCGTTAAGGGTCAGCGAGGCCGAGGTATGGAGGAGCTGCAGGTGCAGCAGGCCGACCTCGAGCTCCCCCAGGCCGGGCAGGGCGCGCGTGATCTCGTCGGTGATCAGGTGGAAGCCCCGTTCGCGCGGGGCGAGGCGAATTTCCTGCTGGTCCCAGAACATGATGCTCTCCCTTGGCGTGGTGGGCGCTCAGGATAGGCGAGGACGACCCGCGACGACACCCCCGGGCCTGGCCTCGATTCCGGCTGAAGAGGGGGCGTCTCAGGCGTCGCGGCCTGCGTCGGCCAATCGCAGGATGGGGCCATCGAGCAGCCGCATGAGGTCGCCGAAATAGCCGGCCGACCGGGCCGGGCGGTTCGGGTCGGAGGTGATGGCGACGGCCAGGCCGCGCTCCCGATGCGCGGCGATGACCTGGCCGCCATAGCCTCGGGCCAGGACGTAGCCGCTGTCGCTGATGAACCAGCCATAGCCGTAGCCCATGCCCGAGTAGGGGGAGCGCGCGCGGGGCTCGATGGAGGCGTGGATCCAGTCGGCGGGGATGACCTGCCGGCCGTTGAAGCGGCCGTCATCGCGCATCAATCGGGCCAGCGACAGCATCGCCCGGGGCGTCAGCGCCATCCCGTTGCCGCCGAGGTAGTAGCCCTGGGGGTCGCGGACCCAGGGCGGGATCTCGAGCCCCATCGGTTCCCCGAGCCGCCGGCGCGCGAGCTCGAGCAGGCTCTGGCCCGAGGCCTCGGCCAGGGCGGCGCCCAGCACATGGGTGGTGCCGGTCGAATAGATCATGCGGCCGCCGGGCGTCGCCACCATGGGCCGGGTCAGGGCATCGGCCAACCAGTCGGACGAGGCCACCCAGGCCCCGTATTGCGCGCCCGAGGTGCTCTCGAGCCCGGCCTGAAGCGTCACCAGGTCCTCCAGCGTGAGGTCGTCGACGCCCTCGGTGGCATCCGGCGGCACGATCGAGGGCGAGACGTCGACGAGGCGGCTGGTGACCGACCGGATCTCGCCCCGGGCGATGCAGCTCCCCAGCAGCAGCGCCACCCAGGACTTGATGGCCGCCAGCGCGTCCAGGCCCGGGCCCCTCGGCGCTTCGGCGACCAGCAGCCGGTCGCCGAGCTGGACCTGCAGCGAGTGCAACTGGTCGAGGCCGCCGAGGGCCTGGTCGATGTCGTCGCCCTGCTGGCCGAACGCGAGCGTGGTACAGGGCGCGGCGAGACCCGCGAGGGCCAGCTTGGTGAAGGCGCGGCGAGTGATCATGAGATGCGATTCCATTGCTTGGGGCGTCGAAGAGAGCCGCCGGGCCGAGACCGGCAGGGCTTCAGAGTGGATCGCGGATTCTCGGCCGGGTTCCGGTGCCGACATCCCGGGGCGGCGTACACGGCGTCCTGCGGCCACTCTTTTCAGTCGCCGCCGGTCTCGCCCAGCAGCGCGGCGCGGAAGTAGTCGCCGATGCGCTCGTGGGTCCGCGCGTACCAGGTCTCGTCCTTGGCCACCGCCCCCTGGGCGTTGAGCGGGTGGGTGGGGATATGCAGGCGCATGTCGATGCCGCTGTCGGCGTGGGTGGTGATGCGCTCGGTCGCGCTGTGCCGCGACGGGCCGTAGGGAATGTAGCGGGTCAGCGCCGCCTGGCGCTCGGTGGCGGTGGCGTAGCGAATGAAGCGGCGTGCCGCCTCGGGATGGGAAGCGTGGCGCGGAATCGCCCACACCTCGTGCTCCTGGACCTGGCCGTCCCAGAGGATGGCGATTGGCGCGTCGCGGTTGATCATGGCGTCGAAGAAGCGCCCGTTGTAGCCCGAAGCCATGGTCACCTCGCCGTCGATCAGCAGCTGCGCGGGCGTGCTGCCGGTCTCCCACCAGCGCAGGCCCTCGAGGCCGGCCAGCCGGGTGAGTGCCAGCGACAGGCCCCGCCGAGTGCTGAGCAGTCGGTACAGTTCCTCGTGGGGCACGCCGTAGGAAAGCAGCGCCCACTCGAGGTTCACCGAGGGCGTGCGCTGCAGGGCTCGGGGGCCGGGGAAGCGTCGCTGGTCGAAGAGGTCGGCGATCTCGGTGGGGCGGCGCCCGGGGAAGGCGTCGGGGCGATAGGCGACCACGGTAGCGAACACCGAGTGGGTGAGGCTGCAGGCCCCGAAGGCGTCGTCGATGAAGTCGCGCTCGGCGGGCGTGCCGTCCGGGGCCGGGGCGGCGAGATCCCGCTCCAGCGGCGCCAGCAGGCCCGCCTCGCAGGCCGCCATGGCCTCGCTGCGGGTCATGTCGATCACGTCCCAGGGCACGTCCTGCTGGGCCACCGCGCGGCGCAGCGCCGCCAGGCCGCCGTCGTAGCGCGCCACGGCGACCGGGATGCCGGTGGCCTCGGTGAAGGGCGCGAACAGCGCCCGTTGCTGGGCCCGCTCGTAGGCGCCGCCCCAGCTCAGCACCGTCAGCGGTTCGGCTGCCGGCGCGGCGGCGGGATCGCCCCGGGCCGGCGCCGACGGGCCCGGCATCGGCAGGGCCGGGGCGAGCATCAGGGTCAGGGCGAGGGCGCCCAGGCGTCGTCTAGCCCGCACCGTGTTCCTCCCGTCGGAGTTCGTCGCTGTAGCGCAGGAAGGCCCGGGCGATGCTCGCCTCGAAGACCACGCCGTGGAAGACGTCCTGCTCGTCGACCACGGCGATGGCCTCGCCGGTCATCTCCTGCAACTGGCGCATGGCCATCCAGACCGAGGCCTCGGGCCCCAGCACCGGGCGCGGCGTGGTCGGGCAATCGGCGATCGGCGCCGTACCCTGGCCGGCCTCGCGCATCACCTCCAGGTCGGCCAGGGTGAGGCTGCCCCGGTAGCGGCCCTTGGCGTCCACTCGGTAGGCCTCCCCGTGGCCCGACTGGCCCAGTGCGCGGACGGCCTCGTCGACCGAGGTCTCGGGGCGCAGGCGCACGCCCTCCTGGCTCAGCAGGTCGCCCAGCCGCGCGTCTTCCAGTACCGCCCGGCTGCGCCCCGAGGACAGGTCCAGGCCCCGGGCCGTCAACTGGATGTCGAACAGCGAGCGGCCGAACAGCTGGGCGGCGATGGGGCTCGCCAGGGTCACGCTGGCCAGCGCCGCGGTGGTCAGCGCATAGCTGCCGGTGAGCTCGAAGACGATCAGCAGGCTGGTCAGGGGCGCGCCGATCACCGGCGCGGTGACCGCGACCATGCCGCAGATGGCATAGAAGACGAAGGTATCCTGGGCGCCGCCGACCATCGCCACCAGGGTGCCGCACAGGGCCCCGAACAGCGTGCCGATCACCAGCGCCGGGCTGAAGATCCCGCCGCCGAAGCCCATTCCCAGGCACAGCGCCGTGGCGCCCAGCTTGAGCAGCATCACCACCGCGAGCTCGACCCCGCCGAAGGCCCCGGCGATGGTGGCGAAGCGCAGCGTCTCCTGGCCCATGCCGAGGATGTCGGGTACCCACAGCGCGGTCACGCCGAGCAGCGCCCCGGCCAGCGCCGGGTGCAGCGGGGCGGGCAACGGCAGGCGCCTGGCCAGCCGTCCCACGCCGAGGATGGCGTTCATGTAGCCCCCGGCCACCAGCGCGCCCAGCCCGCCGATGGCCAGGAAGACGGCGAACTCCCAAGGGCGGGGGATGGCCAGGTCGACCACGTGGAAGAGCGCGCCGCGGTCCAGCACCTGGGCGGCGATCACGTGCCCCACCAGGGCGGCGGCGGCCACCGGGGCGAAGGCCCGCAGCGCATAGTGGCGCAGCACCACCTCGTGGGCGAAGACGATGCCGGCCAGCGGCGCATTGAAGGCGGTGGCGATGGCCGCGGCCACCCCGCAGGCGATGGTGATGTTGTCCTCGGAGCGGCCCAGGTGCAGCAGCCGCGCGCCCGACGAGCCGAGGCTCGCGCCCATGTGCACCAGCGGGCCGTACTGGCCCACCGAGGCCCCGGCGCCCAGCGACACCAGGCCAGACAGGGCGGAGAGCGCCCCGGCTCTGGGCGGCAGCCGGCCGCGCCGGGTCTGCACGGCGGCGATGACGTCGGCGGGGGTGTGGGGGCGGCCCTCGGGAATGGCCCGGTGCAGCTGGCCGACCACCAGCCCGCCCAGGGTCGGCACCAGGACGGTGGCCACCGCCAGCCATTCGGGATGGGCGAGCATCATGCGCCCGCGCGGGGAGATCAGCAGCAGGTCGTTGAGCCACAGCACCGCACTGACGAAGCCCACGGCGGCCAGCGCCGCCACGCCGCCGATCACGCCGCCCAGCGCCACCAGTCCCAGAAAGCGCAGCACGCCCCGTGCCCCGCGGCCCTCGACTTTCCCTGTATCCGGCTTGGTCATGTAACAAGGTGTAGGCGCTGGGTAAGGGATGGTCCACCTCGGCGGCTACACTGAACGGGCATCCGATGGAGACACGGGAGGTGGACGATGAGTCAAGGCTATCGCGGCGGCTGCTTCTGTGGCGCCGTCCAGGTCGAGGTCGAAGGCGAGCCAGAGGCCATGGGCTATTGCCATTGTGAGTCCTGCCGACATTGGTCGGCCGGCCCGGTGAATGCCTTCAGCCTCTGGAAGCCCGATGCGGTGCGGATCGCTCGGGGGGAAGAGGCGCTGGAAAGCTACCAGAAGACGTCCGCCAGCCGGCGCCGCTGGTGTCGGCACTGCGGCGGGCACGTGCTGACCGAGCACCCGGAGATGGGGCTGGTCGATGTCTATGCGGCGCTGCTGCCCGAGCTGGCCTTCGCGCCCCAGCTGCACGTGCACTACCAGGAAGCGGTACTGCGCATTCCCGATGGCTTGCCCAAGATGAAGGACGTGCCGGCGGAGCTCGGCGGATCCGGGGAGACGCTGGAGGAGTGAAGGGGGAGGGGGATGAGGGATGAGGTACGAGGGGCAAGGAGCGAGGGGAAAGGAGCGAGGGGAAAGGAGCGGGAGAAAGAGGGGAGGCCTAGGGTCAGGAGGCCCAGGGCGGGATTCGGGCATGGAACGCGGGGCCGGCTGGGCCCCGCGTCGTCTCGATTCGCGGCGATTCAGTCCAGCGAGGTGGCGCCGATACGGTGGATGCTGAGGTCGGCGCCGTTGTATTCCTCTTCCTGGCTGAGGCGCAGGCCGCAGACCTTGGCCACCAGGCCGTAGACCACCAGGCCGCCGATCACCGCGACCGCCACGCCGGCCAGCGAGCCGATCAGCTGGGACATCAGGCTGACGCCGCCGAGGCCGCCCAGACCCGCCTGGCCGAAGATGCCTGCGGCGATGCCGCCCCACACGCCGCACACCCCGTGCAGCGGCCACACGCCCAGCACGTCGTCGAGGCGCTCGACGCGTTCCTGGGCCCACTCGAAGAGCCACACGAACAGCGCGCCGGCCACGCCGCCGGTAATCAGCGCACCGATGGGGTGCATCAGGTCGGAGCCGGCGCACACCGCCACCAGGCCGGCCAGCGGGCCGTTATGGATGAAGCCCGGGTCCTTCTTGCCCAGCACCATGGCGACCAGGATGCCGCCGACCATGGCCATCAGGCTGTTGACCGCCACCAGGCCGCTGATGCTGTCCAGCGTCTGGGCCGACATGACGTTGAAGCCGAACCAGCCGATGGTCAGGATCCAGGCGCCCAGCGACAGGAAGGGGATGTTGGAAGGCGCGAAGGCCACCACCTTGCCGCCGCGATAGCGGCCGCGGCGGGCGCCCAGCAGCAGCAGCGCCACCAGCGCCACCCAGCCGCCGAAGGCGTGCACCACCACGGAGCCGGCGAAGTCGTGGAAGCCGGCGCCGAAGGTGGCGGCGAGCCAGTCCTGCAGGCCGTAGTTGCCGTTCCAGACGATGCCCTCGAAGAACGGATAGACCAGCCCGACGACCGCCCCGGCGGCGACCAGCATGGGGTAGAAGCGGGCGCGCTCGGCGATGCCCCCGGAAACGATGGCCGGGATCGCCGCGGCGAAGGTCATCAGGAAGAAGAACTTCACCAGGGCATAGCCGTGGCCGGCGGTCAGTTCCTCGGCGCCGGCGAAGAAGTGGGTGTCGTAGGCGATAAAGTAGCCGACGAAGAAGTAGACCAGCGCCGAGACGCCGAAGTCGGTCATGATCTTGACCAGGGCGTTGACCTGGTTCTTGTGGCGCACCGTGCCCACCTCGAGGAAGGCGAAACCGGCGTGCATGGCCAGCACCATGATGGCGCCGATCAGGATGAATAGCGTGTTGGCGCTCTGGGTCAGGGTCTCGACGGCACTCGTGATATCCACGGGAATGATCTCTCCTGATGCATGGGGAAATGGCAAGATTCACAGGAGATAAGCAATTAGTGTTCCGTTCTGGCGCATGCTGCGCCATATCAGTGCTTTCTCGGCACCGACACGGGGCGAGCGAGCCGCCACGTGACGAAGTTGCACCCTGGTGGTGCCGTTTTGCGTCGCCATGCACGCTTGGGGTGAATGGCGCGCGCCGCCGCGCTCAAGGAGTGCACGCCGTCCTCCGGACCGGGCCTGGAGGCCGACCTACAGGGTCTGCCAGGGCGAGGAGGGCGGCTCGGAGAGCAGCTCGTCGACAATCGTCAGGGCGCGTTCCAGGGTCTCGCGGGTCTCGGCCGGGCCCAGGCACAGCCGAATGGCCTGGGGCGCCGGCTCGCTGCCCATGCAGAAGGGCTCGGGGGTGGAGACCTTGACCCCGCGCCGGGCCAGCAGCGCCTGCACCTCGCTGCTGCGTCGTCCCGCCGGCAGCGGCAGCCAGATCAACGACGAGCCCTCGCGGCACAGCGGAGCGTAGGGGGAAAGGCGGTCCAGTGCCAGGCGGCGGCGGGCGGCCAGCTCGTCGACCTGCCAGCGCAGCAGCTCGCGGCTGTCGGGATCCTCCATCCAGCGGCAGGCGGCTTCCACCATCAACGGCGGCACCATCCAGCTCTGGGCGCGCAGGGCCGAGCAGAGGCGTTCCTGCAGCTGCTCCGGCACCGTGAGGCTGCCGATGCGCAGCCCGCCGGCCAGCACCTTGGAGGTGCTGAAGATATGCAGGGTGCGCTCCGGTGCCAGGTCGATCAGCGGCGTGCCGCGCTGGGCCTCGGGCAGGTACTGCACGGCATCCTCGATCAGCCAGATATCGTGCTCGTGGGCCAGGGCCGCCAGCCGCTCGCGGCGGGTTTCACTGAGCCGAGCGCCCGTCGGGTTGTTGAGGTCCGGGGTGGTGTAGAGCAGCCGCGGCGGCTGGCGGGCGCACAGCCGGGCCAGCGCCTCGACGTCCAGGCCGTCGGCGTCCATCGGCACCGCCAGCGGACGCAGGTGAGCCTGCTGGGCGGCGCAGACGAAGCCGGGGTAGGTAAGGGCATCGGCGGCCACCAGGTCGCCCGGCTGGGCGAGGGCATTCGCCACCAGGTGGATCCCGTGCTGGCCGCCCTGCGTGATCAGCAGGCGCTCGGGGTCGTCGGGCAGGCCGAGGCTGCCCTGCCAGGCGGCGATGCGCGCCCGCTGGGCCTCGCTGCCCGCCTCGTGCTGATACTCGGTGGCGTCCTGCAGGGCCTCCGGCGAGGCGGTGATGCCCTCCAGCGCCCGCTTGAGGCCCCGGGCGCGCAGCGGATGGGGCGGCGGCAGGCTCATGCTGATGTCGATGACGCCGTCGCCCGCCGGCTGGCCGGCGCGGAAGAAGGGTACCGGCGCGTCCTCGGCCGCTCGGCGCACGTAGGTGCCGCTGCCGACCCGGGACTCGACCCAGCCGTGGCGCTGGGCCTCGGCATAGGCGCGGGTGATGGTGCCCACGGTGACGCCCAGGCGGTCGGCCAGCTGGCGCTGGGGCGGCAGTTTCGCGCCCGGGGCCAGCTCGCCGCTGTCGATCGCTTCGGCCATGGCCTCGGCGATACGGCGGTAGCGCGGGCCGCCGTCGGGGAGCTCGGGTGTCCAGATTGTCATGGTGACAATAAAACCTTTGACGCCGTTATTGTGCCCATTATGCTCAGAAAAGCCGGCATAAATAAACCCATTCACCATAATTGTAGGGGTACAATTTCGATGGACACCCTGGCCGCCTTCGGGCCCGCGTCGCTGTTCATGATCTCCATGACCATCACGCCCGGCCCCAACAACGTGATGCTCACCGCCTCCGGCGCCAACTACGGCTTCCGGCGCACCCTGCCGCACCTGCTGGGCATCCTGGGCGGCTGTTTCGTGCTGTTCTCGGCCATCGCCTTGGGCCTGGGCATGGTCTTCGAGCGCTTCCCGCTGGTGCAGACCCTGCTGCGCGTGGCCGGCAGCCTCTACCTGCTGTACCTGGCCTGGGGCATCGCCACCGCGCCGCCGCCCCGCTTCGGCGATGCCGAGGGGCGCCCCCAGAGCTTCTGGCAGGCGGCGGCCTTCCAGTTCGCCAACCCCAAGGCCTGGGTGATGGGCCTGACGCTGATGGCGAGTTTCCTGCCCGAGGGTGGCAACACCGTGGTCAACGCCCTGGTGCTGGCCGGCTTCGCCGAGCTGGTGGCGCTGCCCTGCATCGCGATGTGGGCGGGCTTCGGCATGGCCATCGGCCGCTGGCTCAAGGGGCCGCGCGCCTGGCGGGTTTTCAACGGCAGCATGGGTGCGCTCACCGCGGCCTGCGTGATCTTCATCCTCGGCTGAGGGCGGGGCAGCGCCCAGGGCGACGAGGCGCGCCATGCCGGTCGACGGCCGTCGATGCCGTCGGCAGCGAAGCGGGTCGCTATCACTTTCGTCGAGTGACCCCCCGAGGCCGCCAGCGACTATGCTGGAGGCTGGCGCCAGGGCGTCCGAGCGAGCCGGTGAATGGCCGCGTCGGGCCCGGCCATGGGCGTCACGCCACGGAACGGCCCCGGGAGCGCTATCGCCATGCAGGTCCAGGTCTCCATCGAGTCCCTCTATCGCCGGCACGCCCCCCGCGTGCTGGCGACGCTGATTCGCCGCCTCGGCGATTTCGATGCCGCCGAGGAGGCCATGCACGACGCCTTCGCCGCGGCCGTCGCCCGCTGGCCGGGGGAGGGCGTGCCCGACGCGCCGGTGGCCTGGCTGATCCGGGTCGGCCATCGCCGCGGCATCGACCAGATCCGGCGCCGGCAGACCGCCCGCCAGCACGCCCACCTGCTGGTGCCCGACGAGGGCGAGGCCGAGGAGGCCCGCGACATCGCCGACGACCCCCTGCGCCTGCTGTTCACCTGCTGCCATCCCGCGCTGTCGATGTCCGACCGCCTGGCGCTGACCCTGCGCGAGATGGCCGGGCTGACCACCGAACAGGTCGCCAGCGCGCTGCTGCAGCGTCCGGCCGCCCTGGCCCAGCGCATCGTCCGCGCCAAGCGTCGGCTGCGCGCCGCCGGCATTCCCTACGAGGTGCCCGATGCCGCCGAGCTGCCATCGCGGCTGCCCGGCGTGCTGGGGGTGATCTACCTGATCTTCAACGAGGGCTATTCCGCCAGCGACGGCGAGCGGGTCGTCGACGTGGGGCTCGCCGACGAGGCGCTGCGCCTGGGCGAGGCCCTGGCCGAGCTGCTGCCCCGGGGCGAGGTATTCGGCCTGCTGGCCCTGATGCGGCTCCACCACGCCCGCCGCGAGGCGCGCCAGGACGCGCAGGGCGAGCTGGTGCCGCTGGAGGAGCAGGATCGCCGCCGCTGGGACGCCGGGCAGATCCGCGCCGGCATGGCCTGGCTGGAGCGGGCCCTGGCGCTGACGCCCACCGATCCCTACACCCTGCAGGCCTCCATCGCCGCCGTGCATGCCCAGGCGGAAAGTGCCGAGGCCACTGACTGGCGGCGCATCGTGAGGCTCTACGGGGCCCTGCAGCGGCAGCAGCCCTCGCCGGTGGTCGAGCTCAACCGGGCGGTGGCCGTGGCCATGCACGACTCACCCGAGGCCGGCCTGGCGCTGCTCGAGGCGCTGGCCGACCATCATCAGCTGGTCGACTACCACCTCTTCCACGCCGCCCGCGCCGACCTGCATCGCCGCGCCGGGCATCGCGAGGCGGCGCGCCATGCCTACCAACGGGCCCTGGCGCTGACCGTGCAGGAACCCGAGCGGCGCTTCCTGGTGCGTCGCCTGGCGGAGCTGGACGCGGCCGGCCCCGCCGATGCCGTGCCCCATGCCGCCGCCGGCCCGGCCCCCGGCCACGGTTCGCCGGCGTAGCGAAAAAAATGTCGCCGGGCTGTCGATTCGCGTGCTCGCCGCGCGACTCCTGTGTATCTCACCGGCGAAGGGTCGCCGGGAGAAGGTCTCCCTCACCGGCGGAGTCGCGCCGGGCGAGAGGTCCCCACAGCCAGGAGGAACGATGTCATGCGCTACATGCTGATGCGCAAGGCCGACGCGGCGACCGAGGCGGGCGAGCTGCCGAGCCAGGAACTGCTGAAGGCCATGTCGGACTACAACGAGCGGATGATCCGCGCCGGCGTCTTCGTCACCGGCGATGGCCTGCGCCCCAGCGGGGAGGGCTGCCGGATCGCGTTTCGCGATGGCGAGCCGCGGGTCGTGGCGGGGCCCTTCGCGGCCACCGAGGAGCTCTTGGCGGGCTACAGCGTGCTCGAGGTCGACTCCCTGGAGGACGCCATCGAGTGGGCCAAGCAGTGGCCGCCGGAAGATGGCGGCGTCACCCTCGAGCTGCGTCGCTACTTTGCCATGCAGGACTTCGAACCCGGCGCCGGCCTGGACCGGCACATCGCCCAGGCCCGGCTGCCCCGGGGGCTGCAGGTGCATCTCAGTTTCGCCGGCGACTGCCGCGAGGCGATGACTTTCTATGCCGAGGTCACCGGCGGCCACCTGGAGGCGATGCTGACCTTCGGCGAGACCCCGGCCGCCGCCGAGGTGCCGGACGAGTGGCACGACCGGATCGCCCACGCCTCGCTCAACGTCCGCGGCCATCGCCTGATGGGCGCCGACGCGATGGGCGACTGCTACCAGGCGCCCCAGGGGGCCCAGCTGTTCCTCGACTACGAGGACGTCGAGCGGGCGGCGGAGGTGTTCCAGCGCCTGGCCGAGGGCGGCCAGGTGCAGATGCCCTTCGAGGCCACCTTCTGGGCCAAGGGCTTCGGCATGGCGACCGACCGCTTCGGCGTGCAGTGGATGGTCGCCACCCCCAGCGAGCAGTGTCCGTGATCCCACGGCGCCCATGATCCCAGCGTGTCGACGACACAAGGAGGAAGGCATGCAGTACGTCGCCTTGGTGTACTACCAGGAGCAGTTGATCGAGGCCATGTCCGAGCGCGAGTGGCACGACCTCAACCAGGAATGTCTGGGCTGCGTCGAGCGCCTGACCGAGCAGGGCCACTTCGTCACCGGCCGGGCGCTGCAGCCGGTGGAAAGCGCCACCAAGGTGCGCCGGCGCGACGGTGAGACGCTGGTCTCCGATGGCCCCTTCGCCGAGACCAAGGAGCAGCTGGCCGGCTTCTACCTGCTCGAGGCCCGTGACCTCAACGAGGCGCTGCGCCTGGCCGGGGGCATTCCCCCGGCGCGGCTGGGCACCATCGAGGTGCGCCCGGTACGCGAGCTACCCCCCAAAGACGAGACGGGAGAGACATCATGAACTACGTTGACGGTTTCGTGGCCGCCGTGCCCACCGCCAACCGGCAGGCCTTCATCGAGCATGCCCGGCAGGCGGCGGTGGTGTTCAAGGAGCATGGCGCCCTGAAGGTGGTGGAGTGCTGGGGCGACGATGTCCCGGAAGGCGAGGTGACCTCCTTCACCATGGCGGTGCAGCGCCAGCCCGACGAGAGTGTGGTGTTCTCCTGGGTGCACTGGCCGTCTCGGGAGGTACGCGACCGGGCCATGGCCCGCATCATGGAAGACCCGCGACTGTCGCCGGAGGTCAATCCCATGCCCTTCGACGGCAAGCGGCTGATCTATGGCGGATTCGAGATGGTCGTCGACGAATAAACGTTGCCCGAAGGGTGTCTGACCAGCGCTCGCCGACTTTCCAAACAAGGTGCCGACGTTTCATGCCGGCCGGGGCGCGTCGCCGATCGGCGTCTTGCGAGTGTTTCTTTCCACGATGAATGGCGGGCGCGCGCCTGCCGGGAGGATGCGATATGCACCGGATCACGACCTTCCTGTGGTTCGATGGCCAGGCGGAGGAGGCGGCCCGCTTCTACGTCTCGGTGTTCCCCGATTCCCGCATCGAGCGGGTGGTGCACTCGCCGGTCGACACGCCGAGCGTGCCGGCCGGCGAGGTGCTGCTGGTGGAGTTCGTCCTCGACGGCGCGCGCTACCTGGCCATGAACGGCGGGCCCGGCATGCCCTTCACCGAGGCGATCTCGCTGCACATCGACTGCGCCGACCAGGCCGAGGTGGACCACTACTGGAACGCCCTGGGCGAGGGCGGCCGCCCCATCGAGTGTGGTTGGCTCCAGGATCGCTGGGGGCTGCGCTGGCAGGTGGTGCCCGTGCGCATGCACGAGCTGATGCGCGACCCCGATCCCGGGCGGGCCCGGCGGGCCATGGAGGCGATGATGCGGATGGAGAAGTTCGTCATCGCCGACCTGGAGCGCGCCGCGGACGGCGCCTGAAACGGCGGGCCCACCAGGGGCGCCGAGGGGCGACGCGCCGGCGAACCCGTGGCGGCGGGGCTGGACGACCGGCGGGGCCATGGGGTGTACTGCTGGCGACCGCCGGCCTGGATGGCCGCTTCCCGGAACTCCCTGGACTGGACCGCTCCTCATGCCACGTTGCCTCACCTGGATCCTGCTGGTCGTCGCCCTGCTCGCCGCCGGCCCGAGCCTCGCGCAATCGCCGGACGGCGACCCGCGGCGCTGGTTCGACCTCGAGTCGCTCAACGCCGGGCTCGGCGAGCCTCCCGAGGAGGTGCGCCGCAAGACGCCCCGGGAGGCGCTGCGCAGCTTCCTGACCCTGACCCAGCGAGGCGACTTCGGCTCGGCCGCGCACCTGCTCAACCTCGCCGACCTCTCCCCCGACGAGCAGGCGGCCCGCGGCGCCGAGCTGGCCCGGCAGCTGGCCTCGGTGCTGCGACGGGGCGACTGGCTGGAGCCCGCCGACCTGCCGAGCCGCCGCGATGCCATGATCGTGGCGCCCTCGGGCCAGCATCCCATGGCCGGCATGCCGCGCCGCAACCTGCTGCTCACCTCCCTGGAGGCCGCCGGCGCGCCCCACGACATCCGCCTGGCCCGCTACCGGGTCGGCGAGCGGGACCCGGTGTGGCTGATCACCCCGGACAGCCTGTCCTACGTGCCCGCCCTGTACGCCGAGTACGGCCCCTCCTGGCTGGAAGATCATCTTCCCCAGCGCCTGCAGGCGCCCCTCGGCGAGCTGCGCGTCTGGGAGTGGATCGCCCTGCCGATCTTCCTGTTGATCATCGGCCTGGTGGGCTGGGGCGTGCATCGGCTGGTGGACTGGCTGGTCGGGCGCATCTTCCGGCGGATCAGCGGCGCCTTCACCGGACGGATCCAGGTGCCCATGGCATTCATCTCCATGGCCCTGGTCGCGCGGATGCTGCTCGACACCGTGGTCTCGTTCTCCGGGGCGGTCACCACGACGCTGCGGGTGTTGCTGATCATCGTCATGGCCTGGGGCGTCGGCCTGGTGGCGGTGCGGCTGCTGGACGCCTTCCTGATGAAGATGACCCAGCGCCTGGTGGGCGAGATCGACGACACCAGGCATCGCGACGAGCGCAAGCTGCTGACCTCGCTCTATGCGCTGCGTCGCGGCATCATCCTGGTCACGGTGGTCGCCGTGATCGCCTACGTGCTGAGCCAGATCAACCTCTTCGGCACCCTGGGCATGACCCTGGTGGCCTCGGCGAGCGTGCTGACCGTGCTGGTGGGCATCGCCGGCCAGGCGGTGCTGGGCAATATCCTGTCCTCCGTCCAGGTGTCGCTGGCCAAGCCCATCCGCATGGGCGACCTGATCGTGTTCGAGGGCCAGTGGTGCTATGTGGAGGGCATCTTCTACACCTTCGTGCGGCTGCGTTCCTGGGACGAGCGGCGGCTGATCGTGCCGATCCGCTACTTCGTCTCCCAGCCCTTCGACAACCTCTCCACCAAGAACCCCCGGCTCTACCGGCAGATCGCCCTGACCCTGCACCTCAGCGCCGACATCGCCGTGCTGCGCGAGCGCTTCATCGAGCTCGCCCGGCGGGAAGAATTCGTCGTCGACCCCGACAAGCTGGAGTGCCACGTGACGGCGCAGCGCGAGGCGACCCTGGAGGCCTCCTGCTACCTGATGACCCGCGAGCCGGTCGGCGGCTGGATCGCCGAGAACAACGTGCGCGAGGGGCTGCTGGCCTTCATTCGCGACGAGCATCCGGAATGGTGGCCGCGGGAGTTGGTGGTGCTCGGCCGCCAGGATATCGCCCGCGGCGATGGCGGGGCGGCTTCCTGAGTCGGATCGAGTCGGACCGCCGCGCGCCGGCCCGGCGTGGAATGACGGACGGGGTGCCGGCTCAGTCGTCCGGGGTGGCGGACGTCTCGCCGTCGCCATCGGTGTCGGCGTCGTCTTCGGATTCGAGGCCGGCGTCGGCCGGGCGGCGCGCGGTGAGGGTGATCTCCACGCTGGCCCCGCCGAGCAGCCTCGGCGACTCGGTGCAGGTGCGCGCCGGGTAGTGGGGCGGGGTGAAGAATTCCGCATAGGCGGCGTTCATCGCCTCCGCCTCGTCCAGGTCGGTGAGGTGCACCGCCACGCGCACCGTGTCCGCCAGGCTGCAGCCTACCGACTCCAGCAGGTGCGCAAGGCGGCCCATCACCCAGCGGGTCTCCTCGCCGACGTCGCCGAGGATCGTCTCGCCGCCCTGGATGTCGGCGGCGTTGAGCCCGGAGAGGTACACGTAGTCTTCGTCCAGCGCGATGTGGCTGCCGGGGAAGGTCGGCAGCGGCAGGGTCGGGGAGTTGTGGAACTCGGGCATGGGGCGTCTCCTCGGGGTGGCGCGGCCCGGCGGGGTCAGGTCCAGGCCGGGTCGGCGGTGAACGACACCGTGAACCAGCGGTGCTCGGCGGGAATGCTCAGGCCCGCGGCGATGGCCGCGCGAACCTCGTCGAGCTCGGCTACGCCGCGCGCGGCGGCGAAGTCGGGCCGGGTGACGATATGGATCTCGATGAAGTGCCCGCGGCCGGCCTTGGCCACGTGGCTGCTGTACTCCAGCAGGCCGTCGCGTGCCATCACCGGCGCCATGGCGGCGTGCACCTCGCGGTCGACCGCGCTCGGCGCGATCAGGAACACCTCCTTCATGGCCCGGCGCACGATGCCGATCGGCACCGGCAGGAAGGCCAGGGTCAGGACTGCCAGCAGCAGCGAATCCACGTAGGGCGTGAGGTAAGCGTAGGCGGTGCGCTCGAGGATCAGCGCGATCACGAAGGCCACCAGCAGTGCGCCGGTGATCAGGCCCGCCATCAGCCAGCCGTGCATGTCGATGCGCACGAACTCGGAGCCGACGTCGCGGTTGAGCCGGCGCTGGTAGGCGGTCATGGCGAAGCACACCGTGGCCACCACCACGGCATAGACGATGGCCACGCCGAAGGCCAGCTCGTGGCCGCCCGCCATCAGCCCCTGGATGGCGTTGAGGAAGGCGTAGAAGCACAGCAACAGCAGGATCGAGCCGTTGAGCGCCGCCGCCAGCGGCTCAAGGTGCCAGTAGCCGTGCTGGAAGCGCTGGCTGACCTCGCGGGCGACCAGCCGCGTGACCACCAGCGCCAGGGCTGACATGGCCGCGTCGATGGTCGAGAAGACCCCGTCGAAGAGGATCGAGCGGGAGCCGGCCAGCAGGCCGAAGGCGACCCCCAGGCTCGAGACCAGCAGGGTCATCACGATGGAGAGCTTGAGCGCGCGCTGTTCGAGGGTGGTGGACATGGACATCTTCCCTGGTGACCGAGCCCTCGAGTCTAGCCGAGCCCTGCGAGCCGGGCGAGGGCCCTGGCCAGCGGCGGCGAGAGCGGGGATACTGTGGCGTTTTTGTCGGGCCGCGCGCGGCCCGGCCACGTCACGTCACTCGACAGGAAGACTCTCGCCATGGAATCCGGCTTGCCTCTCGTCCGCATCGACGCCCACTCGCCCCACGTGGCCACCCTGGCCGGCTGGGCCCACGCCGAATGGGGCCACCTGAACCCCGGCCGCGACCGCGCCGCCGCCATCGCCCACTTCCGCGCCGACTGCGGCCCGGCCGGCGTGCCCTCGGTGTTCGCCGCCCTGGACGGCGAGCGCCCGGTGGGCATGGCCAGCCTGGTGGTCGACGACATGAGCGACCGCCGCGAGCTCACGCCCTGGCTGGCCTCGGTCTATGTGCTGCCCGAGTGGCGCGGCCGCGGCATCGCCTCGACGCTGGTGCGCCGAGTGGAGGAGGAGGCCCGGGCCCACGGCGTCGAGCGCTTCTACCTCTACACCCCGGACCAGCAGGCGCTCTACCGCCGGCTGGGCTGGCAGGACGTCGAGGAGCGCCACTACCGCGGCGAGGCGGTGACCATCATGCAGCGTACCTTCTCGACGCCGGCCGACGTGGGCTGAGCCATGCACTGGCGAGCCCTGCGCTACTTCGACGTGGTGGCCCGCAGCCATTCGCTGCGCGAAGCCGCGGGTCGGCTGCATATCGCCCCCACCGCGATCAGCCGCCAGATCGACCTGCTGGAACACCAGCTCGGCGCGCCGCTGCTCGAACGCGGCCCGGGCGGCATCCGTCTCACCGCCGCCGGTGAGCTGCTCGCGGTGCAGGCCCGCCGTACCCTGCGCGATTTGGAGCGGGTGCAGGAACACATCGCCGACCTCAAGGGGCTGCGCACCGGGCGGGTCAGCCTGCGCGTGGCCGAGGGGGCGGTCGCGGGCCTGCTGGCGCCGACCCTGGCCGAACTGAGCGCGCGCCATCCGAGCCTGCGCTTCGACATCCAGATCGCCAGTGCCGGTGGGATCGTCGAGGCACTGCGCAGCGGCGACGCCGATATCGGCCTGACCTTCTTCATGCCGCGCCACGATGACATCCAGCCGTTCGCCAGCGGCCGCCTGGAGCACCACGCGGTGATGGCGCCGAGCCACCCGCTGGCCGGGGCCAGCGAACTGCGGTTGGCACAGCTCGCCGAATACCCCCTGGCGCTGCCCGACGAGCACTATGGGGTGCGCCAGGCGCTCGACGAGGCGGCGCGTCAGCAGGGCGTGGCCCTGACGCCGACCTTCCACGCCGCCTCCCTGGAGACCCAGAAGGCGCTGGCCATGGCCGGGGCCGCGCTGCTGATCCTGCCGTCCATGGCGGTGGCCCGGGAGTGCCGCGATGGCCAGTTGGCCAGCGTTCCCCTGGCGCCGGGGGAGCTGCCGCGTACCCGGCTCGACCTCTGCCTGCATCGCCACCGCCAGCGCAGCTTCGCCACCGAGGCCTGCCTTGGCCTGCTGGCCTCGGCGCTGCAGGACCTGGAGTGAAAGGGGTGTCGGGTATGTGCACACAATAAGTGGACACCCTGGCATCGCAATTGTGATGGCGGTAGACACCGGGCGGCGCCAAGCTGGGGAGGCCAACAACAAGACAGGGAATCGTGAATGACTGCCCCCCACCAGATGACCGCCACCCAGCTACTGGGCGCCTATCGCCACAAGACGCTGTCGCCCCTGGACCTCGCCGAGGACCTGATCCAGCACATCGAGCGCTGGGAGCCACACATCCATGCCCTCTACGGTTTCCGGCCGGCGGCCTTTCGAGAAGCGGCGCGTACCTCGAGCGACCGCTGGGCACGCGGTGCGCCGCGCGGCCCACTGGACGGCGTGCCCGTCACCCTCAAGGAGCTGATCGCCACCCGCGGCCTGCCGGTGCCGAACGGCACCGGCCTCGGCACCCAGGCGCCCGCCGAGGAGGATGCCCCGCCGGCGGCGCGCCTGGCCGAAGACGACGCCCTGCTGCTGGCCAAGACCACCTGCCCGGACTTCGGCATGCTCTCCTCGGGGCTGTCTTCCTTCCACGGCCTGACTCGCAACCCCTGGCGGCTCGACTGCAACACCGGTGGCTCCAGTTCCGGGGCGGGGGCCGCCGTCGCGGCCGGCTACGGGCCGTTGCACGTGGGCACCGACATCGGCGGCTCGGTGCGCCTGCCGGCGGCCTGGTGTGGCGTGGTGGGCTTCAAGCCGACGCAGGGGCGGATTCCCATCGATCCCTACTACGTGGGGCGCTGCGCCGGCCCCATGACGCGCAGCGTCGACGATGCCGCCCTGATGATGCCGAGCCTTTCGCGTACCGACCGCCGCGACGCCACGCGCCTGCAGCCGGAGACGATCGACTGGACGGACCTCGAGCTCGATGTGGCGGGCCTGCGCATCGGCGTGATGATGGAGGCCGGCTGCGGATTGCCGCTGGACGACGAGATCGCCGCCGCCGTGGAGGCGTCTGCCGCCCGGCTCGAGGCCGCCGGGGCCATCCTGGTGCCGCTGGCGCCGGTGCTGAGCCGCGAGATGCTCGACGGCCTGGACCGCTTCTGGCGGGTGCGCCAGTGGAGCGCCCTGGAGGCGTTGCCCCCCGCGCAGCGCGAGCGGGTGCTGCCGGCGATTCTTGCCTGGGCCGATGACGGCGGGCGGATCGGCGGTGTCGAGGCGGTGCGCGGCTTCGAGCAGACCCTGGCCATGCGACGCGCCACCGAGGCGGTGTTCGATGACGTCGACGCGGTGATCTCGCCCACCACGCCCAACGTCGCCTTCCCCGCGGACTGGCCCTCGCCCACCAACGACCCGCTGAGGCCCTTCGAGCACATCGTCTATACCGTGCCGTGGAACATGGGCGAGCAGCCGGCGCTGTCCCTCAACGCCGGCTTCTCCCGCGAGGGCCTGCCGCTCGGCGTGCAGTTGATCGGCCCGCGTTTCGCCGACCACCTGGTGCTCAAGCTGGGCAAGGCGCTGGAGACGCGCCTGGCGCTCGCGCCGCGTTGGCCGTCGCCGCCTGCGTCGCAGTAAGGTCCGCGTCCATCGTTCAGGTATTGCCTTAGATCGTCACCGTGGGAGAGTTCTTGTCATGTCATCTCGTCTCGTCGTTTTGCCCACCAGCCGCGCCGGCTGGGGGCTCTTGATCGCCTTCGTCGCCGTGATCGCGGCGGGCATCTGGCCGGTGATCGGCTGGGTGAACCGCGCCGTGCTGGTGATGGGCCTGCCGCTGCTGGTGGTATGGAGCTATGTGGTCATCTTCGCCTGCTTCGCCGTGATGCTGATCGCCAATCGCGTGCTCGAGTACAAGGAGGCGCCCCATGACTAGCCCCTGGCCGCTGCTCATCACCCTGGCCTATGTGGCCATCGCCATGGTCATCGGCCTGCGCGCCCGGGGCGGGCGGCGCATGAACAGCCTCGAGGAGTGGGGCGTGGCCGGCCGCAGCATGGGGCCGGTGACGCTCTACCTGCTGATCGCCGCCGGCAGCGTCAGCGCCTACACCTTCATGGGCGCGCCGGGCTGGGCCTATGCCAAGGGCGTGCCGGTGTTCTACGTGGCCGTCTATCTCGCCTACCTGGCGCTGGTGGCCTGGTACGTCGGCCCCAAGGTGTGGCAGTTCGGCGAGCGCTTCGGCCACGTCACCCAGGCCAGCGCCATCGCCGACCGCTACCAGAGTCCGTTGCTGGGCGCCCTGGCCTCGCTGGTGATGTCGATCGGCTCGATCGCCTACGCGGTGCTGCAGACCATCGGCTCCGCCTACATCCTCAACGTGATGAGCGGCGGGGCGATCCCGATATGGCTCGGCGTGCCGCTGGTGCTGGCCTGCATCGCGGTCTACCTGTTCGTCAGCGGCCAGCGCGCCATCGGCCGCACCAATGCCTTCCAGGGCGTGCTGATGCTGGTGGTGGCCTGGGCGGTGGGGCTTTGGGCGCTGCACGGTGCCACCGGCGGGCTCGATGTCGGCGCGTTGTTCACGCGGCTGCAGGCCGAGCACGGTGAGTTCCTGACCCTGCCCGGGGCCGGCGGCGACATGAGCTTCAGCTTCTGGACCACCTCGGTCATCGTCTCGATGCTCTCCTTCATGCCGCCGGTGTGGACCCAGTGGATGAGCGCCTCCTCGGCGCGCACCATCCGCCGCAGCGCCACCTGGCTGCCGACCTACTACGTGGTGATCCTGCCGATGGTGGTAGTGGGCTTCATCGGCATCTTCGCGCTGCCCGAGCTGGCCCGCGCCGACACCGTGGTGCTGGAGTACGCCATGCAATTCCTGCCGGTGTGGCTGGTGGGGCTGCTCGGCGCCGGCACCCTGGCCGCCTCGATGTCCTCCAGCGAGCCGTTCATCCACTCGGTGGCGCTGTCGTGGAGCAAGGACGTGGTGCAGCCGCTGCTGGGGCTCTCCGAGGCGCGCACCGGCAGGCTGGCGCGCTGGATGATCGTGCCGCTGATGGCGCTGGTGATTGCCCCGCTGGCGATCGCCGAGCCGGGCAGCCTGGTGATGATCCTGCTGGTGGGGCTGGGCTTCGCCACCCAGGTGCTGCCGGCCTTCATCGGCATGTTCCTGTGGCCGCGGGCCTCCAAGCCGGGCGTGATGGCCGGCATCGTCAGCGGCTTCCTGGTGACCGTGGCGTTCACCACCTTGTGGAAGCATCCGCTGGGCATTCATGCCGGCTTCTGGGGGCTGATGCTCAACCTGCCGGTGTTAGTGGCGGTGTCGCTGGCCACCCGGCCGGCGCCGAGCGAGGTGGTGGAGCGCTTCTTCCGCATCGCCGCGCCCCATGGGCTCACTCGGCTGGGCAGCCCGGAGCGGGGCCGTACCATCGAGGCGGCCACCCTCGGCCGCGAGTAACCCCGCAGGCCGCGGTTAGCGCCGGTCGGAGCGGTCGACGCCCCTCCCGGTGCACATATCAAGCCTCCGGCCCCGACCCCTGATGACACCAGGGCTCGGGGCTTTTGCTATGCTGCCGGCATTCATCATGTTAACGCCTGCTACATAAGGAATTCCCATGCCCCAGGTCGAACATCGCGGCGTCACCATCGCCTTCGAGGCACACGGCGGTGAGGAACACGGCACTGAGGAACACTGCCAGCAGGCCATTCCCATCGTGCTCGGGCACAGCTTCCTGTGCTCCGGGGAGATGTGGCGCGAGCAGGCGTCCGCCCTGGCCGGCGAACGCCGGGTCGTCAACATCGACTTCCGCGGCCACGGCCGCTCGAGCCACCTAGACCAGCCGTTCACCCTCTACGACGCCGTCGCCGACGTGATCGCGGTGCTGGACGAGCTCGGCATCCGGCAGGCGATCTGGTGCGGGCTCTCCATCGGCGGCATGGTGGCGATGCGCGCCGCCCTGGAACATCCCGAACGGGTGGCCGGCCTGATCCTGCTCGACACCGACGCGGGCTCGGAGACCCTCGCTCATAAGCTCAAGTATCGCGCCATGGGCGCCTGCGCCAAACGGTTCGGGCTGCGCCCGCTGTTGCCCTCGGTGGCGCGGCTGATGTTCGCCGCCACCACCCACCGCGAGAATCCCGTCCTGGTGGATGAGTGGAAGGAACGCTTCGCCGACATCCACGTGCCCTCGGCGCTGCTGGGCCTGGATGCCCTGATCAAGCGCGACTCGCTGCTCGAACGCCTGGCCGAGATCGAGGTGCCGTCGCTGGTCATCGTGGGGGAGGAGGATCGCTCGCTGCCGGTGCCTTTCTCGCGGCGGATTCACGAGCGGCTGCCGGGTTCGACCCTCGAGATCATCCCCGGCGCCGGCCACCTCTCGGCGCTGGAACGGCCCGAGCGGGTGAACGCGGCCATCACCGACTTCCTGGCATCACGCTTCGGCTAAACCACGGCCGTTCATCGGGTGAGCCCGGTTCCGCTCAGCGGCGCAGGTTGTCGATGGGCGGGATGCGGCACAGGCGCAGCAGGGCATTGCGGCAGGCCTTGAGCCCGGGGTAGAGGCGGGCGGCGCGGTGGGGGCTCGCGAACAGGCGATACATCAGCCGGTTGAACACCCCGCTGCGCGTGCCGAGCAGGGTGAGGCGATGCAGGGTCTCGCTGCCGTGATACCACTGATCGCCGACCTGCAGGGCGAAGCCCTGGTCCAGGTCGATGCCCCGGGCGCTGAGTTCGCGTCGCGCCTCGCTATCCTGGCGCCCGTCGATCAGCTCCAGCTCGCCGACGTCGCGGCGAATGCGGTACCAGAGCACATAGCGTCGACAGATCGGACAGTCGCCATCGTAGACCAGGCGCATCCGACGGCTGGGCGCCGGGTGGCTCTCGGGCGTCTCGGGCTCGGCGTTTTCGGGTTCCCGAACATCGGTCGGTCGTGACATGACGTGCTCCCTTCGCGCTGGGCATCTTCCAGCCTACGCGGCCCCCGCGTAGCTGCAAACCGTCTCGTTTTTCCTCCCTCTGCGCCTTTCGGCACAGTTCAAGACACGCCTTTTGCAGCCGATATCCCGTTCGAATAGCATCAGCTAATAAGGCCGCTGGAGACGGCCACACAAGGGACGCAGGGGCTACCGCAGTAGACGGCCGGAGGGCTGTTACTTTTTCAGGTCGGCCGGGCGGTAGCGTGCCTGCTTGAGCTTGCAAGCTCTTTGGATGTCAGGAGTGGAAGTGGCTGAGGGAAGATACAGAAATGTAGAAGGTGAAGTTGAGCGTGATCTCATATCAAAGAAGCCGAATGCTGTTACCCCTTTGCTCGCAAAGTGGGTCAATAGTTCACGAAAATATGCTAATCGATTGAAGTACTCCGATGAAGAGGTTTTGATCATTGCCCAGAATCGTATTCGATACCATGAGGCCGAAAAGAGAAACCTGCTCTCAAGAATGCGGAGTTTCTGGAAGAGAGTTAATGGGAAAGAAGAAACACATAAAGCCTACCGAGTGACGGGAGACGAGTTGCTGGTGTTGATGTCTCTGGCTGGGTTGCGGCCGGATGATGACATCACCAAAGTGCATGAGTATGAGGTGGTCGCAAGCTACTATGAAACCTTGGTAGATCGCGCCGTTAAGGCGCAACAAAGTGATTAGCCAAAGCATTGGACTTAATGGATCGACGCCAGGCATTCCAGGAAAGCATGCACCTCGGGTGTGGCTGTATCGGACCGGGTGCCGTATTCCATGAAAACGGATGAAGAAACGGATCCAGTAGCAGTAGGTCTTTTCGGTTCGCAGGCTGTAACGTTTTACCCGCAGGGTGGCCTTCATGCGGTCCATCAGCTTCGGCAGCTTGCTGTGCGTATCCATGGTGCCTTCTCTCTATGCATGGATGTACATACAGCATTATTGGTGCCGACAAAACGCGCAAGCACGCGAATTCTGCATAGGGAGCCGAGCTTTTCTTGGCTTCATTTGATATCAATGGGTTAGGTGCAGCACGGCAGGCTCGATAAGCTTGTTGAACGTGTCGGCATGTTCATCCAATATCCGAGCTTTCCACCTAATCACTGTTAGCCAAAAGGAGGAGAAGTGACTGCTCCGGTAATAACGATGAAGCAGCTTCTAGATGGAGTCGAAAAGTACAAAGCCAATGTTCGTCCATGGACGCAGACTCTAAATAGAGTGGATTGGTTTTTATTAATCTATGGCGAGCTGTACCCGTTAAAGTATACCTATGCTCTTGCCGCTGATTGCCCTCCAGCGACCTATACCACCAACCAAATGAAGGCTGTCCTGAAAAAGCTTCCGGTAGAATTTGTAAATATAAAGGAACAAAAAGAGGCACAAAGCTCTTTCTATGACGATGTTGAAGCAGCTTTAAAAGACTCAGAGAAACGCCAAAAAAGGCTCAAAGAGGCATCACGAAAACCAGCGATGAGGCTCACGTACCAAGCAGAATTTATAAGGAATGCTGATGTAGTCGCCGAGGTTTTAGTGCGGGCGGATGGTAAATGCGAACACTGCGGCAAATCGGCTCCTTTTCTTCGTTCAAAAGACGGTTCCCCCTACTTAGAAGTTCACCATAAAGTATTTCTTTCAAACGGTGGGGAAGATTCTGTAGAAAATGCAGAAGCACTTTGTCCAAATTGCCATCGTAAGAAGCATTTTGGCTAACAAAATCATCAAATTGACCTCAATACGCTGCGCTTCTTTCGGCAATTTATAACGGCGTTAGATTTACAAGGAGAATAGCATGACTTCAGTTGGAGGGATCGAGCTCCATTATTATTTGGAAAATGGCGATCACTCGATGGATGCTGTTCTTCGCAATCGCTGCGAGGCGGAATTACTAGCTATTTTTCAGGAGGTTGCCTCTACTCTTGGGGTGCAAGTCCAGATCGATGCTCAAGCACTTGCAGAAGGTGGCTTGAGAGAGATTTGGAAGTGGGCCGGGGAGAATTCTGGGCAGTTGAGCGTTGTTCTCTCCGTTGTGGCTATTCTTGTGTCCCTTGCACCACAGATATACGAATCAGAGGAAGAGGCGCTTAGCAAAGAATTAACAGAGCTTAGCATTGAAGAAAAACGACTACAAGTTGAAAAATTGCGCCAAGAATTACGTGAAGTGGAGCCTAGGACTGAGGATGTTATACGAGATGACGCTGTTCACTTATTGGAAAAAGAACCTAGGATAGTTGTCAGAAGGTCTAACTTCTACAAAAATCTAAGCGGCCGTGATGACGTAGAATCAATCGGGATCTCACCTCTAGGTCAAAACCTAAAATCTTTTGCGCCAGAAAGAAATGTCCCGAAGGCGCGATTTCACGATTTTATACTGACTTCGCATTCGATAAAGCCATTAGTTATCGAAAATGCCAATATAGAAGTCGTAAGTCCCGTATTGAGAGATGGGCGGTATAAGTGGAAAGGGATTTATGATGATAAGGTTATTGGCTTCACAATGCAGGATGCAGATTTTCAGCATCAAGTTTTAAGGGAAGAAGTCTCCTTTCAACATGGTACGTTTTTAGAGTGTGTTCTCAATGTTTGTAGAAGGTTAGATGAGATTGGCGAGGTCGAGATAACCGGCTATGTTGTAAAAACTGTAATTCGTAAATATGACGAAAGGCAGTCGATTGAAACTCCGCAGGGAAAGAGCTATAAGCATGCTCTGAAATTGCGAGCCTCCCAGTCGGACCTATTCGGAGGCGGCAATCAAGAAATCTAACCAATACAGGCAAGGGACGCTCCTGACGTCGCGCCCCTGCTGCCGGCGTTGGGTGTCTTATCAAACTTCCGAGTGCTCTGGAAATAAAAAAGGTCGAAGCCATTGTTTACGCTTTTAGAGTCGAAGAAAGAAATAGCCGAAGCACACGCTCAACTCCTACGAACAATAGAAACGAATTGGTCTCGCACAGCCACGAAAAATATTGGTTACCCTGGTGGAACCACATATGACGCTCGAGTCTATACTGACGGAGAGTATTGGTTTTGGCCTGGCGACCTTAAAGCCTCAGAAACACCAAATCCGAGGAAATTGAACTGGTTTGGTTTGTTCTCTGAAGATGCCGGGCTACAAATAACTGTAGAAATAAACACTCCATTTGTAGGGTCAAATGGGCAAATAGCGGGTTCGTTTGCTCGAAACAGCGAGGACGGGAGGGTATACTTATTGCACTCTGGCCGGGTCGGTGGCGGCACAAAAGGAGTTGGTAAATCTGCTTTTCTCGCTTGGAGTAATCACTCGCTCGTACCAGTCCGAGATCAAAGTGATCAAGCACGTTACGGCGTTGTTGTGATGCCGATCTCCGGTCGAGGAGCTATCCGCCCTGCTATGAAGTACATACAAACAATAGTCGGATTTAAAGAAGCGGTCCGATCCGGCGAAATAGACAAAAAAGAGTTCAGAGAAAAGCTAAGAATATTTGAAGAATATTACTCGGAATCCTCGGGGCGGCGTAAAGGAAAACGCAAAACCAATATAGATTATTATTCGCGCCACGGCGACGTCGTTGACGCCCTCTACCAGCTTTTAACAAAACGCGGTCTTCCAAAGAATTCACGTATTGTTAAAAATGCGCAAATCGATCTGGGTGTAAAAATAGACGGGAAGCTATCTCAGGTCTATGAGGTAAAAACTAATAGCACTCGATACGATGCTTATACGGCACTGGGGCAATTGATGGTTCATTCCGGATCCGATAACTGCAAAAAAATCATGTTGCTTCCGCATCCATCGAATTTGCCGTCAGATGTCTCCGCTGCTCTAAAAAGATTAAAAGTAGATTTAATGGAATACGAGCTCTCAGAATCGGAGGTCACAATAATATGACAACCAACAAATCGTTGGAGAGGGACCTTTGTTTCGTTACGCCCTTCGGGATCCACTCCGCAAAGGCCCCTCAATTCATGCGTTATGCGTGAGCGCAGGAGAAGCAATTGCTGAAAAATTTAGTTTCAAAGTGGCTCCTTCCGAAAGTGATTTCAAGGTCATGCGAATCTCGAATCCCACGGTCGGGAGCAGAAGGTGAAAAAGTAAACTGCTTTGTTGTTGCGTTAGATCGCGATAACGAACCTTTTTTTGTTGCCACCGGATTTGAAAAAGGTCTATTGACTGGATTGAGGTGGAATGGTGAGCAATATGCCGAAGAGCACTCTATTTCAATTAATGACCTAGATGATAGCAGCTTGAAAATAACTCACTATTACGGCCTTTCTGAGGTTGTCTACTCTAACGTATATGATTTGGCTTGGAGCTACCTGTTAAAAATCGTTTATCTAAAAATACATCTTTACCGCTACATTAGTTCCGCTAACCAGTATTTCTTTAATAAGAAGAAGCTCGTCACTAGAAAGCGAATGGAGCTGATTCAATTTATGATGAATGATCAACTAGATCGAGAGCATAACGGAATTGGTGTCATCGGTTTGATGACCAAGCTATATTCGATAAAGTGGGTTTTGCATCCATCAGCCGGTGAGCAACAGAACAGGCTAGAGCTATACCTTGATTCTTTAGTTGAGTCCGGTGAACTGAGAAAGGTAAACGCAGAATACGTGGTTGCTGGGAAAGCCATAAGCACGATTGAAAAGTACGAAGAGGAAGAGCGAAGGCATACAGAAGCTGTAAAGCTACAAAAGAAGATGGTGTCACTCACTATACTTATAGCTTTTGTGGCAATTGTTCAGTCTGGAATAGTTAAACTACCTGTGCTGCTAGATTTAGCACCAAACAGCGAATCGCATAACAAGCAAATGCAGCCGACGCAAAAAGCGCGCGGCTGCATTTGGGCGTCAAACAACGAGAAGTTCTATGGGTAAAATCGTTGAACCATCCCAGGTCGAAGTAATTTGGCGCGCCAAGCGCTATTTAAGGCTCTGGCCATATTTAAAGTGGATAAATCCAATCGTTGGTGGGGCAGCATTTGGCAACAGCTTCATTGCGATGACGTCCAGCGCTCCTCAAGCTGGGCTAGTGTACGGCTTCGTCCACCCGGCAATTGTTGCGGTAGCGGCGTTGGTTGTTACCACGAATCGGCCGTGGCGGAGAAGGGCTGAAGAACGACAGTTGCTACTCGATCTCGCAAGAGAAAAAGGCGAGCGTGTTGACTAACAAATCGCTCAAGTACGCTCCGGCCCTTCGGGCCTCCACCGGACGCGGCTAAAGTCGCGCCGCTTAGATCAGACGTTAGCGCGCCGATGATCGGTACCACCTACGCTTTCCACAAATCCTTGCTCACGTCCCGCCGTTACCACTTGCGCTAACCTGAGGATGACCGGGCTTTTTTTAGGTGGGTGGACGATGCCTGTGATCGGGTTGTCTCGCCATGCTGTGTCTTTCGGGCTGGTGCCGAGCGTCTTCGCTTGCCTGCTCGCGCCTGGCCCGAGCGTTGCCGACGATTGGGAGCTGCAGAGCCTCAGCCTGCGTGCCCGGGTCTCGGAGAAGACCCTGCTGGGGGATGAGGCGCCGGAGGACTTCAAGGAGTATGACCTGTCGGCCAACGTTGGCCTGCCATGGGAGCGCTACTCCGCGTCGGGCTGGGGCGTGGGCACACGAGTGATGGCGAGTGCCGGTTTGCTGCGCGGGGCGGGGGAAAATGCGCTGGTGGTGTCGGCCATTCCGGAGCTGACGCTGGGCAGCGAGGACGGGCGCTTCCTGCTGGACCTGGGGGCGGGTGGCGCGTTGATCAGCCGGCATCGCTTCGGGGAGCAGGATTTCGGCGGGCCCTTCCAGTTCGCGCTGACGCTGGGCATCGGGGTGCCACTATATCGGCACCTTGGCGTCGGCTATCGGTTTCTTCACTACTCCGATGCCGGCGTGAATGGCTCGGACACGACCGGAGCGGATTTCCACATGATCGAGTTCCGTTACCGGTATTGAGCATCGTCGTCGTGCTGCCCAGCGGCGTCCGAGCCCGAGCGGGCCATGCCCTCGGCGCCCCCGCACTGGCGATTTTTTGACCACCCGCCCAAGACGAAGCCCCCCAAAAGCTGGATAATGGCCGGCTACGCGCTACGGCCGCCCGAATCCACGAATCCGGTGCTTTGTCAATGGAAATCAAGGTCAACTATCTCGACAACCTCCGGCTGGAGGCCAAGTTCGACGACTTCACGGTCATCTCCGACCAGCCGATCCGCTACAAGGGCGACGGCTCGGCCCCCGGTCCCTTCGACTACTTCCTGGCGTCGTCGGCCATGTGCGCGGCCTATTTCGTCAAGGTCTACTGCAACGCGCGGGACATTCCCACCGAGAACATCCGCCTGTCGCAGAACAACATCGTCGACCCGGAGAACCGCTACAAGCAGATCTTCAAGATCCAGGTCGAGCTGCCGGAGGACCTCTCCGACAAGGACCGCCAGGGCATCCTGCGCTCCATCGAGCGCTGCACGGTCAAGAAGGTGGTGCAGACCGGCCCCGAGTTCCAGATCGAGACGGTCGAGAACCTCGACGAGGACGCCCAGGCCCTGCTGATGGCCAAGCCGGAGGAGGGCGCGAGCACCTGGATCGAGGGCAAGGACCTGCCGCTGGAGCAGACCATCGCCAACATGACGGCGATCTTCGAGGACCTCGGCATGAAGGTCGAGATCGCCTCCTGGCGCAACATCGTGCCCCACGTGTGGTCGCTGCACATTCGCGATGCCTACTCCAACATGTGCTTCACCAACGGCAAGGGCGCCACCAAGGAGAGCGCGCTGGCCTCGGCGCTGGGCGAGTTCATCGAGCGGCTGAGCTGCAACTTCTTCTACAACGACCAGTTCTTCGGCGAGGAGATCGCGAACGGCCGCTTCGTGCATTACCCCAACGAGGAGTGGTTTCAGCCCGGCCCCAACGACGAGCTGCCGGATGGTATCCTCGACGACCACTGCCGGGAAATCTACGACCCGGACGGCGAGCTCGGTGGCTCCAACCTGATCGACACCAACTCCGGCAAGGTGGAGCGCGGCATCGTCTCGATCCCCTACGTGCGCCAGTCGGACGGCGAGACGGTCTACTTCCCCTCCAACCTGATCGAGAACCTCTTCCTCAGCAACGGCATGAGCGCCGGCAACACCCTGCCCGAGGCCCAGGTGCAGTGCCTGTCGGAGATCTTCGAGCGGGCGGTGAAGCGCCAGATCATCGAGGAGGAGATCACCCTGCCCGACGTGCCGCGGGCGGTGCTCGAGAAGTACCCGGACATCCTCGAGGGCGTCGAGGCGCTGGAGGCCCAGGGCTTCCCGATCCTGGTCAAGGATGCCTCGCTGGGCGGCCAGTTCCCGGTGATGTGCGTCACCCTGATGAACCCCAAGACCGGCGGGGTGTTCGCCTCCTTCGGCGCCCACCCGAGCCTCGAGGTGGCCCTGGAGCGCAGCCTCACCGAGCTGATGCAGGGCCGCAGCTTCGAGGGCCTGAACGACTTCCTGCCGCCGACCTTCAACTCCCTGGCGATCGCCGAGCCCAACAACTTCGTCGAGCACTTCATCGACTCCTCGGGCCTGGTGTCCTGGCGCTTCTTCAGTTCCAAGGCCGACGTCGAGTTCGTCGAGTGGGACTTCTCGGGCACGACCGAGGAAGAAGCCGCGACCCTGTTCGGCATCCTCGAGGAGCTGGGCCTGGAGGCCTACCAGGCGGTGTTCGAGGAGCTGGGCGCGCCGGTGTGCCGCATCCTGGTGCCGGGCTACTCCGAGGTCTATCCGGTGGAGGACCTGGTGTGGGACAACACCAACAAGGCGCTGCTGTTCCGCGAGGACATCCTGCACCTCCACGAGCTCAGCGACGCTCAGCTGGGCGAGCTGCTGGAGCGCCTGGAGGAGACCCAGATCGATGACCACGAGGACATCATCACCCTGATCGGCATCGAGTTCGACGAGAACACCGTCTGGGGCCAGCTGACCATCCTCGAACTCAAGCTGCTGATCAACCTGGCGCTCGGCCAGCACGAGGACGCCCTGGACCGGGTGCAGATGTTCCTGCAGTTCAACGACAACACCGTCGAGCGCGGGCTCTTCTACCAGGCGGTGAACGCGGTGCTGGAGATCGCCCTGGACGACGAGCTGGAGCTGGACGACTTCCTCTACAACTTCCGTCGCATGTTCGGCGAAGACACCATGGCCGCCGTGGTCGGCTCGGTGAACGGCACGGTGCGTTTCCACGGCCTGGAGCCGGTCGGCATGCAGCTCGAGGGCCTGGAGCGTCACCAGCGCCTGATCGAGAGCTACAAGAAGCTGCACGCCCATCGCGCGGCGCTGGCGGGCATCGAGTAAGCCGCCGGCGCTTCGCCCCGCATGACCAAGCCGCCGGCGCTTCGCCCCGCATGACCAAGCCCCCGAGCCGGTTTTCCGGCTCGGGGGCTTGTCGTTGGGTGCGTGGTGAGAGAGCGGGGCGGTCGATGCCGGCCGCTACGGCCGGCTGAGGATCAGGGCGGCGTTCACGCCGCCGAAGCCGAAGGCGTTGCACAGGGTGTGCTGGATGGTGTGTTCACGCGATGCGTGGGGCACGAAGTCCAGGCCCAGCATGTCGTCGTCGGCGCTGTCGAGGTTGAGGGTCGGAGGCAGCCGGCCCTGGATCGTTGCCATGGCGGAGAAGATGCCCTCCACGCCACCGGCGGCGCCGAGCAGGTGGCCGGTGGCCGATTTGGTGGCGGAGATCGGCACTCCGGCCAGGCCGTCGCCGAACACCCCGCGCAGGGCGGCGATCTCGGCCCGGTCGCCGACCGGCGTGGAGGTGGCATGGGCATTGATGTGGTCGATCGCCTCCGGCGACAGGCCGGCCATGTTCAGCGCCGCCCGAACGGCGGCCGCGGCGCCGGCGCCGTCATCCGGCCCGGCGGTGATGTGGTAGGCATCGGCGCGGGTGCCGTAGCCGCTCAGCACGGCCAGGGGCGTGGCCCCGCGCGCCTCGGCGTGGGCCAGGGTCTCGATCACCATCACGCCGGCGCCTTCGCCCATGACGAAGCCGTTTCGGTCCCGGTCGAAGGGGCGCGATGCCCGGCTCGGATCGTCCCGCTCCGTCGACAGCGCCTTCATGGCGTTGAAGCTGGCCAGCGAAAGCGGGTCGATGCAGGCCTCGGCGCCGCCCACCACGGCCACCTCGGCCTCGCCGCTGCGGATCAGCCGCATGCCGTCGCCGATGGCCTGCAGGCCGGCGGCGCAGGCGGTGACCGGACAGCCCAGCGGCCCGCGAAAGCCATGGCGGATCGACACGTGTCCGGCGGCCAGGTTGGCCAGGAAGGCCGGCACGGTGAACGGCGAGAGGCGCCGATGGCCGCGCGTGGTCAGGGTGGTCTGGGCCTGGGTGATGGTGGGGAAGCCGCCGATACCGGAGCCCACGATCACCGCGGTGGCATCGCGGTCGGCCTGCTGGGAGGGGAACCAGTCGGCCTGGGCCAGGGCCTCGTCGGCGGCGGCCATGGCGTAGAGGCTGAAGCGCTCCAGCTTGCGGCGTTCCTTGGCATCCGCCACCCGGTCCGGGTCGAGCCCGGCCTCGGGGTCGTCGGCGATGTCCGGCACGGCGCCGGCGACCTTGATCGGCAGCTCGCCGGTATCGAATCGGGTGATCGGGCCGATGCCCGAGCGGCCGGCGACCAGCCGTTCCCAGCTTGCCTTGACGCCGCATCCGAGCGGGCTGATCATTCCCATGCCGGTGATGACGAGAGGGGACTGCATGGCGCTTTACCTTGCGGTTCAGGGTTTTCGCCACGCTAGCACCGGGCAATATATGATCAAGGTAATATTCAGTCGCGTGACGACGAGGTTGCGATGCCTTACTCGGCAGCCCACAAGGCGAATTCCCGGGAACGAATCCTCAAGTCGGCCATCGAGCTGTTCAGTCGCCGAGGCTTCGAAAAGGTCTCCATCGGCCAGATCATGAAGCTGGCGAGGATGACCCATGGGGCCTTCTATGCCCACTTCGCCTCCAAGGAGGCGCTGTATCAGGCCTCGGTGCAGCAGACCCTGGAGAGCAGCCGTGCGGCCAGGCTGGTCAAGGGGCCGCTTTCGGTGAAGCACCTGACCGACCTGGTGGCCAACTGCTGGAACCTGCAGGAGCTGGAGCGCAAGCGAGCCCCCGGCCCGGAATCGGTGCTGTTCAATGAAATCGGCAATGAAAACGCCGAGATTCGCACCCTGTTCGAGGCCTCCTACCTGCGCGTGAAGAAGATGCTGGAGACCCGGCTCATCGCGCTGGGGCGCTTGAAGAAGCTGCCGTTCGAGCCCGATCGCGAGGTCATCGCCGAGAAATCCCGCGCCATTCTCGCCTCGTTGGTCGGCGCCGTGGCCATCGCCAAGAGCCTGCCTGAGGAAGCGGAACGCCAGCATGTCCTGAACGCCGCCCAGCGCCATATCCTGCGAATGCTCGGCGTTGAGGAGAGCGAGATGGAGGATATGCTAGGGGCGGCGCGCGCCGCCTTTTAGTCGATGCCCGAAAAGTGTCTGCGCTCGGCTATACGGCGTTAAAAATCAGGTCATAATGCTCATTTACGACTTGTAAACTGCGCTTTTTCCCAGATTTTTGCCTTGCGACCCACACGGAAGTGGGAAGTACGTTGGCCCGTAGGGAACGGGCCTAGGGCTAGCCTTCGCTCGCCGACTTTTCGGACGAGTCCTCGCCAGTCGATCTTTCTTCGATGCCGCATGGAAAAGCCCCGAGTCGGTTCGCCGACTCGGGGCTTTTTCATGTTGGTACCCAGATTCGTTGTTGGCGTTACTTGGTGGAGAGGGCCACGCCTGCCTTGGAGCGATTGGGTCGGCCGATGGCCTGGGTGATCCAGTGACCGGTGGCGGCGAGCTGTTCCAGGTCGATGCCGCTTTCGATGCCGAGGCCGTCGAGCAGATACACCACGTCTTCGCTTGCCACGTTGCCGGAGGCGCCCTTGGCATACGGGCAGCCGCCGAGGCCGGCCACGGAGCTGTCGATCACCGCCACGCCTTCCTCGAGCACGGCGTAGAGGTTGGCGAGTGCCTGGCCGTAGGTGTCGTGGAAGTGGGCGGCGAGCTTGTCCATGGGGATGTCGCGGGCCACGGCCTCCAGCATGCGCTTGGCCTTGAGCGGGGTGCCGGTGCCGATGGTGTCGCCCAGCGATACCTCGTAGCAGCCCATCTCATACAGGGCCTTCGATACTTTGGCGACCTTGGCGGGAGCGATCTCGCCCTCGTAGGGGCAGCCAAGCACGCAGGAGACATAGCCGCGCACGCGCACATTGGCCGCCTTGGCGCGCTCGAGCACCGGGGCGAAGCGCTCCAGCGATTCCGCCACCGAGCAGTTGATATTCTTCTGCGAGAAGGCCTCGGAGGCGGCGCCGAACACCGCCACTTCCTCGACGCCGCATTCCAGCGCGGCTTCCAGGCCCTTGAGGTTGGGGGTGAGCGCCGAGTAGACGATGCCGTTGCGGCGCGTGAGGTCGGTCATCACCTCGCGGTGGTCGGCCATCTGCGGCACCCACTTCGGCGAGACGAAGCTCGCCGCCTCGATATGGGCGAGGCCGGCGGCGCCGAGGCGGTCGATCAGTTCCAGCTTGGTTTTGGTTCCGATCGCCTCGGGCTCGTTCTGCAGCCCGTCGCGGGGGCCGACCTCGACCAGGCGCACGCGCTTGGGAAATGCCATGAATTATCTCCTGTCCTGCTCAAGACGGGCCGATGATCTGGCCTCGCGTCGCGGCTTACCCGGCGACAGTTCTCCGAGGGGGCGCTGTAAATACTTCCCTGTACGCTACCGATGCCATCCATGGCATAGGACACCCTCTTCGAACTGTCCCCGGTGCCGCTCACCTGAGTTGTACCTGGCGATTGCCATCATCGCCGATACGGCCATGCTACTGCTCGGCGCTCGGCGCTCGGCGCTCGGCGCTCGGCGCTCGGCACTATTCGTCCGCGGCAAACTCCAGCAGCACATCGCCCTGGCCGACCGTGTCGCCGGCGGCGAAGTGGAAGCTGTCCACGTGGCCGTCGGCGGGGGCGGTCATGGTGTGCTCCATCTTCATGGCTTCCATGACCATCAGCGGCATGCCTTTCTCCACCCGGGCGCCGGCTTCCACCAGCAGTGCCACCACGGTGCCGTGCATGGGCGCGGTGAGGGTGGATTCGGCCTCGTGATGGCCGTGGTCGATGGCGTCGATGCGCCGCCAGAACAGCCGGGTCTCGCGCTGCGGGTCGACCATCACCACCACGTTCCCGTCGCGACGTGTTTGGATCCGGCGGCGATGGCCGTCCAGGGTCACCGCCACGGCGTCGCCCTCGAGCGGTTCCAGGGTGGCGGCATAGGTGGCGGATAGGCTCTCGCCGTTCAGGGTCAGCTGCCAGGGCGAGCCTTGGCCCTCGCGCTTGCCTTCGACCACCGTCACGCTCTCGGCATCGTCGGCGCCTTGTGCTGGCCCTTGAGAAAGTTCGGGCGCGCACAGGGCGATGCGGATGGTGTGGGGGGCGTTCAGGCGGAAGCCGTCGTGGCGGTCCCAGGGCGAGTCGCTCTCGCACTCCCGGGCCAGCTGGTGCAGGCCGATCAGCGCCGCGGCGGCGTACTCCTCCGGGGCCACCCGGCGCTCGGCGAACAGCGTGTCCTCATGGCGCTCGATGAAGCGGGTATCCAGCTTGGCGTCGCGGAAATCCGGGTGGGTGGCCAGGCGCTGCAGGAAGCCGCGGTTGGTGACCACGCCGCGCACGTCCAGGGCGGCCAGGGCGCGGTTGAGGGTGGCGAGTGCCTGGGCGCGGTCGTCGCCGTGGACGATCAGCTTGGCGAGCATGGGGTCGTAGTGCATGGAGACGGCGTCACCGCTCTCGACGCCGCTGTCCAGGCGCACCCGCTCGGCCGCGAGGCCGGCGCCGGCGAGGTCCATGCCGAAGCGGGTCAGGGTGCCGGTGGCGGGCAGGAAGTCCTGCTCCGGGTCCTCGGCATAGAGGCGCGCCTCGAAGCTGTGGCCGGTGATGGTCAACGCCTCCTGCGCCATGGGGAGCGCCTCGCCCATGGCCACGCGCAGCTGCCACTCCACTAGGTCCTGGCCGGTGATCATCTCGGTGACCGGGTGCTCGACCTGCAGGCGGGTGTTCATCTCCATGAAGTAGAAAGAGCCATCCACGTCCAGGAGAAATTCCACCGTCCCGGCGCCCACGTAGCCGATCTCCCGGGCGGCGCGCACCGCGGCCTCGCCCATCTCGCGGCGCAGCGCCTCGGTCATGCCCGGCGCCGGGGCCTCCTCGAGCACCTTCTGGTGGCGGCGCTGCACGCTGCAGTCGCGCTCGAACAGGTAGACGCCGTGGCCGTGGGCGTCGCAGAACACCTGGACCTCGACGTGGCGCGGCTGCACCAGGTATTTCTCGATCAGCATGCGGTCGTCGCCGAAGGCGGACCGGGACTCGCGGCGGCAGCCGTCCAGGGCGGCCTGGAAGGCCTCGCCGGATTCCACCACGCGCATGCCCTTGCCGCCGCCGCCGGCGCTGGCCTTGAGCAGCACCGGATAGCCGATGCGATCGGCTTCGTCGCGCAGCAGGGCGTCGTCCTGGCCCTCGCCGTGGTAGCCGGGCACCAGCGGCACGCCGGCATCAAACATGCGCGCCTTGGCGGCGGACTTGTCGCCCATGGCGGCGATGGCCGAGGCGGGCGGGCCGACGAAGGTGATGCCGGCGGCGTCCAGGGCCTCGACGAAGGCGCCGTTCTCGGAGAGGAAGCCGTAGCCGGGGTGGATGGCACCGGCGCCGGTGCGCCGCGCGGCCTCGACCACGGCCGCCACGTTCAGGTAGCTCTCGCGGGCGGCGGCCGGGCCGAGGCGCACGGCCTCGTCGGCCTCGCGCACGTGGCGGGCGTTGGCGTCGGCGTCGGAGTAGACCGCCACGGTGCGCAGGCCCATGCGGCGGGCGGTGCGCATCACGCGGCAGGCGATCTCGCCGCGGTTGGCGACCAGCAGGGTGTCGAAGCGCTGGGCGTCGGGGGAGGTCGTCCGGGTCATTTCTGGCGCTCCGTGTTCGATGGGTCGTCCGGGGCCCAGGCGGGGCGGCGTTTCTCGAAGAAACTGGCCAGGCCCTCCTGGCCTTCGTGGCTCACCCGCAGCTCGCTGATGATGCGGCAGGTGTGGTCGCGGGTGGCGTTGCTGTCGGGGGCGCGGGCCACCTCGGCGAGCAGCGCCTTGGTGGCGCGGCTGGCCTGGGGCGAGGTGGCGAGCAGGGTGTCGACCATGGCGTCGACGGCGGCGTCCAGCTCGTCCGGCGCCACCAGGCGATGGACCAGGCCCAGGCGCTCGGCGGTGGCGGCGTCCATGACCTCGGCGGTCAGGGCGTAGCGGCGCATCTGCCGCTCGCCGAGCGCGCGCTGCACGTAGGGGCTGATCACCGCCGGCGACAGGCCGATCCGCACCTCGGAGAGGCAGAACCTGGCCTTCTCGGAGGCGACGACCAGGTCGCAGCAGGCGGCCAGGCCCACGGCGCCGCCGAAGGTGGCGCCCTGCACGCGGCACAGGGTGGGGCAGGGCAGGGTGTCCAGGCCGTGCATCAGCGCCGAGAGCTCGCGGGAGTCCGCGAGGTTGTCCTCGAAGTCGTAGTCGACCATGCGCTTCATCCAATTCAGGTCGGCGCCGGCCGAGAAGCTCTTGCCCTCCGAGCCCAGCACCAGTACCCGCACCTCGCCGCGATGGGCGAGCTCACCGACGCGGCGCAGGTGGTCGTTGAGCTCGGCGATCAGGTGGTCGTCGAAGGCGTTGTGGACCTCCGGGCGCTCCAGCGTCAGCCGGGCGACACCGCGGTCGTCGATCTCGAGTCTTGAGAAGCTTGTCTGTGACATGGCAGACCTCTTTCGAAAAGATCGAAGAGGGAAGAACGGCGCTGTGCGCCTTGAAGAAGGAAGAAGCACCTCTACCTTATCTCGTCTCTTCCTTCTTCTCTCTTCCATCTTCCCTCTCGCGCGTCGCGCGCCTACATCCTGAACACGCCGAATTTCGTCTCCTCGACCTCGGCGTTCATGGCGGCGGCCAGCGACAGGCCCAGCACGTCGCGGGTCTGGGCCGGGTCGATGACGCCGTCGTCCCACAGCCGCGCGCTGGCGTAGTAGGGGTGGCCCTGGTGCTCGTACTGGTCGCGGATCGGGCGCTTGAAGGTGGCCTCGTCCTCGGCGCTCCAGTCGTTGCCCTCGCGCTCGATCTGCTCGCGCTTGACCTGGGCCAGCACCCCGGCGGCCTGTTCGCCGCCCATCACCGAGATGCGCGCGTTGGGCCACATGAACAGCAGGTTGGGGTCATAGGCGCGGCCGCACATGCCGTAGTTGCCGGCGCCGAAGCTGCCGCCGATCAGCACCGTGAACTTGGGCACCCTGGCGCAGGCCACGGCGGTGACCAGCTTGGCGCCGTGCTTGGCGATGCCCTCGTGCTCATGCTTCGAGCCGACCATGAAGCCGGTGATGTTCTGCAGGAACACCAGCGGAATCTTGCGCTGGGCGCACAGCTCGATGAAGTGCGCGCCCTTGACCGCGCTCTCCGAGAACAGCACGCCGTTGTTGGCGACGATGCCCACCGGATGGCCGTGGATATGCGCGAAGCCGGTGACCAGGGTGTCGCCGTAATAGCGCTTGAACTCGTCGAAGGCCGAGTCGTCGACGATACGGGCGATCACCTCGCGCACCTCGAAGGGCTTCTTGAGGTCGGTGCCGACGATGCCGTAGAGCTCCTCGGGGTCGAGGCGCGGCGGCTTGGGCTCGGCCATGGCCAACTGGCCGCGCTTCTGCCAGTTGAGCCGCGCCACGCAGCGGCGGGCCAGCTGCAAGGCGTGGGCGTCGTTCTCGGCGTAGTGGTCGGCCACGCCGCTCTTCTTGGCGTGGACGTCGGCGCCGCCCAGGTCCTCGGCGCTGATCGACTCGCCGGTGGCGGCCTTCACCAGCGGCGGGCCGCCGAGGAAGATGGTGCCCTGTTCCTTGACGATGATCGACTCGTCGGCCATGGCCGGCACGTAGGCGCCGCCGGCGGTGCAGGAGCCCATCACCACGGCGATCTGCGGGATGCCCTCGGCGGACAGGGTGGCCTGGTTGTAGAAGATGCGCCCGAAGTGGTCGCGGTCCGGGAACACCTCGTCCTGGCGGGGCAGGAAGGCACCGCCGGAGTCCACCAGGTAGAGGCAGGGCAGGCGATGCTTGCGGGCGATCTCCTGGGCGCGCAGGTGCTTCTTCACGGTCAGCGGGAAGTAGGTGCCGCCCTTGACGGTGGCGTCGTTGGCGACGATCACGCATTCCACGCCGGACACTCGGCCGATGCCGGTGACCACGCCGGCGGCGGGCACCGAGCCGTCGTAGACCTCATGGGCGGCCAGCGCCGAGAACTCGAGGAACGGCGAACCCTCGTCGAGCAGGTGGTCGATGCGGTCGCGCACGAACAGCTTGCCGCGGGACTCGTGGCGGGCGCGGGCCTTCTCGCCGCCGCCCTGGGCGATGGCGGCGGTCAGCTCGCGCAGCTTGCCGACCTCGGCGCGCATCGCCGCGTCGCTGGCCTGGAAGCCCTCGCTGCGGGGGTTGATCTGGGACGTCAGAACGCTCATTTATCCCTCCGGGATAAAAGCTTGAAGCTTGAAGCTTGAAGCCGGAAGCTTGAAGAAAAACCACTCAATCAAGGGCTTAAACTCTTCCAGCTTCACGCTTTCAGCTTCCAGCTTATTTTGATTCGTTGAAGATCTCGCGGCCAATCAACATGCGGCGGATTTCGCTGGTGCCGGCGCCGATCTCGTAGAGCTTGGCGTCGCGCAGCAGCCGCCCGGTGGGGTACTCGTTGATGTAGCCGTTGCCGCCGAGCAGCTGGATGGCGTCCAGCGCGACCTGGGTGGCCTTCTCGGCGCAGTAGAGGATCACCCCGGCGGCGTCCTTGCGAGACGTCTGGCCGCGGTCGCAGGCGCCAGCCACGGCGTAGAGGTAGGCGCGGCAGGCGTTCAGGGTGGTGTACATGTCGGCGATCTTGCCCTGCACCAGCTGGAACTCGCCGATCGACTGGTCGAACTGCTTGCGCTCATGGACATAGGGCACCACCACGTCCATGGCGGCCTGCATGATGCCGATGGGGCCGGCGGCCAGCACGGTGCGCTCGAAGTCGAGGCCGCTCATCAGCACCCGGGCGCCCTTGTTGAGCTCGCCGAGCACGTTCTCCGCGGGCACTTCGCAGTCCTCGAACACCAGCTCGCAGGTGTTGGAACCGCGCATGCCCAGCTTGTCGAGCTTCTGGGCGGTGGAGAACCCTTTCATGCCCTTCTCGATGATGAAGGCGGTGATGCCCTTGGAGCCGGCGTCGGGGTCGGTCTTGGCGTAGACCACCAGCACCTCGGCGTCGGGGCCGTTGGTGATCCACATCTTGTTGCCGTTGAGGATGAAGCGGTCGCCGTCCTGGCGGGCGCGCAGCTTCATCGACACCACGTCGGAGCCGGCGCCGGGCTCGGACATGGCGAGTGCCCCGACGTGCTCGCCGCTGATCAGTTTGGGCAGGTACTTGGCCTTCTGCTCGGCCGAGCCGTTGAGCTTGAGCTGGTTCACGCACAGGTTGGAGTGGGCGCCGTAGGAGAGCCCCACCGAGGCGCTGGCCCGGGAGATCTCCTCCATGGCGATGCAGTGGGCCAGGTAGCCCATGCCGCTGCCGCCGTCTTCCTCGGGCACGGTGATGCCGAGCAGGCCCATGTCGCCGAACTTCTGCCACAGATCATTGGGGAAGGCGTTCTGCTCGTCGATCTCGGCGGCGCGCGGGGCGATCTCGTCGCGGGCGAAGGCGTTGACGTGATCGCGTAGCATGTTGAGTTCGTCGGCCAGGCCGAAGTCGAGGGGCGCGTAGGGGGCGTGCATGGCGATCTCCCGTGGTGTGTAAGGTGGGCCGTTGAGGCGATGTGGCTAGCCTAGGATAGGTTTACGTTAACGTAAAGTGCAGCTTTTGAATGGCTAGACCAAGGTCGCAGTCACCAAGCCGTATGCCTTGAGCATAGAAGCAAGAGGGGATCAGCAAGAGGAGAGCAGCAAGAGGGCGAACAGGCGTCAGTACACCGTGGCGGGGGCAGGGCCACTTCACGTCATTTTCTTACCCCTGATTTCTCGCCCCTCGCGCTTTACCCGACGGGCCGATGATTGGGCGCCACCAGGCCGTGACGGCGCATGCGGCGATAGACGGTGGGCCGCGAGACGCCCAATTCCCGTGCTACCCGGCTGACGTTCCAGGCCGAGCGTTGCAGCAGCTCGAGCAGCGCCTGGCCATCCTCCGACGCTGCGGGCGCGCAGGCGAGCGGGGTGGGAGTCGTGACCAGCAGGGACGGCGCGGCCCCGGCCTGACACTCCTCGGGCAGGTCGTGCAGGGTGATCTCGTCACGCTCGGCGGTGGCCATGGCGAAGGCGAGGGCGTTCTTGAGCTGACGGACGTTGCCGGGCCAGGAGTAGGCCAGCAGCGCGCTCACGGCGTCGGCCCGCAGGTGGCAGGCCTGGCCGCGCTCCTCCTGCAAGGCGGCGTGCACGCAGCGGATCACGTGGTGGCGGTCGGCGCGCTCGCGCAGGGCGGGCAGGCGCAGCTGAGCGCCGTTGAGCCGGTAGTACAGGTCTTCGCGGAAGCGGCCGGCGGCGATCAGCTCGGCCATGTCGCGGTGGGTGGCGGTGACGACGCGGATATCGACCTTCACCGGCGTCTCGGCGCCGAGCGGCATCACCTCGCGCTCGGCCAGCACCCGCAGCAGGCGGGTCTGCAGCGGTAGCGGCATGTCGCCGATCTCGTCGAGGAACAGGGTGCCGCCGTCGGCCTGCTGGATGAGCCCGCGCATGCCCTTGGCGCGCCCGCCGGTGAAGGCGCCGGGCAGATAGCCGAACAGCTCGCTCTCGATCAGCGATTCGGGAATGGCGGCGCAGTTCACCGCCACGAAGGGCTTGTCGGCGCGCTTGCCGCTGTCGTGGAGGGCGCGGGCCAGCACTTCCTTGCCGGTGCCGGTCTCGCCGCTGATCAGCACGCTGACGTCCTCATGGCGCAGGCGGCGGGCCAGCTTGAGCACGCGGTGCATCGCCGGGTCGTCGGCGGCCAACCGGTCCAGGGCCGGCACCGGCGTGGGGGCTTCCTCGCGCGGGGCTCGGGCGGCCGGCGGGCGACCCCGCGGCTCGAGCAGGGTGACGAAACAGGTGGCGTCGTTGGCCCGCGCCCGAAACGCACGGATCTGGTCCTCGCCCGCGCCGGGGATGCCCAGCAGGTCGCCGAGCTCGGCGTCGAACAGCTGGGTCGCGCCGGGACGCCAGTCCGCGGACCAGGGCGGCCAGCGGCGCAGGTGCTCGTCGATCAGGGCGCGCCCGCCGTGGTTGGCGGCGATCACGCTGCCGTCCTCCTCGATGGCGATCAGTCCGCGGCCGTTGAGGTGCACGAACTCTCGAGCGGTGTCGTAGCGCAGGATCAGGCAGTCCCGGTAGCGATGCAGGAAGTAGGCGTCCTCGATCATCCGCGCGTAGAGGTTGACCAGCGCCAGGGCGAAGGTCTGGCTCTCCTGGGAGCGCGGCGACTGCAGGGCGGAGATGTCCAGCACCGCCATCACCCGGCCCTGGGGATCGGTGATCGGCGCCGCCGTGCAGGTCAGGGCGATGTGGGTCGCGTCGAAGTGTTCGCTCTGGTGGCAGGTGATGGCCTGGCCGTCGTGGAGGCAGGTGCCCACGGCGCAGGTGCCGGCGTAGCGCTCGTCCCAGTCGGCGCCCAGGTAGAGGCCGGCCCGGCGCAGGGCGCGGTCCTGTTCGCCGTGGCCGCGAAAGGCCACGGTAATGCCGCGACGATCGGTGAGCAGCAGCACATAGCCGAGCTGGGCGACCTGGCCGAAGAGGCGGTCGACGCCGGCCCGGGCCACGTGCAGCAGTTCGTCCACCGGCTCCTGATGGTCGCGCAGCGCCTGCTGGGTCAGCACGCGCACCGGGCGCGGCCGGCCGGGGTCGAGGCGGTATTCGCCCAGGCAGCGCTGCCACGAGCGCTGGATCACGTCCCGATAGTCGAACGGTTCGGCGTCGCGGCCTTCGCCGAGTCGGATCAGGGTCTCGATGTGCTGGCGTTGCTCGGCGTGCAGAGCCACGTCTGCCTCCGTTGGGCCGCCTGGCCGGCGGCTCTTGTGATGATCGGGCGTGCTCTTGTCAGCCTATGCCGCCACGGGCGGGAGTCAATCGGTGCCGGCTTCGCCCTTGGTCGGGGCATTACAGCTGTAACGCGGCCCGGCGGGGCGTACGGGTGACAGCTGTCACGTCGTGGCGAGGCGGCGACGCTCTCGCCACGCCGCCGAGTGGTGGGTTCTTCATTGCTTTTCAGCGAGTTGCGTGGCCAGTCGCGGGACCGTTCCGGGCTGGCACGCTTCCTGCTGGGCCTTGGCGTGTCATCCCGATGGCTCGTTGCCAGAGCCGATAGCATCAAAACAACAAGAGGATCACCGTCATGACGACACCCACGCCAACTCAACTGGCCCAGCAGTGGCTGGACGATTTCGCCGCCGCCCTCGACCATCGCCATGTCGCGGGCGCCCTGACGCTGTTCGGCGAGGAATGCTACTGGCGGGACCTGGTCGCCTTCACCTGGAACCTCAAGACGCTGGAGGGCCAGGACGAGATCCGGGCCATGCTCGAGGCCACCCTGGACACCGTCCGGCCCGGCCGCTGGCGGCTGGAGGGCGAGGCCGCCGAGGCCGATGGCGTCATCGAGGCCTGGCTGGCCTTCGAGACCGCCGAGGCGAGGGGCAAGGGGCTGGTGCGCCTGAAGGACGGCAGGTGCTGGACGCTGCTGACCGCCATGCGCGAGCTCAAGGACTTCCCCGAGCCCCGCGGTGAGTACCGGCCCAAGGGCGCCGAGCACGGTGCCAACAAGCAGCGCGAGACCTGGCTCGAGGCACGCCGGCGCGAGGAGGCCGAGCTGGGCTACGAGCGCCAGCCTTACTGCGTGATCATCGGTGGCGGGCAGGGCGGCATCGGGCTGGCCGCACGGCTGAAGCAGCTGAACGTGCCGACCATCGTGATCGAGAAGAACCCGCGGGCCGGCGATTCCTGGCGCAATCGCTACAAGTCGCTGTGTCTGCACGATCCCGTCTGGTACGACCACCTGCCTTACCTTCCCTTCCCCGAGAACTGGCCGGTGTTCGCGCCGAAGGACAAGATCGGCGACTGGCTGGAGATGTACACCAAGGTGATGGAGCTCAACTACTGGAGCTCCACCGAGTGCGAGGGCGCCCGCTATGACGAGGCCAGCGGCGAGTGGGTGGTCGAGGTCAACCGCGACGGCGAGCGGGTCACCCTGCGGCCGAAGCAGCTGGTCTTGGCGACCGGCATGTCCGGCATGCCCAACGTGCCCCAGTTCCCCGGCGCCGAGACCTTCGAGGGCGAGCAGCAGCACTCCAGCCAGCATCCCGGGCCGGACGCCTATCGCGGCAAGAAGGTCGTCGTGGTGGGTTCGAACAACTCCGCTCACGACATCTGCGCGGCGCTCTGGGAGCACGACGCCGACGTGACCATGCTGCAGCGCTCCTCCACCCATATCGTGAAGTCCGACTCGCTGATGGAAGAGGTGCTCGGCCCGCTGTACTCCGAACAGGCGCTGCAGAACGGCATCGATCACGACAAGGCCGACCTGATCTTCGCCTCGATTCCCTACAAGGTGCTGCCGGACTTCCAGCGCCCGGCCTTCGACGCCATTCGCGAGCGTGACGCCGACTTCTACCGCAGGCTCGAGGCGGCGGGCTTCCTGCTCGACTTCGGGGCGGACGACTCGGGGCTGTTCCTCAAGTACCTGCGGCGCGGTTCCGGTTACTACATCGACGTCGGCGCCTGCGACCTGGTGGCCAACGGCGACATCAAGCTGCGCAGCGGCGTCGGCATCGAGTGCATCAATCCGCGTTCGGTGACGCTGACCGACGGCTCGGAGCTGCCCGCGGACCTGATCGTCTACGCCACCGGCTACGGATCGATGAACGGCTGGGCGGCCCGGATCATTTCCCAGCAGGTCGCCGACCGAGTCGGCAAGTGCTGGGGACTCGGCTCCGACACGCCCAAGGACCCGGGGCCCTGGGAGGGCGAGCTGCGCAACATGTGGAAGCCCACCCGGCAGCAGGCGCTATGGTTCCACGGCGGCAACCTGCACCAGTCCCGCCACTACTCCCACTACCTGGCGCTGCAGCTCAAGGCGCGCCTGGAGGGCATTCCCACCCCCGTCTACGGCCTGCAGGAGGTCAATCACCTGAGTTGATCCGGCTCGTACTCAGCGGCAGACCATGACGCGCCGGCCCGCTCCGTTTCGCTACGGGGCGGGCCGGCGTCGTGTCATTCGGCGGCGCTGGCCCGGGCATCGGGCTCGGCATTGGGAAAGAACAGCTGCTGTCCCTTCACCCGGAAGTCGGCGATGGACTGCTGGCCGTCGTCTGAGAGCAGCCAGTCATGCCATTGCCGGGCCAGGTCGTGCTTGAGGTGCGGGTGACAATCTTCGGAGAGCCGCAGGCTGCCGTACTGGTTGAACAGCGCCGGGTCGCCCTCGAACAGCAGTTCGAGGCGCTGGCGGTTGTCGAAGGCGACCCAGGTGGCGCGGTCGGACATCACATAGGCGTCCATGCCGGCGGCGGTGTTCAGCGTTGCTCCCATGCCGCTGCCGAGCTCACGATACCACTCGCCCTCGGGGGTGATGCCGGCGGCATCCCACAGGCGCAGCTCGGCACGGTTGGTGCCGCTGTCGTCGCCCCGGGAGGCGAAGGGTGCCCCGCTGGCGTGGATGCGCGCCAGCGCCTGGGTGGCGCTCTCGGCGTCGCGAATGTCCGCCGGATCGTCGGCGGGGCCGATCAGCACGAAGTCGTTGACCATCACGTCGGCGCGCTCGCTGGCATAGCCGTCGGCGACGAATTGCGCTTCGCCCTCGGTGTCGTGGACCAGCAGGCCGTCGGCGTCCCCGCGTCGGGCGATCTCGAAGGCCTGGCCGGTGCCCACGGCGACCACCCGCACCGCGATGCCGCTGGCCTCGGTGAACGGGGGGAGGATGGCGTCGAACAGCCCGGAGGTCTGGGTGGAGGTGGTCGAGGCCAGGGTGATATAGGGCGTGTCGTCCTGGGCCTCGGCGCTCAGCGTCAGGCTCAGCAGGCCGGCGGTGGCGAGCGTGGTCATGGTGCGCATCGCGAGACTCCTGGAGTAGCGGTCGAGGGGGCGCGGGACTAGCCGATCAGTTCCCCGCGCAGGAAGGCCGACGCCTCGGGCGTGGCGGGGGACGTGAAGAACTGCTCGGCGGGGGTCCGTTCGAGCAGCCGCCCGCCGCACAGGAAGACCACCTCGTCGGCCAGGCGGCGTGCCTGGTGCAGGTCGTGGGTGCTCATCAGGATGCGGGTGCCGGCGCGGTGGAAGTCGTCGACCGCCGCCTCGACCGCGCGGATGGCGGCCGGGTCCAGCGACGCGGTGGGCTCGTCGAGGAACAGCATGGCCGGAGACAGCAGCCAGGCCCGGGCCAGGGCCAGGCGCTGCTGCTCGCCGCCGGACAGCACCCGGGCGGGGCGCCGGGCGAGCGCGTCGAGCCCGAAGCGTGCCAGGGCCTCGTCGGCCAGGCGGCGGCGCTGCCGCCAGGGCGTGCCCTGGACGGCCAGCGCATGGAGCAGGTTGTCCCGCGCGGAACGCTTGAGCAGCACCGGGCGCTGGAAGACCATCGCCTGGCGGGGCGGTGGGCCGTCCCAGTGCACCCGCCCGTGGCTCGGCGTCAGCAGGCCGTGGGCCAGGCGCATCAGCAGGCTCTTGCCGGCGCCGTTGGGGCCCAGCACCAGGGTGCGCCGGCAGTTCTCGAGGCGCAGCGAGACCCCGTCGAGCAGCGGCTGGCCGCGATGCTCGAAACCCACCGCCTCGAGCGCGAGTGCGGCGGCGCGGGGCGCGGCCTGCAGCATGGTGTTCATCCGAGTCGTCTCCTGGCCGTCTCGCCGAGCAGATGAGCGGCGGCGTTGACCAGCGCCACCAGCCCCAATAGCACGATGCCGAGCCCCAGTGCCAGGGGCAGATTGCCCTTGCTGGTCTCGAGCACGATGGCGGTAGTCATCACCCGGGTGACGCCGTCGATGTTGCCGCCGACGATCATCACCGCACCGACCTCGGCGCTGGCGCGGCCGAAGCCGGCCAGCACCACGGTGAGCAGCCCGACCCGGGCGTCCCACAGCAGGGTGGGGATCATGCGCGCCCGGGACAGCCCCAGCGAGCGCAGCTGCTCGTGGTACTCGTGGTGCAGCGCCTCGACCTGCTGGCGGGTCAGGGCGGCGATGATCGGCATCACCAGCATCACCTGAGCCACCACCATTGCGCCGGGGGTGAACAGCAGGCCGAGCTCGCCCAGCGGCCCGGCCCGGGACAGCAGCAGGTAGACCGCGAGCCCCGCGACCACCGGCGGCAGGCCCATCAGCGCATTGAGGATAACGACCAGCATGCCGCGCCCCGGGAAGCGCCACAGCGCCAGGGCCGCCCCCAGTGGCAGGGCGAGCAGGGTGGCGATCAGCACCGCGCCGAGCGACACCTTGAGCGACAGCCCGACGATGCCGAGCAGGGTCGGGTCCCGCTCGAGGATCAAGGCCAGCGCGGTGGCGAGCGCGGAGTCGTGCTGAGGCATGGCGCATTCCCGTGTCGATACAGGCAGCATGTGTCCTGACTACGCTGAACGCAGGGAGTGTTGAAAAATATGCAGCCTGAAACAGCGAAATGACGCTGAAGGGGTGACGATGAGCCATCGGACGAGCGCGGGTCACGATTACCTGACCACCGCCGAGGCGGCCGATTACCTGCGGCTCAAGCCGCGCAAGGTCTACGACCTGGTGCGCCAGGGCCAGATCCCCTGCACCCGGGCCACCGGCAAGCTGCTGTTTCCCCGCCAGAGCCTCGACCTGTGGCTGATGAGCCACCTGGAGGGCGATGCGCCCGGGGCGCTTGCGGTGCCAGCGGTGCTCGCCGGCAGCCACGACCCGCTGCTGGAGTGGGCGCTGCGCGAGAGCGGCGCCGACCTGGCGACCCTGTGCCACGGCAGCGGCGACGGCGTGCGCCGGCTGCTGGCCGGCGAGGCCATGGCGGCCGGGCTGCACCTGGTCGACCCGGCCAGCGGGCGCTACAACCGCCCCGAGGCGCTGGGGCTCGCCGGCATGCGCGACCTGGTGATGGTGCGCTGGGCCCGGCGCCGCCAGGGGCTGCTGCTGGCGCCGGGCAACCCGCTGGGCCTGGGCGGTATCAAGGATCTGGCACGGCCCGGGGTGCGCCTGGCCCATCGCCAGGCCGGGGCCGGCGCCCAGCGGCTGCTGGCCTGGCTGCTGGCGCGGGCGGGGGTGGACGCCGAGGCGCTGGCCTTCATCTCACATCCTTCGCGCTCCGAGGACGACCTGGCGCTGGCCATCCATCAGGGAGCGGCCGACGCGGGGCTAGGCGTCGAGGCGGCCGCGCGACGCCAGGGTCTTGCCTTCGTGACGCTGCACGAGGAGGCCTTCGATCTGGCCCTGAGACGGCGCAGCTACTTCGAGCCGCCACTGCAGAAGCTGCTGGCCTTCGCCCGCACGCCGCGCCTCCGGGAGCAGGCCGAGGCCATGGGCGGCTACGATGTCGGCGAGCTGGGGGCGGTGGTCTACAACGCCTGATGCGACCGGGGAAGCCAGTGCAGTGCCATGGCCGTGCCCGTTCGGCGCCTCGCGCCGAGGGTCAGCGCCCGCCGTCTCCTGGATCGGCCCCCGGCTCGCCCGGCTCTCTCGGGGGCGGCCGACGGTCCGGCACGTTGCGGGTGCCGGGCACCCCCTCGAGGCCTCGGCGCAGGGCGGCCTTGCCCATCATGTGGGCGCTGACCGGGGCGGTCGCGAACAGGAAGATCGTGACCAGTGCCTCCTGGACCGAGACGCCGTCCTGCTGGTGGCTGAAGTAGAGCAGCGACCCGATCAGGGTGCAGCCGACGCCCAGGGTGCTGGCCTTGGTCGGGCCGTGGAGCCGCGTGTAGAAGTCGGGCAGCTTGGCCAGTCCCCAGGAGCCGATCAGGGCCACCAGGGCACCGAACAGCAGGCAGGCGACGACGATGAGTTGCAGGTATCCCGGCATGTCGACCTGGGTCATTCGATGACGTCCCCCCGCAGCAGATACTTGCACATGGCGACGGTGCTCACGAAGCCCATCAGCGCGATCAGCAGGGCCAGTTCGAACAGCACACCCAATCCCATCCAGATGTCCGCCAGCACGATCAGCGCGATGCTGTTGATCATCAGGGTGTCCAGCGCCAGGATCCGGTCGACGATATCCGGGCCGATGGCCAGGCGGTAGAGGTTGAGCAGGGCGGCGACGGCGAACAGCGTCATGGCGATGGGGATGACGACGGCAATCATCGGAAGATCTCCTCGAGGGGCCGCTCGTAGCGCTGGCGAATGGTGGCAACGGCCTCGGCCTCGTCTTCCAGGTGCAGGGCGTGCACCAGCAGGGCATGGGCCTTCGCATCGTAGTGAAGCGAGACGGTGCCGGGCGTCAGCGAGATGGTGCTGGCCAGGAGGGTGATGGCGAAGTCGTCATCCAGCGTCAGCGGATAGGTGAAGAACGCCGGCCGCAGGTGTCGGGCGGGGCGCAGGATGCGCCAAGCCACCACCAGGTTGGAGCGCAGGATGTCCACCAGCAGCACCAGCAGATAGCGCAGCAGCGGCAGGGGACGCCTGATCTTCGCCTCCTCGGGCCAGAAGGCGTGGGTCACGAAGGGGATCGCCACGCCGAGGGTCAGCCCCAGCAGGGCATGGGCCACGCTGAAGTCGTTGACCATCAGCAACCAGAGCAGCGCCAGGAACAGCGAGAACAGCGGGTGTGGCAGCCAGAACCGACGGGAGCGAAACGATGCTGTCATGGCGCCACCTGCTGCTCGAATGCCATGCCCTCCGGCAGCATGGCGGCGATGTAGGCGTCCGGCATCAGCAGCTGCTCGGCGGTCAGCTCCAGGTATCTCATCACCGGCTCGCCCAGCGCCGACAGCGCTCCGTTGAGGGCCACCATGGTGCAGACGATGGCCAGGCAGCTGCGATCCAGCGGACGCGGCTCGCCGGCGCCTGCGGGGCGCCAGAACCAGCTGCTGCCGGTGCGGCTGACGGCGATCAGGGTCAGCAGCGCCGCGGTCAGCAGCACGCCCCATAGCCAGAATCCCTGGGGCTCGCCGGCCGTCGACTGGAGGATCCAGGCCTTGCTGACGAAGCCGCTGAATGGCGGTAGGCCGACCATGGCGATGGCGGCGATGAAGAACAGGCCGCCGAGCGTCCCGCGGTGGCCCATGGGCGCCACCACCGAGAAGCGATCGTAGCCCGTCTCGCGCTGCTGGCCGAGCAGGTCGGCCAGCAGGAAGAACACGGCCGCCATGCCGGTGCTGTGGATCAGGTAAAAGAGCGCGGCGCCGAGGCTCGCCGGGGTGACGACGCTGATGGTGGCCAGCAGGGTACCCACCGAGATGATCACCAGGTAGGCGGTCAGGGTGCGCAGGCTGTCCGACCCCAGCACCCCGACGCCACCCAGCGCCAGGGTCAGCAGGGCCAGCGGCCACAGCCATTGCCAGGCGGCGGCGTTGACCGGCGTCTCGCCCAGCCCGAAGACCAGCAGGAAGACCCGCAGGATGGCGTAGATGCCGACCTTGGTCATGATGGCGAAGAGCGCGGCCACCGGCGCGCTGGCGGCGGAGTAGGCGCGGGGCAGCCAGAACAGCAGCGGCAGGATGGCGGCCTTGATGCCGAACACCACCAGCAGCACCATGCTGGCCGCCGCCAGGAGCGGCGCGTCCCCCGGTGGCGCGGACGCCACCGCGAGCGCCAGGTCGGCCATGTTGAGGGTGCCGGTGAGGCCGTAGAGGGTGCCCAGGGCGATCAGAAACAGCGCCGAGCCCACCAGGTTGATGATCACGTAGTGCAGCCCGCCCCGGCTGCGCGCCCGCCCGCCGCCATGCAGCAGCAGGGCGTAGGAGGCGATCAGCAGGATCTCGAAGAACACGAACAGGTTGAACAGGTCGCCGGTCAGAAAGGCGCCGTTGAGGCCGGCCAGCTGGAACTGGAAGAGGGCATGGAAGTGCGCTCCGCGGCGGTCGATGCCGCGGCTTGCATAGAGCAGGCAACACAGTCCCAGGATGGCGGTCAGGGCCAGCATGATGGCGGAGAGGCGGTCGAGGATCAGCACGATGCCGAACGGCGCCGGCCAGTCGCCGGCATGGTAGAGATGGTAGTCCCCCGAGTCGGCCATGAGCAGGCTCCAGGCGCCCAGCAGCACCAGGCCCAGGGTGCTGACGATGCCCCCCAGGCGCTGCGCGCCGAAGGGCAGTCGGTAGAACACCAGCTGGCCCGCGCCGGTGATCAGCGGCAGCAGTATCGGCAGGATCAGGGTGTGGCTCATGTGCGGTCCTCGTCCGGGTTCTCGCCGTCGACATGGTCATTGCGCAGCTCCACCGCGGCCTTGAGGGCCAGCACCACCACGAAGGCGGTCATGGCGAAGCCGATCACGATGGCGGTCAGCACCAACGCCTGCGGCAAGGGATCCGCCGAGCGCTCGGTGAGGCCGACGATGGCCGGTGCGCCGGTGACCAGGCGTCCCGAGGCGAACAGGTAGAGATTGACGGCGTGGGAGAGCAGGGTGAGGCCGAGGATGACCGTGAAGGTGCGCGCCCGCAGCAGCAGGTAGACCCCGCAGGTCGTCAGCACGCCGAGCGTGATCGCATAGAGCAGTTCCATCAGCCGATCTCCTTGCCGGGGCCGGCCACGGTCATCAGCTTGCCGAGGTTGGCCAGGATCAGCAGCGTCGCCCCGACCACGGTGGCGTAGACGCCCAGGTCGAAGAGCATGGCGGTGGCCAGCTCGACCTCGCCGATCAGCGGCAGGTGCAGGTGGGCGTGGGCCGAGGTGAGGAAGGGGTAGCCGAGCCACCAGCTGCCCAGGCCGGTGGCCACGGCGATCAGCAGGCCGGCGCCGATCAGCGGCCGGAAGGCGGTCAGCATGCGCGCCTGGGCCCAGACCAGCCCGCCGGCCATGTACTGCAGGGTGAAGGCCACGGCGGTGATCAGCCCGGCGATGAAGCCGCCGCCGGGCAGGTTGTGGCCGCGCAGGAAGATATAGGCCGAGACCAGCAGGGCGATCGGCAGCACCAGCCGGGCCACGGTGCTCAACATGATCGGGTGCGGCTCGGCGACCCAGTGCCCCGGATGGGTGTCGACCACCCGCTCCTTGAGATGCAGGTCGCGGGTGAAGGCGAAGACCGCCGCCGCCGCGATGCCCAGCACGGTGATCTCGCCCAGGGTATCGAAGCCGCGGAAGTCCACCAGGATCACGTTGACCACATTGGTGCCGCCACCGCCGGGCAGGCTGTTGGCGAGAAAGAAGTCGGAGATGGTGCGCTGCGGGCGGGTCAGGATGGCGAAGCTGAAGGCCGCCACGCCGCTGCCCACCAGGCCGGCGATGGCGAGGTCCCGCCCCATCCTCGCCCGAGAGGACTCCCTGGGCGACTGCTGCGGCAGGAAGGAAAGCGCCAGCATCATGATCACCACCGCCATCACTTCCACCATCAGCTGCGTCAGGGCGAGGTCCGGCGCCGAGAAGCGCGCGAAGGCGACGGTCACGAACAGACCGGTCACCCCGAGCAGCAGCAGGGCCGGCAGCCGATGGTGGTGGAAGCGCACCACGCCGATGGCGGCCAGGCAGAACAGGATGGCGGCAAGCCCGGTCAAGGGGTCGAGGGGGGCGAGCGGGACGCCGCCGTGCCAGCGGGCCACGCCGAGCAGTTCCACGCCGACCAGCACCACCACGGTGATCATGAGGAAGGTCAGGTAGCGCTGCAGCGAGCCGTTCTCGAGCTGGAAGACGCGGCGCTGGGAGAGCTCGATGGCCCGGCGCATGATCCAGTCGAAGATCTCCTTGGCATCCACTTCCGGCAGCCGGGCGTGAAGGCGGAACAGCGGGCCGCGGAGGCGGTAGAAGAGCGCGCCGCCCGCCAGTGCGACGAGGCTCATGAGCATGGGGCGGGTGCCGCCCGGCACCGCGAAGTCGTAGGCGGCGAGGTCGGCCTGGCGAGCGGCCTCGAACGCCGGGTGGACCAGCGTCGCGTAGAGCCCCGAGGGTGCCATGCCCACCCAGAGCGTGGCCAGGGCGAGCAACGCGATGGGCAGCAGGGCCGCCGGGCGGGGTTCGCGGGGCGGCCAGGTGGGCAGGTCGATGGGCCGGCCGTTGAAGTAGACGTTGTGGAAGATGCGAATCGAGTAGGCCACCGAGAACAGCCCGGCCAGGGTCACCCAGAGGGGAATCACCACGCTCGCCCAGTCCGGCGAGGCGACGCGCAGACTCTCGCCGAACAGCATCTTCTTGCTCAGGTAGCCGCTCATCAGCGGGAGGCCGGCCATGGCCGCCGCGGGGATCGCCGACAGGGCCATCAGCGAAGGCATGAAGCGCCACATGCCGTTGATCCGGCGCATGTCCCGGGTGCCGGTGGCCCGGTCCACATAGCCCGCCATCATGAACAGCGGCGCCTTGAACAGCGCATGACACACCAGGTGGAAGAGCGCCGCCGACAGCGCCATGGGCGTGCCCAGCCCCAGCAGCAGCATGATCAACCCCAGGTGGGACACCGTGGAGTAGGCCAGCAGCCCCTTCATGTCGTGCATGAACATGGCCACGAAGGCCCCCACCATCAGCGTCAGCATGCCGGTCAGGGTGACCAGATGGAACCACGGCCCGGTCTCCGCCAGGGCCGGGTGCAGCCGGGCGAGCAGGAAGAGTCCCGCCTTGACCATGGTGGCGCTGTGCAGATAGGCGGAGACCGGCGTCGGCGCCGCCATGGCATGGGGCAGCCAGAGGTGGAAGGGAAACTGGGCCGACTTGGTGAAGGCGCCGAGCAGGATCAGGTTGAGCATCAGGCCGTAATGCTCATGGGCGCGGATCCGCTCGCCGGCCTCGAGCACCACCGAGAGCTCGTAGCTGCCGGCGGCCTGCCCCAGCAACACGATGCCGCCCAGCAGGAGCAGCCCACCGCCGCCGGTGATCACCAGTGACATCCTCGCCCCCAGCCTGGCCGCCTGGCGGTCGGTGTCAAAGCCGATGAGCAGGAAGGACACCAGGCTGGTCAGTTCCCAGAACACCAGCATGAACAGCAGGTTCTCGGAGAGCACGATGCCCAGCATCGCCGCCATGAACAGCTGCATCAGGGTGAAGAAGCGCGCGGCCGAGGCGTTGCCCTCGAAGTAGTAGCGCGCGTAGAGCAGGATCAGGCAGCCGATGCCGGTGATCAGCAGGGCGAACAGCAGGCCCAGGGCATCGAGGCGCAACGCCGCGTTCAGCCCCAGGGAAGGCAGCCAGCTCAGTTCCCGAATGACCGCCTCGCCGCGGGTAACCCGTGGCAGAAAGCTCACCAGCAGGGTCAGGCTGGCGACGCTGGGCAGGGCGGCGAGCCAGGCCAGCCGTCGGCAGCTGCTGCCAGGGCACAGCGCGGGGAGCAGCGCGCCCAGCAGCGGCAACAGGATGACGAGGGCGAGTGCCATGCGGGCCTGTTCGGCTAGCGGCAGGACAGGGGCGAGGGGGCGTAATGTCCCCGTCTTCGGCCTTCCAGCGCCGGCTGCCCGGCGTATGCGGTTCGACGCTCGGTGATCGTCCCTGTCATGGGGCAGCCTCCCTGAAGCACGCGAAGAATCGCCCTCGCATTCCATCGCCGCACCGGCCAGAAGCATGCCGGAGAAGGCGAGTCACCCGCCGCCCCGGATGGGGATCGCCGGAAGATGCGGGGACCGGCATTTTCACTATAGTGCGCCTGTTTGCCCCTGCCGTGCCTCGCGTCAACGCTCCGTGGCCGCGCTGAACGGCGCGCCGACGGTGGCGTTTCCGCTAGTGTCCTGTTTCGGAGGTTCGTTGAAGAGATGGCGAGCGCATTGGGTTGCCAGGCAAGGCGCCGCGACGCGGCATGGCGGCGCAAGGGGCCGCCAGAATTCTACAGGCAACCTCTGATACAGGACACTAGACTGGTCGGGTCCGCGAGCGTCCCGTGCCGGGGCTCGCGATCGGCACGCCATTAAGAACCGGGAGCCCACATGACCGATCCGCTCGACTTCGCCCGCATGGCCCTGCAACGTCCCTCGGTGGAGGAGGGCCTCGCCGCCGAGGAGGCATTGCTCGAGCGGGTCTGCCGGGGCGAGGCGACGCTCGGCTGGCTGGCCTGGTCGCCCCATGACCGCGCCCTGGTGATGCCGCGCCGCCACCAGCGACTGGCGGGCTTCGAGGCGGCTCGGGCGCGGCTGGCCGAACGGGGCTGGCCGCTGCGATTCCGTGCCACCGGTGGCACCCCTGTGCCGCAGAGCGAGGCGGTGGTCAACGTGGCCCTGGCGTTGCGCTGCGAGGTGGGCGGCTCCGCCGCGAATCTGGCGTGGGGCTATCGTCGTCTGGGCGACCCCTGGTGCGACTGGCTGACCGCGCTGGGCGTGGCCGACGCCGATCTCGGCCCGGTGCCCGGCGCCTACTGCGACGGGCGCTTCAACGTGCGCATCGGCGGGCGCAAGCTGGTCGGCACCGCCCAGCGCTGGCGGCGGGTGCCCGGCAGCGATGCCATGGCGCTGCTGGTGCACGGCGCCATGCAGGTGGGCAGCACGCCGGAGGCGCTGGTCGAGGTGGTCAACGCCTTCCAGGCCGCCGTCGACGACCCGCAACGCTTTCGCGGCGACCGCCATGTCGCCCTGGGCGAGACGCTGCCCGCGCTGGAGATCGAGACCGCGATGCCCGACCTGCTGGCGCGGCTGGCAACGGAGCGGGCACCGCAGACGGCATGAGGCGACGTGGCGGGCGTCGCCGGGCGTCGCCGGGCGGGGCGTGTCAGCGTTTCACCGCGCGCAGTATCAGCCTCATCGGCCGGCGAAGCTCGTCGTGCCATCCCCGCGGGTCGATCATCTCCCGGGGCGGTCGGGGTATCGTTTTTTCTATAAAATCGAATATAGCATCCGAAAACAGTCTCTTTTGTTCGTTTTTGGTGAAAGATAAACTGCTAACAAATGAAGCAAAAAGCAGTTAGACCCACGATCAAAGACACCAGGAGGCTGACCATGAACACCAAGCTGACCCTCTCCGCCCTGCTCATCGCCGCACTGCCGCTGGCCGCCCAGGCCGACAATGCCGCCGAGCGAGCCCTGCAACTGCACCAGGAGCCGCTGTCTACCTTGAGCCAACAGGCTCCGAGCGCGGCGCATGCCGTCGAGGCCAATCAGATCCAGGGCGGCAGCACGGCCATGCAACAGGCCCGCGCGGCCCTGCTGAACCACGGCGCCGAGACTCGCTTCACGGCGTCCGACGATGGCCTGGCACCGGCCAAGGATGCCACTACCTGAGCACGGGGCCTCTGAGCGATGAGACGATGCCCCGCTTCGGCGGGGCATCGTCGTGTGGGAGGGGAAGACGCTAGCCTCAGCGTCCGCGCATGACCCTGACCACGTCCGCCACCGTCGCCAGGGCGATCTCCGCCGGCGTCTTGCTGCCGAGATCCAGGCCGATCGGCAACCGGCGAATGCGCTGGCCGGTGGCGGCGTGGATGGCGTTGGTCACCGCCGGGGCGAGCGGTGGCACGCCGGGCTCGCCGACCCCGGTCGGCGCCTCGGCGGAGGGCACGATGTGCACCTCGATCTCGGGCATCTCGTTGAGCCGCAGCACCTGGAAGTCATGGAAGTTCGACTGCTGCACCCGGCCGTCGTCGAGGGTCAGCTCGCTGTGCAGCGCCGCCGCCAGGGCGAAGCCGATGCCGCCTTCCATCTGGGCGCGCACCATGTCCGGATTGACCGCCAGCCCGCAGTCCACGGCGCACACCACTCGGTCGACCTTGAGCCGGCCGCCGGCGTCCACCGAGACCTCGGCGACCTGGGCGACGTAGCTGGCGAAGGACTCGTGGACGGCGATGCCGCGGCCCCGCTTCACGCCCTCGGCGCCGGCCTCGAGGGGCGTCGACCAGCCGGCCTTCTCGGCCGCCAGATCGAGCACGCCCCGCCAGCGCGGGTGCTCGCCGAGGCGCTCGCGGCGGTAGCGGTAGGGGTCCTGGCCCGCCGCCACGGCGGCCTCGTCGATCAGGCTCTCGGTGGAGAAGCCGGTGTGGGTGTGACCCACCGAGCGCCACCACTGCACCGGCACGCCGATGTCCTGGGGCGTGTGCAGTTCGATGCGGAGTGCCGGCACGCCGTAGGCCAGGTCGGCGACGCCCTCCACGGAGGTGGGATCGATGCCGTCCTTGACCATCATCGACGCCATCGGCGTGCCGGCCATGATCGACTGGCCGACCAGGCGCTGATGCCAGGCGGTCAGGTTGCCGTCGGCGTCCAGGGCGAGGCGGGCGCGATGGACATTGAACGGCCGGTAGTGGCCGCCACGGGTGTCGTCCTCGCGGGTCCAGACCATCTTGATCGGCACGGCCTGACCCTGGTCGCGGGCGGCCTTGGCGATGGCCGCGGCCTCCAGCACGTAGTCGCTGATCGGGTTGGCGCGGCGGCCGAAGCTGCCGCCGGCGAACAGCTGCTCGATGCGCACCTGCTCCGGCGGCAGGTCGAGCAGCTTGGCCACCGCCTGCTGGTCGAGGGTCTGCCACTGCTCGCCGTTGAGGATGTTGACGTGATCGTCCTGCAGGTCGACCACGCAGTTGAGCGGCTCCATGGCGGCGTGGGCCAGGTAGGGCACCACGTAGTCGGCCTCGATGACCTGGTCGGCGGCCTCCAGCGCCTCGGCGGCGTCGCCGCGATCGGTGACCGTCTTGCCGGGCTTGCCGGCGCGCTCGCGGTAGTCGGCCTCCAGCGCTTCGCTGCCCATGCTGAACGCCTGGCTGTCGTCCCACTCCAGCGTCAGGGCGTCGCGGCCCTGGATGGCGGCCCAGGTGTTGGTCGCCAGCACCGCGACCAGGTCGCCGTCGCGGGTCGGGGAGGGGAAGCGCACGCTGGCCACCACGCCGGGCACCTCGAGCGCCTCGGCGTCGTCGACGCCGGTCAGTCGGCTGCCGAAGCGCGGCGGATGCGCCGGCACGGCGATCAGCATGCCGTCGAGCTGCACGTCCTGGGTGAAGCGCGCGCTGCCGTCGGTCTTGGCCGGGCTGTCCTGGCGCATCAGGCGCTGCTTGCCGATCAGCGTGAACTGCTCGGGGGACTTTAGCGTCACCTCGTCGGGCACCGGGAGGTCGGCGGCGGCCTCGGCCAGCTCGCCGAAGCCGAGCTCGCGGCCCGAGGCCTCGTGAACGACCTTGCCGTGGCTCGTGCTCAGGCTGTCCGCCGGCACGTCGAGCCGCTCGGCGGCGGCCGCCACCAGCATGGCGCGCGCCGTGGCGCCGGCGCGGCGCATCTGTTCGAAGGAATTGGCGATCGAGGTGCTGCCGCCGGTGCCCTGGATGCCGAAGGCCAGGTTCTGGTAGCGCCGGGTGTCGGCCGGGGCGCCCTCGACGCGCACCGAGGACCAGTCGGCGTCCATTTCCTCGGCGACCAGGGTCGCCAGCCCGGTGTAGGTGCCCTGGCCCATCTCGATGTGCTTGGCGAGCACCACCACCTCGCCGTCCGGCGTGACGCGCACGAAGGCGTTGGGGGCGAACTCGCCGTCGTCGTCGGCCGCCCGGGCGCTGCCTTTGCGGCCCAGCAGCGGCGCCATGTAGAGCCCCAGGGCGAGCCCGGCGGAGCCCTTCATGAAGCCGCGGCGGCTGACGTTGACCGTGGACAGGGCGGCGGCGGCGCGGGACTGGGCTTGCTGCTTCAAGACGTGCATCAGGACACCTCCTGGCCGAGGGAGGCCGCGGCCTCATGGATGGCGGCGCGGATCCGTGCATAGGTGGCGCAGCGGCAGATGTTGCCGCTCATGGCGCCGTCGATGGCGCTGTCGTCCGGTGACGGTTTGCCCCGCAGCAGCGCGGTGGCCGACATGATCTGGCCGGACTGGCAGTAGCCGCACTGGACCACGTCGAGCTCGCGCCAGGCCTGTTGCACGCGGGCCCCGGTGGGGTCGTCGGCGATGGCCTCGATGGTGGTGACCTTGCGCTCGCCCACCGCGGAGATCGGGGTGATGCAGCTGCGGGTGGCCTGGCCGTCCAGGTGCACGGTGCAGGCGCCGCACAGGCCGCGGCCGCAGCCATACTTGGTGCCGGTGAAGCCGACGAGGTCGCGGAGCGCCCACAGCAGGGGCATGTCGTCCGGGGCGTCGACCTCGTGGGTCCGCCCATTGATGGTCAGGGTCGTCACGGTCGTTCTCCTTGTATTGTCTGGCGCTCACTCGGGGCAGTGTAGCCGCCACTTCGGCCGGCGGATTGGCAGGGTGGCCTCTCTCAAGGTAAGCCTCGGGGCAGGGCAGCCAGGTCCGAGGCGATGTCGATATCCAGGTGGATGCCGGGATCGTCCACCGCCATCTCGAGGCAGTGGCCCCGGTGGCGGGCGATGACCTGGCGTGCGCCGTCGTCGCCGCCGAGGCCGGCGAGTTCGTTCCAGAAAACGCGGCCGAACAGCACAGGATGCCCGGGGCGGCCGGCGTGCCGGGGGCGCACGATGCGCCCGCGCTCGGCGCGGTCGCGAAGCCGTGCCAGCGTCTCGGGTGCCAGTGTTGGCATATCGCCGAGCAGCACCGCCGCGGCCGGGGCGTCGGCCAGCTCGGGGTCGGCGGCCAGGGCGGAGAAGGCGTCGGCGAGGCTGGCCCCGAGCCCGTCGCCGGCATGGGGCGCCCGGATCACTGAGGTGTCGGGCGCCAGGCCCAGGGCGGCGGGGTCGTCCTCGTCGCGGATCACCACGCGCAGCCGGGCAAAGGCCGCGGCGGCCCTGGTGACGGTGGCGGCCAGTAGCGTCTGGCCCGACGGCAGCCGGGCCCGACGCTTGTCCGCGTCGCCGAAGCGTCGCGAGGCCCCGGCTGCCAGGATCACCGCCACCACGTCCCCGGCATTGCCCCGACCGGGGCGGTTCACAGTCGGACCAGCATCTTGCCGCGGTTGGCGCCCTCGAACAGCTTGAGGAAGGCGTCCGGGGTACGCTCGAGGCCGTCCTCCACGGTCTCCTCGTAGTCGAGCTGGCCACTCTCGACCCGCGGGCCGATCTGCTCGAGGAATTGCGGGTAGTGGGCCCAGTGGTCGAAGACGATGAAGCCTTCCATGCGGGCACGGCGGATCAGGATCATCGCCAGGTTGCCGGGGCCGGCGCTGGGGGTGGCCTCGTTGTAGCGGGCGATCATTCCGCATACCGCGATGCGTGCGCCGACCCGCAGGGTGTTCAGCGCCGCTTCGAGGCAGACGCCACCGACGTTCTCGTAATAGACGTCGAAGCCCTCGGGGCAGGCTGCCTGCAGCGCCTCGGTGAGCTGGGTGGCATCGCGGCCCCGGTAGCTCACCCCCTTGACGCCGTGGGCCTCGAGCCAGTCGAGCTTGTCCTGGGAGCCGGCGATGCCGACCACGGTGCCGCCCTTGGCCTTGGCCAGCTGCACGGCCAGCGAGCCCACCGCGCCGGCGGCGCCGCTGACCAGCACGTTGTCGCCTTCCTTCATCTCGGCGATGCGGTTCAGCCCGGTCCAGGCGGTCATGCCCGGCATGCCGAGCACGCCCAGGTAGGCCTGTTCCGGCACATCGAAGGACGGCAGCGGGTCGCACTGCGCGGCCGGCAGCTGGGCGACGTCGCGCCAGCCGCCCATGTGGCGCACCCGGGTGCCCACCGGCAGGGTCTCGGTGCGGGATTCGATCACCTCGCCGATGGCGGCACCCTCCAGTGGGGCCCCCAGCGCGAAGGGCTCGATGTAGGTGGTGACGCCGCTCATGCGGCCGCGCATGTAGGGGTCCACCGACAACCAGGTATTGCGCACCCGCACTTCGCCCTCGGCCAGCGCCGACAGCTCGGTCTCGCGCAGGGCGAACAGCTCCCGCGACGGGGTGCCCTGGGGATGGTCGGTGATGGTGAAGTAGCGTGACTGCATGTCGTCTTTCCCTCCTGGAGTGTTGGGCCGGCGCTGATCAGCCTTGGCTTTGTCCGAAAAGTGCCTGCGCTCGCTCATACGGTGTTAAGAATCGACTCGTGCGCGAGCCCGGTCAAAGTCCTCATTTACACCGCGTAAACTCCGTCTTTTCGTCGATTTTTGCCTTGTCTGATCATCACTCGTCGACTTTTCAGACATAGCCTAGTGTGTCATGTGGTGTTCGGTGAACGAGGGCCACGACGATGCCGGCCGCCCAGGGGGCGGCCGGCGGTCGGGCATCAGGCCTTGAGCGAGGCCATGTCGATCACGAAGCGGTAGCGCACGTCGCCCTTTTCCATCCGCTCGAAGGCGGTATTGATGTCCTGGATGTCGATGGTCTCGATATCGCAGCGGATATCGTGCTCGGCGCAGAAGTCGAGCAGCTCCTGGGTCTCCTCGATGCCGCCGATCAGCGAGCCGGCCAGCACACGGCGCTTGAACACCAGGTTGAAGCCTTCGACGGCCGGCTCGATGGGATCGAGCAGGCCCACCAGGATGTGGGTGCCGTCGTACTTCAGGGCCGCCAGGTAGGGGTTGAGGTCGTGCTGCACCGGCACGGTGTCGAGCATGAAATCAAAGGTCTCGGCGACGGCGGTCATCTGCGCCTCGTCGGTGGAGACGACCACGTGGTCGGCGCCGTGACGGCGGGCTTCCTCGACCTTGGCCTCGGAGCGGGTGAACACCGTGACCTCGGCGCCCAGCGCCTTGGCCAGCTTGACGCCCATGTGGCCGAGGCCTCCCATGCCGATCACCCCGACCTTGTGGCCGGCCTTGACGCCGTAATGCTTGAGCGGCGAGTAGGTGGTGATGCCGGCGCACAGGATGGGGGCGGCGGAGGCCAGGTCGATGCCTTCGGGCATGCGCAGCACGAAGTGCTCGTTGACCACGATGCGGTCGGAATAGCCGCCCTGGGTGAAGCTGCCGTCGTGACGGTCGTCGCTGCCGTAGGTCATGGTGAAGCCTTCGAGGCAGAACTGCTCGACGCCGTCCTGGCAGGGCTGGCAGTGGCGGCAGGAATCGACCATGCAGCCCACGCCGACCAGATCGCCGACCCGGAACTGGCTGACCGCGTCGCCCACCGCGGTGACGCGGCCGACGATCTCGTGGCCGGGCACGATGGGGTAGCGGGTCATGCCCCAGTCGTTGCGGGCGAAGTGCAGGTCGCTGTGGCAGACGCCGCAGTAGAGGATCTCGATGGCGACGTCATCCGGGCGCGGCTGGCGACGCTCGAAGGAGTAGGGGGCCAGGGACTGGTCGGCGGCATGGGCCGCGTAGGAACGGGCTTGGCTCATGAAGCGAGACTCCTCTCGGTATGAGGGGGTAAGGGGACGAGGACATTATGGGAAGCCGGGGAGCGGTCATGGACCGTCGTTTCTCCGGCGTTTTTGCGCATTCCTCCGAAGGGTGGGGAGCGAGTCGCGCACGATGTCCGGTAAGTCGTCATAATCGGCCGGCGGTGGAAGCGCCGTGGAATGCCAGACGATGACGCCCCGCCGGGGCGTCGTCGCGATTCGACGGTTCAGCTGGTGGCGTGCCGGGCCGGCTCGAGGGCGTCGTCGTGGACCGCGAAGCGGGTCTCGACGCTGCGGGCCTTCAGGGCGGCACGGGCCTGCTGCATGGCCTCGCTGCCGCCGCCGAAGTGGGCGCTCGGGGTGGAGCGCTCCGTCGGCTCGACTCGCTGGTTCATCGGTGCCAGCGGTGCCTGGTTGAGCCGCAGGGCGCGCTCGGCGGCGTTGTCGGCCTGGGCGGTCAGGGACAGGGTGGACAGGAACAGGGCGGACAGGGTCAGTCGGGTCTTCATGGATCGGTCTCCAATGTCGGGAACATCACACGGCGTCGGCGGCGAAGGAGGGCGGCCAAGGTGTGGCCGGGGCCTGTCGTCTCGAACGCTGTGACCTCGTGTGAGGATGGCGACATTATGGCCGGGGAAGCGGCCGCCGAGGACCGGTGTTTCTCCGGCGTTTTTGCTTATTCCTGTGATTCGGTGCGCAAGGAGGCACGAATGTGGGCTAGAATCGTCACGATCATATGGCAGGACCGAAAACAGAGGAACCCGGGATGCAAGTCTTGAAAGCCGTGTCATGCCCGCTGGTCGAGCTGCTCGCGCCGCTGGTCGAGCGAGACGGCTATACGCCGACCCCGCTGTCGACGGTAACGCTGATGGGGGTGCGACGCCCCTGCGCCCGCACGCCGCTGATGTACGAACCGAGCCTGATCATCGTCGCCCAGGGCTACAAGATCGGCTATCTCGGCGATCGCGAGATCCACTACGGCCCTGGCCAGTACCTGGTGCAGACGCTGCCGCTGCCCTTCGAGTGCGAGACCCACGCCTCGGCCGAGGCGCCGCTGCTGGGCATGTCGATACGCCTCGATCCGGCGCTGCTCGGCGAGCTGGTGACCGCCATGGGCGAGCGCGACACCGAAGACGAGGAAGCGCCCGTGCCCATGGCCTCGGTGTCGATGACCGAGGGCATGCTGGGGGCGAGCGTGCGGTTGCTGAGAACGCTGCACGACCCCGCCGAGACCGCCGCCATGGGGCCGCTCCGCGTGCGCGACGTGATCTTCGAGGCGCTGCGCGGCGAGCAGGGGCCGGCGCTGCGTGCCCTGGTGCACCACCAGGGGCACTATTCGCGGATCGTCCAGGTGCTGTCGCGATTGCATGGCCACTTCGCCGAGGAGATCTCGGTGGAGGACCTGGCGCGTCAGGCCAGCATGAGCCCCTCGACCTTCCACCAGCACTTCAAGCGGGTGACCCAGGCGTCGCCGCTGCAGTACCTCAAGCGCCTGCGACTGATCAAGGCCCAGCAGCTGCTCGTCCAGGAGGCCCGCAACGTCAACCAGGCCGCCGAGGCGGTGGGGTATCGCAGCGTTTCCCAGTTCAGCCGCGACTACAAGCGCTACTTCGGCATCTCGCCGCTGCAGCACCGCAAGGAAGAGCGTGCGCTGCAGGCGTCGTGAGGTCCCCTCGGCGACAGGCGACGAGGGGCGATCCGCCTCAGCCCGCGCCGTCGAACTGGCCCGGCGTATAGCTGCCGGCCTCGGCGCCGAAGCCGACGCTCAGGCGGTTCCAGCCGTTGATTGCCACGATCGCCAGGGTCAGGTCGACGATCTGCTTGTCGCCGAAGTGCCGGCGCAGTTCCGCCAGCAGGCCGTCGTCGAGGTCCGACTGGGCCAGCCGGGTGGTGGCCTCGGCCCAGGCCAGGGCGGCCCGTTCGCTCGCCCGGAAGAAGGGGGTGTCGCGCCAGGCACTGAGGGCGTACAGGCGCTGCTCGGTTTCCCCGGCCAGGCGGGCGTCCTGGGTGTGCATGTCGATGCAATAGGCGCAGCGGTTGAGCTGGGAGACGCGTATCTTGATCAGGTGCAGCAGGCCGTCCTCCAGCGAGCGCTCGGCCTTGATGTAGCGCTCCAGCCCGGCCATGGCGCGCAGGGCGCCGGGTGCTTGCGTCGGATAGTTCAGTTGCATGGGGCATTTCCTCGTCTGATGGGGACGAGGGACAGCCTAGGCGGTCCGGCGGCCGGGCCATTGTAAAAAATCGACACCGCTCGATAAGATGCGGCATCGACGGTCGTGGATGCCGTGCCATGGATGCCTTTCAGACCTACCGACCCAGCCCGGCGCTCGCCACCCACGTGCAGTGCTACTGGCGGCTGCGCCATGCCGGCCCGGCCGGCTCGCCCGGCTTCATGCACCCGGATGCCGGCAGCGGCCTCATCTTCACCCTGGCCGGGGCGCTGGCGTTCGACGGCGAGGCGCTGCGCGCCACCACGCTGGCCTGCGGGCCGGCCATGCGCAGCGCGCGGGTCGAGATCATCGGCCCGCTGGAGGCCTTCGGCATTCGCTTCCACCCGGGGCGCGGCTACCCCTTCTTCGGCCTGCCGTTGCCGGAACTGCGCGGCCACCAGGACCTGGCCCTGTTGCCCCAACCATTGGCGCCGTTCGAGGCCCTGCAGGACCGGCTGGCCGCGGCCCATGGCACCGCCGAGCGCATCGCCCTGATCGAGGCGACCCTGTTGCGGCGGCTGGAGCGTTGCCCGCCACGGCCCCACCCCGACCTGGCTCAGGTGCTGGGCATGATCGAGCGGCATCACGGGACCCTGCCGCTGTCGCGGCTGATGGCGCACAGCGGTGTCGGCCAGCGCCAGCTGGAGCGCCTGTTCCATACCCAGGTAGGGTTCACCCCCAAGCAGTTCAGCCGCCTTCAGCGGGTCGGCTTCGCCCGGGAGCTGATTCGCTCGGCGGCGGAGGCGTCGATGACCGATATCGCCTACCGCACCGGTTTCGCCGATCAGGCCCACTTCACCCATGATTTCCGGCGGGTGATGGGCATCACCCCTGGCGCCTACCAGGCGAAACGGCGGGCCCTGACGGCGGGCTGAGCCCTCGCGTTTCTGGATAAGGGAGCAGGGATGAGCGAGTACACGGAACACCTGCGGGACGTATTCTCGCTGTTGGGCCCGATCACCACGCGACGGATGTTCGGCGGGCATGGGGTCTATCACGATGGGGTGATGTTCGCCCTGGTGGCGGACGAGACTCTCTACCTCAAGGCGGACACGGACAACGTGGCGGATTTCGAACGCCAGGAGCTCGAACCCTTCGCGTACCTGCGCCGCGGGAAGGTCGTCAGACTCTCGTATTACCGGGCGCCGGAGGCGCTGTTCGAGGACCCCGAGCTGGCGCTGGCATGGGCGCGTCGTTCCCTGGCGGCGGCACTGCGTGGTCGCGCCTGAACAGGTCACGGCCTCGCGCGGGTCAGGCGTTCGGTGCCAAAACCTCGTCGTCCCGGGCCTCGCTGCCCTCGCCGAGCACCCGGAACAGGGTGACCCGGGACTGGTACCGGTCGAGGGCCAGGTCCAGGCGGGTCTGGCGGGCGCCGTTGAAGCTGCTCTGGGCGCTCAGCACGTCGGTGAGCTCGGTGGCGCCTTCCCGGTAGCGGACACGGGCGATGCGGTAGGCTTCCTCCGCTTGCCGGTAGGCCTCGTCGCGGTATTGCCGCTGGTCGGCCAGGGCCCGCACGCTGCCGAGGGACTGCTCCACTTCCTGCAGGGCGGTGAGCAGGGTGCCGACGTAGCCGGCGCGCTGCTCCTCCCAGGCGGCGGTGGCCTGATCCACCCGGGCGCCGCGCGCGCCGCCGTCGAACAGCGTCTGGGGCAGCGACAGAGCCAGGTTGTAGAGGGCGTCGCCGCTGAGCAGTGACGACAGGTCGCTGCTGGAATAGCCGCCGCTGCCGGTGAGGGAGATCGACGGCCAGTAGTCGGCCCGGGCGACCGCCACCTGTCGATCGGCGGCCATCAGCGAGGCCAGGGCCTGGGCGACATCCGGGCGCCGGGCGAGCACCTGGTCCGGCAGGCCGGCCTGGATGTCCGGCAGGGCCAGTGCCTCGAGCCCGCCGCCGTCCACCGAGAAGCCCTGGGGCGTCTCGCCGACCAGTACGGCCAGCGCGTAGCGGCTCTGGCGCAGCTGCTGGCGCAGGTCGGGCAACTGGGCCCGGGCGTTGGCCACCGCGGTGCGCTGCTGGGCCAGGTCCAGGGGCGAGACGGCGCCGTTGTCCACCTTGGCCCTCACCACTTCCAGCAAGCGTTCGGCGAGTGCCAGGTTGTCCTGGGTCAGCGCCAGGCTGTCCTGCAGGTAGCGCACCTGCAGGTAGGTGTTCACCACGCTGGCGAGCACGCTGAGCCGCACGGTGTCGCGGGCGAAGCGGCTGGCCAGCAGCGAGGCCTTGGCCGCATCGCGGCTGTTGCGCAGCGCACCCCACAGGTCGAGCTCGTAGCTGGCGTTGAGATTGGCGCTGTAGCCCTCGGTGGTGCCGCTGGCGCCGAGCGTGCCGTTGCGGCTGGCACCGGTGGAAAGCCCCAGGGTCGGGAACAGCGAGGCGCCGGCCTGGGCGAGCTGGGCGTCGGCCTGCTCGATGCGCGCGGCAGCCGCCTGCAGGTCGGTGTTGGCGGCCAGCGCCCGGGCCACCAGCCGGTCCAGCTCGTCGCTGCCGAACTGCGTCCACCAGCGAGGCTGGGCCACCATGGCCTGGCTGACGCGCTGCTGATTCAGCCACTGGGCGGGCGGCTCGGCGGTCGGCGCGTCGAGCCCGGAGCTCAGGGCGCAGCCGGACAGCAGCGACGCCGCCAGCAGCAGGGCGACGGTGCGGTTCATGCTAATCATTGCTCAATGCCTCCACCGGGTTCAGGCGCGCGGCCTTGAGCGCCGGGGCAAAACCGAACAGCAGCCCGATGACGGCGGCACAGAAGAACGACGCCACCATCACCGGCACGGAAAACACGATGGCCATGCCGAGCCAGGTCAGCAGCCCACCCACCAGCAGGCCGGCGGCCACGCCGATGAGGCCGCCCAGGGCGGAGACCACCACCGACTCGGTGAGGAACTGCTGGAGGATGTTGCGCTGGCGCGCCCCGGTGGCCATGCGGATGCCGATCTCGTGGACCCGCTCGGCGACGCTGACCAGCATGATGTTCATCACCCCGATGCCGCCGACCAGCAGCGAGATCGCGGCGATCGAGCCGAGCAGCATGGTCAGGGTGTTCTGGGTCTCGGAGACCATGTCGAGCAGCGAGGCCATGTTGAACACGCGCACGTCGCGCTGGCCGTGGCGCTGGGTGAGCAGGTCCACGGCGGCCTGTTCGGTGGCGTCGATGCGCGAGACGTCGTCCACCGCCAGGGTGATCGAGCGCAGGTAGTTCTGGCCGAACAGCCGCAGCGTGCCGGTGGAGAGCGGCACGAACACTACGTCGTCCTGGTCGTCGCCCCAGTCGGTGGCGCCCTGGGCGCCCATCACGCCGATGACCTGGAAGGGGATGCTGTCGAGCATCAGGAACTGGCCCAGCGGATCGCTGTTCGGGAAGAGGTTGTCCTTGACCGTCTGGCCGATCACCGCCACCGGCGCGTAGGCGGCCTGGTCCTGCTCGGCGAAGAAGATGCCCTGTACCGGCTGCCAGTCGCGCAGGCCGGTGAAGTCCGCGGTCACCGCCTGCACGCTGGTGGAGACGTCCTGGCCGTTGGCCCGGGCGGTGACGCTGCCGGAGATCTCCGGCACGGCGGTGCGCACGTTGGGCAGGGTCTCGAGCGCTTTGGCGTCGTCCGGCACCAGGGTGGCGATCACGCCGTCGGCCACGCGCTGCTGGCCGCGGTCCGGGCGGATCACCAGCAGGTTGGTGCCGCGGTCGCTGATGCGCGCCACCACGTCCTGCTTGGCGCCCTGGCCGATCGCCAGCATCACCACCACCGCGCCGACGCCGATCACGATGCCGAGCAGGGTCAGCAGGGTGCGCAGCCAGTTGGCCCTGAGCGAGCGCAGCGCCATCAGCACCGCCTCGCCGATCTCGCCGGCGTCCGGCAGGCCGGAGCGCTGCGGCGGCTCGGCCACGGCCTGGGCCTTGTCGCCGCGATGGGGGCGGTGGTGGCGGTCGTCGAGGATCCGGCCGTCGTGGATCTCCACCACGCGGTCGGCGTGTTCGGCGACCTTGGCATCGTGGGTGATCACGATCACCGTATGTCCCCGGCGGGCCAGCTCGCGCAGCTGCGCCATCACCGCTTCGCCGCTGACGCTGTCCAGGGCGCCGGTGGGTTCGTCGGCCAGGATCACCTGGCCACCGTTCATCAGCGCCCGGGCGATGGAGACCCGCTGCTGCTGGCCGCCGGAGAGCTGGTGGGGACGGTTCTCCAGGCGCTCGCCCAGGCCGAGCTCGGCGAGCAGCCGCTGGGCGCGGGTCTTGCGTTCGTCGCGCGGCATGCCGGCGTAGATGGCGGGCAGGGCCACGTTTTCCCAGGCGCTGGCGGTGCCGATCAGGTGGTAGCTCTGGAACACGAAGCCGAACATCTCGCGGCGCAGCCAGGCCAGTTGCTCGTGGTCCATCGCGGTGACCGGCCGGCCGGCGAAGCGATACTCGCCGCCGCTGGGCTGGTCCAGGCAGCCGAGGATATGCATCAGCGTGGACTTGCCGGAGCCGGAGCTGCCCATGATGGCGAGGAACTCGCCGGCCTCGATATTGAGATCGATGCCGTGCAGCACCTCCACGTCCTGCTCGCCGGCCGGGTAGCGCTTGCGGATGTCGCGCAGCTCGATCAGCGCCATCAGAACAGCCCCCGACGGCGCGGCGCGTCGCCGGTTCGGTTGGCCTGGCCGGACGCCGCCTGGCCCATCACCACGCGGTCGCCTTCCTCGAGACCGCCCTCGATCACCGTGCGCACCCGGTTGCTGAAGCCGGCCTCGACCTCGCGTCGTTGTGGCTCGCCGCGGGCGTCGAGCACCCGCACTCGGGACCCGCCCGAGGCGTCGCCCCGGACGGCGGCCACCGGAACGTTGAGCACGTCCCGCGCCGACTGCACCACGAAGAAGACCTGGGCGGTCATGCCGGACATCAGCCGGCCGTCGTCGTTGTCGACGGCGAACTCGGCGGTATAGAGCACCACGTTGTTGACCACTTCCGGGGTCGGCAGCACCTGGCGCAGGGTGCTGTCATAGCGCACCCGGCCGTTGCCCAGGGTATTGAAGTAGACCGGCATGCCCGCGGCGAGACGATCCACGTCGGCCTCGGAGACCTGGGTGGAGACCGTCATGGTCGACAGGTCGGCGATGCGCATCAGCGTCGGGGTGGTCTGGTTGGCGTTCAGGGTCTGGCCCTCGCGGGCCTCGAGGCTGACCACCGTGCCGTCGCGCGGGGCATAGATCCTGGCGTAGCCGAGGTTGGCCTGGTCGCCCTCGACGCTGGCCTGCTTCTGACGAATCTGCGCCTCGAGCACCTTGATCTGCGCCCGGGTGACGGCGAGGGTGGAACGGGCGGTCTGGAAGGCGTCGTCGCTGGTGGCGTCGGCCTCGCGCAGGCGCTGCTGGCGCTGGTACTGCAGGCGGGCGAGCGCCAGTTCCGCCTGGCGCTGTTCGAGCTGGGCGCGCAGCGCTTCGAGCTCGGCCAGCCCGGCCTCCACCTGGGTCTGCTGCACCGAGGCGTCGAGCTCCGCCAGCAGTTGCCCGGCTTCCACGCGATCGCCCACGTCCACGTGCAGCTCGGTGAGCTGGCCGGACACCTGGGCGCCGACATCCACGTAGTCCTCGGGCTCCAGCGTGCCCAGTGCCGTCACCACTTCCTCGACGTCGCCGCGCTCCACCTGGGCGGTCTGCCATTGCACCGCCGGGGCCGAGGCCAGCCCCCAGCGCCAGCCGGCCACCAGCAACAGGGCGACGATGATCAGCAACGACAGGGGCGTTTTCGGGCGACGGCGAATCCAGCGTGTCATGGCGCATCCAGGAACCAATGAGAATGGTTCACGACTCTAGCGTCGCAAATTGCAAACAATATGATTTGGTTGGGAGGAAAATGATAAGCAGGGTTCGAGGGCGAGGAGCGCGGAGCGAGGGACAAGGAGTGAGGGTAGGAGCGGGGGGCAGGAGTGAGGTGGCGACCACGGCGGCGGGCGCCGCCGTGGTGGGCGTCAGCCCTGGGACGCCAGGCGGCCGATATCGGCGACCAGGTTCTCCATCGGGTCGCTGTCGCGCAGCAGCAGCTGCGCGTTGCCCTGGGGGTCGAAGGCGAAGATGGCGCTCGAGTGGGTGACGTCGTAACTGCCCTCGGGATACTGGTCGCCGTACTCGTAGGAGACGCGATAGCGGTTGGTCAGCGCATCCAGCTCGGCGGTATCGCCGGTCAGGCCGATGAACTGTGGACCGAACACTTCCGTGTAGCGCTCCAGGACCTCGGGGGTGTCGCGCGTCGGGTCCACCGAGACGAACAGCACCTGGATGTCGTCGCGAAGCGCTTCGTCGAGCTGCTGGGTGACGGCCGCGAGACGCGCCAGCGAGGTCGGGCAGACGTCGGGGCAGTGGGTGAAGCCGAAATACATCAGCGTGGTCTTGCCGAGGTAGTCCGCCTCGTTCACTGTCTCGCCGTTTTCGTCGACGAGGGTGAAGTCCAGCGCCGGCATGATTTCGGAGATGTCCGTGGTGCGCCAGTTCTGGTCGCTGCAGCCGGCCAGCCACAGCGACGCCGCGAGCGGCAGGCACCACTTGGAGAGGGCGGGAGTCATGGTCGCTCTCATGTTACAGGGAGGTGGGCGAGACCACATCGAAGGTGACAGGAAGCCGACGGTCGTCGGCGAACTCGAGGGTGACCTCGACCTCGTCGCCCACGGCGAGCGGGCGGGCGCGCTTCATCAACATCAGGTGATAGCCCTTGGGGGCGAACTCGAGCGTATCGCCGGGGGCCACCTCGAGTTCGGAGACCGAATGCATGCTGGACATGCCTTCCTCGCTCATGGTCATGTGCAGCATCACATCGCCGTAGGCGTCGCTGTCGGCGCCTGTCAGGGTCACGGGTTCGTCGCCGGCGTTGTGCAGCCGGAAGTAGCCGGCACCCGGCAGGTCGCCCGGCATCAGCCGCAGCCGCGCCTCCGAGACGTCCAGGTCCGCGGCCTGGGCGGTACCCGCCGACAGCAGCAGGGCCAGCAGGCCGAAGGCCAGTCGGTGCGGGGAGCGTGTCAGGGTGTCGCGGATCGGCATGGCGATTCTCCGTTGGGTGGTGCCGTGTCCCGGCGCGGTGTCAGCAGACCGCCGACAGGCTGCAGTGCGACTTGTAGCGGCGCGAGTTGACGTCCAGCGTGAGGCGGTCGTTGGTGGTGTCGTAGAAGAAGGAGGCGTAGCCATCCTCCGAGTCGGTGGTGCGGTACAGGCCACAGACGCCGTAGCCGTATTGCACTTCCTGCAGATGGCGCAGCTCGATCTCGCTCGAGGTATCGAGAGAGCTCGCCAGGGCCCGCTGGATCTTGCCGTCGAGGCGGCCGTCGGCGATGACCTGGCCACCGAAGATGGCACCGGCGAGGGCCAGTATCAGGACCACCGGAATGGCCAGCATCAAGACGAAGGGACGAGAATGTGACATGGCCGGGATTCTATGTGCGTCCGGGGGAGCCGACAAGCGGGCGCGGCGTTTGACCGCAGGGCCAGAGCGTCGTCGGTAGGAGGCGTGACCTTCAGAGCCGTTGGATGTCGATCACATAGCCGATGATCGGGTAGCCGGCCTGGCGGGCGGCCTTTTCGGCTTCCATCTGGGCCTCGAGCTTGGAGATGCTGGTGGAGTGGTATTCGAAGGTGCTGTCCATCTCCAGCTGCTTGGTGCGCACGGCGAGCTTGACGATGTGGCCGGTGCGGATCTCGCTGGCCTTCGCTCGGGCGGCCGGTGGCTCCTTGGCGGGGGGCGGACGCTTGGCGGTGCCGGGCTCCGCCTTGAGGAAGGCGTCGATCTCCTGGTGCATGGTCTTCTCGAAGTCATCCAGCTCTCTGCTCATGGGGCTCCTTGGTCGGTCTCTCGTGATGGCATGGGATAGTGCCAGAAACGCGAGGCGGCGGCTAATGTCGGCCGGCGGCACGATGCGCTGCGCGTCGAGCCCGGAGCGCCAGGTCATCGTCATGCGCAGCGAGCCGGCGTGCTAGGAGGGGGAATGACCGAGGGTCGGTTGTGAGATCGCCCCCGTCAGGACATAGGCAGGGCTTTCGGAGATCTCACGAATAATGCTCGGACCCCTGGTGCTGGACGAGTTCACGACATGCAAGACCGGCTTGGTCAGTCGGCGTTATCCGGTCGAGTCAGCGGTGCGGCGAAGGTGTCGTCGAAGACGGCGTCCAGATCGAAGGTGGAGTGCCGGCCGATGGCCTCGAAGTGCTCGGCCAGCCAGCGGTCGGCCCAGGCGCGTCCCTGGTCGTGCAGCCGCGAGATGAACTCCCACTCGGCGTTCATCTTGCTGGAGGCGCTGAGTTCCTCGACCTCCTGCTCGGCGTGGATCAGGTGCAGGCGCATGGCACGGACGCGCTCGAGCTCCAGGCCCTCGGCCTCGATCAGCCGCTGCAGCAGCCGGATGCTGCGCAGTTCCTTGACCAGGCTCGAGTTGAAGGTGATCTCGTTGACCCGGTTGATGATCTCCCGGGCACCGTCGGGCAGCTTGCGGCGGACCAGCGGGTTGACCTGCACCACCACCAGGTCGCTGCAGCCGCGGTTGTCGACCAGCGGATAGAGGGCGGGGTTGCCGCTGTAGCCGCCGTCCCAGTAGGCTTCGCCGTCGATTTCCACGGGAGCGAACAGGGTCGGCAGGCAGGCCGAGGCCATCAGGGTATCCACCGAGAGGGCGGGTTGGCGAAAGATCGTCGCCCGGCCGGTGCGTACGTTGGTGGCGGTGACGAAGACCTTGACCTGGCCGCAGGCATTGACTCGGGCGAAGTCGACCTGCTTCTCGATCAGGTCGCGCAGGGGATTGAGGCCCAGCGGGTTGAGGCGCCCCGGGTCCACCAGCCGGGTCAGCCCCTCCACGAACAGGTAGCCGGGGGAGTAATCGAGGCTATCGTTGCCCATCAGGCGGTCCCAGAAGGTGCGCCGCAGGGGAGAGAAACGGGCCATGCGGCTCACCGCCTCCCAGAAGGCTCGCAGCGCCTCGCGGGCGCCGTCGCGGCCGTTGCGGTGCAGGCCGTCGGCGAGCATCACGGCGTTCATGGCCCCGGCGCTGGTGCCGCTGATGGCGTCGATCTCGAGGCGCTCGTCCTCCAGCAGGCGGTCGAGCACGCCCCAGGTCAGGGCCCCGTGGGAGCCGCCGCCCTGCAGGGCCAGGTCGATGCGTTTCCTGTCTGCCGCGGGGATGCGGTTAGCCATGCGAGCTCCTGTGTCGGCGTCCATGCTGCGTTGCAGTGTAGACGGCTCGCGCCATGCTTGCCGTGGCTTCCTGGCCACGCTCCGGGAGCGCAGGGCCGCTACAGGGGAGGCAGGGGTGGGCACCGAGTGCGCCCATCGGCCGGTCGGGCACGATGGGCGCAGGCAGTGAAGCGGCGGGATGGCGAGCCAGGCGCCCGGGTCGGCGCGCCGCGCTCGATGGCGAAAGGTGGCGGTCAGGCCTCGGCCGGGAGATCTCGGCGGGCGGCGCCGCGCGAGCGCACCACGCGATAGCCCACGGCGCCGGCGATCACCAGCATGGCGCCGCAACCTGCGGCCAGGGCGTAGGCGCCGGTGACCGCCGACTCGGGGATACCGAAGCGGCCGGCCAGTTCGGCCAGCGTCACGGCGTACTGGCGCCACAGGAAGGCACCGACGCCGACGCCTGCCAGCATGGTGAAGACGGCCACCCGGCGCGAGCCGGCGGCCCAGCCGCTGGCCTCGTGCTCCGCGTCGCGATGCAGGAAGGCCAGGTAATCGCGCTCGGCCTGGCTGACCCGGGTCAGCCGCGAGGCCACGACGATCGCCACCAGCGCCATCAGGGTGCTGAGCAGCACCGGGTGCAGGTAGGTCGGCAGCGCGATCCACTCGGCCTGGACCATCAGCGACAGGATGAGGTTGCCAACGAAGCCGACCGTCAGGCCCCAGCCGGCGCCGGCGGCGGTGATCCGGCGGCTCCAGATGCTCATCAGCGCCACCGGACCCCAGGAGGAGGCGAACAGGGTCGCCGCGAACCACACCACGGCCATCACCGCCGGCGGCTGGAACAGCGCCAGCACCAGGGCGGCCAGGCCGGCGCCCAGCACCGCGATGCGGCTGGCGCGCATGGCCGAGGCCTCGCTGCGGTTGGCGGGCAGGATGTCGTTGGAGATGCTGAAGCCGATGATCGACAGGAAGGTCGAGCAAGATGACAGGCCGGCGGCGAAGACGCCGGTGAGGATCACCACGCCGAGCCAGGTCGGCAGCACGTTGAGGGCCGCCCACACCATGGCGCGTTCGCCGTTCAGCGTCGGGTCATACAGGTTGATCGCCGCGCCGGTCATCATCATCAGGGCGTAGAAGACGGCCAGCGACACCGCGGTGAGCATCGCCGAGCGCATCACCACCTGCTCGTTGCGCGCCATCAGGTAGCGGCTGGACTGCCAGGGGCTGGCTGCCAGCACGGCGGCCCACACCAGGCCCAGGGTCAGGCCCCAGGTCAGGGCCTCGCCGGGCGTCGAGAAGGCCGCCTCGTCACCCTGCAGCACGCCGTGCCACAGGGCGATGCCGGGCTTGTCGCCCTGGGCCAGCAGGCCCTCGACCACGCCGTGCCAGCCGCCCAGGTCATGGATGATGTACAGCGAGCCTCCCAGCGCCGCCACCGAGAAGATCACGAACATCACCGTGTCGGTCAGCATCACCCCCGGCGAGCCGGAGTAGAGGATGAAGCCGGTATAGGTCAGCCACACCAGCACCAGGCCGACCCAGTAGGGCAGGCCGGTGAGTTCCTGGAACATGATGCCCGCGCCCTGCATCACGCCCAGCAGGTAGGCGCCCAGGCCCAGCACCGTGGTCAGGCCGGCGATCCGTTGCACGCGCTTCGAGGCGAAGCGCTTGCCGAAGAACTCCGGCACCGTCAGGGCGCCGCTGCGGCGCAGGTAGCGGCCGAAGGCCAGCGCGCCGAGCAGGCAACCCGAGGTGCTGATGGCGGCGAAGATCAGCATCACGAAGGGATAGCCCTGGTAGGCGAAGCCGGTTTCGCCGAGGAAGGCGCTGGTGCTCAGGTAGCTGGCCACCAGGGTGCCGAGGATGAGAAAGGTCGGGGCGTTGCGCCCGGCGACCAGATAGTCGTCGAGGTGCTTGACCCGGCGCCCGGCCAGGTGGCCGATGACGAAGTAGCCGATCAGGCTCAGCAGGATGGCGGAGGTGTAGACCATGGCAGGAACCGTAATTTATTGATTTGTGGGGGACCATGATGCGGCTCCGCCGCGGGGAAGGCGTTCTGGAAGCGTCATGGCATGCCGTCGATGCGACATCGGAGGGTGGGAGTCTGCGCTGAGCAGACGGCGCGACGGGCAATGCGGCGACTGGGGCGCCGCGAGAAGGCTGTGAAACGCCCGACGCATGGCGTCTGGAGGATCGTTTCGCCGCTGGTGTGCCGGGCTAGCGTGGGGGAGCGCCCAGCAGCAGCTCGCCCTCGATGGGCACGAAGCGGCTGGCCGAGCGGATCAGGGCATCGGCGGTGTAGGCGGGGACCCCGAAGACCTCCACTTCCACTCCGAACTTGTCGCGCAACTTGTCGACGAGCGGGGCGAAGTCGCCGTCGCCGGAGGCCAGCACCACCAGGTCCACCTCGCCGGCGTGCTCGATGGCGTCCAGGGTGATGCCCACGTCCCAGTCGCCCTTGGCCGAGCCGTCGGCGCGCTGGATGAAGGGCTTGAGCCTCACCTCGAAGCCTATGGCGCGCAGGATGTTCTGGAACTGGCGCTGCTTCTCGTCGCCGCGATCGATGGCATAGGCGAAGGCCCGGCTCACCTGGCGTCCTGCGGTGGCTCGGGCCCAGAGGGTGTTGTAGTCGACGTTGCGACGATGAGCCTGGCGGCTGGTGTAGTAGAGGTTCTGGACATCCAACAGGATCAGTACCTTCGGCATGCAGGCCCCTTGGCGAGGGTTGGCCGGGCGGCGTGGCCGCGGCAGAAGACAACGCGCCGGCTCGAAGCCGGCGCGCCTGGCTCAGCTCGCGGCGTCGTGTCGCGAGCCGAGGATATGGTACACGCTGTCGTCGCGAACCATGGGATCCTCGGGGTTGATGACGATGTCGGAGTGGGCCAGCACGAAGGCCTTGCCGGTAATGGTGTTCTCCACCACCGGCTGTTGGCCCTCCAGGCGAGTGCCGGTGAACTCGCCGATGAAGCCGGTCTCGCGCAGCGAGACGGTCTCGAGCTTGTCACCGGGGCGGATGCGCCCTTCATGATGCATCAGCGCCAGGCGCGCGGAGGTGCCGGTGCCGGTGGTGCTGCGGCAGATCACCCCGGGATGCACGTAGGTGGTGGAACGCGAGCGATAGAAGTCGTCGGCCACCTGTTCCACGGGGCCCATGAAGTGCAGGAAGGGCAGCGGGCCCACGTCGCCCAGGGTGTAGTGGGAGAAACCGCGCTCGGCCTGCAGCGCCTCGACGATCTTGTAGGCGCATTCCGACAGCGCGCGTTCCTCCTCGCGCACCAGCGAGAAGCCCAGTTCGGCGGCGTCGACCAGCGCATAGAAGCCGCCGCTGTAGGCCACGCTGTAGGTGACGTCGCCGATGGTGGGCACGTGGATGGTGCTGCGATAGGTGTCGATGTAGCTCGGCAGCCCCTCGCAGGTGATGGCCTCGACCACGTCGTTCTCCACCAGCGCCTCGATCTGCACCCGCCCGGCGGGGGATTCCAGCAGGAAGCGCTGGCGGCCCTCGCGCTTGGGCACCAGGCCGGCTTCCAGCACCGCCGTGGCGGTGCAGATGGTGTTGGAGCCGGAGTAGATGGGGTAGCCCATCACCTCCATGATGATGTAGCCGGCCTCGGCCTCCGGGTCGGTGGCCGGCACGATCAGGTCCACCGACATCTCGGGGATGCCGTAGGGCTCGTCGAGCAGCAGCTTGCGCAGGCCGTCGGCGTCGTCGCGCAGGTAGTGCATCTGGTCGCGCACCGTGGCGCCCGGCAGCGGGTCGATGCCGCCGAGCACGATGCGGCTGACGTCGCCGCCGGCGTGGGTGTCCATCAGCCGGATCTTCAGCTCGGGCTTGCTCATGGTGTTCCCTCGAGGGCGAAGGGGGCGCCGTGCTCGTCCCACTCGGCATCGGGGACGATCACGATCTTACCCAAATAGTTGCTGCCGCGGTTGACGAAGTAGCGCTCCGCCTCGCGCAGGTCGGAGAGCCTGAAGGCCGCGTGCAGCACCGGCTTGAGCCGGCCGCCGCGGATCCATTCCACCAGCTGCTCGGCCTCCTCGCGGGTGCCGTGGGAAACGCCGAAGATCTGTACCTGGTAGAGGTAGATGCGGGTCCACATGATCTCGCTGACGTTGCCGCCGCTGGCCCCGGCGATCGACAGCCTCGGGTAGCTCGCGCGGGCCTTCATGTCGAAGATCATGGTGTCGATGAAGCGATCGGTCATCTCGCCGCCGACCAGGTCCATCACCGCGTCGATCGGCGCGCCGCCGGTCACCGCCCTGACCTTGGCCTCGAAGTCGTGCATGTCGGAGCGGTCGAGCACCGCCTCGGCGCCGAGCTCGAGCAGCGCGGGGGCCTTGTCCTGCTGGCTCAGGGCGTAGGGAATGGCGCCCACTACCCGGCACAGCTGGATCAGGGCGGTGCCCACGCCGCCGCTGGCGCCGGTGACCAGGATGCGTTCGCCGGTCTTCACGCCCGCCGCGGTCATCATGTGGTAGGCGGTCTGGTAGGAGCACATGCCCATGGCGGCCAGCTCGGCGTCGGCGAGCTCGGGATTCGGCACGTGGTGGAACTGGTCGGAGGGCACGGCGACGTATTCGGCGAAGCCGCCGTCGGCGCCGTGGCCGTAGTAGTCCGGCGTCAGGTTGATGTCGCGGCGCGCGTCGGCGTAGAGGTTGAAGTCCAGCAGGCCACGCTCCCCCAGGCGCGAGGCATCGACGCCGTCGCCCACGGCGGCCACCCGGCCGACCACGTCGGCGCCCTGGATGCGCGGGAAGGTCAGGGTCGGTGAGCCGCCCATGGCGAACGAGGTCACGTCGCCCTGGTCCTTGGTGGGGTAGAGGCCCTCGCGCGCCTTGCGGTCGGTGTTGTTCTTGGCGGTGGCGGTGACCTTCACCAGCACCTCGCCGGGACCGGGGCGCGGTGTGGGCACGGACTCATCGAAGACCAGCTGGTCCACGTCGCCGTGACCGACCAGCCGCATGGCGGCCATGGTGGGGGGGACCTGAGCGGGCAGGGACGCTGCGCCCATCGGCAAACTCCTCGTCTGGGGTGGATTCAAGGGCGACGATAGCAAAGTCGCCGGCGCGCACCATCAGGGGTTTTTTTCGATTTATTGCCGCGGCATTGGGGGTTTTTTCGGTTTTGGCACGGCGCTGAGCGCGAGCCCTGGGGTGTCGGCATGTGGACGAGGCGATCGTGAAGAGGAGGGGCGCGACACGGGCGATGTCGTCCTCTGGCGAGGAGAGGGTGAGCGAACTGTCTTTCGGCGGCGACACGCCTGTCGCCGTCGTGCCACATGGGTAAGGCATAGAGGCTTCGCTAGAATGGTGGCCATTCATCTCGCCGAGGAGGCCCCATGTCATATCGCCTGCTGATGTCCGTGATTCTGCTGAGTGCCGCCACCGTCATGGCCGGCTGCAGCTATACCCCCGCACGAATCGACGCCGAGCCGCTGGTGGAATTCGGCGATCGTCACGACCATGACCATGATCGTCATCGCCACGGCGGCGGCTTCTGCCCGCCGGGTCAGGCCAAGAAGGGGCGCTGCTGAGGTGGCGGAAGAGGGGCGCGGCCTGTCGTGTGTCGGCAGGCGAGCCGTCATCGCCCTGGGGCTGGCGGCGGCCCTGATGGTGGCCGGCTGCAGCTATACGCCGGCGCGCATCGATACCGGCCCGCTGGTGGAGTTCGGCGGCTATCACGACGGCCATCGCCACCATGAGCGCCGTCATCATGAACGCCGGCATCGTCACGATCGCCACTATCACGATCGCGATGACGGGAAGCGTCGCGCCCATCATCGGCGCCATCGCCATCATCGCGACGGCCGCCACCGCTCGCGCTTCTGCCCGCCGGGGCTCGCCATGCAAGGGCGCTGCTGAGCCGCACCGGGGACCGCCGGTTGCGTTCTCGGTCGGCTCGGCCCATGTTAAAGGGCGTCATCGACGAGTCTCCGGCAGGACGCCATGTCTCTTTTCGACCTGCGGGCCACCACCCTCGAACGCGAGCATGTGGCCCACGCCCACGACCATCACCAGCTGATCCTGGCGACCCGGGGCGCCACCGAGCTCTCCATCGAGGGGCAGGGCGAGCGCATCACCGGCGCACGGGGATGCCTGATTCCCTGTGCCCGCCACCACGAGTATCGCGGTGACGGGCGCAACCGGACCTTCGTGCTGGATATTCCCGCCGTGACCCTGCCCGGCTTGCGCGACGGCGAGCGCATCGAGCGGCTCTTCGACCGCCCGCGCTTCTTCGGCGTGCCGCCGCGGCTCAATCGGCTGGCCGACAGCCTGATGCTGCAGCTCGAGGCCTGCCCTGCGCTGCACAGCGAGATCGCGGCGCTGCTGCTGCGTGCGCTCTACCTGCACCTGGCCGTCGAGCCGTCGACGGGTGGCGCGATCCTGGCCGAGGCCGACGAGGGGCGGCTCGACCTGGCTCGCCTGGATGCCTGGATCGACCGCCACCTGGCCGATGAGATCCGGGTCGAGCGCCTGGCGGCGCTGTGCGCGCTGAGCGTCGGGCACTTCCATGCCCGTTTCCGCGAGCGCACCGGCCTGACCCCGCAGGCCTACGTCCAGCGGCGCCGCCTGGAGCACGCCCGCACCCTGGTCCATCACAGCGACCTGAGCCTGGGCCATATCGCGGCCCTGGTAGGCTTTCGCGACCAGGGCAGTTTCTCCCGCGCCTACCGTCGCCGGTTCGAGATCGCCCCCTCCCGGGAGCGTCGCCGGTCGTGAGGGTTCAGTAGCCTGGGGCAAGCAGGCCGCAGCCTCGGGCAAGCAGGCGGCGGGCGCCCGACCTACCTTGAGGTTCAGTCACCGGCGTCGGGCCTTTGCGGCCCGGCTCGATAACAACCACAAGAGGTCGAGACGATGACAACCCAGACGCTTCCCCGACTGGCGGCATGCGCCGTATTGCCCCTGGCCCTGGCCGTTACCCAGGCGCAGGCCCAGTCCTACGAGATGGCCATCGCCACCCTGATCCCCGAGAACCTGACCAACAACAGCATCTATCCCGCCCTGGTGCACTTCAAGGAGCAGGTGGAGTCGCAGACCGAGGGCGACCTCGCGGTCTCGATCTTCGGCGGTGGCCAGATGGGCTCGGAGGTGGAGACCGGCTCCCAGGTCCAGGCCGGCGGGCGCGCCCTGCAGTCGAGCATCCTCACCTCGGGGGCCATGTCGTCCTTCTATCCGGACTACCAGGTGGTCACCGCCCCCTTCCTGTTCGACAACTGGCGCCAGGCCTGGGCGTTCTTCGACGGCGAGTGGTTCGCGAACTTCATGGCCGGCACCGTCGAGGCCGCCGACATGCGCTACCTGGGCACCTTCGACGACGGCGGCGGCTTCGTGGCCTTCACCAACAACGAGCGCCTGATCGAGACCGTCGATGACCTCGAGGGGCTCAACATCCGCACCGAGGAGAACCCGGCCCACGTGGCGACCATGAAGGCGCTGGGCGCCTCGGCCACGCCGCTGCCCTGGGGCGAGCTGATCACCGCCCTGGAGACCGGCCTGGCCGACGGCCAGTTCAACGCCCCGGTGATCAACACCACCTACGGGCTGGACGAGGTCACCGACTACACCACCCTGACCGGCCACGTGTACAACAGCGCCTCCTGGGTGGTCAGCGAGAGCTGGTTCCAGGAACTGCCCGAGGACTACCGGCGCATCGTGACCGGGGCCGCCCGCGAGGCGGTGGCGCTCAGCCACGGGGCCTCGGCGATGCTCGCCACGGCCAGCTGGCAGAAGTCCTGCGAGCTGTTCGAGGAGTGCTACATCATGCCCACCGACGAGCGCCAGCGCATGGCCGAGATCGCCCGTCCGGCCTGGCGCACCTGGATCGTCGAGGACTTCGGCGCCGACCCGCAGCTGGTCGACGACCTGCTGGCCGAGGTGCAGTCGCTGCGCGAATCGCTGCCCGAGCAGGCCTACCAGCGCTACGGCCAGTGATCCTCCGGCCATCGCCCGCCACGACGGGGCGGCCCCAGCGTCGCCCCGTCGCCCATGACCGCCGCCGGAGCGCCCATGAGCCTGACAACCTCGGCCCGTCGGGTCAGTGATGCCGTCAATCGGGCCGCCATCGTGGTGTGCGTGGCCTGTATCCTCGGCATGCTGGCCATCTCCTTCACGGGCTTCCTGTACACCCTGTTCACCGGCGATGCCCTGAGCTGGACCTACTCGCTGGCGCGGCTGTTCCTGCCGTGGATCGGCCTGCTGTCATCTACCATCGCCCTGCACGCCGGCGAGCACGTGGCCATGACGCTGCTGATGCGCCTGCTGCCCGAGGCGCTGGTCAGGCTGTGCGCCGGGCTCACGCTCGTCGTGATGGCGGGCTTCGCGCTGCTGGTGATCTGGTATGGCTGGGGCTTCTTCCAGAATGCCACCCAGGTCTACATGGTGTCCGACAACCTCCAGATATCCCGCAAGTGGACGGCCATCGCCGTGCCGCTGTCCGGGGCGATCTTCCTGCTGCACCTGGTGCAGGGCTTCGGCCTGCTCGAGCATTTCGTCGACGAGTCTGCGGCGATCGAGGAGGCGATCCACGCCAACGACGAGGAGGCCCGCCCATGACTCCCGCCATCATCGCCTTCGTCCTGGTGCTGCTGATCGGCGCCCCGGTGGCCGTGGTCATGGCCATCTCCGGCGTCGCCGGCGTGTATTCGCTGGGCGGCGAACGCCTGGTCGGCATCATCGCCGATCGCATGTTCTCCGGGGTCTCCGGCTACATGCTGATCGCCGTGCCGTACTTCATCTTCACCGCCGAGCTGATGAACCAGGGCGGGCTGACCCAAAAGCTGATCGCCTTCAACAACGCCTTGTTCGGGCGCGTTCGCGGGGCGCTGTCCCACGTCAACGTCACGGTGTCGCTGTTCTTCGCCGGCCTCACCGGGGCGGCGATCACCGATACCGTGGCGATCGGCAAGATCATGATCCCGGAGATGAAGAAGCAGGGCTACGACGCCGAATACGCCGCGGCCATCACCGCCTGTTCGTCGATCATCGGCCCGATCATCCCGCCCAGCGTGGTGATGGTGGTCTACGCCACCCTGCTGCGCGACATCTCGGTGATCGACCTGTTTGCCGGCGGCATCCTGCCCGGCGTGCTGATGACCCTGGCGCTGCTGGTGACCAGCATCGTGCTGGCCTGGTGGCGCGGCTATCCCAAGCAGGCCGGCACGCCGGTCCGCGTGGCGGTGTTCGCCTTTCTCTCGGCGCTGCCGGCCATGCTGGTGCCGCTGATCATCCTCGGCGGGATCCTCTCCGGCATGACCACCATCACCGAGGCCTCGGGCTTCGCGGCGGTCTACGCCCTGTTCATCGGCATGGTCTTCTACCGCAACCTGACGCTGCACAAGGTCTGGCTGGCGCTAGTCACCACGGTGAAGTTCTCCGGGGTGGTGTTCTTCCTGCTGGCCACCTCGGCGGTGCTGGGCTGGTTCGTGACCCGCTCGGGCATCGCCCGAGAGGCCGCGACCCTGATCACCACGCTCAGCGACGTGCCCTTCGTCCAGATCATGCTGGTGTGCCTGCTGCTGATCGTGCTCGGCACCGTGATGGACGTGCTGCCGGCGCTGGTGGTGATCGGCCCGGTGGTAGTGCCGGCCATGGTCTCGCTGGGCTTCGACCCGCTGCACTTCGCCATCGTGATGATCGTCACGCTCAACATCGCCAACGTCACCCCGCCGGTGGGCATGACGCTGATGACCGCGGCGCGCATCGCCGAGGTGCCCTACGAGCGGGCCATCGTCGCCTCGCTGCCGTTCTACGCGGCCTTCATCTCGGTGGTGGTGCTGCTGGCGGTGTTCCCGTCGCTGTCCACCTGGATTCCCTCGCTGCTCGACTGAGCCCCGTGACAAGGACAGGTCCATGAAGCTCTTCTACCATCCCGACCAGGAGCGACACGCCCCGGAGACCTTCCTGCTGCGGGGCCGGCCGGCGCCTTCACCCGAGGGACCGGTGAGGGCCGAGCTGCTGGGCGAGGGGCTGGCCGCGGCCGGGCTCGCGCTCACGTCTCCCGCCGAGGCCGACGGCGCGCGGCTGCGCGAGCGCCTGGCGCGCATCCATACCCCGCGCTACCTCGATTTCCTGGAGACCATCCATGCCCGTTGGCGGGCGATGCCGGATGCCGCGGAGATCGTCGCACCCAACGTGCATCCCTGCGGCGGCGGCCACCACTACCCGCGCCATCCGGTGGGCCAGGCCGGCTGGCACTTGCACGACATGGCCTGTCCGATCACCGCCGACAGCTTCGCCGGTATCCTCGCCAGCGCCGCCACCGCCCAGGCCGCCGCCGAGGCGGTGGCCGGCGGCGAGCACGCCGCCTATGCGCTGTGCCGCCCACCCGGCCACCACGCCGGCCCGGAGCGGGCCGGGGGCTTCTGCTTTCTCAACAACGCCGCCCTGGCGGCGACGCTGCTGCGCGAGCGCTTTCCCCGGGTGGCGGTCCTCGACGTCGACCTGCACCACGGCAACGGCACCCAGGACATCTTCTACGCCGACGGCGACGTCTGGACCGGCTCGCTGCACGCCGACCCGGCGGACTTCTATCCGTTCTTCTGGGGCGGCGCCGACGAGGTCGGCGAGGGCGCGGGACACGGCGCCAACCTCAACCTGCCGCTGCCGGTGGGCAGCGACGGCGTGGCCTTCCTGGCCGCCCTGGACACCCTGGTCGAACGCCTCACCGAGTTCCGCCCCGCGGTGGTGGTGGTGGCCCTGGGCCTCGACGCCCACCGCGCCGACCCGCTGGCCGGCCTGGCCCTGGAAACCGCGGACTTCACCGCCGTGGGCCGACGCCTGGCGGCGCTCGACCTGCCCACGGTGCTGGTGCAGGAGGGCGGTTATCCCACTGAGCACCTGAGCCATAACCTGGCCGCCTTCATGGGTGGCTTCCAAGGCGCCTGAGGGCGTCCCGACAGAGAACGCGAGAGAAGAGAGACACGCCATGAGCCTGAGCCACCACGACAGCAACGAGCGCATGAGCCAGATCGTCGTCCACAACGGCACCGTCTACCTGGCCGGTCAGGTGCCTACCGATGCCGGCGCGGGCATGCGCGGCCAGACCGAGCAGGTGCTGGCGCGCATCGACGCGCTGCTGGCCAAGGCGGGCACCGCCAAGGAACACCTCGTCTCCGCCCAGATCTGGGTGACCAGCATGAGCGAGTTCGCCGAGATGAACGCCGCCTGGGATGCCTGGGTAGCGCCTGGCCGTCCGCCGGTGAGGGCCGCCGTGGAGGCCCAATTGGCCAGGCCCGAGTGGAAGGTCGAGATCATGGTCGTGGCCGCGCTGCCGGAGGCCTGAGATGCGCATCATCGACGCCGATAACGTGGCCGCGGCGCTGGCCTGGCCGGCGCTGGTGGAGCGGCTGGCCGTCACCTTCCGCGAGGGGGTGGAGTCGCCGCCGAGGCATCACCACGCCATGCATCGCCCCGACGGCGAGGCTACCCTGCTGCTGATGCCGGCCTGGGAGCGGGCCGGCTACATCGGGGTGAAGATGGTCAACGTCTTTCCCCAGAACGCCGATCATGGCCTGCCGGCGATTGCCGGCGTCTACCTGCTCAGCGAGGGCGAGCACGGCCGACCGCTGGCCTGCATCGACGGCAGCGAGCTGACCCGGCGGCGCACCGCCGCGGCCTCGGCGCTGGCGGCGCGCGAACTGGCCCGGGCGGACGCCGAGTCCCTGCTGGTGGTGGGCACCGGCAAGCTGGCGCCGATGGTCATCGAAGCGCACGCGGCGGTGCGGCCGATTCGCCGGGTACGCATCTGGGGCCGGCATCCCGACAAGGCCGAGCGCCTGGCCGCCGAGTATGCGGATCGCTTCGATACCGCGGCGGTCACCGACCTGGAGGCGGCGACCCGCGAGGCCGACCTGGTCAGCTGCGTGACGCTGTCCAGCGAGCCGCTGGTTCGCGGCGACTGGCTGTCGCCGGGCACCCACCTCGACCTGATCGGCGCTTTCCGGCCGACCATGCGCGAGACCGACGCCGAGTGCCTGCGACGCGGCGAGGTGTTCGTCGACACCTACGCCGGGGCCCGGGGCGAGGCCGGGGATATCCTCCAGGCCGTGGACGAGGGCGCCTTCGCCTTCGACGCGCTGCGCGGCGAGCTGGCCGAACTGCTGGATGGTCGAAAGCCCGGCCGCAGCGGCGACGAGGCCATCACGGTGTTCAAGTCGGTGGGCGCCTCGCTGGAGGACCTGGCGGCCGCCATCGAGGTCTGGGAGCGCCAGGAGGCGGGCCCATGACGGCCGGGACGACGAGGCCCGCCACGGGCTTCTTCTGGCACGAGCGCTGCTTCTGGCACGATCCCGGCGCCATCGGGGTGTTCGCCTCCCCGGGCGAGTTCCGTCAGCCCCAGCCGGCGTCGGAGAGTGCGGAGAGCAAGCGGCGGCTCAAGAACCTGCTCGAGGTCTCGGGGCTGATCGACGAGCTCGCGATGCGCAAGGCGCCGCCCGCGACGCGGGAGGACCTCGAGCGCTTCCATACCGTGCGCTATCTGGAGGCCCTGGCGGCCGGCGATCGCGACCGCGGCGGCGACGCCGGGGACTGCGCGCCCTACACGCCGGGCAGCCTGGCGGCGGCGTGCCAGTCCGCCGGGCTCGCCGTGGCGGCGGTCGAGGCGGTGGCCATCGGCGGGCTGACCAACGCCTATGCGCTGTGCCGCCCGCCGGGGCATCACGCCGAGGCCGACCGCGGGCGCGGCTTCTGCCTGCTGGGCAACATCCCGGTGGCGGTGAGGCGCGCCCGGGCGCTCGGCCAGGTGGGGCGAGTGGCGATCCTCGACTGGGACGTCCACCACGGCAACGGCCAGCAGTCGGCCTTCTACGCCGACCCCGAGGTCTTCACGGTGTCGATCCACCAGGCCGGCAACTACCCGCTGGACACCGGCGCCTTCGAGGAGCAGGGCGAGGGAGCGGGGCGGGGCGCCTGCCTGAACCTGCCGCTGCCGCCAGGCTGCGGCCTGGGGGCCTATGCCCATGCCATGGAGGCCCTGGTGCTGCCGGCCCTCGAGGCCTTCCGGCCCGAGCTGATCGTGGTCGCCTGCGGCTATGACGCCTGCGCCAAGGATCCGCTGGGCAAGATGCTGCTCAACGGCCGGGCCTTCGGCGAGATGACCCGCCGGCTCATGGCGCTGGCCGAGCGCGTCTGTGGCGGGCGGCTGGTGATGATCCACGAGGGCGGCTATTCGGAAGGCTACGTGCCCTTCTGCGGACACGCGGTGATCGAGGCCCTGGCGGGCAGCGAGATCGCCGTGCCGGACCCCCAGAACGACGAGATCGCCGCCTGGGGCTACCAGGCCCTGCAGCCCCATCAGCGGGCCCTGATCGACGACTGGCGCGATCGCTGGTTCGCTCATCCTTCCCCCGACGAGAGAATCCCATGACGCCCCTTTATGACCGCGACGGCTGGCTGTGGCGAGACGGCGACTGGCTGCCCTGGCGTGAGGCCGGGACCCATCTGCTGACCCACACCCTGCACTATGGCATGGGCTGCTTCGAGGGCGTGCGGGCCTATGAGGGCCCGGATGGCCGTCCGTCCCTGTTCCGGGTCGCCGAGCATACCCGGCGGTTGCTGGATAGCGCTCACGCCCTGGATATACCGTTATCTCACGACGCCGAGGCCCTGATCTCGGCCCAGCGCGAGTGCCTGACGCGCAACGGCCTGACCAACGCCTACCTGAAGCCGACCGTCTATCTGGGCGCCGAAGGCCTGGGCCTGCGTGCCAAGGGGTTGACCAGCCACGTGATGATTGCCGCCTGGGACCTCGGCGATTATGTCTCGCCGCAGGCATCGAGCGTCGGTCTGCGGGCGCTGACGTCCTCCTGGGCGCGCCACCACGTCAATATCAGCCTGTGTCGGGCCAAGACCAACGGCCACTATGTGAACGCGATGCTGGCGCTCAACACGGCGGTGAAGGCGGGCTTCGACGAGACCCTGATGCTCGATCCCGAGGGCTACGTGGCCGAGGCCTCGGCGGCCAACGTCTTCCTGCTGCGCGACGGCGTCCTGCATACCCCGGAGATCACCTCCTGCCTGCAGGGCATCACCCGCGACAGCGTCATCCGCCTGGCCCGGGAAGCGATGGGGCTCGAGGTGGTGGAGCGGCGAATCACCCGCGATGAGCTATATGTGGCCGACGAGGCCTTCCTCACCGGCACCGCGGCCGAGATCCTGCCGCTGCGCGAGCTGGACGGCCGCCATATCGGGGCGAGAGCGGGAGCACCGCCCCCCGGCGAGCCGATCGCCGATGACTCTGCGACCGCGCGCCTGCAGTGGCTCTATCGGCGGGTCACCCGAGGTGAGTTGGGCGACGACCTGACGGGCTTCGGTGACTGGCTGACGCCCGCCTGAGCCCATTGGGGGGAGTGCTGTTGTCGCAGTGGGCTCGGGTTAGGCATGTCAAGACACTAGGCAATGTCTGAAAAGTGCCTGCGCTCGGCTATACGGCGTTAAAAATCGGCTCAAAGTACTCATTTACTACCTGTAAACTCCGTCTTTTCACCGATTTTTGCCTTGTCTAGCCTTCGCTCACCGGCTTTTCAGACAAAGCCTAGGACTTGCGGGCGACGAGCCAGTGGGTGACGCCCAGCGCCAGGACCACGGCGGCGATGGCCAGGACGTATTCGGCCGAGACGGTCTCGATGTCCAGCACGATCACCTTCCGGGCGATGGCCATCAGCGCGGTGGCGATCACCAACTGGATGGGCAGCACGCTGGTACCGAGATAGAGCCGGATATTGATGAAGATCTCGATGGCGATCAGCACCACCATGAAGGCGCCGAACAGCCGGAAGATATCGCCGACCTCGAGCAGCAGGAAGGGCGGGGAGGCGAGCTGCTGGTAGAGGACGTAGATGACGTCGAAGATGCCCCATAGAATCACCAGCACCATCAGTACCGCCATGACCTTGACGCCGACGCGTATGACGCGATGCAGGATGCCGATCAGCGGATCGTCGTGCTCCTCGGGGAGTTCGTCGTGGACGAGTCGCTGGCGTGGCACCTTGGGAGTCTCGGGCTCCGTGCTCATGGCGTCTCTCCTGGCGGGCCTTAGAGCACTCTGCCACCCTGCCCGGGCGTTCGCCAATAAAAACGCCACGACGCAGGGCGTCGTGGCGACATCTCCATCCTCCCTGGGCATCGTCCCGATGCCGAGATCGGCGTCCCTGAGGGGCGTCCTGCCCCTGGCATCCCTGGCAAAGCGTGTGGCAGTGTCCCTTGCCGGTCCCGTCTTGGGCAGGATCAGTGTCGGCGACAGAGATGACGCCACCGTGACCGTTGCATGACGGTTCGGTGGCGTCAGCCTGAGAGGCGTAACCCGACGGGTGCGGCGGACCTCAGCGCTCGCCGATCTGGCGCTTCTTCAATCGATAGTCCAGCGCGGCGCGGCTAAGGCCCAGGCGCCGTGCCGCCGCGGAGACGTTGCCGCCGGCATCACGATAGGCCCGCGCCAGTAATGCTTCCTCCAGCGCTTCCAAGGCAATGCCGCCTTCCAGGATGCTGCCGCACAACGCTTCCAGCGCATCGCCGGTGGCCGCGTCATCGCCGGCCTGGGTGAGATGACCGCTGTCGCCGAGTACCTGGCCGCGGGCGGTGTCTGGCGCCTGACCCAACAATGCCTGCTCGCCGACCGCATGACCGTCGCCGGTCAGGATCACGCCGCGCTCGATGGTGTTCTGCAGCTCGCGGATGTTTCCCGGCCAGTCGTGGCGGCGCATGGCCGCCTGGGCCTGGTCGGTGAAGCCCAGGCTCTTGAGGCGGTAGTGCTGCTCGAAGCGCTTGAGGAAGTGCTCGGCGAGCAGCGGGATGTCGTCGCGACGATCCCGCAGCGGCGGGATCGCCACCGGATAGGCATTGAGCCGGAAGAACAGGTCGGCGCGGAAGCGACCGTCCTGGACCCGCTCGGCGAGATCCCCGTGGGTGGCGGCGACGATGCGCACGTCGACGTGGCGGCTCTCCTGGCCGCCGACCCGCTCTATCTGCTTCTCCTGCAGCACGCGCAACAGGGCGGCCTGAGCCCGCGGCGAGAGTTCGGCGAGTTCGTCGAGGAACAGGGTGCCGCCATGGGCACGTTCGAAGCGTCCGGCTCGGGACTGCACGGCGCCGGTGTAGGCGCCTTTCTCGACGCCGAACAGTTCCGACTCGATCAGCTCGGGCGGAATCGCCGCGCAGTTGACCGCCACGAAGGGCTTGTCGGCGCGCGCGCTCTGCTGGTGGGCGCGGTGGGCGAGGATCTCCTTGCCGGTGCCGGTCTCGCCGAGCAGCAGGATCGGCACCTCGGAGCGGGCGGCGCGATCGATCAGGTCCAGGGCGCCTAGGAAGGCGGGGGCCTGACCGATGGGGCGGTATCGCTCCTCGCCCTGGTGGCGGGCGATGTCGTCCTCCAGGTAGGCGATGCGCGACTGCAGCTCGTAGAGCTCGTCGATCAGAGGGTCCTCGCGGAACAGCTCGGCGAAGGCTTCATGATCCTCCCACTCTCGGGCCGGCTTGCCGACGATGCGGCAACGCGCGTCGCCGCAACCGCGGCATTCCACCTCGCGATACTGGATCTCCTGGCCGAGGAACTGGCTGGAATAGGCGCAGGCATAGCCCAGCTGAAGCCAGCACACCGGCTCCTTGAGCGGGCCGAAGATGTGCTGGGAGATGCTGACCTCGTAGGAGTCTTGCCACTCGAATTCGCCATAGAAGTGGCCATGTCGGGGATCGATGTCCAGGGCGATGGGGACTACCTTCACCAGCCCGCGGAGCGCGTGCAGCTGGGGCCCGGTGAGAAAGCCGTCTTCCACCGACATTTCCTGGCCGCGTACCGATCGGGCCAGCTCGGCGTCCTGGAGGCCGGCATGGTAGCCCAGGCGCATGAAGAAGCTGCGTGCGCGCTGCATGCCCATGGTGTTGACGATTTCCTGGCGGAACGTGGCCATGGTCTGGACCTGCAGCAGCAGCATGCGCTGCTCGCCGAGCCATATCTGCCCCTCGCTGGGCAGGAAGCGCAACTTGTCCAGGATGTCCTGGCTGTCGGGATAGCGCGGCGTCGTCAAGGGCGTGGGCATGGGGTCTCTCACGGTGTCGGGCGTTGGCATGCGGGATGTTGTGGTTATTGTGATGATGATTCTTTGGTCGTATTTTCCCGGCCGGGCGCTCCGCCGGCCGGAGATCCAGCATAAATCTCCCGCGCTTTTCCCACCAGCATTCCGCTTGGCCATCGCCCGGCGGCCTTCCGGTTTCATGAATTGATGACGCTGCAAGGCAGCAACTCATCATTTGCTTGATGCCTGGCGGCCTTCGGGGGCACGGCATCTGGGTTGCTTTCTTTTCAATTTATTGTTTATCAATGATTTTTTATTACGAATCGGCATCTGGCACGACGCTTGTAACGTCAGGGTGATGATGCATCCGGAGGTGCCCGATGTCCCAACCCGTCATTTCCCGTCCTCTCAAGCGCTATGTGCGTGTCAGGGAGCGCAGCGAGAAGTTCGTCGAGTTCGACTTTGCCATCGAGAATCCCGAACTCTTCGTCGAGCTGATCCTTCCCCCCCAGGCCTTCGAGGCGTTCTGCGCCCGAAATGAGGTGATTCACATGAGCGATGAGCAGGCCAGGCAGGTCGATATCCAGATGGAAAAGTGGCGCTACAGCGTCAGCCAATAAGCGAGCAGGTGTCGACAACACCGGACAACAACAAGCGAGGAGATACTATGAGCGTCGAGATCAAGACGGCAGAAATCGAGCCGATTCGCCAGACCTATGGCCACACCCGCAGGCGATTCGGCGACAAGCCGGCGACCCGCTACCAGGAAGCCAGTTTCGATATCCAGCCGACCGAGAACTTCCACTATCGTCCGATGTTCGACGAGCGGCATGAGCTCTACGACCCGGGTTACACGGCGCTGAAGATGGAGGATTGGTATGCCTTCAGCGATCCTCGCCAGTTCTATTACGGCGCCTGGGTCGGCGCCCGTGCCAAGTTCCAGGAGAGCACCGAAACCAGCTTCGCCTTCTTCGAGAAGCGCCATCTCGGCGGCCAGCTGAGCGACGAGGCGCGGCGCCTGGTGACCGAGTGCCTGCTGCCGCTGCGTCACGTCGAGCTCGGCGCCAACATGAACAATGTCGGTATCGCCTCGACCGCCTACGGCACCACCCTCAGCCAGGCCCACATGTTTCACGGCATGGACCGACTGGCCGCGGCCCAGTACCTGTCGCGGATCGGCCTGCTGATCGATGACAGCCCGGGAGTGCTGCTGGGCGAGGCCAAGCGGCTGTGGATGGACGATCCCGACTGGCAAGGCGTACGCCGCTACGTCGAAGACACGCTGGTGCTCGAGGACTGGGCCGAGCTGTCGGTGGCCCAGAACCTGGTGCTGGACGGCCTGCTGTATCCCTTCGTTCAGGAAACCCTGGATGCCCGATTGATGGACGCGGGAGGCGGCCAACTCGCCATGCTCACCGACTTCATGGGCGAGTGGTTCAAGGACGGCAGTCGCTTCATCGATGCGCTGGTGAAGGCGCTGGCCACCGAAAGCGACGAGAACCGCGGCCTGCTCGCACGCTGGGTGTTGGCATGGCGAGAGCGTGCCGTTGCCGCGTTGCAGCCGATCGCCGCCAGGGCCGGTGTAACGCTCGACGATGCCCTGTCGATCCTCGACAAGCGCCTGGCCAAGCTCGGCCTGCTCGAGACGCATTGAGCCGGCGCTCGATCGCCACGCTCGATCTTGCACGCCAACCCCCGATCTTTATCGCCAATGGAGTACCCGCTCATGTCACGCGTCTTTATCGCCCTGCAGGACAACGAGAATGCCCGCTTCATCGTCGAGGCGGTGACCGAGGACAACCCAAGTGCCGAGGTCAAGCACAGCCCGGCGATGGTGCGCATCGAAGCCGACGATCGCCTGACCATCCGGCGCGAAACGGTGGAGGAGAAGCTGGGTCGCGACTGGGACACCCAGGAGCTGCAGGTCGACCTGATCAGCCTCGGTGGCAACGTCGACGAGGACGACGACAGCTTCACCCTCTACTGGAACACCTGAGCCGTGGTGGCTCGCGCCATACGCCGGTCCCACACGCATGCGCCAGCCAATCATCTGCCAACAGCCAGCCAACAATAACGGCGAGGAGCCTTCCCATGAACGCCAAGACCCACAAGCGCCTCAACATGAAGGAGCGCTACCGGATCATGACCCGTGACCTGGACTGGGAACCCAGTTACCAGCGCTACGAGGACATTTTTCCCCAGGAGAGCTTCGAGGGCATCAAGATCACCGACTGGAGCCAGTGGGAGGACCCGTTCCGCCTGACCATGGACAACTACTGGAAATTCCAGGCGGAGAAGGAACGCAAGCTGTACGCTATTTTCGACGCAGTGTCGCAGAACAACGGCCAGATGAAGATCTCTGACCCGCGTTACCTGAATGCGGTCAAGCTGTTCATCACCGCCGTGACCCCGCTGGAGTACAACGCCTACAAGGGCTATGCCCGGGTGGGGCGCCAGTTCGGCGGTGTCGGCGCGCGTATCGCCTGCCAGATGCAGTCCATCGACGAGCTTCGCCACACCCAGACCCAGATCCATGCCATGAGCCACTACAACAAGTACTTCGGTGGCATGCATGACTTCCCGCACATGTTCGACCGGGTGTGGTACCTGTCGGTACCCAAGTCGTTCTTCGAGGATGCCTCCACGGCCGGTCCCTTCGAATTCCTGACCGCGATCTCGTTCTCCTTCGAGTACGTGCTGACCAACCTGCTGTTCCTGCCGTTCATGTCGGGGGCCGCCTACAACGGCGACATGAACACCGTGACCTTCGGCTTCTCGGCGCAGTCCGACGAGGCGCGTCACATGACCCTGGGGCTCGAGATCATCAAGTTCATCCTCGAGCAGCACGAGGACAACGTGCCTATCGTCCAGCGCTGGTTGGACAAGTGGCTGTGGCGCGGTTACCGGCTGCTGTCGATCGTCGGCATGATGATGGACTACATGCTGCCCAACAAGGTGATGTCCTGGGCCGAGGCCTGGACGATGTACTACGAGGAGGCCGGCGGCGCGCTGTTCAAGGAGCTCGAGCGCTACGGCATTCGTCCGCCCAAGTATGCCGAGCAGACCGTTACCGGCAAGCACCATGTCAGCCACCAGGCCTGGTTCATCTTCTACCAGTACGGCCATGCCACCGCCTTCAATACCTGGATTCCCACTGCCAAGGAGATGGACTGGCTGTCGGAGAAGTATCCCGACACCTTCGACCGTCTCTACCGGCCGCGCTTCGAGCTGCTGGCCGAAAAGGCCGCCCGCGGCGAGCGCTTCTACAACAACACCCTGCCGCAGCTGTGCCAGGTGTGCCAGATCCCGCTGTCGATCACCGAGCCGGACGACGACACCCTGCTCAGCCACCGTGACACCGTGCACGAGGGCGAGCGCTACCACTTCTGTTCCGATGGCTGCCGCGACATCTTCCAGCACGAGCCGGAGAAGTACGTGCAGGCCTGGCTGCCGGTGCACCAGATCCTGCAGGGCAACTGCGGTGGCGCCGATCTCGAGAAGGTGATCGGCGACTACTACCGGATCGAGATGGGCGAGGACAACCTCGACTTCGAGGGCTCCGCGGAGCAGCACCGCTGGAATGCGTGGAAACAGGCCGTCTGAGGAGGCAACGATCATGAGCGTGCAAGCCAACTATGCGAATTACCGGGGCCCGGTGCGGGACCGCGCCGAGAACTTCCACGGCCAGCAGCTGGTGTACGTGATGTGGGAGCGCCACCTGCTGTTCTGCGCCCCGCTGACCTTTCTCGCCGATCCGGCAATGTCCTTCGATGCCTTCCGCGACGAGGTGCTGGCACCGGCGCTGGCGCCGCACCCCGAGAGCGAGGTGCTGGACTTCACCGCAGCGCGCTGGCGCCTCGACGGCGAGGACGTCACGCCGCGGGGCGAGGCTTCGCTGGCCGACAACGGCATCGGCCACAAGTCTCAGCTGCGCCTGATCACGCCGCGGCTGTCCGAGCTGGCCGATGCGGCCATCTGAGGGGAGGAGAGTGTCATGAGCTATGCAGTGACCATCGAACCCACGGGCGAGATCGTCGAGGTGGAGGAGGGCCAGACCCTGCTCGACGCCGCCCTGCGCCAGGGCGTGTGGCTGCCCTTCGCCTGTGGCCACGGCACCTGCGGCACCTGCAAGGTGCAGGTGCTGGAGGGGGAAGCCGAAGTCGGCGAGGCCTCGTCTTTTGCGCTGATGGACATGGAGCGTGACGAGGGGGTTCGCCTGGCCTGCTGCTGTCGCCCCGAGAGCGATCTGGTGATCGAGGCGGACGTCGACGAGGACCCGGACTTCGCCGGTCATCCGGTGCAGGACTGGACGGCCACCGTCAGCGCCATCGTCGACCTGACCCCGACCATTCGCGAGATTCGCCTGACGCTTCCCGGCGAGGGCATGGCCTTCCAGGCCGGCCAGTACATCAACCTGCAGGTGCCGGGGGTGGAGGGCACCCGGGCCTTCTCCATCGCCACGGCGCCGGGCGAGCCCAACGAGATTGCGCTGCACGTGCGCAGGGTGGAGGGCGGAGCCGCCACCACCTGGCTCCACGAGCAGTTGGAGGAGGGCCAGGCGCTGGAGCTCAGCGGCCCCTACGGCCAGTTCTTCGTGCGCAAGTCCGATCCCAAGGACGTGATCTTCATCGCCGGCGGCTCGGGGCTCTCGAGCCCCGAGTCGATGATCCTCGACCTGCTCGCCGACCCCGAGGACACCCGGCGCATCACCCTGTTCCAGGGCGCACGCAATCTCGCCGAGCTCTACCACCGTGAGCGCTTCGAGGCGCTCGCCGCCGAGCATCCACGCTTTGACTACGTGCCGGCGCTCAATGCGCCGCTGGACGACGACGCCTGGGACGGCGTCGTGGGCTTTGTCCACGATGCCGCCATCGCGCACTTCGACGGTCGCTTCAGCGAGCACAAGGCCTACCTGTGCGGTCCGCCGCCGATGATCGAATCGGCCATCGGCGCGCTGATGAAGGGGCGGCTGTTCGAACGCGACATTCACATGGAGCGCTTCCTCACCGCCGCCGACGGTGCCGAGGCCCAGCAGCGTTCGGCCCTGTTTAAACGGATCTAGCTCAAACGAATCTAGCGCAAAAGGATCCCGCACCGGGGAATCCAGGCCACGGCCTTGGGCCGTTTATCACAAGAATCACAAGGAGCCACTCACCATGACCGTCAAGATTTTCGATACTCCCGAGGTCCAGGACTTCCTCCAGGCCGTCGCCGGCCTCGATCAGGCCGGCGGCAGCGAGCGCGCCAAGCGGATCCTGCATCGCCTGGTGTCCGACCTGTACCGGCTGATCGATGACTTCGATGTCACCCCCGAGGAGTTCTGGTCCTCGGTCAGCGTGCTCAACGAGTTGGGCCAACAGACCCAGTTCGGGCTGCTGGCCCCGGGGCTGGGCTTCGACCACTACCTCGATATTCGCATGGACGCCGAGGACGAGGCGCGAGGCCTGGCCGGCGGCACGCCGCGCACCATCGAGGGCCCGCTATACGTGGCCGGCGCTCCCGTGGCCGAGGGCGTTGCGCGCATGGACGATGGCAACGACCCGGACGCCGAGGCGATGTGGCTGACCGGGCGGGTGCGCGACACCGACGGCCAGCCGATCGCCGGGGCCAAGGTCGAGATCTGGCACGCCGACTCCAAGGGCAACTATTCGTTCTTCGACCCGACCCAGAGCGACTATCACCTGCGGCGTACCATCCTCACCGACGCCGAGGGTCGCTACCAGGCGCGCAGCATCATCCCGTCCGGTTACGGGGTGCCGGATGGCAGTTCTACCGACCGGGTGCTCAAGCTGCTGGGCCGCCATGGCCAGCGTCCGGCGCATATCCACTTCTTCGTCTCCGCGCCGGGGCACCAGCATCTGACGACCCAGATCAACCTAGCCGGCGATCCCTACACCTACGACGATTTTGCCTTTGCTACCCGCGAGGAGCTGGTGGTGGCGGGCACGCGCATCGAGGACCTCGCCGAGGCAGACACGCGTGGCTTCGACGGGCCCTTCACCGAGGTGGTCTTCGACGTCGCGCTGACGAGGACCGACGCACACGAGCTGCAGACCCGCCATGCCCGCCCCCGGGCCCTGGAAGGCGTGTCCGCCGGCTGAGCTCGGCACGACACCGCGCGCCGGTGCCCCGTCGGCACTGGCCGAACATAACGACAACAAGGGATCTCCCCATGACACACAAGATCACGCTGGCCCTCGGGCTGGCACTGGGCGGCTGCGCCCTGTCTTCCGCCGCCCAGGCCGCCAATGGCCACTACGTCCCCGGCGTCGAGGGCCTCGACGGCCCGGTGGTGCCGCCGCCCGGGCTCTACTACCGCGGCTACCTGGTGCACTACGATATCGACCGCCTGCGCGATGGGCAGGGCGACGCCGCGCCGGCGAGCAACACCGGCGAGGTCAACGCCCTGGTCAACCGCGTCGTCTGGGTGAGCGACAAGCGCTTCCTCGGCGCCGACGTAGGCATGGAGGCGATCGTGCCGGTGCTGGAGACGTCGCTCGATTTCAACGTCGCCGGCCTCGACGAGCGCGACAGCGGCGTCGGCGACGTCTTCCTGAGTCCGCTGGTGCTGGGCTGGCACGGCGAGCGCTGGGGTGCGGTGGCCGCCGCCGGCTACTGGTTCGCCAGCGGCGACTTCTCCGCCGACCGGCCGGCTTCACCCGGCAAGGGCTTCGGCTCCACCATGTTCACCCTGGGCGGTGCCTGGCACGTCGATGCCGAGAAGCGCTGGACCGTCTCGGCGCTGTCGCGCTACGAGCTCCACGGCGAACAGGACGACACCGGCATCACCCCCGGCGACAGCCTGACGCTGGAGTGGGGGCTCGGCCATCGCCTGGTCAGCGGTCTCAAGCTGGGACTGGTGGGGTATGACGCCTGGCAGCTCGAGGCGGACGATGGCGTAGCGCCTGGCTTGCCCAACGACAAGGCCGAGCAGCATGCCGTGGGCGCCGAAGCGGGGTATTTCTGGCCATCGCTGGCCCTCGGGCTGAACGGCGCCTATTACCACGAGTACGACAACCGCGACCGGCCCGAGGGCGACCTGTTCAGGGTCACCTTGACCAAGCGCTTCTGAGGCGCACGGACAAGGTTCTAGACGAGACGGCGGCCCCATGAGGGGCCGCCGTCGTCATTTCTCGATGATCTGCCGTTCCAGCGAGCTCAGCAGGCCGCGCAGCAGCGAGAGTTCCTTGCGTGAGGGCTGGGCGCGGGCGAACAGCGCCTGCAGCTGCTCCTCGGTGCGGGCATGGGGCTGGGTGATAAAGCCGCTTTCTCGCATCACCTTGGAGAGGTGCTCATGGAAGTGGCCGAGCTGTTCGCGGGTCGGTTGGCGATCGTGGGATGGCCGGGGCGCGCGGAAGTCGTTGTCGGGGCGCTGGCGCCAGGCGCGAAAGGTCTCGTAGGCCAGTACCTGCACGGCCTGTGAGAGGTTGAGGACGCCGTAGTCGGGGTTGGCGGGAATGCTGACCTGGTGGCTGCAGCAGCGGATCTCGTCGTTGGTCAGGCCGAAGCGCTCGCGGCCGAACACCAGGGCCACGGGGTCCGCGGCGGCGTGGCCGACCAGGGCCTCTGCCATCTCGGCGGGCTCGTCGAAGTGGGGCAGCGGCATGCTGCGCAGCCGGGCGCTGGCGCCGATCACCTGGACGCAGTCGCTCACCGCCGCCTCGAGGGAGTCGACGACTCGGGCGCTCTCGACCACGTCCTCGGCGCCGGCTGCGAGGCGCGATGCCTCGGGGTCGGGGAAGCAGCGGGGATTGACCAGCACCAGCTCGGTGAGGCCCATGGTCTTCATGGCCCGCGCCGAGGCGCCGATATTGCCGGGATGATAGGTCTGGACGAGAACGATGCGGATATTGGAGAGCATGGGGTCTCGGTAGAGGGGCTATGAAAATGGCGATCGACGCCATCTTACCCTGTCACGCCTCACGCCTCACGCCTCACGCCTCACGCCTCACGCCTGTAACAAAAAAGCCCCCCGCCGGTTTCCCGGCGGGGGGCTGTCTCAGGCCAGGCCTGGGGCAGGGGGTAGATCACTTTCACCCCCGCCTTCTGGATGGCGCTCTTCAGCGTTTCCCAGTCATCGCTGGTCAGCCGGGTGAGACGGTCCACCTGCTCGATGAGGAGGACATCCCCAGGCCCTGAGTCGGACAGCAGCCGCATCAGTTCTGAGTGATCCGCCTTGGTGCCACTGATGTTCTCGGCGTACGACGAGGCTACCCATGGAGCCATGCTCTGAACCGTACCGGGATTCCCGGAGGCTCCAAACCTTGAGAGGATGGAGCCATGAGCACGTCGAAACGCTACTCCCCCGAGGTACGCCAGCGGGCGGTCCGCATGGTCTTTGATCACGAGGCTGATTACCCCTCCCAGTGGGCGGCCATCGGTGCCATTGCCCCCAAGATTGGCTATACGCCAGAAACCCTGCGGAGCTGGGTCCGACAGGCTGAGCGTGATGCAGGTCGCCGTGAAGGCACCACGACGTCAGAGCGTGAGCGGATCAAGGCACTGGAGCGCGAGAACCGGGAGTTGAAGCAGGCCAACGAGATCCTGCGTAAGGCGTCTGCGTATTTTGCCCAGGCGGAGCTCGACCGCCGCGGCAAGTGATGATCGAGTTCATCGATGATCACCGGGAGACGTAGGGGGTCGAGCCAATCTGCCGCGTCCTGCCGATCGCCCCGTCGACGTACTACGAGCACAAGGCCCGTGAAGCACAGCCTGACCGCGCGCCGTCCCGAGTCCAGCGTGATCGCTGGCTGTGCGCTGAAATTCAGCGTGTCTGGGACGAGAACTTCGGTGTTTACGGTATCCGCAAGGTCTGGCGCCAATTGCATCGAGACGCTATCCCTGCCGCTCGTTGCACTGTAGAGCGCCTGATGCGCAGGATGGGGTTGCGTGGCGTGGTGAGAGGCAAGCCGGTCCGTACGACCGTGCCGGATCCCACCAAGGCTTCTCCGGCAGACCTGGTACGGCGACAGTTTCACCCCACTCGGCCGAATGCGCTGTGGGTATCGGATTTTACCTATGTCGCGACTTGGCAGGGCTTCGTCTATGTCGCCTTCGTCATCGATGCCTTTGCCCGGCGAATCATCGGCTGGCGAGCCTCCCGCACACCCCGCACCGACATGGTGCTGGATGCGCTGGAACAGGCGCTTCACGAACGCCCTCAGCGATCAGGCAGCAACTTGATCCACCATAGCGATAGGGGCGTTCAATATGTCTCAATTCGATATACGGAACGTTTGGCGGAGACCGACATCGAGCCCTCGGTGGGTAGCGTGGGCGATTCGTACGACAACGCGCTGGCTGAGACGGTCATCGGGTTATTCAAGACCGAAGTAATCCGCCAACGCGGGCCATGGCGGCACTTGGAAGCCATGGAGTTCGCCACCCTAGAGTGGGTCGACTGGTTCAATCACCGGCGGCTACTGGAGCCGATCGGCAACATGCCACCGGCTGAGCGAGAAGCCCTGTATTACGAGCAACAGGGTCAGGCCAAGAAGGCGGCCTGACTCAAACCAACGAGTCTCCGAGAAAGCCGGTACGGTTCAGGATCTGATTGCCCTGCTGGCTGAAATCGTCAGGTGAGGGGGCTCCTTGGTCATGAAGTCAGATCTCTAGTATTAGCCTTGACGAATTGCATCCAGACGCTGGGACAGCTTCCTTGCCTCGGGGTGTTTCAGGCGGACTAGCCTTCCTACTCGTCCTTTGGCGCTGTCCCACGCTTTCCGATTTTCTGGGGTCATTCCATCTCTGCCGACGGCTTTCTCCAGGTTATGGACTGCCGAGCGAATTCTTTTCCGCTCAGCCTTGCCAATTGCTGGGGAGCCGCCGGTTGTAACCAGTCCAGTGACTTCGAGTTTTTGTCCCTTGCGGCTGACATGACTCTTGGAGCGTTTGGGGCGACACCCTTTTGATGCCAGCATTCTGTACACCTTGGCCCTAGCTTCGCCGATGGTGCTGTTTGAAACCTGGCGGCATGACGAGTACGTCACATCGTCGACGAACCGAGAGTATGTCAGGCCCATTGGCTTCAGATCTTCAACCAGTTGGGCCTCTCGGTCCCAGAATGCGAGGTTAGCCAGATAGCTGCTGGTCTTGGCCCCCTGCGGTATGGCTCCTTTTCGTGTTGTCAGCTCAGTCAACAGTTCCGATACTTCAGGAGAAAACCCGAAGAATCGTAGCCAGACCGTGAACACTAGCTTGCGGTCCAACGATGGATAGAAGTCTGCAATGTCGTCGAGTATCAAAATCGCTGCGCCCGTGTGCAGTGCGGCGTTCGATACGTGATCTCTCGGGAATTCGGTATCCTTGATGCCGCCATGCAAGTAACGTGGGAAGCTCACCTTGTGTAGGATCTTCTGGACGATTTGATGCTGTACTCGTTTCAGATCTGGATGTGCGTCATAGGTCATCCGAAGGCTGCCATCCCTCTTCTCTCGGGGGACAGGCCGATAGGACTCAGAAGCAGCGTTGGCAATCGCTTGTAGCCTGGGGAGCGGAGTATTCAGTAACCGCGCAAGACGCTCAGGGTCGACAATCGGACTGTGGGGGTAAGAGGGTGTCAGGTCATAGGAGCCGGACATCAAGCGGACTCCCTCATCAGATTCAGGGCTGCCGCAGAGAGCTTTTCCTTTAGCTCTGGAGTAAACCCTGTCAAGTCTTCCTCATCGGCAGCGAGGAAGAGCAGCAGGGTCATGGGAACATCCAGCCCTTTAGCGATACTTTCCAGCGATGATAGGCCTGGGTCTGACCGCTCACCCCGCTCAAGTAGCGATAGATAGGAAACTGACACGCCAGCCCGTCTGGCCAACTCCCCTTGAGTCAGCTTACGCTGCTGGCGGCATAGCTTGATTGCGTACCCAATATTCATATCGCGCAACCAACCGAAAATCTTAAAGTAGTGGTTTGCTGTGTCACATGAAGTCCTCAAAGAGCGCCTTGATCACCGGAAGGTACTTCAACGCCTCACCGAGCTTGGCCAGAGCGGCAGCCGCCCTTGCTGGCTTGGGATCGGTAGTCAGAGCTTCCTCCAGAATCGCAATCGCCTCATCCAGTCCATCTGTAACGCGAGCATCTACGTCGTCGTGCATCCCTGACCGCACCTGCTTGAGCAGGTCAACAGTCTTGATTAAACGTGCAGTATCCATCGGAAATACCTCGTCTCTCATCGGGCGGAATTGCCCCGCCGTCAAGCAATTGAGCCGATAAGGAACGCGTAGATGCTCCAGCAAACCACCGTTCAGCTCCTTGGCAAAGGAGCCTCCCGCCGTACAAGACTGCTGGTCGCCGGGTCGCCGGGTCGCCGGGTCGCCGGGTCGCCGGGTCGCCGGGTCGCCGGGTCGCCGGGTCGCCGAGCAGCAGGATCGCTGTGCGGCAAGTGAACCCTGGGGGAACAACTCCCTGGGTTGACCAACTAGGTTGGCCCGCTTGCAAGCTCAATCGAGGTAAATCAACACGTTTAAAGAGCACCTGGGTGGTACACCCAGCCTGTAGAATAAGGTAGCTGGAGTTTTACTCTGAGTCAAATCTTGAGTGCCAAATGAATTGGGCGCGAGGTGAGCGGTTGAGCGAGTGCCAAGGGTAGAGCTGGACCATACAGCTCCCAAAAGAAAACCCCCGGTGTCTGGGAGTAGGCGTCCTACATTCCCATGACCGGGGGTTTTGTTTAGCAGGGCAGGAAGCTCGTGAGGAGGAGGTCTGGCAACTTTGGAAGCCATTTCCAGACCTTCCTACAATCTTCCTACATTCCTTCCTACATCGCTGCCTACATCGTTATTTAAGACATTGATTTCAAAAGGATGCTAGGGGTGGCTGGCAGATTACATCATGCCGCCCATGCCACCCATGCCGCCCATGCCGCCCATGTCGGCGCCACCGGCTTCCTTCTCGTCCGGGTCGTCGGCGATCATGCACTCGGTGGTGATCATCAGGCCGGCAACGGAGCCCGCGGACTGCAGGGCAGAGCGGGTGACCTTGGCCGGGTCAAGCACGCCCATCTCGAACAGGTCGCCGAACTCGCCGGTCTGGGCGTTGTAGCCGAAGTTGCCCTCACCGTCCTTGACGCGGTTCAGGATGACGGAAGCCTCCTGGCCGGCGTTGGTGACGATCTGACGCAGCGGCGCTTCCATGGCGCGCACGGCGATGGCGATGCCGTGGGTCTGGTCTTCGTTGTCGCCCTTGAGGCCGGCGATCTTGGTCAGCACGCGGATCAGGGCGGTACCACCGCCCGGCACCACGCCTTCCTCGACGGCGGCACGGGTGGAGTGGAGTGCGTCCTCGACGCGCGCCTTCTTCTCCTTCATCTCCACCTCGGTGGCGGCACCGACGCGGATCACGGCGACACCGCCGGCCAGCTTGGCGACGCGCTCCTGGAGCTTCTCGCGATCGTAATCGGAGGAGGTCTCCTCGATCTGGGCGCGGATCTGGTTGACGCGAGCCTCGATGTCACCGTCCTGGCCGGCGCCGTCGATGATGGTGGTGTTCTCCTTGGACATGGTCACGCGCTTGGCGGTGCCCAGGTGGTCCAGGGTGGCCTGCTCGAGGTCCAGACCCACTTCCTCGGAGATCACGGTGCCGCCGGTGAGGATGGCGATGTCCTGCAGCATGGCCTTGCGACGGTCGCCGAAGCCCGGGGCCTTGGCGGCCGCGACCTTGACGATGCCGCGCATGGTGTTGACCACCAGGGTAGCCAGCGCCTCGCCCTCGATGTCCTCGGCGATGATCACCAGCGGCTTGCCGGCCTTGGCCACGGCCTCGAGGGTCGGCAGCAGTTCGCGGATGTTGGAGATCTTCTTGTCCACCAGCAGGATGAACGGATCTTCCAGCTCGACCGCCATGGTGTCCTGGTTGGTGACGAAATAGGGCGACAGGTAGCCGCGGTCGAACTGCATGCCTTCCACGACGTCCAGCTCGTCCTCGAAGCCACGGCCCTCGTCGACGGTGATCACGCCTTCCTTGCCGACCTTCTCCATGGCCTCGGCGATGATGCGGCCGATGTTGGCGTCGCCGTTGGCGGAGATGGTGCCGACCTGGGCGATCGCGTTGGAGTCGGTGCAGGGCACGGCCAGCTCGCCGACTTCCTTGACCGCGGCGGTGACGGCCTGGTCGATGCCGCGCTTGAGGTCCATCGGGTTCATGCCGGCGATCACGCCCTTCAGGCCCTCGGTCACGATGGACTGGGCCAGCACGGTGGCGGTGGTGGTGCCGTCACCGGCGACGTCGGAGGTCTTGGAAGCGACTTCCTTGACCATCTGCGCGCCCATGTTCTCGAACTTGTCCTTGAGCTCGATTTCCTTGGCCACGGAGACGCCGTCCTTGGTCACGGTCGGCGCGCCGAAGGATTTTTCCAGCACCACGTTGCGGCCCTTCGGGCCCAGGGTGGCCTTGACGGCGTTGGCCAGGGTGTCGACACCCTTGGCCATGCGGGTGCGGGCATCGCTGGAGAACTTGACTTGTTTCGCTGCCATTTTCGTTTGCTTCCTGTGAGTTCGTGAACGTCAGTTGCGAGCGTATGGCGGTCGCGGCTCAGCCTTCGACGACGGCCAGGATGTCGGATTCGCTCATGATCAGCACTTCTTCACCGTCGATCTTCTGCTTCTCGACGCCGAAGCCATCCTTGAAGATCACGGTGTCGCCGACCTTGACGTCGAGCGGACGCACGTCACCGCTGTCCAGAATCCGGCCGTTGCCGACGGCGAGAACCTCGCCACGAGTCGGCTTTTCCTGGGCGCTGCCCGGGAGCACGATGCCGCCTGCGGTTTTCTGCTCTTCTTCGACGCGACGGATGACGACGCGATCGTGCAAGGGACGGATGTTCATTGCTCACGTTCTCCTGATGGTTTGCTGTGCCGGGCGTCGCTGCCACGGCGGTTTCATCATCAACCCGCAGGCGAGGCCGCGGGGTGAAGGCGCCTGCCTTCCGTGTGGATGACCCCGGCGGGCCGGGGTCGAAGCTCGTTGCTGTCGGATAAGTGGGGCTGGCCAGTGGTCTTTCAAGCCCCCGTCCGAAAATTTTTTGCCGTTCAGCCGCGCCGTTCGTCGTGGGCGATGAAGTCGCCCTCCAGCGGCTGGCCGGCATCGTCCCGCGAGGACGTGCGCTGGCCCGGCTCATGGGATTCGCCGGCCTGCTGCCAGTCGGCGTCGCTGCCCTGGCGGGGGCGATAGCCGCCGGCCTGGACATGCACGCCCTGCAGACGCAGGCCGAGCTTGCCCAGCCCCTTGCCGAGCAGGCGGCGGGCGTCGGGAATCAGGCACATGAAGCCCAGGGCATCGGACAGGAAGCCGGGGGCCATGAGCAGGGCGCCGCCGAAGATCAGCGCGGCGCCGGTGAGCAACTCGCCGGAGGGCAGCTCGCCTCGGGCCATGCGCTCCTGGGCACGGGCGAAGGTGGCCATCCCCTCGCGACGGATCAGGTGCAGGCCCAGGAAACCGGTGGCCAGCACCAGGGCCAGGGTGGTCAGCAGCCCGATCTGGCTGCCGACGCTGAACAACAGGACGAAGTCGAGCAGGGCGAAGACGGTGAAGAGGGCAAGAAAGGGCATGGTGGCTCCGCGTTGACGATTACTCGGGAGATGGGGACATCCCCGGCGAAAATCAAGCCGGGCGGCGCCTCGACCAAAAGAGGATGTTGCAATGCAATAGACGGGGTAGGCTAATGGAGTACCTCCTGGCGTCAGCGGTTCCTGCGGCCGGCCGGCGAGGCCCATGACACCACCGACCGGAGACCTGACATGACACTTCAAGAACGCCTGATCGCCATCACCGGCGGCGCCCGTGGCCTGGGCCTGGCGATGGCCGAGCGCCTGGGTCGCGAGGGTGCGGCCCTGGCGTTGCTGGATCACGACGGCGAGAGCCTGGACGCCGCCGTGGGCCAATTGGCGGAGGCGGGCATCGCGGCGCGGGGCTTCGTCGTCGATGTGGCCGACGAGGCCTCGGTGGTCGCGGCCTTCGCGGCCGTCGTCGAGGCGATGGGGCCGCTGGATGGCCTGGTCAACAATGCCGGCATCGTACGCGACGGCCTGCTGGTCAAGGCCCGCGACGGCGAGGTCGCCGAGACGCTGTCGCTGGCGAGCTGGCAACGGGTCATCGACGTCAACCTGACCGGCGTCTTCCTGTGCGGCCGCGAGGCGGCCTCACGCATGATCGAGGCCGGTCGCCGCGGCGTGATCGTCAATATCTCCAGCGTGGTGCGCGAGGGCAACATCGGCCAGAGCAACTACGCGGCGGCCAAGGCCGGCGTCGCCTCGCTGACGGTGACCTGGGCCAGGGAGCTGGCGCGCCATGGCATTCGGGTGGGGGCGGTGGCCCCGGGCTTCATCGAGACCGAGATGACCGCGGCGCTGCGCGAGGACATGCGCGAGCGGATCACCGCCGGCATTCCGCTGGGCGCGATGGGCCAGCCCGGCGACATCGCCGAGAGCGTGGCGTTCATCTTCGCCAATGACTACTTTTCCGGACGGATCGTGGAGTGCGACGGCGGGCTCCGGGTCTAGCCCCGGGACCGGGCGAGTGGATCGTGCCATGGTCGCGGCCAGGCAGTGAGTGGTCGGGGGCGGGCTTCGTCCGTCACGGCCGCAAGCGGGCGGTGGCTCGATACCGGCTCGAGCCACCGCCCGCGCGTGTAACCTCGTCGAATCCGCTCAGTGGCCTAGAAGGTCACCTGGTCGGCGAGGCCCTCCACGGTGGCGTCGCCGATGCCGCTGACCCGGGCCAGGTCGCCGGCCGACTCGTACGGGCCATTGGCCTCGCGGTCCTCGACGATGGCGGCCGCCTTGGTCTCGCCGATGCCGGGGAGCTCGGCGAGCAGGGCGGCATCCGCGGTGTTGACGTTGATCGGGGTGGCCTCCTGGGCCAGGCTCGGGGCGGCGAGACCTAGCAGCATCAGCAGACACAGGACGGCAATGCCGTGCTGGTGATTTCTCTTCATGGGTGCTCCCTCCGTTGTTGGATTCTTGCTCACCGGGTGCCCTCACGGCACCTGCCTTCAAGCTAGATGTGGGCCGAGATCGGCCGTGTCCGCCGATGGCGATGCGTGTTTGCCGTGATCGCGGACGAGCCGGCGAGGAGATCCGCCGATGTGTCAGGGGGCATGGCTGATATACTGTGCGGGTCCATTTCGCTGCCAGGAGCCTGTCCGTGCCCACCCCGTCTCCCCTGATCATCGCTCTCGACTACGCCTCCCTGGATGCCGCCCTGTGCATGGCCGATCGACTGGACCCGTCGCGCTGCCGGGTCAAGGTGGGCAAGGAGCTGTTCACCCGTAGCGGCCCCGATGTGCTCGAGGCCCTGCACGGGCGCGGCTTCGAGGTGTTCCTGGACCTCAAGTTCCACGACATTCCCAATACCGTGGCCGGTGCCGTGCAGGCGGCCGCCGAGCAGGGCGTGTGGATGGTCAATGTCCATGCCGGCGGCGGTCGCCGCATGATGGAGGCGGCCAAGCAGCGGCTGGTCCAGAACGACCTGTCCACCCATCTGATCGCGGTCACGGTGTTGACCAGTATGGCGGACGAGGATCTGGCGGAAGTGGGTGTCGCCGCCACGCCCGCCGAGCAGGTCGAGCGTCTGGCAGTGCTGGCCCGTGACAGCGGCATGGACGGAGTGGTGTGCTCGGCTCAGGAAGCCGCACGGCTGCGCACGCTTTGCGGCGACGGCTTTCTCAAGGTGACGCCGGGGATTCGCCCGGCCACGGCGGAGGCCGGCGATCAGCGTCGGGTAATGACGCCGTCGGCGGCCATGGCCGCCGGCAGCTCGCATCTGGTGGTGGGGCGGCCGGTGACCCAGGCAGAAGATCCCATGTCGGCATTGGCCGCCATCGAGGCGGAGCTGGCGGCCGGCTGAGGGGACTATTCTCCCTCGATGCCGGTGATCGGCTTGGTGGTGCCCCAACTGCGACAGCGCGGGCACTGCCAGTGGAGGTGCTCGCCGCTGAACCCGCAGCGGCGACAGCGATGGCGGGGCAGGGCCTTGAGCAGGGTGTGGGTGTGGCGCTGCAGCAGTTCGATGCGCTGGTCGTCGCTGCCGCCTTCCTGGCGCTGGTAAAGGCCGATCAGGTAGTCCACCGCGCCGAGGCTGGGCGAGCGGTCGAGCTCGCGGGTCAGCAGTGCCAGTGCCGCCTGGGTATCGCCGTGGTGGCGTCGCAGGGTCTCGGCGAGCAGGATGATGATGCTGGTATAGGGCGCGATCTCGAGCAGCGATTCGAGGTGGCGGATCAGGCCCTGTTCGTCGTCGAGCAGCCGATAGGCACGGGCAAGGGGCTCGAGCAGGGTGGGAATGAAGGTCTTGTCCTGGTCGGGCACTCGCTGCAGCAGGCGGATCGCCTGACGATACTGGCCGGTGTCCAGGGCCATCTCGGCCAGCAGCAGGTTGGCGCGCACGCAGCGCCGATCGGTGGCCAGGGCCTGCTTGAGGTGGCGGCGCGCCAGCACCGGGCTCGCCGAGTGACGCTCCTGCTCGGCCAGCTCGCACAGCCAGTGGGCGGCGGCACGGCGCACATCGTCGCTCTCCTTGACCAGCGCGGGCTGGGCCACGTCGAGGGCCTGCTGATACTCACCCTCCCGCTCCAGCAGGTCGACCAGCAGGTGCCGGGCCGCCTGGCGATGCTCGTCGTTGTGGCTCTCCTTGACCAGGCCATGCAACAGCCGCTCGGCGCGATCGAGCAGGCCGAGCTGGAGGAAGTCCCGCGACAACTCCAGCTGCACCCGGTCGCTCTGCTCGACGCTGAGGGTAGGGCGGGCCAGCAGGTTCTGATGGATCTTCACCGCCCGATCGGCCTCGCCCCGTGAGCGGAACAGGTTGCCCAGGGCGATGTGGGTCTCGATGGTCTCGCTGTTGACCTCCAGGGCGCCGATGAAGGTCTCGATGGCGCGGTCCTGCTGATCGTTCAGTAGATAGTTCAGGCCCACGAAGTAATCGCGGACCAGGGGCGGAGAGGCGGCGGTATCGGAGGCCCGCCGTTCGCGGCGGCCCAGCCACCAACCGATGGCGACCGCTGCCAACAACAGGGCCAGCAGCAGAACATCGGGCATGCTCAGGGCAGTTCCTTCATCTCCTGGACTCGCAGCTTGTCGAGCTCCTTGCGCTGCTGCTGATTATGGCGTTGGGCACGAGTCAGCAGGGTGCGCAGCCGCAGGTAGACGCCGCTCATGGCCAGCATGCCTAGCAGCACGCCCACAGCCAGGGAGGCCAGCAGCCACACGGAGAGCGAGGCCGGGGGCAGTTCGATCCAGATCAGGTTGAGGGGCAAGGCCTGCTGGTTGTTGACGGCGAACAGAATGCCGACCAGCAGCACCACCAGCAGGATGACGGCCAGGATCAGGCCTTTTAGCCAACGCATGTAGGAATTCCCGTGTCGAGTGGAAGGAGGGGAGAGTCAGTAGCCGAGGGCGCGACTGGCGTCCACCTGTTCGCGCAGCTCCTTGCCGGGCTTGAAATGTGGCACGAACTTGCCGTCGAGTTCGACCGGCTCGCCGGTCTTGGGGTTGCGGCCGGTGCGCGGCTCGCGATAGTGCAGCGAGAAGCTGCCGAAGCCGCGGATCTCGACGCGCCCGCCGTCCGCCAGGGTGTCGGTGATGTCGTCGAGGATCATGCGCACGGCCGCCTCGACTTCCTTGACGGACAGCTCGGGCTGTCGCATGGCAATCTGTTCGATCAGTTCGGACTTGGTCATCGGCTCTCTCCGTGCTGTCCTGGCCTGGACCGTCGCGGCTCAGGGCGATCGTCCCTCAAAGCATACTGTGCAAATCTCGATAAAACAACGCACTAGACGGTTGACCCAGGAGGCATGCGGATGAAGGGGCGATGTGCAGCCGGGACTATCCCGGGGTCAGGGGGGCTCGGGTATACTGTGCCCACACTCATGCAATCGACGAGGCCGACCTTGAACGACGATTCGTCTGCGGCAGCCGCCCTTCGCAAACGCCTTTACTGGCATTCCCGCCGCGGCATGTGGGAGCTCGACCTGCTGCTGATTCCCTTCCTCGAGCAGCGTTACGATGACCTCGACGAGCGCGACCAGGCTGCCTACCGGAGCCTGATCGACGAAGAGGACCAGGATCTCTTCGCCTGGCTGATGCGCCGCGAATGGCCCGAGGAGCCCGAGCGCCGCCGCCTCGTCAAGATGATCGTCGAGCATGCCGAGACCACCGACAACGATCACTATCGTACCCTCTAGGGTGTCGCCGCTCGCCCAGGGCCTGACGGCCCTGGGCGTGCTGGGGTGGCTGGGCCTGCATGTGCCGGGCTGGACCGTCCTGCTCGCGACCCTGGTGCTGGCCGGCGTGCTGTTGGCCGTGCTGCGTCGCCGCCCCGCGGGGCAACTTCGCTGTGTGATGGCAGACGGCGTCGCGCCACGCTGGGACTGGCGCGAGGGCGAAGGGGGAGACTGGCGGGAGACGGTCCTGCGCTGCGACTATCTCGGCCCCTGGCTGATCGGGCTGCGGCTCGACGGATGTCGCCTGTGGCTATGGCCTGACAGCAGCGATGTCGAGTCGCTGCGCTGCCTGCGCAAGCTATTGGTGAGCCTGCCCTGAGGCCCCTGGCCGACACGATTTCTTTCCGCCGATTAAGGATATGGGGCTGTCGCCGGTATCGTGGCGGACGTTCTCGGCGTTGCCACCCCGCGCTGCCGGTATGCCGCCGTGGTGGGCGGGTGCCGGATGGGGTAAGCCCGCGTCAGGCCGGGGCGGCGTCGAGATCGCGTAGATGGATGCGCGACGCCCGGGGTGATGGGTCGCCATGCAGCGGGCAGTCGGGGTTGAAGTGCAGGCCGCGGGATTCCCGGCGAGCCCGGGCGCTGGCCACGGTCAGCCGTGCCAGGCGCAGGGCGTGCCACAGACGTGACGAGTCGACGCCAGGCGCGGCGTCGGCGAGTCGCGGTGCCACGCGATCGGCGAGGGCGGCGAGTCGCCGGGCGGCCTCGTCGAGGCCGGCATCGTGGCGCACGATGGCGACGCGAGCGCTCATGATCTCTCGCAGCTCGGCCATCAGCGCCGCGCATTCCTCGTCGGGCAGGCGCCGCCGGCCGATATGCCAGGGCGTGAGCGGGGCGGCGTCGAGCGATCGGGCATCGCGCAGGCGCCGGGCGCAACTGCGGGCGAAGGCCAGGCACTCCAGCAGCGAGTTGCTGGCCATGCGATTGGCGCCGTGCAGGCCAGTGCCGGCGACCTCGCCCACGGCATGGAGGCGCGGCACCGAGGTGGCGCCCTCGAGATCGGTGCTGACGCCGCCGCAGCTGTAGTGGGCCGCCGGCACCACCGGGATGGGCGCGGCGGCGATGTTGAGGCCGCGGGCCAGGCAGTGGGCATGGATGGTCGGGAAATGGTGGCGGATCGCCGCCTCGCCCAGATGGCGGATGTCCAGCCAGACATGATCGCGACCGCTGCGCTGCATTTCGGCGTCGATGGCGCGGGCCACCACGTCGCGGGGCGCCAGCTCGGCCCGCGGGTCGACCCCGGGCATGAAGCGTCGCCCCTCGGCATCGAGCAGATGGCCGCCTTCGCCGCGCACCGCCTCGCTGATCAGGAAGGGCGGGCCGTCCGGGTCGAACAGGCAGGTGGGGTGAAACTGCTGGAATTCCAGGTTCATCAGTTCGGCGCCGAGCTCGGCGGCCATCATCATGCCTTCCCCGCAGGCCGGGCCGGGGCTGGTAGTGTGGCGGAACAGCCCGCTGGCCCCGCCGGTGGCCAGTACGGTGTCCGCGGCCAGCAGCTCCCGGGGCTGGCCGCCCTCGTCGAGGCAGCGGGCGCCTCGGCACTGGCCGACCTGGTCGCCGATCAGGCCGACGGCGACCAGGTCGGTGCGCAGGCGGATCGCCGGATGGGCCTCGACGTCGCGGCGCAGGGTCTCGACCACGGCGCGGCCGGTGGCGTCGTCGGCATGGATGATGCGCCGCGCCCCGTGGCCGCCTTCCCGGGTCAGGTGGTAGGGATAGCCGGCGTCCGGATCGGGATCCGGGGTGAACGGCACGCCCCGCGACAGCAGCCAGGCGATGGCCGCCGGGCCTTGTTCTACCGTGAAGCGCACCGCCGCCTCATCGCACAGGCCGTCGCCGGCGACCAGGGTGTCGGCCACGTGGGCCTCGATGTCGTCGTCCGGCGAGAGGACGGCGGCGATACCGCCCTGGGCCCAGCGGCTGGCGCCGAGGCCGTCGCGGGCCGGCTGCAGCAGGGTCACGGGGCGCCGTTCGGCGACTTCCAGGGCCAGCACCAGGCCGGCGATACCGCCGCCGATGATCAGCACGTCTCGCTTGGCATCGCTCATTCGGACCGTCCTTGCCGGGGTGACTCCGTCGTCTCGTGGGTGTCATGCGGGGCGAGCAGGCCATGCCGCCTGGCACCCTTGCGCAGGCGTCGGCTGGGCAGGCGCTCCAGGCCGCCCAGCCGTTCGATCAGCTCGCCGGTCAGGCGGGCCAGTTCGCGATTCAGCCACAGGTAGCCGCTGGGGCTGAACAGCCGCCGGCCATCCTCGCCGTGGGCGTCGACCGCCAGATCGGCGTGGCGCTGCAGGTCGAAGGCGTCGAGGTCGACGTCGATGGGGCGGCCAGTGCGCACCTGAAAGGCCAGGGTGCCGATGGCGCGAGCCAGGCTGTGCTGCTGGTCGCGCAGGCCGTCCATGGCGTCGATGCGCTCGTGGCCGGCCCGGGTGTTCCAGTGGGTCTCGAGCAGCAGCTCGATGGTCGAGAACATGCGTCGCTGCAGCGAGATGAGGTCGTCCTGTTCGCCCCGGGTCAGGCGGTGCTCGCGGTGGATGGCGTCGACCAGGCCGCGCTGCTTGACCAGCAGCTTGCTGCAGGCCTTGAGCAGGCTCCGGGTGTCCAGGTCGGGGGGCGCGCTGGCCGACGTATGGGCATGGTAGAGCCGCGCCATATGGTCCAGGTGGTCGGCCATCGCGAAGCGCAGCAGGTCGGTGGCCTTGTGGGGCAGCACCAGCACGGTGACGCCGATGCCGATCAGCGTGCCCAGCAGCACGTTCAGGCCGCGCCACAGGGCCACGTCCAGCTCCGGGGTGCCGCCGCCGACCACCAGCAGCAGGCTGATGGCGAACATCAGGCCGCCGTAGCCGTAGCGCTTGGCGAAGGTGGCCCAGGTGGCCGCGGCGATGCCGGCCAGGGTGCCGAGGGGCAGCAGGCCGTGCCAGGGCAAGGGAACGACGATCAGCAGCAGGCCCCAGAGGGCGCCCAGCAGGGTGCCGAGCAGGCGCTGGCGGCCCTTGTCGAGCACGCCGCCGATATGCGGCAGGTTGCCCATCACCATGACGGTGCTGACCAGCGCCCAGCCACGATGGGGAATCTCGAAGGGTTCAGTGATCGCATAGGTGACGACCAGCGCCAGAACGACGCGTATCACATGCAGGATGCGGCGGTGCTGATTGGTGAAGTAGGGGTCGCGGAGCAGGCGCGCCAGCTTCATGGGGGAGGTACCGTTGACGGGTCAGCCCATGGTGGGTCAGGAAGTCATGGTGCCCGGAGCCGGGCTCGAACCGGCACGGTGTTGCCACCGAGGGATTTTAAGTCCCTTGCGTCTACCAATTTCGCCATCCGGGCGGGGTTCGAGCGGGCAGCTGAAGAAATGATGGAGGCTGGAGTCGGAATCGAACCGGCGTACACGGAGTTGCAGTCCGCTGCATAACCACTCTGCCATCCAGCCTCAAGAGTCAAGCCATTCGTCTGTTGAATGGAGCGGGAAACGAGATTTGATCGGACCGGCGCACCGGCTCGCGACTCTCGTGTCGCACGCATTGACTCCACTTGAGTCAGCGCTTCTCGTAGAGAAGCTGGAGCGGGAAACGAGATTCGAACTCGCGACCCTCGCCTTGGCAAGGCGATGCTCTACCACTGAGCTATTCCCGCCTGACTCGAGGGTGTATTATACGGATAAGTCGGTGACTGTCAAATGCTTTTCGGAATCACCCTACATGGAGTCGCTGAGATGGGGCCAGGCGGCGCGCAGGTACTGGATCATCGACCACAGGGTCAGCAGGGCCGCGGCGTAGAGGGTGACCACGCCCAGCGCGGCCACCGGCGTGCCGGGCGTGAAGGCCAGCAACAGCAGCAGGGCGACCATCTGCAGGGTGGTCTTCACCTTGCCGATCCACGACACCGCGACCTTGCCACGCTTGCCCATCTCGGCCATCCATTCGCGCAGTGCCGAGATGACGATCTCGCGGCCGATGATCACCAGCGCCGGGAGCGTCAGCCAGCTGGCATCATAGCGCTCGATGAGCAGGGCCAGGGCGACGGCCACCATCAGCTTGTCGGCCACCGGGTCGAGGAAGGCGCCGAAGGGCGTCGACTGGTCCCAGCGGCGGGCCAGGTAGCCGTCCAGCCAGTCGGTCACCGAGGCCAGGGCGAACAGCCCCGCGGCGACCGGCATGCTCCACGAGAAGGGCAGGTAGAACAGCACCACCAGCAGCGGGATGAAGACGATTCTGGCCAGGGTCAGGAGGTTGGGGATGTTCATCGAAGCTGCGGTCCTTGCCTGAGGAGAGAGATGCCGAGTATCGGGCCATTCTATCCGCCTCGGCTGCGCTCATCCATGCAGGGCGCGATGAATCGTCTCCGCCGCGGGCAGAGGGACGCTGACACCCGGCCCCCGGGCAGGCGTCCTGCGATCCCTTTCGGTGCTGCTTATCCGTGCGGGACGCGACAAATCGTCTCCGCCGGGTGCTAGGGACGCTGATGCCCGGCACCCGGGCAGGCGTCTTGTGGTCCCTTTCGGTGCTGCTTATCCGTGCGGGACGCGACAAATCGTCTCCGCCGGGTGCAAGGGGCGCTGATGCCCGTCCCCCGGGCAGGCGTCTTGCGATCCCTTTCGGCGCTGCTTATCCGTGCGGGACGCGACAAATCGTCTCCGCCGGGTGTAAGGGACGCTGATGCCCGGCACCCGGGCAGGCGTCTTGCGGTCCCTTTCGGCGCTGCTTATCCGTGCAAGGCGCGATGAATCGTATCCGCCAGAGTGGCGCTGATGCCCGGCACCCGGGCGAGTTCCTCGCGGCTGGCCTGGCGTACGCCGTGCAGGCCGCCGAAGAAACGGAGCAGTTCCCGGCGGCGACGAGGGCCGACGCCGGGGATGTCCTGCAGGGTGGAGGTGCGTCGGGCCTTGTCGCGGCGCGCCCGGTGGCCGGCGATGGCGAAGCGGTGGGACTCGTCGCGAATGTGCTGCAACAGATGCAGGGCGGGGGAGGCGCTGTCGAGATCCAGGGTGCGGTCCACGGTCTCCAGGTAGAGGGTCTCCAGCCCGGCCTTGCGGGTGCTGCCCTTGGCGACGCCCAGCAGCAGTACACCCTCCACGTTCAGTTCGGCGAACACCTCGCGGGCCATGTTGAGCTGGCCCTTGCCACCATCGACCACCAGGATGTCCGGCCGCTGGCCCTCGCCGTCGGCCAGTCGCCGAAAGCGGCGGGTCAGGGCCTGGCGCATGGCGGCGTAGTCGTCGCCGGGTTCGATGCCCTCGATGTTGAAGCGGCGATAGTCGGACTTGCGGGGGCCGTCGGCGTCGAACACCACGCAGGAGGCCACGGTGGCTTCCCCCTGGCTGTGGCTGATGTCGAAGCATTCCAGCCGTGCCGGCACGCGGTCCAGCCCCAGGACCTCGCGCAGCCCCTCGAAACGCTTGGCCAGTTGGGTCTGGCTGGCCAGCTGGCCGGCCAACTGCTGCTCGGCGTTGGTGCGCGCCAGCTCCTGCCACTGGGCCCGGTGGCTGCGGACCTGGTCGGTGACGCGGATGCGCTTGCCGGCCTGCTCGCCCAGGGCACTGGCCAGCAGTTCGGCGTCGGGGAGGGGGTGGCTGGTGATCACCTCGGCGGGGATCTCGCGTGCCTGGCCGAGGTAGAACTGGCTGACGAACTCGCCGAGCAGGGCCTCGGGGCCGAGGTCCAGGCCGTTGCTCGGCTGGTGGTGGCGAGCGCCCAGCAGTCGGCCCTGGCGCACCGTGAGCACCGAGATGCACAGCGCGCCGGGGCGCGAGGCCAGTGCGAAGACATCGGCGTCGCCGCCGCCGGTATCGACGAACTGACGCTGCTGGAGCTGGCGCAATTGCTGGATCTGGTCGCGCAGCCGGGCGGCCTCCTCGAACTCGAGGGCCTGGCTGGCCGCTTCCATGTCGCGGGTCAGCTCGCGGGTCACCGCTTCGCTCTTGCCCTCCAGGCACTGGATGGCATGCTCCAGGTCGCGGCGGTAGTCGGTTTCGTCGATCAGGCCCACGCAGGGCGCGCTGCAGCGGCCGATCTGGTGCTGCAGGCAAGGGCGGGTGCGGTGGGCGAAGACGCTGTCTTCGCAGTTGCGAATGCGGAAGATCTTCTGCATCAGCGACAGGCTTTCGCGCACCGCGCCGCTGCTGGGGTAGGGGCCCAGGTAGCGGCCGTCGTCGTGGCGTCTGCGGGCGCGCTTGTATTCCAGCGCCGGGAAGGGATGGCGGTCGGTGACGAAGACGAAGGGGTAGGACTTGTCGTCGCGCAGCAGGATGTTGTAGGGCGGGCGCTGTTGCTTGATCAGCGTCTGCTCGAGCAGCAGGGCCTCGGTCTCGCTGTTCGTGACCGTGACCTGGATATCGGCGATGCGCCCGACCAGCGCCTGGGTCTTGGCGTTCAGCGCGCCCCGGAAATAGCTGGCCAGCCGCGCCTTGAGACGGCGTGCCTTGCCGACATAGAGCGTCTCGCCGCTCTCGTCGAGCATGCGGTAGACGCCCGGGGCCTGGGTGACGGTGGCGAGGAAGTGACGCGGATCGAAACTCATCGGGCGGCGGTATGACGAGGATGAGGGCTCATCCTATCAGACTCGCCGCCGGGCGAGTCATTCCGCTTCGCTGAAGCCGTCGACCAGGCCGTGACGCAGCCCCAGGTGGGTCAGTTCGACGTCGGAATGCACGTCGAGCTTCTCGAAGATGCGATAGCGGTAGGTATTGACGGTCTTGGGGCTCAGGAACATGCGGTCGGCGATATCGGCCACCTTCTGGCAGTTGACGATCATCATCGCCACCTGCAGCTCGCGCTGGGAGAGCTGGTCGAAGGGGTTGTCGCTGGCGTCGATGCGCGACAGCACCAGGCGCTGGGCGATCTCGGGGCTGACATAGCGTTGCCCGGCGAAGACGCTGCGCACCGCGGTGACCATCTCGTCGTGCTGGGAGCCCTTGCTGATAAAGCCGTGGGCACCGGCATCGAGCAGCCGCTGGGCGAAGGTTTCCTCGAGGAAGGCCGTCAGTACCAGGATGCGGATGTCATGACTGTAGCGATGAATCTTGCGGGTAGCTTCCAGCCCGCCGATACCCGGCATGCGGATGTCCATCAGCACGATGTCGGGCTTGAGTTCACGGGCCAGGCGGATGGCTTCCTCGCCATCCGCTGCCTCGCCCACGATGGTGATGTCGGGCTCGTCATCGAGCAGGTGGGCGATGCTGGTCCTTACCAGGTGGTGATCGTCGGCAACGAGAACCCTGATCAAGGCAGGTGCTCCTGAAAAATATGGTGTTGAATGACGTCTGGCGCCGAGGTTCGGCGATGCTGATATAACGCTCAGACTCTAGCGTGGCACAACATCACCCTAAGGGGAATTGGTGTCAATCGATGACATGATTTTTCTCGAAAAAGGATTGACTGTTCGCGCGCATGGCCGTAATATTCGCCACGTTCTCGCGGCGTAGAGCGGCGAGCGACAGTGTGGGGCCTTAGCTCAGCTGGGAGAGCGCAACACTGGCAGTGTTGAGGTCAGCGGTTCGATCCCGCTAGGCTCCACCAAGCGAATATCGCAGAATCGCCCGATGCCGCCATGGCCTCGGGCGATTCTTGTTTTCTGGACCTCGCCTACACACCAAGCCCTTGACGGGAAAGGCCGTTCAAAGTAGTATATGCACCGTTCTCGCGGCGCAACGCGGCGAGGAACAGCGTGGGGCCTTAGCTCAGCTGGGAGAGCGCAACACTGGCAGTGTTGAGGTCAGCGGTTCGATCCCGCTAGGCTCCACCAACCGAATCCGCAAGAGCCGCCCGGTACCTTTTGGTGTCGGGCGGCTTTTTTTCTGCCTCTGTTTCTCCATTTTCTCTACCCGCGCGATCGGCTGGCGTCAGCGAGGCTTCGATGGCCCGTTGCCGCAAGCATCAATCGCGGTCGATGGCGAAAGGTCCCCAGGCCTGGCGCACGGGCATCACGTCCATCCGGTTGATGTTGATATGTGCCGGCAGGGTCGCGACGTAGAAGATCTGCTCGGCGATGTCCTCGGCGGACAGCGGCGTGGTGCCCTGATAAAGCGCGTCGTGGGCGTCCTGGTTGCCGCCGGTGCGCACCAGGGTGAACTCGGTCTCGGCCAGGCCCGGGGCCACGTCGGTCACCCGCACGCCGGTGCCCAGCAGGTCGCAGCGCAGGTTGTAGCTGAACTGGCGAACGAAGGCCTTGGTGGCGCCGTAGACGTGGTTGCCGGGATAGGGCGTGTCGGCGGCCACCGACCCGACGTTGATGATGCTGGTGCCGGCGCCTTGCTCGATCAGCGTCGGCAGCAGCGCATGGGTAACGTTGACCAGGCCGCGCACGTTGGTGTCGATCATGGTGTGCCAGTCGGCGAGGTCGACCCGCTGGGCGGGCTCGGGGGCCAGCGCCAGGCCGGCGTTGTTGACCAGGCATGTCACACCGGCGAAGCCGGCGGGCAGGGCGTCGACCAGGGCCTTCACCGCGGCGTCGTCGCGCACGTCGAGCACCGCCGTGTGCACCGCTACCTGGTCCTTCAAGGCATCGTGGAGCTCGTCGAGGCGATCCTGTCGACGGCCGGAGAGCACCAGCGACCAGCCGGCCTCGGCGAAGCGATGGGCGCAGGCGCGTCCGAACCCCGAGGTGGCGCCGGTGATGAAGGCGATGCGATTCATGGCAGGCTCCTTTGCGTCATGGCGTCGATGAAAGGGGCAGCATACCGCGCGTCGGGCATCGTGACATAACGGGACGGGCGGCGCCGTCGCTGCGGCGCCGCCCGTCGATGCCCGCGTTCGGGCCGGCCCGGCGTCGGGCGTCAGTCCTGCAGTGCCGCCATCAGGCAGCGGGCGACCGGCTCGGAGGAGGGCGGATTCTGCCCGGTGATCAGCCGTCCGTCCTGGCGGGTGTAGGGCGCGAAGTCGTCGGCCTTGGTGTAGCGGCCGCCCCTGGCGATCAGGGCATCCTCGACCAGATGCGGCACGATGTCGGTCAGGCCCACGGCGGCCTCCTCACCGTTGGTGAAGCCGGTGACCTCGCGGCCCTCGACCAGCGGCCGGCCGTTCTCGTCCCGGGCGTTGACCAGCACGATCGGCGCGTGGCAGACCGCGGAGACCGGCTTGCCCTGGGCCCAGAAGGCCTCGATGAGGCGCAGCGAGTCGGCGTCGTCGACCAGGTCCCAGAGCGGGCCATGGCCGCCGGGGTAGAAGACGGCGTCATAGTCGTCGGCGTTGATGTCCGCCAGCCGATGGGTCGCGGCGAGTCGGGCCTTGGCCTCCGGGTCCTGCTGGAAGCGCCGGGTGGCCTCGGTCTGGCTGTCCTCGGCGTCGCTCTTGGGGTCCAGCGGCGGCTGGCCGCCCTTCGGCGAGGCGAGGGTCAGCTCGGCCCCGGCGTCCTGGAAGACGTAGTAGGGCGCGGCCAGCTCCTCGAGCCAGAAGCTGGTCTTCTCGCCGGTGTCGCCGAGGCGGTCGTGGGAGGTCAGCACGATCAGAATACGGGGTGTCATCGAAGCGTCTCCTGATGGGCGGGCCCGTCGCATCGGGCCCGGTGAGTTAGGTCAGCCTGGATGGTATCGCACCGCGGGTAAAGCGGGCTCAGTCCCAGGCCGGCGCGAAGTCCGGATCGGCGATGCGCTCGCCGCGCTCGAGCTCGGCGATGGCCCGCATCTCGTCGTCGTCCAGGGTCAGGTCGAAGGCCGCCAGGTTGCTGCGGATGTTCTTGGCCTTGGTCGATGACGGGAAGGTCACGATGTCCTGGGCCTTCAGCCAGGCCAGGGCGACCTGCGCCGGGCTGGCGTCGTGGGCCTCGGCAATGCGCTGCAGGGTGTCGTCCTGCATGACCTTGCCGACGGCCAGCGGCATGAAGGCGGTCACCGCGATGCCATGCTCCTGGCATTTCTCGATCACCGCGCGGTTCTGCAGGAAGGGGTGCACCTCGATCTGGTTGGTGAGCAGGGCGCCCTCGCCGAGGATCTCGACGGCGTGATCGAGTTGTGCCCGGGTGAAGTTCGAGACCCCGATGTGACGGGTCTTGCCGGCCTGCTGGACCTCGCGCAGGGCGGGCAGATAATCGGCCATGGCCACCTCGTCGTTCGGCGATGGCCAGTGGATCAGCAGCAGATCGACATAGTCGGTGCCCAGCCGTTCCAGGCTCTCGTCGACGCTCTTCTCGAGATCACCCGGCGTCAGCCGGTCGTACCAGACCTTGGTGGTCAGGAAGATCTCGTCGCGGGGCACGTCGCTCTCGGCGATCGCGGCGCCGACCTCGGCCTCGTTGCCGTAGATCTGGGCGGTGTCGATATGACGATAGCCGGCGTCCAGGGCTGTCAGCACGCTCTGGCGCAGGGTATCGCCCTCGAGCCGGAAGGTGCCGAAACCGGGGTTGGGCAGCGTGGTGGTCGTCATGTTCGCTCCTTGTGTCGTGGATCCTTGGATGATGGAGGCGCGTGTCGTCGGATTCAGGCGCCGGTCGCGGCGGCGTCGACGAACACCCGTTCCAGGTGCGCCCGGTACTCGTCCCGATGGGTATCGATGTCCGGCGCCTTGATCACGTCGTTGGCCAGGTAGGTCGGCAGGGCGCTCATGCCGAGGAATTCCATGGCCTTGTGCAGGGGGAAGTAGACACCGTCGACGCCGCGCCCCTCGAAGAAGTTGCCCGCCTCGTCGAACGCCTCGCGCGGCGCATTCCAGGTCAGCGACAGCAGGTAGTGCTTGCCCTGCAGCAGCCCCCCGCTGCCGTACTGGCGGCTGGGATCGTGGCGCGAGCGACCGTCGCTGGCGTACAGGCTGCCATGGCCCTGGGTGAGCACCTCGTCCAGGTAACGCTTGACGGTCCAGGGCGTGCCCATCCACCAGCCGGGCATCTGCAGGATGATGGCGTCGGCCCAGAGCCATTTCTCGACCTCGGCCTCGGCGTCATAGCCGTCGTCGATGCGGGTCTCACGCAGTTGATGGCCCTGTTCGGCCAGGGTGCCGCGAGCCGTTTCGTGCAGGGTGTCATTGTAGCGGCCGCCGGAATGGGCAAAGGCCTTGGCGCCGTTGAGAAGCAGAATATTCATGGAGTCCATTAAGTGGCTAATGAGTTACGTGCCCACGAGGTGTGGGCGGTAGCGATGGCCTTCAATAGGCGTCCAGCGCAAAACACTTTCTCGCTGGCCGCAACGGTGAGCCTCAGGCCGGGTCCATCAGGCGAATGTCGCGATCGAGGATCAGCCCCTCGGTGTCTTCGCGGAAACGCGCCATATGGGCGGTCGCGAGGTGGTCCTCGAGGGCCTGGCGGGAGGTCCAGGCCTCGATGACGGTGACGGTATCGACCCGCGGCCGATCGTCGGGGGCCAGTCCATGCGGATGATCGCCGACGGGTTGGTAGAGATGGCAGCCCGCTTCCCGTCGCACGGTCGGTGCGACCTCGCGCAGGGCGTTCAAGACCTCCCGGTCGCGCCCGGGCGCGGTGGTGAGGGTGGCGATGATCCATAGCATGGCGATGGTCTCCTGAATGGGTGAGGTATCGTGATTCACGGCGTGATGACGGTCTTGAGGGGGCGAGGGCGTCCGCCCTTGAGCTCGGCCAGGCGGCTTGGCAGGGCGTCGAAGCCGTCCACCTCGGGTGTCGGAAGGGTCAGGGTGCCGGCGGCGACGTCGGCCAGCAGCTCGCTGCCGGCCTGACGCAACTCGGCCCAGTCGGCGTCGCTGCCGGCCTGATGCAGGGCGCCGAGTGCGACCTCGTGCTGGGACAGGGCGCGGCCGAAGGCGGGCGCCGCGGCCTCCTCCAGCCGGTCCTGAACGCAGACCACATGGCCATTGGCGCCGATCAGATCGGTCATGCGATGGGCGTGATCGCCGTTTACCGTATCGATGACCGCGAACAGCGGTGTCGTCAGGGTCCGGGTATCCTCGAGGGTTTCCCTGGCCCCCAGTTCGCGCAGGGCAGCGTGGCGCCGCGCCGAGGCCATGCCGATGACATGGAAGCCGCGTCGCGCCGCGAGCTGGACCAGCCAGCGGCCGACGCTGCCGGAGGCACCGGCGATCAGCAGCCGCTTGCCGGGCTTGACGGGCAGTTTCTCGATGGCCTGCCAGGCGGTCAGGCCCGGGCAGGGAAAGGCCGCGGCGGAGGCCCAGTCGATGCCCACCGGCAGCGGGATGACCGCCCGGGCCGGTAGGCGCAGGTGGCTGGCGAAGGTACCGGGGCCGGCCAGGCTGGTATGCACCGCGATGCGGTCTCCCGGTGCGACCCGGGTGACGCCGGGGCCGCAGGCCAGCACCTCACCGGCGGCATCGACGCCGGGGATATGCCCCGGTTGCCAGAACGCGCTGTCCATGGCGATGAACTTCCAGTCCACCGGGTTGAGGCCGATGGCGCGGGTAGCGACGATCACCTCTCCGTCGCCGGGGGGCGCCAGGGGCAGGGTCTCGCGGGTCATGGCCTCGGGCTCGCCCGGCAGATGCCAGGTCCAGGCATCGACATGGTCGGGGAGGGCGGCGTGTTCGGTCGACATCGATGGTCTCCTTGCCGTGGGTGTCGCCGGCGCCTCGAAGGGCGTGACGACGTCTCGATCGCCGCAGAGTCTGCACCGACTTTTCTACCCGATAAATGCGGGTAAAATAGAAACACCTTTGCAAAACCCGACATAATAGGTGGCGCCTGGCGAGGAGGATCAGACTTGCAGAGCCGTACGGAAGATCTCGAGCTGCTCGTGGCGGTCGTCGACAGTGGTGGCTTCAGTGCGGCCGCTCGGCGGCTGGACATCCCGGTGGCGCGGGTATCGCGCGCCGTGCAGCGACTGGAGCGACAGCTCGATACGCCGCTGCTCAACCGCACGACCCGCAGCGTGACGCTGACCACGGAGGGGCGGGTGTTCGTCGAACAGGTCCGCGAGGGCCTGGGCCGACTCGCCGAGGCCGAGGAGGCCATGCGGCTGAGCCGAGAGCGCCCGAGCGGTCCGCTGCGCGTCGATGCCGCGACCCCCTTCATGCTGCATCAACTGGTGCCGCTGATCGGGGGGTTCAGGGACTGCTATCCCGGGATCGAGCTGGAGCTCTCCGCCTCGGAAGACATCATCAACCTGCTCGAGCAGCGCACCGACGTGGCGATTCGCATCGGCGGCCTGGAGGATTCCACCCTGCACGCCCGGTCGCTGGGGCGCTCGCCGCTGCAGCTGGTGGCCAGTCCACGGTATCTGGAGCGCCACGGCGTGCCGGTGAGCCCTGCGGCGTTGCGCGACCACCGGCTGCTGGGGTTTCTCAACGCCGATAGCCTCAACCACTGGCCGGTGGAGGGGCTCTCCCGCCAGGGTGCCAACATCCAGTCCCAGTTGAGCACGTCGAGCGGCGAGGTGATGCGACAACTGTGCCTGGCCGGCGAGGGCATCGCCTGCCTGTCGCGCTTCATGATCCATGAGGACCTCACCCAGGGGCGGCTGGTCGGCCTGATGGCGGATCGCCTCATCAGCCCCAATCCTCGCGAGCAGATCCGGGCGGTCTTCTACCGCAACACGGCGCTATCGGCGCGGATCGGCGCCTTCCTCGACTATGTGGCGCCGCGGCTGCGGCTGTAGTCCGGCCACCGGGAAAACGGGATGAGGAATGTTGAGCGTGCGTTCAAAAACCGCTAGCCTCGGCTCCCGGATCCGGTACTCCAACGGTCAAACCGCTTGCTCCGTTCCGCGAGGCAGGCGCTAGGCCGGCGGTCTTACCGAGAATGTTCTGCAAGGAGACGCTTCATGTCAGTCGATACCCTGCTGACCCCGCTACGTCTTGGCGAGCTTACCCTGCCCAATCGCGTCCTGATGGCGCCGCTGACCCGCGCCCGGACGCCGGACGGTGTGCCCGGCGAACTGCAACAGGCCTACTACGGCCAGCGGGCCGGCGCCGGGCTGATCATCAGCGAGGCCACCAATATCTCGCCGACCGCACGCGGCTATGCCTATACGCCGGGCATCTGGAGCGATGCCCAGGAGGCAGGCTGGCGGGGCGTCGTCCAGGCGGTGCATGCCCGGGGCGGCCGCATGGCACTGCAACTCTGGCACGTCGGCCGGGTGTCCCATGAGTGGGTACAGCCGGAGGGTCAGGCCCCGGTGGCGCCCAGCGCACTCAAGGCCGAGGGGGCGGAGTGCTTCGTCGAGTTCCCCGATGGCAGCGCCGGCCGTCACCCCACCAGCCGGCCGCGTGCGCTGGAGCGGGAGGAGTTGCCGGGCATCGTCGAGGACTATCGCCAGGCGGCGGTTCGCGCCGACCGGGCCGGCTTCGACATGGTCGAGGTCCACGCGGCTAACGGCTATCTGCTCAACCAGTTCCTGGCCACCGGCAGCAACCATCGCAGCGATGACTACGGCGGCTCGTTGGAGAACCGGGCGCGTTTTCCGCTGGAGGTCATCGACGCCGTGGCGGAGGTGATGGGGCCGCAGCGGGTCGGTGTCCGCCTGACCCCCTTCATCGAGCTCTTCGGCCTCAGCGACGACGAGTCGGAAGCCATGGCCTTCTACATGGCGGAACAGCTGTCGCGCCGCGGCATCGCCTATCTGCACCTGAACGAACCCGACTGGGCGGGCGGCGAGATTCACTTTACCGATGCCTTTCGTCGCGCCATGCGCGAGCGGTTCGCCGGGAGCCTGATCTTCTGCGGCCACTATGATGCCGAGCGTGGCACCCGGATCATCGAGGCGGGCATCGCCGATGCCGTGGCCATCGGGCGGCCCTACATCGCCAACCCCGATCTGGTCGAGCGGATCCGCACCGGGGCGGCCTGGAATGCGCCCGAGCCCGAGACCTTCTACGGCGGCGGCCCCGAGGGCTATACCGACTACCCCTTTCTCGATAACGGCCACGATCGCCTCGCGCCGTCGTCCTGACGTTGTTGCCCCGGGGCCCGAGTACCGCGGGCCTCGGGGCATGAGGTCGGCTTGATTTTATAGACAGGCGGTCTATATTAAGTGGCATGACGCAATCGAACCCTCCCCCCAGGCCCCGACGCGGCCGACCGCCCAAGGTGCCCCGCGATGACCCCGATACCCGGGCGGCGCTGATCCGCAGCGGCGTCGAGGTGCTTACCGAACAAGGCTTCGCCGTGTCCGGCATCGACGGCATCCTCAAGCGCGTCGGCGTGCCCAAGGGGTCCTTCTATTACTACTTCGACAGCAAGGAGGCCTTCGGGCGTGCCGTGATGGAGCATTACGGCGCCTACTTCGCGGCCAAGCTCGACCGCCACCTGCGGGACGCCTCGCGCCCCCCGCTGAGCCGGCTCGCGGCCTTCGTCGAAGACGCCAAGGCGGGGATGGCCCGCCACGACTTCCGCCGTGGCTGCCTGGTGGGCAACCTGGGCCAGGAAGCCGGCGGTCTGCCGGAGGGCTACCGGCGGTGGCTGCGGGACACCCTCGACGATTGGCAGCGTCGCCTGGCGCGCTGCCTGCGCGAGGCCCGGGCCGAGGGCGAGCTGGCCGAGCAGGCCGACTGCGACAGGCTTGCCGAGGCCTTCTGGATCGGCTGGGAAGGGGCGGTGATGCGTGCCCGCCTGGAAGGCGGAGCGCGCCCGCTGGAGGTATTTATCACCACGTACCTGGAAGGGCTTCCGCGCTCGTCTTGATCCCTCGAGATGAGGCGCGGGCGATGACGGATGGTGTTTTGTAGACGATCGGTCTAAAAGTGAGGTGCACGATGTTCAAGGCGATTCTGATCGACCAGCAGGACGAGCGGCAGCGGACCGCACTGACCACCCTGGATGAGGCGCGGCTGCCGGAGGGCGATGTCACCGTCCGGGTCGCCTGCAGTACGCTGAACTACAAGGATGCCCTGGCGATCACCGGCAAGGGGCCGGTGGTGCGACAGTTTCCCATGGTGCCGGGGATCGACCTGGCGGGCACGGTCGAGGATTCCCGCTGCGTCGACTATGCACCGGGAGACACCGTGCTGCTCAACGGCTGGGGCGTCGGCGAGCAGCACTGGGGCGGCCTGGCCGAAAAGGCCCGTCTGGAGGGGCGATGGTTGATTCCCCATCCCGCCGCCTTCAGCGCGCACCAGTCCATGGCCATCGGCACCGCGGGCTATACCGCCATGCTGTCGGTCATGGCGCTGGAGCGTCAGGGCGTCACCCCGGACCAGGGCGAAATACTGGTGACCGGTGCCAGCGGCGGCGTGGGCAGCTACGCCATCGCCCTGCTGGCCAAGCTGGGCTATGCGGTCGTGGCCTCCACCGGACGGCTCGAGGAAGCCGATTACCTCGAGAGGCTCGGGGCCCGTGAGGTGATCGACCGCCGGGAACTCGCCGAGCCGGGCCGCCCGCTGGCCAGGGAGCGCTGGGCGGGAGCGGTCGACTCGGTGGGCAGCCACACCCTGGCCAACGTGCTGGCCGCGACCCGTCGCGGCGGGGCGGTGGCGGCCTGCGGGCTGGCTCAGGGCATGGAGCTGCCCGCCAGCGTCGCGCCCTTTATCCTGCGTGGGGTGACCCTGGCGGGGGTCGACAGCGTGATGCGCCCACGTGAGGATCGACTCGAGGCCTGGCGTCGTCTCGGCGACCTGCTGGTGCCCGAGCAGCTGGATGCCATCACTCGGACGATCGGCCTGGAAGACGCCATCGACGAAGCCGACGCACTGTTGGCGGGACGCATTCGCGGCCGCCTGGTGGTGGACATGGCGCGCTGAGTGGCATCGGCAAGGCACGCCAAGGTGCCTCGCCGTCTGGGGAGTGGTGACCGGCGTCAGCTCAGCACCGACTCCAGTCGGCCGCGCAGCGTCTCGGCGGATTCGTTGCCGTCGAGGGAGATGCGGTAGAAGCGCTCGTCGGTGCCGGCCATCTCGGAGAGCAGCGAGCCGAGCCCGGTGGCCCGGGTGTCGCGCTGCACCAGCAGGTCCAGGCCGCCGCCGGTGGAGGGCAGGAAGGCCAGCTCCGCCTCGTCGAGGTGGCCGAAGCGGCTGCCGGGCGAGGGCTTGAACTCGAACTCCTGCAGGCAGCCGGTGGCCGGGTTCTTGCGCGAGAGCTCCAGCGGCGCGCCGGTCATCACGAAGCCCAGTTGTTCCATGGCCTCGAAGGCGGCGCGGTGTACCTTGCCGGGCAGGATGCGCAGCGGATCCTTGTCCCGGGGGTCCAGGGCCATGGCGATGTCGGCGCGGGTGGCCACCCAGGTCTTGGGATGCTGGCGGCCCACCGACAGCGGCGACAGCAGCGGCAGCGTCAGCTCGAAGGGAATCCGCTTCTGCTCGCCGGCGCCGATGGTCATGGCGCCGCAGACCTCGGTGGAGGCCCAGGCATGGCCGATCCTGACCTTCTTGTCGTCGATCTCCTTGATCGCCTCGCTGGCCAGGTCCAGCACCAGGGCGTCCAGGTCCTGGGCGACCTCGCCGCCCTGGATCACCACCTCGCCCTTGAGTGGGCCGCCGGCTTCGGCGGCGTCGCCTTCCAGCAGGGTATCCACGCGGGCGTTGCCGATGCCTACGGCGGCCATGAGCTTGTCGAACATCCTCGGTGTCCTCGTGCGTGATGGGTGTGAGTCATACGTCCCGCCGTCATCCTGCCGGTGAGCGACGACGCCGACAAGCCTCGCCCTGGCATTCGTGCCCGCTACCCGGCATGCTGACCACCATGAGCGTCGATCTTCTCGCCCTCGGACGCAGCGTCGAGCGTTCCTATCCCCTCGACTGTCTGAGCGACACCCATGACCACCATCAGCTGCTGATCGGCCTCGACGGCCGCGTGGACGTCGAGGTCGAAGGGCATGGCGGCGCCATGGCGCCGGGCGGCGCCTGCCTGATCCCCGCCGCGGCGACGCACCATTATCTGGGGCTCGATGCCGACAACCGCTGCCGGGTGCTGGACCTGCCGGTCGGCGATGGGCCGCTCGACGCGCTGTTCGAGCGTATCCGCTTTCTGCGCCTGGCGCCTGAAGAGGCCCGGGGGCTTGGCGACGAGGCCCTGCTGTCACGCCTCGGCGCGGCGCCGCCCTGGCGCGGGCCGCGGCTGAACATGGCGCGATTGACGCGGCTGGTGCAGGGCGAGCCGGCCGCAGCCTGGAATCTGGCACGCCTGGCCGCGGCCGCCCGGCTCTCCGAGCGGCAACTGCGCCGCAGCCTCTCCGCGGTGACCGGCCAGACGCCCTGGCAGTGGCTGCAGGCCCAGCGGCTGGCTCGGGCCGAGCAGTGGCTGGCCGGCGGCGACGCGTCGATCACCGCGATCGCCCTGGCCTGTGGCTTCGCCGATGGGGCCCAGTTCAGCCGCCACTTCCGCCGACACTTCGGGATGACGCCGAGCGCCTTCCGTCGCCGGCGCTGATGGCCGAAATCGACAAGCCCTCGCCGGGCGCAGGCGTCACACTGCCGGCTCACCCTCCGAGCGGAGTATCGAGATGTCGTCCGTATCCCCCGGCGAGGCGCGCCGCGCCACCCTGTGGGGCGCCAGCACCGTCCTCAGCTGGGCCACTCTGGCGCTGTTCACCCAATGGGCCGGCCCGGTGCCACCCTTCCTGCTCACCGCGCTGTGTTTCGGCCTGGCCGGTGGCCTGGCGCTGCTGGTGTTCCTGGCCCGCGGCGAGGGGCGGGCGCTGGCCGAGGCCTTCCGCCAGCCGCCGGCGGGCTGGCTGCTGGGCGTCGGCGGGCTGTTCGGCTATCACCTCTGCTACTTCATCGCCCAGCAGAATGCGCCGGCGGCCAACGCCGGGCTGATCAGCTACCTGTGGCCGCTGTTGATCGTGATCCTGGCCGGCTGGCTACTGCCCGGCGAGCGGCTGCGCGGCATCCATCTGCTGGGCGGCGCCTGCGGCTTCCTGGGGGCGGCGCTGCTGGTGGGGCCCGACGGACTCGACTGGGCGGGGGAATACACCTTCGGTTACCTGGCGGCGCTGCTGGCGGCGTTCCTGTGGAGCGGCTATTCGGTGGCCTCGCGATTGCTGGCGCGCATTCCCACCACCGCGGTGGCCTGGAACTGCCTCGGCGCCGCGGCGCTGGCGCTCGCCTGCCATCTGGCCTGGGAGCCCGTGGGCTGGCCGGAAGGCGCCAACCCGTGGGCGGTCCTGGCCCTGGGGCTGGGCCCGGTGGGCAGCGCCTTCTTCACCTGGGATCTGGGCATGAAACGCGGCCATGTGCGCCTGCTGGGGCTCTTGTCCTACGCCACGCCGCTGTGCTCGACCCTGGTGCTGATCGCCGCCGGCCTGGCGACGGCCAGCCCGACGCTGCTGCTGGCCGCGCTGCTGATCTGCGGCGGGGCGCTGATCGGCAGCGGCCGAGTGGGCTGGCCGCGCCAGAGGCGCAAGGAAGAGGGCGCCCAGCGTTGAGCCGTGGCGTCGCCCGGGCGCGGGGCGTACACTCGATGCGCCTGCCCCGATCATGGTTGACGCCGAAACGTTATGAAGATCAGTCCCCTGCCTCCCCTGAACAGTCTGGTGGCCTTCGAGTCGGCGGCCCGCCACCTCAGCTTCACGCTGGCGGCCGAGGAGCTGCACGTGACGCAGGGTGCCATCAGTCGACAGGTGCGAAGCCTTGAGAACTACCTTGGCAAGCCGCTTTTCGAGCGCGCTAATCGCAGCGTCAAACTAACGGCCATGGGATATCGCTACGCCCAGGCGGTTCGCCAGTCGTTAGTGGATATTGCGGGTATCACCGACGAGGTGCGTAGCTGGCAGGGCATGCATCAGCTCACCGTGGCCACCACCAGTGCCATGGCGTCGCTGTGGTTACTGCCCAAGATCGCCGAGTTCCAGCGTGAGCACGATGACATCGAGCTGCGTATCGTCACCATTGAGCAGCTCCGCGACCTGGCGCGCGTGGAGTGCGACGTCGCGCTTTTCTACTGCCGCACCCCCCCTCCCGCGATGCAGGCCACCACGCTCTTCCACGAGGAGGCCTTCCCGGTGTGCAGCCCCCGCTACCTGGAGCAGTTCGGGCCCTTCTCGGGGCCTGAGGCGCTGCTCGACTGCACCCTGCTGTCGTTGGAGGATGCCGATCAGGACTGGATGAGCTGGAAGCAGTGGTTCACCGAGGTCGGCGTGATCGCACGCCCTCCGCGACGCCGGCTGAACATCAACAGCTACTCGATGCTGGTGCAGGCGGCGATGATGGACCAGGGGGTGGCGCTGGGCTGGAGCCAGCTGGTGGACGACTATCTGGAACGTGGCCAGCTGGTGCGGCCAGTAGAGACGGTGTTGCGTACCCCGGCGCGCTTCTACCTGCTCGAGCGCGGCGAGGCGCCGTCGCACCGCCGGGGGGTCAAGGCCTTCCGGGAGTGGTTGCTCGAGACCATCCCTAGGGAAGTGGGCGAATTGGGATTGATTTGAGTGGGTGAGAGTGGTCGGCGACACATGAGGGGAGCTCTTCCCGACCCGCTTGACGACAAGGACCCGGTGGCTGCCGGGTCCTCGAATACATGCTGTCAGTTCAGCCAGTCTGTCTCCAAGGGATAGCGGGATAGCGGCTCGCAGCCGTTCCGGGTGATCAGCACCTGCTCCTCCAGCTTGACGCCTTCCTGGCCGTTCGGCGCGCCGATATAGCTCTCGACACAGACGGTCATGTGCTCCTCGAACACGCCATCGTAGCCGCTACTCGACCAGTCCGGCCCTGGGTGGGCGATGGCCGGATACTCATCGGCCAGTCCCACGCCGTGGGCCACGCAGCAATAGCGGTTGGGGTGGTACTCGGTGGGAATCAGCCAGCTTTTCTCCGAAAATTCCCGGAAGCCGAGCCCGGGCCGCAGCAGCGCCATGTTGTGCTGGAGCTGCTCGTAGGCAAGGAGATACAGACGGCGCTGCGCGTCGCTCGGCGGGCCATGGTCGACGGTCCAGGTCCGCGAGATATCTGCACAGTAGCCGTAGGGACCGATCAGGTCGGTATCGAAGGCGATCAGCTCGCCCTCCTGCATCACCCGGTCGCTGCACTCCTGCATCCAGGGGTTAGTGCGCGGCCCGGAGGCGAGAAGCCGCGTCTCCAGCCATTCACCGCCATGGCGAACGTTCTCGAAGTGCAGCCAAGCCCAGAGCTCGTTTTCCGTCAGGCCCGGTCGAAGCTCATCGTGCATGCGCTGGATACCTCGCTCGGCTACGCGGATCGTCCAGCGGATCAGCTCGAGCTCCTCGGCCGACTTGATGGCGCGGGCCTGTTCCATCAGGGGCTGGCCCTGGATCAGGCCGATACTTTCGGCGGTAAGGGCCGCTGCACCCTGCGGATCGAGTCGGTCCACGGCCAGGCGTGGGCGGTCGCCGCCGTGATGGCGCAGCAGGTCGGCGATCTCGGCCGCCCATTGACGCGCCTTCGCTTCGACCCTTGGGCCAGCCCCGAAGTAGGCCCAGTTGATGGCCCCGCGGACCTCGTCGATGGTCTCTAGGTGCGCGCAGAGGTGTTCACAGTTATGGAACTCCCAGAGAATCACCGGGCCCTCGGCGAAGATCAGCGCATACCGCGAGGGGTTGTGGGCGGTCCAGACCTGCATGTTGGAGGCGTCGGTGGCGTAGCGGATGTTGACCGGATCGTAGAGCAGCAAGGCGGGTATGCCGTGCCGCCTCAGCTGGTCCTGGACGCGAGATAGTCGATAGTGACGTGCCGCCTCCAGGGTGGTCGCAGAGATGGGATCCTTGAGGGGAGTGGGGCCTCCTGCGAGGAGGGGATGGGACGCATCGGCGGGGGGCATGACTATTCCTCGATATGGCAGGGCCCCGGCCGTTGCCGTGCCCCTGTCGTTGGGTTGGGCGACTCGGGCCTCAGGTTTCGAGGACCGGCTCGGCTCGCTCGCCCCCGGCCCGTGCCGGCGAGAGGGCGGCCCGCCCGCTGTGATGATCCAGGTCGGCGTCGGACGGACGCGCCTGGGGCGGCAGCATGGCGGCGGCCATGGGCTCCCGGCGCATGGTGCGGTAGAGGCTCAGGGTCATCACCAGGATGAAGACGGCGATCGGCAGTCCGGCGATGATCGAGGCGGTCTGGATCGTCTTGAGGCCGCCGGCATAGAGCAGGGAGCCGGCAATGCAGCCGATCACCAGGCCCCAGATCACGCGGATCGGCTGAGGTGGCTCGGGGCTGCCGACGCTGTCCAGGGTGCACAGCACCAGGGTGCCGGAGTCCGCCGAGGTGATGAAGTAGGTGGCCAGCAGCAGCACCGCCAGGATCGACAGCACGCTGCCCAGCAGTCCCGGGTCCAGGGCATCGAAGAGGGTGAACAGCGCCAGGGTGGTGTCCTCCTGGGTGGCCTTCAGCACCTCTCCGCCGGCGAAGTCGACATCGCTCGCTACCGTCCCCTCGGCCACGGCCTGCTCATGGACCTGACGCGCCTGTTGCTCCTCGAACAGGGCGCTGCCGCCGAACACCGACATCCACACGAAGGTCACCAGGGTCGGCACCAGCAGGGCGCCGCCGATCAGCTCGCGGATGGTACGTCCCCGGGAGATGCGGGCGATGAACATGCCGACGAACGGCGCCCAGGTCATCCACCAGGGCCAGTAGAAGGCGGTCCACCAGTTCTGCCAGCCGCTGTCGGCGTTGGCATCGCTCCACAGGCTCATTCCGATCAGGTGGTCGGCGTAGTCGCCGGTGCTCTGCAGCAGAGTGTTGAGGATGTAGCGGGTGGGGCCGATGGCCAGCACGATGGCGACGATGACCAGCGACAGCAGCATGTTCCACTCGGAGAGTCGGCGGATGCCGCGGCCCACCCCGGACATCACCGAGGCGATGGCGAACAGCGTGATCACGGCGATCATGGTCAGCTGGACGCCGATGCCGTTCTCCACGCCGAAGACGGTGTGCAACCCGCTGTTCATCTGGATCACCCCCAAGCCCAGCGACTGGGAGACGCCGAAGGCGGTGATCGCCACGGTGAGGATGTCGACGGTATGGCCGATGGGGCCGTAGATGCGCTCGCCGATGAAGGGGTAGAGGATCGAGCGCAGGGTCAGTGGCAGTCCCTTGCGGTAGGAGAAGTAGGCCAGCGCCAGGGCCACGATGATGAACATCGCCCAGGGGTGCAGGCCCCAGTGGAAGAAGGTCAGGCGCATCGCCATGCCGGCGGCCGCATCGCTCATGCCGTCGGTGAAGGGGTTGTCGGCGTAGTGCCACATCGGCTCGGCCACCGACCAGAAGATCAGGCCGATGCCCATGCCGCCAGAGAACAGCATGCTGACCCAGGAGACGAAGCTGAACTCGGGACGCTCGTCGTCCTTGCCCAGGCGGATATGGCCGAAGCGGCTGATCATCAGGTAGAGCAGGAAGGCCAGCACGCTGCTGACCAGCCCGAGATAGAACCACTTGGCATTGTCGAGGACGACCGTCGACACCTCCTGGAAGATGACGCCCGCCCGTTCGGCGAGCACGGCGCAGAAGATCACGAAGCCGATGACTAGTACCTTCGAGGCGATGGTCACCGTGGGGTTGAGGCCCTTGAGCAGGCCACTGGATGAGCGCATGGCGTCTCTCTCGCGTTGTTATTGGACAATCGGATGTCGGGGGGATGGGGCCGGGTGGCCCGCTGCGCAGACTGGGCGGTGCGGGAGGGGCGAGCAACCCATTTTTTGTCATCAACGCATGAGAATTTCTCATTCCATGGAGAGGCAATAACGCCAGCTTTATGCACAGTTAATCAAAGGATAAAGCGGCTTTATGCAGTTATCCATTCGTCTAATAAATGACTTTTTATCATGATTTGATGCTGAATCATCGATTGTCGCCGTGTCGCGGCGCTCCCAGACTCGCCTCCACCAGCCGGAACCCCCGGTAGGGCCATAACAGACCAAGACCCGCCCGTGTCCCGTGAGGAGGCCAAGATGACCGACCCGACCCAATCCCTGATTCCCGCTCAGCAGCTCGACGATGTGCTCGCCCCGATCGCCGAGGCCACCGGCATGCCCAACGCCGCCTATGTCAGCGATGCCTTCTTCGCCGCCGAGCGCGACCGCCTGATGGCCAGCACCTGGGCCTGCGTAGGATTTGCCAGCGACCTGATCAAGCACGGCTACGTCAAGCCGGTCGACTTCATGGGCCTGCCGCTGGTGATGATGCGCAACAAGGACGGCGAGACCCAAGTCTTCCATAACGTCTGCAGCCACCGCGGCATGCAACTGATCGCCGAGGAAGGCGAGGTGCAAGGGGTGATCCGCTGCCCCTACCACTCCTGGACCTACGATCTCGACGGCAACCTCAAGGGCACCCCGCACATCGGCGGCGTCGGCCAGCACAAGGTCGAGGGCTTCAAGTGCGAGAAGCACGGCCTCAAGCCGGTACGCAGCGCAGTGTGGATGGACATGGTGTTCGTCAATCTGGACGGCCAGGCTCCCGACTTCGCCGACCACGTGGCGCCCCTGGAGAGCCGCTGGCGCGACTTCATCGGCACCGAGGGCTTTGGCCTGCTGCGTCGCGTCAACATGGGCGGCAACCTGGAGATCACCGTCAATTGCAACTGGAAGCTGGCGGTGGAGAACTACTGCGAGAGCTATCACCTGCCCTGGGTGCACCCCAGCCTGAACAGCTACTCGCGCCTCGAGGATCACTACAACATCCAGTTCGGCGAGCATTTCTCCGGTCAGGGCAGCCTGGCCTATCGGCTCTCCAACGTGGCCGGCACCCGGTTGCCCAAGTTCCCGTCCTGGCCCCAGGACAAGCTCGAGCACGCCGAGTACATCTCCTTCTTCCCCAACGTGCTGCTGGGGATCCAGGCCGACCATGCCTTCGCCATGATGCTGGAGCCGGTCTCCGCCAACCAGACCGTCGAACACCTGCGGGTCTACTACGTCGGCGACGAGGCGACCCAGGACGCCTACGCCGCCTGCCGCACCTCGACCCTGGAGTCCTGGCGGGTGGTGTTCGGCGAGGACATTGGTGCCGTGGAAGGCATGCAGCGCGGTCGCAAGTCGCCGGGCTTCCAGGGCGGCGTCTTCTCGCCGGTGCTGGATCACCCGACCCACTTCTTCCACCAGTGGGTGGCGCGTCGCGTGCGCGGCGATGCCGAGGCCGCTTGAATCTCAGGCTTGTTCCGAGAAGGTCTGGTCCGAAACGTTGCTAACTGGAGTGCCCCGATGAGCACGCTCGATCGCTACTACAACTATATCGACGGCGCCTGGGTCGGCGCCGACGGCTACCTCGCCGTCGATGACCCGGCCACCGGTGAAGTCTACGCCGAGATCGCCGAGGCCAGCCTGGCCGATGCCGATGCCGCCATGGCCGCGGCCCGGCGCTGTGTGAATGCCGGTTCGCTGAGTTCAGTGCGCCCGGCCCAGCGCGTGACCTGGCTGCTGGCCATCGCCGAGGAAATCAAGGCGTTGACCGAAGAGGCCGCTCTGGTGCTGTGCCGAGAGAACGGCAAGTCCCTGGAAGTTGCCCGCGGCGAGTTCGAGGAGTCCGCCCGCTACTTCGAGTACTACGCCGGCATGGCCGACAAGATCGAAGGCACTTCGATCCCGCTGGGCGACGACTACGTCGACTTCACCAGCTATGAACCCATGGGCGTCTCGGTGCAGATCGTGCCCTGGAACTTTCCGCCGTCGATCTGCGCCCGCTCCCTGGCCCCGGCCCTGGCCGCCGGCAACGCCGTGGTGATCAAGTCGCCTGAAATCTCGCCGCTGGCGATGACCTTCCTGATGACCGCCTGCGAGCGAGCCGGCCTGCCGAAGGGCGCCGTCAACCTGCTCTGCGGCAAGGGCTCGGTGGTCGGCTCCCACCTGGTCAAGCACCGCGATGCCAACCAGATCGTCTTCACCGGTTCGGTGCCCACCGGTCAGCGTATTCTGCGCGACGCCGCCGAGCGCGCCACCCCCAGCGTGATGGAGCTGGGGGGCAAGTCCGCGGGCATCGTGCATGCCGATGCCGACATCGATCAGGTGCTCGAGAGCATCCAGGCGGGGATCTTCTTCAACGCCGGTCAGGTCTGTTCGGCCATGTCGCGACTGCTGGTGCATCGCTCGCGCTATGACGAGGTCATCGCCCGAGCCCGGGCGCTGGCCGAGGGGCTGTCCATCGGCCCGGGGGTCGAGAATCCGGACCTGACGCCGCTGGTCTCCCGGGATCAGCTCGAACAGGTCGAGGGCATGTGTCGTCGCGCTATCGAGGCCGGGGCCACCTGCGTTACGGGCGGTGAAAGAGTGGCTGGGGTGAAGGGCTACTTTATGCAGCCGACGCTGTTCACCGACGTGGCCGTGGATAGCGAGCTCTTCCAGGAAGAAGTCTTCGGTCCGGTGCTGGTGATCCATCCCTTCGATACCGAGGACGAGGCCGTCGAACTGGCCAACGGCACCGAGTTCGGCCTGGTGGCCGGGGTCTTCGACACCCGTCTTGACCGGGCCCTGCGCACCGCCCGCCGCCTGCGCGGCGGCCAGGTGTTCATCAACGAGTGGTTCGCCGGTGGGGTGGAGACGCCCTTCGGCGGGGTCGGTCTCTCCGGCTTCGGCCGCGAGAAGGGGCAGGAGGCGCTCTACAGCTACGTCCAGACCCGCAACATCGCCGTGCGCATCAAGGGCGTGTGAAGGAGGTTCAGATGAAGAAGTGGCTGTGCATCATCTGCGGTCTCGTCTACGACGAGGCCGAGGGCTGGCCGAGCGATGGCATTCCTCCCGGCACCCGCTGGGAGGATGTCCCGGACGACTGGATCTGCCCGGACTGCGGCGTGGGCAAGGAAGATTTCGAGATGCTCGAGATCACCGATGACGCGCCCGCCCAGGCTCCGGCGGCGGGTCCCGCCCCGCTGGCCGATGCCGTGGCCGCTGTCGCACCGGCCACTGGAGCGCCGGCCGCCGCAACGCCGGACGGGCCGCTGGTGATCATCGGCAGCGGCCATGCCGGCTACGGGCTGGCCGAGGCGGTGCGTGGCTGTGACGCCGAGCGCGAGATCCACGTGGTGACTGCCGACGATGGTGGCTTGTACTCCAAGCCGGCGCTGTCCAACGCCTTCGCTCTGGGCAAGGATGCCGAGGCGTTGCTCGACGAATCGGCGCTGTCGATCGAGCGCCGTCTGAACATTCGGGTGCATGCCTTCTGCCCGGTGGAGCGCATCGACGCCGAGGCCAAACGCCTCGTCACCCGACTCGGCGAACTGGACTACGGGCAGCTCGTGCTCGCCACCGGCGCGAGCCCGATCCGCATCCCGGTGGAGGGTGAGGCAGGCGCGCTGCTCTCGGTCAACGATCGCGGCGACTATGCCGCCATGCGCGAGCGCCTCGACACCCTCGGCCGTGCGGCGCGGGTGGTGATCATCGGCGACGGCCTGATCGGCTGTGAGTTCGCCAATGACCTGGCCCAGGCGGGCCATAAGGTCGAGGTGGTGGGGCTGGCCGAACGCCCGCTGCCGCGGTTGCTGCCGGAGGCGGGCAGCGAGGTCCTGCGCGAAGCGCTCTCGCGGCTTGGCGTGAACTGGCACCTGTCGCGCTCGTTGGCCAGCGTGGCCGCCGAGGACGGCGGCTACCGGTTGACGCTCACCGATGACCGCGAGCTGTCGGCGGACCTGGTCGTCAGCGCCGTGGGACTCGCGCCCAACACCGCGCTCGCCAGTGCGGCCGGTATCGACTGCGGTCGGGGCATTCGCGTTGATGATCACCTCATGACGTCGTTCCCAGGCGTCTATGCCCTGGGCGACGCCGTGGAGATCGACGGCCAGCTGCTGCCCTACCTGGCGCCGATCAACGCCGGGCTGCGCGCTCTGGCGGCGACCCTCACGGGCACCCCGACGCCGGTCAGTTACCCGGTGATGCCGGTGATGGTCAAGACCCCGGTAGCTCCAGTCTGCGCGGTGGTGCCGCCGGCCGACGCCCAGGTGAGCTGGCACGTCAGCGCTACCGACGATGGCGTCGAAGCCGCCGGCTACGACGCCGCAGGCCGGTTGATCGGCTTCGCGCTGGTCGGCGACGCGGCCATGGCGCGGCGCAGTGACTGGGTGAAGGCCTGTGGCCAGGCCCAGGCCGCCTGAGGCTGGACAAGAACTGGCTGCGCTCGATCATACGGCGTTAAAAAACGGCTCAAACTGCTCATTTACATACCACGTAAATTCAGCATTTTCGCCGATTTTTGCCTTGCCTGATCATCGCTCGCCGAGTTCTTGTAGCGAGCCTTCCAGCAGCGCTACATGACTACATGCGGCGCCCGTCGGGCGCCGCCTACTCTCGAACCACCGGCCTGGCCGGTGATGACGTCGCGTTTCGGTGCGGCGGAGGTGAAGAATGTCACAAGCAACCCTTCCTCGTGACGACAAGTGCAATGGTTGGTATCAGCTGCTCGATGACCCGAGGCCGGCTCGTCGACTGAATGCTTGCGAGAGCGCCGACTGGCTGGTGATCGGTGCCGGCTTCACCGGGCTGGCCGCGGCCCGCCGCGTCGCCGAGCTGCGGCCCGGCGATCGTGTGGTGGTGCTGGAGGCCTTACGGGTGGGGCAGGGGGCCTCCGGGCGCAATACCGGTTTCGTCATCGACCTGCCCCACAAGCGTGACCTCGAGGGCGATGACCTGGAACGCAAGCACAAGCTGCTGTCGCTCAACCGGGCCGCGATCAACGACCTAGAGGCCCTGGTATCGGGACACGGCATCGACTGCGGCTGGTCCCGTGCCGGCAAGTACCAGGGCGCGGTGGGCGAGCGCGGCCTCAAGTACCTCGACCACTACGAGCGCCTGCTCCAGGAATTCGACTACCCCTACCGTCGGCTGGGTCGCGACGAGCTGGCGCCGATCCTCGGCACCCGGCACTACGCTTCGGCCATCTATACCGCCAACACCGCGCTGATGCAGCCCGCCGCCCTGGTGCGTGGGCTTGGCGAGAGTCTGCCGGACAACGCCGAGCTCTACGAGCACACCCCGGTAGTGAGCCTGACCCGCTCGGGTGGGCAATGGTGCGCCACTACGCCGGAGGGCGAGGTACGTGCCAAGAACCTGCTGCTCGGCTCCAACATCTATTCCCGGGAGTTCGGTTTCCTCAAGCACCGGGTGCTGCCGGTGATGACCTTCGCCAGCATGACCCGGGCGCTGACGGACGACGAGATGGCGCTGTTCTCCACCGCGCCTCACCATTTCGGGCTGACGCCCGCCGACCATGCCGGCACCACGCTGCGACTGACCCCGGATCGGCGGCTGATCGTGCGCAACCAGTACCGTTTCGTGCCGCGCTATCACGACAATCTGGCCGAACGCACCCGCATTCGCCAGGGGCACCGCCAGTCCTTTGAGGCTCGTTACCCGACACTGTCTCATGTGCCGTTCGAGGCTACCTGGGGCGGGGCCTGCGGGCTGTCGCGCAACTACACGGCCTTCTTCGGCAGGGTAGGCGACAACGCCTGGATGTCCGGCGTCCACCAGAGCGTCGGCGCGGCGCGGGGCACCATCTCCGGCAAGCTGCTGCCGGAACTGGCCACCGGCCAGGACTCCAGTCAGCTCGCCGACATGCTGGCGGTGTCCGGCAAGCCGGCGCTCAATCCCCCGGAGCCATTTTTGAGCCTCGGCGTGAAGACCCGGATGAAGCAGGCGGCCTGGGCCAGCCGCAGCGAACTCTAAGCTGAAACGGTCTGCGCTCGGCAACGTTTCAGAGACCGCGCCGGCAGAGTGGCGGATACGCTGACGCTTATCCGTCCTTTGCTCCTTTTGATCAGATCCAAGCAAGGACCACCATGAGCGATACCCCCATCCGCGCCATCAAGTTCGATCATCGCGATACCACCTTCCGCCACCGCGGAGGTCCGCCCGGGCACGCCGAGATCGGCCGTACCGTGGACACCGCCCTGAGCGAGACCATGGGCGCCGGCTTCGCCCGCTGGGAAGGGGCCGAGGTGGCCTGGAAGGTGCTCTACGACGAGGTGATCTTCGTCATCGAGGGCGAGCTCGAGGTCACCGCCGCCGGGGAGACCCATCGCGTCACCCAGGGCCAGATGCTGTGGATTCCCGAAGGCACCGAGCTGGTCTACGGCGGCCAGGCGCTGTTCGGCTACGCCCTCTATCCGGGTAACTGGAAGGCCCTCAACGGTCTGGAGTAACCGACCTGACGACAGCCGCCCATGGGGGCCGCACAGTGTATGCGGGGGGAGTCGCCTCAGGCTGGCCGGGTCACGTAGCGGGTCTCGAGATAGGCCTCGAGCCCGGCGCGGCCCAGCTCGCGGCCGATGCCGCTGCCCTTCATGCCGCCCCAGCCGAGCCCCGGCGGGGCCACCTGGTAGGTGTTGCACCAGACGTTGCCGGCGGTGAGGCGCGAGGCGATGGCCTCGGCACGCTCGTGACTGCCGGCCACCACGGTGGCGGCCAGCCCGTAGTCGCTGTCGTTGGCCAAGGCCACCGCCTCGTCGTCGTCGCGGACGGCCCGCGCGCACAGCACCGGCCCGAAGATCTCCTCGCGCCACAGCCGGCTCGTGGCCGGCACGTCGCGGTATACCCGCGGGGCGACGAAGTGGCCCTGGTCGGGCAGGGCGAGTGCCGCTGCGGTGGGCACGAGGCCCTCGGCCTCGGCTTCCGCCAGGTAGGCGTTCACTCGGTCGCGTTGCTTGGCGTTGACCAGCGGGCCCAGGGTGGTGGCCGCGTTCTGCGGGTCGCCGGCCACCAGCGCGGCGATGGCCGCGTCGAGCCTGTCGTGCAGGGCCTCGGCGACGCCCTCGTGGACCAGCAGCCGAGAGGTGGCCGAGCACATCTGGCCGGCGTTGTAGCAGAAGCCGGCCATGACCAGCGCCGCCGCCAGGTCCGGGTCGGCGTCCTCGGCGACGATGATCGGCGACTTGCCGCCGAGCTCCAGCGAGACGTTGCGCGTGCCCCGGGCGGCGGCGGCCATCACCGCCTCGCCGACCGGGTTGCTGCCGGTGAAGGACAGCTTGTCGACGCCGGGGTGGGCGGCCAGCGGTGCGCCGACGTTGGCGCCGTCGCCGTGCACCAGGTTGAAGACCCCGGGCGGCAGCTCGATGGCCTCGGCGATCTCGGCCAGCGCCTGCTCGGGCAGCGGGGTGACCTCGGAGGGCTTGAACACCACCGTGCAGCCGGCGGCCAGCGCCGGGGCCAGCTTCCAGGCGCTGCTGACGAGCGGAAAGTTCCAGGGCGTGATCAGCCCGGCCACGCCCGCGGGGTCGTGGTAGCGGCGCGACACCAGCCCCGCCTCGCCGGTGGCCACGACCTCGCCCTGGCGGCCGTCCAGCGCCCGGGCCTCCTCGGCATAGTGGCGGTAGCAGGCGATGGCGTCACTCAGGTCCTGCTCGGCCTCGGCTTTCGGCTTGCCGTTGTTGCGGCTGGACAGCGCCTCGAGCTCGCCGCGCCGTGCGGCCAGGGCGTCGGCGAAGGCGTCCAGGGTGTCGCCGCGCGCCGCTCCGCCCAGCGCCCGCCAGCCGGGCAGGGCGCGGCGGGCGGCGGCCACGGCGGCGTTCACGTCCTCGGGGGCACCGGCGGTGACCTCGGCGATCGGCGTCTCGCGGTAGGGGTCGGTGACCGGCAGTTGTCGGGTGCCGTGGCTCGCCACCCAGCGGTTGTCGATGAAATGGTGGGTCAGTGCTTGCATGGGGCGGTCTCGTCTCGACGCAGGGGCAGCCAGCGGTGGCGGGTCGGCTGCATGCCGGGGAAGTGGCGTTCCACCTGGCGCAGCACCAGGGTCAGCACCACGGTCATGGCCAGGTAGATGCCGGCGATCAGCATCAGCGGCTCGTAGACCAGGAAGGTCTCGTCGCGAATGATGTTGGCGGCCTGCAGCAGGTCCATCAGGGCGATGGTGGACACCAGCGGCACCGACTTGAGCAGCAGGATCATCTCGCCGGTCAGGGTCGGCAGGCATAGCTGGACGGCCCGCGGCAGCCACAGGCGGAAGAACACCTGGACGGGCCCCATGCCGAAGGCGCGGCCCGCTTCGCGCTCGCCGTGGGGCACGCTGAGCAGGGCACCGCGTAGCACCTCGCCGGAGTAGGCGCCGACGCTCAGGATGAAGGTCAGGGCCCCGTAGAAGAACGGGTCGCGCAGCAGCGGCCAGATCGCGCTGTCCTGCACGCCGGGGATGCCCTCCAGCAGCCGGCCGACGCCGTAGTAGAAGAAGAACAGCTGCACCAGCAGCGGGGTGCCACGGATCACCGTGGTGAAGCCCTTGGCCAGCATGGCCAGCGGGCGTGGGCCCTTGAGGCGGGCGATGGCCACCGCCACGGCCAGCGCCAGGCCGCCGATGGCGGAGACCGCGAGCAGCCACAGGGTGTTGACGAAGCCTTCAATCAGGTACTCCTGATAGAAGCCGTCCTGGAGCCAGGAAAAGTCCATGTCAGGCCTCCTCGCGCAGCGGCTGGCCGCGCCGGACCCGGCGCTCCAGTCGGGTGAACAGCGCCGTGGACGACAGCGTCATGACCAGGTAGATGACCCCGGCCGCGCCATAGAACAGGAAGTGGGCGCGGGTGCTGGCCGCGGCCTGCTGGATGGTGAAGAACAGTTCGCTGAAGCCGATCACGCTGATCAGGGCGGTGTCCTTGATCAGGATCAGCCACAGGTTGGACATGCCGGGCAGGGCGTTGGGCAGCATGGCCGGGATGACGATGCGGTGGAAGCGTGTCCAGGCGGAGAAGCCGAAGGCGTCGGCGGCCTCGAGCTGGCCTCGGGGAATGGCCAGGATGGCGCCGCGCAGCACCTCGGTCATGTAGGCGCCCTGGACGAAGGCCAGCACGCCCACGGCGGTGACGAAGCCGTTGATGGCGACCTGGCCGGGCAGCCCCAGGGCGTTGGTCAGGGCGGTGAGCGCCTGGGAGCCGGCGTAGTAGAGCAGGATGATCAGCAGCAGTTCGGGGACCGCCCTCACCGCGGTGGAGTAGGCCGTGGCCAGGCCGCGCAGCGGCGCCCAGGGGCTGAGTCTCGCGCTGGCGCCGACCAGCCCCAGCACGAGGCCGATGGCATAGGCCAGCACGGCGATCTCGAGGGTCGTCAGAGCCCCCTGGAGGATCGGACCGGCCCAGTCGAGCAGTCCCTCTTGGGAAACGTTGTTCATGGGGAAATCGTGTCCTTGATGAGACAGGGCGAGGCCGGCAGGCGGCCGTGGCCGCCTGCCGGACGAGCGTCGTCGAGGACCGGGATCAGGTGCAGATGTCGGTGCCGAAGTACTCCTCGGACAGCGCGCTGCAGGTGCCGTCCTCGCGGACCTCGGCGATGGCGGCGTTGATGTCCGCCTGCAGGGCATCGTCGTCCTGGCGGATGCCGATGCCCACGCCCTCGCCGTAGGCGGCGTGGCGCGGCGCGGTGGCCTTGATCGCGTAGCCTTCGGCCTCGTCGCGCTCGAGGAACTCGGTCATGGCGATCTCGTCGGCCAGGATCACGTCCAGGCGGCCGGCCAGCAGGTCGCGGTTGACCTGCTCGGCCTGGTCGTAGAGTCGGATGTCGCCGACGCTGTCGCGCAGGGCGCGGCGCGCGTAGGTGGCGTTGGTGGTGGCGGCCTGCACGCCGAGCACCTTGCCACCGAGGTCGTCGGGGCCGCCCAGCTCCAGGTCGTCGGCGGCCACGAAGGCGCCCGGGGTGAAGTAGTAGGGATCGCTGAAGTCGATGACCTTCTGGCGCGCCTCGGTGATCGACATGGAGTTCATGATCATGTCGATGCGCCCGGCCTTGAGCGAGGGAATGATGCCGCTCCAGCCGGTGGGGGTGATCTCGCAGGGGCGCGCCATGGCCTCGCAGATGGCCATGCCCAGCTCGACCTCGAAGCCGGTCCACTCGCCCTCGGAGGAGGTGTAGGTGAACGGCGGATAGGGCTCGGCGGAGATGCCGATCTTCAGCGGCTCGCTGGCCTGGGCGGTAGCGGACAGGCCGAGTACGGCCGCGGCGGTCAGGGTGATCAGGGGACGGTTCATGCAGTTCTCCTTGCTATGGTCTTGTAAATCGGGGGCTTTTTATCCCCCGTGGGCAGCGATGAGCTGTTCCGGCGACAAGCCCCGTGGGGCCGGAGCTGTATCCGAGAGGGAGGCGGATCAGGCCGCCGGGGCGGTGAAGCGCCGGCAGCGCGGGTCCTGGCTTTCCTCGAAGACCCGGCGCGGCGTGCCGGCCTCGCCGACGAAGCCGCGGTCGAGGAACACCACCTGGTCGGAGACCTCGCGGGCGAAGGCCATCTCGTGGGTGACCAGCACCATGGTGCGGCCCTCGTCGGCCAGGTCGCGGATCACGCCGAGCACCTCGCTGACGCGTTCGGGGTCGAGCGCCGAGGTGGGCTCGTCGAACAGCAGCAGGCGCGGCTCCATGGCCAGCGCCCGGGCGATGGCCACTCGCTGCTGCTGCCCGCCGGACAGGAACGCCGGATAGCCGTCGCGTTTGTCGGCCATGCCGACCCGCTCCAGGTAGTGCTCGGCGCGCTCGATGGCCCGGCGCCTGGACAGGCCCTGGACGCGCATCGGCGCCTCGCAGACGTTGCCCAGCACCGTGAAGTGGGGCCACAGGTTGAACTGCTGGAAGACCATGCTGACCTTGGCGCGCAGCCGCTGCAGCTGGCGCCGGTCGAGGCCGACGATGTCGCCCTGGGGATTGCGGTCGAAGCGGATCGCCTCATCCGCAATCGCCAGGTCGCCCTGGTCGGGGCGTTCCAGCAGGTTGAGACAGCGCAGCAGCGTGCTCTTGCCGGAGCCGCTGGCGCCGATGATCGAGGTGACGCTGCCCTCGGGAACCTCGAGGGAGACGTCGCGCAGCACCTCGAGGTCGCCGTAGCGCTTGACGAGGTGCTGGACCTCCACCGCCAGGCGGTCGGAGGCGTCGGGGGAATGGGCTTGGCTCGATGATGTCATAGGCGTCTCTGAGCGTCTTTCATTACCGGACCCACGAGATGAGCTTTGCCGGTGCCAAGTCTTCGTGAGGGCGCTGTAGACCCGTCCATGGGCGCTACTTTTGCCATCCATGGCCAAAAGACCCTCACTCTGACCTGTCCCCGGCGCTCATTCTCGCCGGATGCCCGTAAATGAGTGCTCATGCGATGGTGGAAAAAGAATCGGCGCGGGCGCCCTCGGCGACCCGGGCCAGGCGGCGGCAGGCCTCGCGCAGGCGGGCCTCGTCGACGGTCAGGCTCAGGCGCACGAAGCCGGCGGCGGAGGGGCCGAAGGCCTCGCCGGACAGCATCGAGACCCTTTGCTCGTCGAGCAGGCGGTCGGCGAAGGCCTGGGAGGAGAGCCCGGTGGCGCGGATATCGATCATCAGGAACATCCCGGCCGCGGGCCTGACGACCTTCACCCCCGGGCAGTCGGCGAGGGATTCGACCACGGCGTCGCGGCGGCCGCGGTAGGTCTCGCGCATGGCTTCGAGCTCGGGCAGCGGCAGGCGCAGGGCGTCGCGGGCGGCGTCCTGGACGAAGTCCGGGCAGCCGTAGAGCATGCACAGCGCCAGGTTGCCGAGATGCTCGATCAGCGCCTCGGGGCCGAGCACCCAGCCCAGCCGCCAGCCGGTCATGGCGTGGGACTTGGAGAGGCTGTCGACCACCACGGTGCGGCTGGCCATGTCGGGCAGCCCAGCGGCGCAGACGTGCGTGCCCTCGAAGATCAGCTCGGCGTAGACCTCGTCGGAGATCAGCCACAGGTCGTGGCGCCGGCACAGCGCGGCGATGGCGGCCCAGGCTTCGGCGTCGATCAACTGGCCGGTGGGGTTGTGGGGGCTGTTGAGCATGATCGCCCGGGTGCGCGGGGTGATCGCCGCCTCGAGGTCGGCCACGTTCAGGCGGAAGCCGGCGTCGCCATGCAGCGGGATGCGCACCATGTCGGCGCCGGTGGACTGCAGCACCGCCTCGTAGGTGACGTAGCTCGGCTCGGGGACGATCACCTCGTCGCCGGGATCGAGCAGGCACTGGGCCGCGGCGTAGAGGCCGCACTGGGCGCCCGCCATGACGATCAGCCGCTCCGGCGTGACATCCAGGCCGCGGGCCCGGTAGCGATCGGCGATGGCCTCGCGCAGGGCGCGCTTGCCCTGGACGTCGGGGTAGTGGGTGGCGCCGGCGCGCAGGCTGGCCACCGCTCCCTCGACGATCGGCGCCGGGGTGTCGAAGTCCGGGTCGCCCACCGACAGCACGGTGATGTCCTCGCCGGCGGCCTGGCGGGCCAGGGCGCGGTTATGGATGTCCCAGGCGGCGGCGCCCTCGCCGGCGATACGCTCGGTCAGTTTGGAGAATCGCATCTCGGTCTCGCTCTGTCAGGGAAGGAGAGGCATCAGCAGCGGCCGGGGCCGTCGGGCAGTCGGCGGCGCTCGGCCCGCCAGGCTCGCTCGGTGCCCGCCGGGCTCTCGGCCCAGGCCTCGTACTGGCGCGCCACGTGCTCGGCCATCGCCGGGGATGCCAGGCGCAGCGGGCGGCCGGTGGCCTGGGCGGCCAGCTGCGCCTGGCAGCTGCGTTCCAGGTCGCGCATGCGCAGGAAGGCCTCGCCGACGCTGCGCCCGCAGGTCAGCAGGCCATGCTGGCGCAGGATCATCGCCGAGTGCTCGCCGAGGTCGGCGGCGAGACGCGCCCGCTCGTCGTGGTCCAGGGCGATGCCCTCGTAGTCGTGGTAGGCGAGCCGCTCGTGGAACTGCAGCGCCCATTGATTGAGCGGCAGCAGGCCTTCCTCGAGGCAGGACAGCGCGACGCCGGCCACGGTGTGGGTGTGCAGCACGCAGGCCACCTCGGGGCGGGCGGCGTGCAGGGCGCTGTGGATGGTGAAGCCCGCCGGGTTGATGCCGAGCCCCGTGGGGTCGTCGAGCACCTCGCCGTCGGCGTCCACGGTCACCAGGTTGTCGGCCCGGACCTCCTCGAAGCGCAGCCCGAAGGCGTTGAGCAGGAAACGCTCGCCGGGCAGGCGGGCCGAGATATGGGTGGAGACGCCGTCGTCCATGCCGTCCAGGGCGATCAGCCGATAGGCGGCGGCCAGGTCGCGGCGAATCGCGTCCTCGCTCGATGCGTCGTCGCTCACAGGCTGGCCTCCACGGCGCCCAGGGCCTGCTCGCCGTCGCGGGTCTCGACGCCTTCGAGGAACTCGGCGACGCGCTCGGGGTGCGCGGCCAGCCAGTCGCGGGCGACCGCCTCGAGGTCACGCTCCTTGAGGCTGTATTCGAGAATGAACTCGCTCTGCTCGTCGGCGGAGAGCACGAACTGATCGAGCAGCCTGGCCAGGTTGGGATTGGCCTCGGCATAGTCCTTGGCGACGATGGTCTTGACGTCGCTGTGGCCGCTGTCGGCGCCGAAGACGTCGGCCGAATCCTCGAGGATGTGCACGTCATATTCCGGCACCATCCAGTGCGGGGTCCAGCCGTAGAAGAGGATCCAGCGCTCTCTGTCGACGGCGCCGTCCACTTCGCTGAGCATGCCGGGGGTCGAGGAGGCCATGAGTTCCCAGTCCTCGAGGCCGTGGGTATCGGCCTCGATGGCGCCGTTGATCATGTCGGTGACCGTGGAGCCGCTCTCGATGCTGTAGATGGTGCGCTCGAAGCGTTCGGCGATCTCCGGGTCGGCGAGCTGCTCGGCGCGGGTAATGCCGGCGTCATAGACGTAGTCGGGCACTGCGAAGCCCATGCGGGCGCCGTTGACGTTGTTGCCCAGATCGACGATGGCATCGGCTTCCATGGCGGCGTCGTAGCTCTCCTGCTGGGCGGGCATCCAGCCGGCCAGGAAGGCGTCGCTGTCGCCGCTCTGTAGGGTGCTGTAGCCCACCGTGGAGCTGACCTCCAGGGTCTCGGTGCTGTAGCCCAGCGGCTCGATGAGCTGGGAGAAGATCTCGCTCTTCACGGTCACCCCCGGCCAGGGCGGCACCACCAGGCGCAGGCGGTCGTCGCGGTCGGCGGCAAGGGCCGGGCCGGCCAGCGTCAGGCCGGCGATCAGGGTCACGGTCAGGGTCGTGGTCTGCGTCTTCATGCTTGGACGTCTCCTTTATCTTGGGGCGGCCGGTTCCGGCGATGCGTGGGAACACAACGCCCATCAGAAGCCGGCTTGGCTTTCCCGGCGACAAGCCTGCGCGAGGGCGCTGTGAACCCCTCCATGGGCGCTACTTTTGCCTTCCCTGGTCAAAAGACCCTCGCTTCGACTTGTCCCCGGCACATGTCTCCATCTTCATTCTTTCTTGGCGGGTCAGCGTGCCGATGATCAGAGCGAGGCGGCCCAGGCGGTGGCATCGACCTCGATGATCAGCGGGGAATCCGCCTCAGAGAGGCGGCCCAGGGCGTCGTGCAGGCTCGCCGGGTCGCTCACGCCGAGGTGGCGGCAGGCGTATGCCTCGGCCAGGGCGCGGAAGTCCGGGGCGGCCAGGTCGACGCCCAGGTGTGGCACCTCGCTCATCGACATGTAGCGGCGGATCTCGTCGTAGCCGTCGTTGTTCCAGATCACCAGCGCCACCGGTCGGCCCAGGTCCCGGGCGGTACCGAGCTCGCCGAGCACGAACTGCAGGCCGCCGTCGCCGACCAGGGCGACCACCGGCTGCTCGGGCCTGGCCAGGGCCGCGCCCAGGGCGGCGGGCAGGCCGTAGCCGAGGGTGCCAAAGCCGGTGGCGGCGTTGAACCAGCGCCGCGGGGCCGGCATCGCGGCCAGGAAGTTGCCGGCATAGACCGGCCCGGTGGAGTCACCGACCAGGATGGCCTCGGGCAGCGCCTCGCGCAGGGTGGCGTAGAGCGGCACATAGGGAGCGAGCTCCGGGTCCGCGGCCAGGGCGAGCTCGCCGCGTACCTCGGCGGCGCGGGCCGCACCGCCGCGTTCGGTCGGCCGGGTGCGACAGGCTGGCAACTGTTGGAGCAGGCCCTGCATGGCCTGGCCGGCCTCGGCGAGGATGGCGAGATCCGCGGCCTGGTTGCGGCCCAGCTGCTGGGGATCGATGTCCACGCGGATCAGCCGGCCGTCGAGGCGGAAGCCCTCGTCGAACACCAGGTCGTAGTCGGTCTCGCCGAGCTCGGTGCCCAGCGCCAGCACCACGTCGGCCTCGGCGGCCAGGCGGCGCGCGGCGGGCAGGCTCTGGGTGGCACCGAGATCCAGCGGGTGGTCGAGGCCCAGCACGCCCTTGGCGTTGATGGTGGTGAAGGCCGGGGCGTCGAGGCGCTCGACCAGCGCCCGGGCGGTCTCCGGGGCGGCGGCGGTGCCGCCGCCGAGCAGCACCAGCGGGCGCTCGGCTTGGGCAAGCCAGTCGCCGGCCAGGGCCAACGCCTCGGGGGCCGGGGCCGGCGGGAAGACCCGCGCCGGGGCGGCGGCCGGCGCCTCGAGGGCCGGCGCGGCCATCACGTCGAGCGGAATCTCGAGGTGCACCGGGCCGGGGCGGGCCGAGGCGAACACCGCGAAGGCGCGGGCCAGCACCTCGGGCAGCGCCGCCGGGTCCTGCAGGGTGTGGCTGAACACGCTGACGCCGGCGAGCGTCTCGCCCTGGTGGGGCATCTCGTGCAGTCGGCCCTGGCCGCGGCCGAGGGTGGTGCGCTGGTTGACGCTGGAGATCACCAGCATCGGCACCGAGTCGGCCAGGGCCTGGCCCATGGCGGTGGCGATGTTGGTCATGCCGGGGCCGGAGATGATGAAGCAGGCCGCGGGCTTGCCGCTGGCCCGGGCATAGCCGTCGGCCATGAAGCCGGCGCCCTGTTCGTGGCGCGGCGTGAGGTGGGTCAGGCGGCTGTCGCCCAGGGCGCGATACAGCTCGATGGTGTGCACGCCGGGAATGCCGAAGGCGGTATCGACCCCGTGGGCCTCGAGCAGGGCGATGAGATGCTGGGCGCAGGTCATGAGCGGGATTCCTCCTCGACGATGGGCGGCAGGCCGCCGAAGGGCGCGCGGCCCAGGACGCGTTCCACCATGGGCACGAAGTGCGCGAGCGGCAGGGTGTCGTAGTCCGGGTCGAAGCTGGCTTGGTCCCAGTCGTCGCAGAAGCGCACCGTGCGCTCATAGGCCGGATGGTCGCGGAACTGCTCCCGGGCGTGGGGGTCCAGGCCGAAATAGTGGCGGTAGTGGTAGCCCTGGAACAGCTCGTGATGGCGGATCATCCACACGTTCAGCGGATCGATGAACGGCTCGAGAATCCCCGCGGCGATCTCGGCATGGTTGGCCGGGGACAGATCATCGCCGATGTCGTGGAGCAGGGCGCAGACCACCATCTCCTCGTCGGCGCCGTCGCGCAGCGCCCGGGTGGCGGTCTGCAGGCAGTGCTCGTAGCGGTCCACCGGATAGCCGTGGGTATCGCCGGCCAGGCGATCCAGGTGTTCGAGGACCCGGCGCGGAGCGTCGGCGACATAGTCTCGGAAGCGCTCGTCGATCAGCGCCCATTCGTCGCGGCGGGCCTCGCCGAAGTGTCGGAAGCGAGCCTGGTTCATGCCGTCTCCTCCAGGCGCGATTCCCCCGGTTTCCGGTGCAGTTCTCGGCGCAGTACCAGGCGGCGGCTGCTGGTACTGTCGCGGTCCACATAGCCCTGGCGCAGGTGGCGTACGCCACCGGCCAGCTCGAAGGCGCTGCGGCCGTGCAGCAGCCGGTAGTTGTCCATGATCAGCATCTGGCCCGGGTCGAGCTTGAGGTGCACGGTGAGCTCGTCGGAGGTGATCAGCTCATAGAAGGCGCGGCGTGCGGCGTAATAGCGGGCCAGCTCCTCGGGCGGCAGGGCGTCGGCGAACTCGGTGCGGTTGTTGTAGCGCACGCGGCTCACCCGGCCTCGGCTGTCGAGTTCGATCAGCGGCCCCTCGCTCTCGAGCCAGGTGGTCTCGTCCTGGTAACGGAAGCCGGGCGTCACCCGGGTCAGGCAGGCGAAGGCCGCCGGGTCGCGTTCGCGCAGCGTCTCGGCGGCGCGATAGCCGTCGACCAGGGTGTTGGCGCCGCCGTCCGCGGCGTTGGTCAGGCAGTGCAGCCAGATGTAGCCGGGAATCGGGTCGCGATAGGGGTTGTCGGTGTGGGGCTCCAGGCCGCGCTGGGTCATGGTCAGGTCGTAGGCGTTGGCCACCGACTTGACGTCGGCGATGCCCCCCCAGTTGGTGCGACGCAGCGGCCCGACGCGCTCGATCAGCGACTGCATGCCGTCCTCGTCGGTGGGCACGCCGGAGACCAGCACGAAGCCATAGCGATGCAGGCCGTCGAGCATCGCCAGCAGGGCCGCGTCGTCCTCGAGGGCCGCGGCGAAGTCGGCGCGGGGCGGCGCGGCGAGGTCGGCATCCCACAGGGTGCGGCCCGGGACGACCGACCCTTGCGGACCGCGCTCATCGCGCAGCTCGGCCAGCGGGAAGCGTGCGGCGTGACCGTCGCTGAAGCGCAGCGCCAGGACCTCGCCGTCGACCTCGGCCTCGGTCACGGCGAGGTCCAGGGGCAGCTCGGCGGCCTCGATCAGGCGCTGGCCGGTACCCGGGTCCAGGGTCTCGGCGTCGGGAGCCCGCTCCCGCAGCCACAGGGCCGCGAATTCGCGGGGCCGGGCGTCGAGGTCGAGGGTCAGGCGCTGCCCGTCGGCGGACAGCCTTGCCTTGGCGCTTGCGGTCATGGCGATGAATCTCCGGGTAAAGCAGGGACATGGTGCGGTCGTGGTCAGCGGCGCCGATGACCCGACCGCCTTTACCCTAGCGTTCCCCCGAGGCTATTATTTGAACAAATTCGTCATAGTATTGATCAATTTAGCCATTATGGATGCCTACCCCGAGGCCTGGCCCTATCCGCGCCCGGATTCGCCGCCGCTGCTGTCCCCCGACCAGGCGGAGCACACCCTGGACGTGTGGCTGGTGCCCAAGTTCTCGATGCTGACCCTGTTCTGCATGCTCGAGCCGCTGCGCGTGGCCAATCGTTTCGGTCGCGACCTGTTCGCCTGGCGGCTGCGCTCGGCGGGTGGCGAGGGCGTGGTGGCCAGCAACGGGGTGAGCATCGAGGTGGATGGCCAACTCGGCTCGGTGCCCGACGACGCCAGCCTGATGGTGGTGTCGTCCTACGAGGCGGAGGCCACGGTGACCGCCCAGGAGCGCGCCGTGCTGCGCCGCGTGGCCGCCCACGGCGGCTGGCTCGGGGGGCTGGATACCGCGCCCTTCATCCTGGCGCGGGCCGGGGTGCTGGAGGGCCACCGGGTGGCGCTGCACTGGGAGAGCGTGCCGGCCTTTCGCCGCGAGTTCCCTCACTTGCGCATCAGCTCGGAACGCTTCGAATCCGATATCGCCCGCCAGACCGGCGCCGGGGGCACCACCGGCATCGACATGATGCTGGACCGCATCGAGCGGGACTATGGCCCGGCGCTGGCCGATGCCGTGAGCCGCCAGCTGGTGCACGACCGTCATCATGAGGCGGGCGACAGGGAGCGCCAGGCCCGCTATGCGGGGCTGCCGCGCAGCGTGCTCAGGAGCCTGGCAATGATGGAGGCCAACCTGGCCCAGGCGGTGCCGATTCCCGAGATCTGCCGGATGGTGGGCCAGTCCCAGCGCCAGTTGACCCGGCTGTTCCTGGCCCACTTCGGCGAGACCCCCAAGCGGTGCTATCTGGGCATGCGCCTGGACCGGGCCCAGCGGCTGCTCGCCGGCAGCCACTGCCGGGTCACCGAGGCGGCGCTGGCCACCGGCTTCGCGCACCTGGCGCACTTCTCCCGGGCCTATCGGGCCCGCTTCGCGGAGTCGCCTCGCGAGACCGCGGCCAGGGGGTCGGGGTAAACGCTCAGCCGCTCGGTGGCTCCGGGGCGGCGTCGGCGGGAGCGTCGCTCAGCTCCAGTTCGAGCTGGGCCGGCTCGCTGGCCGCCTCCTCGACCCAGGTGGCGCCCAGCGGGGCGGTGCCGGCGGGCACCGCCACGTAGTGGCCATGCTCCTCGCCCTCGGTGGCGGGTTGGCGAATCAGGCAATAGCCGCCGAAGGCGACGATGGCGGCATGGATCAGCGCCAGGTCCCACAGGAAGCCGTCGGGCCCGATGACATCCATCAACAGCCCGGTGGTCAGCGGGCCGAGGATCGCCCCGATGCCCAGTGCCAGCACCAGGCTGCTGCTCGCCGCCAGGGTCTGCGACGGGGTGAGGGCGTCGTTGGCGCAGGCCAGCAGCAGCGAGTAGAGGGTCAGGGTGGTGCCCCCGAGCAGCACCCCGAGCAGCGTCAGTGGCAGGGCGTCGCCACGGTCCAGCCACAGGCCGGCCAGCGACAGGGCCGTGGCCAGGGCGGCCACCGCCACGATCACCCGCCGACGGTCGGTCTTGTCCGAGAGCTTGCCCAGCGGCCACTGCAGCAGGGCGCCGCCGAGGATGAAGGCGCCCATGAAGGCGGCGACCTGTTCCACCGTCAGGCCGCTGCCGGTGGCGAAGACCGCACCCATGCCGAAGACGCTGCCGTTGGCGATGCCGGTCAGCAGGCAGCCCAGGGTGCCCAGCGGTGCCAGGCGGTACAGGCGACGCAGGCTCATCGCCTCCGGTGTGCCGGTGTCCGGCTGCGGGGTGTAGCTGAGCAGGATCGGCACCAGCGCCAGCGACATCAGGATCGAGACGATCAGGAACAGCACCACGCCGCCGGGGTCGGCGACGTTGAGCAGCAGCTGGCCACCGCCCATCCCCAAGTAGCTGATCACCATGTAGAAGGCCAGCAGTCGCCCGCGCAGGTGGTTACCGGCGTGGCCGTTGAGCCAGCTCTCGGTGACCACATACAGCCCGGCATAGGCGAAGCCGGTGACCAGGCGCATGGCCGCCCACACCCAGGGGTCGATGAACAGCACATGCACCAGGATGGCCACCGAGGTGATCGAGGCCAGGGCCGCGAACACCCGGATGTGGCCGACCTGGCGCAGCTTGCGCGGCGTCAGGGTCGAGCCGGCCAGGAAGCCGACGAAGTAGGCCGACATCACCAGGCCGGTCACGGTGTTGCCGAAGGCTTCCTCGGCGGCGCGCACGCCCAGCAGGCTGCCCTGCAGGCCATTGCCCAGCATCAGCAGGCCGACCCCGAGCAGCAGCGCCCAGAGGCTCCAGGCCGCCGAGATGGTGGTGGTGGGCGTCGGCTCGCGGGTGCTCATGTCGGTCTCCTGGGGAGAAGGGGTCAGGCCTCGGCGGTCAGTCTGCGCTGACGGCGTGCGCGCTGGACCATGCGGTAGCGCGAGCGGATCTCGTCGCGTTCCATGTAGCAGCCCTGCAGCCAGCGGTGGCCGCTTTGGCCCTCGAAGGCGTCACGGGCGTGCAGCAGGCGACGGTTGTCGAAGATCACCAGGTCGCCGGGCTCGTAGGTGAAGCGGATGGCGAAGGCCGGGGCGCGCAGCAGTCGCTGCAGCGTCATCAGCGCCTCATAGGCCGGCTCGACGTCCTCGAAGGCGGTCTGCAGCGGGCCGCGCAGGAAATCGGCGATGCGCACCTCGAGCAGCTCGCCCCGGGCGTCGAGGCGGATCATCGGTTCAAACCACACATAGTCGCTGGTCTTGGCGGTGTTGGCGTAGCACCAGCGCACCCGGGTCAGGGTCGCCCAGGCCTCGGGATGGCGGTCGCGCAGCGCCTCGGCCACGGCGAAGCCGTCGAGCATCACCGCCTGGCCGCCTTCCACGCTGTTCTCCAGGCAGTGCAGCATCTGCAGGCCGGGATGGTACTCGCGGGTCGGCAGGTCGACGTGGGGCGGCAGGGCGATGGAGGTGTAGGCGTTGGAGTCCGGGTCCGGCTTGGCGCGGACGTTGAACAGGCCGCCGAAGTTGGTGTCGCGGATCGGGCCGATGCGCTGGGCGATGGCCTGCAGCGAGTCGGGCTCGGTGGGCAGGTTGCGCAGCCGCACCAGCCCCTGGCCGAGCACCGCCTCCAGCGCCGGGGCAAGGATCGCCTCCTCGGCGTCATCGCCGGGCGCGGTGTCGAGCAGGCCCGCGGCGTCGAGGGTCTCGGGGCCGGCTTCGGGGCCGCCCTGCCAGGTCGTCACCGGCACCAGCGGCGCCTCGGGGTCACCGGCATTGTCGTAGTCGTGGGCGCGCAGCCAGCCGGGGTGGAAGCGCAGCCGGCGATCCTCGGGGGCGAAGTCCACGCACAGCGCGCCGCTGGCGTCGATCTCGGCGCCCTCGATCTCCGGCCAGGCGGGCAGGGTGGAGAGGTCCAGGATGCGCTCGCGGGTTGCCGGGTTGATGGTGGTGTCGTCGGCGGCGTTCTCGCGCAGCCAGATGCCGTGGTAGCGGCTGACCCGGCCGTCGCTCCAGCGCACCGTCACCAGCCGCGCGGTGAAGGAGACGGCGTCGAGATCGGCCTCGATCGGCCAGGCGTCGTAATCCGGGGTGCGCGGCAGTTCGGTGTCGGTCATGGGGCATCTCCTGAGATGAGCAGCGTGATGATGCGGCTCAGGATGCCAGCGCATGGCGGCGGGCTCGCGGCAGGATTCGACGCCGGCTGTGCACGATTCGACAGTCAGGGCTTCATTCGCCGATGACCAGCCAGCCGCCCTCCCATCGAACGGGCACGGCGTCCAGGGCGCAGCCCAGTCCCAGGCCGCCCACGCCCTCGCCGGTGCGGGTGGCGAAGGCGGCGTCGTGGTTGGTGCAGCGCAGGCGCTCGCCGTCCTCGCTGAGCAGGCGGTCACCGCGCTGGTCGAGGGGCAGGAACTGATGAGGGCAGGCGTTGACGTAGGCCCTCGGTTCGCCCTCCGCGAGGCATACCACCAATAGCGGGAAGCGGCCGCGCTCGCTCTCCAGGGTCAGGCTCAGGTGGCCGCGCTCGGGAAGGGCGTCGGCCGCCACCACGCGGGTGCCGGGGGCGGGGGCGCTGCGGTACTGCTGCCAGGCCGCGGTCATGGAAGCCTCCTGTCGGCGGTTAGTTGGTTTCAAATGAAACCAGTCGGCCGAGGGGCTGTCAACGCGGGCTGTGTCGCACGAGGCCGGGCTCAGGGGCGTTGCCGCAGCTCGCTCGGGGTCACGCCATGGCGGCGGCGGAAGGCGCGGGTGAAGCTCGAGGCCGAGGCGAAGCCGCAGGCCAGGGCGATGTCCATGATGCTGTGGCGGGTCTCGCGGAGCAGTCGATAGGCGTGGTCCAGGCGTCGCGCCAGGTAGGCGCGCTGCGGCGAGGTGCCCAGATGGCGGGCGAACAGGCGATCCAGGCGTCGCCAGGTGAGGCCCAGCTCGTCGGCCAGTTCGCGGATGCCCAGCGGTGCCTCCAGGTTGGCCTCCATCAGGGCGATGGCGCGATTCAGCGTCGGGTCGTCGGGGGCGGCCGGGTCGCGCTGGCGGCTGGCCGGTCGGCGCCCCTGGTCATGGAGGAGCTGGTCGCGGACCCGGCCGGCCAGGCCGTCGCCGTGCCGGCGGCGAATCAGGTCGAGGCTCATGTCGATGGCCGAGCTGCCGCCGGCGCAGGAGAAGCCCTCGGGCGTCACTTCATAGAGCGACTCCACGGCGTCGACCCGCGGGAAGCGGGTGCGGAACTCGGGCAGCGACTCCCAGTGCAGGGTCACGGTCTGGTCGTCGAGCAGGCCGGCCGCGGCCAGCGCGAAGCAGCCGGTGTCCATGCCGCCGAGCAGGCAGCCCGACGCGGCCCGGGCGCGCAGCCACTCGATCAGCGTGGCATCGACGGCGGCCTCGGGCTCGAAGCTGGCGCAGATCGCCAGGCTGGGCGAGGGCGGCGCCTCGGCCAGGGCATGGTCGACGGCCAGCGTCATGCCGTTGGAGGCGACCACCGGCTCGCCGTCTCGGCTGATCAGGTGCCAGGCGAATAACGACTCGCCGCTGATGCGGTTGGCGATGCGCAGCGGCTCGATGGCCGAGAAGAAGGCGACCATGGCGAAGCGGGGCAGCAACAGGAAGCCGATGCGCTCCGGGGCGGGCACGGGGGGCGTTAGTCTCATGGGCCTCGGGACGGCAGCGGGGGAAGCGCGACGGCGCGTGTCGAGGTCTCGATTGTAGAGGCTGTGGGGACCGTTGCAACGTCGCCGTCGTGGCCTTCTCATCCAGAGAGGCGGCCAGGCAGCGGCTTGCTGGGGGCGCCTTGGCGCGGGTGGCTTGCCCCAGTCGCACGGGCCGGTCATCATGGCGGCCCGCGGGCTTTTCACCACCTCGTTCCATGCGTCTCGATTACACCGGACCCACTCCCGAGCCGATCGGCTTCCTGCTGCTGCCGCGCTTCTCGATGATGGCGTTCTTCTCGGCGGTGGAACCGCTGCGCATCGCCAACCGCATCAGCGGTCGCCCGCTCTTCGAGTGGACCCTGATCAGCGAGGACGGTGGCCCGGTGACGGCCTCCAATGGCATGACCCTGCTCGCCGACCAGGCCATCGAGGCGGTGCACCATCTGCCGTCGCTGGCGGTGTGCAGCGGCTTCGATCCCGAACGTCACCTGAGCCGCGCGCTGAAGCGCTGGCTGCACCGGCTGGACGCCGCCGGCTGCGTGCTGGGCGGGCTCGACACCGGCTGTTTCCTGCTGGCCGCGGCGGGGCTGCTGAAGGGCGAGCGGGTCACCCTGCACTGGGAGAGCCTGCCGGCCTTCCAGGAACGGTTTCCGGCCATCGCCACCTCCGATGAGCTGTTCGAGCTCGGGGCACGGCGCTTCTCCTGTGCCGGAGGAGCGGCGGCCATGGACATGGCGCTGGACGTGATCGCCCGCCGCCACGGACAGCGCCTGGCCATCGACGTCTCCGAGCAGCTCGTCCACGAGCGCATGCGAACCCGCCACGATCAGCAGCGCATGAGCCTGGCGCGTCGGCTCGATACCCACAATGCCCGGCTGGTGGAGGCCGTCGACCTGATGGAGCGCCACCTGGAAGCCCCGTTGGCGCTGGCCGAGGTGGCCCGGCGCAGCGGCGTCTCGCTGCGCCAGCTGCAGCGCCTGTTCGAGCGCGAGCTGGGCCGCTCGCCCCGGGACTGGTACCTGGCGCTGCGCCTGGAGCGGGCGCGTCACCTGCTCGAGGAGACCGATCTCGACGTGCTGGCGGTGGGCCTGGCCTGCGGCTTCGCCTCGAGCTCCAGCTTCTCGCGGGCCTTCCGCCAGCATCACGGCGCTTCCCCGCGCCAGGTGCGCCGGGGCTGATCGCCCGATCTCAGATGTCGGCCCACATCCGCAGCAGATTCGCCAGGCTCTTCGACAGCATGTCGAAGGTGCGGGTCTTGCCGTTGGCGTCGAATTCCTGGCGCCGGGTGGTATCCAGATCGAAGAGGACCTCGCGCTGCTGCGGGTCGCGGACCTGGCTCTGTACCCAGCCCACCGCCGCCAGGCGCTCGCCGCGGGTGACCGGCTCGACCCGGTGCAGGGTCGAGGAGGGATAGAGGATCAGCGCCCCGGCGGGCAGCTTGTAGGTCTGCTCGCCGGCGGTGGAGTCCACCAGCAGCTCGCCGCCGTCGTACTCCTCCGGGGCGTTGAGAAACAGCGTGAACGAGAGGTCGGTCCGCATGGCGCCCTGGGGTGTGGCCATTACCGCATCGTCGACGTGGTTGCCGTAGCTCATGCCCTTCCGGTAGCGGCTGAACATCAAGGGTTTCATGCGCTTCGGGCGCGCGGCCATCTGGAACAGCGGGTTGGCCTGCAGGGCCTTGGCGAGGGCCTGGCGTCGCTCGGCGATCTCGGGCCGTCGGCCGTCGGCCTGCTCGTTCTGCTTGACCGTGCGAGCGTGCCAGCCGGCGGTCTCGCGACCGTCGCGAAAGTCGCTCTCGGCCAGGGTGGCGCGGACGCGGGTCAAGAGTTCGGGGGGGATGGCCTGGTCGATGCAGAGGATCACGAGCGCACTCCTGGCGAGCGAGAATGAAGCGTCGATTATAGAGGATTGTGAATCGTTTGCATTGATCCGCCGACGCCGGCAATCTAACCGGGCAAACACAACGGCTAGGCGGCCACGTGTCCTGGTCATGGCCATCACAAGAAGGAAGTCAGCATGTCCCATTCCACTCGTACCAAGCTCTGGGTCGGTGTCGGTACCAGCGTGTTGCTGGGCACCGGCTCGGCCGCGTTCGCCGACGGCGAGGCATCCGCCGAATTCACCCAGGGGACCGCCAGCCCGATGCTGGCGCATGCCGATCACGGCGGTGAGGGCGGCGAAGGCGCCCACTACCACGACGACGGCGGTGAAGGCGGTGAAGGTGGCGAAGGTGGCGAAGGTGGCGAAGGTGGCGAGGGCGGTGAAGCCGGCCACCACGACGGCGGCGAAGGCGGTGAAGGTGGCGAGGGCGGTGAAGCCGGCCACCACGACGGCGGCGAAGGTGGTGAAGGTGGCGAGGGCGGCGAAGCCGGCCACCATGACGGCGGTGAAGGTGGTGAAGGTGGCGAGGGCGGCGAAGCCGGCCACCATGACGGCGGTGAAGCCGGCCACCATCACGACGACGGCGGTGAAGGCGGTGAAGGCGGTGAAGGCGGTGAAGGCGGTGAAGGCGGTGAAGGCGGTGAAGGCGGTGAAGGCGGTGAAGGCGGTGAAGGTGGCGAGGGCGGTGAAGCCGGCTCCGCGGCCGATCCTTACGCCGTGTTCGCTTACCTGAATGCGTCGGCCGGCGGTGAAGGCGGCGAAGGCGGTGAAGGTGGCGAAGGCGGTGAAGGTGGCGAAGGCGGCGAAGGCGGTGAAGGCGGCGAAGGCGGTGAAGGCGGCGAAGGCGGCCATGGCGTCGATGCCAGCAACCCCGGCGTCTACACCACGAATCTGGCCATGATGCAGGGTCATCTGGTCGTCGCCCGTGCGCTCTATCAGGCCGGCGAACAGACCGCCGCCCAGCCGCACTTCGGTCACCCCATTCACGAGCACTACGAGGCCCTGGAACCGGCCTTCGAGGCACGCGGTGTCGAGGACTTCGAGGGCATCCTGGAAGCGCTGATCGACGAGACCCGCGAGGGCGGCGACTGGGGCGGCCATGCCGAGGCCTATGGCGCCGCCATGGCCGCCATCGACACCGCCATGCAGGATGTCGACGCCGAGCTGCGCGACGATGTGGCCTTCCAGAGCCGCGTCCAGCTGGCGCTGCTGCGTCAGGCGATGCACGAGTACGACGAATCGATCGACGACGGCCAGTTCGTCAACGTGGTCGAGTATCAGGACAGCCTGGGCTTCGTGATGACCGCCAAGGCCACCCTCGAACGCCATGCCGAGCTGTACGACGACGAGAGCTACGGCGAGCTGCTGGCGGCCTACGAGTCGCTGCTCGAGGCCTGGCCCTCGCCGGTGGCGCCCGAGACCCCGGTGGCCACGCCGGGCGAGCTCTCCGCCGGGTTGTTCAAGCTCGAGGCCGGGCTCGGCCAGTACTGAGCGACGCCCACCGGGCGACGTTCCGCCCATGAAGAGGCCCGATCCGGCATGGCCGGATCGGGCCTCGTCGTGCGTGGCGCCGGGACGGCGGGCTGTCAGCCCGGCCCGCCCCACGCCGAGCGGTGGCGCGTCGCCGCTATCGTCCTCCGCGAGGAGCCGTCGACGGCGAGTGACGCGATTCCCGCAGCAGCGAGACCAGCACGCCGGCGGTCATGATCAGGATCACCCCGCTGAGCGGCAGGGCGGCGGCGATCAGCGCGGTCTGCAGGGCCTTGAGGCCACCGGCGACCAGCAGCACCGCGGCCACCAGGCCGATCACTACGCCCCAGAAGACGCGGAAGCGCTGCGGCGGCTCGTCGTTGCCCAGCGACAGGATGGTGGTCAGCACCAGGGTGCCGGAGTCCGAGGAGGTCACGAACCAGCTCATCAGCAGGAACACCATCATGGCCGAGAGCAGCCAGCCCAGCGCCCCGGTGCCGGCGATGCCGTCGGCGCTGGCGAACAGCGCGGCCGGCAGGTTCCAGGCGTTGACCAGTTCGATGATGCCGGCGCTGCCGGGGCCGCCCGCGGCATGCAGTTCCTGGTAGAGGGCGCTGCCGCCGAAGATCACCAGCCACACGAAGATGATCAGCGTCGGCACCAGCAGCACGCCGAGCACGAACTCGCGCAGGGTACGGCCGCGGGAGATGCGGGCGATGAACAGCCCGACGAACGGCGCCCAGGCCAGCCACCAGCCCCAGTAGAAGATGGTCCAGGCCTGCTGCCAGGCGGCCGGCCCCGGTTCATCGGCGTACCACAGGCCCATGGGGATGAAGTTGGCGGCGTAGTCGACCAGGGTCTCGCCGAAGGCGCTGATCAGCCACAGGGTAGGCCCGCCCAGCAGGAAGGCGCCGACCACCAATACCGAGACCCAGATGTTGAGCTCGGAGATGAGCTTGATGCCGCGCTGGACGCCGGACACCACCGAGAGGATCGAGACCAGCGAGATCACGGCGATCAGCACCAGTTGGGTGTCGAGGCCGGCGCTGATGCCCGCCAGGCGCTCCAGGCCCACGGCCATCTGGCTGACGCCGAGCCCGAGCGAGGTGGCGACCCCGAACACGCAGCCGAGCACGCCGAGGATGTCGACCAGGTGGCCGATGGGCCCGTAGATGCGCTCGCCGATGAACGGATAGAGGGCGGAGCGCAGGGCCAGCGGCAGCCCCCTGCGGTAGGCGAAGTAGGCCAGCGACATGCCGACGATCACGTAGATGGCCCAGCCGTGCAGGCCCCAGTGGAAGACCGAGACCCGCAGGGCATCGATGGCGCGCTCGTGGCCGAGGGCGGTAGCGCCGGCCATGTCCGCATGCGGGTTGTTGGGGTAGCCGAAGGCGCCGCTGTTGTCGAGGTAGAACACCGGTTCGGCGACGCCGAAGAACAGGATGCCGATGCCGATGCCGGCGGAGAACAGCATCGAGAACCAGGCGAAGTTGCTGAACTCGGGTCGGCTGTCGTCGGCGCCGAGGCGGATGCTGCCGTGGCGGCTGACCACGATGAAGGCGCACACCGCGATCAGCAGCATCACGGTCACCAGGTAGTAGCCGCTGAAGGTGCTCTCGATCCAGGCGCGCACCGCGCCGAACAGCTCGCCGGCCAACCCGGGGCCGAGGCCGGTGAACAGCACGAAGGCCAGCACCAGGCCGGCGGAGGTGAGGGTCATGCCCTTGTGCATGCCGCGGAAGAACCCGGCCTGGGACAGCTCGGTCACCGTGTAGTCGGTGCTTTGGGTGTCGCGAGCTGCGGTGTCGCCGGGTGGAGTGTCGGGGGGCGTGGGGGAAGCGATAAGCCTTATCCTCTTGGGCCGGTCCTCGGGCCGGCGATCCCGTGCCCGCCCGGCAACGGCCGGGCGGGATGGCGTGGCAGGGCGCTGAGCGCGTCAGCGCTTGGCGGGCAGGCCGATGCGGCGTCCGGCCAGTTCCGGCCAGGCGTCGTCGGCGACTCTCGGCAGCTCGCCGATGGCCGCTTCGATGGCCTCGGGGAACGGCGCCGGCCGGCCGGCCTCGCTGTCGATGCCCATCAGCATCTGCTCGCTGGTGGCCAGCAGGGTGCCCTCGGCGTCATGCATCGCGAAGAACACGTGCAGGCGCTTGGCGTCGCGGTCTAGCAGCGTGACCTCTACCCGCAGCGGCTGCCCCTCATGGGCCTCGCGGCGGTAGCAGAGGTGGGTCTCCAGGGTGTAGACCGTGTAGCCGTGGCGGCGCCGACCGGCCTCGTCGAGGCCGATGGCGTCCATCAGCGACTCCACGCCGAGGGAGAACACCCGGGCGTATTCGGCGTCATTCATGTGGCCGTTGTAGTCGACCCAGCGACTGTCGACGCGGAGCTCGAGCAGGGCCATCAGATGCGTCCTTCGAGGCCCTCGGCCTCGGGCCAGTACTTGCGGGTCAGGGCCAGCAGCTCGACCAGGAAGTCATCGCGGCGACGGTCCAGCTCGGCCACCGGGCGGCCGGCGGCCTGGAATTCGCAGCCCTCGACGACCTTGTCGATCAGATCACTGGTCAGCTCCGGTGCCTCCAGCTTGGTCCACGGCAGCTTCAGCGCCGGGCCGAACTGCTCGAGCATGTGGCGCATGCCCTGTTCGCCACCGGCCAGGTGGAAGGTCAGGAAGGTGCCCATCAGCGACCAGCGCAGGCCACAGCCATAGACCACCGCGGCGTCGATCTCCTCGGTGGTGGCCACGCCATCGTTGACCAGGTGCAGGGCCTCGCGCCACAGCGCCTCCATCAGGCGATCGGCGATATGGCCCTCGATCTCGCGGCGTACCACCAGCGGGCGCATGGCCAGATCCTGGTAGAGGGCCTGGGCCTTTTCGGTGTGGCCGGCCTCGGTGGCCTCGCCGCCCACCAGCTCCACCAGCGGCAGCAGGTAGACCGGGTTGAAGGGGTGGGCGACGATCACCCGGCCCGGGGCCTTGTGGCAGTCCCGCTGCAGGTCGGTCGGCTTGAAGCCCGAGGTAGAGGAACCGATCACCACGTGAGCGTCGGCGGCGGCGTCGATGGCGGCCAGGATCTCCTGCTTGAGCGGCAGGCGCTCCGGCACGTTTTCCTGGATCAGGTCGGCGCCGTCGATGGCCTCCTCGAGGCTCGGTGCGAAGCGCAGGCGCTCCGGGGAGGCGCCTTCGGCCAGGCCGTCCTTCTCGAGGGAGTGCCAGGCATTGGCGACGAAGGCGCGGGTGCGTGCCTCGGCGCCTTCGGCCGGATCGAAGGCGACCACGTCCCAGCCGTTGGCGAGGGCGCGGGCGATCCAGCCGTTGCCGATGACGCCGGTACCGATCACAGAGAGTTGGCGGCTCATGAATCACCTCCGGCGGTCACGGTCTGGCCGGTGCGGGGATCGCGCAGCGACAGGTGGGCGCGGGTCTCGGCCGGCGTCATGACGCGGCCGCCGAGGTTTTCGATGATGCCGGAGGCCTTCTCGACCAGGCTGGCATTGGTGGCCGGAACGCCCTTGCTGAGGTAGAGGTTGTCCTCCAGGCCGACCCGGGCGTGGCCGCCGAGCAGCATGGCCTGGGCGACCATGGGCATCTGGTGGCGGCCGATGCCGAAGGCCGCCCAGTTGGCGGTGTCCGGCAGCTTGTTGCGCATCGCCAGCATGGTCTCGGGGTCGGCCTCGGCGCCCCAGGGGATGCCCAGGCACAGCTGGAACAGCGGGTCGCCGTCGAGCAGTCCTTCCTGCTGGAGCTGGCGGGCGAACCAGACGTGGCCCAGGTCGAAGCATTCGAGCTCGGGCTTGACGCCGGCGGCCTGCACCAGGCGGGCGTGCTCGCGCAGCCAGTCGGCGGTGTTGACGTAGACCATGTCGCCGAAGTTCAGGCTGCCGCAGTCCAGGGTGCACAGCTCGGGCAGCAGCTCGCCCACCGGGGCGTGGCGCTCGGCCGGGGTCTGGATGTCGGTGCCCGGTCCGCCGCGGGTCGGGTCCTCGGCGTCGGGGATCCAGTCGCCGCCGCCGCCGGCGGTGATGTTCATGACGATGTCGGTGTCCGCCTCGCGGACCCGGTCCATCACCTCGCGGAAGTGCTCGGTGGAGTGGCTGATGCCGCCGGTCTCCGGGTCGCGCACGTGGATGTGGGCGACGCTGGCGCCGGCCTTGGCCGCGGCGATGCAGTCGTCGGCGATCTGCTGGGGCGTGACCGGCACGTTGGGGTTCTTGCCGGCGGTATCGCCGGCGCCGGTGATGGCGCAGGTGAGAATGACGTTGCGGTTCATGGGGACCTCCTTGCAAAACCTGCAGGGAGTGTCCGCCATGGCGGCGCAGGGAAATGTGCCAAAGGCGACGTCGAGTTGACGTGAAACGCCAAGTTGCTCTCAGGCGATATCGGCGGCGCCCTCCCCGAACATCTCGAACAGCAGCTCGCGGCCCAGGTCGGTCAGCACGAAGCGTCGCTGGGTGTTGTAGGTGGCGGCCTCGCTTCGCTCCAGGGTGCGCTGGTGGCTCGTCCACTCATGCTCGACGTCGGCCAGTCGGCGCAGGGCGCCGGCGTCCAGGCCACGGTGGGGGCTGGAGACGGTCTCCAGGACGTGGCCCTGGCGATAGAGCAGGGCGGCCATGTTGCACAGGCACTGGCGCAGGCTGCGCTGGGCGATGGCATTAGGCGTGGTCATCGGTGAGGGAGCCTCGCGGGGTCGGATGTTGCGGCGCATTATACCGGCGGCGAGGTGTTAGACCAAGGTCGAAGACAGTCGTGAGGCCCGGGCTGATCCGGCGGCAAGCCGAAGAGCCGCTCCTATGCCATGGGTGAGGAGCTCCGCGCCGAACGGGCTGGCCAGCACTGGCCCCGCAAGCGGAGCAGGATGCGAGAGCACCGAGGCATCGGGCGCTACAGGGAAGGATTCATGCGTCTGCCCGGCGGCTTGCCGCCGTTGCCCTGGCGTGCGGCGGGTGTTGCCGAGGGTCAAGAAAGTGACAGAACGGCATAAACGACGACGCCCCGCTCGTCGAGGAGCGGGGCGTCGCGGGGGTGGACACGCCGAGGGTCGATCAGTTCTCGACGCGGCCCAGCAGCAGGAACTCGATCAGCGCCTTCTGGGCGTGCAGACGGTTGCCGGCCTCCTGCCAGACCACGGCGCGGGGGTCTTCGAGCAGGGTCTCGCTGATCTCCTCGCCGCGGTGGGCCGGCAGGCAGTGCAGGAACAGCACGTCGTGGGCGGCGCGGTCGAGCATCGCCTCGCTGACCTGGAAGCCGGCGAAGTCGGCCTCGCGCTTGGCCTGCTCCTCTTCCTGGCCCATGGAGGCCCAGACGTCGGTGGTCACCAGGTCGGCGCCTTCCACGGCGGCCATGGGGTCGCGGTGGATGGTCACCCGGTCGCCGGCGGCGTCGAGGATGTCCCGGCGGGGCTCGTAGCCCTCGGGGCAGACCACGCGCAGCTGGAAGTCGAACTGGCGGGCGGCGTTGATCCAGGAGTGGCACATGTTGTTGCCGTCGCCGATCCACACCGCGGTGCGGCCGCGCACGCTGCCGCGCAGCTCGGTCCAGGTCATGACGTCGGCCAGCAGCTGGCAGGGGTGATAGTCGTCGGTGAGCGCGTTGATCACCGGCACCTCGCTGGCGGCGGCGAACGCCTCGAGGCCCTCATGGGAGAAGGTGCGGATCATCACCGCATCGACCATCTCCGAGAGCACCCGGGCGGTGTCGCCGATCGGTTCGCCGCGGCCCAGTTGGGTGTCGCGGGGGGAGAGGAACAGGGCGTGGCCGCCGAACTGCGCCATGGCGGTCTCGAAGGACACCCGGGTGCGGGTCGATGACTTCTCGAAGATCATCGCCAGGGTCCGGTTGGCGAACGGCGTGTAGGTCGGGCCATGGGTCTTGAGGCCGTTCTTGATCGAGATGCCGCGTTGGATGAGATAGCGCAGTTCTTCCGGACTGAGGTCGAGCAGGGTCAGGAAATGGCGGGTGGCCATGGCGTCGCTCCACGGGAAAAAACGACCATCCTAGCCAGCCGGCGGGGGATGCGCAACGCGCTCGGCATCCGTACAATGAGCCCATCGAAGGCCGACCGGCGTGCTCGGGTATTGCCCGCGGGGCGGCGGCCACCACCGATCCAGAGGGGAAGCAGATGAGTACCACCGTCGAGAACATCCAGCGCCAGATCAGCGAGAACCCGATCCTGATCTACATGAAGGGCACGCCCCAGCTGCCGCAGTGCGGCTTCTCCGCCCAGACCGTTCAGGCCCTGATGGCCTGCGGCGAGCGCTTCGCCTTCGTCAACGTGCTGGACAACCCGGACATTCGCGCCGAGCTGCCCAAGGTCGCCAACTGGCCGACCTTCCCGCAGTTGTGGGTCGAGGGCGAGCTGGTCGGTGGCTGCGACATCGTCGTCGAGATGTACCAGAACGGCGAGCTGGAGACCCTGATCAAGGACACCGCCGCCAAGCACCAGGACGACGAAGCCGAAGGCTGAGCGGAAGCTCGAAGAGTGGCGCTTCGCGCCTGGGCGCTTGAAGCTGGAAGACTAACACCCCCGCAGCCATGCTGCGGGGGTGTTTGCTATTTGGCCTGGCAAGATTGCGCAGCTTTCCAGCTTAGGGCTCCTCGTCCATGCCCTGCTCGCGCAGCGCCAGCTGCCAGCCGCCGAGGTCCTTGTAGCGATTGACCATGGCGCAGAACAGCTCGGCGGTGCGTTCGGTATCGTAGCGGGCCGAGTGGGCCGAGCTGTTGTCGAACTCGATGCCGGCGGCGCGACAGGCGCGGGCCAGCACGGTCTGACCATAGACCAGGCCGGCCAGCGAGGCGGTGTCGAAACTTGAGAAGGGGTGGAAGGGGTTGCGCTTGATGCCGCAGCGTTCCACGGCGGCATTCAGGAAGCCGTGGTCGAAGGCGGCGTTGTGGCCCACCAGCACCGCGCGGGTGCAGCCGTTGGCCTTGATCGCCTTGCGCACCGGCCGAAACACCTCGCCCAGTGCCTCGGTCTCGTTCACCGCCACCTGCTGGCGCAGCGGGTCGTCGAGGCGGATGCCGGTGAAGTCCAGGGCGGACTGCTCGACGTTGGCCCCCTCGAAGGGGGTCACGTGGCAGGCGTAGGTGGCATCGGGCATCAGGTTGCCCTCGGGGTCCATGGTCAGGGTCACGGCGGCGATCTCGAGGATCGCGTCGCTCCGGGCATTGAAACCGCCGGTTTCCAGGTCCACCACCACGGGCAGGAAACTGCGGAAGCGTTGTGCCATGAGTTCGCGGGCGGCCACCTCGCTCATGCACCTCTCCTTGATCGGGAAACGGGTTGTCTCGAAACGCGAGAGTCTAGCAGTTCGGGCTCGACGCGTCCCGTCGGGCCGGTATTCGCGCCGGGCTCGGCGCGCTATAATCGGCCTTTTACGTCGATCATCGAAAGGAGCCCCAGCATGTCCGATGTCAAGAAGGTCGTGCTCGCCTATTCCGGCGGCCTGGACACATCCGTCATCGTCAAGTGGTTGCAGGAGACCTACGACTGCGAAGTGGTGACCTTCACCGCCGACATCGGCCAGGGCGAAGAAGTCGAGCCGGCTCGCGCCAAGGCGGAAGCGCTGGGCGTCAAGGAGATCTACATCGAGGACCTGCGCGAGGAGTTCGCCCGTGACTACGTCTACCCGATGTTCCGTGCCAACACCATCTACGAGGGCGAGTACCTGCTCGGCACCTCCATCGCCCGCCCGCTGATCGCCAAGCGGCTGATCGAGATCGCCAACCAGACCGGCGCCGATGCCATCTCCCACGGTGCCACCGGCAAGGGCAACGACCAGGTGCGCTTCGAGCTCGGCGCCTACGCGCTGAAGCCGGGCGTCAAGGTGATCGCCCCGTGGCGCGAGTGGGACCTCAACTCCCGCGAGAAGCTGATGGCCTACTGCCAGCAGCACGACATCCCGGTCGACTTCACCAGCCAGAAGAAGAAGTCGCCGTACTCCATGGACGCCAACCTGCTGCACATCTCCTACGAGGGCGGCAACCTCGAGGACCCCTGGACCGAGGCCGAGGAAGACATGTGGCGCTGGAGCGTCTCCCCGGAGGCCGCGCCGGACCAGCCGACCTACGTCGAGCTGACCTTCGACAACGGCGACATCGTGGCCATCGACGGCGAGCCGATGCGTCCCCACGAGGTGATCTCCAGGCTCAACCAGCTGGGCGGCGACAACGGCATCGGTCGTCTCGACATCGTCGAGAACCGCTACGTGGGCATGAAGTCCCGCGGCTGCTACGAGACCCCGGGGGGCACCATCATGCTGCGCGCCCACCGTGCCATCGAGTCGCTGACCCTGGACCGCGAGGAGGCCCACCTCAAGGACCAGCTGATGCCCAAGTACGCCGAGGTGATCTACAACGGCTACTGGTGGAGCCCGGAGCGTCGCGCCCTGCAGGCCGCCATCGACGAGACCCAGAAGAACGTCTCCGGCGTGGTGCGCATGAAGCTCTACAAGGGCAACGCCACCGTGGCCGGCCGCAAGTCCGACGCCTCGCTGTTCGACGAGTCCATCGCCACCTTCGAGGACGACGCTGGCGCCTACGACCAGAAGGATGCCGAGGGCTTTATCAAGCTCAACGCCCTGCGTCTGCGCATCGCGGCCGGCAAGGGTCGCCAGCAGGACTAAGGAAACACGGATTTACTGCTGCGCTCGATGACCCACAGGGACGTGGGAAATGCGTAGGTTCGTAGGGAACGAACCTAGCCATCTTGGCCGCTGGCGGTGCCGGGGCGCCGGTCCGATCGGAATCCTCATGTAGCGGGCTACACTGCGGTGCCTGTGCTCCGGCGGCGGCCAACGTCTCTTCGCTCGCAACGTAAATCCGTTGTTTCCTGGCGTTGTGGTTGGCTCCGTCATCTGTCAGGAGAGTTCTGATGCTGAAGAAGCTGCTATCCGGCCTGTTCGGCCAGGGCGAGGCCAGGCCCGGCGGTGCCCCCGAGGGCGAGCCGGTGGAATACCGAGGCTACCTGATCGTGCCCCAGGCCGAGGACATGGGCGGCCAGTGTCGCGTCAGCGGCTGGATCCGCAAGCCCCGCGGTGATGGCGAGGCCATGCTCGAGCACCGCTTCGAGCGCTCCGACGTGGTGCCCGGCCGCGAGGCCTGCGATGCGCTGATGGTCAGCAAGGCCGAGCGCTTCATCGACGAGATGGGCGACGCCATCTTCGACGAGCGCTGATCCTCGCCGGGTCAGGTTCGACGCCTCCGATCGACGGCGCCCAGCGGGCGCCGTTTTTTCATTGTCGCCGGTTCGCGATCGAGAGCGGAGCGGGCCCGGAGTGACGGTGCCGTCGAGTGGCTAGCGCCGCTGGGCGGCGCTAGCGGTTTCATGCGGGTCGGCTTCAGAACGCCTCCCACTCGGGCTCAGGGGCTTCCCGCCGGGGCCTCGCGGACGGGGTGGCCTGGCGAGAGGCGGGGAGTTCTTCCCGGCGCATGCCGGCCGCTTCCGGCGATGCCACGACATCGTCCTCGCCGAGGACGAATTCGCCCATCAACGCGTCCAGCCGCCGAGCGTTGTCGCGCATGGTCTCGGCCAGATCGGCGCTCTGGTTGACCATGCCGGCATTCTGCTGGGTGACGGTGTCCATCTCCGCCACGGCGGTGTTGACCTGTTCGATGCCGGTGGTCTGTTCCCGTGCCCCGGCGGTGATCTCGGCGATCACGTCGGCGACCTGGGTGATGCTGTGGCGGATCGCCTGCATCTGTTCGGCGGCTCCCTTGACCAGCCGATCGCCTTCCTCGGTATGGCGCGCCGAGGTATCGATCAGCTCGCGGATATCGCGGGCCGCCTCAGCGGAGCGACTGGCCAGGTTGCGGACCTCGTCTGCCACGACCGCGAAGCCGCGTCCCTGTTCGCCGGCCCGGGCGGCCTCCACCGAGGCATTGAGGGCCAGGATGTTGGTCTGGAAGGCGATGGAGTCGATCAGTCCGATGATCTCCCCGATCCTGGCCGCGGAATCGGTGATGGCGGCCATCTTGGTCTCTACTTCGTGCATGGCCCGGCTGCCGTGTTCGGCGGTCTGGTCGGCGTTGCGCGTCAGGCCATTGGCCTGCTCGGCCGCCTGGGAGGTGTGCGCCACGGTGGAGTGGATCTCCTCCATGGAGGCGGAGGTCTCCTGCAGGTTGGCGGCCGCCTGCTCGGTGCGCGACGACAGTTCCTGGGTGCCGTCGGCCATCTCACTGGCGCCGCCCAGTACCTGACGGGCGCTGCCGCGGACCTGCTGCAGGGTCCGCTGCATGCGTTCCACGAAGGCGTTGAACTGCATCGCCAGTTCGCCGACCTCGTCGCGGCTGCGGATCTCCAGACGGCGAGTCAGGTCCCCCTCTCCCTCGGCGATATCGGCCATGGCCATGGCCGTCTGTCGGATCGGCGCCAAGGCGCGGCGGGCGGTGATGCCGAGAATCGCCAGCAACACGGCCAGGATCACCACGCCGGCGAGCAGCAACGAGCCCAGCAGTTCGCGGCTCACCGAGGTGAATATACGATCTGGCACCATCATGGCCAGTGTCCATTGGGTGCCGGGCACGTCGGTCCAGAACACGGTGTTGGCTTGACCGTCCGGGGCGATGATGCCGCTATGGCCGCTAGCCTCGTCGAGCATGCGCTGACCGGCGACCTCGCCGCCCTCGAATCCGTAGCGCCCCATGTCGGTCACCTCGACATTCAGGATCAGCTCGGTGTTGGGGTGGGCGACGATGGTACCGTCGCTGTCCAGCAGGTACCCGTAGCTGCCTTCCCCGATGGAGATGCGGGAGGTTATCTCGGTGACCGCGTCCATGCTCAAGGGGGCGCCCAGCACGCCTACCCGCCGGCCGTTCTCGTCGAACAGGGCCTGGGCGAACATGGCGATTGGCTGGCCACTGACCTTGGAGATCGCCGGATCGATCAGCACCTGATCGGCGTTGCCCTCGGTCACCAGGGTCTGGAAGTAGCCGCGTTGGCGAATATTGACGTTATCGCCGCCATTGGTGATGACATCACCGTCGGCATCGGCCAGGAAGACGCTCTCCAGGGCTGCCTCCCCGGTATGGCGCGCCGTCAGCCAGCGTTGGCGTGCCGCCTGCGAGTCCATGGTGGCGAGCCGCTCGTCCCGGGCCAGGCCGTTCAGCCATTTGTGGTAGCCCTCGATCCATTGGCCAATCTCGCCGGCACGTGCGGCGAGTTGGCGGTCGCCGGCTTCCTTCATCAGGGCCGGCACGGCGGCGTTGAGCTGGGTGCTGATGATCAGGCCCAGCGCCGCGCAGGCCACGAGCAGGGGGATGATCAGCGCGACGAGCAGTTTCTGTGTCAGGGAGAGTCGGGATAGCCAGTTCATAGTGTGCCCTTGATAAGCTGACGATGGGGCCGTCGACCCGCTTCCGCCGCTTCTGCTCGGGGCAGCTTCTTCAGGCCTGGAGGGAAGGGGGACCGCACCCCGATGCGAGGCCGCGGGGTGCCGTCTCCGTGGGGCGCCCCGCGGCCTCGATAGCCTATCGGCCAGGGTGAGGGTAACTTGAACGTTCCCGATGGCGCCGTCAGCTGTCGCCTGGGGCCTCGGGCAGCTCCATCACCAGGCAGGCGCCACCCAGCGTCGGGGCATCCTCCACCCACAGCCGGCCGCCCAGGTGGGCGACGATGCCCCGCGAGATCGGCAGGCCCAGCCCGCTGCCCCGGGGGCGTGGCCGGGGGCCCTCGTCGTCCCGATGCTGGATCTGGTGGAACTTCTCGAATACCCGCTCGCGCTCGCACTCGGCGATGCCCGGGCCGTTGTCCTCCACGGCCAGCCGGTAGTTGCGCTTGTGGCGCGCCAGCGTCAGGCGCACCCGCGGCGCGGCCCCGTCGGCGAACTTGCCGGCGTTGTCGAGCAGGTTGATGATCACCTGCTCCAGCCGGTCGGGGTCGCCGACCACCGGCGCCTCGGTCACCTCCAGGGCCACCTCCAGGGCGACCCCGCGTTCTTCCTGCAGGCGCTGGATCGCCTCCACGCCGTGGCGGGCCAGGGCCGCCAGGTCGAGGCGCTCGGGTTGCAGCGTCATCCGGCCACTCTCCAGGCGGGCCAGGTCGAGGATCTCCTCGATCAGTCGCGACAGCCGCTGGCTCTCGCGCACCACCACCTCGAGGAAGTGCTCGCGCCTGTCGTCGGGCAGGTCGCGATGGTCGCGCAGGATCTCGGCGAAGGCGCGGATCGAGGTCAGCGGCGTTCGCAGCTCGTGGCTGACCATGGCCACGAACTCGTCCTTGAGGCGGTCGAGCTCACGCAGCCGGGCATTAGCCTGGCGAAGCTCGGCACCGATGCGCTCGAGCTCGCGGGACTTCTGCGCGAGGCGGCGGTTCATCTCCAGGGTCTCGGAGGTGGTGTCGAGGATGCTCAGCAGCGCCGGCAGGTCGAGGGCCTCGCCGCGCACCACCGAGTCGATCAGCACCCGGGCCGAGGCGCTGCCCAGGGCGCCGGCCAGGGCGCGCTCGGCACGGGTCACCAGGGTCGCCGAGGCCGGCTGGTCGGCGTTCCGCTCGGGCTCATCCGCGAAGACCCGGGCGGTGGTGGTCGCCCCCAGGTAGCGGTCGAGCAGGGCGCTGAGCTCGCCGCGCGACGTCTGGCCGGCCTGGCCATGGCGCAGCGAGGCCTGGTCGAGCCGGGGGTGCAGCGCCTCGGCGAACAGCGCGGCCTGGGTCTGCTCCAGGGGCGACTGGCGAGTGAACAGCGAGACGCCGACCAGCAGGCCGACGTTGGCGATCAGGCTCCAGAGCAGCGAATGGGTGTAGATGTCCCAGCCTTCCAGGCCGAACAGCGCATAGGGCCTGAGCCACGCCAGGCCGAAGGGCCCCTGGGCCAGGAAGCCGGCGTCGAGCCAGCCGGACTGGGCGAAGCCCGGGATCAGCAGCGTCCAGGCCCAGACCGCGAAGCCGCCGGCGAGCCCCAGGCCGGCCCCCAGGCGGTTGGCGCCGCGCCAGTAGAGGCCGATCAGCAGCGCCGGGGTGAACTGGGCGGCGGCGGCGAAGGACACCAGGCCGATGGTGACCAGGCTGTAGGCATCGCCCACCAGGGCGTGATAGCCGTAGCCCAGCAGCAGGATGGCCAGGATCGCCAGGCGGCGCACGCCGAGCACCCAGCCGGCGAGCGCCCCCCGGGCCCCGGCCGACAGCCGGGGCGAGCGCAGCAGCAGCGGCATCACCAGCTGGTTGCTGACCATGGTGGATAGCGCGATGGTCTCGACGATCATCATGCCGGTGGCCGCCGAGAGGCCGCCAATGAACACCAGCAGCGGCAGGGCCTCAGCGCCGGCGGACAGCGGCAGGGTCAGCACGAAGCTGTCCGGGTCGCCGCCGGCGTCGCCCAGCAGGCCGGCCAGGGCGATGGGAATCACGAATAGGTTGATCGCCAGCAGATAGAGCGGGAACAGCCAGGCCGCCCGGGTGATGTGTCGCTCGTCGACGTTTTCGACCACCATCACCTGGAATTGGCGGGGCAGGCCGAGGAAGGCCAGGAAGGCCAGCACCAGGGTGCCGACCCAGCCGAGCGCGCCGCCGGGCACCGCCGACAGCCCCAGGGCATCGGTCAGCGCCGGCGTCTCGGCGACCCGGGCGAACAGCTCGCCGGGTCCGCGGTAGAGCACGAAGACGGTGAAGGCCCCCACCGCCAGGAAGGCGGCCAGCTTGACCAGCGACTCGAAGGCGATGGCGGCCACCATGCCCTCGTGGCGTTCGCTGGCGTCCAGGTGACGGGTGCCGAACAGGATGATGAACACCGCCAGCACCAGGGCCACCCAGAGCGACTTGTCGGCCCAGAAGGGCGCGGCGTCGAGGCGCTCGCCGGCCGCCAGGGGGTAGTCGATCAGCACCGCGTAGCTCAGGGTGATCGCCTTGAGCTGCAGGGCGATGTAAGGCGTGATGCCGATCAGCGCGATCAGGGCCACCAGGGCGCCGAGTCCGGCGCTCTTGCCGTAGCGGGCGCTGATGAAGTCGGCGATCGAGGTGATGCGTTGGGCCGCGGCGATGCGCACCATCTTGCGGGTCACGAAGGGGGCCAGCAGCATGGCGAGCGTCGGCCCCAGGTAGATCAGCAGGAAGCTGGGCCCGGTCTCGGACGCCCGCCCGACGCTGCCATAGAAGGTCCAGGCGGTGCAGTAGACGGCGATCGACAGGGCATAGATGGTGGGCGAGCCGATGATCGAACGCCCCTGCTCGGCGCGGCGATCGCCCCAGGCGGCGATCACGAACAGCAGCGCCAGGTAGCCGAACGCGATGGCCAGTACCGCCAGCTCGTTACGCATGGTCGCTCACTCCCCGCGGCCGCCTTCCAGCAGCCAGGCGGCCAGCGCGATCACCCCGCCCCAGGCGAGGAAGACATACAGCGCCAGGGCGGCGGGCGCCGCCCGCTCGGCCACCAGCAGCAGCGGCGGGGTGAACAGCGCCGTGGCCAGTGCGACCAGGACGATCAGGCGTTCCTTGCGGCGTGGCGACATCATGAGGCGCTGGCGTCCTCCCGGTCGAAGGCGCTGGCCTGGAGGGCCAGCAGGTCGCCCAGGCTGGCGACGCCCCGCGCCTCCAGGCGCGGCAGCAGGGCCAGCCACAGCTCGGCGGTGACCCGGGCATCCCCTAGGGCGGTGTGGCGGCTGCCCGGCGGGAACTCGAGCCCGTAGCGCTCGGCCAGCGAATCCAGGTCGTGGCCGTCCAGGCTCGGGTCCAGACCGCGGGAGATCAGCAGGGTGTCGAGCACCGGCATGTCGAAGCGCACGCCGCCGTCCGGGGGCTGCAGGGCCAACAGGTCGAAGGCGGCGTTGTGGGCCAGCAGCATGGCCTCGCCCAGGTAGTCGCGGAAGCGCGGCAGGGCCACGGCGGCGGTGGGCGCTCCGGCCACGTCGGCGTCGCCGAGGCCGTGGATGGCGGTGCTGGCCGCCGGGATCGGCCGACCGGGATCGACGCGCAGGTCGAAGGTCTCGCGGGCCAGCAGCCGGCCATTGACGATGCGGCAGGCGCCGATGCTGATCAGCCGGTCGCCGCGGCGAAGCTCCAGGCCGGTGGTCTCGGTGTCGCAGGCCACGATCTCCAGCGCCCGCAGCGGTCGGGCGGCGAGCTCGGCGTCCGGCGGCGGCAGCTCGGCGATCCCGAAGTCGTGGAACTCGGGGCGCGGCGGCGTGCGTGGCCGGGGCGCGCCGACCCGGTCGAGGGCCGGCAGCGGCAGGCGCAGGCGGGCATGGTCGCGGTCCGGATCGGCCAGGCTCCAGGCGTCGCTGGCGTGCTGGCGCAGTACCTCGCCGAGGGTCGGGGCAAGCGGCAGGGCCTCGAGGCGCTCGCCGCGCCAGGCCGCCAGCTCGCCCTCGGGCAGCGGCGACCCCCGCCAGCACAGGTCCAGGTAGACCCGCTTGTTGCCGAGGCATACCTCGGCGTCGAACTGCCGGACCCCGGTATGGCCGGCGAGACGTTCCAGCAGCCGGACCAGCACCTCGAGCAGGGCGGGGGCGTCGCCCTTGAGCCAGGCCGGCATGCCCACCGGCGTCAGGGTTGGGCCCTCGGCGGGCAGGCGCGCGGCGAGCCCTTCCCAGAGGTCGTTGGACCATAGCGGCGTGAGGCGCTCGGCCTGTCGTTGCAGGGCGTCCAGCGTCTCGCCCAGCCGCTCGAGGCGTTCGGCGAGCCCGTGTCCCTCTTCCTCGACCACCCGGGCCAGCCGTTGGCGCAGGGCCTCGTCGCCTGGGCCGGAGAGATGGCTGAGCGCGTCGGCGGCGCTGGTCAGGCCGGCGCCGTGTCGGCGCAGGGCCGGCAGCAGGCCGGTCAGGGTCGCGCCGGCGCCCAGCTCGTTGGCCCAGGCGGCGGTGGCGTCGACCAGCGTCAGCAGGGTTTCGCCCTGGCTGTCGGGGATCTGGCGCAGGGTGGCGCGCAGCCAGTGCTTGCCGCAGGGCACCAGCACCTCCCTGGGGCTGCCGTCCGGGGGCAGCTGGCGCAGGGCGTCGTGCAGGCTGGCCGCGGGCAGCAGCGCTTCCAGGCGCTTGCCCAGCCCCAGGCCGGGGGTGTCGTCGAACAGGGTCTCGGCGGCGGGGTTGAAGAGCAGCAGGCGGCGATGGCGGTCACACAGCAGCAGTGGGGTGTCGAGCACCTGCAGCAGGGCTTCGAGCTCCTGGCGAATCCGGGCCGCGCTGCGGGCGCCTTCGGCGCGGGCGGTGGCCAGCCCGGCGCGATCGTCCCGCCAGGCCTCGCGGATGCGCACCAGGTCCGGCCCCAGGCCGCTCAGCCAGCCCTCGGGGAGGGCGTCGTCCCGGGCATCGGGGTTGGCCACCAGGCGCGCCAGCTGCACCTGCAGATGACGCAGGGGCTTGAACAGGCGCTGTTCCAGGAGCCAGCCGACCAGCAGGATGGTGCTGCCGCCGGCGACGCTGCCCAGCCAGAGCGCCCAGCGGGCCGCGCCGCTGGGCTGGAGCTGGCCGTCCAGCCACAGGGCGAACAGCGCGCCGCCCAGCAGGCTGATGCCGCTGAGCAGCAGCCACAGGCCGATCAGGGTCTGGCGACGGGGCGGGCCGGGGCGGCATCGGCTCATGGCGGGGCCTCGCCGAGCAGGGCCTTGACCTTGTCGACCAGGTCGCGTGTCGAGAAGGGCTTGGTGACGTAGTCGTCGGCGCCGAGGGCCAGGCCCTTCTCGCGCTCCACCTCGCGGCCATGGGCGGTGAGCATGATGATCGGCAGCCCGGCGAGGTCGGGGTCGGCACGCAGTCGCTCCAGCACGTCGAAGCCGCCGATGCCCGGCAAGCTGATGTCGAGCAGCACCAGGTCCGGCCGCCCCTCGGCGACGCGGGCCAGCGCGGTCTCGCCGTCCTCGGCGGTCAGTACCTCGAAGCCGGCCTGCTGCATCAGAAATTCCAGCGACAGGACGATGTTGGGCTCGTCGTCCACCACCAGCACCTTGGTCATGTCGCTTCCCTCCTGGCGGTCCAGTACAGCGTTGTTTCCTCGAGTCTAGTGAGGCCATCCGGCGCGGCAAAGACGACCTTGGCCCAAGCCGTTACACTGGCCGTCCATCGACACGGAGGCCGAACCATGATTCGCGTGCACCATCTCGAACACTCCCGTTCCCAGCGCGTGCTGTGGCTGCTCGAAGAGCTGGGCGTGGCCTACGAGGTCGTCGTCTATCGGCGCGATCCCGAGACCTGGCTGGCACCGGCGTCGCTGAAGGCCGTGCATCCGCTGGGCAAGTCGCCGGTGATCAGCGACGAGACGCGTGACGGGCGGGCCATCGCCGAGTCCGGGGCGATCATCGAGTACCTGCTCGAGCACCACGACCCCGAGGGGCGCCTGGTGCCGCCGGTAGGCAGCGACGCGCGTGAACGCTTCCGCTTCTGGCTGCACCATGCCGAGGGCTCGGCGATGCCGCCGCTGGTCATGCGCCTGGTGTTCTCGCGGCTCGGCAAGCCGCCGGTGCCGGCCCTGGTGCGTCCCCTGGGGCGCCAGTTCGCCAAGGGGGTGGAGCAGAACTTCCTGGGGCCGCGCATCACCGAGCTCAGGGATTTCTGGGAGGCGGAGCTCGAGTGCTCGGCGTGGTTCGCCGGCGAGGCCTTCACGGCGGCGGACATCCAGATGAGCTTTCCGCTGCTGGCCCTGGAGAGCCGCGGCGGGCTCGAGGCGGCGCCGCGCCTGTGCGACTTCCTGGCCCGCTGCCGAGAGCGGCCGGCCTATCAGAGAGCCCTGGAGCGGGGCGGGGAATTTTCCCTTGCCGGAAGCGACTAGCGGGGTAGTCGGGCCTTGAGCCATAACGCGGCGCGCCCCAGCCACTCGTGCAAGGCGCGGCTGCTCTGGTGCAGGTGATAGGCGCTGGGCCGCCAGGCCGCGAGCCCCTTGGGCGGCGGGCTGGCGAACTCGGTGGCGGCCGGGGTCACGGTGAGGCCGGCGCGCTCGAATTCGGCCCTTGCCCGGGGCAGGTGCCAGGCCTGGGAGACCAGGGCGACATGCTCGATGCCTTCCGCGGCGAGCAGCTCGGCGCTGTAGCGGGCGTTGCCTGCCGTGTCGGCGCTACGGCCCTCGCGCCAGCGCACCGGGACCCCGAACGCCTCGTCCAGGGCGGCGGCCATCAGGCTCGCCTCGGGGCTGTGTTCGTCATGCCCCCGCCCGCCGCTGACCAGGAGGGGCAGGCTGCTGCGCCGGTGCAGGTAGGCGCCGTAGGCCAGGCGGCGCCAGCTGGCGTTGGCGGGGGCGTCGCCCCAGCCGAATTCCGGCGCGCCATAGTCGCGGCCGCCGCCGAGGATCACGATCGCTCGGGCGCCGTCGCGTCGGGCGTCCTCGAGGGGGGCGCTGGCGGCCAGCGGCGGCGGCTCCAGCCCCACGCGCAGGGCATGGCTGGCCCATGGCGTGGCCAGCATCACCAGGCCGCCGAGTCCCAGCGCGACCAGCACCCCGCCGATCAGCTGTCGGCGCATCCACAGCAGGCCACCGAGCAGGATCAGCCAGGCGTTGAGCAGCGGGGGCAGCAGCAGCGATTCGAGCAATGCCATCCAGCGTCTCCCTCTCCGGCAGAAACCAGGGTGTCAGGCCGTGTGTGAAACGTCGCCGAGTGCGGGCGCTTTCCGGTTATCGCCTAGAGTTCCACCTTGTCCGAAAACTCGCACAGATCCTCGATCACGCAGCTGCCGCAGCGCGGCTTGCGGGCCACGCAGGTGTAGCGACCGTGCAGGATCAGCCAGTGGTGGGCGTCCTGGCGGAATTCCTTGGGCACGTGGCGCAGCAGCTTCTTCTCGACTTCCACCACGTCCTTGCCCTTGGCGATGCCGGTGCGATTGGAGACCCGGAAGATATGGGTGTCCACGGCGATGGTCGGCTCGCCGAAGGCGGTGTTGAGGATGACGTTGGCGGTCTTGCGGCCGACCCCGGGCAGCGCCTCGAGGGCCTGGCGGGTGCGTGGCACCTCGCCGCCATGGTGTTCCTGCAGGATGCGGCAGGTCTTGATCAGGTTCTCGGCCTTGGTGTTGTACAGGCCGATGGTCTTGATGTGCTCCTTGAGGCCGTCGAGTCCCAGCTCGAGGATGGCCGCCGGGGTGTTGGCCACCGGGAACAGCCGCGCGGTGGCCTTGTTGACGCCGACGTCGGTGGCCTGGGCCGACAGCAGCACCGCGGCCAGCAGCTCGAAGGGCGTCGACCAGTCGAGCTCGGTGGTGGGCTCGGGATTGTGCTCGCGCAGGCGGCGGAAGATTTCGTGGCGTTTCTGGGCGTTCATGGCGTCATGGCTGGAGGAGTCAGTGGGCGGCGCGGGCGTCGGCGAGCATGCGCTCGGCGCGCTCGATCTGCTCGCGGGCGGCGGCGATGGCCTCGTCGTCGCGCTGGCGTTCGGCGTGGGCCAGCTGCTGGCGGGCACGGCGCTTGGCCTGCTCGGCGGCGTTGACGGCGAAGCGCCGCTGACGTTCGGCTTGCCGGGCTGCCTTGTCGACGGACTGATCTGATGTCTGGGCGCCGCCGGCATCGTCGAGTTGACGATCGATCTCGGCCAGGCGCGCACGAAGTTCCTCCTCGCGCCGTTCGAGCTCGTCGCGCTCATCGGGGGCGAGATCCGGCGCCTGGCGCCGGCGGTACAGCCGCTTGAGGCTTCCGACCAGGCCGATGCGGCTAGCGCGCAGGGCGCTCGACGATGCCGCGGGGGCCTGCCTCTTGGCGGGAGCGGCGGCCGGTGCCTGCCGGGCGCTGCGCGCGCGGCGGCGCTGGCGCTTGGCCTCTTCCTCGCGAGCCAGACGCGCGTTGCGGGCCTCGAAGCGGCGGCGGCCTCGCTCGGCGCGCTGGTCCAGATAGGCGTCACGCTCGGCGTCGCCGTCGGCGGCCTGCCAGGCCGGATGGGGCAACAGGTCGATGCAGTCGACCGGGCAGGGCGACACGCAGAGCTCGCAGCCGGTGCACTCGGCCTCGATCACCGTGTGCATGTGCCTGGCGGCGCCGAGGATGGCGTCCACCGGGCAGGCCTGGATGCACTTGGTGCAGCCGATGCACTCGTCCTCGCGAATCCTGGCCACCAGCGGCGACTGCGCCGGCTGCTCCAGCGGCACCGCGGCGCGACCGGTCAGCTCGGCCAGCCGCACCACGGTGGCCTCGCCGCCGGGGGGGCAGCGATTGATCGCCTCGCCTTCCGCGATGGCCTCGGCGTAGGGACGACAGCCGTCGTGGCCGCACTTGCCGCACTGGGTCTGCGGCAAGGCGGCGTCTACGGCCTCGATCAGGGCGGGCTGCGTCATGCCCGGATCAGCTCACGCGCTGGCCGGGCTGGGCGCCGGAGTGGGGCTCCAGCAGGTAGATGCCGTCGTCGTCGCCGGCGGCCAGCACCATGCCTTCGGAGACGCCGAAGCGCATCTTGCGCGGCGCCAGGTTGGCGACCATCACCGTCAGGTGGCCTTCCAGGGCCTCCGGCGCATAGGCCTTGCGGATGCCGGCGAAGACGTTGCGGGTCTCGCCGCCGAGGTCCAGCGTCAGCTGGAGCAGCTTGTCGGCGCCCTCGACGTATTCCGCCTTGGCGATGCGGGCGATGCGCAGGTCGACCTTGGCGAAGTCGTCGAAGGCGATCTCGTCGGCGATGGGGGTGTCGGCCAGCGGGCCCTTGGGGGTCTCCTTGAGTTTCTGTTCTTCCACCAGGTCCTCCTTCGACGCCTCGATCATGGCGTCGATGCGGTCACGCTCGACTCGGGTCATCAGCGGCTTGAACTTGGCGATCTCGTGATCGAGCAGCAGTTCCTGGCGGCTGCTCCAGTCCAGCGAATCGAGCCTCATGAAGGTGCGGGCGCCCTCGGCCATGGCGGGCACCACCGGGGCGAGGTAGACCATCAGCTGGCGGAACAGGTTGATGCCCACCGAGCAGATGTCGAGGACTTCCTGTTCGCGCCCCTCCTGCTTGGCCAGCACCCAGGGTTCGGCCTCGGCGATATAGGTGTTGGCCTCGTCGGCCAGTTCCATGACCCGGCGCATGGCGCGGCCGAACTCGCGGGCCTCGAAGTGCTCGGCGATCTCGTCGCCGGCGGCCACGAAGCGGGCGACCAGCGCGGGCTCGGTGCAGTGGGCCGAGAGCCGGCCGCCGCCGAGCTTCTTGACGAAGCCGGCGCAGCGACTGGCGATGTTGACTACCTTGCCGACCAGGTCCGAGTTCACCCGCTGGGCGAAGTCCTCGAGGTTGAGGTCCAGGTCGTCGACGCCGGCGCTGAGCTTGGCGGCGAAGTAGTAGCGCAGGTACTCGGGGTTCAGGTGCTCGGCGTAGGTGGCGGCCTTGATGAAGGTGCCGCGGGACTTGGACATCTTGGCGCCGTTGACGGTGACGAAGCCGTGGCAGTTCACCGCGGTGGGCGTGCGCATCCCGGCCCCGTGCAGCATGGCCGGCCAGAACAGGGCGTGGAAATAGACGATGTCCTTGCCGATGAAGTGGTAGACCTCGGCGTCGGAGCCTTCGCGCCAGTAGGCGTCGAAGTCGATGCCCGCGCGGTCGCAGAGGTTCTTGAAGCTGGCCAGGTAACCGATCGGCGCATCGAGCCAGACGTAGAAGTACTTGCCCGGGGCGTCGGGGATCTCGAAGCCGAAGTAGGGCGCGTCGCGGGAGATGTCCCACTCGTTGAAACCGGACTCGAACCATTCCATCAGCTTGTTGCGGATCTGGGGCTGGACATGGTCGTCGTCGATCCAGCCCTGCAGGAAGCGCGCGAAGTCGGGCAGCTTGAAGAAGTAGTGGGTGGAGGTCCGCACCTCGGGGGTGGCGCCGGAGATCGCCGAGACCGGGTCGATCAGTTCGGCCGGCGTGTAGGTGGCGCCGCAGGCCTCGCAGTTGTCGCCGTACTGATCCTCGGTCTTGCACTTGGGGCAGGTGCCCTTGATGAAGCGGTCGGCCAGGAACAGGCCCTTGACCGGATCGTACATCTGCTCGATGTCGCGGGTGGCGATGTGGCCGCGGTCGCGCAGCCGGGTGTAGATCAGCTCGCTGAAGTGGCGGTTTTCCTCGGAGTGGGTCGAATGGTAATTGTCGAAGGCCACCCCGAAGCGTGCGAAGTCCTCCTGGTGTTCCCGGCTGACGCGGTCGATCAGCGCCTGGGAGGTGATGCCTTCCTGTTCGGCCCGCAGCATGATGGCGGTGCCGTGGGCATCGTCGGCGCAGACGTAGTGGCAGTCGTGGCCGCGGCTCTTCTGGAAGCGCACCCAGATGTCGGTCTGGATGTATTCCAGCAGGTGGCCCAGGTGGATGGCGCCGTTGGCATAGGGCAGGGCGCTGGTGACCAGGATCTTGCGCGGGGCGGTGTTCGACATGGTGGCTCTGGGGTTCCCGTAAGCGTGGAACACGGCGGCCGACTCGACGCCTGGGCGAAGTCGAGGCCGCCATGCGAAATGTCCGTGAAATCAGGCATCAGATTGTAGCATCTTCCGCGTGGCCTGCACCCGTCCCGGCCTCGCCCGCTCGTCGCCCGCGGGCTAAGCTGCTAGAGCGGCATCCGCTGCCGCCTATCCCGTCACGATCCGGGCCCGGGCGTCGCCTCGCGGCGACGGCGATGCTCCTGGCACCCCGGCGCTTCACGGAGGCAAGACGCCATGTCCCGTCATCGCATTCCCCTTTGGGCCGCTCTCGTCGTGCTGCTGGGCGGTTGCGCCAGCGGCGCCATCGCGCCGAGCTATACCAGCGAGGATCCCGACATCATGCGCATCGGCAACCAGCGGCCCGCCGACCCCCAGGTCACCGTCGAGAGCCTGGGCTCCTACTGTCTCGAGATCACCGAGACCTGGAGCGAGCAGGGATCGACCCCGGATGGCCAGATGCTGTGGGCCCTGAACACTCAGCGCAAGGTGGTGCCCTGCCAGTAGGCGGCTTCATGCCCGGCGAGACGTCAGCCAGGCGAACACGCGCTCGGCGGGCATGGGGGCGGCCAGGGCGTAGCCCTGCACGATCGGACAGCCGAGTTCCAGCAGCCGGCGGCAGTGGTCATCTGACTCGGCGCCCTCGGCGATGACGCCGAGCCCGAGCCGGTGGGCGAGCTGGATGATGCCCTGGACCAGGGCCGCGTCGCGCTCGTCGTGCAACAGTCCGGCGATGAATGCCTTGTCGATCTTGAGGGTATCGATCGGTAGCTCGCGGAGATGCGACAGCGAGGAGTAGCCGGTGCCGAAGTCGTCCAGCGCCACGCTCAGGCCCGCTTCCCGGCAGCGGCGCAGGGTATGGGTGATGGCGTCGAGGTCTTCGGCCGCGGCCCCTTCCTGGAACTCGACCTCGAATCGGTCGCCCGACAGGCCGGGGTGGCGCTGCAGGGCGCTGACGATCCGCTCGGCGAACTCGGGCAGCGCCAGATGGTTGGCGCTGGCGTTGAAGCTGATGGGGAGCCGCGGCTCATGGCGTCGCCACCGGTCGGCCTGATGCAGTACCTCGTCGATCACCCAGTCGCCCAGGGTCGATTCGACACGGGTGCCCATCACCATGGGCAGGAAATCGGCGGGTTCCAGCAGGCCGTGATCGGGATGCCGCCAGCGCAGCAACGCCTCGAGCCCGCAGGCCTCGCCGGTGCGCAGATCGACCTTGGGCTGGTAATGAAGCTCGAACTCGCCCCCTTGCAGGGCCCGCTCGAGTCGGGCGATCCGTTGCAGGCTGTGCTGTTCCTCCAGGCGCTGGCCGGCGTCGAACACGCAATAGTGGTTCTTGCCACTGCGCTTGGCACGATACATGGCCTGGTCGGCGTGGCGCAGCAGGATCTCCGCCTCGACGTCGTCCTGGGGGAACAGGGTGATGCCGATACTGCTGGAGACCCGTACCAGGGAGTCGCCGAGGGTGATGGGGCGAGTGATGACGTGGCGGATGCGCTCGATGACGTGCAGGCATTCCTCGCGGTCGTGCAGGCCGGAGAGCAGCATGGCGAATTCGTCGCCGCCCAGCCGGGCCAGCAGGTCCCCGGTGCGCAGGGCGTGACGCAGCCGCTTGCTGACGACCACCAGCAGTGCATCGCCGGCGGCATGGCCGAAGCGGTCGTTGATGGGCTTGAAGTCGTCCAGGTCGAGATAGCAGACCGCCAGCAGCCCGCCGTCGCGCCTGGCGTGGGTCAGGGCATCCTCGAGATGCTCGGCGAAGTGGCGCCGGTTGGGGAGCTCGGTCAGGGCGTCGTGGCGTGCCAGGTAACGGAGCTCGGCCTCGTGACGCTTGCGGAGGGTGATGTCGGAGAAGGTGGCGACATGGTGTTGCAGCCGGCCCTGGTCGTCCCTGACCGCCGAGACCGAGAGCAGCTGGGTGTAGAGCTCGCCACTCCGGCGGCGGCTGAGCAGCTCTCCCTCCCAGCTATCATGCTCGTCGAGGTGTCGACGAATGCTGGCATAGGTGTCGCTGTCGAGGCGCTGGTTGTCGAATCGATCGGGGCTCAGGCCGACGATCTCCTCCTTGGCGTAGCCCGTGATGCGGGTGAAGGCGGGGTTGACGTCGCAGACGCGGTTGTCGGCGTCGGTGATCATGATGGCATCGTAGCTGGACTCGAAGACGCTGGCGGCGAGTCGCTGCCGGTTCTCGGCCAGGCGCTGTTCGGTGATGTCGTGGCCGATGCAGATCATGGCGCCGTTCGGCAGGGCGACGTTGGCCCACAGGGTGGTCAGCTGGCGCCCGTCCCGTGCCCGTGGGGTCCATTCCTGGAAGACCGAGCCGTCCTGTGACGCCAGGCCCGCCATGACCCGGCGGTATTCCGCCTCGTCGGGGTAGAAGAGCGCGAGCGGGTCGGCCTTGGCCTTGACCTCCTCGGCGGACCAGCCGAACACCCGCTCGCACTGCCGGTTCCAGAGAATGCAGCGCCCCCGCTTGTCGAAGCCGTCGATCAGGATGGGGGCCGAGTCGAACAGGGGTTCCACCAGCGCCAGGGCCGGCCAGAGCGACGCCGCCGGCTCGTCGTCCCCTGCGACCTCGTCCGGAGCGCCGGGCGCGCCGAGGTGCCGGGCCCGTGCGTGGGCCGAGAGGATGCGATGGCCATGCCGCACATCGGCCGCGGGGATGAGGGGGAGGTGGTCGTAGGCGAGGATCAGCAGGGTGCCGGTGTCGCGCCCGCCGGCCCGGGTCACCGGGATGGCCAGGTAGCAGGTGGTGTCGGCGGCGCTATAGGGCAACAGCTCCGGCAGGGCGCGCGGCGGCAGCGGCGTGTAGAAGGCCTGTTCCTGCCAGGTCGCGAGACATCCCGTCCCGTCCGCCAGAGGCGTGGGGCGGGCATGCCTGACATGTAGCCATGCCTGTCCCGTGGGGAGATCCAGCTCGACCAGCAGGGCCTCTCCGGCGGCGAAGGTCGCCTCGGCCAGCTCCATCAGGCTGTGTCGCCAGTCGCGGCCGTCGTCCAGTCGCTCCAGGAGGTCGGCGATTCGCTCCAGCAGAGCGCTGCCAGCCGTGGCATCGGTGCTCGTGTCCATGTCCAGAGGCTCGCGGAGGAATTCGTCTCCAGTATAGTGGCGAAGGCGTGCGTCGCCGCAAGCGTCGGTGTGTGAGGAGATTGCCGCCGCCCCGAGGCGCGATCGTCTTACGCGGCGTGACGGGGCGGCAGGATGGCGGAGGCCGGCAGGGTGTGCTAGCAGCCCCGGCGTTCAGGGTCGGATGGCGTGGCGATAGACGCCGAAGTGGTGCAGGCCGCGATCGGCCAGGTGCAGGGCCTGCATGCGGCTCATCACGCCCTGGTCGCAGTACAGCAGGTATTGCCTGTCGCCGGGGAGGTCGGCGGCCTGCTCCTGAAGCTCGTAGAAGGGAATACGGATCAGCGGGATCCGGGGCAGGGTCAGGGGGGCGGCTTCCTGCTCGTCGGCACGGCGAATGTCGATCACGCAGGGCGCGTCGAGGTCTGCCAGCGCTTCGGGGGAGTCGACGGTCAGCACCTCGGGAAGCGGGGCCTCTCGCTCCAGCACCTGGTCGATGCGCGTGACCACGGTGGCCTCGATGGCCTCCTCCAGCACGCGGTCGTCGAAGTCGGCCTCGGCCGCCCGGACGTCCTCGAGCGGCGCCTTGTTGTGGGGGCGTCGCGAGATGACCCCGCAGTACTCGGGCATGGCCTCGGCGAAGCGGGCGGTATCGAGGGTCCTGGCCCGGTCGATGATGTCCTGCTTGTCGTCGGTCAGCACCGGGCGCAGGATCGGCAGGGCGCTGGCGTCGTCGATCACCGCCAGGTTGGTGAGGGTCTGGCTGGAGACCTGGGCGATGGCATCCCCCGTGACCAGGGCCGGTATTCTCAGGCGATCGGCGACGCGTCCGGCGACGCGCATCATCATCCGCTTGAGGACCACGCCCATCAGTCCGTCGGGGATGGCGCGCAGGATCTCCGCCACCACGCCTTCGAAGGGCACCGAGACGAACTTCACCTTGTGGGACACGCCGTAGCGTTCCCAGAGGTGATGGCTGACCTCGCGGACCCCGGCCTCGTGGGCCGGACCCCCCAGGTTGAAGAACAGGAAGTGCGTCTTGACGCCGCGACGGATCATCTTCCAGGTCGCCACCGGCGAGTCGAAGCCGCCGGAGATCAGTGACAGGGCCTGTCCCTGCACCCCGAGCGGGTAGCCGCCCAGGCCCTTCCAGCGGGCCCGGATCACCTGCAGGCGGCGATCATTGAGCTCCACCGGCACCACGACCTCGGCATGCTTCAGGTCGACCCGGGCCGTCGGCGCCGCCTCGAGCAGCCGACCGCCCAGGTAACGTTCGATGTCCGCCGAGGTGAAGTCGTGCTGGCCGCGGCGCTTGGCCTGCACGCGGAAGCTGTGGCCGGCGATCGCCGGGCTCCACAGCGGCACGATGTGCTCGGCGGCCTGTTCCAGCGAGTCGAAGCGGACTTCCTCGGTGGCCAGGATCTGCTGGATGCCGGGGATGCGGGTCAGGCTGTCCTCAAGGGCGGCTGTGGTCTCGTCGGAGAGGCCTTGCGGCAGGCGCACACGGATGGCGTCCCACTGGTCCTTGACCCGTACGCCTGCCTCGAGGCGGCGCAGGGTGTTGCGGATGTTGGCGGTCAGGCAGCGGGTCATCTGCTGACGCACCGAACGGGACTTGATGGTGATCTCGGGATGGAGTTTGAGCAGGTAGAGCATGCGGCGCGGCGTTGAAAAAGTGTCGCGGGATTATACCACCTGCCGTGCGGGAGTGCAGTCGGGGGAGGCGCGATGCGGCGCCGCGGGGCGCCTCCCCGGGGGCGAGACGTCGGGTGTGAGAAGGAGTCTCGTGTTCAGTACAGGGCCTGTTCTTCCCTGACCACTTCCTTGAGCAGCTCGAGGAAGAGGCGGTCGGCCTCCGAGTGCTCCTTGGGATCTTCCGGGATGTGCACGCTGGTGGTATCGGAGATCTCGTTGGCGATATGGGCCATGACGTCCGACTGGTCGCCCTCGCCGAGGCGGGCCCGGGCGATCGTCAAGGACTGCTCCAGGATCCTGGGGTCCTGCAGCAGCTTCTTGATGAAGCTGCGTAGCTCATTGATGACGCGAGTCTTTTGAATTTCCGATGAGGACATGCCGTTCTCCTTGTGCGGGCCGATACTCGTTCATGGCGACGATACCATGTTTGCCTCGCGCCGTGAGAGGGCCGACGCGCGGCGAGTCGGCAGGGCGAGGCTGTTCAGGGCAGTCACAATCGTTTACCGGACCGCTGATGTTTCCGGCTGCCAAACGGGATCGGTTCTGTTACTGTCTGTAACAGAAAATTCTTATATCTAATGCGCGCCTGGTACTTTCCGCTCATGCTATCGTCATCGTAGACGTGAAGCCTGTGCCGCCGGTGAGCCTGGGGCGAGAAGATGGCAAGACGCATCGTCGATGCCATCGCCCATGCCGATCAAGGGAGTTGATATGAAGTGCCCTCGCTATTCCGTGTCATCCCGCCGCGATGGCGGTCGTCTGGTACGCGGCCTCGTGGTCGGCGCCAGCCTGTCGTTGCTGCCTCTCGCCGCTGCGGTTGCCCAGTCGCTGCCCCAGGGCCTGATGTCGCCCGGATCGTCGGATCTCCCGGGCGTGGCCCAGCAGGCCATCTCCACCAATCCCGAAGTGCAGGCGGCGTGGCAGGCGTTTCAGGCCGCGGGCCACGATCGGCGGGCCGCCTGGGGCAACTATCTGCCGAGTCTCGATGCCAGCGCCGGGGTGGGGCGAGAGGACCGTGAACTCGATGGTCGCGGGAGCTATGACACCGATTATGCCGAACTGACCCTGACCCAGATGCTCTACGACGGCTTTGCCACCAGCAGCGAGGTCGAGCGTCTCGATCGCGCCGAGCTGGTGCGGTATTACGAACTGCTCGACGCCAGTGAGCAGACCTCACTGGAAGCCGCGCGGGCCTATCTCGACGTGCAACGCTATCGCGAGCTGGTACGCCTGGCCCAGGAGAGCTATCGCAAGCATCGGGAAGTGTTCGATCAGATCGAAGAGCGGACCCTGTCGGGGGCCGGCCGTGGCGTGGATCTCGAGCAGATCAGCGGGCGCCTGGCGCTGGCCGAGTCCAATCTGATGACCGAGGCCGCGAACCTGCATGACGTCACGGCACGCTACCAGCGTATTGTCGGCGAGCTACCCTCGGCCTCCCTGGCGCCGGTGACGGCGTTCGGCGACCGGCTGCCCGGCGACGTGTCCGAGGCGCTGACGATGGCCTTCCAGGGCAATCCGGCCTTTCATGCCGCCATCGAGGACATCGCCGCATCGCGCGCCGAGCGGCAAGCCACTCGGGCGGCCTTTCACCCCCAGCTCGATCTGGTCGCGCGCACCGGTACCTACAAGGACAGTGACAGCGACACCTCGCTGAACACCGAGGGCCGCCAGGATCGCAGCAGCATCGAGCTGGTGGCGAGCATGAACCTGTACCGTGGCGGCAGCGACCTGGCCAGTTTCCGCGCCGCTAGCGAGCGGGTCGAACAGTCCGTCAACTTGCGCGAGAAGGCCTGCGTCGATGTGCGCCAGACGACGCAGATCGCCTACAACGACACTCAGCGCCTTCGCGAGCAGCTCGCCTACCTCAACCAGCACCGGCTCTCCACCGACCGTGTGCGAGGGGCCTACCGGCAACAGTTCGATATCGGTCAGCGCAGCCTGCTGGATGTCCTGGATACCGAGAACGAATACTTCGAGGCCAGCCGGGCCTATGTCAACGCGCAGTTCGATGTGTCGCTGGCCGATGTGCGTACCCTGGCCGCCATGGGGCAGTTGATGCACGTGCTGGACGTGCGTCGCGATGACATGCCTACCCTGGCCGAGCTGGGCAGCGACGGCGTGAGCCTGGATCCCGAGACGGTCTGCCCGGCGCCCGGGCCGAGCGGTTACACTCTGTCCGATTTTACCGGTGGCATCACGGCGCCCGCGACGCGCTCGTCCGACGCCGCCGTTCAGTGAGCCGGTGAGTGCCTCGACGTCCTGTCATGTCGGGGAAAGGCGTCTGAGCCGGCTCGGTCTCCAGTTCGCAAGGACAGCAGAGGTATGTGTTGACTCAACGTGAAGCACTCGATGAAGGCCACGGCGCCCGGTCCGCCGTCCGCGATGAGCTGCTCGAATGCCTTCAGAGCATTGCTCTGGTGCATGGGCATGACGTCAGCGCCGATTCACTGACGGCCGGCCTGCCGCTGGAACAGGGACGCCTGACGCCAGGCGTGTTTCCTCGCGCGGCCTCGAGGGCCGGCCTGTCGGCGCGAATGGCCAAGTCGCGCCTGGTCCAGCTCAATCCGGCGCTGTTTCCCGTGGTGTTGTTGCTCGAGCCGGGGCGGGCCTGCGTGCTGCTGGCGCTGGACTTGAAGGCTCGCCGTGCCCGGGTGATCTTTCCCGAACTCGGCGAGGCGGAAACCGAGGTCGATCTGGACGGTCTCCAGTCGAGCTACAGCGGGCAGGCGATCTACGTGCGTCCGCGGTTTCGCTTCGATGCGCGTGGGCCGGAGGTCACTCGACAGCGCGGCCGCCATTGGTTCTGGGGCGTCATCCGGGAAAATCGGCGCTTGTATCGCGATGTGATCGCCGGTTCGGTGGTCATCAACCTCTTTGCCCTGGGCATGCCGCTGTTCGTGCTCAACGTCTATGATCGCGTGGTGCCCAATCACGCCACCGAGACGCTATGGGTGTTGGCGGTGGGTGTCTTCATCGTGCTGTGCTTCGATCTGGCGCTGCGTCTGATGCGCGGCGCCTTCGTCGACCTGGCGGCGAGCCGGGCCGATGTCAAGCTCTCGTCGACGCTGATGTCCCAGGTGCTGGGGCTGCGGCTGTCGTCTCGCCCGACGTCCACCGGCTCCTTCGCTTCCACGCTGCAGTCCTTCGAATCGGTGCGGGCCTTCATCGGCTCGGCCACGGTCGTCGGCGTGGTCGACCTGCCCTTCGTGCTGCTGTTTGCCTCCATCATCGCGCTGATCGGCCCGCCACTGGTGATACCGGTGCTGGTCGGCATCGCCTTCGTGCTGCTCTATGCCCTGGCGGCGCAGGGCAAGTTGCACGAGCTGTCCGAGACGACCTGGCGCGCGAGCGCCCAGCGCAACGCCACGTTGATCGAGTCGATCTCACAGCTCGAGACCCTCAAGTCCCTGAGGGGCGAGAGCCGCGTCCAGGGGATCTGGGAGCGAGCCTCGGCCTTCCTGTCGCGCACCAGCGCCCAGCTGCGCATGGTCAGCTCCTCGGTGAGCAACGTGGCGCTCTGGGCGCAGCACAGCGTGTCCGTGGCGGTCGTGATCGCGGGCGTCTACCTGATCATCGAAGGCGAGCTGACCCAAGGCGGCCTGATCGCCGCGTACCTGCTGTCGTCGCGGGCCATGGCGCCGGTCAGTCAGGCCGCCGCCTTGCTGGCCCAGTATCATCAGGCGGCCACGGCCATGCAGTCGCTGGACGGCCTGATGGACCTGCCGGTGGAACGTGCCGAGGCAAGGCCCTTCATCGATCGCCCCGTGGTGCGCGGCGACCTGCGGTTCGACCACGTCACCTTCCGCTATCCCGACGAACAGCGCGAGGCGCTGAGGGATGTCTCGCTGACGCTGGACGCCGGCGAGAAGGTGGCGGTGCTGGGGCGCGTGGGCTGTGGCAAGACGACCCTGCACAAGCTCTTGCTGGGCTTGTACGAGCCCTCCGCCGGCGCGGTGAGCCTGGATGGGGTGGATGTTCGCCAGTTCGACCCCGTCCAGCTGCGGCGCCATTTCGGCTACGTACCCCAGGACGTCATGCTGTTCCACGGCTCGCTGCGTGACAATATCCTGGCCGGTTCGGGCAGTGACGCCGTCGATGATGAGTCGCTGCTGCGTGCCATTCGCCTCAGCGGGCTCGATGCACTGGTCGACGGGCATCCCGACGGCATCGATCTCCAGGTCGGCGAGCGGGGGCAGCGTCTCTCCGGCGGGCAGCGCCAGCAGGTGGCCATCGCCCGCGCGCTGGTGCACGAGCCGCGGATTCTACTGCTCGACGAGCCTACCAGCGCCATGGACCACTCCTCCGAGGAGGCGCTCAAGGCCCGCCTCAAGGACGTCGGGCAGGGCAAGACGATGCTGATCGTGACCCACCGCACGTCGCTGCTGTCGCTGGTCGATCGCATCGTGGTCATCGACGCGGGCACGGTGATGGCCGATGGGCCGAGAGACCAGGTCATCGAGGCCTTGCGCAAGGGCCAGATCGGGAGGGCCGGGGCATGACGCAGCACTCCCGCACCACAGAACAGCGAGGCTTCGAGGCGATCGGGCGCTTCTCCGAGACGGGAGGGAAGGCGTTTCGTCCCTTCATCGACCGTCTTTTCGCGCGACGCGTCACCTCGTCGCACATGGATCGTGACTGGGCCAGCGATGCCGACTGGGCGCGCCTTCAGCAGGATCCGCTGCGCGCCAGGCTGCTGCTTTATACCGTCGCGCTGGCGGTGGTGGTCCTGATCGTCTGGTCCGCCTTCGCCCCCCTGGACGAAGTGACGCGTGGGGAAGGGCGGGTGATTCCCTCCAGCCAGCTGCAGAAGATCCAGTCCTTCGATGGCGGGGTGGTCCAGGACATCCTGGTGGCCGAGGGCGAACGCGTGGAAGAGGGCCAGCTGTTGATGCGGGTCGACCCGACGCGCTTCCTGGCCAATTTCCGCGAGAACCGTGCCAAGGCGGAGGCGCTGGAGGCCCGTGCCGAGCGGCTGCGCGCCCTGGTGTCGGAAGCGGAGTTCGCCCCTTCGCCGTCATTGGTCGAGAAGGCCCCTGACATCGTGGCCCAGGAGCGTGAACTCTATCGCAGCAATCTCGAGGCTCTGGAGGAACAGAAGAATATCCTCCAGGAGCAATTGGCCCAGCGCCGTGCCGAGCTCGACGAGGCCCAGTCTCGCCGGGATACCGCCGAGCGGGAGTTGGGCATGGCCGGTCGGGAGTTGAATCTGACCAGGCCCTTGCTGGCTTCCGGTGCGGTCTCCGAGGTCGAGGTCCTTCGCCTGCAGCGCGACGTGACCCAGGCGCGTGGCCAACGCGACCAGGCGGCCGCCCAGGTAGAGCGCCTTCAGGCCGCCATCGAGGAGGCCCAGTCGAAGCTTCGTGAAGTCGGCCTCGATGCGCGCAAGGAATGGCGCAACGAGCTGTCGAGCACCCTGGCCGATCTCGGGGCCCTCGACGAGTCGAGCACCGGGCTCGAGGACCGGGTGCGCCTGGCGGAAATTCGCTCGCCGGTGGATGGTATCGTGCAGCGGCTGGGCATCAACACCATCGGCGGCGTGGCACAACCCGGGCAGGAGGTCGTGGAGGTCGTGCCGACCGATGACACCCTGCTGGTGGAGGCACGCATCGCGCCGCAGGACATCGCCTTCCTGCGCCCTGGGCAGCCCGCCACCATCAAGCTCACGGCCTACGATTTTGCCATCTATGGTGGGCTGGAGGCCGAACTGGTGCATATCAGTCCCGACACCATCACCGATGACGACGGCAACACTTTTTATCTGGTCAAGGTCAGGAGCGTGGAGGACGACAGCGGACACGAGGCCCTGGACGTGATTCCGGGCATGACGGCCCAGGTGGACATCCTGACCGGGAAGCGCACGGTGATGCAGTACCTGCTCAAGCCGGTCCTCCGGGCGTGGCAAGAGGCTCTGGGAGAACGATGATGGATCAGCGTTTCGTATGCCGGGAGTCGGCACCGATGCCGCGGTGGCGGGAGGCCTTTCCCGATGCTCGTTGCCTGAACGAGTCCGGTGCCGTCGCGGCTGCCTCGGGGGAGATGCAGGCGTGGGTCGTCACCCACGTCGAGGCATGGCCCGAGCTGGTAAGGACCTTGTCGGGCCGTGGCGCCATCGTCAGCGTGCTCAGCTCGGCACCGGATGCCCATGAGGCGAGGCGTGCGCTGGAGGCGGGGGCGCGGGGCTATGCACATGTGCTCTCGACACCTGAGCTGTTGCGCCAGGTGGCGCTGGTCACCGCCAACCAGGGGATCTGGGTAGGCCCCGATTTCATGGCTCAGGTGGTGGGCGGTGCCTTTCGAGCGCTCGGCGGCGAGGCTCGTCTCTCCACTGCGACGCTGACCTCCTTGACCGAGCGGGAGCGTGCGGTGGCCCTGGCCGTGGCGAAGGGCAACAGCAACAAGGCCGTCGCGCGTCTGCTCGGCATCACCGAGCGCACCGTCAAGGCGCACCTCGGTGCCAGCTTTCGCAAGCTGGGCATTCGAGATCGCATGCAGCTGATTCTCAAGCTGTCTCAACAGTAGGAACAGGTGGCGTCGCGTCCGGAGCCGCCAGGGTGGCGACCTTCGAGGGCCTCGTCTGGCTGTCGGCGCGTCGCTGTACCACCCCGACCGCGGGTGGACCGCCGTCTGGGCGCGGTCGGTGTTGTTCGGATGTTCCAAGGTGCCTCGCCGCGGGGCTTCCCGCGGCAAGAATGCCTCATTCTATCTCGGCTTTTCGTCCTAGTGCCTTCCTGTCCATCGGTACAATGCCGATGAGGGATGCACTGTTTTAGTATTAAGTCTCTCGCGAGACCGTCTTCGTTGAACGTGCGGGTCTACGCATTCGTGCACAAGGAGTCATGCCATGGCCATCGCCACCGTCGTTTCCGTCACAGGTCAAGCTTGGGCAAGAGACAGCCAGGGCAACCTGCGTGACCTTCATGAGGGTGACACCCTGAGGGAAGGCGAGACGCTCGTGACCGGCGACAACGCCACCGTGGAACTCGACTTCGGTGATGCCTTCGGCCCCACCACCATCGGCGGTGGCGAGGCCGTGGCGATGACGCCCGAGCTGGATGCCGATCTGCCGGTTCCCGGCGAGGAGTCCAGCGCCCTGGACGGTGATCTCGAAGCCCTGTTGACCGCCATCGACCAGGGTAGCGGGGACCTGCTGGAAGATCTGGAAGATCCTGCCGCCGGTAATGGTGGTGCCCAGGGTGGTGGCGGTCATGACTTCGTTCGTCTGGCGCGTATCAGCGAGCAGGTCGATCCGCTTGCCTTCGACTTTCCCGGGCTGCAGGCATCGAATGTGGAAACGCGCGAAGGCGGCGTAACGGGCGATGCCGTGTCGGCCGATGCCGGGGTGGAGGCCGCCGACGATGCCTTCGTCACCGGCGAGAGTGCTTCGCTGAGCAACGCCAATGTGCTGCTCAATGATACCGGCCCGCAGGGCGATGCCCTGAGCGTCGGGGATCCCGGTCCCCGCGATGTCGTCTTCACCATGCCGGACGGCTCGTCTGTGACCGTGACTATCGCGGTGAGCAGCGATGGCTCCGTCAGCTTCGAGCCGGGCGATGTGTTTCAGTCCCTCGATGAGGGAGAGACAGCGATCGGCACCCTGTCCTATGAAGTGACCGACGGTAATGGGAACAACGACACTGCCCAGGTGACCGTGACCGTCGCGGGTGAAACCGACGCGCCGCCGACCGTCGACATCGCG
>NZ_JBSWWC010000004.1:0-481059 GCF_056159885.1 Halomonas sp. ABH4_019
TAACCAGACGCTGACCGAGAGCTTCGGCTACACCGTCATCGACGCCGACGGCAGCCAGAGCACCGCCACCCTGACGGTGACCATCAACGGCGCCACCGACGCGCCGCCGACCGTGGACATCGCGGACAACGCCCCGGGCGTCGACGGCGCCGAGCAGCGCGTCAGCGAGGCCAGCGGCGCCACCGTCACTGGCACCGCCACGGTGGGCGCCGAGGCCGGCATCGCCGGCGTGACCGTCAACGACCAGGACATCACCGGCGCGACCGCCGCCAATCCGATCGAGATCGTCGGCAATGAAGGCACGCTGACCATCACCGGCTACGACGCTAGCACCGGCACCCTCAGCTACGCCTACACCGAAGACGGCGACGCCGAGGACCATCGTGGCGGCGAGATTCTCGATCGCTTCGCGCTCCAGGTCACCGACCTGGCCGGCGAGACCGCCCAGGACAGCCTGGACATCCGCATCGACGACACCGCCCCACGTGCCCGTAATGATGCTGCGACAACCGAGGAAGACACCTCGGTCACGTACAACGTCCTGAGCAATGATGATCAAGGGGCAGACGGGGCCACCTTGACGTCGGCTAGCCTGGCGTCGGGGTATGCCGGGGCAGGGACGGTAAGCATCGATCCGGACACCGGTGAAGTGACCTTTACGCCGACCTCCGGGTTTGAGGGCAATGTCGTTATCGATTACACCATCACCGATGCCGATGGCGACACTAGCGATGCCAAGCTGCGTGTGACCGTGAACGAAGATTCCCAGCCCGTGCTGTCGTCGCTCGAGGGAAGCGATGGTGTGGTCGATGAGGCCGGTCTGGTGGGAGGAAGTCGCCAGGGTGACGGCTCCACCATTACCAGTGGCACCTTCACGGCAGTGGTTGGTGGCGATGGCCCGGGTAGCCTGACCATTGGCGGCGTGAACGCCGATGCGGGCGGCGTCTTCCAGGGTGACTACGGTACTCTCGTCGTGGTCCCCAATGGTGATGGGGAATATGGCTGGATCTATACCCTCACTGACAACTCCACCGAGCATACCAGCCAAGGTGCCGGCATCGACGGCGTTCAGGACGTCTTCGACATTCGGCTGGTCGATAGTGAGGGAGATGCGACCACCGGCGCGCTGAATATCGATATCATCGACGATGTGCCGCGGGTCGGATCACCCACCGGGCAGGTTTCGGTCGCCGTCAGTGAGCAGAGCATTGGGGATCTCAATGCGCAATGGGAAAATATGGACACCACGGGAGGCCGGTACAGTGTCGACCAATACCAGAATAATGACGGTGTGTACCTTCGCTGGGGCAGTTACTGGGGAGCGCGTTCCGGATATGACTTTGAGTATGCCGATGGCGTGACAAGCAATACAGGTGTGACAACTGATTCCCTTTTCTCCCTGGGGACGTTGACCCACAATAATTTTCCGATTTCCGGCAGCTCCGATATCCTTGAAAGTATCGATATGGTGGTGGCATTCACCGTCGATATTGATGGTGTGTCACAGACCGTCGAAACGACCATTGGCTTGAAACATACGGAGACGGGTAGCGGCTATTATGAAGGGCAATACTACAGTAATGCTCCTGACAAGATAGAGATCACGAATGCCACCCAGCAGCAGACGATTACCGTGGGTGATCGCGAGTTCGTGCTCAGTATCGAGGGCTTCCAGGATGCGGGAGGTGAGCTAGTAGATACCGTCAGGACGTTCGAGAACGGCTCCACCTCCTTCGATCTCTACGCCAAGATCTCGTCCACCGATGACCTGCCGACCTCGTCCGGCACCATCGCCGACGATATCGAAGGTTGGGGAGCGGATGACCTGGCCTCCGGCGACAGCCTGGTCTGGCAGGGCGATATCCAGAACGGTGTCATCCAGGGCGATTACGGGACGCTTACGGTGGCCGCCGATGGCAGCTATACCTATGAGCTCGGACGGGAAGCGCGTGATGACATGGAGGTCGGTGAAACGCTGACCGAGTCGTTCGCCTACACTCTGACCGATGGGGATGGAGATAAAGTTCAGGGCAATCTGGAAATCACCCTGAATGGTCAAGAGAACAATGTGCAGATGGATGTTCAAGCGGCATCCGCCCGGAGTCTTGGGTTGCTCAACTTCGATGAGATCAGCCTGGCGCCGGAAGGCGAAGCGTCGACGGTGGATGTGCCCGGGTCCGGGAATGCTCGTGACAAGGGCGAGGGAAAGGGTAAGGGTAAGGAGAACGCCAAAGGGCGCGGCGGCAAAGAGTCTGTCGATGACGATGATGGACAAGCCCTGTTGGCCGAGGATCTGCTGACCGATGACCAGGACGACCTCTTCGTGAATGATGAGCCGACACCGGTGTCGCAGCCGTCCGACGTGAAGGACAATGACCAGCAGGGACCCGCCGTGGGGCCAAGCCATGACGACAAGGTGTTCGACATTCCGCACAATCCGATCGACTGAGGGAGTGTTGCCCGGATGAGGAATCGCGAGGCTGTGCTGCAATATCGAGGGAGGTGGGGGCAAGGCGATGTATGTGAAACGTGATGGGGAAGGAGAGATCCTGCTGGTCAGCCGTGAACTGACCTCGCAGTGCGACGAGTATCTCGCCGCCGATTCCCGTGAGCTGCTGGATTTCATGTTCGAACAAGAGTCGCGCAACGACCTGGCGCATTTTCAGGCGTCCGACCTGGCATTCGTGCGGGTGCTGGAGGACGTTATTGAGCTGCTGATGGAAAAGGGCGTGATCCGGTTCACCGAGCTGCCGGAGGCGGCACAGCAGAAGGTCATGGAGCGTCAGTCGATGCGACATCGTCTCAATGGCCTGCACCTCGTGGCGGACAAGGACGAGGACGACGGCGTGATATGACGGCCGTTGCCTGCCCGCCATGCCTGCGCCAACCGCCGACCCCAGGGTCGGCGGTTGACGTTGACGGCTATTGTTCCGGCATCTCGCCGTAGCGCACGCCCGGGCCGGTTACGCCGTCCAGGCCAAGCTCGAAGAGGGCGCGCGTCTCGTCCTCGGACTCGACGCCCTCGGCGATGGCGAGCATGCCCAGCGAGTGGCACAGCGTGGCCATGCCGCGCAGGATGGTCTGCTGGTTGTGGGCGTCCTGTATCCCCTGGACCAGGCTGCTGTCGATCTTCAGGTAGGCCAGGCCCAGGTCATGCAGATCGGCGATGCGGGTAAACTCGGCTCCCACGTGTTCCAGCCCTAGCTTGCAGCCAAGCGGGCGCAGCTCCCGACACAGGCTGCGGAAGCCGTCCAGTTCGCGAATGGCCTGGTTGCCCGGCAATTCGAGCCATAACAGATGGGCGACCTCCGGCCGCGCATTGAGTCGGGACCTCAGCTCCAGCACGAAGCGAACATCCCGAATCGAGGCCGCCGAAAGGTTGATACCCACGGCCCGTCGGTGCTGGGCGATATCCTGCAGGGCGGCGTCCACCACGGCGAGGTCCAGCGTCGCCTCGAGGCCCAGGCGCGAGATCCAGGGAATGAAGACCCCGGCCGGCTGCCACTGTTGCTGAAGGCGCAGGCGGGAAGGGCACTCGAAGTGCAGGAGCTTGCCCTGCTGGTCCAGTACCGGGTAGTGCGCCAGGTAGACGCCTTCCTGGATGGCATCGCGCAGCGCCGCTCGCCATTCGGCATGGCTGGTGAACAGGCTCCTGGGCCGATTGTCGTCGACGATGGCGAGACGGTGATGCGCGTGGGTTTCGGCCATGGAAAGCGTGCCATCGAGTTCCGCCAGCAGGGTGCTGCGCCGGTCGCCTTGCGCGTAGTGGCTGATCGCGCCTGGTAGCGAGAGGGAATTCCCTCGCTTCTCGGCCAGTGCCTCGAGGCGTTGGTGTATCTCCCGGTGCGCAAAGTCCATGTCGTGCAGGCCGGGCAGCAGCAGCGCAAAGTCGCGGCCGTTGAGCCGCCCGGTCAGGCCGCTGCCATGCACCTGGACCAGCTGCTCGAGCGACCCGGCGAGTTCTCGCAGCAGCACGTTCGCCTCGTCATGGCCGAGTTGCTCATTGAGCTGTTCCAGGCGCTCGACCCGTATCAATGCCAGGCAGCCGCTGGCCCGGAAGTCCTGGCTCTCCAGGTGGATCTGGAGCTGAGCCAGGAAGGCCTCGCGGTTCAGTGCCCCGGTGACCGGATCGTGCTGCAGGCGACGACGCAGCGAGTCGAGCTGCCGGCTCTCGCGGCTGAGCATCCCGCCCACGTCACCGGCCAAGCGGTTCATGGCCTCGACCACCTCGCCCAGTTCCCGAGTGCGCGGCACCTCGGAGGTGGAGAAACGACGCATGCCGATATCCTTGGCCTGTTCGACCACGCGATGGAGCGGCCGGCGGATGCCGCGTATCAGCCACCAGCCCAGCAGCAGGCTGACCAGGCCGGCCAGCATGAACCATCCCGTCAGTTTTCCGGTGCTCTGCCACAGCGAGCGATAGGCGTAGCTGTGCTGGCTCTCGATGGTCAGGGTGCCGAACTGCTGCCAGCCGTCCTGTACCACCGCGACGCCGGGGGCCACCTGGAAATCGACCAGTTCGACGAACCAGTTCGGCACGTCGCCGATCGCCTCATCGGCCCGGCGTGACTCGATGATCTCGCCATCCGGGGTGCGCAGCTCGATGCGACGGTAGTAGCCGGTGTCGAACTGGGCGGCGATCAGCAACTCCAGGGTGACGGCGTCCTTGGGCATCTGCGTCATGGTCAATGCCAGCGCATTGGCATTGTCGGCATTCTTGATGCGCACTTCCTGCTCGATATAGGCACGACTCGTCGATACGCCGATGAACAGGCTGGCCCCGAAGGACAGCAGCACGAGGCCCACGATGATCAGCCAGAGCTGCTTGATGAGTGACATGCATTATCCTCCTTGGATGAAACCCTGTCGTCGCATGCGGTCGATGGCGCTTCGCCAGCGCGAGAGACGCGCGACGGGGTCGGCGCGCGAGCGGCTGGAGCCGCCGGCCCAGAGGCCGCTGCCGTTGAAACTGAACAAGGGGTCGAGGTCGGTACGCTGCCCGGCGGGGGTGATCGTCGGCAGCAGGTTGTCCAGTACCAGGGGCTCGGCACCCGGAGAGGGGTAATAACCCAGCACCATATGGGCCTGGGTGATGCTGCTGCGCCCGATGCGTGCCTTGACGTAGATCAGGCGCAGCATGGCCTCGGGGACCTCGAGCTCGCGCAGGGAGACGTACTTGGCGATGGTGAAATCCTCGCAGTCTCCCGCGCCTCTGCCCAGGGTCTCCAGCGGCGTGGCCCAGTAGTCGTCCCGCTGCCAGATCTCGATGTCGTCAAGCCAGCGCACCCGGCGATTGAAGAAATCGTTGACGTCCCGCAGCTGGATGTCGCGGGAGGCGCCGCGCAGGCGGTCGAGCAGGGCCAGCCACTCCTCGAGGACCGGCAGACCGTCGGCGCCGAATTCGCGGCGCATGCTGTCACGCAGGCGCGCGCGATCCAGGCGGGCCTCGAGCTCGAGCGAATGCAGGCCCAGCGCACCGGCGGTCAGCAGGCCGCCGAGTGCGATCAGGCAGCGGCGCCGATCGGGTGAGGCCGGATGTGAGCGGGAATGGCCGGGCATGCCGTCCTGTCTATTCTATGAATGAGCATTCGCTAAAGCTTAGGTGGCAGAGAAGGCTAATGCGAGAGGGCAGGACGCTCACCCGCGTCCCGGGCCTTGCCAGAGCCGCAACCTGCCGAGCCAGTCGAGGTCATGAGCGGCCTTGCGCAGCTCCGCGGCCGCCGTGTCGAGGTCCATGCCGTTGGGCATGTCGTGGAGGAAGAGCGCCACGTCGATCCTGTCCTCCAGATAGTGGAGATCCAGATCGACCCGGGCATGCCAGCTCGGCAGGCCCCCCCAGGCGGCATCGAGCAGCGTCTCCACGTCATCGCGCAGCGGCAGGCCGGGACGCCGGCTGTGGGCGGTCTGGCCCTCGTCGTCCTCGGGGTCGATATGGAAGGTGACATCGGACAGGTTGGGCATGACCTCGCGCAGCCGGCGGCTGACGGCATTGCCGATCTCGTGCGCCTCGGAGACGGTGACCCGGGGCGGGACCACGACATGCAGATCGAGCAGCACGTCGCCGGCGACCCGGCGGGTGCGAAGCTCGTGAACGCCGCGGACCCCTGGCACCCTTTCCGCGGTGGCCTTCAGCAGGGCCTGGTCGTCTTCCGGCAGGGCGGTGTCGATGAGCTCCTGGCCGGATTCCCAGAGCAGCCGTCCACCCACCTGGCCGACCATGACGCCCACCACGACGGCGGCCGCGGCGTCCATCCAGCCGACGCCGAACTGGGCGGCCAGCAGGCCGACCAGCACCACCAGGGTGGAGAGGGCATCGGATCGAGAGTGCCAGGCGTTGGCCTCCAGCAGGCGCGAGCCGATGCGACGTGCCACTTTCAGGGTGTAGTGGTAGATACCTTCCTTGGCGAGCAGGGCGATCACGGCGATGGCAATGGCCCAGCCGCCGGGAGCGGGGGCGGATTCGCCGGCGAACAGGCGACCGAGGCTCGCCCAGGCGATGGCACCGGCGACGAAGATCAACACGCCGCCGAGCCACAGGGTGGCCAGGGTCTCGATGCGGCCATGGCCGTAGGGGTGATCCCGGTCCGGGGCCTGGCGGCCGAAATGGGTGGCCGCCACCACGAAGACATCGGTCACGATATCCGAGAAGGAATGGATGCCATCGGCGACCAGGGCCGCCGAGCCCACCAGGCTGCCGGCCACGAGCTTGGCCAGGCCGACCAGGAAATCCACCGCGGCCCCGATCAGCGTGGCCTTGTGCGCTTCCCGCGTCTGGGTGGCTCGCTCCGTCATCCTCGTTCCTCCCGGCCTCTCCGTCGGATCACACTACCTCGACGGACCGCAACGTCACCTCGGCGACAGCCTTACCCTGCTCGGCGCTTGATGCTGTTCACACCTCACCCCTGGCCCTTTTGACATTCCGCACCGGATTGGCGTACTGGGCCAGCCACCAGTCCTTCAGCTCGGCCGGCACCTCGGCGAGGCGCGCCTGGAAGCGAGCCCGATCGGCGTCGGTGACTTCGCTCATGTCGAGCAGCTCGGGCGCGTCGCCGAGGGCCTCGAGGGCCAGGTAATGGCTGGGAAACAGGTGATAGCCGCCGAGGACCTGGCGGTCGATTTCCGCCGCCACCGCTTCGGGGGTGTCGAAGTCCGCCGTCAAGGGCGTGCCGAAGCGCAGATGCACGCGGCCCTTCTGGCCGGTGATGCCGGCGACGATGGAGCGTATATCCTCGAACTCGCTCTTGTGGTAGCCACCGCGGGTATGGGTCTCGTAAAGCTCACGGGCCTTCTGGACATCGCAGGGATCGTACTCGTAGCTGATCGATACCGGCACCAGGCGCAGTTCGGCGATCGCCTCGCCGATGCCGGCGCCACGGTCCTCGGTGCGACGCGCCATGGTCAGCATCTTGAGGATCGCCGGGTCGGTGCCGTCGAGGCCGTCCTTGGCCCGGCCCTCGCGCTGGGCCATCCAGATCGAGTGGTTGTCGACGGTGATCGAGTGGCGGATATAGGCGGAGAGCTTCTGATAGGCGGCCAGCATGGCCCGCTTGCCGCGAGCGCTGCGGGGCACGATGAAGCTCTTGTTGAGCCGCATCAGGTCGGTGACGTAGGGCTTCTTCAGCAGGTTGTCGCCGATGGCGATGCGCACGGTGTCGCGCTGGGCCAGGTAGAGCGCATAGTTGACGAAGGCCGGATCCAGCGAGATGTCGCGGTGGTTGCCGATGAACAGATAGGCGGTGTCGGGAGCGAGCCGCTCCAGGCCATCGACGCGGAAATCGCTGGTCGAGTTGCGCAGCATCCGCTGCATGTAGCTGGCGATTCGCGCCTGGAAGTCGCGGACGGTGGTGACATCGCGCACCTCGCGGCGTACCGCGGCGCTGGCGATGGCGCGAGACAGCCGCGGCATCCATTTGGCCAGGCGGGGCAGGCGGAATCGGGTCAGGGCGTCCAGCAGTTCCGGATCCTTGGCCAGCCGGGCCAGTACCTCGGCCACCTCGTGGTCGTGATAGGGGCGGATCTCGGCCCAGGGATCGGGAGCGTGTTGATCGTGCTTGGTGGTCATGAGCGCGGGGCCGTGTCGGTCAGGCGGTGGGGGTAGCCTGGCCGGCCTGGGCTTCGCCGCCCAGCCAGGCCAGCAGGCGCTCGACGGCCGCGGCCAGCGCCTGGGTCATCAGCAGGAAATCGGTCTCCAGGCGCACCACGGCGTCGTCGCCGTCGTCGGCCTGGGAGGCCTCGTCGATCAAGGCATCGTCGAAGCGCAGCGACTTCACCGCCAGGTCGTCGTGAAGCATGAAGGTCAGGCTGCCTTCCAGGCCGAGGGCCAGCTTGCTGGCCTGGCGGTCGCCCTCGAGCAACTGCTGGATCTCGTCGCTGTCGAGATCGACCTGGCGGGCGCGCAGCACGCCGTCGTCGCCCTTGGCCTTGAGCTCGACCTGATCGCCGAGCACCAGGTCCGCCGGCCGGGTGCCGGGATCGCCGAGCCAGGCGGTCATGGCCCGCATCGGCAGGGTCTGGCTGGCCAGCGGGGTGACCTTGAGGCTGCCCAGGGTCTCACGGAGCAGGTCGAGGAGTTCCTCGGCACGCTTGCGGCTGCTGGCATTGACGGCGATCAGCGAGCGGCGAGTGTCCCACCACAGGTCGACCTTCTGGCTGCGCACGAAGGCGCGCGGCAGCAGCTCCTCGTAGACCTGTTCCTTGAGGGTCAGCTTCTCCTGGCGGCGCAGCTTGCGGCCCTCCTGGGTCTCGATGGCGTCGACGCGCTCCTCCAGCTCCTCCTTGACCACGGCGGCCGGCAGCAGTCGCTCTTGACGCAGGGCGGTGATCAGGCGTTGGCCCTGCAGTTCGTGCAGCAGCTGGGTACCGGCGCGGCCAGCAGGCGCGCACCAGCCTAACCGGCGCGCCTCACTGCCGCCCAGCGGACGGAACGCCTGCTGGCCCAGGGCCTCCTCGAGGCGGGCGGTATCCAGCGCGGGCGCGTCGTGCAGGCGATAGAGATGCAAGTGCTTGAACCACATGAATGAAGCGTTCTCTGGGCGAAAAGGAGGCACATTATGGCGAATGGGCGCCGGGGGTGCCAGCGTCCGCGGGAGCTGGGTATTCAAACTGTTGTTTGAATACCGGCTCGGGGCCCGACTAGAATCGAGGCCTCTGCCATTTCCTTCGCTCAGGAGTCTTACCATGGATGCCCGACTCTCCACCGTCTCGCTGCGCGTGCGCGGCTATCACCTGGACGGCTACGGCCATGTCAACAACGCTCGCTACCTGGAGTTTCTCGAGGAGGGGCGCTGGAGCTACTTCGACGAGCGCCCGGCGCTGGCCGAGGTGATCCAGGCCGGCGAGGTCGCCTTCGTCGCCGTCAATCTCAATATCGACTACCGGCGGGCGGCGGTGGCCGGCGACGACCTCGAGGTGGTCACCGGCCTCGCCGAGCTCGGCAGCCGTAGCGCGCGCATGCACCAGGACATCCGTCGGGCCCGCGACGGCAAGGCGGTCGCCAGCGCCGACATCACCTTCGTGTTGCTCGATGTGGCCGCCAACAAGGCGGTGTCCATCGACGGCGCCCTTCGCGAGGCCATGGCGCCGCTGGTCGTTCAGGAGGCCGTCGGCGCCTAGGCGCCATCGGTCGTCCCTTATCGCTGCTTTGCGGCGTCCACGGTGGTATGATGTGGGGCTGATATGGCGCGTCCCCTCACGGCCAGGCGACGCGCCAACCTCTTGCAGTGCAAAGGATTCGACGACCCATGGGTGACATCGCCAGAGAGATTCTGCCAGTCAACATCGAGGACGAGCTCAAGCAGTCGTACCTCGATTACGCGATGAGCGTGATCATCGGCCGTGCGCTGCCCGACGTGCGCGATGGCTTGAAGCCGGTCCACCGGCGCGTGCTCTACGCCATGCACGAGCTGAACAACGACTGGAACAAGCCGTACAAGAAGTCGGCGCGTGTCGTCGGCGATGTCATCGGTAAGTACCATCCCCACGGCGACAGCGCCGTCTACGACACCATCGTGCGCATGGCCCAGGATTTCTCCATGCGCCACGTGCTGGTCGACGGCCAGGGCAACTTCGGTTCCATCGACGGCGACAACGCTGCCGCCATGCGTTACACCGAGGTGCGCATGGCCCGGCTCGCCCACGAGCTGATGGCCGACCTGGAGAAGGACACCGTCGACTGGGTCGACAACTACGACGGCACCGAGCGCATTCCCGACGTGCTGCCCACCAAGGTGCCCAACCTGCTGGTCAACGGTTCCTCGGGCATCGCCGTGGGCATGGCCACCAATATCCCGCCCCACAACATGGTGGAGGTGATCGACGGCTGCCTGGCGCTGATCGACGACTACACCCTGTCCGTCGACGACCTGATGGAGTACATCCCCGGACCGGATTTCCCCACCGGCGGCATCATCAACGGCCGGGCGGGCATCCTCGAGGCCTATCGCACCGGTCGCGGACGCATCTACGTGCGTGCCAAGCACACCATCGAGCACGACGACAAGACCGGTCGCGATCACATCATCGTCACCGAGCTGCCGTACCAGGTGAACAAGGCCCGGTTGATCGAGAAGATCGCCGAGCTGGTCAAGGACAAGCGCATCGACGGCATCGCCGAGCTGCGCGATGAATCCGACAAGGACGGCCTGCGGGTGGTGATCGAGGTCAAGCGCGGCGAGTCCGGCGAGGTGGTGGTCAACAACCTCTTCGCCCAGACCCAGCTGCAGAACGTCTTCGGCATCAACATGGTGGCCCTGGAGAGCGGCGAGCCGCGCACCCTCAACCTCAAGGAGGTGCTCGAGGCCTTCATCCGTCACCGCCGCGAGGTGGTGACCCGGCGTACCCTCTACGAGCTCAAGAAGGCTCGCGAGCGCGGTCATATCCTCGAGGGTCTGACCGTGGCCATCTCCAACATCGACGAGGTTATCGAGCTGATCAAGGCCTCGCCGAACGCGTCCGAGGCCAAGGAGAAGTTGCTCGGCCGCAGCTGGTCGCCCGGCCAGGTCACCGACATGCTCGAGCGCGCCGGGGCTCACTCCTGCAAGCCGGAGGACCTGGAGGAAGGCTTCGGTCTCAGCCAGGACGCGAGCCAGTACCGCCTGTCGCCGGCCCAGGCCCAGGCCATCCTCGAGCTGCGACTGCATCGCCTCACCGGGCTCGAGACCGAGAAGTTGCTCGACGAATATCTGAGCATCCTCGAGAAGATCGCCGAGCTCACCGAGATCCTGGCCAGCGCCGATCGCCTGCTGGAGGTGATCCGCGAGGAGCTCACCGCGGTGCGCGACCAGTTCGGCGACGTGCGGCGCACCGAGATCCAGGCCAGCCATCTCGACCTGTCCATCGAGGACCTGATCGCCGAGGAGGACATGGTGGTCACCGTGTCCCGATCCGGCTACGCCAAGACCCAGCCGCTGTCCGACTATCAGGCCCAGCGCCGTGGCGGGCGGGGCAAGTCGGCCACCTCGATGAAGGACGAGGACGTCATCGAGCACCTGCTGGTGGCCTCGACCCATGACACCGTGCTGCTGTTCTCCAACCGCGGCAAGGTCTACTGGCTCAAGGTCTACGAGATGCCGGCCGCCAGCCGCGGCTCGCGGGGCAAACCGCTGGTCAACCTGCTGCCGCTGGACGAGGGCGAGTCGATCAACGCCATCCTGCCGGTGCACGACTACGACCCGGACAGCTTCATCTTCTTCGCCACCGCCAAGGGCACGGTCAAGCGCACCAGCCTCGACCAGTTCTCCCGGCCGCGCAGCGTGGGCCTGATCGCCATCGAACTGGAGGAGGGCGACCGCCTGGTCGGGGCGGCCATCACCAGCGGCGACGATCACGCCATGCTGCTGTCGTCCAACGGCAAGGCGATCCGCTTCGAGGAGCGCGACGTGCGGGCCATGGGGCGCACCGCCCGCGGCGTGCGCGGCATGAAGCTGCTCGACGGCGCCGAGGTGATCAGCCTGATCATTCCCCAGAGCCAGCGGATCGATGCCGAGGACGGCGATGGCACCGACGAGGACGCCGAACCGGCCAATGGCAACGGCGGCCAGATCACCATCCTCACCGCCAGCGAGAACGGCTACGGCAAGCGTTCCCGCCTCGAGGAATTCCCGCTGCGCGGTCGCGGTGGCCAGGGCGTGATCGCCATGCAGACCAGCGAGCGCAACGGCGCCCTGGTGGCGGCCATGCAGGTCTATGGCGCCGACGAGATGATGCTGATCACCGATCGCGGCACCCTGGTGCGCACCCGGGTCGACGAGGTGTCCATCTCGTCGCGCAACACTCAGGGCGTGATGCTGATCCGCCTGGGCGAAGCGGAGTCGCTGGTCAAGACGGTGCGCATCGACGAGCCCGATGACGAGGCGGCCCCTGCCGAGGACGACGAGAGCAGCCCCGACGAGGCGCCCGATGCCGAGGCCGGCAGCCAGCCGCCCGCGGTGGACGACGAATAACGCCAGAACGGAACGACGACGCTGATGACACGCCACTTCAATTTCTGCGCCGGTCCGGCCGCGCTGCCCGAGGCGGTGTTGGCCCGGGCCCGTGACGAGTTGCTGGACTACCGGGGGCGCGGCCTCTCGGTGATGGAGATGAGCCACCGCGCCCCGGAATACGTGGCCATCGCCGAGCAGGCCGAGCGCGACCTGCGCGAGCTGCTGGCCGTCCCCGACCACTACCGGGTGCTCTTCACCCAGGGTGGGGCCTCCCTGCAGTTCGCCGCCGTGCCCTACAACCTGCTGGGCCGTGGGGGCAGTGCCAACTTCCTCCACACTGGGATCTGGGGCAAGAAGGCCATCGCCGAGGCCCGCCACCTGTTCGGCACCGCCCCGATCGTCGCCTCCAGCGAGGCGAACGGCCATGTGGCGGTGCCCCGTCCGGGCGACATCGCCCTGACCGATGACGCCGCCTACCTGCACTACACCGCCAACGAGACCATCGGCGGCCTGGCGTTCGACTATGTTCCCGAGGCCGTCCGTCCCGATGGCGTCGAGGTGCCGCTGGTGTGCGACATGTCGTCGAGCATCCTCTCCGAGCCGCTGGACGTCTCGCGGTTCGGGATCATTTACGCCGGGGCCCAGAAGAACATCGGGCCGGCCGGGCTCACCGTGGTGATCGTGCGCGACGACCTGCTGGATCGCGCCTGTGCCGAGATGCCGAGTCTCATGGGCTACCAGGCGCTGGCCGAGGCTGGCTCCATGGTCAATACGCCGGCGACCTACAGCTGGTATCTGGCCGGGCTGGTGTTCGACTGGCTCAAGAACGACATCGGCGGGCTGGCCGCCATGGATGCCATCAACACACGCAAGGCCGGCAAGCTCTATGCCGCCATCGACGACAGCGGCCTCTATTCGAACCCGATCGCACCGCGCAATCGCTCGCGGATGAACGTGCCCTTCGTGCTCGCCGACGAGCGCCTCGACAAGCCCTTCCTGGCGGAAGCGGAGGAGGCCGGGCTGCTCAACCTCAAGGGCCACCGCAGCGTCGGCGGCATGCGCGCTAGCCTCTACAACGCCGTGCCCGAAGTGGCGGTGGATGCGCTGGTCGACTTCATGGGCGATTTCGAGCGGCGCAAGGGTTGACGTATGAGTGAGGAGTGACGCGTAAGGAGCAAGGTGAGCGAAACATGGCTCAGATAGCGTGTGCCAGGTAGATGGCTCGAGCCTCACCCCTCACTCTTCACCCCTCACGCTACAGCTAGACACCGGGCTGCGGCCCCGATAAGAAGGGAACCACCGATGAGTGATGCCCCCATCAATCTCGATTCGCTCAGGCAGCGTATCGATGAGCTGGACAGCGACATTCTGCGGCTGATCAGCGAGCGGGCCGAATGTGCCCGCCGCGTGGCCGAGATCAAGACCCAGGAAGATCCCCAGGCCGTGTTCTATCGGCCCGAGCGCGAGGCCCAGGTGCTGCGCCGGATCATGGAGCTCAACCCCGGCCCCCTCGACGGTGAGGAGATGGCGCGGCTGTTTCGCGAGATCATGTCCGCCTGCCTGGCCCTCGAGCAGCCGGTCAAGGTGGCCTACCTGGGGCCCGAGGGCACCTTCACCCAGCAGGCAGCGCTCAAGCACTTCGGCGAGAGCGCGGTGAGCCTGCCCATGGCGGCCATCGACGAGGTGTTCCGCGAGGTGGAGGCCGGCGCCGTCAACTACGGCGTGGTGCCCGTGGAGAATTCCACCGAGGGTGTGATCAACCACACCCTGGATTCGTTCATTGACTCCGGGCTGAGCATCTGCGGCGAGGTGGTGCTGCGCATCCACCATCACCTGCTGGTCGCCGACACCACCCGGCGCGACAAGGTCTCGCGGATCTACTCGCATCCGCAGTCCTTCGCCCAGTGCCGCAAGTGGCTCGATGCCCACTATCCCCAGGCCGAGCGGGTGCCGGTGTCGTCCAACGCCGAGGCCGCGCGCCTGGTCAAGACCGAGTGGCACAGCGCGGCCATCGCCGGCGACATGGCCGCCAAGCTCTACGACCTGACGCGCATCGCCGAGAAGATCGAGGATCGCCCGGACAATTCCACGCGTTTCCTGATCATCGGCAACCAGGACGTGCCGATGTCTGGTGAGGACAAGACCTCCATCGTGGTGGCCATGCGCAACCAGCCCGGGGCCCTGCACGACCTGCTGGAGCCCTTCCATCGCCACCAGATCGACCTGACCCGCCTCGAGACCCGGCCCTCGCGCAGCGGCGTGTGGAACTACGTGTTCTTCATCGACTTCAAGGGGCACCACGCCGAGCCGCGGGTGTCGGCGGTACTCGAGGAAGTGCGGCTGCGTGCCGCCGAGGTCAAGGTCCTGGGCTCCTTCCCCCAGGGCGTGCTTTAGATGGGGCGGCAGGACCTGCCCGCCCGGGTGCTGATCGTCGGCCTCGGCCTGATCGGCGGCTCGCTGGCCGCGGCCCTGCGCGCGGCTGGCTTCGGGGGCGCTGACGGGAGCGCGGCCGGCTTCGGGGCCGCTGACAAGGGCACGGCCGGCTTCGGGGCCGTAGAAGCGCGCGCCGAGATCCTCGCCTGCGATCCCGATGCCGAGGAGATCGCCCGGGGCGTGGAGATGGGGTTGATCGACCGTGGCGGCACGCGGCTGTCGCCGCTGCTCGACGGCGTCGACCTGGTGGTGCTGGCGGTGCCGGTGCTGGCCATGCGCGAGGTGATGGCCGAGCTCGCCGGAGGCCTCGAGCGGGCCGCCCCGAAGGTGGTGATGACCGACGTGGGCAGCACCAAGGGGGCCATTCGCGAGGCGGCCGAGGCGGTGTTCGGCACCATGCCGCCGAACCTGGTGCTCGGCCATCCCATCGCCGGCTCCGAGAAGAGCGGCGTGGCGGCGGCCAACGCCGAGCTCTATGTCGGTCACAAGGTCATCCTGACCCCCGAGGCGGTCACCGACCCCGTCGCCGTGGGTCGGGTTCGTGCGCTGTGGGAAGCGGCCGGCGCCGAGGTGCTGGAAATGGGCGTGGAGCGCCATGACGCGGTGCTGGCCCGCACCAGCCATCTGCCGCACCTGCTGGCCTTCTCGCTGGTGGATACCCTGGCGCGCCAGGACGAGCGCCTCGAGATCTTTCGCTACGCGGCCGGGGGGTTTCGCGATTTCACCCGCATCGCCGGCAGCGATCCGGTGATGTGGCGAGACATCTTCGTCGCCAACCGCGACGCCGTGCTGCATGCCCTCGACGATTTCGAGGCCGGCGTGGCGCGGCTGCGCCAGGCGGTCGAGCATGGCGACACCGATGCCATGCTGGCGACCTTCGATCGTGCCAGCCATGCCCGGCACTACTTCGATACCCTGCTTAACCAGACCAGTTACCAGGCGGAATACCAGATGCAAGCACAAGACAAGCTGCGTTACCGGGTTGGCCCCGGTGGCGGCGTGACCGGACGCATCCGCGTGCCCGGCGACAAGTCGATCTCCCATCGTTCGATCATGCTCGGCGCCCTGGCCGAGGGCGTCACCGAGGTATCCGGCTTCCTCGAGGGCGAGGACAGCCTGGCCACCCTGCAGGCCTTCCGCGAAATGGGGGTGGCCATCGAAGGCCCCCACCAGGGGCGTGTGACCGTGCACGGCGTCGGCATGCACGGTCTCAAGGCGCCGGCCGGGCCGCTCTACGTGGGCAACGCCGGCACCGCCATGCGCTTGTTCGCCGGGCTGCTGGCCGGCCAGGCCTTCGACACCGAGCTGACCGGTGACGTCTCGCTGACCAAGCGCCCCATGGGGCGGGTCGCCGATCCGCTGCGCGAGATGGGTGCGGTGATCGAGACCGCTGAAGGCGGGCGCCCGCCGCTCAAGATCAAGGGCGGTCAGCCGCTCAAGGGCATCGCCTACGACATGCCGATGGCCAGCGCCCAGGTGAAATCCTGCCTGCTGCTGGCCGGGCTCTACGCCGAGGGCGAGACTCGGGTACGCGAGCCGGCGCCGACCCGCGACCATACCGAGCGCATGCTCAACGGCTTCGGCTATGCGGTCGAGCGCGAGGGCGATACCTGCTGGCTGGCCGGCGGCGGCGAGCTGACGGCGGCGCCGATCGACGTGCCGTCGGACATCTCCTCGGCGACCTTCTTTCTGGTGGCCGCGGCCATCACGCCGGGGGCCGACCTGGTGCTCGAGCATGTCGGCATCAATCCCACGCGCATCGGGGTGATCAATATCCTCCAGCGGATGGGCGCCGACCTGCGCCTCGACAACGAGCGCGAAGTGGGCGGCGAGCCGGTGGCCGACCTGCATATCCGCTACGCGCCTCTCCACGGCATCGATATCCCGGTCGACCAGGTGCCGCTGGCCATCGACGAGTTTCCGGCGCTGTTCGTCGCCGCCGCCAACGCCGAGGGTACCACGCGGCTGCGCGAGGCCGCCGAGCTGCGCGTCAAGGAATCCGACCGCCTCAAGGCCATGGCCGACGGCCTCGCCGTGCTGGGCGTGGAGAATCGTCTGTATGAGGACGGCATCGATATCGTCGGCCGGCATGCGGGGGAGGGCGCCGAGGGGCCCAGCTACGGCGGTGGACGCATCGACAGCCTGGGCGATCACCGTATCGCCATGGCCTTCACGGTGGCGGCCCTGCGTGCCGAAGACGAGATCGTCATCGACGATTGCGCCAATGTGGCCACCTCCTTCCCCGGTTTCGTGGACCTGGCGCGTCGCGTCGGACTCTCCCTCGAGGAAGAACGGGAGGCATCATGAGCGACCAGGCGCCGGTGCTGACCATCGACGGCCCGGGCGGAGCCGGCAAGGGCACCATCAGCCGGCTGGTAGCCGAGCGGCTGGGCTGGCACCTGCTCGACAGCGGGGCCCTCTATCGCCTGACCGCGCTGGCCGCCACCAAGCACGACGTGGCACTCGATGACGAGCCGGCCGTGGCGGCGATCGCCGAAACCCTGGACGTGGTGTTCCTGGCGGAGGAGGGCGAGGTGCGCATCCTGCTCGAGGGCGAGGAGGCTACTCGCACGATCCGCACCGAGCAGGTCGGCGATGCCGCCTCGCGTGTCGCCTCGCTGCCGGCGGTCCGCGAGGCGCTGCTCAAGCGCCAGCGAGATTTCCGACAGGCCCCGGGGCTGGTGGCCGACGGTCGCGACATGGGGACCGTGGTATTCGTCGATGCGCCGCTCAAGATCTTCCTCACCGCCAGCGCGGAGGAGCGCGCCAGGCGGCGGCGCCTCCAGTTGCGAGAGGCCGGGGTGGATGCTAGTCTATCGAGTCTTCTAAAGGAGATTCAGGCACGCGATGCACGCGATATGCAACGCAGCGTGGCCCCGCTCGTACCGGCCGAGGATGCCATCGAGCTGGACACCACGAGCCTGACGATACCGGAAGTGGTGGATCGGCTGACGGAGTGGCTGGCCAAGCGCGGCCTGGTCTCCGGCACCTGAACTCCCTTGCGGCGCCTTCGGCAAGATGTGATGACGTGGTCGGGCACCCCGTTTCCGTGAGCCCGGCCAGGTCGAACCAGCGCCAACATCCCCGAAGGCAGTCTGAAATGGCCCGCACTCGCTGGTGGTGCGGAGGAGCGGCCCTGCCGCACAACGTTGATCACGTAGGAACATCATGAGCGAAAGCTTTGCTGAACTGTTTGAGCAGTCTCTCCAGGACATCAACATGGAGCCGGGCGCCATCGTCGCGGCTGCCGTCGTCGACATCGAGGGTGACTGGGTCACCGTCAATGCCGGCCTGAAGTCCGAAGGTCAGATTCCCGCGGCCCAGTTCCGCGACGAGAACGGCGAGCTGACCATCGCCGTCGGCGACGAAGTCCACGTCGCCCTGGAAGCCGTGGAAGACGGTTTCGGCGAGACCCGCCTGTCTCGCGAGAAGGCCAAGCGCGCCGAGGCCTGGAAGGTCCTGGAAGCCGCCTTCGAAAAGGAAGAGATCGTCAAGGGCGTGATCAACGGCAAGGTCAAGGGCGGCTTCACCGTCGACGTGGATTCCATCCGCGCCTTCCTGCCGGGTTCCCTGGTCGACGTGCGTCCGGTGCGCGACACCACGCACCTCGAGAACAAGGAACTGGACTTCAAGGTCATCAAGCTCGACCCGAAGCGCAATAACGTGGTCGTCTCGCGTCGTGCCGTGCTCGAGGCCGAGAACAGCGCCGAGCGCGAGGCCCTGCTCGCTACCCTGCAGGAAGGCCAGCAGATCGTCGGTATCGTCAAGAACCTCACCGACTACGGCGCCTTCGTCGACCTGGGCGGCGTCGATGGCCTGCTGCATATCACCGACATGGCCTGGAAGCGCATCAAGCATCCGAGCGAGATCGTTTCCGTGGGCGACGAGATCACCGTCAAGGTGCTCAAGTTCGACCGCGAGCGCAACCGCGTCTCCCTGGGTCTGAAGCAGCTGGGCGAAGATCCCTGGGTCAACATCAAGGATCGCTACCCGGAAGGCACCAAGGTGCACGCCCGCGTCACCAACCTCACCGACTACGGCTGCTTCGCCGAGCTGGAAGAGGGTGTCGAGGGCCTGGTCCACGTGTCCGAAATGGACTGGACCAACAAGAACATCCATCCGTCCAAGGTCGTTCAGGTCGGCGACGACGTGGATGTCATGGTGCTGGATATCGACGAAGAGCGTCGTCGTATCTCCCTGGGTATCAAGCAGTGCACCGCCAACCCGTGGGAAACCTTCAACGCCCAGTACAACAAGGGCGACCGCGTGGCCGGTACCATCAAGTCGATCACCGACTTCGGTATCTTCATCGGTCTGGAAGGCGGTATCGACGGTCTGGTACACCTGTCCGACATCTCCTGGACCGAGACCGGCGAAGAGGCCGTGCGCTCCTTCAAGAAGGGCGACGAAGCCGAAGCCGTCATCCTGTCCATCGATCCGGAGCGTGAGCGCATCTCGCTGGGCATCAAGCAGCTCGATACCGATCCGGTCGCCGAGTTCCTGGCCGTCAACGACAAGGGCACCATCGTCACCGGCCGCGTGGTCGAGATCGATGCCAAGGAAGCCCACGTCGAGCTGGCCACCGATGTCGTGGCCGTGCTGAAGGCCTCCGAGATCAGCGCCGACCGCGTCGAGGATGCTCGCAACGTGCTGAACGAGGGCGACAGCGTCGAGGCCCGTATCATCGGTGTCGATCGCAAGAATCGTCAGATCAACCTGTCCGTCAAGGCCAAGGATCAGGAAGATACTCGCCGCAACATGAGCAAGCTGCGCGAACAGGATGTCGATACCGGCGGTGGCCCGACCACCATCGGCGACCTGATCAAGCAGCAGATGGGTCAGGACTGAGGCATCGGCCGCCAGACGGCCGATCCCGGTAAGACCGAAGGCGCCGCCCGAGAGGGCGGCGCCTTTTTTTATGGCGAGTTTGCCTGTGAATACGCGGCGTGCCCGTATGACTGTTTTTTCCTTACAATAGTTAGTCGGTATCGCACACAAGTAATAGTGTCGTCGTCTTTGATTGTTCGACTTATTCGTTTAGAGTTGCGAGATATGCTAATAGGCGTAATAATAACCAGGCATCCCCGAACTCTCCCGATAAGGACTTGTTAGATGTCATCACTACTCAGCAATTACATGCAGAAAGAGCAGCAGCTCAAGCAGCTTCAGGATGAGCTCGAGCGTCTGGAGAATGACGAGCGCCTCAAGGCCGAGCTCGAGTTCAAGACGCAGCTCGAGAAACTCATGAAGGAGTTCGGCAAGAGCGCCAATGACGTCATCGAGCTGCTCAATCCCAAGCCGGGAGCGGCGCCCAAGGCGGCGGCACCCAGCAGCGGCGGTCGCCGCAAGCGCAAGCTCAAGATCTACAAGAACCCGAATACCGGTGAAGTCGTCGAGACGCGCGGTGGCAACCAGAAGACCCTGAAGGCCTGGAAGGATGAGTTTGGTGCCGACACGGTCGAATCCTGGCTGGTGCGTACCGAGGACTGAGTCACGCTTGCCGCCTCTCCGACGCTACAATGCCGCCCCAGGGGCGGCATTGTGGCTTCAGGGGCCTGTGGGTGTCAGAGCAGGGGGATGCGGAGCTCCAGTTCGCCTTCTTCCTGCAGCAGCTGCGGGGGTTCTCCACTGAGGGGGGCGCTGGCGCCTGAGAGGCTGCGGCATGACAGGTCCAGTACCGCCGAGTCGACCTGGCGCGTGCTGTCCAGTGCAACGCATGCGAGGCGCCGCGACGGCAGGTCGTGGAGGCGAAAGGTGGGTGGCAGGGCCAGGTGGGAGGCGCTTTCCTCGAGCTGTACGCCGAGGTCGATCCTCGGCAGTCCGCCGGACAGTGGTTGGTCGTGATAGATCGCCATGGGGGTAGCGGTATCGAGCACCGAGGGCAGGTCCTTGGCGCCGGGCGCATGGTGTTGCCAGTCCTGCAGGTTCTCCAGGGGCTGAGAGTGGTAGAGGCGTGTCAGGATGGCTTGTCGCCGGGGCAGTTCGCGAATGTGGTAGGTGAAGTTGGTGCCATTCCCACCGCGCTGTTGCAGGCTCAGGCGTAGGCGCTGTCGATAGCGCCGCGGTGTTTCGCCATAGAAGCGCTGGAAGGCACGGGAGAACGCTGAATGGTTGCGATAACCGCAGACGCTGGCGATATGGTAGATGTTCTTCGGCGTGTGGATCAGCAGGCGCGCCGCCTTTTCCAGGCGCAGTCTATCCCGGTAGACGCCGGGGGAAAGACCGAAGTGTCGCCTGAAACGACGTCTGATTTGTGAAGAGGAGTATCCCATCCTCGAAGCGAGTTCCTCGATGCCTTGCTGGCTATCCAGCGTCTCCTGGAGCCAGATTTCCGCTCGCATCATATCCTGGCACATGGCCTTCCCCTTGGACTGCGTAATATGCCCGCGCCTTGGTCGATGCCTTTACAGGCATATCCGGTCCCTGCGATGAAGAATCGCGGCCGGGTTGGCGGGGTCTTCCATGACGGCTTTGTTTCTTGTCTTTTGAATACTTATCGCGTACTGCTTTATGCCGTTTAATGGGGGCGAAGGCAAGTTTGCCTTCTGTAATTGATCGAATCGGCACAAATTGGAGTCAAACTGCCCGTGGACTGATGCCAGGCGGCAGGATTGCAGGTATAATCTCAAGGGTTTCCCTATCAGGCCATGGCCTGGGCCTTGAACCGATTGGTCACGAATGAAACAGCAAAAATTCCGAAAGCCCATGGATGAGCGTGAGAAGTTACGCAAGTTCCGTGAACTCGATGATGCCTTCGCCGAGGCGTTGCGCGAACTCGAGAGTCCCGATCATGATCTGGATATCCCCACCGGCCCGCCCGTGCGCTCCCTCGAAGCGCAGGAGTCGGATGAGCAGGCGCGTCAGCAGGCCTTCGAACGCCGGCTGAAGGACCTGATGAAGGACTATGCCCTGCCCGCCGAGAGCGTCAGCGAACTCCTCCAGACGCTCCAGGCCCTCGGCAGGCTCGCCTGACGCAAGGCGAGAGCCCTGTCAGTGCCGATATCGATAGACCCGCAGGCTGGGCAACAATGGCTCCTGCTCCAGGCGCTCGTCGCTGCGTCGTGCGCGCGTGCGTTTCTCGGGGGGCTGTGCCGGGGGCAGATTGTGATCCGGCAGGCGGCCGTCGTCGGCCGGCACGAACAGGGGCAACGCCACGTTCATGGCGCGGCGGTCATGCCCGTCCTCCAGCGGCTCGCGAAAGAACAGGTTGGCCCGCATCAGCGGGGCCTGCTGTTGCACCTGGGCCAGCGGCTCGCCGCTGGGGATGCTGGCGAGCCTTCGCAGCTGGATGCGCACATGCGGCGCCTCGCTGTCGAGGGCCAGCAGCTTACGTTCGGCCTCGGGCACCGATAGCCGCTTGATCGAGCGACCGCTGGCGTACCAGGCCAGCCGGACCCGCGCGACGGGGGCAGGGGCCAGCGGGATCGCCCGCCAGCACTGCTTGAGATGCAGCCGCGCCAGGCCGTTGCCACGCAGGTGGTCATGCAGCCGGGGATGACGGAAGGGCAGGATGGCCTTGATCTCGGGCAGCAGGCCGGGCGCTTGCTCGCGTATCTGGCCGAGCAGGTCGGCGAACTGGCGCTTGGCGACATTGACCTCCCGGGCGCCCTCCATCAGCGGCGGCGTGGCGGCGATCAGGCCGACATGGCTGCGGGTGCTGCGACCGTCCTGGCCATCCTGATACCAGAAGTCCAGCAGCGCCCGGTGCAGCCAGTCGGCATCGGCGCGGGCCGCACCGAAGGCCCAGGCCTGGCCGCCTTCCTGGCGCCACAGGCTCGCCAGGGCCTCGCTGGCCTCGACCAGTGAGTCATAGGCGGCCTCCAGCTGGGCCAGCAGTCGGTACTCCGGGGCGGCCTCCATGGCGTCAGGCGCCATCGTCCCGGTCGGCCCGGGCCAGCCAGGCATCGAGGTCGGCCTCGTCCATGGCCGGCTCGCCGGCGATGCGGTGCGATTCGTCGGCCCAGGCGCCCAGGTCGAGCAGTCGGCAGCGCTTGCTGCAGAAGGGGCGGTAGGGGTTGTCCTCACTCCAGCGGACTTTCTTGCGGCACTGGGGGCAGGCGACCTCGAGGGGCCGGTCGGCATTGGCTTGGGTCATGCGGCGTCTCTCGGGGCAGGAGCGTTCTCGAATGATGACAAGGATGGCGAATCGGCGTGCCGTGAGCAAATCCACGTGCGTCCTCGGCCGTGTGCGAGCTTGGCGGTTGACGGTCAGGCTCGCCCTTCGGCCAGGTCGCGGAAGCGGCGATCGAGCTCGGCGACCCGGGCGCTCAGGCCCGCCGGGTCGGTGGCGTTGTCGAGCACATCGTCGGCACGAGACAGTCGCTCCTCACGCGGCATCTGGGCGGCGACGATGGCGCGGGCCTGGGCCTCGTCCACGCCGTCCCGGCTCGCGGTGCGCCGGATCTGCAGTGACTCGGGCACGTCGATGACCAGCACGCGGTCGACCAGTCGGTGCTGGCCCGACTCGAACAGCAGCGGCGAGACCAGCAGCGCATAGGGTGCCTCGCCGGCGCGGAAGGCGGCCAGTCGCTCCAGTAGCCGCTCGCGGATCCGCGGATGGGTCACCGACTCGAGCCAGCGTCGTTCGGCCTCGTCGGCGAACACGATGTCGCGCAGGGCCCGGCGGTCCAGGCGACCGTCGGGCTGCAGCATGCGCGTTCCGAAGCGTTCGGCGATGGCGGCCAGGGCCGGCTGGCCGGGCTCCACCACCTCGCGGGCCACGTCATCGGCATCCACCCAGGGGATGCCGAGCGCGGCGAAGGCGCGGGCCACGGTGGACTTGCCGGAGGCGATGCCGCCGGTCACGCCGATGATCAGGGTCGTCTCGGGCATCTCACATCACCAGGGTCAGGTAGGTGGCCATCAGCGGCTCGCCGAGCAGCAGCGCGAACCAGCCGGCCACGGCCAGCCAGGGGCCGAAGGGCATCGGCGCACCGCGCAGGCGCGGCACGGCCAGCTGGACGAGCACGCCGACGATGGCGCCGGCGCCGGCGGCCAGGATCAGCACCAGCGGCAGGTAGATCCAGCCCAGCCAGGCGCCGAGCGCGGCGAACAGCTTGAAGTCGCCGTAGCCCATGCCTTCCTTGCCGGTCACCAGCTTGAATAGCCAGTAGAAGCCCCACAGCGACAGGTAACCGACCATAGCGCCGATTACCGCCGTCGGCAGTTGCAGCGGCTGGAAAAGCAGGTGATAGAGCAACCCGGCCCACAGCAGGGGCAGGGTCAGCGCATCCGGCAGCAGCTGAGTGCGCAGGTCGATCACCGCCATGGCCAGCAGACTCAGGCAGGCGCCCAGGACAAAGGCACCCTCGAGCGTGGCGCCGAACAGGGCCGTCACCGCCAACGTCAGCAGGGCGCCGGCCAGCTCCACCAGTGGATACTGGGGGCTGATGCGCGTAGCGCAATGGGCGCAGCGTCCGCGGCGCTTCAGCCAGCCGACCAGCGGCAGGTTGTCGTGCCAGGCGATCGGCGTCTCGCAGCGTGGGCACAGCGAACGCGGCGTCACCAGGTTGAAGGTCGTCGCGGGCTCGGTTTCGAGCTCCAGGGCCTCTCTGGCCTCGGCACGCCACTCGCGCATCAGCATCACCGGCAGGCGCGTGATCACCACGTTGAGGAAACTACCGAGACACAGGCCGATGAGGGCCGCCAGCGGCCACAGCAGCTGAGGGGGCAGGTCGACGGGCAAGAAGACGCTCCTGGTTCGCGAAGGTGTCGGCCTCATTCTACGGGGCGAGCGCCGGCTTGTCCGGGGTCTTCTATGCTGAAGTCGGGCGAGCATGCAGGGCAAGCGCCATGGGGCATTGCGACGGCGCCGGGGACGGCGCGTCGTTAACGGGATAGGCCTGTCGCCGGATCAGCCCCTGGCGATGCGGTTGCCTGCAATTGCCCTGGGCGAGCACGGGGGCGGGCTGTCGCATCGACCGTGTTTGGTCTAGAATCGCCCCCCTTCATCCGTCAGGAAGGCGACCATGACCCAGACGCTTGGACCAGTGATGCTGGACCTGGAAGGGACGCGGCTGCGCGACGAGGAGCGTGAGCTGCTGGCGCGGCCGGCGGTCGGCGGCGTGATTCTGTTCGGCCGCAACGTCGAGGATGCCGACCAGGTTCGTGCGCTCTGCCGCTCGATCCGCGAGGTGCGCCAGGACCTGCTGCTGGCCATCGACCAGGAAGGCGGTCGCGTGCAGCGCCTGCGCAAGGGCGTGACCCGTCTGCCCGCCATGTCACGACTGGGCCGCGAGTATCAGGCCGCCCCCGAAGTCGCCCGACGCCTCTGCCAGGATACCGGTTGGCTGCTCGGCATGGAGATGGCGGCCTGTGGGCTGGATCTCAGCTTTGCCCCGGTGCTCGACGTCGATGAGGCGCACTCCTCGGTGATCGGTGAGCGCAGCTTCTCCGGCGACCCCGAGACCGTGACCGCATTGGCCGGCGCTTTCGTCGAGGGGCTCGGCGAGGCCGGTATGGCGGCGGTCGGCAAGCACTTCCCCGGGCACGGCGGCGTGGCCGCGGACTCCCATCACGAGCTGCCGGTGGACGACCGCTCCCTCGAGGCACTGCGCCGCCGGGATCTGGTGCCCTTCACCGCCCTGGCGTCTCGCCTGGGCGGCGTGATGCCGGCCCACGTGGTGTATTCGGCCTTCGACCATCGGCCCGCCGGATTCTCGCCGGCCTGGCTCGGCATGCTGCGAGAGACGCTGGGCTTCAAGGGTGCCATCTTCTCCGACGACCTGAGCATGGCCGGTGCCTGCACCGCCGGCGCTCCCGCCGAGCGGGCCGCCCAGGCTCTGGCGGCCGGCTGCGACATGTTGCTGGTGTGCAATGACCGCGCGGCGGCCCTGGAGGTCGTCTCGGCCTGCGAGGGGCACGCCAGCAAGCGTGCCGCCAAGCTGCGCTACGGCCGTGCCCGCCCCGACCTGGAGGCCCTTGGGGTCCTGTCGCGCTGGCGTCGCGTACACGCTCGCCTCGAGGCGATGGCCGCCGACTGACCGACCCTTTCCCGAATGACGAACCACGACGAGCTTCCGATGCCCAAACTCGATGCCGATGCCCTCCCGTCCCTGGCGGACATGCGTGAGGTCATGGACTCCGCCGACTGCCTGATCAGCCAGGAAGAAGTGGAGCGTGCCCTGGACCGCATGGCCGACGAGATCGCCCGTGACCTGGGCGACAAGCTGCCGGTCTTCTACTGCGTGATGAACGGCGGCCTGATCACCACCGGCCACCTGCTGACCCGGCTCGGCTTTCCCCTGGAAGTCGACTATCTCCACGCCACCCGCTACCGCGGCGGCATTCGCGGGGGCGAGCTGTTCTGGCGCGTCTCTCCGGAAATTCCCATGGCCGGCCGCCATGTGGTGATCGTCGACGACATCCTCGATGAAGGCGCGACGCTGGCCGCGATTCTCGACTACTGCCGCGAAGCCGGCGCCGCCAGCATCTCCACCGCCGTGCTGGTCGACAAGCGCCATGACCGCAAGGCCATGCCCGACCTCAAGGCCGACTACTGCAGCCTCGAAGTCGTCGACCGCTACGTCTTCGGTTTCGGCATGGACTACCAGGGCTACTGGCGCAACGCTCCGGGCATCTTCGCCCCCAAGGGGCTGTAGGCCCTGGCCATCGCCCTCTTGTGGCATCCAGAGCCTGACGTTGACAGGTGATCAGCCGCCCCAATTGTTTGCCTGGGGCGGCGAATTACATGTTGTAAAAGTGTCTAGGCGTTGTCTGAAAGTCGGCGAGCGAAGGTTAGGGTTAGGCCTGTTCCCGACGGGCCAATGCTCTTCCCACTTCTGTGGGGCGCAAGGCAAAACATCAGCGAGAAGCCGGGCCAGGCTTGCACACGAGCTGATTATTTTTACGCGATATAGCAGAGTGCAGACAGTTTTCAGACATTGTCTAGTGTCCTGTTTCGGAGGTTCGTTGAAGAGATGGCGAGCGCATTGGGTCGCCAGGCAAGGCGCCGCGACGAGGCATAGCAGCGCTATGGCGAGGAGTGGCAACGCGGCATGGCGGCGCAAGGGGCCGCCAGAATTCTACAGTCAACCTCTGATGCAGGACACTAGTCGGGAGTTGGGTTACTCGACGTCCACATGCAGATTATAGCGTGAGGACACGTCGTTGGGGCTTCCCATGGCGTCGCCTGAGACCTCCAGGATATAGGTGCCGGGAGATACCCGCTCGGTCATCAGGAAGTGCCCGCGCGGATCGGCAGCTTGAGCGATCAGATTTCCCGCATCATCATACAGGCGACCTTGGATGCGGACGTTCTCGCTGGAGTCGCTGGCCAGGTGCTCGCTACTCAATTGCAGCGTCGTTGCCTGTTGAATCTGGAGGCTATAGCGTTGTGGCACTTGAGAGATCAGTTGGCTGTCGGAAACGCCGGCTTCCAACATCACCGGTTCCGATGATTGGCTGCCGGTGACGGCGAAGGTCGCTGCCGAGAACAGCCCCAGCATGGTGGCTCCGATCAGGGTGGTATAGCGTTTCATGATGCATCTCCTTGTCTGGTTGACATGATCGAGTATGGAAGCCCTGGCTGAAACGACGCTGAAAGAAGTGCCATGTCTAACGATTTTGTGGCGGGGGAGAAGCCGTTGGTTCAATACCACATGCGGATGCCGGCGACGATCCCGCTATCCTCGGTGGCCTCGCCCTCGGCTCGTGCCATATCGGCGGTATCACCATACGTTTTCTGCCAGTAGCCGCCGATGTAGGGTGCGAACTTGCGGTGAAACTCATAGCGCAGGCGAAGCCCAGTGCGCACGGAGTTCAGGCCTTTTCCGATGCCGAACTCCGGCACCTCGTCGGCAGAGACCGCCATCTCCAGGCGGGGCTGAAGGAATAGCCGCTGGGTAAGGCGAACATCGTATTCACTCTCCAGACTTGCCGAGATATCACCGTCTTCGCTGATGCGCAGATCGGCGTCGGTCTCGAGGCGATACGGCGCCAGCCCCTGAAGGTTGATGACGCCAAAGTAGCGCTCGAGATGGTCATCCGTGGCGATGCCCCCCTGGTAGCCGATTCCCCCCTGCAGCTCCCAGAAGGGAGCGATCAGACGGCTATACAACAGATCGAGACTCTCGAATTCGGGGGCCTCGCCATCGCCCTGGACGTTCTCGCCTTCTCCCTTCAGGTAGACCCGGTTGACGTCGCCGCCATACCAGGCGCGAAAGTCCCATGCCAGGGTATCGTCTCCTTCGTCGGGCCTGGCGTATTCGAGGCGGTCGATGAGCAGTGAGCCGCGTGGATGCTCGACGATGGGCGATGGCCAGTGCGCTGGCGCATCGTAACCGTCCTCGGCCTGTATGCCGGTGGCGGCCAGCATGGCGATAGTGGTGCCGAGACTCACGGCGATCCTTTTGGCTTTCATGAACCCTCCTTAGGCGACCTTGACGACCCGGAACATGCCGGCATCCATGTGGTAGAGCAGGTGGCAGTGGAAGGCCCAGCTACCCTCGGCATCGGCGGTGATCAAGGCGGAGAGACGTTCTCCGGGCTTGACGTTCAGGGTGTGCTTGCGAGGAATCAGCTCGCCGGCGCCATTCTCGAGTTCCATCCACATGCCATGCAGATGAATGGGATGCTCCATCATGGTGTCGTTGACCAGGATCAACCGCAGGCGCTCGTCCTTCTCGAAGTGGATGGGGCCCGTGACCTCACTGAACTTCTTGCCATCGAAGGACCACATGTAACGTTCCATGTTGCCGGTCAGGTGCAGCTCGAGTTCGCGGCCTGGTGGGCGACGATCCGGCCAGGGACGCAGTGCCTTGAGATCGCGATAGACCAGGACTCGGCGCTCACCCGGATCGATACCGATGCCTGGCTGATCGAGGCGGGAGCCTGGCTGGGCAACGCCCACGGGCAACATGCCGTCGGTCCTGCCGGATGCCGCGTCGGCCATGTGACCTCGATCCATACCCTGCATGGTCGAGTGGTCCATGCCGGGCATCCTGGCATGATCCATACCCTGCATGGTCGAGTGGTCCATGCCGGGCATCCTGGCATGATCCATACCCTGCATGGTCGAGTGGTCCATGCCGGGCATCCTGGCGTTATCCGTGCCCTGCATGGCCGAGTGGTCCATGCCTTGCATATCGGACATTCCCGACATGTCCATTCCCGCGTGTGCGCCCATGGCTTCCATGCCTCGGTCTGCAATCTGGCGGCGTACCGGGATGGGGGCTGTCATGCCGAGCCTGGGCGCGAGGGTGCCGCGGGCGTAGCCGCTGCGGTCCATGGACTCGGCGAAAAGCGTATAAGCCGTATTCGCCTCGGGAGTGACCAGGACGTCATAGGTCTCCGCGACGCCGATGCGAAACTCCTCGACGGGCACGGGTTGAATCGGTTGGCCATCGGCGGCCACGACCGTCATCGTTAACCCCGGAATCCGCACGTCGAAGTAGGTCATCGCCGAGCCGTTGATGACGCGAAGCCGCTGGGTTTCACCGGGCTTGAACAGTGCCGTCCAGTTCTGTGACGGAGATTGCCCGTTCATCAGATAGGTGTAGGTGCTACCGGTGACGTCGGCGATGTCACGGGAACTCATGCGCATATCCGCCCACATGGCGCGCTGTGCGGCGGTATCGGCAAAGCCGTGTCGCTCCACGTCGGCGAAGAAATCCGCGACCGTTCTTTCCTGAAAGTTGTAGTAGCCTTCACCGATTTTCAGGTTATGGAAAATGGTCGCAGGGTCCTCGAAGCTCCAGTCGGTCAGCAGCAGTACGTGTTCGCGATCATAGCGAAACGGCTCTGGCTCGGCGGCGTCGATGATCAGGGGGCCGGCATGGCCGAGCTGTTCCTGCAGGCCGGAGTGGCTGTGATACCAGTAGGTGCCGTTCTGGCGTACCGGGAAGCGGTAGGTGAAGGTCTCGCCGGGGGCGATGCCTGCGAAGCTGACGCCGGGCACGCCGTCCATCTCCGGCGGCAGTATCAAGCCGTGCCAGTGGATCGAGGTAGGTTCCTCCAGCAGGTTGGTGACGCGTAGCACGGCGTCCTGGCCTTCCCGGAGGCGAACGAGCGGGCCCGGGCTGGTGCCGTTGATGCTGATGGGGCGAGCCGACTTGCCCGCTACCGGAAACGGCTCACGGCGGATGGCTAGCGAGACATTGGGACCTTGCTCGGTGCCGTGTGGGTATGCCGCGGCTTGGCCCCAGGGCGACGCCCAGGCCGGGGACAGCCCGAGCGCCATGGCGCCGAGCCCCAGGGCGCTGCCGCCCTTGAGCACCTGGCGTCGGGTCAGCGGGGATGCCGTTTGGTTGGCCTTCGTCATGCACGACTCCTTTCCGAGGCGATGGAGGGAGTCGATGATGCCGTGGCCAGCTGAATCCTGGCTGAATGTCGAATCAGGCCGCGGGAATATGGAGGCGGACCCGCAGGCCCGAGTCGGGCGGTGCCTGAAACTCGATGGTGCCCCGATAGTGCTCCAGCAGCTGGATCAGGATCGAGAGCCCCAGGCCATGGCCGGGCCGCCCCTCGTCGAGGCGTCGTCCTCGCTGGCCCAGTCGCGTGAGCTGCTCTGTCGGCACGCCGGGGCCATCGTCTTCCACCATCAGGCAGAGGCCGTCGCTGACGGTTGCGTGAATGCGGATGATATGTCGCGCCCACTTGCCGGCGTTGTCCAGTACGATTCCCGCCATTTCCATGAAGTCCTGTCGCTCCATGGCCATTCTCGCCTCGGCCTCGGGCATGCCGAGGGACAGGAAGGTCTTGTCGGGGTAGAGGGTGCGAAACATGTCCAGCAGGGTAGACAGCTCGCGCTCGGGAAAGGTGTGCTGGCCGGAGTCGGCCCCGGCGATACGTGAGCGACGCAGTTCGGCATTCAGCTGCGCCTGCATGTCCTCCAGACGGGCCAGGATCTTGGCCCGCCGCGGTGGATCGATGGGGCGCTGGCCGCGCATGACCTGCATGATCGCGGCCAGAGGCGTCTTCAGGGCGTGGGACAGATCGGACACGGCATGTCGGGAGCGCTTCAGGCGGTTTTCCTGGGCATCCATGAAACGGTTCAGTTGTGAGACCAGGGCCTCGAGTTCGGCGGGAACCGTCAACTGCAGGCGTGCCCGTGTGCCCTGGCGAAGTTCTTCGAGCTGTCGCTGCAGCTGCGCGATCGGGCCCAGGCCGGCCCTCACGGCGAGCAGGTTCAAGCCGATGAGCAGCAGCAGGACGAGCCCGGCAATGACGCCGATCCACCAATGCAATCGACTCAACCCCGCTTCGACCCGGTCGAAGCTCTCGCCGACGAGCAGTATGCCTTCGTGACCGTCGAAGGAGAAGGCTCGACGATAGACGAGCAGGTGACTCCCCTGGCGATGAACGTCGATCAGCGAGGCATCGGCACTCTCCAGAAACGGATGGAGGGCCTCCAGCCAGGCCGGATGGGAGGTGGTGACCTCGCCGTCGAAGCGCAGCACGTAGAGATGGTGAAAGACCCGCGCCGCCAGGCTCGTCGGGGCGGTGAGCGGGGGGCGGGCGGTCGGCTCCCTGCGAAGCCGCTCGATCGTGTAGGCGGCCTCCTGGCGCAGGCGATCGCCGAGGAAATCACGGGCCAGGTCTCGCAGCAGGATGCCATGCAGCAACCAGGTCATCGCCATCACCAGGAAGGCCGCCCCGCCCAGCCAGACGAGCAGCCTGCCCCTCAGGCTGCGCCGATCAAGAAGAGGCAAGGATGTATCCCTGGCCGCGGCGCGTCTGGATGACATCCTTGCCGAGCCGTCGGCGCAGCCGCCCGATATAGACCTCCACCAGGTTGGGCGCCGGGGCATCCTGTTCCAGGGCGTAGAGCTGGTCGAGCAGGCGAAGCTTGGAGTGAACGCGATCGGGGTGGTGCATCAGATAGCGCAGCAAGCGAAATTCGGTGGCCGTCAGCGACTGCCAGGCGGTGCCGTCGGTGCTTACGCGCTGGAGGTGTTCGTCGAGATGAATGCCGTTGACCCTCAGCACATTGCCGGTATTGCCGTGCTGGCGGCGCAACAGGGCATGCAGCCTGGCCAGCAATTCTTCCTCGTGGAACGGCTTGGTCAGGTAGTCATCCGCCCCGCGGCGTAGGCCAACGACCTTGTCTTCCCATGTATCACGGGCCGTGAGTGCCAGGATGGGTTGCGTGTGTCCGTTTCTCCGCCAGCGCTCGAGCAGGTCGAGGCCCGACCCGTCGGGAAGCCCGAGATCCAGGATGACCAGCGCGTAATCCTCCGTCTGCATCAGCGAATCGGCCACACGTAGGTGTGCGGCCGTATCGACGCGGTAGCCTTGGTCGCCCAGTGTCTCCGCGAGGCTCTCGCTGAGCAGGTCATCGTCCTCGAGGAGCAATAGCTTCATGGTTAGCCTTCGATCTGGATGGCACCGTGCATGCCTGCCTCGTAGTGGCCGGGAATATTGCAGGCGAACTCCATTTCCTCGACATCGTGCGGCGCGGTCCAGACCAGCGTCGCGGTCTCGCCGGGCGGGATGGTCACCGCCGGCATGTTACCCGCATCATCGTGTCCCCCGCCATGGTGCCCGGCGCTCATGTCATGCCCGCCGCCTGCGGCCATCTCACGCATCATCTCACGATGCGCTGACTGTGCCTCACTGTCGCCGATCACGAATTCATGCTCGAGCTGTCCGGAGTTGGTGATGTCGAAACGGACCGTTTCACCGGGGGCGAGTGCCAGCTTGCCGGGGGTGAACCACATGTCACCCGCCTCGAAAGCGAGGGTGCGATCGACCGGCGGATGAGCGGTGGTCTGGGAGTCGTGGTTGCCGTGCCCGGCGCCGGCCAGGGCGGCGGATGACGCCAGGCCGGCAATCATGGTGAGGAAGGTCGTGCGCATCTTGATACCTCTTCTCGTGTCATCGTGGATGCCACCGTTCTAGGTCATCAAGCTGAATCGTTGCTGAACGTCTGGTCGGGCAACCCCCGTTCATGAGTCCGTGGCCCTTGGTCGTTCTGCGACCAATCGCGCCGGGGCCACCATGTGCTCAACATGACTCAGTGATGTTCTGCAGGCGTGTCGCGCCGAGGAGTGCAGGTGAGGGGGCGGCACGGGGTGCTTTCAAGAACGACGCGTCGTGCTCCCGCCGTTCATCGCGTAGGCCCCCAGGTGGCATCGCTTACCGTTGGCGCGTTCGCCACGCGCGGTGCCCCTTTCGGCGGCAGGGGGCCAGCGGGGTCAATGGGCATGGCCGTCGGCATGATGATCGCCCCCGGAAGAGGCGTTTTCCCCCGAGCCGTGGTGCGCGTTGTGTCCGTGGTCGTCGGCCGGCGAACGTGACATGGCGGCGGTGTCGCCATGCTGGTGGTCATGGCCATCGTCCGGTGCGTCCGTCGGGATCGTCAAGGCCTGGTAATCCGCCGTCGATAGCTCGGGAAGGCGCTGCAGGAAGGCCACGATTTGCCACATTTCCCGGTCATCGTGCGTCACGCCCCAGGCTGGCATGCCGGTCATCCGGATCCCGTTGTCGATGATCCAGAACTGCTTGGCGGGATCCTGGTGGCCGGCTCGCGACAAGCGTGGCGGTCGGGGGTTAAGGCCGGCCCGCAGCACCGTGTCTTCCAGGCCCGGCTTGAGATGGCAGGCGGCGCAGAGTTCGTCATAGGCGGTGGCGCCGGCTCGCACCATGCCTGGATCGTCGAGGTCCGGGACCTCGATGTTCGCGGCATTCGCCTCGACCGAGGCATGCATGGTGGCTTGCAGGGCGGTGCCGACCAGTGTCGAATGCTTCTCCGTCGCGGCGACGTTGTACATGCCGCTGAACATGAAGGCGATGGTGCCGGCAGCGAGGACCAGCAGCGCCAAGGCGGCGCCGAGAACCATTTTCCACATAGCGGACGCTCTCCGGTATCGAGGCGGCAAGCGCGGGCTCGACATGTCAGGCCCACGCTCGCCATGATCCAAGATCCAAGACACTACTCGTCCCCGTGACGCGTGTATACCTTGGATGGAGAGAGGGGCAAGGCGCGGAAACCATCAGGGCTCGCGCCTGCCGTCTTGTCGAGCCTGTCGTGGGGCCTCGATCCCGGGCCTGGTTATGCGAGGCCCAGCTCGTGGGTCGCTTCCTCGCGCATCTTGAACTTCTGGATCTTGCCGGTGACCGTCATCGGGAACTCGTCGACGAACTTCACGTAGCGCGGGATCTTGTAGTGGGCGATCTTGCCCTGGCAGAAGGCCTTGAGCGCTTCCTCGTCGAGGGCCTCGCCGTCGCCCAGCTTGACCCAGGCCATCACCTCCTCGCCGTACTTCTTGTCGGGCACGCCGATCACCTGGACGTCGGAGATCGCCGGGTGGGTATAGAGGAAGTCCTCGATCTCGCGGGGATAGATGTTCTCGCCACCGCGGATGATCATGTCCTTGATGCGCCCGACGATGGTCACGTAGCCCTCGTCGTCCATGGTCGCCAGGTCGCCGGTGTGCATCCAGCCCGCGGCGTCGATGGCCTTGGCGGTGGCCTCCTGGTTGTTCCAGTAGCCGAGCATCACGCTGTAGCCGCGGGTGCACAGCTCGCCGGTCTCGCCCCGCGGCACCACCGCGCCGCTGTCCGGGCTGACCAGTTTGACCTCCAGGTGAGGGTGGATGGTGCCCACCGTGGTGACGCGCTTGTCCAGCGGGGCATCGGTCTGGGTCTGCAGGCTCACCGGGCTGGTCTCGGTCATGCCATAGCAAATGGTCACGCCTTCCATGTGCATCTGCTCGATGACCCGGCGCATCACCTCGATGGGGCAGATGGAGCCGGCCATGACGCCGGTGCGCAGGCTGGAAAGATCGAAGGCGTTGAAGTCCGGGTGTTCCAGTTCGGCGATGAACATGGTCGGCACGCCATAGAGGGCGGTGGCGCGCTCCTCGGCGACGGCCTCCAGCGCGGCCTGGGGTTCGAAACCGTCGCCGGGGTAGATCATCGCCGCGCCGTGGGTCATGCAGCCCAGGTTGCCCATCACCATGCCGAAGCAGTGATAGAGCGGCACCGGGATCACCATGCGGTCGGCCTCGCTGAGGCCCATGGTGCGCGCCACGAAGAAGCCGTTGTTGAGGATGTTGTGATGGGAGAGGGTGGCGCCCTTGGGGGCGCCGGTGGTGCCCGAGGTGTACTGGATGTTGATCGGCTCGTCGAACTGCAGCCCGGCCTGGACCTCGGCCAGCCGATCGGCGGAGACCTCCTCGGCGCGGGCGAGCATGCCTTCCCAGGTCTGCATGCCCGGCAGGGCGCGCTCGGCGTCCAGGCAGATCACCCGCTCGAGGTCGGGCAGGGCGGGGCTGTCGACCCGGCCCGGGCTGCCCTCATGCAACTCGGGCACCAGCTCGGCCAGGGTGGCCACGTAGTCTGAGGTCTTGAAGGCGCCTTGCAGGATCAGCGTCGAGGTGCCGGATTGCTTCAGCGCATATTCCAGCTCGTGGGTGCGATAGCTGGGGTTGATGTTGACCAGGATGGCGCCGAGCTTGGCGGTGGCGAACTGGGTGATGGTCCACTCGGCGCAGTTCGGCGACCAGATGCCGATCCGATCCCCCTTGGCGACGCCTTGGGCCAGCAAGGCGCGGGCCGCCTGATCCACGGCCGTCTGGAGGGTCTTCCAGCTGTAGCGCAGTCCCTGGTGACGACTGATCAGGGCGTCCCGGTCGGGGAAGCGGGCGACGGTGTCGTCGAAGCAGTCGCCGATGGTCTGGCCCTTCAGGGGATTGTCGCTGGTGCCGCTGACGTAGCTGTTGTGGCGGATTAGGCGTGACATGGTGGCTCTCGTTGTTGTGGCATGAACGCGTTGGGCGGGGAAGCGCCACCCGGGGATCATGGCCCGGCCTGCGTCGCGCGATGCCGTGGCGGTCACCGTGCGACGCCGTCAGTCGTCCTGGTCCAGCTGGCGCAGCACCTCCCGCGCCCGCTGGTCCACGTCGTCGATCTCCATGCGCATCAGGCGGATATCCTCGAGCTGCTGCTCCAGGTCGGCGCGCTTCTCCCTGAGGATCTCGCGCAGGCGTTTGAGCTGGCGCGCGTTTCCGTCGGGCATGGCGTCGTACATCATCACCACCTCGCGGATTTCGGCCAGCGAGAAGCCCAGGCGCTTGCCGCGCAGCGTCAGCTTGAGGCGCACCCGGTCCTTTTCGCGGTAGATGCGCTTCTGACCCTGCCGGGTCGGGGCCAGCAGCCCTTCCTGCTCGTAGAAGCGGATGGTCCGTGGCGTGACCTCGAACATTTTCGCCAGCTCGCCGATGCTGTAGGTACGCTGCTGTCGGGGCAGGGTGTCCTGGCTGGCTTCCGGGGCCTGTGATGAGGGTCGACTCATGGCGATCGTTCCTGTAGCCGGGTGGTCCACCGGCGGTTTCCCACCTCGTCAGCAAACCCTAGACGAGGTTTACGTTAACGTAAAGTGCTTGTTCGACCATGGGGTGATATGGGATAAACCGAGCAAGTGCTAGGTTGGTTGCCACCGAGCCGGCCGTCCTCGCCTTGCGGCGAGCGGCCGGCGAGCGACCGGACCCCGTTCTCCACGCCGTTCGACGAGAGGTGCCCATGGATTTTTCGCTCACCGATGACCAGAAGGCGCTGGCCGACGCCGCCGCCGATTTCGCCCGGGTCGAGCTGGCCGACCACGCCGCCGACTGGGACGCGCGCAGCCACTTCCCGGTGGACGTCATCCGTCGCGCCGGGGAGGCCGGCTTCCTCGGCATCTACACGCCGGAGGAGCAGGGCGGCCTGGGCCTGTCGCGTCTCGATGCCTCGCTGATCTTCGAGCAGCTCGCCCAGGGCTGCATCGCCACCACCGCCTACCTCACCATTCACAACATGGTCACCTGGATGGTCGCCAGCTGGGGCAGCGATGCCCTGCGCGAGCGCTATGTCCCGGCCATGATAGCCGGTGATGCCCTGGGCTCCTACTGCCTCACCGAGCCCGGCGCCGGTTCCGATGCCGCCAGCCTCAAGACGAAGGCGGTCCGGGAAGGCGACGAATACGTCATCAGCGGCTCGAAGATGTTCATCTCCGGGGCCGGGGCCACCGAGGTGCTGGTGGTGATGGCGCGCACCGGCGAACCGGACAGCGGCGCCGCCGGCGTCTCGGCGTTCCTGGTGCCCTCCGGTGCGGCCGGCGTTGCGGTCGGCAAGAAGGAAGACAAGATGGGCTGGAAGAGCCAGCCGACCTGCCTGATCAGCTTCGACGGGGTGCGGGTGCCGGCGGGCAATCGCCTCGGCGAGGAAGGCGAGGGGTTCAAGTTCGCCATGAAGGGGCTCGACGGCGGGCGGCTGAACATCGCCAGCTGCTCGCTGGGCGCGGCCCAGCAGGCGCTGACCCTGTCCCGCGACTACATGGCCGAGCGCAAGCAGTTCGGCCGGGAGCTGGCGAGCTTCCAGGCCCTGCAGTTCAAGCTCGCCGACATGGGAAGCGAGCTCACCGCGGCTCGGCTGATGGTGCGCCATGCCGCCTGGCGGCTCGACCAGGGCGATCCCGAGGCCACCGCCCACTGTGCCATGGCCAAGCGCTTCGCCACCGACATGGGCTTCAACGTGTGCAACGAGGCCCTGCAGCTTCACGGCGGCTATGGTTATATCCGCGAATATCCCCTCGAGCGCCTGGTGCGCGACACCCGGGTCCATCAGATCCTCGAGGGCACCAACGAGATCATGCGGCTGATCGTCGCCCGGCGGCTCTTGGCCGACGGCGTCATCGAATCGCTTCAGTAACCGGACACCAGGAGAGACAGTGATGTCGGACCTTGCGGTCAGTTTCGACGAATTGCCCACCCGCGGCGGCGGTCGGGTCGGCGTGGCCACCCTCAATGCGGCCAAGTCGCTCAATGCGCTGTCGCTGGAGATGATCCAGGCCCTCTCGGCCAAGCTCGAGGCCTGGGCGGTGGACCGCAGCGTGGTGGCGGTGTGGCTGGAAGGGGCCGGCGACAAGGCCTTCTGCGCCGGCGGCGACGTGGTGGCGCTGTATCGTTCGCTCACCGAGGAGGGCGACGTGCGCGGCGCCGAGCGTGGCGGCCTGTTCCCCGAGACCTATTTCACCGCCGAGTACCGCCTCGACCATCGCATCCATACCTATCCCAAGCCGCTGCTGGTGTGGGGTGACGGCATCGTCATGGGCGGCGGCCTGGGGTTGATGGCGGGCGGTTTCCAACGCCTGGTCACCGAGACCACGCTGATCGCCATGCCCGAGATCACCATCGGCCTCTATCCGGACATCGGCGCCAGCTGGTTCCTCAACCGCATGCCGCCCGGCATCGGGGCCTACCTGGGGCTCACCGGCGCCCAGCTCAACGCGCGTGACGCCCTGGACCTCGGCCTGGCGGATCGCTTTGTGCCGCGCGAGCGACGCGACGATCTGCTCGGCGCCCTCGCCGAGGCCGACTACGGCGACCGCGAGCCGGCCGACTGCCGGCTCGCCGTGGAGGGCGTGCTCGACCGCTTCGAGGCCCGCGACGCCGCGCCCGAGGGCCAGGTCTGGCCGCGCCGCGACCACCTCCAGGCGCTGGTCGGCGAGGCCGGACCCGGCGATGCCGTGGCGCGCATCCTGGCCGACGATCGCGATGACCCCTGGCTCTCGGCCAACCGCGCCCGGCTGGCCAGCGGTTGCCCGATGACCGCCCATCTGGTGTGGCGGATGCTGGAGCGCCATCGTCACTCCAGCCTGGCCGATGCCTTCCGCGACGAGCTCGGCCTCTCGGTGCAGTGCTGCCATCGCGGCGACCTGGTCGAGGGCGTGCGTGCCCTGCTGATCGACAAGGACAAGCGGCCGCGCTGGTCGCATGCCGACGTGGCCAGCGTGCCGGAGGCGGACATCCAGGGGATGCTGACCTCGCCCTGGTCCAGCGAGGCGCATCCGTTGCGAGACCTCGGCGTGGGCCATCGGGTCGGCTAGTCGATTCGCGCGCTTGCCGTATTGCACAACAACATCAACAGCCTTCAGGAAGTGCTGAGTAAATCGCCGAGCAGAGTGAATCGCAAGGCGCACGGAGCACAGAAAGCGAGACATAACGAAGGGTTAGGCGAGCTTTCGAGCACCGCGCAACGAAGCGATTTACATGCGCAGGCATTTAGGCAGTGTTTCCTGTATCGGACTCAAGGAGCAACGCCATGACAATTGCCTTCATCGGACTCGGCAACATGGGCGCGCCGATGGCCGCCAACCTGCTGGGCGCCGGCCACGACGTCTGCGTCTTCGACCTGGTCGAGGACGCCGTGGCGGCACTGGAGGGGCAGGGCGCCCGGCGCGGCGAGAGCGCCGAGGCTGCCTGTCGCGACGCCGAGGTGGTCATTTCCATGTTGCCCGCCGGCACCCACGTGCGCGGGCTCTATCTCGGCAACGACGAGTCGGCTGGGCTGCTCGATGCCCTGGCGCACCAGCCGCTGATCATCGACGCCTCGACCATTTCCCCGGACGATGCTCGCCTGGTGGGCGAGGCCGCGGCCGCACGCGGCCTGACCTACCTGGATGCCCCGGTCTCCGGCGGCATCGGCGGGGCCAAGGCCGGTACCCTGACCTTCATCGTCGGCGGCGACGCGGCCGGCTTCGAGAAGGCGACGCCGGTGCTCGAGGTCATGGGCAAGAACATCTTCCATGCCGGCGAGGTGGGGGCCGGCCAGGTGGCCAAGATCTGCAACAACATGCTGCTCGGCATCCTGATGAGCGGTACCGCCGAGGCGCTCGCCCTGGGGGTCAAGAATGGCCTGGACCCTGCCGTGCTCTCCGAGATCATGAAGCAGAGCAGCGGCGGCAACTGGGCGCTCAACGTCTACAACCCCTGGCCCGGGGTGATGGAGGGCTCGGCGGCGTCGCGCGACTACCAGGGCGGCTTCCTCACCGACCTGATGGCCAAGGACCTGGGGCTGGCCTGGGAGCTCGCCCTCAGGACCCGCTCGAGCGTGCCCATGGGCTCCCAGGCACGCAACCTGTTCGCCCTGCACAGCGCCCAGGGCAGCGGCCGGCTGGACTTCTCCAGCATTCAGACGCTGTATCGGGCGGGGGAGGAGTCCTAGCCTAGGGCAGCGGGCAGCGGGCTACAGGTTACGAGCCACGAGCCACGAGCCACGAGCAGTATGTTGCCCGTGGCTCACCACTCACCACTCAGCACTCACCACTCACCACTCACCACTCACCACTCACCACTACCCATGATGCAACTCCTCCCCGCCGTCGGAGAACGACGGCGGGGTATTGGCGCTGACGATCACGCATTCCCGCTCCCCGATATTGCGGAAGCGGTGGGGCAGCCGCGAATCGAAGTAGTAGGCGTCGCCTTCCGACAGCACCTCCACCTCGCCGTTGACGGTGATCTCGATCTGGCCCGAGATCACCACCCCGCCTTCCTCGCCGTCGTGCTCGAGCATCTCCTCGCCGCTGTCGGCGCCCGGCGGGTAGCGCTCGTGGAGCACCGACATGCGCCGGTCCGGGCGACGCGCGGCGACCAGTCGCCAGGAGAGCTTGCCGTCGCCGATCTCGGTGAGCTCGCCGGCCTTGTAGAAGGGCCGAGGGTGGCTGGTTTCCTCGCCGGCGAAGAAGGTGCTGATCGATACCGGCAGGGCATCGAGGATCTTCTTCAGCGAGCTCACCGAGGGGCTGACGCTGTTCTGCTCGATCAGCGAGATGCTGCTGTTGGTGACCTGGGCGCGCTTGGCGAGCTCGCGTTGGGAGAGCCCCCGCTCCAGGCGCAGCTGGCGGAGGCGGGCGCCTACGTTGAATCCTTCATCCATTTTTATCGTTCACGGCGCGGGCCGCGATCCTGCTCATGTCGGGAAATGTCAGATCGTGGAAAATTCTTGACGGATGATACCGGTTGCGGGCCTCGGCGATAAGTCGCGGCGGCCCCGATGTCGCGATCGGCACGGAACCTGACCCCCTGGTCATGGAACCTGCGGCGAGGCTGAGGCATCATGAGGCCATGCCCGATCATCCTGCTGGAGCCTCGTTGTGATCCACCGTGACGCCCTCACCGGCCTGGTCCTGGCCGGTGGCCAGGGCCGACGCATGGGCGGCCGCGACAAGGGCCTCGCGCCCTTCGCCGGCCAGCCCCTGGTCTGCCATGCCCGCGCGCCCCTCGTCGGCCGGGTGGCGGAGCTGCTGATCAACGCCAACCGCCACGGCGAGGCCTACGCCGAGTGGGGGAATCGGGTCATCGGCGATGTCGAGGCGGGCTACCAGGGGCCGTTGATGGGCATCTACAGCGGACTGCGGGCGGCGGCCACCGACTGGCTGGTGGTGGTGCCCTGCGACAGCCCGGCGCTGCCGGACGATCTGGTCGCGCGTCTGGTGGACGGCCGCGGCGAGGCCGATATCGCCGTGGCCCATGACGGCGAGCGGCTGCACCCGGTGGTGGCGCTGATCCGCCGCTCGCTGGTCGACGACCTGGGCCGGTCGCTGGCGCAGGGTGAGCGCAAGATCGATCGCTGGTATGCCCGCCATGCCTGGCAGCCCGTGGACATGTCGGACTGCGCCGAGGCCTTCGCCAACCTCAATACCGAGGCCGATCGGCGGCGGCTGGAGGAGGCGCGTCCATGAACGCTGCCAACGACGGCCCCCTGCCGTTGATCGACGACCTGCCGCTGCTGGGCATCGCCGCCTGGAGCGGCACCGGCAAGACCACCCTGCTGGAGCGGCTGCTGCCGGCGCTGCGCCGGCGCGGGCTGCGGGTCGCGGTGATCAAGCATGCCCATCACGCCTTCGACGTGGACCAGCCCGGCAAGGACAGCCACCGCCTGCGCCAGGCCGGGGCCGAGCCGATGCTGGTGGCCTCGCGGGCGCGGATCGCGCTGATGATGGAGACCCCCGACCGCGAGGAGGCCGACCTCGCCGAGCTGGTCGCCATGGTGCGCCCCAGGGCGCCGGACCTGGTGCTGGTGGAGGGCTTCAAGGCCTGGCCGCTGCCCAAGCTCGAGCTCTATCGCGAGGCGCTCGGCAAGCCGCTGCGCGCCGCCGAGGACGCCTGGGTCAAGGCGGTGGCCAGCGACGGCACGCCGCCCCTGCCGGCCGGTGTCGAGGCACTGGACCTCAACGACCTCGAACGGCTGGCCGACTGGGTGGCCGCCTGGCCCGCCCGCTGGCGCGACCAGCGCCGTCCCCGTGCCGGGGAGCTTCGCCCATGACGCTCTCCTGCTTCGACCTCGGCGAGCGCATGCTGTCGCCGGCGGAGGCCCGCGAGGCGTTGGCCGGCCTGGTCGCCGGTCCGCTCCCCGTGGAGCGGCTGCCCCTCGCGTCACTGCATGGCCGGGTGCTGGCCGAGGAGGCGGTCTCGCCCATCGACGTGCCCCAGAACACCAACGCCGCCATGGACGGCATCGCCCTGGCCTGGCCCGAGCACGGCGAGCCCCCGGCCCGCTGGCGCCGCGTCGGCGAGGTGCTGGCGGGAAGCCGCCGCGAGGCCTCGCTCGCCCCCGGCGAGTGCGTGGCGATCACCACCGGGGCGCCGCTGCCGCCAGGGACGGACACCGTGATCATGCGCGAGCAGGTCAGCGACGAGGCCGGTCGGGTGCGTGTCGACCGGCCCGATCGGGTGCGCCGTGGCCAGCATGTGCGCCAGGCCGGGGAAGACATCGCCCGGGGGCAGCGGGCCCTGGCCGCCGGCATCCGGCTCGGCGCCGCCGAGCTGGGCCTGCTGGCCTCGCTCGGCCTCGCCAGAGTGGCGGTGGCGCGACGCCCCCGGGTGGCGATCTTCTCCACCGGCGACGAGGTCACCGCCCCGGGCGAGCCGCTGCCGGCGGCCGGCATCTATGATGCCAACCGCTTCTCGCTGGCCGGCCTGCTGGTGGAGCACGGCGCCGAGGTGCTCGACCTCGGCATCCTGGCCGACGACCGCACGGCGATGACCGCCGCCCTCGAGGACGCCGCCGAGCGGGCCGATCTGGTGCTGACCAGTGGCGGCGTCTCGGTGGGCCAGGCGGACTATACCCGTCAGGCCCTGGAGGCGGTCGGCCGGCTGGCCTTCTGGCGCATCGCCATTCGCCCCGGGCGGCCGCTGGCCTGCGGCATGCTCGGCGAGCGCCGGGTGCCGTTTCTCGGCCTGCCCGGCAACCCGGTGGCGGTCATGGTCACCTTCCTGCAGTTCGTGGCCCCGCTGCTGGGGCGTCTGCAGGGGCGCGCCGACCTCGAGCCGGTCCGGCAGAGCGCCCTGGCCGAGGCCCCGCTGAGAAGCCGCACCGGCCGCACCGACTACCTGCGCGGGATCACTCGCAGCGACGCCCAGGGACGGCGCTGGGTGCGGCCGACCGGGGCGCAGGGCTCCGGCATCCTGTCTTCGATGGTGGCCGCCGACTGCCTGATCGAGCTCGACGCGACCCGTGGGTCGGTCGAGCCCGGCGAGGCGGTGGTCATCCAACCCCTTTCCCGATTGTCATGAGGCCCCTTTCATGAGCCTGACGCACCTCAATGCCCGCGGCGAAGCCCACATGGTCGATGTCGGCGACAAGCCCGAGAGCCGCCGCGAGGCGAGCGCCTCCGGCGTGATTCGCATGCAGCCGGCGACCCTGGCGCTGCTCGCCGACGGCGGCCTGCCCAAGGGCGATGTCCTGGCCACGGCGCGGATCGCCGGCATCCAGGCCGCCAAGCGGACCCACGAGCTGATCCCGCTGTGCCACGCGCTGCCGCTGTCCAAGGTCAGCGTGGCCTTCGAGCTGGACGAGGCCAACGCCTGCGTGCGCGTCACCGCCGCCTGCCGGCTGACCGGGCGCACCGGCGTCGAGATGGAAGCGCTGACCGCCGTCTCGGTGGCCTGCCTGACGCTCTACGACATGTGCAAGGCGGTGGACAAGGACATGGAGATCGGCGAGATCCACCTGGACACCAAGGTCGGCGGCAAGTCGGGCGACTATCGCCGCGACATCGGCCCCGGCGAGGCGCCCATCGTCACCGGCGAGGGCGAGGCCGGCGAGGTCAGCCTGGGCGCGCGCTGCGGCCTGGACGAGCCCTGCGTCCTGGTCAAATGCCTGGCTGAATTGCGCGAGCGCCTCGGCGTCGGTGAGGTCTCGGTGCCGTTCGAGTCCCTCGAGAGTGCCGATGTGGGCGGGCTCAAGGCCGCCCTGAAGGCCATGGATCCGCGCTTCGCCGGTCTCGACGAGGGGCGGGTGCTGTGCGCCGTCAATCAGGTGATGGCGGGCAACGCCACACCCTTGACCGCCCAGGACGAGGTCGCCTTCTTTCCCCCGGTCACCGGAGGCTGAACATGTCACGCGTGCGCGTACAACAACAAGGCTTCGACGCCGGCGCCGAACAACGCGATCTGCTTGAGGGCCGCACCGATATCGGAGCGGTCGTCAGCTTCACCGGCCTGGTGCGCGATTTCAACGAGCGACCCGAAGTGCAGGCGCTGAGCCTGGAGCATTATCCGGGCATGACCGAGTCGGCCCTCGGGTCGATCGTCGACGAGGCAGAATCGCGCTGGCCCCTGCAGGGAGTGCGCTTGATTCATCGGGTCGGACACCTGGCCCCTGGGGATCCCATCGTGTTAGTGGTGGTCGCCAGCGCCCATCGACGTGCCGCCTTCGAGGCCTGCGATTTCATCATGGATTACCTCAAGACCCGTGCGCCCTTCTGGAAGAAGGAGCACACCGCCAGCGGTGACTATTGGGTGGCCGAACGCGAGACCGATCACCAGGACGCCAGACGCTGGGAGACCTCATCATGACCGACGAGCTCATTGACGACTTCGGCCGGCGAGTGCGTTATGTGCGCATCTCGGTCACGGATCGCTGCGATTTTCGCTGCGTCTATTGCATGAGCGAGGAGATGACCTTTCTGCCTCGTGCCCAGGTGCTCACCCTCGAGGAGCTGGCGTTGGTGGCGCGAGCCTTCACCGAACTCGGCGTGGAGAAGATTCGTCTCACCGGCGGCGAGCCCCTGGTGCGGCGCGACATCGATCGCCTGGTAGCCGACATCGGTGCCTTACCGGGGCTCAGGGACTTCGCCATGACCACCAACGGCGCCAGCCTGCCCAAGTATGCCGAGCGGCTGCAGGAAGGCGGGCTGCAGCGCCTCAATATCAGCATCGATTCCCTGGATCCGGAGCGCTTCCGTCGCCTGACCCGCACCGGGGACCTGGCCAAGGTCATCGACGGCATTCGTGCCGCCAAGCAGGCCGGCTTCGAGCGCATCAAGCTCAATGCGGTGATCCTCAAGGGGCGCAACGACGACGAGGTCGTCGACCTGGTGGACTTCGCCCGGCGCGAGGGGCTCGATATCAGCTTCATCGAGGAGATGCCGCTGGGCGACGTCTCGGACCATAGCCGCGACGAGACCTTCTGCTCCAGCGACGATGTCCAGGCGATGATCGAGACCCGTCACACCCTGGTGCCCACCACCGAATCGACCCTGGGGCCATCGCGCTATTTCCAGATGCTCGACAGCGAGACCCGGGTGGGCTTCATCTCGCCGCACAGCCATAACTTCTGTTCCAGCTGCAACCGCGTGCGCGTCACCGTCGAGGGCCGCCTGCTGCTGTGTCTCGGCAATGAGCACTCGGTGGACCTGCGCGCCGTCCTGCGTCGTCACCCCGGCGACATCGATGCCCTCAAGGCGGCCATCGTCGCGGCCATGCCCCTCAAGCCGGAGCGGCATCATTTCACCACCGACGGCGACGTTCAGGTCGTGCGCTTCATGAACATGACCGGCGGCTAGTCGGCCCGACTCCACCGGGTGCGGCGACCCAAATGCCGCGCCTGGTGGAGTCTCCCCTGGTCTCAATAGCCGGATTTTTTCGAGGCGAACATCGCCGGGCTCACCAGGTGTTCGGCAGTGTTCCCGAGGGATTTTCGTGTCGCTTTTCTTGCCAAAGCCGCCGTGACGCATATACTTTTCCGTACATCGGTCAGATGTCGACCGTGCGTCAATTCTCGTCATGGAGGGGGCAATGTCAGAACATACCCTGGAGCGTATCGCTCGCAACAAGAACGTCGCCCGCGCGGCAGCACGTCAACTCAGCATGGAGCAACTCCATAAGCTGGCCGAGGTGATCGGCGAGGTCATCGAACAGAAGAACGATGAAGAGCGTCAGCGCCAGGAAGAGGAAGCCCTCAAGGCACGCAAGCTCGCCGAGATTCGTGAACAGATCAACGAGGCGGGCCTGTCGATCGACGACCTGGTGCCCGAGCAGCCCCAGCGTAAGCGCGGCCGTCCGCCGAAGAAGACCGCCGACAAGGCGTAACGCCCGGCGCCTCACCGGTGCCGCGTGTCGAGTGAAAACGAAACCCCGAAGGTCGCGACCTTCGGGGTTTGTCTTTACCCAGGATTATCTCAGCCTAGCGCACCTCGCACCTCGCACCTCGCACCTCGCACCTCGCACCTCGCACCTCGCACCTCGCACCTCGCACCTCGCACCTCGCACCTCGCACCTCGCACCGCGCACCTCTATCCCGACACCTCGGGTTCCGCGGCGAGGATCTGCAGATGAATCTCGGGCATGCGGCGCAGGTGGTCGCCGAACCAGGCGAGCATGCGCGGCCGAAGGGCCAGGCGCAGGTCCGCCAGCGACTCGCCGCGGATCTCGTCCAGGCAGTCGTCGAGCCAGTCGGTGAAGGCGTCCTCGTCGAGGGGGCTCGCCTCGCTGGTGTCCAGCAGCAGTCGGCCGATGCGGGTCCAGCCATGCTCGGTGGTGGCCACCGTCAGGGCCAGGTGCAGCTGGCCATGGCGATGCTCGCTGCCACCGCCCAGGCCGGGTAGCCTGGCGACCTCGTCCTGGTGAATGATGCGTGGGGTCTGGGTGTGGCGGGTTTCGCGATGCAGCCCGTCGCCGTCCAGGCGAATCATGTCGCCGTTGCGGGGAACCACCGGGGCCTGGATGCCCAGCGCCTGGGCCACGTCCCGGTGCGCCTGCTGGTGACGGGACTCGCCGTGTACCGGCAGCAGGTGCCGGGGTCGGACCCATCCGTACAGGGTCCTGAGCTCCTCCTGGGCCGGGTGGCCGGAGGCGTGCAGCTCGGGATGGTTCGCCTCGTCCAGCAGCGAGACTCCGAGTCGGTTCAGGGCGCGCTTGAGCCCGTCGATCAGCCGCTCGTTGCCGGGAATGGCCTTGGACGAGAAGATCACGCTGTCGCCGGGTTCCAGTTCGAAATGCGGGTGACGCCCCTTGGCCAGTCGCGATAGCGCCGCCCGGGGTTCGCCCTGGCTGCCGGTGGCGATCACCAGCACTTCCTCGGGGGGCAGGTAGCCCAGGTCGGTGACCGGCACCAGGGGCGGCATGTCGTCCAGGTAGCCGAGCCCCCGGGCCACCCCGACCATGCGTTCCATCGAACGCCCCATCAGGCTGACTCGGCGGCCGCAGCGCTCGGCGGCACGGCCGATGGCGAGCACCCGGGCCAGGTTGCTGGCGAAGCAGCTCACCACCACGCGCCCCTCACAGCCGTCGATGGCCGTGGCCAGGGCGTCGGCGACCTCGCCCTCGCTGCGCGAGTGGCCCGCCAGCGGCGCGTTGGTGGAGTCGCCCACCACCAGGTCGACCGGCGCCAGCGCCTGGTAGGTCTCGCGATCCACGCTGGGGCCGATCAGCGGCGCCGGGTCGAGTTTCCAGTCTCCGGTGTGCAGCACGCGGTGGGTGCCGGCGGTGATCAGCAGCGCGCAGCTCTCGGGGATCGAGTGCGTCAGCGGCAGGTAGCGCAGCGTGAAATCGCCGACCTCGAGCGCCTCGCCGGGCTCGATGACCCGAATAGCCTGCTGGCCCAGCCCACGCTCGGCGAATTTGGCGCGCAGCAGCCCGGCGGCGAGCGGGGTGGCGTGGATCGGGCAGCACCATTGTGGCCACAGCCAGGCAGCGGCGCCGATGTGATCCTCGTGGCCGTGGGTGATGATCAGCGCCTCGGGCGCGATGCCCAGCGTATCGAGGGTCGACAGGTCGGGGACCTGGAGCGGGCTGTCGGGCAGGTCCTGGCGAATCATCATGCCGCAATCCACGGCGATCCAGCGGCTTTCCTGGTTCCTTTCCCCGTACCCGTAGAGGCTGAGATTCATGCCGATCTCCCCACAGCCCCCCAGCGGCAGGAAGCGCAGGGGAGGGCGGCGACGTGGGCGGATCTGAACACGGGGTTGGGGCATCGCGGGGCCGGAAACGGAAAATGTGGTTTTCACTATACGGGATCGTGGCGCCGAGCCACAACGCGTCGAAATGGCCCGCCGACGGGTCTGACCCGCGCCGGCGATTTCGCTACAATACCATTTCGTTCGACACTTTCAGGATGACGGTCTTTCGATGTCACACTACTATCGGCTCGTGGTTTCCTGCCCCGATCGCCTGGGGATCGTCTCGCGGGTTTCCAGCTTCATTACCGGCCAGGGCGGCTCCATCACCGAGGCCAGCCAGCACTCCGACCTGGAGTCCGGGCGCTTCTTCATGCGCTACGTGATCCTGGCCGATTCCATCGGCATGTCCGCTGAGGCCTTGCGCGATGCCTTCACGCCCATCGCCGAGGAATTCGACATGGACTGGGCGCTGACCGATACCCAGCAGCGCCGGCGGGTGGTGCTGATGGTGTCCCGCGAGAGCCACTGCCTGGTGGACCTGTTGTATCGCTGGACCGCCGGCGAGCTGGACTGCGATATCGCCGCGGTGATCTCCAATCATGACGACATGCGCTCGCTGACCGAATGGCACGGCATTCCCTACCATCATGTGCCGGTCGACCCCGGCGACAAGACGGCCGCCTTCGCCGAGGTGCAGCGCCTGGTCGACGAGGCGCGGGCCGACTGCGTGGTGCTGGCGCGCTACATGCAGATCCTGCCGCCCAGCCTTTGCGAGCGCTATGCCGGGCGGGTGATCAACATCCATCACAGCTTCCTGCCGTCCTTCGCCGGGGCCAAGCCCTATCACCAGGCCTACCAGCGTGGGGTCAAGCTGATCGGCGCCACTAGCCACTACGTGACCGAAGAGCTGGATGCCGGCCCGATCATCGAGCAGGACATCCATCGGGTCAGCCATTGTCACACGCCCAACGACCTGGTGCGTTTCGGTCGCGACGTGGAGAAGGCCGTGCTTGCCCGGGGGCTGCGCTGGCACCTGGAGGATCGGGTGCTGGTGCACGGCAACAAGACCGTGGTATTCGCCTGACCTCGCCCGTGATCCGGACCATCGGCGCCGAGGCAATCGGGCCCGGGCGAGTAGGCGGCGAGGGTGGCCCGGGGACCGCTGCCGGCATCACCCGCCGGCGGTGGCGTTTCTTGGGTGTCAATGGGTGTCAAGAGGTATCCCAAGGTTATCGTGGGGTAGCTTGAGCCGGATTAGCGAGGGCTTTTGGCGTGTAACGTGGCCTTTGTCATGTCGGACTTTTGACACAGTAGGGGACATCTTCGTCACCACCCAGATTCGACATGACCACGACGGTTTCCCCCGTGGCGCGTTCGGCCCGCCTGATCCGTCGCCAGCTACTGCGTGACAACCGCTTTCTCGGCCTGCACCAGGGCTGGTTCGCCTTGCTGCTGACCCCGGTAGTGACCTATGGCCTGGCGCTCGGTTTCGACCCGACCGGCTGGTGGCTGATCGGTTGTGGCCTGTTGCTCGCCTGGACGCTGGCGGAGCTGGTCTTCCTGCCGCGCCGGATCGCCATTCATCGCGTGGCGAGCCAGCAAAGCCACGACGAGCGGCTGCGGGAAGCGAAGCGCCACGGCGTTTCACTGGAGGACGTGCGGCTCATGGATCGCGTCGTGCCGGCTCGTCCCGAGCGCGAGGGGCAGGCGTGAGTTTCGAGGCGCGAGGTACTAGGATACCTTGCTCCTTGCTCCTTGCTCCTTGCTCCTTGCTCCTTGCTCCCCCTTACCCCTTTGTCGCCCCCCCCCCTACAGCGGCAACGCCAGTTGCTGTCGCGCGGCTTCGGGCTGAAGACGTACACCAACCCCCAGCAAGCGCACCGGGCGCTCGGCCCGGGCCCAGGCCTGGGCCAGCAGGCGCCGGAAACCGTGCCGGTCGAGAGCCTGCCCGCGGCTCTCGAGGGTGGTCAGGCTGAAATCGTCGAAGCGGACCTTGACGAACTGGCCGGCGATCGCGGGGTCGCCATGGCGTGCCAGGCGTTCCTCGAGCCGATCGCAGAGTGGCGGCAGGGCCTCCTGGGCCTGCTCGATGCCGGGCAGGTCTCGGTCGAAGGTGGTCTCGACGCTCACCGACTTGCGTTCCCGCTCGCGCTTTACCGGGCGCTCGTCGATGCCGCGGGCCAGCTCGAACAGCCGGTGGCCGAACTTGCCGAATTCCTCGATCAGTCGCTCGCGGGGCAGGCGTCGCAGGTCGGCGCAGTCCTCGACCCCCAGTGCCTCCAGCCGCATGCCGGTCGCCGGCCCCACGCCGTGCAGCTTGCCGACCGGTAGTGTGGCCACGAACTCATCCACCCGCTCCGGGGGAATCACCGTCAGGCCGTCGGGCTTGTCCCAGTCGCTGGCCACCTTGGCCAGGAACTTGGCGGGGGCGACCCCGACCGAGACGGTGATGCCGGTGCGGGTCAGGCACTCCCGCTTGAGCCACTGGGCCATCCAGGTGGCGCTGCCCTGGAAGCCCTCCACCTCGGACACGTCCAGATAGGCCTCATCCAGCGAGAGCGGCTCCACCAGGGGGGTCAGCTCGTGGAAGATCGCCTGGATCTGGCGCGACACCTCGCGGTACTTGTCGAAGTCCCCCGGTAGCAGGGTCAGGTGGGGGCAGAGGCGCAGGGCCTGGGCCGTCGGCATCGCCGAATGGATGCCGAAGGCCCGGGCGGGATAGTTGCAGGTGGCGATGACCCCGCGATGTTCCCGTGAGCGGCCAATGGCGATGGGGATGTCGCGCAGGCTGGGATCGTCGCGCATCTCGACCGCCGCATAGAAGCAGTCGCAATCGGCGTGCAGGATCTTTCGCGTCACGGCCTTTATTCCATCACCTGAGCGCCAGCCCCGTCTGGACTGACTCGGGCCGAGCCTAGGCCAGGGCCTGGCCGTTGCCGCCGCGGATGACACCCACCCCGATGCCCTCGATCTCGAGCACCTCGTGGCGCAGGTCGACCTCGATGGGGGCGAACTCCGGGTTCTCGGCGTCGAGCCGGACATGGTGGCCCTGGCGATGGAAGCGCTTGACGGTCACCTCGTCCTCCAGGCGTGCCACCACGATCTGGCCGTCTCGGATGCGGTCGGTGCGATGCACGGCCAGCAGATCGCCCTCCAGGATGCCCACGTCCTTCATCGACAGGCCCCGCACCCGCAGCAGGTAGTCGGCCCGGGGCGTGAAATATTCCGGGGGCAGCGGGCAGTAGCGGTCGATGTGCTCGGCGGCCAGGATCGGGCTGCCGGCCGCCACCTCGCCGATGATCGGCAGGCCCTGGCTGGGCTCGTCGTTGGCGGCCTCGCCGGGCGTGCCGGCCTCGGCCTCCTGGGCCGGCAGGCGGATACCGCGGGAGGTGCCGCGGATCACCCGAATGGCGCCCTTGCGCTCCAGGGCGCGCAGATGCTCCTCGGCGGCGTTGGCCGACTTGAACCCCAGGGCACGGGAGATCTCCGCCCGGGTAGGCGGGTAGCCCAGCTCGTTCATGGTCTTGACGATGAAGTCATAGACGTTCTGCTGGCGTGGCGTGAGGGGGCGTGTCATGCGACCTCCGGAGCGGATGGCTAGGCGATTATTGATTAAGTATACAGCATGGTAATCCATCCAGTAAAAGCCGTGTCCTCCTGCCGCCCCTGCCGACAGCCCATTGCCGAACAGTCTCACTGTTGCCCGCGTTTCAAACGTGTGACGGTTGACCTCGTGGAGGTAAATCCGGCACTGTCTGACACTCCAGGCAGATTCAAACAATCGTTTCTAACTGACTGTTCAATTTCCTCCTGACTAGCCCGGACCGACACGATGGCCCAGCCCGATACCGTCACCCGAATTCTCGACACCGCCGAGGTGCTGTTCGCCGAGCGCGGCTTCGCCGAAACGTCGCTGCGCAACATCACCAGCAAGGCCAAGGTCAACCTGGCGGCGGTCAACTACCACTTCGGTTCCAAGAAGTCGCTGATCCAGGCGGTGTTCGCGCGCTATCTCGATCCCTTCACCGAGCGCTTCCACCGCGCCCTGGACGAGCTGGAGGCACGGCACGCCGCCGACGACAGCGAGATTCCCCTGGAAGAACTGCTGGAGACCATGGCCCGCACGGTGCTCGAGGTGCCGGCCGAGCGAAACAGCCTGAAGGTGTTCATGCGCCTGCTGGGGCTGGCCTACAGCCAGGCCCAGGGGCATCTGCGCGGCTACATCCAGACCGAGTATGGCGACGTTTTCACCCGCTTCACCGAGCTGGTGCGGCGGGCCACGCCGGAGCTGCCGGATGCCGAGCGCTTCTGGCGGCTGCACTTCATCCTCGGCTCGGTGATCTTCACGCTGTCCGGGCTGGACGCCCTGCGCGACATCGCCGAGCACGACTACGGCGAGCGGGTCTCGGTTCACGACCTGGTGCTGCGCCTGAGGCCGGTGGTGGTCTCGGCCATGCAGGCCCCGATGCCGGGGTAAGAAGTGTGAGACGAGGGGCAAGGTGCAAGGCGTGAGGCGTGAGGTGACCCCTCGCGCCTCGCTCCTTGTCTCCTATATCACCGTCCCTAGTTCGAAGATCGGCAGGTACATGGAGATCACCAGGCCGCCGACCAGCACCCCGAGCACCACGATGATGAAGGGCTCGAGCAGCGAGGTGAGGGCATCGACCTTGTTGTCGACCTCTTCCTCGTAGTAGTCCGCCACGCGATTGAGCATGGCGTCGAGGGCGCCGGCCTCCTCGCCGATACCGACCATCTGTACGGCCAGGGCCGGAAACTGCTCGCTGAGGCGCATGGCGAAGTGCAGATGCTGGCCGGTGGCCACGTCGTCGCGAACCTGTCGCACGGCCCGCTCATAGACCTTGTTGCCGGTGGCCCCGGCGGCGGTGTCCAGCGCCTCGACCAGCGGCACGCCGGCCGCGAAGGTCGTGGAAAGCGTGCGGGAATAGCGCGCCACGCAGGACTTGTCGAGGATGTCGCCGACCACCGGGATGCGCAGCGACAGGGCATGCACGCGATAGGCGAAGCCTTCTGAGCGCTTGATGCCCGCCCGGATCAGGAACAGCCCGACCACCATGCCGCCCAGGCCCCAGGACCAGTACTGCTGGGCGAATTCCGAGAGCTGGATCGTCATGCGGGTCATCGCCGGCAATTCGGCGCCGAAGCCCTGGAACAGACTCTCGAACTGCGGCACCACCTTGATCAGCAGCAGGGCAGTGACTCCGATGCCCACCGCGATCACGGCGGCGGGATACCACAGGGCCTTCTTCACCCGCCCCTTGATGGATTCCAGCTTTTCCTTGTAGGTGGCGATGCGCTCGAGCATACGGTCCAGCGAACCAGATTGCTCGCCGGCCTCCACCAGGTTGCAGAACAGCCGATCGAAGTAGTGCGGGTGGCGGCGGAGTGCCTCCGAGAAGCTGGCCCCGGCGGCCACCTCGTTCATCAGTTCCTGAACCAGCGCGCGCATCGCCGGTTTCTTCATGCTTTCGGCCACCACCTGAAACGCCTGCATGGCCGGCACGCCGGCGCGGATCATGGTCGCCATCTGGCGAGCGAAGAGCATGGTGTCGCGCGGCTTGATCTTGCCCATGCCACTGCCGATGCCGCTCTTGCGGCGGATGCTCTTGACGATGATGTTCTGGTGGGAGAGCTCCTTCTCGACCTCGATGCGGCGCGACGCGATGATCTCGCCGCCGACCTTGCGGCCCTGTGGCCCCTTGCCGGACCAACGCCAGCGATAGAGCTTGAGCTTCTGCGCCTTGTGCATGGTAGCGGTGGGCATGATGGAGTGTCCTGCGGGTTATAGTGTTGAGGTTCGAGGTTCGAGGTTCGAGGTTCGAGGTTCGAGGTTCGAGGTCGGAGTAGCGCCCTGGCCTTGCTCCTCGCCCTTCGTGCCTTTCTCGAATCAATCCTTTGTCACCCTGTTGACCTCGGCCAGGCTGGTCAGCCCCTGCATGACCTTCATCAGACCGCTGCGGCGCAGGTCCGGGTGGCCTTCCTCGCGTGCCTGGGCATCGAAATCCATGGCGTTGCCGTGAGTCATGATCAGCCGGCTCATGGCCTCGCTGATCGGCACTACCTCGTAGATACCGATGCGCCCCTTGAAGCCCTGGGTGCAGTGCTGGCAGCCCACCGGCTCGAACAGGGCGGCGCCATCGACCTCGGTGTCGCTGAAGCCCTGGGCCAGCAATGTCTCCCGGGGTATATCGGCCGGCTGCTTGCAGTGGTGGCACAGCCGCCGTGCCAGGCGCTGGGCGATGATCAGGCTCACCGAGCTGGCGATGTTGAAGGGTGCCACGCCCATGTTGGCGAGTCGCGTCAGGGTCTCCGCCGCCGAGTTGGTATGTACGGTGGACAGCACCAGGTGGCCGGTCTGGGAGGCCTTGACGGCGATCTCGGCGGTTTCCAGGTCGCGAATCTCGCCGACCATCACCACGTCCGGGTCCTGGCGCAGGAAGGCGCGCAGGGCGCTGGCGAAATCCAGGCCGATCTTGGGCAGCACGTTGACCTGGTTGATGCCCGGGACCTTGATCTCTACCGGATCCTCGGCGGTGCAGATGTTGCGCTCGGTCTCATTGAGCATGTTGATGCCGGTATAGAGCGTCACCGTCTTGCCGCTGCCGGTGGGGCCGGTCGCCAGGATCATGCCTTGCGGATGGTCGAGCACCGTTTCGTACATGGCGCGTTGGTCGGCGGTGAAGCCGAGCTCCTCGATGCCCATCTGCGCGGAGGCCGGATCGAGGATCCGCAAGGCCAGCTTCTCGCCGTAGACGGTGGGCAGCGAATTGACGCGAAAGTCGATGGAGCGCGTGGCCGAGATCTTCAGCTTGATGGCGCCGTCCTGGGGCAGGCGCCGCTCGGAGATATCCAGCCGCGACATCACCTTCAGCCGGGCGGCGATACGGGCGCGCATGGCGAAGGGAGGATGCGCCACGTCGTGCAGGATGCCATCGATGCGAAAGCGCACCCGATAGCTGGACTCGTAGGGCTCGAAGTGGACGTCGGAGGCCCCGCGGCGGATGGCATCGAGCAGGATCTTGTTGACGAACTTGACGATCGGCGCGTCGCTGGCGGCGGCAACCGCCTGCTGCTCGTCGCTGATATCGGTGGCGCCGTCGTCGAACCGAAGCTCGCCGATGGCATCGTCGACGCCCGACAGTTCGTCGAGCAGCGACGACTCGCCATGGGACAGGTAGGCCTCCAGCACCGGGCCGAGCTGATCCACCGATGCCAGTACCCCTTCCGGCGTCAGGCCGGTGGCGAACTGCAGCTCGTCGAGCAGGGCCAGGGTGCTGGGGTAGGGGACCGCGACCGTGAGCCGATGCCCGTGGCGATGCAGCGGCAGCACGCCGAGCTTGCGCAGGATCTTCTCGGGATAGTCGTTGGCGCGGGGAAGGCTCTGCAGGCGCAGGGCGTCCAGGTCGACGATCGGCAGGCCGTACTCCCGGGCGGCGGTGAGGGTGGCCTGGCGCGTCGGCACCTGGCCGGCCTTGATCACATGCTCCAGCAGCGAGGCCTCCGACTCGCGAGCCTCCTGTTCGGCGCGGCTGGCCGCCGCCTCACTCAACAAGCCTTCCTCCACCAGCCGTCGGGAGAGGCCGCGCATGGCGCGTCGCGCCCCGGTGCGGCTCGCGCCGCTGTGGGGGGAGGCGTCAGGGTCGGTCATCATCTCGTAGCGTTCATTGGCGGGGGAGCGGTCGTCGTTCATGAATCTCCTGCACGCAAGGCGCCGAGGGGCCGTGATTACGATTCTAGCCCTTATGCCTGCATGCCGCCCAGCGTGCCCCTCCCATCTTTTTCACTATCGCGAGGGTCAGTCGATGGCATGAGAAAACGAACGCTCGAGATGAGAAACTTGCAGCCATGCAGGGTGTAACTTAGTGTAATTGACAAGGCGGCAGGGGCCTTCGGCGATCGGGCGGAGGGGCCGCTGGTGGGGCGGAGTCGGGGACAAGGCGCCCAGGCCGCCGAACGCGGAATCGGCCGTCGGGCGACATGATGCCATCAGCCAAGGGGAATGAGATGAACACACAGGGTATGCAGAAGCAGGCGATGCGGCATGGTCAGGGTGGCTTTACCCTGATCGAATTGCTGATCGTGGTCGCGATCATCGGGATCCTCGCGGCTATTGCGATTCCGCAGTACCAGAATTACACCACTCGGGCTGCTGAGAATGCTTGCGCCGGAGATACGCGCTCATATGCTACTGCAATTTCAGCAGAGCGGGTGGAGGGTAACGACGACCCTACTCCGGAAGAAGTCGGAATTTCGACAGGTGAAGATGCAGCATGCGCTAGCCTTCAGCTAACAGATGGGTCATTAGTTGGTACCCCCAATGATCCTGGTGTGGAAACCACCACGATTGTAGTCGACAATACTCAAGTTTCTGATGAGGAAGATGATAGTTAATACGAAGTAGTTAGTAGGGTGCCATGCTTTCTCAATGACAACGGCCAGCTAAGCGCTGGCCGTTTTCTTGTTTGCCTTGCATACCATTTCCAGACTTATAGTGCTCGCCCCTCGCCCCTCGCCCCTCGCCCCTCGCCCCTCGCCCCTCCCAAATGTCATATCCTGCCAGTAACCCCACAGCCCTGTCGGAGCCCTCCCTGATGTTCCAGCACCTGCTCGTCATCTGCACCGGCAACATCTGCCGCAGCCCCGTGGCCGCGGCGATGCTCAAGGCCGCGTTGCCCGACCGGCATGTCGAGTCGGCGGGCCTGGGGGCGATGGTGGGGCAGGGGGTAGAGTCGACGGCGGGGGAGATTGCCGAGGCCGATGGTCTCCGGGTCGCGGATCATCGCGCTCGTCAGGTCACCCGGGAGATGCTGCAAAACGCCGATCTGATCCTGGTGATGAGCGAGGGGCAACGTCGTGCCATCGGAGAACTCGCCCCGGCGGCGTGGGGCAAGGTCATGCTGATCGGCCGCTGGCTGAACAGCGGCGAGGGGGCCGAGATTCCCGATCCCTATCGCAAGAGCCCCGAGGTCTTCCAGCATGTGCATCGGCTGTTGAAGGAAGCCACCGCGGCCTGGGTCGAAAGATTATAGCGGCGCCGATTGGCCGGGGAAGCCCGCTATTCCACCTTGCCCAGCCCCAGCAGCCAGTGCTGGAAGGCCCGGCTGGCCTGGGTGAGGTGACGGTGCTGGGGCACCAGCAGCGAGAGCTTGCCGCGGCTGGGCAGGGCCTGGGGCAGCGCCTGCAGCAGGTGGCCGTGGCGCAGCTCGTCGGCGAGCAGCTGTTCCCAGCCCAGGGTGATGCCCTGTCCCGCCAGGGTGGCGTTCATCAGCACCTGGTAGCTGTTGGCGCGCAGGCAGTGGCTGGGTTCCCGCCAGGCCAGGCCCAGGGCGTCGAACCAGTCCCGCCAGGTCAGCCAGTCGTTGAAGTGATCCTCGAGCACCAGCAGGGTGTGGTCGTGCAGCAGCGCCTCCGTGGAGGCGATGGGGCCGCGATGCTCCACGTAGTGGGGGCTGCACACGGCGATCACGTTCTCGTCGGCGAACACCGGCTCGGCGACCAGGCCGGGCGGGTCCACCTGACCCTCCAGGTGGTAGTAAAGCCCCAGGTCGAACTCGGTGAGGTCCAGCCGGTAGGGATCCTCCATGGTCAGCAGACGGATCTCGATCTCCGGATGCTGGTGCTGGAAGCGGGGCAGGTGGCGGGACAGCCAGATCGAGGCGATAGTGGGGCTGGTCGCCAGGGTCAGCTGGCGGTCGTTGCCGTGGCGACGCAGCCGGGCGGTCTCGTCGGCCAGCTCGCGCAGCAGCCGGCGCACCACCCGGTAGTAGTGGTCGGCGGCCGGCGTCGGCCGCAGGCCCTCGGGATCGCGCTCGAACAGCGGGCGCCCCAGGTCTTCCTCCAGCCGCTTGATCTGGCGGCTGATGGCGCTCTGGGTCAGGTTCAGCTCGCGCCCGGCCTGGGTGAAGCTGCCGTGCCGGGCGGCGGCCTCGAAGGCGCGCAGGCACTGCAGCGGCGGCAGGGCGTCGCGTCCGCTCATGTGGCTCCTCGGCGATGGGCTGATCGGTCCGTCGCCGAGGATATCACGCCCGCTGGCGGGCATCGTCAGATGGCCTCCCGCGGCACCTCGGTGTGCCAGGTGCGGCGATGCACCTCTTCGCCGTCGTCGTGGGCGACCTGCTCGGCCTCGATGTAGAAGGTCGTGTCGTCGCAGGTCAGCCGGTAGCGGCTCTCCACGCTGACGTCGAACCGTCCCGGCCCTTCGTCGCGGCCGGCCCGGTAGTGCCAGGCGATCTCGGCCCGAGCGCGGGTCGCGTCCTCCGGATGAGCGGTATAGCGCTCCTGGCAGGACTGCTCCACCCGGTAGCCGTGGTCGGCCAGCGTCATGGCGCCGAGGTCGTCCTCGACGATCACCGTGACCTCGCCGCTGGCCACGTCCTCCTGAATGGTGCGTCGTGGTTGCCCCTTGCGGTGGCTCTCGACGTTGGCGGGGCGGGCGCTTTCCGGGGCCGCGAAGGGGCTCTCCACGGTCTCGCCCTGGAAGGTGGGCAGCTCCAGGCGCTGCAGCCCCGGCTGCAGGGTCAGCGCGGCGCGCCGGGGCGTCGGCCACAGCAGCGGGAAGTTGGCCGAGGCGATGGCCACTCGCAGCCGGTGCCCGGCGGGCAGCCGGTAGCCGATCATGTCGAGCTCGAGGTCGACGTTCATGGGCTCGCCGGGCACCGGCGGCTCGAGCCGGTCGTGATCGCGCAGCGACAGGTTGAGCACGCCGTAGGTGATGCGGGCCACCTGGCCGTCGGGGCGCACGTCGCTGAGCCGCACGCTGAGCTGGCCGCAGGCCTGGTCGCTGGACAGCCGCAGCCGCAGGCGCGGCTTGCCGAGGATGTCGAGCGGGGCCTCCAGCGGCTCGCTGTCGAAGCACAGCGCCAGGGCGTCGTCGCGGCGCTGGTCGCCGGGCAGGTCGGGGCCGAACCAGATGGCGCAGTACTCGCCCTGGTGGCTGCCGGCGGTGAGCGGCGAGTCGACCGTCTGCGCCCGCGAGAGCGGCGCGTCGCCGGGCACCAGGCCGGTGTCAGTGAGCGCAAAGGCGCGGGGCTCTACGCTCGCCGAGGGCCAGCCCTCGGTGCGCACCCAGGCGCCCGGGCGCTCGGCGTACATGGGCTTCGGCGGCAGGGCGTCCTGCAGGTAGAAGGTGCCGGCCGGCTCGTCCATCACGCCGGTGTCGATGTCCTTGAGCCAGTGGTCCCACCAGCGCAGGGCTTCCTGGAGGAAGCCGATCGCCGGGTCCGGCACCGCGAAGTGCGGGTACTTGTGGATCCAGGGGCCGATCAGCGCCTTCTTCGGCCCCGGCAGGTGCTCGAGCAGCCGCGGTACACTGTTCTTGTAGCCGTCACCCCAGCCGCCGACGGCATAGACGGCGGCCTCGATGTCGGCGTAATTGCGGTTGACCGAGCCGTGCTTCCAGTAGTCGTCGCGGGTCTGGTGGCTCAGCCAGGTCTCGGCCAGCAGCGGCATGTTGTCTAGGCGCTGCTTCCAGCGCTCGCGCCAGACGTCGCCGACCAGCGCCGGATCGGGCGGCGCCGCCGAGAAGCTCAGCATGGTCGCCGACCAGCCGAGGTTCTCGTGGAGCAGGTTGCCGCCCTTGTAGTGGATGTCGTCGGTGTAGCGATCGTCGGTGGAGCACAGGGTGATGATCGCCTTGAGCGGCTCGGGCTTGAGCGCGGCCAGCTGCAGCGAATTGAAGCCGCCCCAGGAGATGCCCATCATGCCGAGCTTGCCGTTGCACCACGGCTGGCGGGTCAGCCAGTCGATCACCTCCAGGGCGTCGGCCTGCTCCTGGGGCAGGTACTCGTCGGCCATCAGCCCCTCTGACTCGCCGTTGCCGCGCATGTCGACCCGCACCGCGGCGTAGCCATGGCCGGCGAAGTAGGGGTGGGTCAGCTCATCGCGCACCGCGGTGCCGTCGCGCTTGCGATAGGGCAGGTACTCGAGGATGGCGGGCACCGGATGGCGTTCGGCATCCTCCGGCAGCCAGATGCGGGCGGCGAGCCGGGTGCCGTCGGCCAGCGGAATCTCCAGGTGCTCGATCTCGCGGATGCGGTGCGGAAAGTCGGTCTTCACGTTCATGTCGGCTGGCCTTGTGTCGGGCGCTTGGCGTGGCGTGTATCGGGTTGGTGGGCGGGGCTCGGGACGTTCAGCTCGCTGGGGTCGCGCAGCCAGCGCCACAGCGAGGCGCTGGCGAGCAGGATGATCAGCAGGGCCGGCAGGCCGCCGAGGTTGGAGAGCATCTTGACCCCGTCGATGCCGACGAAGCTGGTCATCACCCAGGCGATGACGCCGACTACGGTGCCCCAGACGATCTTCATGGGCAGGCCGGCGCTGAAGTCGGAGTCGGCGGTCAGGCCGCGGGTGCAGAGGTTGCCGATGGCATCGGTGTTGGAGTCCGCCGCGGTGACATAGGAGACGAAGGCGATGAACAGCAGCAGCGGCACCCAGACCTCGGCCAGCGGCAGCTCGCCGAACAGCCGGTAGAGCACGTGCTCCACGCCCTGGTTCTCGAGCACGGCATGCAGGTCGACGCCGGTATGCATCTGGAAGTAGAGGGTGCCCCCGGAGAAGATCACGATCCACACCGCGGCGAACAGCGCCGGGTAGAGCAGGTTGACGCGCAGGAAGTCGCGCACCGTGTAGCCCCGCGAGATGCGGCCGAGGAACAGCGCGGCCACCGGGGCCCAGGCGAACCAGATCGCCCAGTAGAAGATCGACCACCAGCGCGGCCAGGGGTCGCCGCCGGCGGCGCCGGTGAACAGGCTGCGGGTGAAGAAGTCGTCGAGGTAGACGCCGAACGACTCCACGCCGATCTGCAGCATGAAGGCGGTGGGGCCGAACACGAAGGCGAACAGGCCGAGGGCCAGCAGCAACCAGGCGTTGAGCGCCGACAGCCGCGCGATGCCTTTCTTCAGGCCGCTGGCCGCCGAGAGCACGAAGGTGACCACGATCACCGAGATGATCAGCCCCAGGCGCAGCGGGCTGGTATCGCCCTCGATGTACTGCCCCAGGCCGCCGGCCAGGGTGATGGCGCCGGTGCCCAGGGTGGCGGCCATGCCGGCCACCAGCGAATACAGCGCCAGGGCGTCGACCAGCCCCGAGAAACGGGTGATGCGCGGGCCGAACAGCGGCTCGAGCATGCTCGAAATCGAGAACTTCTGGCGGCGGTTGTAGAAGGCCAGGGCGAAGATCAGCGCCGGTACCGCGTAGATGGCGTAGGGCGTGAAGGTCCAGTGCAGGAACATGGTGGACATGGCGAACAGCGCCGCGTCTGCCGAGCCGGCCGCGAGGTCCAGCGACTCCGGCGGCCCCATCAGGTGGTAGAGGGGCTCGGCGGTGGTCCAGAACAGCACGCCGACTGCCAGGGTGGTGCACAGGGTGATCGAGAACCAGCGTAGCCGCGACAGCAGCGGCTCGGCGTCGTCGCCGCCGATGCGAATCCGCCCCAGCGGCGAGGCGTAGACCACCACGGCCAGCACCAGCAGGTAGAGGCTGCTCAGGCTGAACAGCCAGGAGAAGCGTTCGAGCACGGCGTCGTTGAGGCGGCTGGTGAAGCCCAGGAAGGCCTCCAGGTCATGCAGGCTGCCCAGCACCGCGGTCAGCAGGATGAGAAAGGTCGGCCAGAATACCAGCGGCCGCATGCGAGATGTCATGGGTGTCTCTCCGCTTGTTGTGTCGTCTTCCGGGATGTTCCCGGCGCATGGCCGAATACCTTACCGGCAGGCGACGCGCGGGTGACAGCGACCGATCCGCATGGGGCCATGACGCTCGCGCATGCCCGCCGGGCACATTCCCGCGGCACGACGGCGGCGAGCGGCCCGATGTTGGCTCTACCGCAGGGACCCGGCGCGTCGTGGCCGGAGTTCTTGTCTCAAGACAATATGGGATATGGGCAAGGAGAAAGGGGCAAGGAGTGCCCCGGATGTCGCCGGTAAGCAGTCAGTCGCCACTCAGTGACGATTCATCCCCATCAGGAAGATCAGCGCGACTGAAGCGGCTCTTCGGCGATGGCGAGTAGCGACCGGTAGTCGCGCTGGAGAACGATGTTCTTGATGATGTCGCGTCCAGGTTCAGATAGTCGTGGACAAGCGCATTTCGCAGGCCGATCACCTTGTTCCAAGGCGTAGCGCTATGATCGCGACCCTGCGTCTGGAGTTTGGCGCAGGCCTGGCGAGCATCGCTTGGCACGAGCAGGCCCTGGGATTTCAGCCGCTGCTTGGCGTCGATGCCGATGCACGCCTCCGCCAGCAGCAGAAAGTTCCGCTTGGCGGCTCTATAACGCAGCGAGTTGAGTTCGCCAGGCGTGAGGGTCCTACGAGGTAGAGGCGATGGGGCGCAGAGGCTACATTAGCACCAGGCTGGCGCAGGAGGCGCGAGAAGGGCGTTTTCATGGTGCACGGCCGATGGTCGGGTGAGGGCAAAGCGACAAGGCCTGTGATTGTTGTTATTACCAAGGCCTTGATTCAAAAGCTTATTATTTTTGTTGGCGTGGCTTTCGCTTGTTGTTAGGGGAGTGGCCGCCAAGGCGGCGGCGATTCAAACGTGAGCTGGCGTGCTCCAACTGGTCCCCTTCGGGGGACTTTTTTTATGTGCCGATGTTATGTGCAGTTGTTTTGGGCGGATCTTCTACGTGTGGCTTCGGTTGTTGTTGTTCGGAGTAGCCGCCGTGTCCGTCTCGATGGAGGCCATCATGGCGGCACCGGGAGGCCGCGACAACGCGACCTTAGTGGTGCGACCTTGGTGGTAGATCGATGGCCCATGGGGTAAACATGGGCGTAAGGCAAGGTGCCGGGTCGGGCGCGACTGGCCGGCAGGGCCGTCGCAGCGGGATCTCGCCCGGGGCGCCGGGTACGGACTGCCCCGAGCCCGGTCGCGATAGCCTCGAGAAGTGCCACCGAGTTCGTGATGCTCCCCGCCTGGCATGGCACCATAGCGAACCTTTTGCCCGCAGGCGGGTCAGTCGGCACGTAGGTGTCGACGGCACAGGGCGCGGTTGACTCAGAGAAGGTGACATGCAGGACGTAATTCAGGCATTCCACGACATCCAGCCCGACCCGGCGGCGTCCGGGCAGGCCGTGAGTTTCGGCACCTCCGGCCATCGTGGCCGTTCCCGAGCCGGTTCCTTCAACCGGGCGCATATCCTGGCCATCACCCAGGCGGTGGTGGACTACCGGCGCCAGGCCGGTATCGAAGGCCCCCTGTTCCTCGGCCGCGATAGTCATGCGCTGTCTCGGCCGGCCTGGGAGGCGGCCCTCCAGGTGCTGGTCGCCAATGGCGTCGAGGCGCGCATCGAGCGAGACGGCGAGCTGACTGCCACCCCGGTCGTGAGCCGCGCCATCCTGGGCCACAATGCAGATTCGCCGCAGGCCCAGGCCGACGGCCTGATCGTGACGCCCTCGCACAACCCGCCCGAGGATGGCGGCATCAAGTACAACCCCCCGCACGGCGGACCCGCCGAGGGCGAGGTGACCGGCTGGATCGAGCGCCGCGCCAACGCCCTGCTGGCCGGTGGGCTCGAGGGCGTCGCGGAGCGGCCCCTGGCCGAGGCGCTGGAAGGCGCCACCCGGCACGACATGGTGGGCGACTATGTGGCGGCACTCGCCTCGGTGGTGGATTTTCCGGCCATCGCCGCCTCCGGGCTGCGGCTGGCCGCCGACCCCATGGGCGGCACGGCGCTTCCGGTGTGGCGGGCCATCGCCGAGCGCCACGGGTTGGAGCTCGAAGTGGTCAATACCCAAGTCGACGAAAGCTTCGTCTTCATGCCGCCCGATCATGACGGCAAGATTCGCATGGACTGCTCCAGCCCGGCGGCCATGGCCAACCTGCTGGCGATGAAGGACGACTTCGACCTGGCCTTCGGCAATGACCCGGACGCCGATCGCCACGGCATCGTCGACGCCGCCGGGCTGATGAACCCCAATCACTACCTGGCGGTGGCCATCGATTACCTGCTGACCCACCGCCCGGGCTGGGGCGCCTCGCTCAAGGTGGGCAAGACCCTGGTGTCCTCCTCGATCATCGACCGCGTGGTGGCGCATCGCGGGCGCGACCTGTATGAGGTGCCCGTGGGCTTCAAGTGGTTCGTCGACGGCCTGCACCAGGGCTGGCTGGCCTTCGGCGGCGAGGAGAGCGCCGGGGCCAGCTTCCTGACCCTCGACGGCCGCCCCTGGTCCACCGACAAGGACGGCATCCTGCTGTGTCTGCTGGCTGCCGAGATCATGGCGGTCACCGGCCAGCGCCCCAGCGAGCGCTACGCCGCACTGACCGAGCGCTTCGGCGCGCCGCACTATCGGCGGGTCGATACGCCCTGCACCCCCGAACAGCAGCAGGCCTTCAAGCGCCTGGATCCCGACGGGCTGGCGCTGGCCACCCTGGCCGGCGACCCGGTCGAGCGGGTGATGGCCGCCGCGCCCGGCAACGATGCCCCCATCGGCGGGCTCAAGGTCGAGACCGCCAACGGCTGGTTCGCGGCGCGCCCCAGCGGCACCGAGCCGCTCTACAAGGTGTATGCCGAGAGCTTCCGTGGGGAATCTCATCTCGAGGCCCTGATCGACGAGGCCCGGGCCGCCCTGGACGCCGCGCTGTAGGCGTTGTCTGAAAAGTCGGCGAGCGAAGGCTAGACAAGGCAAAAATCAGCGAGAAGCCGGAGTTTACGGGGTGTAAATGAGGACTTTGAGCTGATTTTTAACGCGGTATAGCCGAGCGCAGACAGTTTTCAGACATTGCCTAGGGCCGATGGCATCGCAGGGTGTCTCGGCACATCGCGTCCCGGCATTGGGTCGGGTGGCGGCTTGGCGTATAATCCCGCCCGACGGTCTAAGGTTTTTCGCTAGAAGATCAACGGGTTGCGTGGCTGTGATCAATCGATTGCAGCGCCTGGCGGGCGGGGCGGCCCGGCGCTGGTCGAAAAGGGTGCGAGTTCGCTCCCTATTGCCGGTATGGCCCGGCGCCGGCGCTGGGTAGGATGCGCCTGAAGGCGGTCGACGATGCAATGGCTGTCATACGAACCCTCTGGCGGCGTGCCGTCAGAGGGTTCGTCGTGTTGGGGTCGCCCGCTAACGCCAAGTAAACTTAGCCGCGTTACGACGCTCCGTGTCGCCCGATAGAGCTCATCACGACACTGGCGTAAAGTATGCAGAATTGACAACGCATTGGGCGGCGCCGCTCGAGGGACGGGCGACTCGGTGCCAATGCCACGATACGACACAGGGCATGGGAATGCGCCCGGACAATCCCCGGGCGGTAGCGTGTCCGGACGTTTCCATTCAGGGAGAGACATGGAACCCGCCGCCATTTTGACGTTGATCACCATCCTGCTAACGCTGGGTACGCTGGCGGCGACACGAATCTCTCCCGATGTGGTGTTGATGGGGGCCCTGGCCTTCCTGGTTATCAGCGGGATTCTTGATCCTGCCGCGGCCCTGGGTGGCTTTTCCAACCCCGGGGTGATGACCATCGCGACGCTCTACGTGGTGGCGGCCGGCCTCAAGGAGACCGGTGCCGTCCAGTGGCTGGCCCACCGGCTGCTGGGCCAGCCTCAACGGCTACGCCAGGCCCAGCTGCGCGTGCTGCTGCCGGCCTCCGGACTGAGTGCCTTCATGAACAACACCACCGTGGTGGCGATGTTCATTCCGGCCATCCAGGAGTGGGCAGGGCGGCTGCGTCTGCCGCCCTCAAAGTTGCTGCTGCCACTGAGTTACGCCGCCATCATCGGTGGCACCTGTACCCTGATCGGCACCAGCACCAACCTGGTCGTCGATGGCCTGTTGCAGTCCGAAATGCAGACCGGGCTGGCGATGTTCTCGCTGGCCTGGGTCGGCGTGCCCCTGGTTCTGGTCGGCGGCGGTTTCCTCTATCTGTTCGCCGACCGGCTGCTGCCCAACCGCCAGGGCGCACTGGAGCAACTGGAGGCGGCCCGGGAGTATGCCGTGGAGGTCATCGTCGATGCGAAGGGGCCGCTGGTGGGTCGCAGCATCGCCGATGCCGGCCTTCGTCATCTGAGCCATGGCTACCTGGCGGACATCGAACGCCAGGGGCGCTTGCTGACCGCGGTGCCGCCCGAGACCGAACTGCAGGCCGGCGATATCCTGATTTTCATCGGCGCCCCCGAATGTGCCCGCGAGCTGCGGCGTGTGCATGGCCTGCGGCCAGCGGGCGGCGACGTTCACAAGCTGGATATCGCCCATCACCGCCGTTGCCTGGTGGAAGCGGTGATCGGCCCGGATTTCGCCGGGCTCAACCAGACGGTCCGAGAGTCACGCTTTCGCTCTCGCTACCAGGCGGTGATCCTGTCGATCTCCCGGCATGGCAAGCGCCTGCCCGGCAAGCTCGGCGACATCCGGCTTCAGGTCGGGGATACCTTGCTGCTCGAAACGGCACAGGATTTCGTCGAGCAGTACCGCTACCGGAAGGACTTTCTACTGGTGAGCGGGCTGAATGACTCCACACCGCCGGACTTCCGCAAGGCACCGCTGGCGCTCGGCATACTCGCCGCGATGGTCGTCACCAGCGCCACCGGCCTGCTGTCGATCCTGGAGGCCGCGCTGCTGGCGGGGGGCGGCATGCTGATAACGCGCTGCGTGCCGGCCAGCAAGGCCCGGCGCTACGTGGACCTCTCGGTGCTGGTGGTGATCTCGGCCTCCTTCGCCCTTGGTGCCGCCATGCGCGAAACCGGAGCCGCCGCCCAGATCGCCCAATGGCTGCTGCTGGTCGATGGCCTGGCCCCCTGGGCGGCCCTGGCGCTGGTCTACCTGCTGACGGTGATCTTCACCGAGCTGATCACCAACAACGCTGCCGCGGTGCTGATGTTTCCGATCGCCGTGGCCGTGGCCGAGCAACTGGGCGTCGATTTCATGCCCTTCGTCGTGGCCATCATGTTCGCGGCCTCGGCGAGCTTCATGACGCCGCTGGGTTACCAGACCAATCTGATGGTCCTGGGCCCCGGCGGCTACCGTTTTTCCGACTATCTGAGGCTAGGAGCGCCGCTCAGCCTTATCGTCGGCGCCACTGCCGTCGGGCTGATACCGGTGGTTTGGCCCTTTTAAGCTGGAACAGCGCCGCTTCGCGGCTGGAAGCTGGCAACGGCGCTCTTCGAGCTTATTCTGAAAGGAGTTTCCGTGACCGATTTCATATCCCCTGAGCTGCGCTCGCGCCTGGTCGAGGGCGTGCACGCCGCCGGCCGCCGGGTGATGGCGATCTACGCGCGCGATTTCGAGGTCGAGACCAAGGAAGACCAGAGCCCGCTGACCGAGGCGGATATGGCGTCTCACCATGCGCTGGTCGACCTGCTCGAGGCCGCCACGCCGGAGGTGCCAGTGCTCTCCGAAGAATCCGGCGAGATCCCCTTCGCGACCCGTCAAACCTGGCGTCGCTATTGGCTGATCGATCCGCTGGATGGCACCAAGGAATTTATCAAGAAGAACGGCGAATTCACCCTCAACGTGGCGCTGATCGAAGACGGTGTGCCGGTGTTCGGCATCGTTCACGCCCCCGCGGTAGGCGACGAGGGCGGCACGACCTGGTTCGGCCAGCACGGGCAGGGCGCCTGGAAGCAGCAGGCCGAAGGTTCTGGCCGCGCCATCGCCACGCGCCAGCTGCCGAACCCCGAGCAGGAGACCTGGAAAGTCGTCGGCAGCCGCTCCCATGGCGCCGCCGAGTTCGAGGCCTTCTGCGCCGGGCTGCCCGCCCACGAGCGCGTTTCCATGGGTAGCTCGCTCAAGCTGTGCCTGGTTGCCGAGGGTGCCGCCGACCTCTACCCGCGCTTGGCGCCGACCTGTGAGTGGGACACCGCCGCCGCCCAGGCCGTGGTGACAGCCGCCGGCGGGGAAGTGCTCGATGCGAACACCCTGGAACCGCTGCGCTGCAACCAGCAGGACAGCGTGCTCAACCCTTTCTTCATCGTCTGTGGCCAGCGTGACGAGCGCTGGGAAGCGGCCCTTCGGGCCGCGCTTCGCGCGTAAAGCTGGAAGTCCCGGCTTCTAGCGCTCCCTGTCGCCATCGAACCTGAATTCCCGGATACCCCATGATCGAAATAACCCCTGAACGCCAGACCCACCTCAAGCAGCTGGAGGCCGAGTCGATCCATATCATCCGCGAGGTGGCGGCCGAGTTCCGCAACCCGGTGATGCTGTATTCCATCGGCAAGGACTCCTCGGTGATGCTGCATCTGGCGCGCAAGGCCTTCTACCCCGGCCCGCCGCCGTTCCCGCTGATGCACGTCAATACCACCTGGAAGTTCCGGGAGATGATCGAGTTCCGCGACCGCATGGCCAAAGAGGCTGGCATGGAGCTGATCGAGCACATCAACGAGGAAGGCCGGGCCGCGGGCATCAACCCCTTCGATCACGGCAGCTCGAAGTACACCGATATCATGAAGACCGAGGCGCTGAAGCAGGCGCTGGACAAGCACCGCTTCGATGCCGCCTTCGGCGGTGCGCGTCGCGACGAAGAAGCCAGCCGTGCCAAGGAGCGGGTGTTCTCGTTCCGTGACAAGCATCACCGCTGGGACCCCAAGAGCCAGCGCCCGGAACTGTGGAACACCTACAACGCCAAGGTGAACCAGGGCGAATCGATCCGCGTGTTCCCGCTCTCTAACTGGACCGAGCTGGATATCTGGCAGTACATCTACCTCGAATCGATCGACATCGTACCGCTGTACTACTCCGCGCCGCGCCCGGTGGTGCATCGCGACGGCATGGACATCATGGTCGACGACGACCGCCTGCCGCTGGAAGACGGCGAGGTGCCCGAAGAGAAGTGGGTCCGCTTCCGCACCCTCGGCTGCTACCCGCTGACCGGCGCGGTGGAATCCAAGGCCACCACGCTGCCCGAGATCATCCAGGAAATGCTGCTGACGAGGACCTCCGAGCGCAGCGGACGCGCCATCGATCATGATCAGGCCGGATCGATGGAAAAGAAGAAACGCGAAGGATATTTCTAAGGGAGCGGACCGATGTCTCATCAATCAGCACTTATTTCCGACGATATCGAGCAGTATCTCAAGGAACACGAGAACAAGGACCTGCTGCGCTTCATCACCTGCGGCAGCGTCGACGACGGCAAGTCGACGCTGATCGGTCGGTTGCTGCACGACTCCAAGATGATCTACGAGGATCAGCTCGCCGCCATCACCCAGGCTTCCAAGACCAGCGGCACCACCGGCGATGAAGTCGATCTGGCGCTGCTGGTGGATGGCCTGCAGTCCGAGCGTGAGCAGGGCATCACCATCGACGTGGCCTATCGCTTCTTCTCCACCGACCGGCGCAAGTTCATCATCGCCGACACCCCGGGCCACGAGCAGTACACCCGCAACATGGCCACCGGGGCCTCCACGGCCAGCCTGGCGGTGATCCTGATCGACGCCCGTTACGGCGTGCAGACCCAGACGCGCCGCCACAGCTTCATCGCCGACCTGCTGGGTATCCAGCACCTGGTGGTGGCCATCAACAAGATGGACCTGGTCGACTACTCGCAAGAGCGCTTTGATGCGATCGTCGCTGAGTATCAGGAGATTGCCGACAAGCTGGGCGCGCCCGACATTCGCTTCGTGCCGCTCTCGGCGCTCAAGGGCGACAACGTCGTCAACCAGAGCGAGGCCATGAGCTGGTACCGCGTCGATGGAAAACCAGGCCCGGCACTGCTCGAACTGCTCGAGACCGTCGAGATCACCCACGACCAGAATCTGCGCGACCTGCGCCTGCCGGTGCAGTACGTCAACCGGCCCAACCTGGACTTCCGCGGCTACTGCGGCACCCTGGCCGCCGGCGTGATGAGCCCGGGCCAGAAGGTGAGGGCGCTGCCCTCCGGCAAGGTCTCCACCGTGGAACGGCTGGTCACCTGGGACGGCGACCTTGAGGTGGCCTATCCCGGCCAGGCGATCACCGTGACCCTGGAAGACGAGATAGACATCTCGCGGGGTGACTGGCTGGTGGCGGAAGACGACCAGGTGCCGCTGGCGACCGGCTTCGAGGCCGATATCGTGTGGATGCACGACACCGCGCTGGAGCCTGGCAAGCTCTACGACATCAAGCTGGCCACCCGCGACGCGGCGGGCAAGGTGGCGGCGATCGACTACCAGGTCGACGTCAACACCCTCGAGCAGCGCCACGCCGACCACCTGGACCTCAACGCCATCGCCCGCTGCCGGCTGGAGCTGACCGCCCCGGTGCCGGTGGACGACTACCGCACCAGCCCGGGCACCGGCAGCTTCATCATCATCGACCGGCTGACCAACATCACCGTGGGCGCCGGCATGATCCACCGGCCGCTGGATAGCGAGCTGCCCTACGAGTTCCGCGACAACGACAGCAAGGCCAACGTGGTGTGGAACCGCACCAGCGTGACCCAGGGCATGCGCGAGCAGCTCAACGGTCATGCCGGCAAGTGCGTGTGGTTCACCGGCTACTCGGGCTCCGGCAAGTCGACCCTGGCCAACGCCCTGGAAGTGGAACTCAACCGCCGCGGCTACCACACCATGCTGCTGGACGGCGACAACATCCGCCACGGCCTGTGCAAGGACCTCGGCATGGGCGAGGCCGACCGCGCCGAGAACATCCGCCGGGTGGGCGAGGTGGCGCGGCTGTTCGCCGAGGCCGGCATCATCGTCATCACCGCCTTCATCTCGCCGTTCCGCGCCGACCGCGATGCCGCCCGCGAGCTGTTCGACGACGGCAGCTTCGTCGAGGTGCACGTCAACACGCCGCTGGACATCTGCGAAGAGCGTGACCCCAAGGGGCTCTACCAGAAGGCCCGGGAAGGCAAGATCAAGGACTTCACCGGCATCAACAGCCCCTACGAGGCACCCAGGGCGGCCGAGGTGATGGTCAATACCGAGGAACTGAGCCAGCAGGAAGCGATCGCGCTGCTGCTCAAAAGACTCTGACCGTCAACCAAGCCCAGGCCGCTCCAGGTCCAAGAACGGTCTGGGGGATATCACATCAGGTACCTCTATGTGTGGAATCGTTGGCGCAGCTAGCCTGCGTAACGTCACGCCTATCCTCGTCGAAGGGCTCAAACGTCTGGAATATCGTGGCTATGACTCCGCCGGGCTGGCCGTCCTTAACACTGGCCAGCTTCAGCGTGAGCGTGAGATCGGCAAGGTGGCTGAGCTCGAGAAGAGCCTCGAGCGGCGCGTGGTGAGGGGCAACCTGGGTATCGCCCATACGCGCTGGGCGACCCATGGCAAACCGAGCAGGTTGAATGCTCATCCGCATCTTTCCAGTGCCTTGGTCGCCGTCGTACACAACGGGATCATTGAGAATCACGAGGCGTTGCGGGAAGAGCTCACGTCAGCCGGCTACTGCTTCCACTCTCAGACCGATACGGAAGTGATCGCCCATCTGTTCCACCAGCAATACCAGTGTGCCGAGGCGGCTGAGCCGAGTGAACGATTGCTGGAGGCATTCCGGCAGACCCTCAAGCGGTTGCACGGTGCCTATGCGCTGGGGGTCATTCACATCGAACATCCAGACATGTTGCTATGCGCCCGGATGGGAAGCCCCCTGGTGGTGGGGTGTGGGAGTGACGAGCATTTCATTGCGTCCGACCCCATGGCTCTGCTGCACGTCACAGACCGCTTTATTTACCTGGAGGAAGGGGATTACGGCCTGCTGACCCGAGAGAGCATGGCGCTCTATGCCCTGGAGGGAGAGGGCTCCCGCTCCGTGGAGCGTCCCGTTGTGCGCTACGAGCATGGCGATCAGATCGCCGAGAAGGGTGACTATCGCCATTTCATGCTCAAGGAGATCCACGAGCAGCCCAAGGCCCTGGCCGAAACCCTGAAGGGCAAGGTGTCGAACAAGGGCGATGTCTTGACGTCTATCCTCGGGCCGGATGCCGAGGCGATCCTCGCCAGGACGCGCCAAGTCCAGATCGTGGCCTGTGGCACCAGTTACCATGCCGGGCTCGTCGCGCGCTACTGGCTCGAGGAACTGGCCGGTCTGCCCTGTGCAGTGGAGGTAGCCAGTGAGTTTCGCTATCGCCACGTGGTGGTGCCCAGGGACACTCTGTTCGTGACGCTTTCCCAGTCTGGTGAAACGGCCGATACCCTGGCGGCACTACGTTCGGCCAAGCAGGCCGGCTATCTTGCCTGCCTGGCGATCTGCAACGTACCCGGAAGCTCGCTGGTACGTGAATCCGACCTGCGGCTGATGACCGCTGCCGGGCCGGAGATCGGCGTGGCGTCTACCAAGGCGTTCACCACGCAGCTGGTGGCCCTGCTGTGGCTGGCTGCCGCCCTGGGCCAGCCGCGCATGGGGGGCGAACGCGTAGCGGCACTCATGGCCAGACTTCGAGGCGTGCCGGCGCAGGTGGAACAGGTGCTCGAACTGGAACCGGCAATTGCCGCCTTAGCCTCTCGATTTGCCACCAAGCACCACACCCTGTTCCTGGGGCGCGGCCCGCACTATCCGGTAGCTATGGAAGGTGCCTTGAAACTCAAGGAAATCTCCTACATTCATGCGGAAGCCTACGCCGCCGGCGAACTGAAGCATGGCCCCCTCGCCCTGGTGGACGACGACATGCCGGTGGTGACGGTGGCCCCCAGCGACGACCTGCTGGAGAAGCTCAAGAGCAATCTACAAGAGGTGCGTGCCCGCGGCGGCCAATTGATCAATTTCGTCTGTGAACACGCCGGCCTTGAGAGCGGCGAGGGCATGGACAATCTACTACTGCCCAAGGTAAGCGATGTTGTCGCGCCCATCGTGTTCAGCGTTCCGCTGCAACTGCTCGCTTACCATGTCGCGCTGGTGAAGGGCACAGACGTCGACAAGCCTCGGAATCTGGCCAAATCAGTGACGGTCGAGTGATTCCATTCCTGTTTTTTCCATTAACGCCTAGCGACTGACCCTATATGCCCATCAAGACTCTCTGTGTGTTTGGTACGCGCCCCGAAGCCATCAAGATGGCGCCACTGGCCCTTTCCCTGGCCAGCGATGCGCGCTTCGACGCCAAGGTGTGTGTGACCGGCCAGCACCGTGAAATGCTTGACCAGGTGCTGGACCTCTTCGAGCTGGTCCCCGACCACGACCTGAACATCATGAAGCCCGGCCAGGATCTGACCGATGTGACCACGGCTATCCTGCAGGGCATGAAAGGCGTACTGGATGAAGTCAAGCCGGATATCGTGCTGGTGCATGGCGATACCGCGACCACCTTTGCCACGACCCTGGCCGCCTACTACCAGCAGATTCCCGTCGGGCACGTGGAAGCCGGCCTGCGTACTGGCAATATCTATAGCCCTTGGCCCGAAGAGGCCAACCGTAAGCTGACCGGAGCCCTGGCCGAGCTGCACTTCGCGCCAACCGATCGCTCGCGGCAGAACCTCCTGGAAGAGGGCATTGCACCGGCCAAGGTCCACACCACAGGTAACACCGTCATCGACGCGCTGCTCGAAGTGGTGGAGAAGCTGGAGAACAAACAGACTCTACAGCAGCGTTTCGGCGAACAGTTCGATTTCCTAGATGCCGAGCGAAAGTTGATCCTGGTGACGGGGCACCGTCGCGAGAGTTTCGGTGGCGGGTTCGAGCGTATCTGCCAGGCGCTGCACGATACGGCTGCCGCCCACCCCGATTGCCAGATCGTCTATCCGGTACACCTCAACCCCAACGTGCTGGGCCCGGTCAAACGGCTGCTCTCGGATATTGATAATGTCCACCTGATCGAGCCGCTGGATTACCTGCCCTTCGTTTACCTGATGAATCGTGCCCATTTGATCCTGACGGACTCCGGCGGTATCCAGGAAGAGGCTCCATCTCTCGGGAAGCCCGTACTGGTGATGCGCGATACCACGGAGCGGCCCGAGGCCGTGGATGCAGGCACTGTCAAGCTGGTGGGTACCGATGTGGAACGTATCGTCGGCGAACTGCGTACACTACTCACGGACAAGAATGCCTATGAGGCAATGAGCTATGCCCATAACCCGTACGGCGATGGGAAGGCGTGCCAACGCATTCTCGATGCGTTGGCGGTGCTTAAGAAATAAGCACTTAGCCACCAGGTTAAAACCTCAAAGTTTCGTATAAGGATGTCACCATGAACTTCGATACCATCTCCGTTATTGGCTTGGGCTACATTGGTCTGCCGACTGCCGCCGTAATTGCTTCCCGCCGCAAGAAGGTAATCGGGATAGATGTCAACCAGCATGCGGTCGATACCATCAACCGCGGCGATATCCATATCGTCGAGCCAGAGCTGGACATCGTGGTACATGCGGCGGTAAAGGAGGGCTACCTGCGTGCCACCACCACGCCAGAACCGGCGGATGCCTTCCTGATTGCTGTGCCTACTCCCTTCAAGGCGGAGAATGGCAACGATCACGTTCCGGATCTTGCCTATATCAAGGCCGCGAGCGAGGCGATGGCACCGGTATTGAAGCAGGGCGACCTGGTGATCCTGGAGTCGACTTCCCCGGTGGGGGCTACCGAGCAGATGGCGGCCTGGCTGGCCGAGGCGAGACCGGACCTCACCTTCCCCCAGACCCATGGTGAGCAGTCCGATATCCGTGTCGCCCACTGCCCAGAGCGTGTCCTACCCGGCCATGTAGTGCGCGAGTTGGTGGAGAACGATCGGGTAATCGGCGGCATGACCCCAAAATGTTCCGAAGCTGCGGCGTCCCTTTACCGAATCTTTGTCGAGGGTGAATGCATCACCACCACGGCACGTACCGCGGAAATGGCCAAGCTGACCGAAAACAGCTTTCGGGATGTAAACATTGCCTTTGCCAATGAGCTTTCCATCATCTGCGACAAGATAGACATAAGCGTCTGGGAGCTGATCCGGCTTGCCAATCGCCACCCACGTGTGAACATTCTGCAGCCTGGCCCCGGAGTGGGGGGGCACTGTATTGCTGTGGATCCCTGGTTTATCGTCAGTGAAACGCCAGACGAGGCTAGGCTAATCAGTACCGCGCGGGAAGTGAATGATAGCAAGCCACAGTGGGTGATAGATAAGGTTAACGAGGCCGTGGGAAAGTTTCTGAGTGACAATCCGGATAAGACTGCTAGGGACGTGACGATCGCCTGCTTCGGCCTGGCCTTTAAGCCGGATATCGATGATGTGCGCGAAAGTCCAGCGTTGCAAATTGCCGAGAATATTGTAGTACACCATCCTGGAACAGTGTTGTTAGTGGAGCCGAATATTGAGGAGCCGCCAAAAGGCAAGCTGGCAGGAACCAGCCTGGTCGATCAACAGGCTGCACTCGAAATCGCCGATGTTGTGGTGCTGCTGGTAGATCACAAGCCTTTTAAGGCGATATCGGATAAACAGTTGACGATGGGTTATTTGGTCGACTCGCGTGGAGTATGGGCTAGCTAAGGCTATTGGTTACGATGAGTGTGTCTAAAGTTTAATGGCCTTGGGGAAAAATAAATGACGGAGCTGACGCGTATTGCTATTAATGGTGCAGAATACCAGATGGCTTTGCCGCATAAAGATACCGACTATATCCAAGGCAAGATTGCCAGGGAGGGCGCTCCCTACGAAGTCGAAATGCTGAAAGATATGGCGGCATGGCTTAATAGGGAAGACTTGATACTGGATATTGGTGCGAATATCGGTAATCACACATTGTACCTTGCAGCAGTCGTTGGTTGCCGTGTAATAGCATTCGAACCTAATGTGAATTTATGCCTTGCCCTTGAAGAAAGCATAGAGGTCAATTCGCTAGCCAATCGCGTTGATATTCACTGCGTGGGAGTGGGGAGTTCACCTGGAAAAGCTCGCTTTTCTCATCTGGATCAGGCTAATCTTGGCGCCCAGTCTATCGAGGTTTTGCATGGTGAGGAAGGTGATATTGACGTTATTAGGCTCGACGACATGCCGTTAGATGAAGTTGTTAGAGCGATTAAAGTCGATGTGGAAGGGATGGAGTTGGAAGTGCTTCGTGGTGCTGAAAAGCTGATTAGCCGGGATCACCCTTATCTCTATGTGGAGTGCCAATCATATGAGAGTTATCGAGAAGCACAGGCTTGGCTTGAGAGGCTGGGCTATGGCTACATGGACACTTTCAACGCGACGCCGACGCACCTCTTTATGCATCTCGACTCAATTGACAAAGTTGCTAGACAAGATAAGTTGATTGATAAGATTCAAGCGTTGGAATACTCAGTGAAGCCTAGGTTGCTTGCTTTCCAGCGTGATCTTCATGGTGTTAATATAAAGTACCGAGATGCTAGCGGGAAAATAAAAAGGCTCAAGGATCAACTTGTTGAGATTGGTCAGGAGTTGGATGTTAGCAAAGAAGTAATAAAAGGAAAGAATGAGCAGATAGAAGAGATAGGGAGAAGGTGGGAAATGGATAAGGAAAGATTAAAAGAAATGGACTTTGTTATGGAGCAAGTCGATGTGCTGAAGGAAATGATAGAGGATGAGTGCCGAGCGAGACAGGAGGATCGTGCATGGATGTCTGAGATTAAAAAATTAGGCCGGAATCAGTTGGAAGAGCTGGGAAAGGAGTTAGAAACCATAGTAAAACTATTGGGGGAGAATGAGGGTAGGGTCAAAGCAATAATGGAAGAGAAGGACTCGGAAGAGAGTGAAAAAGACCAGCTCCTGAGAGCCCAGTTGTCTGAGGTTAATCAAAAATATCGTAATGCAACGGCCCATCAAATCCCGGCTCTAAAAGCTAAATTAGCTCAGCAGGAAGAGCGAGCACGCGAGCTTCTGCAGAGGGCTGAAAAATTGAACCAGGACCTCATGCGAGCCAAACAGCAACGTGCTGAGGCATTGCGTAGTCTGACGACTCTGAAATTGAGTTTGACTTTCAAAGCAGGGTTGTACTTTCGTGCCGCTTCTCACTCCTTCACAGATGCACTCAAGTTACCGGTGAGGTTATGGCGCCTTCGACGCCAAGTCAAGGCAGATGCTAGTGGTCAGTTACCTGCGAAGCGGGTGGCAACCGATGCCACCATGGTCAAACCGCTGCCTGCATCCGAAGCACTCAAGCCGCGGCAACTCAGTATGCAGGCATTAGTCGATAAACCGGCCAAGCGGGTGCGGGTGGGCTGCATCATGGATGATTTCACCTTTGCTTCCTATCAGCCGGAATGTGATCTTCATCAGCTGACCCCCGAGCATTGGCTTGCTGAGTTGGAAGCTTGTCAGCCCGAACTACTATTTATTGAATCGGCATGGCGTGGTCAGGATGAACTATGGGGAAGCAAAGTCGGCCACACCAGTCAGGAACTGCAGGGGATTGTGGCTTGGTGCCGTGAGAGGCACATTCCTTCCATCTTTTGGAACAAGGAAGATCCGATTCACTTCGAAACATTTCTGAATACGGCGCGTCTATTCGATTTCGTTTTCACCACCGATATTGACTGTATTCATCGCTACAAGGCAGCCTTGGGGCATGAGCGAGTCTACTTTCTTCCGTTTGCCTGTCAGCCCGCTGTACACAACCCCATCGAGAAGTATCAGCGCCAAGATGCTTTCTGCTTCGCCGGTGCCTATTATGTGCGTTATCCGGAACGTACCCGAGATCTGGGAAGCTTCGTTCAGGAACTACCTAGCTTCCGGCCATTGGAAATCTACGACCGAAACTACGGTAAAAGCGATCCTAACTACCAGTTCCCCGAAGCCTACCAACACCATATCGTGGGGACATTGCCTTTCGAACAGATCGACAAGGCCTATAAAGGCTATCGCTATGCCATCAATCTGAATTCTATCAAACAGTCTCAGACCATGTTCGCCCGCCGGGTCTATGAGCTATTAGGTTCCAATACGCTGACGGTCAGCAATTTCTCGCGTGGAGTGCGGTTGATGTTTGGCGACTTGGTTGTGACGAGCGACAGCGGAGCGGAAGTGAGGCGCCGCCTTGAACAATTGAAGGAAGAGGGCAGTATCGACCGACTGCGCCTGGCTGGTGTTCGCAAGGCCATGTGGGAGCATACTTATGCTGAGCGTTTTGCCTACGTGCTTTCGAAGGTTAGTGGTCAGGAAGTATTGGTGCCGTTACCGACCTTCAAGGTGCTGGCAACAGCCAGTACAGTAAAGGATGTGGAGCGGCTTGCTGCCCATGTGGAGCGTCAAACGGGGGTCGAAGTATCGCTCTGCGTGGTATTGCGTCGAGGAGTTTCTATAGCTCAGGCAGAAGCAGCCGCGGCATCGGCAACTTGCCAAGTAGAGCTGCTGACTGCTAAAGACCTGCGTCGCAGGCAACTGAGTGATCTGGCAGGCGAGGTCAGCTGGATTGCGGGGATGTTGCCTCAAGATTACTATGGAGGCCACTATCTTCTGGACCTCGCCTTGGCGACTCGCTATAGCGATGCCCAAATAATTGGCAAGGCGGCTTATCATTCATGGCAGCATGGTGCGTGTGACCCGTACAATAATGATGAGGTCTATAGGACGGTTAACCACTTGATGGCTCGTCGAGCGGCGATTACGGTTTCGGCCGCCGAACGCATTCGAGCCGATAAGTGGCTAGCTGGAATGGAAACCTGGAGATATGAGAATCCGGGACAGCTGGCCATTGATGCCTATAGTTATTGTGAAAATGGGATGGAGGGAGATATTGAAGTGGTGGCCAAGGCCGTCGATGATCTCCAAGTCGATACGGGTATCTGTTTGAAGAAACTGCTCAAGCTGGCAGAGTCTGTGGCCCCGATGGAAAATAGTTCAGGGGAAGTGCCTTATCTTGATGGCCGTGAGTTGGTGCACGTGTTGAGTGGAAAGCCGTTTACTTTCCTGACTGGCCACGAAGTACGAGATGAAGATGGACAAGGAGATGGTGCTGTCAAGCTATCTCGCAACAAGGCTCTCAAGTTTAGTCTGGAAGGCTCGGTGCTTGAGGTTGGCTCGGAGCTACCGGATGGACAACACGAGTACGTCTATGCGGTGAAGGATATTGACTGCAAGGTACTAGCTGAGCAGTTGAATGATACTGAGCCGGCGACGATTCCCTTGCATATGCAGGTCGAACCTGGTCTCAATCTGAGTCTGGTGGTGCTGTTCTTGGATGAAAAGAAGAAGCGCATCGGCCATGTGATTGAACAGCCGAATCGTAACCGGCTTGTCTCACTCCCCGAGGGAACAGCCTTTGTACGTTTGGGCTTGCGCATCTATGCAGGAGGTAACGCACGAATTGAGCGGCTGCTGCTGGGCCACCTCGACCTCGAGCCAGAGAACATCCTGGGCCAGTCAGACGTACTGCTCTTGACCAATCATTATCCGAGCTACGAAGACCTCTATCGCAATGGCTTCGTGCATAGCAGAGTGTTAGGATATCTGGAGAGAGGTGTGAATGTCGATATCTTCCGTCTTCGCAAGGATCAACCTATCTCTTGGCACGAGTTCCAGAATATCGATGTGACGACGGGGTCTCAGGAAGCCTTACGATGCATGTTGACTAGTGGGCGCTATCGTCATGTGTTAGTGCATTTCCTCGATTCGGATATGTGGGAAGTGCTAAAAGATTTTATTGATGATGTTCGTGTTACAGTGTGGGTGCACGGTGCTGATATCCAGCCATGGTATCGAAGGAAGTTCAATATTGAAACTATTGAGCAGAAGGAAGTTGCGCTAACTGCTAGCCGGGAAAGAATGAAGTTATGGCGTTCAGTTTTAGAACCCATGCCTAAGAATCTTCAGCTTGTTTTTGTTTCTAAGTATTCTGCAGATGAAGCAATGGAAGATTTGGGAGTGAAAATACCTGAGGATCAATATCGGGTGATTCATAACCCGATTAACACAGATTTGTTTTGTTATAGAAAAAAAGATCCTGAGCAGAGGAAGAGGATACTATCGATTCGTCCATATACTTCTCAGGTTTATGCTAATGATTTGACTGTAAAGTGCATTTTGGCCTTGTCTGAGGAGCCCTTCTTTAATGACCTAGAGTTCCACTTGATCGGCGATGGTATTTTGTTTTCTGATACAGTGAAGCCGCTAGAGAAGTTTGAAAATGTAAAGATTGAAAGGACGTTTCTAAGCCAGCAAGATATAGCAGTGCTGCACAAAAATTATGGGGTATTTTTATGTCCTTCAAGGATGGATACACAAGGTGTCTCTAGAGATGAAGCCATGTCTTCAGGTTTAGTTCCAGTAACAAACAAAGTTGGGGCTATACCAGAGTTTTGCGATGAAAGCTGTGCAGCGCTTGTTGAGCCCGAAGATCATCTTGCGATGGCGCATGCAATTAAACAGCTGTACTTTAATGAGGAGTCGTTTTCTTCTCTTTCTAAGAATGCCTCTCTACGAGTCAGGTCGAAGTCTGAATCTAAAGAAATGTCGTTAAAAGAGATTGAGTTGTTCTTCTGATGCGCTTTTGAGCTTTGGTTATTTATCTCGTTTTTTATGGGTGGTGTTATGAGTGCTCCTGTTTTTGTTGTGGGTTCTGGGCGCAGTGGAACTACTATAGTAGATAAGTGTATTGGAAGTCATTCTGAATTTTGCTCATTTCCGTTTGAACCCCAGTTGCTTTCGTGTCCTAACATTCAGTATGGGATTTTTCAGCTCCTGACCAAAGAACAATTGTCATCAAATGAGGTGGAGAAAATAATTGGATACCTAGGACGCCGTTATAAATTTTCTGCTCGAGGAGGTAAAGAGCTAGGGTTTTATCAATGGATGTCTTGGAAAGATTATATGAGAGCCCTTAACCCCCTGAGGTCGCTTGGAGATCTCGGTAAAGTTGAGAGAGTTCAATCTGCCAGAGAGTTTTTGAGGAATGTTTACTCTCCATGGACCAGTAAAAATTTTGCTAAAGACTGGGTGGATGGGGGGCCAATGAATGGAAGGCTTATTAAGGAGATTTTGTCTATTTACCCTGAAGCCAGATTTGTCCATGTCATAAGGAATGGCATGGATGTGGCAAATTCATTTGTCAGGCTCGGATGGGCTGGTGGATCGTTTAACCAAGCAGCACAGTTTTGGGCTAATCAAGTTATTAGCACACAGTTGCTGGGGAGGTCTTATGCCGGTGATAATTACATAGAAGTTCGCTTTGAAGATATAGTTTACCAACCTAAAATTGAACTTGGAAGGTTGTTTGAGTTTTTAAACGCTGAAGTAGCTGAAGAGTTTCTGGATGATTTGTCAGGGAAGATTAATGCTAAGCGGGCAAGCACATATAAGAAAGAAGTTGATCCTGAGAAGGAGGAGTATATTGAAATAGTATCAAGGTGTATTCTTTGATATTTCTCTTGTTGCGATATGATTTTCAGGTATTAATGGCCCGCCGTAAATTGTATAAAGCAGCACTGAACCGATTTTTCGAAGTGTTATGTCCATGTCATATTATGAACTATGCATCGAAGAGTGCGTCACTACCCTAGCACAGCCTTGAGTAAGTCTTGAGAACTAGGAAGGTGATGGGGCTGGCTGGAGGAACTCTTCACATTGACCATCAGTCGAGAGATACAACGCAATCAAGTGCTCCGATGCCCAATACTCAGCCCGCTTGCCTGAATAGCGTCCGATGAACTTCGGGTAGTGGGAGAGCAAGTGCTTCCAGGAAGCCCCCGCCTCGCCCTGATCAAGCACATGCTGTGTGACGGAGCGTGCCAGCTTCTTTATATGGCCAGCATTTACTTCCCTCCTCTGGAAGTGGAAAATGTGTATTTTTAGAGCATTGGGAAGACGACTTAATCGAAAAATAATCAATTGATGATGTTGCACCCAATAACAGCATCCGATAGGTTATTTTCTTGGCATGTAGGGTGATATCCTGACTTTGCCGGTGGATTACCCTCGGGTTGAGTGTGTAATGCGGCTAAATATAATCTCTAGTTTCGGGCAAGAGATGAAAGATTCTAGATGAGAAAGTAGTGAAGTCTTATTGTTGAGAAATGGAGCTTCAGGTATTATCTCTTTTTTGTTTCTATAAAATGAAAAAGTAACTTTGATGGTGCGAAAAAAATAACTTTGAATAGTGTTTCAGGAGCTGGTGAGGCAGAGAAGATTTTATGTTATAGAGAGTTGCCTGATGCGTGATTAAGTCCACACACTTGCTAGCTGTATGGTCCCGGGAAGTAGTGGACGGCCACATCAATGTTGAATAAAAGGTGGGTGATATCGATAGGTAAAACTTTATGTGAAAGATGAAGTTTCTCCGGAGGATGTTTTTGAATGAGTGAGTTTTGGTCAGGTCAGCAGGTCTTGAAAGGAATGGGTAGGGCTTGCATCCGCAGTGAAAAATAAAATGAATGTTAGCGAAAGTTGATTAAAGTTTTGTTTGGATTTGGCTGGCTTTAAGCGGCTTAGGGTATTGTCTTTTAAGGGTTAACAATGAATAGCTCCCGATATTTTTGGGTGCATCGCTATAGAGTTAGTAGTGCGATGGTTGTGGTATGTTTGTGTGTTGTGCTGATTGCGCGCTTGTAGATAAGTTGTACAGGAGGTTACGGGATATAAATGTCAGATATCAATAGATCTCGATTGTTCTATGTTAAATATTTGAATGAAGCGCTTCGAGAGGATATAGCTGCTCGTGAAGCGGAGTCGAAGGACTTTCGGAATAGCCTTCGCTATCTTGTTGGCGGAATTGTTTTAGAGGCTTTCCCGCCCAGCCTTCGTTCACTCAAGGCACTTGTCAGGCTGGCCCGTGTTTATCGCAGTCGTCGCCGAAGTCCTCGGGCTGAAATAAGGTATAAGTTGAAGCCTGAGCTTACCACTGAAGCACTACATGTCGATACTGTGATTCTGGGGTCGGTAAGACCTTCTGATTACTCTAGCTCTAATACCTGGGTCTGTGAAGATGCCGACTTGGTTGCTCAGCGGCTGGACGTCGGGCATGTTGGCACCATGATTTTGCGAAAACCAACATCTGTAGTGGCCCGTCGACTGGCAAGGGCGAAGCAGAGTGGCTGGAAGGTCATCTGGTGGCCCGAACGGGACGCAAGTGAATTCGATCCCAGTTTGGTGGCGTATGTGGTAGCACAAGCAGACGAGTGCCGGGAAAGGACGTCTACATGAGGGTACTATATGCCTACCGTTATGGCATCATCGGTGGTGTCTCTACTCAGCTACTGCTTCGGCGGAACGCACTGAAGAAGGAAGGGGTAGACTGCCAGCTTTTCTTCAGTCAGGACAATGGACTGCGTCAGCAGGTGGTGCGCAGCCAAGGAATCCACTTTGGCTCTGATATTGCCTTTAAGACTCTTGTGCATCGTGAGTGCTTCGACGCCGTGGTCGTCATTGACTCGCCCGAATTACTAGGCCAAGCGGGAGGGCCTATATGGCGCCGAAACTCGGTCTATCTCGATGTCCATACCACGACCAGCAATGGGCTTGCCTACCTTATAGATGTAGATATATCGAGGCTGGCAGGTTTTATGGTGCCTACCCATTACTCTGCCAGTCTCGTTAGCCAAAGGATCAACGACCAATCTGTTCAAGTCGTCCCCAATATTCTGAATACAGAAGTATTCTTTCCTGCAGCGCAAGACTCGCATAATGCGTCAGGCGGGGAGCGTGAGTTCATCTGGGTAGGTAAGCTGGATAGTCACAAGAACTGGCGATTAGCACTAGTTTATTTACGCATGCTGAACGATATTTTTGGGCCGGTGAAGCTGCATATGGTAGGCGGTTTTACTGCACCTGAAGAGCGTGCGGAGAGTCTGTTCCAACTCGCCTATCGCCTGGGTGTCTCTGATCGTGTGAACTGGATAGATTGTATTGAAAATACTAGTCTGGCAGACCTATATCGCCAGTGTGCCGCTACTGGTGGAGCGATGTTGGTCACCTCCAAGGACGAATCGTTCGGTATGGCGGCTGCGGAGGCCTTATTATGTGGTTGCCCGCTGATAGCCAACGATTTACCGGTTTTTCATGAGGTATTCCCCGATTCGCCAATGGTGCAGTTGGTGGATATCTGGCAACCTGAGCAGATTGCCGATGCAGGCCATCTGTTGGCGCGTGGCGTTCCAGATGGAGAAGTGCAGCGCCTGTATGAGCAGTTGTGTCGGCGGTATGGACCGAGGTCATTTGTAGATACCTTCAAGACCTTACTGACGGAAACATCATGAAGCCCGAACACGACATCGAACGCCTGCGTCTAGAACTCGAAGAGCTGCGTGTGGAACATCGTCGGGTACTAGATAGCAGCAGCTACAAACTGGGCCGACTGTTGACGGGGGCGCTAGGATCCCCCAAGAAATTGCTTCGTTTGCCCGTAGACTTGTATGGGCTGATTAGCGAGCGGAGAACACAAAGACGGCCACCCGGTCCTAGCTCTCTTATGTATCAACGGGTGCAGTCGGGATGGTGGAGACTGACTGGCAATGCACGGAAAACTGGCGCACCTGTTGTGTTTCTTCTTTCGGGGACGACTCATATCCAAGGGACGCGCGGCAATCGCCCTATTCGGCAAACACAGGCGCTGCTGCGGCGAGGCGTGAATGTTATGTTCAGCTATCACCGCTCACGCTTTGATGAGCCTCTGCCCACCTATGAGCAGGAAGGGCTGATGCAGAGTCCCGTAGATATCACGATGCAGTTGCTTTCTGAAATAGCTGCTTTTGACTCGGGAAATTGCAAGAAACTCTTTATTGTTTCCTATCCCCTCCCGGGAATCGAGAAGAGTGTCGAGCTCTTTCGTCGACATGGTTGGAAAGTCGTTTATGATTGTCGCGATGACTGGGAAGAGTTTTCTAAGGTTGGTATGGCTCGCTGGTTTGATGCGGAGATCGAGCGGCGATTGGTGGCAAGCTGTGATGCGACACTGTGTGTCTCTGGGCCACTGGTGGAAAAGATGCGACAACTGGCTCCGGGCCATAGGGTGATGTTAGTACCCAATGCCGTGGAAATGGATTTCCTGCCGCCCGGGTATCGTCGCGAACCTCGTAGTACCCCCCCTGTCGTTGGATATTTTGGCCACCTGTCCTCTGCTTGGTTTGATTGGGGGGCCTTCATCGAGATTGCTAGTCGCAGTCCCCAATATTGCTTCGAAGTGATTGGACACTCGGAGCCCCAAGGACTTGATTTGCCTGAGAATGTGGCCTTATTGGGCCCCAAGCCATGGCAACAGCTTCATCACTATGCATCTAAGTGGAGTGCAGCCATCATTCCCTTCCGAATGGGGGCGCTGGCCGATGGTGTCGATCCGATCAAGATCTATGAATACTTGTCATTTGGTCTGCCTGTAGTGTCATTTCGTATGCCTCAAATTGAGCATTATCCTTATACCACAACGGTGGATTCTGTCGATGCGTTCTGCTATGCCCTGAAAAGGGCCTGTGTATTAGAGCCGGATCAAGAACGAATCTCAGATTTCATTGCCCGCAATACTTGGGAGGTGCGAGCCGGCCAGCTACTAACACTGATGGGGAGTGCTCCACATGATTGATGTCATGCTTAACTCCTGCCGCTGGAGTCTATCTTTAGGAGCCAAGTTTGTTCGTGTGGTGCCTATCAAGACCGGATTGATCGTCCTTCTAACGCTGATATCACAAATTGCAACATTGCTAGCATCTTTCCTTCCCCTTAAAGTCGTCATTCTTCTTGGCTCCGAAGGCATCCCTCGTTACTTTCCTGCTTCCTTTTCCGAGATCAATCGTGATGTCGTGATTGCTGCATTGAGTTGCGGGACTCTGGGCTTTTACTTGCTCTATCTATTGGCCGAGCGCCTGGTTGCCCGAACTACTAGGTTGGCAACAGGAAAACTGCTTTCGAAAAGTCATAAGATGGTGCTGTTCGAAAATCAGGATGAGATTGCGGCTAATGCGTATCAGCGCTATTCACGCGCACTGGCTAGCGTAACTTTTATCCTTCTGTCATTTCTGGGTTTAGCCGTATTTTATCCATCTATGGTTGTAGTGTTGGTGAGCTATGGTGTGGTTTCAATGGCTACACTCTGGCTCCTGCACATCACATCTACGACCATACGGGAGCGGTTGGAAAATAAATTGACCTCGATGCTTAACCTGATAGGTGGGCTCGGGTTTTTCGTGGCTTTTGGCTATCTTGTGGCTGACTTTATTTTGTGGGATTCTCCAGGTGTCATTATTGCCATCGTATCGCTACTGCTGAGTCGTCAGGTTATGCAGCGTGCCACTGGCATGCTTGGTGATTTAGGAGCATTGCAGAAGCAGCGCGTCAAGCTTGATGCCCTGTTCTTTCATGGAAAAGTATTGCTTTCCCAACAAATCCAGCCAGATAAAACCTTCTGGCCATTGCTGAGGGTGGAATCAAGAGTATCCTGGATGAAGCTGCTGCTGGATGAGCTGGCGGGAGAGGAGGAAGAATCACTCAAGAGTGAATGGAAGCAGATGGGGGTGCCTAATGTAGCGGGTCTTCGCGTGTGGCGTGGAGAAAGTAGTTATCTTCTCAAGCTTTATGAGACAAATCGTAGTTCGTTGGCGCAGCATGAAGCCACGCTGATGGGAGAGCAGCCGAAAGGGTTGCCTTCCTGTATATTGATGGGAGCTAATCAGCTTCAGAAGTTTCATTGTATTCTCTATGAGCTTCCTGAAGGGCGCTCACCTGAATTACAAGAAGTCAATCCGCTCACGAGGATGCTTCGCGCCAAGCTGTTGGCCGCGGTACCTTCTCTGGCTCTAGCTCAACGTTATCAGCGCTCCAAGCCAATGCTCTGGCAGCGCTTGGATAGGACCATGCTGGAAAAACTTCAGCTTGCCGTCACTGGTGAAGTGCAACAGGAGTCATTAGAGCAACTGCTTGCCGAGTTGCCTCGACTTCAGGAGTTATTGAAGTCGTTGCCAGTTGCCGTGTTCAACCCAGATATTTTCCAGGATTCCATTTGGGTATGCGAAGATGGTGATCCTTTGCTGCTCCATTGGGGGCGTTGGACACTTGAACCAGTGGGAGCGGGGTGGCCCGAGCAGCCTAAATCGTTGGATCAATTGATGCCATCCTTGCTTGAAGCGGCCGAGACGCGTCCTTCCCTTTCTACGCTCATCCCTCAGCATGTAGAGCTGGCGGCTTTGGCGTTCGCTCTGGAACGTGAGTGCAGTCGGCAGCGCTTCGTGCATGCCCTAGAATTGTTGCCGGCAATCCATGAGCGATTGGCGCCAAGCGAGGCCCCGCGGCCGCTAGCTCAAGGCACTCTTCATGAGTGAGCGTATTCCGACTGATGGTGTCATTGGTTCCCATATTGTGATGCTGGTATGGAACACCTTTTTGAATGACGCCCGAGTCAAGAACGAGGCCGGGACGCTCGCGAGAGCGAGTTATAGCGTGACTGTGCATGCGTTACATATGCCTGGTGTGACAACGTCATGCGAGACGCTGGAAAATGGTGTCAGGGTAAGGCGGTTCGGCAAGCGGCAAGCGAAGCGCCAGATCAGTCCCGGCAAGGTAGTGCAAGGCCGCACCCGAATGACGTTCCTGCTAGCGGCGGCTTCTCGTGTGAGGACTCACTTGGCGATGTTGTGGGCGTTGGTTCGCTCTCATCCCGATGCGATCCATGCCCATGACGTCAATGTGCTGCCGACCGCGTGGTTGGCTGCCAAGGTTACACGGGTTCCGCTTGTCTACGACGCCCATGAGATCAGCACCGACCGGGAAGGCTACCAGGCCTTTCGCGGTTTGGTGGGGTGGCTGGAGAAACACATCATGCCTAAGGCAGCGGGCACCATCACCACGACCGAGGCACGCGCCAAGTTCTTCGCGCGTGCCTATGGCATTCCTCGTCCATTGGTCCTGCAGAATCGCCCGCGCCTGGTGGAGGTGGATGGTTCGAGCCGGATTCGAGAAGAGCTCGGACTCAGCGAGCCATGGCCTATCGTGCTCTACCAGGGAGGCTTGCAGCCGGGGAGAGGACTACCGCGGCTGGTGGAGGCAGCGGCCAACGTGCCGAATGCCTATTTCGTGTTCATCGGTGGTGGGCGCCAGGAGCGGGAACTCCACGAGCTGGCGGAGTCCCTTGGCCTGACCGAGCGGGTGCGTTTCATCCCCACCGTGGCATTGAGCGAGCTGCCTACCTACACGGCCTCGGCCGATATCGGCGTGCAGCCCATCGAGAACACTTGCCTGAACCATTTCACCACCGATTCCAACAAGCTTTTCGAGTATGTGATAGCGGGTCTGCCAGTCGTCGCAAGCCAGTTACCGGAGATCAGTCGGGTGGTGCGTGAGCATGATCTTGGAATGCTGGTGCCGCCAGGCGATACGGTCGCCTTGGCCAGTGCCATCCAACAACTGGTCGATGATCCCGAGCAGCGTGCCTATTATCGAAACCAAGCGGCAACGGCCGCGCAGTCGCTTAATTGGGAGTCCCAGGAACAGGGGCTGATCGACCTGTATGACCGGGTGCTATCCAACCGGCGAGCCGGTGCGGCGCATCGATGACAACAGCAAGGATACTTCTACTCTGTTTCTACTATCCCCCGGATATCAGTGCCGGCGCCTTTCGCTGCCAGGCGCTGGTTCAGGCGTTGGCACCCAGGCTCTCGCCGGGCAGCACGGTACAGGTGATCACCACGGTACCCAACCGCTTCGGGGGAACATTGGACTGGGGGGCGCGGCACGATGCGCAACCTGACGGTGTTACTACCATCACTCGGGTAGAGGTACCCGGTGGTGGAGGTGGCATGGTGACCCAGGCACGTGCGTTTGCCGCCTATGCTCGACAGGTTCTTCGGCTGACGCGTGATCAACACTTCGATGTGGTGCTCGCCTCTTCATCGAAGCTGATGACCGGCGTGCTCGGGCGTTGGGTGTCACGTCGCTGTGGGGGCAGGCTGTATCAGGATATTCGTGACAATTTTGTCGAAAACCTCCCTTCGATGTTGCCATTCGGTACAGGTCATCTGCTGGCTCCCATGTTTGGCTTTCTCGAGCGTTGGGCTTTGGTCGATGCCGACAGAGTCAATCTCGTGTCGCGGGGGTTCGAGCCATACTTCCACTCCCGCTATCCGGGGCAATGTCTGGCCTGGCACACCAACGGAATTGATCCCCTTTTTGTCGAGGCCGCGGCATCCGGAGTGTTCGAGAAAGAGCTGTCGGTACAAGCCGGTCAGCCGTTGAAGGTGCTGTATGCCGGTAATCTGGGAACCGGCCAGGGGATGGAGCGTATTCTCCCTGCATTGGCTCAGCGCCTTGCTGGTCGGGCCACTTTCCGTGTCATCGGCGCTGGTGCCGGCCGTGAACCACTTCGCCGAGCCCTGGCAGAGAAAGGCCTCGACAATGTACAGATCTTGGAGCCCATTTCCCGTGACGATTTGTTAGACACCTACCGACATGCCGACGTGTTGTTCCTCCACCTGAATCGCTTGTCGTCGCTCGAGCAGGTATTGCCTTCCAAGCTGTTCGAGTATGCCGCAACCGGTCGTCCCATCTGGGCGGGGGTATCGGGGTTCGCTGCTCGATTCGTCGAGCAAGAGGTGGATAATGCGGCGTGTTTTTCCCCTTGCGATGTCGACGAAGCTGTCGCCGCCCTGGGCCGACTTGAGGTATCCTCCCGCCCTCGGCCGGAGTTCGTGGCCAAGTGGCGCAGAGATAGGATAATGAATGAAATGGCCGATGACATCCTGGCACTGGTGAAGAATGAAGCGTGAGTATCAACGCCGCCATTCACGGTGGTACGAGGTGCTGCTCCTGGGGTTGTCCATCCATGTGGTGGTCGGAATTCCTCTGGCGATAGGGCTGCCTGCCCTCGAGCGATGGAGGTGGGAGTTCTGGCTGTATCTGCCGGACGTACGCTACAACACCATGATTGCCATTGGGTTGGCCTTTCTCGCCTCGGCGGTCACGCTGAGGCGTTTGGCGCGCTTCCCCGGTGCACAGCTGGCTGCCAACATTTTGCCTACGATCACCATCGCTTTTCTTATCGCGGTGGCCGTGCTGTTTTTCACGCGCGAGGCCTATACCCGGCAGGTACTGTTCGGGGGCTACATCGTTAGCCTGTTATGGTTTTACCTGGGCTTTTTCCTGGGACGTCGCTTCCGAAAGCTCAAGGTGGCCGTCGTTCCCTTCGGCGCCTTTCATCGCTTGATGGACACCCGACAATTGGATGTGCGCTTGCTCGAACGGCCCGATCTAGAAGGCACGCGGGTAGATAGCGTGGTGGCGGACCTACGGGCCGATGACTTACCGTCCGAGTGGGAAACCTTCCTGGCGCGTTGCACCTTGTGCCATATCCCGGTGTACCACATTCGGCAGGTGTCTGAGTCGATCTCCGGAAGAGTGCAGATCGACCGCTTGTCCGAGAACGAATTCGGCAGCCTGTTGCCGCCGCTTTTTTATATTGGGTTCAAGCGAGCCTTCGATACAGTGGCCAGCCTGTTACTCCTGCCGGTGCTGGTGCCGATCATGTTGTGTGTCGCGGTGGCCATCAAGCTCGACAGTCGTGGGCCGGTGTTGTTTCTCCAGCCGCGCATGGGCTACCGGGCTCGCCCCTTTCTGATGTACAAGTTTCGCAGCATGTACCATGACATGAGTGGCGAGGACTTTACCGTCCATGAGGGTGATCCGCGGATCACCCGCGTGGGGCGCGTCATCCGTAAGTATCGTCTCGATGAGCTGCCCCAGCTCTTCAATATCATGAAAGGCGAGATGAGCTTCATCGGTCCTCGTCCGGAATCAGTGTCGTTGTCCAAATGGTATGAGAAGGATGTGCCGTTCTTCAGCTATCGCCATGTGGTCCGGCCGGGCATTACGGGCTGGGCGCAGGTGGAGCAGGGCTATGCCGCCGAAGTAGATGGCATGATCAAGAAGCTCCAGTATGATTTCTACTATATCAAGCACTATTCTCTGTGGATGGATGTGCTGATTGCGTTCAAGACAGTGAGAATCCTGTGGTCGGGGTTCGGTGCTCGATGACGACATGATACCCGGCAACAATTCCTCCCGACGGAGCCGTGCCTTGCGCGGCTTCGTCGCATCTGGGCCCCGCCCAGGCTGCTGTCTTTTCCGTTCCTTGATTCGACGATGAGTATCGAAACCGTGAAGCATCCCCTGTCTTTTCTCGAGCCGGAAGAAGGGCTCCCCCCTTGGGTTTCCCCCGCTTGGCTGTGTTGGATCGGGCTTAGCTGCGTGATGCTCTACGCCGGGCTTCGCCTGATCGCTCCCGAGGTCGGGGAGTCGGCCGGCTCGCTGATGGCGCTGATCGGCCTGTTCGCCGTGCTGCGCTGGGGACGGGGCATTCGGGGCGGTGGTGCGCTGTGGCTGCTGCTGGCGGTGATCGTGGTGCAGCTGATTTCCTGGGGCCTGGGGTATCTGCACCATCCGCAGTGGATGACCGACAATCCCCAGCTCGACCGCCTGGCTAAGTGGTTCCTGTTCATCGGCGTGGCCTGGTGGCTGGGGGGCAGCACCCGCGCGACCCTGTTGGCCTGGGGCCTGGGTGTCGCCGGCCTGGTGGCCGCGGTGTTCCTGCTCGAGGACGGCCTGGAGCAGTGGCGCCTGGGGCTGCAGGGAGTGCGTGCCGAATTCGCCATTCGCAACTCCCAGCACGACTCCATGCTGTTGGGCAGCGCCTTGCTGGGACTGCTGTGCTTTGCCGGCCGCTGTTGGCGAGGGCAGGGCGCCTGGGTGTGGTGCCGGCGCCTGCTCTGGGCGGCGGCCCTGGGGACCTGCCTGGTGGGAGTGGTGATCACCCAGACGCGAGCCGCCTGGCTGGCGCTGTTGCTGGTACTGCCCCTGTTGCCGGTCGCGGCCTGGTGGAGCGCCGGCGGGCGGCTGTCGCGCAAGAGCTGGCTGGGCGTGGCGGCCGCCGGCCTGGTGATCCTGGCCGGGGTGGTGTCCTTCCATCATCTGGTGACGGATCGCTTGACCGATGAGAATCGCGTCATCTCCCAGGCGCTGGAGGGCGACTGGAAATCGATCCCCTACAGCAGCGTGGGCAACCGGTTGCTGACCTGGCGCGCCTCGCTGGACTGGATCGCCGAGCGGCCCCTGGTCGGCTGGGGGGAAAACGCCCGTAGCCTGGTCATCGAACACACCGACTGGCTGCCGGCCAAGACCAAGGAACTCTACGGCCACTTGCACAACACCTTCCTCGAGATCCTGGTCGGGTATGGTCTGCTGGGCCTCGTGGTCGTGATGGCGCTGATCGCCTGGATCGGCCTGGGCACCTGGCAGGCCTGGCGCGCACGGGTGATGCCCGGGGACATGGCGCTGTTCGGGGCGGCCTTCTTCGTGTTCTTCGCCATCGTCAGCCAGTTCGAGTCCTACAGCACCTTCTGGACCGGCGCCTACGTCCAGAACCTGGTGGCCGGCGGGCTGGTCACGCATGTCTGGCGCTGGCAGAAGCAGAGCGGGCGGCGGGTCTTTCCGTGGCCGGCTCGCGTTTAGCGGGCCTGGGTCATCCGGCCGCGCCGCACTGCGAGCGGGGTGACGAAGATGGTATGATCCGCATCTTCTTGATTTCCGGTTTCCGATCCTCGGGCAAGGCGTCCGGGGAAAGGTCGTGCGTGCCTTGATCCAGGGTGCTGCAGCGAGTGTATGAATGATGGGTTCAGGGGAAGAACGAATGACCTGCCGCACCATGGCATGGGGGCCCGACGGGGAGCGGGCCCATTGGGAATGTCCGCGCTATCTGTCCTGGCCGGGGACGATCGCGCTGGTCCTCTACGCCGCGCTGGGTATCCTCTATCCGGACATCGGTAGCCCCAGCGAGACGCTGACCGCCTTGCTGGGCCTGGTGGCCGTGCTGGTGTACGGCAAGGGCCAGAGGGGCTCGGCGCCGCTGTGGTTGCTGCTGGCGGCCCTGGTGGTGCAGTGGCTGTCCTGGCAGTTGGGGGCCTGGCATCACCCGCAGTTCATGAACGAGGCGCCGAAGCTGGACCGCCTGGCCAAGCTGTTCATCTTCATCGCGGTGGCCTGGTGGCTGGGCGGCAGCTCCCGGCGCACGCTGATGCTCTGGGCGCTCGCGCTGCTGGGCTATCTGGTGGCGGCCTTCACCCACGGGGGCGGCCTGCAGGAATGGCTCGCCGGCCTGCAGGGCCAGCGGGTCGGGTTCGGTATTCGCAACCTTCAGCATGGGTCCATGCTGTTCGGCGTGGCCTTCCTCGGGCTGGTGGTGTTCGCCGGACGCTGCTGGCAGCCGGGCTGCCCGCGGCTCGCGTGGCCCGCCCGGGTGGCCTGGGGGCTGGCGGTGGGGTTGTGTGCCACGGGCATCGTCATCGGCCAGACCCGAGCCGTGTGGTTGTCGTTGATGATCAGCCTGCCGGTGGCGGCCGCCCTGTGGCTGGCGGTGTCGGCGCGAAGCGGCGAGCTGGCCCGCCTGGCGAAGCCCCTGCTGATGGGCGGCGGTGCGTTGCTGGCGGTGGCGGCGGTGGGCCTCTACGCCTTCCATGACCTGCTGGTCGAGCGCGTGCTGAACGAGTCCGGGGTGATCGCGCGCCTGTTCGCCGGCGACCTGGCCAACATTCCCTACACCAGCATCGGCATCCGCATCAATTCCTGGATCGCCGCCTTCCAGTGGATCGCCGAGCGGCCGATCGTCGGCTGGGGCGGCGAGGCCCGCAGCGTCATCATCGATCACACCCCCTGGCTGCCGGCCTTCGTCAAGGAACAGTTTGGGCACCTGCACAATTTCCCGATCGAGATCTGGGCCGCCTATGGCCTGCTCGGCGTGACGGTGATCGGGCTCTTGGCCTGGTGGATCGGCCGCGGTACCTGGCTGGCCTGGCGCCACGGCCACATGCCGGGCGATATCGCGCTGTTCGGGGCGGCCTTCTTCGTCTATTGGGCGGTGATCAACCAGTTCGAGTCCTACAACTCCTTCGGCACCGGGGTGTACGTGCACAACCTGGTGGTGGGCGGGTTGGTGACCCACATCTGGGCATGGCAGGCCAGCGCCGGTGGTTCGGCCATCCTGCCGTGCCTCGGCAAGCGGGGGCGGGCATGAGGACCCTGGTCGTGGTGCGCTCCCTGAAGATGGGGGGTATGGAGCGGGTCGCGGTCAACCTGGCCGATGCCTTCGACGAGGCGGGCCACGAGAGCCATCTGCTGAGCCTGCGGCGCGTCGAGGGGGAGCTCTCGCCGGAGCGTGCCGGGGTCCGGCTCCACCGTCTGGAGCTGCAGCGCTGGGCGCGGCTCACCCTGCTTGGCCTGTTGCTGGAGCTGGTCGCCCGGCTGGTGCTGAATCCGCTGCTCAAGCGTTCCCTGTACCTGGGAACCGGGATCATGGGGGGCTGGGTGTTCCGCCGCTGGCTGGCGCGTTTCGAGCGTCGCCACGGCCGCGTCGATCGCATCGTGTTTCGAGGCATCGGCACCTTCGAGCTGGTGTGGTCCTTCCGCGACGGGCGAGCCCGCTACGTGATGGAGAACATCCTGCACCTGAACGACCGGCCGAGTTGGCGCCGCCGCCTGATGGGGCGCTGCCTGCTGCATCGCCGCCATCTGGTGGCCGTGTCGCATGGCGTGCGCGACAGCGTGCGCGAGGCCGGGCGGTGCTGGGGTTTCGTACCGGCCTCGCTGACGGTGATCCCCAATCCCTGCCCGCTGGAGGGCATACGCCGCGCCATGCGCGAGCCGGCGCCCGAGATACCCGCCGAGCCTTACCTGGTGAACGTCGCGCGGCTGGTGCCCGCCAAGGACCAGGCCCTGCTGCTGCGCTCCTATGCGGCTTCCGGGGTCACCATGCCGCTGGTGCTGGTGGGAGACGGACAGGAGCGCGGGGCCCTCGAGGCGCTGGCCGCCGAGCTCGGCATCGCCGAGCGGGTGGTTTTTGCGGGCCAGCAGGCAAACCCCTACCCTTGGATGCATCACGCGCGCCTGTTCGTGCTGAGTTCCCGCTTCGAGGGCATGGGTATCGTGCTGTTCGAGGCGCTGGCCTGCGGCACGCCGGTATTGAGCGTCGATTGTCCGGGCGGGATTCGGGAGATCCTCAAGGGGGAACTCGAGGCCGCTATTACCCCCCACTCCGAGGAGGGGCTCGCACAGGGAATGCGTGCGGCCGTGCGGGGCGAGAAGCCAGGGATCGACGAGGCCTGGCTGGATGACTTTCGGCCCGACCGCGTGGCCGAGGCGTTCGTCGATTCAGGGAAGACTAATGGTTCGCCATGAGGAAAACAGATGCTACGCCGGGCTCCCCGGCTTCGGTGCCCCTGGCGCCGGCGGGAGATCCCGCCTTCGCGCCGTTGTATGACCCCAAGCTTCGCTGGCGGGTCCGCCAGGCACGCTGGCAGGTCAAGATCCGCGATGCCTGGATCGAGCAGGTAGTGTCCCGGATCGAGCGCCGCCTGCTGGCCTACTGGGCGACCCAGCGGGCGGGCAGCCGGTGGCTGGAAAGCCGGGGCCTGCCGCGCCGGGCAGTGGAGCACTGCCTGGGCGATGCCCTGACGCTTCGGGTAGACCCTCGCCAGCTGATCCGCAGCACCGACTGGCGCGGCTATCCCTACAAGTTGCGCCCCTCGTCCTCGGCCTTCCTGTGGGACGGCGAGTGGGACCAGCGCCGGGGCGATCTGCGCTTCGGCTCGCGGTACCGGCTGATCAGCGACCTCGATACCCTTCGTGACGACCTGACCCGAACCGAGCGGTTCGCCAGCCTGCAGGCCCGGCTCGCCAAGGGCCAGCCCTGGGCCTCTCACCAGCAGGGTGTGCTGCTGGATTCCGAGGAGCGCATCCTGATCTATCTGCGCGCTTACCTGGGCTTTCTCGATCACATGGCCGTCCATGGCTTCGATACGAGCCGCGGCAAGGACGCGCTGGGCGTGGCGGTCAGCCGCGAGGGCCGGCTGATCAAGATCAATCGCGGCTTGCACCGGCTGGCCATGGCGCAGCGGCTGGGGTTGCCCTCGGTACCGGTGCGGGTGATGGCCGTGCATCGCCAGTGGTGGCAGCGCGTCGTCGGCGGCGCGCAGGGGCCGGCGGCGCTGGCCCGGGTGCGCGAGGCCCTGGGCGAGTGCGTTCCCGAGACCGCCCCCGGCGAACGGGATCCGGCCGCCTGGCCGGAAACCTTCGAGTGGCCCGCGGCGAAGGAGCAGGCCCTCGCCCCCAATTCATCGGCGGCATCAAGGGAAGGGTGACGATGACGGCATCGGCCGGCGACATGAACTGGCAACGTTTCAAGCGCCATGCCCGCGAGGAAGCCCTGGGTGACAAGCCCGGCTGGTGGCTGTTTCGGCTCGGCAAGGCGCTATGGTCGACCAACCCTAGCCGCCAGGCGGTGTTGCGCCTGCGTCTGGCCCAGTGGCTGGATCACCAGGGCTGTCATTTCCTGGCGAGATGGCAGCAGTCACGACTGGCCATGCGCTTCGGAATGTATCTCGGGCCGCAGACGGTCATCGGCCTGGGGCTGCGCCTGCCCCATCCCACTTCCATCGTCATCGGCAAGGGGGTGAGCATCGGGGCGCGCTGCCGGATCTATCAGCAGGTGTCCATCGGCACCGCGCCGCTCGGCCATCAGGGCTTGATGTGCCGGGTCGGGGATGATGTGACGCTTTATCCCGGCGTCAAGTTCGTCGGGGAAGGGCGGGTCGGCGATCGGGTGATCGTCGGCGCCAATGCCGTAGTGACCCGGGCCTTCGGCGACGATGTCGTGCTGGCGGGTGCGCCCGCCCGGGTGGTGCGCGCTATCCGCGCCGGCGATCGTATCGGTGCGGTCAGGTGGGTCGAGTCATGATGGGAGGTACCGCCGGCACGACCGTGCCGCTTCGAGAACCGACGCCGCCGCTGGGCCAGGCGAGGGGCGAGGGGTATCGCGTGCTGTTCATCTCGGACCACCTGGGCGGCGGCGGCGCCCCCCTGTCGATCCTGGGGGTGGCCGATGCCCTCGCTCGCCGAGGCTGTCGCGTCACCCTGCTGGTGCTGAGTGACAAGGTATGGCATGAGATACCGGCGGGAGTGTCGGTGGTCCGGCTGCCCTTCAGGTTCCGCAATGCCTGGCAGAAGCTGCGTCGCTATCGCCTGCATGCGCGCTTGCTCGATCGCTGGGTGCGCGACCAGCCCGGCGCGTTCGACCTGGTCGTGGCTAACCTTCACTACAGCCACCAGGTCGTGAATCGCTCTACGCTGGCCGAGCGGGCCTGGCTGTGCATACGCACCGACCCCAGCGTGGCCCTGCTGGGCGCGGGGAAACCCCGTCGGCGCCGCCTGCGCAAGATGCGCTGGCTGTATCACCGGCGCCGGGTGATCGCCATCTCCCGGGGCATCCTGGATTCCCTGGCGCATCACGGAGTGACGCCGCGCGACGCGCAACTGATCTACAACCCGATCGACGCCGAGGCGATACGCCGGCGCATGGTCGAGCCCATTGCCCACGATGACTTCATCGTCTACGTCGGGCGTCTGGCCCTTCGCCAGAAGCGCTACGACCGCTTGCTGCGCGCCTACCAGGCCAGCGGGGCGAGCCAGCCGCTGGTGATCGTCGGCGATGGCGAGGTCGAGGAGGCGAGGGCCCTGGCCCGCGCGCTCGGGGTGGCAGAGCGCGTGGTGTTTGTCGGCCAGCGGGCCAATCCCTACCCGTACATCCACGGCGCCCGCCTGCTCGTGCTGGCGTCGGACTACGAGGGCTTCGGGCGTGTGATCGCCGAGGCCCTGGTGTGCGGCACGCCGGTCGTCAGCACCGACTGCCCCAGCGGCCCGCGGGAGATCCTGCAAGGGGAACTGGCCGGCTGCCTGGCCGAGCAAGACGATGGCCCGCGGTTGGGCGAGAAGATCCGCGACGTGCTCGCCTCGCCGCCGCGCATCGAAGAGGCCCACTACCGTGCCTTCCTGCCCGAGACGATTGCGGCGCGCTATATCGCCCTCTGCCAGGAAGGCTGAAGGCCAAGGGCCATTGAGCGGCGGCGAGAGATCGACGCCCTATAACAGCCGGCGGAGTCGCTCGCTGGCCAGCGCATGGTAGTCCGCGCCGCGCAACTTCCTGATCGACAGCGAGCGCTCGAGAGCCGGCCATTGGTCGGCTCTTTTTCTTGGTAGCCGCCGAACGTGAGCATCGATCCAGACCAGCCGCTCGTCGGCGTCGACCAGCAGGTTGTTGTAGTGCAGGTCGCGGTGCACGTAGCCGGCGCGGGCCAGGATCGCGACGTCATCGCAGAAGCGTTCCAGGAAGCGGCGCCGGCCGGCCTCGTCGAGGGCGTCGAACACTTCGCCGCCGGGGCGGGCGGCCTGCTTGTGCTCCATCAGCAGCAGGGAGGCGTTGCGGTTGGCCGGGTTGAGCGAGATTCCCCAGCCGTGGCAGTGCGGCGTGGCGAGCCCGGCCCGGCGCAGCACGCGCAGGCTGAGGAACTCCTTGCGCGCGTCCGATTGCAGTAGCCAGCGCTTCTCCAGGTAGTCCCGGGCCAGCCAGTTCCAGGGTTCCCGGCGCTTGGTGAACTTGTCGGGCACCACCTTGGCGAGGATGCGTCCGTCCTGGGAGAGATAGAAGCGGCTGCTGGCCACGGCCTCGAAGGCGGCGGTGGTGGTGGTGCTGGCCAGGCGCAGCCGCGAGGGCAGGCCGTCGGCGTGGAACACCAGGTAACGACGGCGCCGGTCATCGAAGGGGATGTCGAGCAACTCCACCGTCACAGGGCCTCGAACTGGGGCAGCACCGTTTCCTTGAGAAACTGCTGGTAATGCCGGGGCTCGATGGCCACCGGGTCACGGTCCATCCTGGCCAGGGCGCTGGCCAGGCCGGCCTCGTCGTCCGGGGCGACCAGGAAGTCCGCCAGCTCCTGGGTGAGGATCTCCCGCGGGCCGCTGGGGCAATCGACGCTGACCACCGGGGTGTGCAGCAGCAGGGCCTCGATCAGCACCCGTGGCAGGCCCTCGGCGTCGGATGTCAGCACCATGGCCTTGGCGTGGCGGATGAAGGGGTAGGGGTTGTGGTGGTAGCCCAGCCACAGCACGCGATCCTCGAGCCCGAGCGCGGCGATCTGGCGGCGGACTTCGGCCTCGTGCTCGGGCTTGCCCTTGCCCATGATGGCCAGCGGCGTGGTCACGCCGCTCTCGGCGTAGGCACGCAGCAGCCGGTCGTGGCGCTTGCGCGGCTCGATGGCCGCCACGCACAGCAGGTAGTCGCCCTTCGGCACCGGGGCGGATTCCTCGGCCATGGCCACGAAGGGCTCGCGCTCGTAGGGATTGTAGATGGGCACGATGCGCTCGGCGGCGAGCCCGACCACGCCCTCCAGGTTTTCCTTCACGCCCTGGGAGACGGCGATGACCTGGCGGTCGCGGTAGAAGCGCCGGACCTTGTCGAAGGCGCGCTGGCGCTGTTTCAGGTCGCTGAACTTGGCCGAGACGTCCGACTTGACCCAGAAGTAGAGGTTGGGAAAGTCGAGGTGGCGGGTGATCTTGTCGCAGGAGCAGGAGATCACCGCGTCCGGGGCCCAGGGCATCAGGGCGCGCTTGATCCGCGAGGCCTGCCACTTCTCGGTGAGCACCGTGGTGGTCGCCTTGGTGAACGGGGTGACCACGGCCAGGTTCTCGATCTCCAGGCCTTCCGGCAGGCGATGCTCGATGCGCTCGCGCAGCGTGAAGACCTTGACCGCGTGGCCGCGCTGGCGAAGCTGGTCGGCGGTATAGAGCAGCGATTTCTGGGCGCCGCCGCCGTAGAGATCCTCGATGACGAAGGCGAAGCGTTTGCGGGTCATGGTAGCGTCCTGCCAGGGAGTCGGCGGGGGCGCCCGCCGTGTGGGATCGGTCACGAAGGGGGAGGATTCTACCACGGACGCCCGGCCGGGGAAGGAGGGCGCGCGCCGGACCGGGCCTGGGGTACAATGCGCGCCAGCACGTCACCGCAGGCGACGTACGAGGCAGAGGCAGGAGAGCGCGTCACACCATGAAGCTATTGATCACGGGCATGGCCGGATTCATCGGCCATGCCGTCGCCAAGCGCCTCTCGGGGCAGGGCCACGAGATCGTCGGCATCGACAATCTCAATGACTACTACGATGTCGCGCTCAAGCGGGCGCGGCTGGACGACCTGGCGGACCGCGAGGACGTGCGCTTCGAGCGGGTCGACCTGGCCGACCGGGAGGCCGTCGCCGACCTGTTTGCCGCCGAGGGCTTCGAGCGCGTGATTCACCTGGCGGCGCAGCCCGGCGTGCGCTATTCGCTGGAAAACCCCCACGCCTATGCCGACGCCAACCTGGTGGGGCACCTCAACGTGCTGGAAGGCTGCCGCCACGGCCGGGTCGAGCACCTGGTCTATGCCTCCTCGAGCTCGGTCTACGGCACCAACGACAAGGTCCCCTTCGACACCTCCGATAACGTCGACCACCCCATCAGCCTCTATGCGGCCACCAAGAAGGCCAACGAGCTGATGGCCCACACCTATGCCCACCTGTACGACCTGCCGACCACCGGGCTGAGGTTCTTCACCGTCTATGGCCCCTGGGGCAGGCCCGACATGGCCATGTTCAAGTTCACCCGGGCGGTGCTGGCCGGCGAACCCATCCAGGTCTTCAACCATGGCGAGATGTCGCGGGATTTCACCTATATCGACGATATCGTCGAGGGCGTCGTGCGCGTCCTGGAGGTGGTGCCCGGGCGCCGGGCGTCGGTCGACGCCGCTACGCCGGACACCAGCACCGCGCCCTACGCGCTCTACAACATCGGCCATGGCAGCCCGGTGGCGCTGATGGACTTCGTGCGGGCGGTGGAAGCCGCCACCGGCCGCGAGGCCATCTGCGACTTCCAGCCGATGCAGCCCGGCGACGTGCCCCGCACCTGGGCGGACACCGAGGCGCTGTTCGCGGCCACCGGCTATCGGCCTCAGGTGGGAGTCGAGGAGGGCGTCGCCCGTTTCGTTTCCTGGTATCGGGATTATCATGGCGTCTGACGACGCCTCGTTTCTGCCATCTCATCGTTAACTGGAAAGGATACCCATGAAAATCACGATCTTCGGAACGGGCTACGTGGGGCTGGTGACCGGTACCTGCCTGGCTGACGTGGGGCACGATGTGTTGTGCATGGACGTCGACGCGGACAAGATCGCGCGGCTGGCGGCCGGCGAGATCCCGATCTTCGAGCCGGGCCTCGAGGAGATGGTCAAGGCCAACGTGGCCGAGGGGCGGCTGCGCTTCACCACCGACCCGGCCGAGGCGGTGGCCTTCGCGCCCCTGCAGTTCATCGCCGTGGGCACGCCGCCCGACGAGGATGGCAGCGCCGACCTGCAGTACGTGCTGGCGGTGGCCGAGACCATCGGCCGCCACATGACCGACGAGAAGGTCATCGTCGACAAGTCGACCGTGCCGGTGGGCACCGCCGACCGAGTGCAGGCCGCCGTGGCGACGACCCTGGCCGAGCGGGGCGAGTCGATCGACTTCGAGGTGTGCTCGAACCCCGAGTTCCTGAAGGAAGGGGCGGCCATCGAGGACTTCAGTCACGGCGCGCGGATCATCGTGGGAACCGAGTCCGAGCGAGTGAAGGCCCTGATGCGCGAGTGCTATGCCCCCTATATTCGCCGGCACGACAAGCTGATGTTCATGGACGTGCGGGCCGCGGAGCTGACCAAGTACGCCGCCAACGCCATGCTGGCCACCAAGATCAGCTTCATGAACGAGATCGCCAATCTGGCCGAGCGCCTGGGCGCCGACGTGGAGCAGGTGCGCCGCGGCATCGGCTCGGACCCGCGCATCGGCTATCACTTCATCTACCCCGGCTGCGGCTACGGCGGCTCCTGCTTCCCCAAGGACGTCCAGGCCCTGGCCCGCACGGCCAGCGAGGTCGACTACGCGGCCGAGCTGCTGGGGGCGGTGGAGGCCGTCAACCGGCGCCAGAAGCAAACGCTGTTCGCTAAACTGGCCAAGGCCTTCGACGGCGACCTGGCCGGGCGCACCATCGCCCTGTGGGGCCTGGCCTTCAAGCCAAACACCGACGACATGCGTGATGCCCCGAGCCGAACCCTGATGGAGGCGCTGTGGGCGGCCGGCGCCAGGGTGCAGGCCTACGACCCGGAGGCGATGGAGGAATGCCGCCGGCTCTACGGCGACCGCCACGACCTCACGCTGGCGGGCGACCGTGCCGAGGCGGTGCGGGGCGCCGATGCGCTGGTGATCTGCACCGAATGGAAGGCGTTTCGCAGCGTGGACTTCGCCTGGCTGAAGACGACGCTGACGCTGCCGCTGATCGTGGACGGCCGCAACCTCTTCGAGCCGGACGCGGTGAAGGCGGCGGGCCTGCTGTACTACGCCGTGGGCCGCGGCGACTCGGTCGAGCTGTCCTGACGCCTCCCGGCCGGCCCACCGTCCGCTTGGGGCTCAGCAAGCGGACGGTGGACGATTGCCTTTCTCCTAACACCTCACTCCTAACACCTCACGACTTGCTTCTCGCCCCTCGTGCCCCCTCGATCTCGCATGAATTCCCTCCTGCCTGTCACCCCAGTATTCCACCTCATGGTTTCCAGTCTGGCCATGCGGTTGGTCACTCCTTGCATGGTGATATCTCACCTGCCATGCATGAGGAGAATCCCTCTGTGAACAAACTGTAACTTCGTAAACTTTTCGTTAACCGCCCCGTGACGCTCTGTGACCGAAGGGAACCTCAGTGCCACGGAGCGTGCGGGGCGGTACCAGTCGGGCCAGGGGCTGACGCCAGACGGCACCCTATTGGCGGTAGCGTGACGGGAATCCGAAGGAGGCAGGCCATGAGGGCGACACATGCCGAAGCGCCTCAGTGCCAGGGTGGTGGCTCCGTGGTGAGACACCTTTTGTTACATGTTGTCTTGCTGGGATCCATGTTGTCGATCGGCGGCTGTGCCCTGTCGCCCGGGGGACATATCGATCCGGATACTGCCGGAGACAGTCTCGACGCGCGAGTGGACCTGGTGCCGATCACGGTCGATCTGGTCGATACCCTGTCGAGCGGTGCAGCCATGGAACAGTCGGCCAGGCCGGCGTCCCTGGCGCTGAAGAGCGCCGTGGCCGACTACGAGTACCTGATCGGCCCCGGGGATGTGCTGAGCATCATCGTCTACGACCATCCCGAGCTGACCATCCCGGCGGGGGCCGAGCGGTCGGCCTCGGAAACCGGTAACCGTGTGCAGCCTGACGGCACCATGTTCTATCCCTACGCCGGCCGGGTGCGGGTCGCCGGAAGAACCGTGGAAGAAACGCGTCGGTTGTTGACGAGTCGGCTGTCGCGGGTGATCACCGACCCGCAGGTGGAGGTCAGCGTGGCGGCCTTCCGTTCGCAGAAGGCCTATGTCAGCGGGGCGGTTCAGGCCCCGGGCATGGTGCCGATCGGTATCGAGCCGTTGACGGTGCTGGATGCCATCAGTCAAGCGGGCGGGGCGCGCCCGGATGCCGACTGGCACAACGTGCTGCTGACCCGCGATGGTCAGGAGCAGCGACTCTCACTGTATGACCTGCTGCGCCGCGGCGACCTGACCCAGAATCGTCTGCTGAGAAACGGCGACATCCTGCACGTGCCCACCGCCGAGAACCAGAACGTGGTGGTGCTCGGGCAGGTGACCCGGCCCGGTGCCATTGCCCTGGGCAACGAACGCATCACCCTGACCGATGCCTTGGCCCGTGCCGGTGGCGTCGACGAGTTCCGCGCCGAACCCTCCGGCATCTTCGTGGTACGTGGCGAGCCGGCCGGCGGCGAGAAGCTGGCCACGGTCTATCAACTGGATATCACAGATGCCACGCGTCTGATGCTGGGCACGCGCTTCCCGCTGCGTCCTCAGGACGTCGTCTACGTCACGGCGGCCCCGCTGGCGCGCTGGAACAACGTGATTTCGCTGCTGCTGCCGACCCTATCGCTGCCGGGTGATGTGGGGGGATCGGTAGATGAGGCTGGACTTTTGTAAGCGCGGAGGCGGTGTGAGGTTGAACGGGGGCCCGGAGGCGATGGATTGCTGGAGACACGGAATAAAGAAAAAGCCAGTGGCCTAGGCGCCGACGAGCCACTGGCCCGGTCGGGGGGCGGCATCCGATCACGATAACAACGACAGGGCAATGCAGGGAATTCGTTATGGACCAGTTCGAAGTACTGGTAAGACTCCCACGTCGCTATAAACGTGGTCTGTTGCGGCTGATCGATACCCTGGTGGTCTTCGCCTCTCTCGTGTTGGCCGTGGCGTTGGTCGGGCGAATGGATACGCTTTCCTCTCCGCAGACCTGGTTGGTCCTGTGTAGCGTGACCGCTACCACGCCGCTGATCCTGGGACCGCTCGGGGTCTATCGCATCGTGCTGCGTTTCATGCCCTTGGGCACTCTGGTCTCGCTGATGATCGGGGTGTCGCTGATGGTATTGTTCCTGCTCACTTTCGATTTCGTGTTGCTCGGGACCGTAAGCTGGCAGGTGGCGCCGGTGTTCGCACTGCTGGCCATCACCGGCATCGGCGGCGTGAGGCTGCTGCTGCGCGAACTCTATGAGTTGAGCCGACGGCCGCAGCGGCGCTCGGTGATCATCTATGGCGCCGGGGTGGCGGGCGGGGAGCTGGCGCGTTCGCTCAAGCATGGGGGCCGCTATCGTCCCCGGGCCTTCGTGGATGACTGGCGGGGGCTGCAGGGCTCGCTGGTCGAGGGCCTGCCGGTGCTGGCGCCGGAGGAGCTGGAGACCTGGATCGAGCGACTCGATGTCGAGGTGGTGCTGCTGGCAATGCCCAGCGTGCCGCGCTGTCGCCGGCGGCAGATCCTCGAGCGACTCGCCCGGCTGTCGATTCCCGTGCAGACCATCCCGGGGGCCGAGGATCTGGTCTCGGGGCGTGCCCGGGTCACGGATACCTGCGACGTCCAGGTCGAGGACCTGCTGGGCCGCGAGCCGGTGCCGCCCTTTCCCGAGCTGATGGCGGCCAACCTGTCCGACAAGGTGGTCATGGTGACCGGCGCCGGCGGCTCCATCGGCTCGGAGCTCTGCCGCCAGGCGATCACCCAGCGGCCGCGGGCCCTGGTGATGGTGGACAGCTCCGAATACGCCCTCTATTCCATCGAGCAGGAGCTCCAGCGGCTGGAAAGCGGCGTTGAGCTCCATGCCCTGCTGGCTTCGGTGCAGCAGGGCGAGCGCATGCGCGAGATCCTCAGCAGCTTCCACGTCCAGACGCTCTACCACGCCGCGGCCTACAAGCATGTGCCGATGGTGGAGTGCAACCTGGTGGAGGGGCTGCGCAACAACGTCTTCGGCACCCTGACGCTGGCGCTGGCGGCGATCGAGGCCCGCGTCGATACCTTCGTGATGGTGTCCACCGACAAGGCGGTGCGCCCCACCAACGTGATGGGCGCCACCAAGCGCCTGACCGAGCTGATCTGCCAGGCCTTTTCCGATCGCCCGGGACTTGGACTGCCGCGTTTCAGCATGGTGCGCTTCGGCAATGTGCTCGGCTCCAGCGGCTCGGTGGTGCCGCTGTTCCGTCGCCAGATCGAGCGAGGCGGGCCGCTGGAGGTCACCCATCCGGACATCACCCGCTACTTCATGACCATTCCCGAGGCGGCCCAGCTGGTGATCCAGGCCGGCGCCATGAGCCAGGGCGGCGAGGTGTACGTCCTCGACATGGGCGAGCCGGTGCGCATCGCCGATCTGGCCGCCAGCATGGTGCGGCTCTCCGGCCTGGAGGTGAAGGACGACCTGCACCCCGAGGGCGACATCGAGATCGTCTATACCGGCCTGCGCCCCGGCGAGAAGCTCTACGAGGAACTGCTGATCGGCGAGGAGGTGAGCCCGACCCGGCACCCGCGCATCATGACCTCCCGCGAGGCCTACTGGGCCTGGGAGGCACTCGAGCCGTACCTGGTCGAGCTGCATGGCGCCATGCTCGGCTCCCAGCACGGGCGCATCCAGCAGCTGCTGCTCCAGGGCCCGCTCGGCTATGCGCCCGAGGGCAGCCTGGTGGATCTGGTCTGGCAGGCGAAACGCGCGCGTCCGCCCATCGAGCCCACGGCGGGGTCTTCGCCGACGTCGCTTGCCGCGCTGCTTCAGGAGCGTTTCCGGTCATCCGGTTCGGCGTGACCGATGACTCGACAGGGAGGTATCGCCATGCAATGTCGTAACGTGGGACCACGGGGAGGTCGGGTAGGCCCCGGGCCGTCCCGCATGGCGAAGCGCTGCGCGATACCGGTTCTGCCCGGGGAAGGGCCATGATCCGCGAGGGGCCTTACCGTCCCCCCGCCGCCGGCGAGCCGGAGGAGGGCGTGCCGCTGTTGGCCCTGCGGCCGATGCTGTGGGAATGGCGCGAGGCACCGCCACCACCGGGGGTGGTGCTGGAGGGCCACGAGATCGGCCTGTTGCCGGAGGCCTGGCGGTACCTCGCCGGCCGGCTGGCCCCGCTGCCGCCGGACTGGCCTCGGGAGGTGCACGGCGAGCTGCGCCTGAGCGTCAAGTGCCTGGTGCTGGCAGCCGGCATGGGGGCGCCGCAACGCTTCGGTGAGGGCGACTGGCTGCTGTTGAGCGAGCCGGACGACGTGGCGGCGCTGGCATCGCTGTTGCTCAATCCCCATGGCGTGCATTTCCTCAATCACGCTCGCCATGAGCGCCGCGCGAGCTGGCAGTGGCAGCGGCGGGTGGCGTCGATTCAGGCAATCGTGGCGCGCCAGGGGCTGTCGCCCTCCGACGTGCTGGTGGATGCCGGCGTGGTGCTGGAGCTCTACGGGATACGCCGCGCCCGGGAGCTCGTCCTGCTGTCCCGGGAAGAGGTGGCCGACGATGCAGCCCCCTTTCGGGCCGGCGACGAGCTGCTGGTCCATCACGGGCGCGACCGGCAGATCCTGCTCCAGGACGAGCGCTATCACCTGGTGGTGGACGGCCTCAAGTTCACCGCCTTCCCGCAATTGAAGTGCCTGAAGCAGCGGCGTCGACGCCTCGTCGACCTCAATGACCTGGCCATGATGCACGCCCTGGAGGAGAGCCGCGCGTGGCGCCTGCAGCTGGGACGGGGGCTCGATCTCGGCCTGGGCGCGGTGTTGCTGCTGCAGCGGCAGTTGACGCGCCTGGCGGGGCGAGGCGGCCTGCGGGACGGGCGAGGCGCCTGAGGCGCCGGTTGGGGCAGGGTATATGTTAGTGGCGGCCGTCCTCCGGCGAGGGCGGCAATGAGGATGGAACCATGCCCCAGTTTTCGCTGGTAATGCCGGTGTATGACCAGGAGGCCGCGCTGGCCTCGGCGCTGGCCTGCGTGTACGAACAGACGCTCCACGACTACGAGTTGATCGTCGTCGACGGCGGGGCCTCGGGGGACGCGCTGGCCTTGCTGGAACGCGAGGCCGAGCAGGGGCGTCTGCGCCTGTTGCCTCGTGCGGATGTGGAGCAGGCCGGGCAGGAGGCCCGCAATCACGGCGCCTGGCAGGCCGGTGGCCGCTGGCTGGTGTTCTTCGATCCCGGCGACCTGCTGCTCTTCGACCACCTTTCCCAGTTCGCCGATGGCATTCTCGCCCATCCGCATCTGGAGCTGTTTCTCAATGCCTACCAGATGATGGAGGATCATCAGCGCCTGCCCAGGGTGGCCGCGCCCGCGCCCGGGGTATTGAGCCGGCACCAGGCCCTGGCCGCCCTGGCGCGCAACGATTTCATCCACACCAATGGCGCCTGCATCCTGCGCGAGCGCTTCCTGTCGTTGGGCGGCTTCCCGGACGGCCGCGACCACGGCCGGCGTGACGATGTGTTCTGGTTGCGGGCGCTGTGCGTTCTGGAGGCCATTCATTACGATGCTACCGTCACCAGCCTCTGCGTTCTCCGGCGAGACACGGCGGAGAACGCGCTTGTTTCGCTACCGGGGCCGACTTCCTGGGTGGCTATCCGCGAGGAGGGCGAGGCCCTGCTGGGGCGGTGCGAGCGCCATTACCTGAGGGCGGCGGTGAATCGCAAGCTGCTGTCCCTGGCGAGTGACAAGAAGCGCCAGGGGCAGCCGGTGTGGGACGAGCTGCGTACCCTGCGGTTGGCGGCCCTGCGCCCCAGCCATCTCTATCAGGCCCTGGCGCTGCCGCTGCCGAGCGGCAAGAGGTGGCGCGAGCGGCGGCGCTGAGCCGGGGGGCGGCGCACCGCCGCGCCTGTCGTCCCCTCGGTCCGGCTCAGCCTTCGTCTAGTGTCCTGTTTCGAAGGTTCGTTGAAGAGATGGCGAGCGCATTGGGTCGCCAGGCAAGGCGCCGCGACGAGGCATAGCGGCGCAATGGCGAGAAATGGCAACGCGGCATGGCGGCGCAAGGGGCCGCCAGAATTCTACCGTCAACTGCTGATGCAGGACACTAGGGCCCGCTCCAGCGCCGCCAGCCGGCCCGGTACCAGGGCGTCCTCCACGGCAGTGATGCGCAGTACATGGCCGAGCCCCGGATGGGCGGGCCGGGCGATCAAGCGGCCGTCGTCGAGCAGCTCGGCGTGCACTCGCCGGGCCACCTCGGCGTCGGCCAGGCGCACGCCGATGAAGTTGGTGGCGCTGGGCAGCACGTCGGCGCCGAGCGCGTGAAAATGGGCGCTCAGCCGATCGCGCCGCTCGATTACTGCGGCAATGTGATCTCGGGTTTCATCGGGATGGTCGAGTACTACCTCGGCGGCGGCCTGGGAGAGGGTGGAGACCGCGTAGTGGATGCGCACCTTCATCAGCATCGCCAGGGTCTCTGGGTCGGCGATGGCGTAGCCGACCCGCAGCCCGGCCAGGCCGTGGGCCTTGGAGAGGGTACGACAGCGGATCACCCCGGGCAGCACCTCCGCGGCGAAGGCGGAGTCGGCGTCCGGGCGGAAGTCGTGGTAGGCCTCGTCGAGCAGCAACCAGCAGTCTTCCGGCAGCGCCTCGCGCAGCCGGCGGATGGCCGCGTCGTCGTGCAGGTGGCCGCTGGGGTTGTCCGGGTTGGCCAGGTAGACCAGCCGCGCCTGTTCGGCGTGGGCCGCCGTTGCCAGGGCCTCCAGGTCCGGGGCCAGCCGGTCGGGCCCCTCGTCATAGTCGATCTCGACCAGGCGGCATCCCTGGGCGCGGGCGAAGTAGCCGAAGGTGGGATAGGTGCCGGCCGAGGCGATAGCGGTGACGCCCGGGGTCGCGGTGGCGCGTAGGGCGAGGGCCAGCAGGCTGTCGGCACCGGCATCCACCAGCAGGGCGTCCAGGGGGATGCCCTGCTGGTCGGCGAGCCGCCTTCGAATGCCGAGCGCCTCGGCGTCGCCATAGCAGTAGACGTGCTCGACCATGGCATCGCCGAAGTGTCGGCGCAGCGCCGCGTGGGGCATGTCGAGGCCCTCGTTGGAGCCCAGGCGATGGGGAATCTCGCGCCCCAGTCGGCGTTCCAGCACCTTGATGCCGGGGAAGGGATTGTCGGGGCCGGGGGCGTAGAGATGATCGGCGAAACGGGGCATGGGGTCTCCGTGAGGGTCGAATCAGCGTAGCGACAGCCACAGGGCCGCGACGCACAGCAGGGCGAGGAAGGCCGTCAGGCCCAGGCGTGCGGTGGGCAGGCGGCGTTCGCCGTACTGGGTGAGGGTCGGCCGGCGGGGCGAGTAACGGATGCTCAGCGGGCTGCCGGGCGGGGTGCGGGCCAGGAACGCCTCGGCGGCCTCGCGACTGGCGAAGGAGGGAACGTCGTCGAAGCGCCCGTTGTCGGAGCGATACGCGCTCCCCTCCACCGCGAAGCGATAGTGCACCCGGGCCAGGAAGCGCCGTGGGTGGTCGTCACGATCCGCCGGGCGGTGATGGTCGTCGACCACTTCCACCTCGGTATGGTCCACCCGGGCCTCGGCGGTCGGCCAGGCATTGACGGCGCGTCGCCGCCATGCGCCGCGCGCCGCCAGGGCGGCGCCCACGCCGCTGGCCAGGGCGATGAGGGGGGTAATGTCGGGCATGTCGGGAGTCCCTATGATCCAGTCCCTGCAACGTATCTTCCAGGACATGATGGCGCCTGGGCGTTCCCCTGAAAAGGCCGAGCCCACCCGGGCCCTGGCCACCGCCGTGCTGCTGTGCGAGGTGATTCGTGCCGACTATCGCCTGGAAGAGGCGGAACTGGCGCGGCTGGAGCAGATTCTCGTCGAGCGCTTCGCGCTGACCGCGGACGAGGCGGCGATGCTTGTCCGGCAGGCCCGCGAGGAGACCGAGAACGCGGTGGATCATCATCGCTTCCTGCGCGCGGTGCGCGACGGCTGCGACTACGACGAGCGGGTCGCGCTGGTGGGGCTGATGTGGTCGCTGGCGCTGGTGGACGGCGTCAAGGATCCCCTCGAGGAGCACCGCATCCGCCGCCTGGCCGAGCTGCTGCACGTCAAGCATGGCGATTTCATTCGCACCAAGCTCGACGAGGAAGGCCGACGCCCGGGCTGAGCTCGGCCTGGCCGCCGGTCTCGGGCTAGAATGGAGGCTCACGGCTCGCCCTCCGGCGGGCCAGGTTGGTGCAGCAAGGGAGATGCAAATGGCGCGTGACATCATCGTTCTGGGCGCGGGCATGGTCGGGGTTTCGGTGGCCTGGCACCTGGCTCGCCGGGGCCATGCGGTGACCCTGGTGGATCGCCGGTCGCCGGGACGGGAGACCTCCTACGGCAATGCCGGCATCATCCAGCGCGAGGCGGTCCGGCCCTATCCGTTTCCCCGCGATCTGGGCACCCTGCTGCGGGTGTTGCCCAATCGCCAGGTGGATATCCGTTATCGGCCCGGCGGCATGCTGCGTGCGGCGGGCCCCTTGATGCACTACTGGCGAAACTCCTCTCCGCGTCGCTACCGGCAGATCGTGCCGGAGTACGCGTCCTTGATCGAACGCTGCCTGGACGCCCATGCGCCGATGATCGAGGCCGCGGGGGCCGAGGCGCTGGTGCGTCGCGACGGCTGGCTGGAGGTGTACCGCCACGAGGCGGCCATGGCGGAGAGCCTGGCGGAGGCCGAGGAGAATGCCGCGCGTTTCGGCGTGCGCTATCGCGCCCTGGACGCCGCGGCCCTGGCCACGCTGGAACCCGGCCTGGCCCCCGGCCTGGTGGGTGCCATCCACTGGCTGGATCCCTGGACGGTGGCCGACCCCGGCGGCCTGGTACAGGCCTACGCCCGGTCCTTCGAGTCCGAGGGTGGGCGCATCGTCCAGGCCGAGATCGAGGAGCTGTCGTCGCAGTCGGGCGGCTGGCGGCTCGCCTGCTCGGCGGGGGAGTTCTCGGCCGAATCGCTGGTGATGGCGCTCGGTCCCTGGTCCCGGGAATGGCTCGAGCGGCTGGGCCTGTCGGTGCCGCTGTTCGTCAAGCGCGGCTATCACATGCACTACGGGACCGCCGGCGAGGCGCGCTTGAACCATTGGGTGATGGACGCCGAGGTGGGCTACCTGCTGGCGCCGATGCAGGCGGGCATTCGCCTGACCACCGGGGCCGAACTCGAGCGCCTGGAGGCGCCGCCGCACCTCGCCCAGCTGGCCGCTGCCGAGGCGAAAGCGCGCCGGCTGTTTCCGCTGGGCGAGCGGCTCGATGCCGAGCCGTGGAAGGGCGCGCGGCCCTGTACCCCGGACATGAAGCCGGTGATCGGCCCGGTGCCCGGTCAGGAGGGGCTGTGGTGCGCCTTCGGTCATGGCCACCAGGGATTCACCCTGGGGCCGGCCACCGGGCAGTTGCTGGCGCAGATGATGGACGGCGAAGCCCCGTCGATCGCCATGGAGCCGTTCCGGGTCGATCGTTTCTAGGCGAGGCCTTCGGCCGGGAATGCAGGGCCCGGCGCGGCGAGACCGGGCCCGGGCAGACGACAGAAGGCGTCCAGGCGCTGCCCGAGCGGGAGGGGCGGGCGTCGGTCAGCGCTGGGTCTCGCGCCCCTTCGCCCGGCGCTTCTCCAGAATCAGGTGGATCAGCAGCTTCACCGCCAGGGTGACGATGAACACCAGCCAGCCGGCGGTGGCCAGCACGTTGAACAGCAGCATCTTCTGGATGCCGCTGAGCGGCGTGATGAGGTGATCGATGAGGATGGCCAGCAGGAAGGCCAGGCCGAGGGGCAGTGCGAGGATATGCATCCACATCTCGGTGCGCCGCTTGCGCACGTGGTAGCGGCTTAGCAGCACGCGGATGGGGCGATGCACGAAGCTGATCAGGATCAGCGTGCCGGCCACCAGCAGCGCGGCCAGGGTCGGCTCGATGTTGTCGATGTAGACCGAATAGCTCACCGACCAGTAGACCAGCAACCACATCAGGCCGGCCAGGATGGCGACGAGGTCGGCGTAGTGACGTACCTTCGGCATGGTGTCTCCTAGGATGACTCAGCGCGCATGATACGGCAGATCAGCGTCGCCTGACGAACTTGCGCACCCAGTACCAGCGATTGATCAGCAGGGCCAGGAAGATCAGGCTGCAGCCGGCCAGCTGCAACGGGCTCATCGTTTCGCCGTACCAGGCGGCGGCCAGCAGGGCCGTCCAGACGGCCTCGAGCATCAGGATCACGGCCGCATGGCTCGGCGTGGTCAGCCCCTGGGCGTGAATCTGCAGGAAGAAGCGCAGGGTGCTGGCCAGCAGCACGCTGGCCGCCAGCCAGGCCAGGATGTGGCTCTCTACCCGCTGGGGCCAGGGCTCCACCGCCAGCGACACCAGGCCCAGCACCATCCCCACCACGCCGAGCTGCACCGCGGTCAGCGGCAAGGCGGGCAGGCGCTTGACGGCCCGCGAGTTGGCATTGATCAGCAGCGAGAAGCACAGCGCCGCGCCGGCCATCAGCCACTGGCCGGGTTCCAAGCGGAAGCCGGCGTTGAGCGACAGCAGCGCGAAGCCGAGCAGGGCGACCGGCAGGGCGATCCAGGTGGTGCGGGGCGGCCGGTCGCCGAACAACAGCCGTGCCATGACCGGCACCAGCAGGATGCCGAGGCTGTTGATGAAGGCGCTCTCGCCGAGGTGGTGGGAGTGCTCCAGGCCCAGGATCCAGAAGCCCAGGGCGATGCTGAACAGCAGGCCGATGGCCGCGGCGCTGGCGAGCTCCCGGGCGGTGAGGCGACGCAGCTGCGGCAGGGCGAACAGGGCCAGCAGGCCGCCGGCCAGCAGGAAACGCGTGCCGATGAACAGCAGCGGCGGCAGGCCGGCCAGGGCCTCCTTGGAGAAGATCCAGCCGGCGGCGGCCAGCAGGGTGACCAGCAACAGCAGCAGATCGGCCCGCATGGGGGGCCGGGAGTCGGGACGAGCAGTCATGGCGCTCCGGGGATGGCGAACGGCGAACTATCTTAGCAGACCAACAAAATCGCGTCCCGTTGGCTGGCCGCATTCCGGTATACTGCCGCCATCGCCGGGCCGCGAGGCCCATCCCCGGAATCGCCGAGACAGGATAGATCGTGACCACTCTGACCCTGACCCGCCCCGACGATTGGCATCTCCACCTGCGCGATGGAGAGGTGCTGTCCCTGGTGGTGCCCGCCAGCGCCCGCCAGATGGGACGCGCCATCATCATGCCCAACCTCAAGCCGCCGGTGACCACCACCGAGCAGGCGCTGGCCTACCGCGAGCGTATCCTGGCCGCGGTGCCGGAAGGGCACGACTTCGAGCCGCTGATGACGCTGTACCTGACCGATCGCACCACGGCCGACGAGATCGAACGGGCCCATGCCTCCGGCCTGGTCCAGGCGGTCAAGCTCTATCCCGCTGGAGCCACGACCAACTCCGACTCCGGCGTTACCGACCTGGCGAAATGCGACGCGGCGATCGCCGCCATGGCGCGACTCGGCATGCCGCTGCTGGTGCATGGCGAGGTCACCGACGCCGAGATCGATATCTTCGACCGCGAGGCGGTGTTCATCGAGCGGGTCATGAAGCCGCTGCTGGAGCGCCATCCCGACCTCAAGGTGGTCTTCGAGCACATCACCACCGCCGATGCCGTCACCTTCGTGGCCCAGGCGCCCGGCAACGTGGCGGCCACCATCACCGCCCATCACCTGCTGTTCAACCGCAATCAGATGCTGGTGGGCGGCATCAAGCCCCACTACTACTGCCTGCCGATCCTCAAGCGCGAACGCCATCGCCAGGCGCTGATCGAGGCGGCGACTTCCGGCAGCGACAAGTTCTTCCTCGGCACCGACAGCGCTCCCCATGCCAAGGGCGACAAGGAGAGCGCCTGCGGCTGCGCCGGCGCCTACACCGCCCCGGCGGCCCTGGAACTCTACGCCACGGCCTTCGAGGCGGCCGGCGCGCTGGATCGCCTGGAAGGCTTCGCCAGCCACCACGGCCCGGACTTCTATGGCCTGGCGCGCAATACCGAGACCGTGAGCCTGGTGCGCGAGCCCTGGACGCTGCCCGAGACCCTGCCCTATACGGACGGCCAGGTGATCGTGCCGCTGCAGGCCGGCGAGGCGCTGGGCTGGAAGCTGAAGGGGTAAGTGGAAAGAGGGAAGGAGGAAGAGCCGGCAGAAGCAGGAAGTGGGCTTTTGCTTCCCTCTTCGAGGCGCATGGCGCCTCGCTTCACTCTTCCTTCTCCAAGCTGGCGAGCTGCTCGTCGAGAAACGCCAGGGCGGCGTCCATCGCACCGTTGCGGGTCAAGAAGGCGGTGAAATGGCCGCGCAGCCTCTGCAGGTAAAGCTCGGCGGGCACGCCGGCCTCGGCCAGGCGGGCATACATGTCGGTGGCATGGTCCACCGGGACCAGGCCGTCCACGCCGCCGTGGAAAAGGAAGTGCGGCGGGGTGTCCGGACCCACCTGACGGGCGGGAGAGGCCAGGCGGTAGGCCTCGGGCTTTTCGGCGCGAGTGCCGCCGATGAATTCCACCACCAGCCGGCCGTCGTCGAACTTCAGCAGGTCGCTGGGCAGGCCGCCGGCCACCACCGCGGCCAGGCGCGTCGCGTCGCCGCCGTAGGGGCTATCCAGCGGGGCGCCATCGCGCTGCACGCCGAGCAGGCTGACCAGGTGGGCCCCGCTGGAGTAGCCCACTCCGACGATGCGCTCGGTGTCGATGCGCCAGTCATCGGCGTGATCGTGGAGCCAGGCCATGGCCACCTGCAGGTCGTGCAGCTGGGCGGGGAAGCGGTATTCCGGGGCGAAGCGGTAGGCGATGTTGGCCACCACGAAGCCCTTGGCGGCCAGGCGTTCGGCGATCGGCGTCATGTCCTCGGGGCTGCGGCGTTGCCAGCCGCCGCCGTGAACCAGCAGCGCCGCCGGTCGTCGGGCATCCCCCGGGGTGTCGGGCAGGTAGACTCGGGCGGCGAGGGATTCCGGCCATTCCGATGGGGTATAGGGGCGTTCGGGCAGCCGCCGGAAGGGGGTGTCGATGGGGCTTTCCGCCTGGGTCGAGGCGCTGGCGGGCACGCCGTCTGTGCTGCGCTGGCTGGCACACCCGCCGGCCAACAGGGGCAGGCACAGGGCCAGCCCCAGCAGGCGAACGCGCCGGCCGAGCATGGTTCAGCCCTCGGCGGGAACGGTCGCGGGCTCGGCGAGCCGAGCCACCATGGCGGTGACCATGCGGGTCGAATGATCGGCGGCCTGGTCGAGGAATTCCTCGAAGGAAAGGTGGTTGTCGCCGCCGCCGGCGATGTCCGACAGGGCGCGGATCACCACGAAGGGGCAGCCGTACAGGTGGCAGGTCTGGGCGATGGCCGCGGCTTCCATCTCGGCGGCGAGCATGGTGGGAAAGCGCGAGCGGGTCGTGGCGACCAGCTCGGGGCAGGCCATGAAGACGTCGCCGGTGGCGATCAGGCCCTCGACTACGTTCACCTCGTTCATCGCCTCGACGCACTCGCGTGCGACCCTGACCAGGCGCTCGTCGGGCAGGTAGGCGGCCGGCATTTGGGGCACCTGGCCGTGTTCGTAGCCGAACACCACGGCATCGACATCGTGGTGGCGCACCTCGCTGGAGACCACCACGTCGCCGATCGCCAGGCCCTCGCCGAAGCCGCCGGCGGAGCCGGTGTTGATGATCGCCTCGGGCTGGTACATGTCCAGCAGCAGGGTGGTGCCGATGGCGGCGTTCACCTTGCCGATGCCGGACTGCAGGATCACCACCTCGACGCCATGCAGACGCCCCTGATGGAAGGTGGAGCCGACGTGGGTGCGGGTCTCGCGATCCTCGAGCAGGTCCGCCAGTCGGGCGACTTCCTGGGCCATGGCGCCGATGATGCCGATGCGTTTCATCTATCCGTTCTCCGCGAGGGAAGGTGAGGAGTAATGGCTTGAGTTAACTCATGGTTCAGCGCAGCAGAGAATCAGCCTTCTTCCGCGAAGACCTGGGTCCACTCGTCGCGTTTGGCCAGGATCCTGCGGGCGATCGCCTGGGCGCCCTCCAGGCTGTGGCTGGCGGCCCAACCGCACTGCATCTCGTTGCAGGCCGGCACTTCGGTGGCGTTCAGCACGTCGTTGAGGGTGCCCTCCAGCAGGTCGAGCACGCCCTGGTAGTCATCGTGGTTGATCATCGCCACGTAGAAGCCGGTCTGGCAGCCCATGGGGCTGATGTCCACGACCTTGTCGGAGTGGTTGCGCGACAGCTCGGCCATCAGGTGCTCGAGGGAGTGCAGCGCGGGCATCTCCATATGGTCCTGGTTGGGCTGGCAGATGCGCAGGTCGTACTTGTGGATACGATCGCCATGCTCGCCGGTCTTGATGTCGGCCAGACGGACATAGGGAGCCTTCACCTTGGTGTGATCCAGGTTGAAGCTTTCGACGTTCATCTTGTCGCTCATCGACGGACCTCGCGAGTCGGTGGAAAGTCAGGGGCGCATTCTACCGGAGTGCGACGAAGGGTGCACGGAGTGGCGGCCAGCATCCCCTACACCCTCGCGCTTATGCTCCTCGGTCTCGACACTCGAGCCAGCTCCTCACGCCATTCCGTCATGCATCTCGGCGGCGAGCAGGGTGTTCTCGAGCAGCGAGGCGACGGTCATGGGGCCGACTCCGCCGGGCACCGGCGTGATGTGGCTGGCGCGGGCGGCGGCGGGCTCGAACTCCACGTCGCCGATCAGGCGGCCGTCGTCCTGGCGATTGATGCCCACGTCGATGACGATGGCGTCGTCGCGCACCCATTCCCCCTTGACCAGGCCCGGCATGCCCACGGCGACCACCAGCAGCTCGGCGCGACGCACGTGCTCCTCGAGGTTGCGCGTGAAGCGGTGGCAGACCGTGGTGGTGCAGCCGGCCAGCATCAGCTCGAGGGCCATGGGGCGGCCGACGATGTTGGAGGCCCCGACCACGGTGGCGTCCAGGCCGCGCAGCGGCAGGCCGGTGTCCTGCAGCAGGGTGATGATGCCCTTGGGCGTGCACGGGCGCAGCAGCGGCAGGCGCTGGGCCAGGCGGCCGAGGTTGTAGGGGTGGAAGCCGTCGACATCCTTGTGGGGGAGGATGCGCTCGAGGATCGGGCGCGGATCGAGGTGGTCGGGGAGCGGAAGCTGGACCAGGATGCCGTCGATGGCCGGGTCGGCGTTGAGGCGGTCGACCAGCGCCTCGAGCTCGGCCTGGCCGGTCTCGGCGGGCAGCTGGTGCTTGATCGACTGGATGCCGGCTTCCTCGCAGGCGCGATGCTTGTTGCGCACGTAGACGGCGGAGGCCGGATCCTCGCCCACCAGCACGACGGCCAGCCCCGGCACCCGTCCGCCGGCTTCCCGGCGTGCCTGCACCTGACGTGCGACCTGCTGGCGGACTCGGGCGGCAATGGACTTGCCATCGATCAGTTGGGCGGTCATCGAGTTTCCCTCTGGTGGTCGGATGGTGAAAGAGGGGCGATTTTCGCATGACCCGGCGTGAAGGCAAAGTGAGGGGAGGTGCAAGGGGCTAGGGGTGAGGTGCAAGGGACAAGGGAGGAGGTGCAAGCCGGATAGGGGGAGTAGGATAAGCGATTGACCTTCGGGCGTTGTGGCTTGACGGCGGCGGAGAGATACGTAGAATACGCAGCGCTTGACGAGGCCCCTGCGGCGGCGTCAGGGCCGTGCAAGAGCCGGCGGGGTGTAGCGCAGTCTGGTAGCGCGCCTGCTTTGGGAGCAGGATGTCGGGGGTTCAAATCCCTCCACCCCGACCACAAGCTGTTGATTGAGTTGAAAGAATTTCAGTCGATGGCTTGCGGACAGGCGCTCGGGAACGTAGAATGCGCCCATAGCTCAACCGGATAGAGCAACGGCCTTCTAAGCCGTAGGTTGCAGGTTCGAGTCCTGCTGGGCGCGCCATGCTGTATGGCGTCGCGGCTGGCTCGGCCCGGTCGAGCATGATCGAAGTGGTGGATGTAGCTCAGTGGTAGAGCCCCGGATTGTGGCTCCGGTGGTCGTGGGTTCGATCCCCATCATCCACCCCATTTCGATATCACCCCAGGCAGTGGTGGATGTAGCTCAGTGGTAGAGCCCCGGATTGTGGCTCCGGTGGTCGTGGGTTCGATCCCCATCATCCACCCCATTGCCTCCCTTCTTAAGTGCTTTTTCGCATCAACTCTCCTTTTGCTTTGTCGATCGATCGTCTGTAACGCCTCGTGCGTGGCGGGATGCCGGCGTGTTCGCGGGTGCCGTCAGGCCGATTTGCGGAGAATCGACGTCCGGCCCTTGTCTAATCGGTGTCGCATCCCCATATGTAGGGCCATGGCGCTTGCCACTGCCCGGCGGGATTCATAGAATTCTCGCCTTTGAACGTTTCACGCTTTTCACACAGAACACGCCCCAGTCGGTAGAGGACATTTCATGCAAGTTTCCGTCGATACGACCTCCCAGATTGAACGCCGCATCAAGGTGCAGGTGCCGGCCGCCGAAATCGACGAGGCCGTCGCCGCCCGCCTCAAGGATGCCGCCAAGAACGTGCGCCTGGACGGCTTCCGCCAGGGCAAGGTGCCGATGTCGGTGATTCGTCAGCGCTACGGCCGCGGCGTGCGCGACGAGGTGGTCGGCGAGGTGATGCGCGAGCGCTACGTGAAGGCCATCACCGACGAGAACCTCAATCCGGCCGGCTACCCGCAGATCGAGGCCGAGGTCAACGAGAGCGGCAAGGACCTGGAATTCACCGCCACCCTCGAGGTGTACCCGGAGGTCGAGCTGGCCGCCATCGAGGGCACCGAGGTCGAGCGCCCGGTGGTTCAGGTGGTCGACGCCGACATCGACGAGATGATCGAGACCCTGCGCAAGCAGAACGCCGCCTGGGAAGAGGTCGAGCGGGCCGCCGAGGATGGCGATCAGGTCAACATCGACTTCCAGGGCTACCTGGGCGACGAGCCCTTCGAGGGCGGCAGCGCCGAGGGTCACGACCTGGTGATCGGTTCCGGCAGCTTCATTCCCGGCTTCGAAGAGCAGCTGATCGGTGCCAAGGCCGGTGAGGACAAGGAGCTCAAGGTCACCTTCCCCGAGGACTACCAGGCCGAGCAGCTGGCCGGTCAGGAAGCGACCTTCAAGGTCAAGGTCAATGCCATCAAGGCCCAGGCCCTGCCCGAGGTCGATGCGGCCTTCGTCGAGAAGTTCGGCGTCGAGGACGGCGACCTGGCCAAGTTCCGTGACGAGATCACCAAGAACATGAGCCGCGAGGCCGAGCAGGCCGTCGAGAACCGCGTCAAGCAGCAGGTGCTCGAGGCGCTCAAGAAGGCCAACGACATCCCGGTGCCGCAGGCCCTGGTCCAGCAGGAGACCGACGGTCTCAAGCGTCAGGCCGCCCAGCAGTTCGGCCTCGGCGAGGACTTCGACGTCAGCCAGCTGCCCAACGAGCTGTTCGCCGAGCAGGCCAAGAGCCGCGTGCAGATCGGCCTGCTGCTGGCCGAGGTGATCAAGGTCAACGAGCTCGACGCCTCCGACGACGAGATCAAGGCCAAGGTCGAAGAACTGGCCCAGCAGTACCAGGAGCCGGAGCAGGTGGTCGAGTACTACCTGAGCAACGACGAGATGAAGAACCAGGTCAAGTCGGCCATTCTGGAAGAGAAGGCCGTCGAGGTGCTGCTTGGCCAGGCGACCGTCAAGGACGTCGAGATGAGCTACCAGGACGCCCTGGCCGCCGCCCAGCAGCAGGGTGGCGAAGCCGAGGAAGACGCCGACGAGGCCGAGGACGAAGCCAAGGCCTGACGGTCACTCCCGGCCCTCCCGCCCGCTCGCCGGGCGGGATGTCAGGCGTCGCTTCCATACATCGGATGCAAGGACATCACCCATGAGCAACGAGTTCGATATCCAATCCGCCGGCGGCCTGGTGCCGATGGTGGTCGAACAGAGCGCACGCGGCGAGCGGGCCTACGACATCTACTCCCGCCTGCTCAAGGAACGCGTGATCTTCCTGGTGGGGCCGGTGGAAGACTACATGGCCAACCTGCTGGTGGCCCAGCTGCTGTTCCTTGAGTCCGAGAACCCGGACAAGGACATCCACCTTTATATCAATTCGCCGGGCGGCTCGGTGACCGCGGGCATGTCGGTCTACGACACCATGCAGTTCATCAAGCCCGATGTCTCCACCGTGTGTATCGGCCAGGCGGCGAGCATGGGCGCGCTGCTGCTGGCCGGCGGTGCGGCGGGCAAGCGCTACTGCCTGCCCAACTCGCGGATGATGATCCACCAGCCGTTGGGCGGCTACCAGGGGCAGGCCTCCGATATCGAGATCCACACCCGCGAGATCCTCGGTATCCGCGAGCGGCTCAACCAGATCCTGGCCCATCACACCGGCCAGGACATCGAGACCATTGCCAAGGATACCGACCGCGACAACTTCATGAACGGCGCGCAGGCGGCGGAGTATGGCCTGATCGACGCCGTGCTGGATAAGCGGCCGACATCCTGATAGCGTGAAATCAACCACGCTCTGATTGATTCCCGGCGGCCCGCGGGCCGCCGCTGCGAGAGAGGTACGCGAATGGCCGACGGCAAAGGCAAGGACGAAGGCGGCAAGCTGCTGTACTGCTCGTTCTGCGGCAAGAACCAGAACGAAGTGCGCAAGCTGATTGCCGGCCCGTCCGTCTATATCTGCGATGAGTGTGTCGATCTGTGCAACGACATCATTCGCGAGGAGGTGCTCGATGCCGATGCCGAGAGCGACGAGGAGCGTCTGCCCGCCCCCCGCGAGATTCGTCACACCCTCGACGACTACGTGATCGGCCAGGACCGCGCCAAGATGGTGCTGTCGGTGGCGGTCTACAACCACTACAAGCGGCTTCGCCACGGCACCAAGGACGACGTGGAGCTGGGCAAGTCCAACATCCTGCTGATCGGCCCGACCGGTAGCGGCAAGACGCTGCTGGCCGAGACGCTGGCGCGATTGCTCAACGTGCCGTTCACCATCGCCGACGCCACCACGCTCACCGAGGCGGGCTACGTCGGCGAGGATGTCGAGAACATCATCCAGAAGCTGCTGCAGAAGTGCGACTACGACGTGGACAAGGCCCAGCGCGGCATCGTCTACATCGACGAGATCGACAAGATCTCGCGCAAGTCGGACAACCCGTCCATCACCCGGGACGTCTCCGGGGAGGGCGTGCAGCAGGCCCTGCTCAAGCTGATCGAGGGCACCACCGCCTCGGTGCCGCCCCAGGGTGGCCGCAAGCATCCGCAGCAGGAGTTCGTGCAGGTCGATACCACCAACATGCTGTTCATCGTCGGCGGCGCCTTCGCCGGCCTGGACAAGGTGATCCGCGACCGCGCCGAGAAGGGCGGCATCGGCTTCAACGCCGAGGTCAAGAGCAAGGACGAGACCAAGGGCGTCGGCGACCTGCTGCTGGACGTGGAGCCCGAGGACCTGGTGAAGTTCGGCCTGATCCCGGAGTTCGTCGGTCGCCTGCCGGTGATCGCGACCCTCACCGAGCTCACCGAGGACGCGCTGATCCAGATCCTCACCGAGCCCAAGAACTCGCTGATCAAGCAGTACGGTCGGCTGTTCGAGATGGAGGGCGTGGAGCTGGACTTCCGCGAGGACGCGCTGCGCGCGGTGGCCGGCAAGGCCATGGCCCGCAAGACCGGGGCGCGTGGCCTGCGCTCGATCCTTGAGTCGGTACTGCTCGACACCATGTACGAGATCCCGTCCCTGGAAGGGGTCACCAAGGTGGTGATCGACGCCTCGGTGATCGCCGGCGAGAGCGAGCCGCTGCTGATCTACTCCCAGCAGGAGCAGCCGCGGGTCGACGGCACCGACGGCTGAGGTCGTCGCCCCGTCCGTCTCGCCCCGCCGAGGCGACCGAGCGGGGAGTCGCACGCGCAAAGGGCCGCCCAGGCGGCCCTTTTCTTTGCCGTGTCGCCCCTGCGGCCTTGCAATGGCGGGCCGCCGCCCCCACTCCCCAGGTATCCAACCGATCGTTTGAGGAACGTCTGCGATGCAGCAGAACGCCGAACAGACCCTGAGTCTGCCCCTTTTGCCGCTGCGGGACGTGGTCGTCTACCCGCAGATGGTCATTCCGCTGTTCGTCGGCCGCGAGAAGTCCATCCAGGCGCTGGAAGCCGCCATGGAGGCCGACAAGCGCGTGCTGCTGGTGGCGCAACGCGAGGCCAGCAAGGACGATCCCGACAACGAGGACCTGTTCGCCATCGGCACCGTGGCCGAGATCATGCAGCTGCTCAAGCTGCCCGATGGCACCGTCAAGGTGCTGATCGAGGGCGAGTCCCGGGCCGATATTCGCGACATCCTGGCCGTCGATGACGGTTACAGCCGGGCCGAGGTCGTGCTGCGCGAGAGCGAGCCGCTCACCGAGCGCGAGCAGGATGCCCTGGTGCGGGTGCTGCTCAACCAGTTCGAGCAGTACGTGAAGATGTCGAAGAAGGTGCCCAACGAGGTGCTCAATTCGCTGTCCGGCATCGAGGACCCCAGCCGGCTGGTGGATACCATCTGCGCGCACCTGTCGCTGAAGATCGACGACAAGCAGCAGCTGCTGGAGATGGATCGGGTGCGCGATCGTATCGAGCACCTGATGGCGCTGATCGAGTCCGAGATCGATCTGCTCCAGGTGGAGAAGCGCATCCGCTCGCGGGTCAAGGACCAGATGGAGAAGTCCCAGCGCGAGTACTACCTGAACGAGCAGATGAAGGCCATCCAGAAGGAGATGGGCGAGCTCGAGAACGCGCCCAACGAGGCCGACAAGTACGAGCAGGCCATCGAGACCTCGGGGATGCCCAAGGAGGCCGCCGACAAGGCCAAGCAGGAGCTCGGCAAGCTGCGCATGATGGCGCCGTCCTCCGCCGAGGCCACGGTAGTGCGCTCCTACCTGGACTGGCTGATCTCGGTGCCCTGGAAGAAGCGCACCCGGGTCCGCCACGACCTGGTGCACGCCCAGAAGGTGCTGGACGAGGATCACTACGGGCTCGAGGAGGTCAAGGAGCGCATCCTCGAGTACCTGGCCGTGCACAAGCGGGTCAAGAAGCTCAAGGGGCCGGTGCTGTGCCTGGTGGGGCCGCCCGGGGTCGGCAAGACCTCGCTGGGGCAGTCCATCGCCCGGGCCACCAATCGCAAGTACGTGCGCCTGGCGCTCGGCGGGGTGCGCGACGAGTCCGAGATCCGCGGCCACCGTCGTACCTACATCGGCTCGCTGCCCGGCAAGATGGTCCAGCGCATGAGCAAGGCCGGGGTCAAGAACCCGCTGTTCCTGCTCGACGAGGTCGACAAGATCGGCATGGATCATCGTGGCGACCCGGCCTCGGCGCTGCTCGAGGTGCTCGACCCGGAGCAGAACGACAAGTTCAGCGACCACTACCTGGAGCTCGACTACGACCTGTCCGAGACGCTGTTCATCTGCACCGCCAACTCGATGAACATTCCCGGGCCGCTGCTCGACCGCATGGAGGTGATCCGGCTGCCCGGCTACACCGAGGACGAGAAGCTGGCCATCGCCAAGCGCTACCTGGTGCCCAAGCAGCTCAAGGCCAACGGCTTCAAGGAAGACGAGCTGAGCTTCGCCGACGAGGCCCTGCTGGAGCTGATCCGCTACTACAGCCGCGAGGCCGGGGTGCGTGAACTCGAGCGCCAGATCGCCAAGGTCTGCCGCAAGGTGCTGCGCGAGCGCCTCGAGCAGGAGGGCAAGGAGGGCGCCCAGGCCCCGGTCTCCCTGGCGGCCGCCGACATCGAGCGCTACGCCGGGGTGCGCCGTTACAGCTACGGCCTGGCCGACCAGCAGGACCAGGTGGGACGCGTCACCGGCCTGGCCTGGACCTCGGTGGGCGGCGAGCTGCTCAACATCGAGTCGGTGGTGACTCCCGGCAAGGGGCGCATCAACAAGACCGGCTCGCTGGGCGACGTGATGAAGGAGTCGGTGAGCGCGGCACAGACCGTGGTGCGGGCGCGGGCGACTTCCTTCGGCATCGATCCCGAGCGCTTCGAGAAGGAAGACCTGCATATCCACGTGCCCGAGGGCGCCACGCCCAAGGACGGCCCGAGTGCCGGCATCGCCATGGTCACCGCCATGATCTCCGCCTACACTGGTCGTCCGGTGCGCTGCGACGTGGCGATGACCGGGGAGGTCAACCTGCGCGGTGAGGTGCTGCCGATCGGCGGCCTCAAGGAGAAATTGCTGGCCGCCAGGCGCGGTGGTATAAAGACGGTTCTCATTCCGGAAGAGAACCGCCGCGACTTGAAGGAGGTTCCGGACAACATCAAGGATGCGCTCGACATCCGGCCGGTGCGCTGGATCGACGAAGTTCTTGAGGTGGCCCTGAGTGAAAAGCTCGGGAGCCAGGAAGGTGAATCTCGAGCGGAAGACAAGGCATCTTCTCACTCGATGATCAGTACGCACTGACGACTTTTTTCCCATGATATCGGGGGCAAAACCCCGGTATGATGGGGATTGTCAGGGATGGTTGCTTGACAGGCGTTTCATCGCATTGCTATAAATTACCGCCATGCTGTGATCGCGTCAGTCAGCCGTAAGTCTCGCCGATTAGAGCCAATTTACGTAACAGTCAAGGGGTGAAGTGTGAACAAGTCCGAGCTGATCGAAGCCATTGCCGCGTCTGCCGATATTCCCAAGGCGGCCGCTTCCCGCGCGCTGGATGCCATGGTCGATGCCGTGGCGGACAGCCTGAAGAAGGGCGACAGCGTTTCCCTGGTGGGTTTCGGCACCTTCACCGTCAAGGAGCGTGCGGCCCGCACCGGTCGCAACCCGCAGACCGGTGAGCCGATCCAGATCAGCGCCGCCAAGGTTCCGAGCTTCAAGGCCGGCAAGGCGCTCAAGGATTCCGTCAACTGAGGAGGCGTATCCGCCGTCCTCGCTGACGTTTCCCCACAGGCGCACCGCTGTCGCGGTGCGCCTGTTTTGTTTCGGGGCCCCGGCGGGACCGCTCGAGCCGTGCCCGTCGCGTGGCCAGTCCGGATGCGTATAATGTGGCGCGTCCCGATCCACAAGATCCACAGAGGCCTGCATGCTGCAAAGTATTCGTGACCGCTCCACCAGTTGGGGCGCCAAGATCCTGGTCGGTGCCGTGGTGGTGACCATGGCGCTGTTCGGCGTGGAGTCCCTGGTGGGGCTGCTGGGCAGCGACGGCGAGGAGGTCGCCAGCGTCAACGGCGAGCCGATCACGCGTCAGCAGCTCGAGCTTGAGGTGCAGCGGGCCATCCGCAGCGGCCAGGTGCCCCCCGAGCAGGAGCGCCAGCTGCGCGCCCAGATGCTCGATGCGCTGATCACCGACCGCCTGCTGACCCAGTACGCCGAGGAAGGCGGGCTGCACCTGTCCGAAGCCCAGATCGATCAGCTGATCGTGACCCTGCCGGAGTTCCAGGACGCCGAGGGGCGTTTCGATCGCGAACTGTTCACGAACCGCCTGGCCAGCGCCGGCTTCACGCCGCTGGCGTTCCGCGACCAGCTGCGTCGGGACATGAAGCGCCGCCAGGTCCAGCAGGGGCTGGCCGCCAGCGAGTTCAGCCTGGCCAGCGAGCAGGAGCGGCTCGCCGAGCTGCAGCGCCAGACCCGCAGCTTCCGCCACTACGCCTTGACCCCCGCCGACCTGGCGCAGCCCGCCCAGGTCAGCGATGCCGACCTCCAGGCCTATTACGATGACCACGCCGAGGACTATCAGCGTCCCGAACAGGTGCGGCTGGCCTACGTGATGCTCGATCGCCAGGACATGGCGGATGGGGTCGAGGTCGGCGAGTCCGCGCTGCGCCAGGCCTGGCAGGCCGAGGCCAGCGATGCCGATCGCCGCGTGTCGCACATCATGGTGACCTTCGGTGACGAGCGCAGCCGCCAGGAGGCCGAAGCGCGCCTGGAGGAGGTCAAGTCGCGGCTGGCCGACGGCGAGGCCTTCGCCGAGCTGGCCGACGAGTTCTCCGACGACACCTCCACCAGCGACGAGGGCGGCGACCTGGGCGTGATCGGCCGCGGCTTCTTCGGCGAGGCCTTCGAGGAGGCGGCCTTCGCCCTCGACGAGGGCCAGGTGTCGGACATCGTCGAGACCGATAACGGCCTGCACCTTATCCGGGTCACCGAGCTGGATCGTCCGCCCTTCGACGAGGCCCGCGAGCGCCTGGCGCGTCAGGTGGCCATGGAGCGGGTGCGCGACGATTTCAACGACCAGGCCCAGCGCCTGATCGACGAGAGCTTCGCCGCCGAAGACCTGGAAAGCGTCGCCGAGAGCCTGGGCCTCGAGCGCCAGGAGAGCGACTGGGTCGCCCGCGACCAGGCCGAGGGCGTGCTGGCCGAGCCCGGCGTGATGCGCCAGGCCTTCAGCCCCGACGTGCTGGAGGAAGGCTTCAACAGCGAGGTCATCGAACTCGGCGAGGATCGCCGCCTGGTGTTGCGCGTGCTGGACCATCGCGAGGCCACTACGCTGCCGCTGGACGACGTCCGCGAGGACGTCGCCGCCGCCGTGGAGGCCGAGAAGACCCGTCAGGCCCTCCAGGCCCGCGCCGACGAGATGCTGGCGGCGCTGCGCGACGGCGAGTCGCTGGGCCTCGACTGGCAGCGTACCGACTCCCTCAGCCGCCAGGGTGACAGCGCGCTCAGCCCGCCGGTGATCGAGGCGGCCTTCCGCCTGCGTCACCCGGACGGTGACGAGACCGTCTTTGGCCGGGCCGACGACGGCGAGCGGGTGGTGCTGATCGGACTGGAATCGGTGACCGCCGGTGAGCCCGACGAGCAGAGCGAGTCCTTCGTGGCGCGCATGGCCCAGCAGCTGCGCGCCCAGGCCGCGGTCAACGGCCTGCAGGCGCACCTGCGCGAACAGGCCGAGATCGAGCGGCCCTGACGCGCCTTTCGGCAGCTACAAGGCGCAAGCGACAAGGAACCCCGAAGGCCTCTCGACCTTCGGGGTTACCTTTTGCCAGGTAGGAGCCATGCTGCTGACTTGCAGCTTGCAGCTTGCAGCTTGCAGCTTGCAGCTTGCAGCTTGCAGCTTGCAGCTTGCAGCTTGCAGCTTGCAGCTTGCAGCTTGCAGCTTGCAGCTTGGCCCCTTCACTCTCCACACTCACGAGTCCCCCATGCCTACTCCGCTGACCGATATCCCCGTCCACCCGATCACCGGCTTCCTGGGCAGCGGCAAGAGCACGCTGATCCGCCACCTGATCGACCACAAGCCGCCAGGCGAGCGCTGGGCGGTGCTGGTCAACGAGTTCGGTCGTATCGGCATCGATCAGGCGCTGTTCGCCGGGCGTGACGACGTGGCGGTCCGGGCGTTGCCGGGCGGTTGTCTGTGCTGCCAGCTGGCCACGGTGCTGCGTGCGGCCCTGGTCGAGCTTCTACGCCGCCAGCGCCCCGACCGGGTGATCATCGAACCGTCCGGGCTCGGGCATCCCGCGGGATTGATCGAGCTGCTGGAGGGCGAGGCCTTCGCCGGGGTGTTGAGCCTTCGCGAGGTGGTGACGGTCCTCGACCCTCGTCGCCTCGACGATCCCCGCGTGCGGGATCATGCCACCTTCCGCGACCAGCTGGCGCTGGCCGACGGGATCGCCCTGACCATGACCGATCGGGTCACGCCGGAGCGCCTCGGCGCGGCCCGCGATTGGCTGGACGCGCTGCTGCCCGGTGCGCCCTGGGTCGCAGAGGCGCCCCACGGGCGGCTTTCCCTCGAGCGGTTGCTGGAGGGCGGGGCGCATCGGGCGGCGGAGCCGCTGGCTCGCCCGTCGGCCCATCGGGCGCTGGCGGATCGGCCCGGCCCCTGGCTGGATCTCGATGCCCGGGCGCCGACCCCGGGTGCGCCGGTGCACGAGCGTGGCGAGTCGCTCGGCCATGTCAGCCTGGGATGGCGCTGGCATCCCGACGAGGTCTTCGAGCGTCGGGCGCTGCTGCGCTGCCTGGAGGCGCTGCCGGGCGCGCTGCGGGTGAAGGGAGTGTTCCATGTCGACGATGGCTGGATCGCCGTCAACCGCGTCTCCGGGGGCGAGCCACCGAGCGCCAGCGAGTGGCGACGCGACTCGCGCCTGGAGGTGATTGGCTCGCCGTCGGCATTACCCGAGGCCGAGGCACTGGCGGCGCGGCTGTCCGCCTGCCGCGTCTGAGGCGGGCGTGCGCCCGCGGCGCTCAGGCGTGAGGGTGATGCAGCGGCTGTGCCGCCATCGGCGTGGCGGCAGCCAGCCGCGGCTCGGCCAGCCCGACCTGACGACAGGCGGCGACCAGGGTGTTGTGCAGCAGGCAGGCGATGGTCATCGGGCCCACGCCGCCCGGCACCGGGGTGAGCGCCCCGGCCACTCGCGAGACGCTGGCGGCGTCCACGTCCCCCACCAGCCGCCGTGCGTCGCCGTCGCCCAGGCGGGTGATGCCCACGTCGATCACGGTCGCCCCGGCCTTGACCCAGTCGCCCTGGACCAGGCCGGGCTGGCCGACGGCGGCCACCAGGATGTCGCCCTGCCGGCAGACCTTGGCGGGCTCCGGCGTGCGTGAGTGAGCGACGGTGACGGTGCAGTCCTCACGCAGCAGCAGGCTGGCCAGCGGGCGGCCGACGATCCGCGAGCGGCCCAGGATCACCGCATGCCGACCGGCCAGCTCGCCGAGGTGCGAGACCAGCAGGCTCACGCAGCCCAGCGGCGTGCAGGGCACGAGGCCCGTGCCGCCCGCCGCCAGGGCGCCCACGTTGAGGGGATGAAAGCCGTCCACGTCCTTGGCCGGGTCGATGGCGTGGATCACTGCCTCGGGATCGATGTGCGCCGGCAGCGGCAGCTGGACCAGGATGCCGTGTACCTCGGGATCGGTATTGAGGTCGGCGATCAGTTCCAGCAGCTCGGGCTGGGGCGTCGCCGCCGGCAGGACGTGCTCCCGGGAGCGCAGGCCGATTTCTCGGGCATGCTGCCCCTTGCGTCGCACATAGACCTGGCTGGCCGGGTCTTCCCCGACCAGCACCACGGCGAGCCCGGGCGCGATGCCGCGGGCCTCCTCGAATCCCCTGACCTCGCCGGCCAGGGTGTCGCGCAGTGCGCTGGCCCGCGCCTTGCCGTCGATCAACGTCGCCATGGGATATCCTGTCCTGGTGAAGGCATTCGGGACCGGCTGGGTCCTGCCTGCCGAGTCTAGGGCATGGGAGGCATGCCGGTGTTCCCGTCGCGACGCCGGATGTCACGCGGGCGACGGTCGCCCTGCGCTATGCGGCTGTCGCCCTGATGGAAGTGGTGAACGGCATGGCTGCATAGCCTGATGGCAAGTCCCCGGATGCGGGGGAGGGAGCGCAACGGCGAGGTCGACCCCATGTATGCTGTGCGTCGCTGGGTGGTACGCCATGCCCGGGCCTTCGAGTGGCTTTACGACGGTTTCGAGCCGGTGCTGCGTGCGCTTGCGCCGCTGGTGGCGCGTCTCGGCCCCGAGCGCCTCGAGCGGCCGGTGGCCGCCCTCGAGCGTTGGGTCAAGGGCTTCCTCTTCGACTGCCGGATGTGCGGGCACTGCGTACTGAGCTCCACCGGCATGGCCTGCCCGATGAACTGCCCCAAGCGCCTGCGCAACGGGCCCTGCGGCGGGGTGCGCGCCGACGGCGGCTGCGAGGTCAAGCCGTCGATGCGCTGCGTGTGGGTGGAGGCCTGGGAGGGCAGCCGGCGGATGAAGCACGGTGATCGCATCCAGGTGGTGCAATTGCCCGTGGACGATGCCGACCAGGGTGCCTCCTCCTGGCTCAAGGTGGTGCAGGGCGAGCACGGCCTGGATCGCGAGGCGGGCGCATGAAGTTCGACGACGAGCCGGTCCCCGGCTATTCGCTGCCGATCCTGCCCGGGCATGTGTCCCCTGGGCGCCTGGAGCGGGTGCTGCGCGCCGGTCGCTTCGCGCTGACCACCGAGATCGATCCGCCGGACTCCGCCGACCCGGCTGAGGTGCTGCGGCGGGCGGCGATCTTCGATGGCTATGTGGACGCCATCAACGCCACCGACGGCTCCGGCGCCAACTGCCACATGTCCAGCGTCGGCGTCTGTTCGCTGCTGACACGGGTCGGCTATGCCACGATCCTGCAGATGTCCTGTCGCGACCGCAACCGCATCGCCATGCAGGGCGACATCCTGGGGGCCGCGGCCATGGGGGCCTGCAACCTCCTGTGCCTGACCGGCGACGGCGTTCAGGCCGGCGACCACCCCGAGGCGCGCCCGGTGTTCGACTTGGACTCGATGTCGCTGCTGGGCCTGGCGCGGCGCATGCGCGACGAGGGTCGCTTCGAGAGCGGGCGCACCATCACCGCGCCGCCGCGGATCTTCCTCGGCGCCGCCGAGAATCCCTTCGTGCCACCGGTCGACTGGCGCGCGAAGCGGCTGGCCAAGAAGGTCGCCGCCGGGGCGCGCTTCATCCAGACCCAGTACTGCTTCGACGTGCCGCGCCTGCGCGATTTCATGGCCGAGGTCGCCGATCTGGGCGTGCTGGAGGGGCCCGACCGGGCCTTCGTGCTGGTGGGGATGGGGCCGCTTGCCTCGGCGCGCAGCGCCCGCTGGGTGCGCGATCGCGTCCCGGGCGTGCATATTCCCGATGCGGTGATTCGCCGGCTGGAAGGGGCCCGGGACCAGCGGGCCGAGGGGGAGCGGCTGTGCTGCGACATCCTCGCCGAGGTCCGCGAGATCGAGGGGGTGAGCGGCGCCCACATCATGGCCTACCGGCAGGAGGCCACGGTGGCGCGGATCATCGAGGAGACCGGCGTGCTCGAGGGGCGGGTGCCCTGGTACCCGGGGCGCGACGATCCGGCGGCTCTCAACCCGGAGGCGCCTGACGCCGTCGCTTGCCATCTCAGCTCCGCCGGTTCCGGGTAGGCCGGCCACCGGGGCCGATGGGGCCAGGGTGGAGGCGCCGGCGCTTGTCCCTGCGCTTATCCCGCTCCTCGCCCCCGGCCATCGCCCAGGCGCCGCTCCCGGGCTCGTCAGCCTTGCAGCGGGAAGTCGCGCAGCTCCGGCGGCTGGCCCGGGGCGACCTCGATTTCCCAGCCCCGGTCCGGCTGCCAGTCGCCCAGCACGTAGCGGCGCGCCGTGGCGCCGTCGAGATCGACGTCGTGGACGGCGGGACGGTGGGTGTGGCCATGGATCAGGGTGGTCACGCCGTGTCCGCGCAGGGCCTCGATCACTTCCTCCGGCGTCACGTCCATGATGTCCTCGGCCTTGTTGGAGTTGGCCTCACCGGACTGGTCGCGCAGCTGCCTGGCCAGCGCGATGCGCTCGGGAATCGGCATGGCCAGGATCTGTGCCTGCCACTGCGGATCGCGGGCCTTGGTGCGGAAGGCCATGTAGGCCTCGTCCCGGGTGCACAGGCTGTCGCCGTGCATCAGCAGCACGCGCTCGTCGCCGAGGGTGACGACGCAGGGATCGGGCAGCAGGGTCGCGCCGGCGGCCTCGGCGAAGCGCTCCCCGAGCAGGAAGTCGCGGTTGCCGTGCATCAGGTAGATCGCGGTGCCGGCCTCGGCGCGTTGCTTCAGGGCCTCGGCAATGCGCGCGGCGAGCGTGGCGGTGCCGGTGGGGTCGGCGGCGCCGAGGTCCAGCAGGTCATCGCCGATCCAGGCCTCGAAGAGGTCGCCGAGGATGTAGAGCGCCTCGGCGCCCGACGCGCGGGTCTCCAGCCAGTTCAGGAAGCCCTCGGTGATGGCCGGGGCGCCGGGATGCAGGTGAAGATCGGAGATCAGCAGGGTCGACATGGCATCTCTCGCGGGCAGCGGATAAAGGAAAACGCCCCCGTCCATGGCGTGGCGGGGGCGTGAAGCGAGGGAGCGAGGCGTCAGGCCTCGGACGCGTCCTTGACGTAGGCACGCTGGAGGACCACGTCCTCGGCCGGCACGTCGGCGTGCATGCCGCGGCGGGTGGTGGCCACGCCCTTGATGCGCTCGACCACGTCCATGCCCTCGACGACCTCGCCGAATACGCAGTAGCCCCAGCCCTGCAGGTTCTTGCCGCGATGGTTGAGGAAGTCGTTGTCGGCCACGTTGATGAAGAACTGGGCGGTGGCCGAGTGCGGATCCTGGGTGCGCGCCATGGCCAGGGTGCCGCGGGTGTTGGTCAGGCCGTTGTCGGCTTCGTTGTCGATGGGCTCGCGGGTGGGCTTCTGCTCGAAGTCGAGGTCGAAGCCGCCGCCCTGGACCATGAAGCCGTCGATGACGCGATGGAACAGGGTGTCGTCGTAGAAGCCGTCGCGCACGTACTGCTCGAAATTGGCGGCGGTCTTGGGGGCCTTGTCGTGGTTCAGGGCGACATGGATATCGCCGAAATTGGTCTGCAAGATGATCATCATATTGTCCTGTCGAGTCACGGGTCGGACTATCGTGAATAATCGCATTATCCGGGGGTGGTCCGGCGGCAGGTCTACGAGGGGCGCCATGAACCCCTCCTTGGGCGCTCCTTGCGAAACCCCCTCTGCGACCTGTCCCCGGTTCCCGGTGCTATATCCGTTGCGATAGCCCTGGAGTCACACGGGATGCCTTGGCGCCCCATGGGCAGGTGGCGCTATAATAGCCGTTTTGCGTCGATGCGCGAAGCCGTGGCCAGGCCCGCGGCGTCGCGGCGACAGGCCCGCGTTCAACCAGAGGTTGCCCAATCAACATGACCAGCGAGACCACCAGCGCGCCGAACTTCATTCGCAACCAGATCCGCGAGGAGATCGAGGCCGGCCGACAGGGGAAGATCGTCACCCGCTTCCCGCCGGAGCCCAATGGCTTCCTGCACATCGGCCATGCCAAGTCGATCTGTCTGAATTTCGGGCTCGCCGAGCAGTTCGGTGGCGACTGTCATCTGCGCTTCGACGACACCAATCCGGCGAAGGAAGAGCAGGCCTATATCGACGCCATCAAGGAAGACGTCAGCTGGCTGGGCTATGAATGGGCGGGGGCGGTGCGCTTCGCTTCGGACTACTTCGATACCCTCTACGAGTGGGCCCAGCACCTGGTGCGTGAGGGCAAGGCCTATGTCGACGACCTTTCCCCGGAGGAAATGCGCGAGTACCGCGGTACCCTGACCGAGGCCGGCAAGCCGAGCCCCTACCGCGAGCGCGGCGTCGAGGAGAACCTCGACCTGCTGGAGCGCATGCGTGGCGGCGAGTTCGCCGAGGGCGAGAAGGTGCTGCGCGCCAAGATCGACATGGCGGCGCCCAACATCAACCTGCGTGACCCGATCCTCTACCGGATTCGCCACGCCTCGCACCACCAGACCGGCGACAAGTGGAAGATCTATCCGTCCTACGACTTCACCCACGGCCAGTCCGATGCCCTGGAAGGCGTGACCCACTCCGTGTGCACCCTGGAGTTCGAGGATCACCGGCCGCTCTACGAGTGGTTCCTGGACAACCTCCCGGTGCCGGCGAGGCCCCGCCAGATCGAGTTCGCGAGGCTCAACCTCAACTACACCCTGACCTCCAAGCGCAAGCTCAAGCTGCTGGTGGACGAGAACATCGTCGACGGCTGGGACGATCCGCGCCTGCCGACCATTTCCGGGATGCGCCGCCGCGGCTATACACCGGCCTCGGTGCGCAAGTTCTGCGAGATGATCGGGGTGACTCGCGCCGACGGCGGGCTGGTCGACATCGCCATGCTCTACCATGCGATCCGCTCCGACCTCGAGGACAACGCGCCGCGTGCCATGTGCGTGCTCAAGCCGCTCAAGGTGGTGCTGACCAACGTCTCCGAGGACCTCGAGGAGAGCTACGAGGTCCCCGGGCACCCGGCCCGCGAGGACATGGGCGTGCGCCGGATTCCCTTCGGTCGGGAAATCTACATCGACCGCGACGACTTCATGGAAGAGCCGCCCAAGAAGTTCTTCCGGCTGGCGCCGGGCAAGGAGGTGCGGTTGCGCAACTCCTACGTCATCCGCTGCGACGAAGTGATCAAGGACGCGGCCGGCGAGATCGCGGAGCTGCGCTGCTCGGTGGACTTCGACACCCTGGGCAAGAACCCCGAGGGTCGCAAGGTCAAGGGCGTGCTCCACTGGGTCAGCGCCGCCGACGCGGTGCCCATGGAAGTGCGCCTCTACGACAACCTGTTCACCGTCGAGCAGCCCGACAAGGACAAGGACGCCGACTTCCTCGAGCACCTGAACCCCGAGTCGTTGACCGTGGTGCAGGCGATGGGCGAGCCGAGCCTCGCCGAGGCGGGGCCCGAGGATCGCTTCCAGTTCGAGCGGGTCGGCTACTTCTGCGCCGACCGCCACGCCTGCCGCGACGGCAAGCTGGTATTCAACCGCACCGTGGGACTCAAGGACGGCTGGGCCAAGGCCAAGAAGAAGGGCTGACATGCAGATCTACAACACCCTGACGCGCCGCAAGGAAACCTTCACCCCCATCGAGCCGGGCAAGGTCCGCATGTACGTCTGCGGCATGACCGTCTACGACTTCTGCCACCTGGGCCATGCCCGGGTGATGGTGGCCTTCGACGTCATCACCCGCTACCTGCGGGCGCGCGGCTATGACGTCAGCTACGTGCGCAACATCACCGACATCGACGACAAGATCCTCAGGCGCGCCGAGGAGAACGGCGAGACCATCGAGTCGCTCACCGACCGCATGATCGATGCCATGCACGAGGACGAGGGGCGCCTCGGCGTGCTGCGCCCCGACGCCGAGCCCCGGGCCACCCAGCACCTCGACGACATCGTGCGCATGATCGAGACGCTGATCGCCAAGGGCTACGCCTATGCGGCGGACAACGGCGATGTCTACTACCGGGTGCGCAAGTTCGAGGGCTACGGCAAGCTCAACAACCGCGACCTCGACGACATGCGCTCCGGTGCGCGGGTCGACGTGGACGAGCACAAGGAAGACCCCCTCGACTTCGTGCTATGGAAGGCCGCCAAGCCCGGCGAGGTCAACTGGCTCTCGCCCTGGGGCGAGGGTCGACCCGGCTGGCACATCGAGTGCTCGGCGATGTCCACCTGCTGCCTGGGCGAGACCTTCGACATTCATGGCGGCGGGCCGGACCTGACCTTCCCGCACCACGAGAACGAGATCGCCCAGAGCGAGGCCGCCACCGGCAAGCCCTACGTCAACACCTGGATGCATGCCGGGGCGGTGCGGGTGAATCAGGAGAAGATGTCCAAGTCACTGGGCAACTTCTTCACCATCCGCGACGTGCTCGAGCATCACGACGCCGAGGTGGTGCGTTACCTGCTAGTGTCGAGCCACTACCGCAGCCCGATCAACTACGCGCCGGAGTCGCTGGCCGATGCCCGCAAGTCGCTGGAGCGCTTCTACAATGCCCTCGAGGGGCTGGCTCTGGACGGGCTGGCCCTGGACGGCGTCGAGGTGCGGGAAGGCGAGGTCGACGGGCGCTTCGACGAGCGCTTCACCGCGGCCATGGACGACGACTTCAACACCGCCGAGGCGGTGTCGGTGTTGTTCGACCTGGCCCGGGAACTCAATCGCGCCAAGAAGGAGAGCCCCGACCAGGCGCCGGCCCTGGCGGCCGAGCTCAGGCGCCTGGGCGGCGTGCTCGGCCTGCTGCAGCAGTCGCCGACGGATTTCCTCAAGGGCGCCGGTGGCGGTGAGCTGCCGCTGTCCGAGGCCGAGATCGAGGCCAGGATCGCCGAGCGTGCCGAGGCCAAGAAGGCCCGCGACTTCGCCGCCGCCGACGGCATCCGCGACGAGCTGGCGGCACTCGGCATCGTGCTCAAGGACAGCCGCGAGGGCACCAGTTGGGTGTTCGAGGCGCCCGGCGGCTGAGTCGGCCGCGGTTCCGGGGCCGCCTTGCGCGCCGCCCCGGGCCGTGAGGCTCGGTCATCCAAAACGCCCGGCATCGCCGGGCGTTTTGCGTCGGGGTCGCAGGCCAGAGGCCTTAGGCTGGCCTGGGCGCCGTGCGGGGGCTCAATAGGGTATCGGTACCGCCGACCCTTCTTCGACGATGGCCATGGCCTCGTCCAGGCTTCTCGCCACCGCGTTCCAGGGCAGCGACGAACCGGCGAGGTGGCAGTGGTAGAGGGCATCGCCATCGATATCGACGCGATGGATGTCATTGCCCCGGTTGTCCTGCCACCAGTCGGCATGGACATGCTGCCAGCCAGGGGCGAGCGTAGCGACGACGTTCATGGGGACCTTCCTCCTTCGGCCATCCGGGCGAGACGCTCGCTCAGGGCGCTTTCCAGATTTGCAGGCGGGGCTCCTTCAGCCCGTGCCAGCGGGAGTAGAAATCGAGCCGGCGTTCGGCGTTGGCCAGGTCCACGAGGCCGAGGTCTTCCCGGGGCAGATGGGCCAGGCAGCCCACGTTGACCCCAACGGGCCGGGGGCGGGTTCGGGCGCGCGACGCGAAGCGCTCGGCGCGGCGTATCGGTCTCGCCTCGGGAAGGGGGCGCTGCTCAACGGGAGTGTGGGTCAACCGCAATACTTGGTTCATGTGGCATCCCTCCGAACGGCATGGAACCAAGGGAAGCGACTCGCCGTCGCCTGTCATCGGGGAGAGCGGATCGGCCCGTAGCCGGCCCGGCCATGCCCCTATTTGACAGCATAGTTTAGAAACGCCGTTTGTAAATTTTAGTTACAAAAAGTCATGATGCCCAGGATCCCGGGGGAGAATGACATCGGCCGTGCACAACCGCTATTTGTCGATCGGCCGGCCCGTCTGAGCGACGGAGGACGAGCCGCCCCGCCGCGCCGATGACGACTTCCACTTACGGCTCGGCGGGCCGGCCCTGCCAGGTCGCGTCGAGGCCGGCGGCGGCCAGCTCGCCCTGGCGATCGTAGACCGGCTGCCCCTGGAGAAAGCTCATCTCGACCTCGGTGCGATGCAGGTTGCCGCGGACCTCGCGGGAGAACGGGTCCTCGTCGAGTACGATCAGGTCGGCCGACTTGCCGACCTCGAGGGAGCCGGTCTCGTCTTCCAGCCCCATGGCGTAGGCCCCGTTGAGGGTCGCCACGCGCAGCGCTTCCTCCAGGCCGATGGGCGTGCCGAAGCGCTCGTCGCCGGGCTCCCAGGGGTTCTGTCGCGTGACCAAGGTCTCCAGGGCCAGCCAGGGATCGATGGAGGCCACCGGGAAATCGGTGCCGAACACCGCGACGCCCGCGGCATCCAGCACGCCGCGCAGGTTATAGGCCCGGGACAGGCGCTCCTGGCCATACCCGGCCCGGGCCCCCGAGGTGAAGGGCGAGGGGTACCAGGCCGCCGGGGAAAACTCGGCGATCACGTCCAGCTCGGCGAAGCGGGCCAGGTTGGCATCGTGCAGGATGGTGCTGTGGGCGCACTGGTGGCGCACGCCGCCTGGGCCGTTGGCGCGTCGCGTGGCGGCCACGGCGTCGAGGAACAGGTCGGAGGCGCCGTCGCCGGTGCAGTGGGCGATCACCCGGATGCCGCGGCGGTCCATGTCGATCAGCATGTCGCGCAGGTGTTCGGGCGTCAGGTTGATCTTGCCGCGCCATTCCTCGCCGCTTTCCCAGGGCGTGAGCAGGAAGGACGAGCGGGGCTCCACGGTGCCGTCGAAATGGAACTTCACGGCGTTGGCATTGAGTCGGCTGCTGGCGTAGTAGTGGCGTTCGCCGCCGAGCAGCTCCCAGCGCCGCTTGACCGGGAAGATGTCGTCCTGCCAGCTGATCGCCGCCTCCACGCGCAGGCTCAGCCGTCCGGTGTCGTCGAGTTGCTTGAGGGCGTCCAGGCGCTGTTCGCAGACATGCACGTACTTGGTCGCCGTGACCCCGCGGCTGGTCTGGAAGTGCAACCCTTCCTCGTAGGCGCGGCGCAGCACGGCCACCGGGGTCGGCGGCATGGCGGCGTGAATCATGGCGTAGGCGCCGTCGATCATCAGCCCGGTGGGCACGCCGGTGAGCGGGTCGCGCTCCATGTAGCCGTTACGTGGGTCGGGGGTGTTTCGGTCGATGCCGGCCATGGCCAGGGCCTTGCTGTTGACCATCATGGTGCCCCACATCCGATCGAGGATGGCCACAGGGCGGTCGGGCATGACCCTGTCGAGCCAGGCGCGTCCGGGCGTCAGGCCGGCCTGGCGAAAGGTGTAGCGCACGAAGTAGGCGCCATGAATCCAGCCGTCGCCGGGATGGCGAGCGGCGTAGTCGAGAATGGCCTGCTCGACCTGGTCCGGAGTGGGGTCCTCGAGCCCGATGTTCAGCGAGTCGTCGTACTTGGCGGCCAGGCCGAGGTCGGGATGGGTGTGCATGTCGTGCAGGCCGGGCATCACGAAGCGCCCGCCCAGCGAGATGACCCGGGTGGCGGGGCCGATCCATGCCTTCACGGTGTCGGCATCCCCGACGGCGCACAGCCGGCCATCCGCCATGGCCAGCGCATCGGCCCAGGGGCTTGCCGGGTCGAGCGTGTAGATGGTGCCGTCCAGCAGCACGATGTCGGCATGTGACGGTCGGGGAGCGTGGCTGGAGCGCCAAGGGTCGAACATCCGGGTTACCTCCATTGTTGTGCCGAATTCACCATAAGCCAGGGAAAAGGGCCGGGAGGTGGTAATTTCTTGCGTCAGAGGTGAGCGTTCTTGGCGTGTCGGCGGGCTTAGCCGGCTGCGGTGCCGCGCAGCCGCTCCAGTAACTTCTTCAACCAGTCGCTGAACGCCTGGGCATTGGGATCGTCCAGGCGGCTCTGGGGCGTGACCAGGTAATAGGCGCGATCGCTGGGAATGCGCTCGCCAAACGTCCGCACGAGCTGGCCGTGGCGCAGGCTGTCGCCGCATACCACGTCGTCGCCGATCGCCACGCCCTGACCGGATAGCGCGGCCTGCAGTACCAGCAGGATGTTCGAGAAGTACAGCCCCGAGTCGACCTTGATCGGGTGCTTGCCGCCGCAGCCCGCCATCCACAGTTGCCAGTCATGGGCGTCGTGAAGGTGCAGCAGGGTGGCGCGTTCCAGGTCCCTCGGCTGGGCGATGTCGAGCTCGTTCAGCAGGGTCGGGCTGCACACCGGCTGGTACATCGGCTGGGCGAGCATCTCGACGTGATGGTCGGTATAGGCGCCGTCCCCGAACACCACGAACAGGTCGAAGTTGGGCTGGTGAATGGTCTCGTTTTCGCGATTGGTGCTCAGGTGCAGGCGAATGGTGGGGTAGTTGCGGTAGAAGTCGTTGATGTGGCGGCTGACCACGCTGGCGGCGAACCCCGGGGGCATGCACACGTGCAGATGGCCGTTGTATTCCTGGTCCGGCAGGTTGGCGTGGATGCGCTCGAGGTGCTGCAGCACGTCGCGCACCTCGCCGGCGTAGAGCTGGCCGGCGGGCGTCAGGGTCACGCCGCGGCCGCGACGCTCGTAGAGGCGCAGGTTCAACTGGGTTTCCAGCAGCCTCAACTGGTGGCTTATGGCGCTGCGGGTGAGGCTGAGGTAGTCCGCCGCGTCGGTCAGGCTGCCGAGCCGCGCGAGGGCCTCGAAGGCGCGCAAGGCCTGCAGCGAGGGGAGGTGATGGGCTTTTTGTTGAGTCATTTTGACCAATCAGATGATTATTTTTGACTTTTGATGAGTTGAGTTTGATTTATAGTGGGTTGCAAAGCAATAACACTCCTTCGAGGAGCCCACATGACCACGCAGACCCAACGCGATGCGCTCGTCCGCGGCGTCGAGGCGCTGATGCCCCGCCTGTCCGAGTGGAACCAGACCATCTGGCACTATGCCGAGACCGCCTGGCGGGAATACCGCTCGGCACGCTTCTACGTCGACCTGCTGCGCGAATATGGCTTCGAGGTCGAGGAGGGCTCCGGCGGCATGCCGACCGCCTTCTGTGCGACCTGGTCCAACGGGGAAGGGCCGACGCTTGGCGGCTACGCCGAATATGATGCCGTACCCGGCAACTGCCAGGCGGCCGACGTGGTCCAGCGTCCCCGCGACGGGCTGAGCCCCTGGGCCGGCGGCCACACCGACCCCCATGCCGCGCTGGGCATCGGCTCGCTGGGCGGTTTCCTGGCCATGCAGGCGCTGATGAAGGAGCAGGGCCTTCCCGGTACCCTGAAGTTCTTCGGCGAGCCGGCCGAGAAGGTGCGCGGCTCCAAGCCGATCCATGCGGCCCGGGGCTACTATGACGGCCTGGACGCGGCCATCAGCTTCCATCCCTTCTACATGCTGCCGCTGTGCAACACGACGCGCTGGGACACCCATTGCGGTGCCGCCTACGGTGTCATCTACACCTTCACCTGCGACAGCCCCGAGACCTGGCTGACCGGCGACCACAGCTCGCCCATCGCGGCCTCGCACGCCAGCGCCCGGGCGCCGGGGGCCAACGATGCCGTCACCCAGATGTACGTCAATGCCAAGGCGCTGCGAGAACACGTGCTGGCCAGTGGCCTCAACTGGTCGATGAACGAGGCGATCCTCAATGCCGGCCAGGCCACCGCCGACAACCTTCCGGCCCAGATGGCCCAGATCCAGTATTTCATTCGCGTGGCCACGGTGGAGCAGGCGGAGCACGTGGTGCGCGGGCTCGATCATATCGCCGAGTGCGTCGCCCGGCTGTCGCACTGCCGCGTGGAGCGCCACTGGGTCGCCAAGTCCCGTCCCGGGTTGGCGAACCACGCGCTGGCCGAGCTGACCTATCGCAACCTGGAGCGCGTCGGCCCGCCGCGTCTCGGTCCAGAGGCCATCGAGCTGGCGCGCCAGATACAGGCCAACCTGGGCATGACGCCCATGGCGCGTCCTTTCCTCGCCGACGTCGAGAGGCTGCGGCCGCCGCGGGAGGCCGAGCGGGAGCTGCGCCGGATCCTGGCGCCCACCCAGACCCACTTCACCTCCGACGACTACACCGAATACAGCTGGCATGCGCCGACGGTGCGCCTGTACATCGGCCGTCCGGCGCTGGCGCCACGCGAAGACGGCGCCGGGTACCCGGCCTGGGTGATGAACGCCCTGGGCGGCCTGGCACCGTGCATCGACCCGATGATCGAGACCGCGGCCAAGACGGTAGGGCTGACGCTGCTCGATCTGCTGCAGGAGCCGGGAGCCCTGGCGGCCGCCCGGGAGGAGTTCGAGGCGCGCACCGCTGGCGGCATCGGCGGCGACGACTGGCTGGCCCCGCTGTGCGACTACGCCCCGCCGATCGATTTTCGCTGGCCCGAGTACGTCAGTACGCCTCGCGGCGAGCGTGACTGGGTGATTCCGGCACCCACCGATAGAGCCGAGTGACATGCCGGACCACATGACGCATCCCTCCTCAGGAGACATCGCAATGCACAACAACAACGTCGAACGTCGTCATCTCCAGACCCTCAAGGTCGGCCTGGCCAGCCTGGCGCTGTCCGGCAGTGCCCTGGCCTTTCCCGTGGCCGTGCTGGCCCAGGACGGCGAGGTGGTCGAGATCCGCATGCAGCGCTATACCGGCACCGAGGAAGACGAGATCTTCCAGCGCTACCAGGACATGCTGGCCGAGGCCAGCGATGGGCGGATCCAGCTGTCGATCTTCCGCGGTGGCGAGCTGGTGCCCAACGACCAGATGTTCACCACCCTGCGCAGCGGCACCCTGCAGGCGATCTATGGCTATGGCGGCTATTGGGGTGGCCAGATGGACACCGGGGTGCTGGAGTCCGGCATACCCATGGCCTGGACCAGCCTCGAGGAGGCCAAGGAACTGTGGCACGAGCGGGGGCTCGGCGAGCTGCTGGCCGAGAACTACGCCCGGCAGGGCATCCACTACACCGTGCCGGTCTTCGGCGGCAAGTTCGACCTGCTGACCAAGGAGCCGGTGGAGAGCCTGGCGGACATGAGCGAGCTCAAGATTCGCGCCACGCCCTCGGTCGCCGCGGTGCTCGAGCACTTCGATATCCCCACCGTGTATATCCCGCCCCAGGAGTTCTACATCGCCCTGAGCACCAACACCATCGATGGCCTGATCTATGGCGGGCCCTACGACTATTCGGTGCTCAAGCTCGATGAGGTGGCGACGCACTATACCGAGATGAACATGCTCTATCCGGGCTTCGTCGACAACGTGCTGGTCAATCAGCGTTTCTGGGAGCAGATGCCCGAGGATCTCCAGGCGATCTTCACCGAGGTGACCGCCGAGTGGGCCGACTATCGCCACCAGAAGTTCGTCGAGTGGAACGAGGAGGCGGCCCATCGCTTCGACATCACCCAACTGCCCGAGGACGACATCCTGGCGATGACCGAGGCGGCGCAGGACGTCTGGGACGCCGAGGCCGAGAAATCCGAGGCGGCCGCTGAGGCCATCGAGATGATCCGCCAGATGGCCCGCGACAAGGGTCGCCTCGACTGAACGGGAGTGCGCCATGCAATGGCTTCATGCCTGGATCCGCTGGCAGGACCGCCTGAGCGAGTGGCTCGGGCGGCTCGTCGCCTGGCTCGGCTTCGCCCTGGTCGGCATGCTGGTGTTTGAGGTGGTGGCACGCCAGTTGCTGAGTTCCCCGACCAGCTGGGCGCACGAGGCCTCGACGCTGACCTATGGCGTCTACGCCATCCTGGCTGGGGCCTACACCGAGAAATGGCACGGCCACGTGCGCATCGACATCTTCTCCCAGCGCCTGTCGCCTCGCCAACAGGCGCTGCTGTCGATGGTCACCAACCTGCTGGTGCTCTTGCTGCTGGCGCTGCTGCTGCGCAGCGCCTTCGAGTTCGCCATGCAGTCGGTGGCCATTCAGGAGCGCTCCTTCCGCAGCACCTGGGCGCCGATCATCTGGCCGTTCAAGGTCATGATTCCGGTGGCCGTGCTGCTGATCATGCTGCAGATGCTGACCAACGCCGCCCGACACCTGTGCACCCTGCTGGGGCACCCCGTGGCGTCCGAGGACGCCGCTCGCCATGTCACCGAGCGCCGGGAGGACTCCGATGGGAAGCATTGATCCGATCCTGCTGACGCTGCTGATGTTCGGGGCCATGCTGACCCTGATGTTCTTCGGCGTCCCACTGGCCTGGACGCTGATGGGCGTCGGCGTGGGCTTCGGCTACTGGATCTGGGGGCCGGATAGCCTGGGCATCATGATGCCGTCGGTGTTCGGCCTGATGAACGAGTTCATCCTGGTCGCGCTGCCGCTTTTCATCCTGATGGGCATGATCCTGGAGCGATCGGGCATCGCCGACGATCTGTTCGAGATGATCTACAAGGTCATGGGCGGCATTCGCGGCGGGCTGGGCATGGGCACCGTGGTGATCTGCGCGCTGATCGCCGCCATGGTCGGGATCACCGGCGCCGCCACGGTGAGCCTGGGGCTGATCGCGCTGCCGGCCATGCTCAAGCGGGGCTACAGCAAGCAGCTCTCCGCCGGGGCCATCATGGCCGGCGGTGCCCTGGGGTTCCTGATTCCGCCGTCGCTGGTGATGATCCTCTATGCCTTCCTGACCCGGGAATCGGTGGGCAAGCTGTTCGCCGCCGGTGTCATGCCAGGCCTGATGCTGGCCGGCATCTACATCGTCTACATCGGCATTCGCTGCTATCGGTCGCCGCACCTGGGGCCGCCCATCGAGGCCGCCGAGCGTATCGGCGGTCTCGACAAGCTCAAGGCGCTGCAGGCCATGGTGCTGCCGGGCTCGCTCATCGCGGTGGTGCTCGGCACCATGGTCACCGGGGTGGCGTCGCCCACCGAGGCCTCGGCGCTCGGCGCCAGCGGCGCCATGCTGTGCGCCTTGGCGCACGGCAAGCTCAACCTGAGCATGCTCAGCGGCGCCCTGTACCGCACGGCCCGGATCATGGGCATGCTGATGTGGATCATGATCGGCGCGGTGATCTTCTCCAAGATCTACATCGCGCTGGGGGCCGGGCAGGCGATCGTGGGCCAGGTGATGGCGGCCGAGTTGAGTCCCTATCTGGTGCTGACGGTGATCCTGCTCAGCTACCTGATTCTGGGCATGTTCCTGGACGACTCGGCGATCCTGTTCATCACGGTGCCGCTCTACGTGCCGATCATCGAGGCGCTGGGCTTCGATCCGATCTGGTTCGCGACCCTGTTCGTGCTGGCCATGCAGACCGCCTACCTGACGCCGCCGTTCGGCTACAACCTCTTCTACATGCGTTCGGTGGCGCCTCCCGAGGTCACGACCGGGGACCTCTATCGCTCGGTACTGCCGTTCCTGGCCATGCAGGTGCTGGGCATCGTGCTGCTGGTGATGTTCCCGCAGATCGCGCTGTGGTTGCCCGAACTCATCTTCGACTAGCCCGCAGGAGGCGCGATGAATCCCTCATCGATACCCGAGCAGCCCGCCCGACAGCTTGGTGTGACCGTGGTGGCGGGCTTCCTGGGTGCCGGCAAGACGACCCTGGTGAATCACCTGCTGAGCCATGCGGGGGGACGTCGCCTGGGGGTGATGGTCAACGACTTCGGGGCGCTCAACATCGATGAGGCGCTGATCGACGAGCGCCGCGACGACCTGATCACGCTGAGCAACGGCTGCGTGTGCTGCAGCCTGCAGGGAGAGCTGTCCGCGGCTATCGACGGCCTGCTGACCCAGCGCGCCGGCAGCCTGGATCACCTGCTCATCGAGTGCAGCGGGGTCTCGGATCCGCAGCGAGTCGTCAACGTGCTGGGCTATCCTCGCATCCGGGCCCGGGCGCGCCTCGAGGGCGTCATCACCCTGGTCGATGCCGCCCTGGACCGCGAGACCCTCTCGCCCGCCTTGCGTCACCTGGTCGCGTCCCAGATCGACAATGCCGACCTGGTGCTGATCAACAAGGTGGATCTGGTCGAGGAGGCGAGCGTGGCGGCACTGGAGGCCGCCTTGCTGCTGCCCGACAGCCGCCATCTGCGCACCACTCAGGCGGTTCTGCCGCCGGAGGCGGTGTTCCTGCCATCCCTGCGGGCGAAAGCCTCGCCCCTCTCGCCGCATACCGGCGCGCCGACCACCCTCGAGGCGCTGGGGCTCAGGAGTCTCAGCTGGGAATGTGAGGGGGCGGTGGCCACGGGGCCGTTGCGCGAGCTGCTCGACGACATGCCGCGGGACATTCTGCGCTTCAAGGGCGTGGTTCGGCTTGACGACGGCCGGCGGCTGGTGCTCCAGCGGGCCGCCGGACGGCTGACCAGCCAGGAGCTTGACGCCCCGGGGCAGGGAGGCAGCCGCCTGGTGTTCATCGGCGAGCAGACCCCTGAGGCCTGGGAGTGGCTGTCGCGTCGGCTCGAAGGCCTCCAAGCCTGACGTGACGCTCGGTTCGCCCTTGCCATCGTGATATCGGCGTCGGGATGGTGGGGCCTGCTCGAGGGGCCTGACGTTGCCCGGCCATGCGCCGGGCGCTTTGCGTTCACGCCGGTGGCAGCGGAACCTGGCGGGGCCAGTGGTCATCGACCACGAATACCCGCTCCCAGCCGGCCGCCGCCTCGTCCGCGCACCGCAGGGCGAGCTGCACCGGCGCGCCGCCGCTGGCGAAGTGGGCCCGCAGGCGATGTTCCAGCACCTCGAGTGGGGGCAGGCGCTCCGGATGGGGCAGGGCCAGCCAGTGGGGCTTGCACAGCCAGGCGCCGCGGGTCGCGTGGGGGAGGGTGTCGCGCAGGGTCGGCCAGTCCCGCCAGTGCAGCCAGCGCCCGCGGCGGTGCCCGGGGGTGGCATGGCGCGGGGCGGGCAGCGCGCCCCGCCAGGGATAGAAGAGGACTCCGGGCATCGCCAGGCGCTGGTGGAGGCGGGCGACGGGCTCGCCGAAGCGTTCGGCCAGGGCGCGGCGCGCCGCCGGTGTGTGGGCCAGCGGCAGCTGGTGCCCCTCGAGGTGATGGCGCTTGAGGGCCAGGCTGTCCAGCCCGCCGGGCCCGATCCAGCGCGCCTGATCGTCCTCGTCGCCGGGCCCCTCGGGCAGGCCCAGGTAAAACTTGATGGCCACCTCGAAGTGCACCGGCGTGGGATCGGCGATCTCGGCGTAGAGCAGGTCGAGCTCGCCGAGGGTGCGGCGGTCCTGGAGGATCGGCAGGTTGTGGGCGAGCAGCCGGGTGCCGGGCGCGGTATCGAGGAGGAACTGCCACAGCCGTTCATGATAGTGACCCATGCGGCCGCGCAGGGTGGCATCGACGAACCGCTCCAGCCGCTCGGGCCCGGCGTCCAGCCGTGCCAGGTAGTCGGTCAGGATATCGTCGCTGCCCAGGCCAAGGCGGGCGGGAGCGGGGCGGCCGGGTCGGGCCAGGGCGAGCAGGTCCGGCGTCTGCAGGAGCCACGCCAGATCTCGCACCACGGGGTGATGCAAGGCGAGGATGTCGTCATGGGATGGCGGCATGCGGTCGGGTTCCGGGCGTTGAGATGCCGTTCTGACAGCCGAGCTGTACGGGCCTTATACTCAGCATACATTCATAAAGGAAGTGGGTGGTAACCATGAAGCCAGCACTGTCGCGTCTCGCCGCCGTCGCGGCCGGTACCCTGATGACCCTGGCCACGGCACAGGCCCAGGAAACGGGGCAACCGGTGGTGGTCGCCTCCAAGATCGACACCGAGGGCTCGGTGCTGGGGCAACTGATCCTTCAGCGGCTGGAGGGCGGCGGCATCGAGGTCGAGAATCGCCTGCAACTGGGCGGCACCAGCATCGTGCGCGGCGCCCTGACCGCCGGTGAAATCGATCTCTACCCCGAGTACACCGGCAACGGCGCCTTCTTCTTCGACATGGCCGACAGTCCGGTGTGGAAGGACGCCGACCAGGCCTTCGCCACCGTCCGGCAGAAGGACCGTGAACAGAACGATCTGGTGTGGCTGACCCCCGCCGATGCCAACAACACCTGGGCGATCAGCGTGCGCGGCGAGCTGGCCCGCGAGCACGACCTGGCGAGCCTGGAGGACCTGGCCCGCTATCTCGGCGAGGGTGGTGACTTCAAGCTGGCGGCAAGCGCCGAGTTCGTCGAATCGCCCCAGGCCCTGCCGGCCTTCCAGGACGCCTACGGCTTCGAGCTTGCCGAGGACGAGCTGCTGGTGCTCTCCGGCGGCAACACCGCGGCCACCATGCGCGCCGCCGCCCAGCAGACCAGCGGCGTCAACGCCGCCATGACCTATGGCACCGACGGCGGCCTCAAGGCCCTGGACCTGGTGGTGATGGACGATACCCTGGGCGTCCAGCCGGTCTACCAGCCGGCGCCGGTAGTGCGTGCCAGCGTCCTCGAGGCCCATCCCGAGATCGAGTCCCTGCTGGCCCCGGTCTTCGAGGCCCTGGACCGCGATACCCTGCAACGCCTCAACGGCGATGTGGCCGTCAACGGCCTCGATCCGGCCGAGGTGGCCGGCGACTTCCTCGATACGCTCGACGAATGATCGATGGGGTGAGGAGTGGCGGGGTGCACAAAGAGGAAGACAGCAGGGACGTGCCTCGCCCCAATGTCGTGCTCGCGAGCCTGCTGCTGGCGACGCTTGTCGCCTGGCTCGGGCTCGACGCGGTCAGCGTGGCCCCCAACCGCATCGTGCCGGGGCAGGGCCAGGCCGCCTGGGAGGTCGCCGGATGGCCGGGCCTGGTGATCACTCTGCTGCCGATGCTCGCCGTGCTGGCCTTGGCCTGGCGCCCCGATCGTCGGCGCTTGCGCTGGGCCCTGGGGCTGGTCGTGGCGATGCTGGCGGCGCTGCCGGCCTGGCTGGCGCTGGCGGCGGCCAGGCTGATCGATGCCGAGCTGCCCCAGGCCCGCATGGGCGTCGGCGCCGGCGTCTGGGGCGCGCTCTTCCTGCTGCTGCTGGCGACCATCGAGCTGCGCACGCGCCTGGCGTTGGCCCGTCCCCTGGGCTGGTCGCTGCTGCTGCTTCCCCTGGCGAGCCTGGCCGGCTGGTTGGCCTTCGGCCTGGCGCCGCTGGCGCTGCGTCAGGAATTCGAGGGGCGCAGCGCCGGTTTCGTGGCCGCCGTCGGCGAGCATCTGATGCTGGTCGGCGCCTCCGTCGGCATCAGCCTGGTGCTCGGCGTGGCCCTGGCGCTGGTCATGCGGCGCTGGGAGCGGGTGCGTACCCTGGGCTTCGCGGTCCTCAACTTCCTGCAGACCATCCCCAGCCTGGCGCTGTTCGGCCTGCTGCTGGCGCCGCTGGCCTGGCTGGCCGCCCACGTCGAGTGGCTGGCGGCGCTGGGAGTGAGCGGCATCGGCGCCGCGCCGGCGCTGCTGGCGCTGGTCGGCTACAGCCTGCTGCCCATGGTGCGCAACACCTACGTGGCGCTCGACGAGGTGGACCCCGGGGTGATCGATGCCGCCCGGGGGATGGGCATGAGCCGTGGCCAGGTGTTCCGCCAGGTCCGCCTGGCGCTGGCGCTGCCGGTGATCCTCGAGGGCATCCGCATCACCGCGGTGCAGGCCATCGGCCTGACCGCCGTCGCCGCGCTGATCGGCGCCGGCGGACTGGGCACCTTCATCTTTCAGGGGCTCGGGCAGGCCGCCATGGACCTGGTGCTGCTCGGTGCCCTGCCGATCCTGGTCATGGCGCTCGTCGCCGATGCCCTGCTGGGTGCCCTGACCGACCTGCTGCGCCCGGGAGGGGCGACATGATCGAACTCATCCACGTGACCAGGCGCTTCGGCGCGACGACCGCGGTGGACGACATCTCGCTGCGCGTGGAACGCGGCGAGCTCTGCGTGCTGGTGGGCACCTCAGGGTGCGGCAAATCGACCACCCTGCGCATGATCAACCGGCTGATCGAGCATAGCGACGGCGAGATCCATATCGACGGCCAGCAGATCCGCGACTTCCGCGAGGAGACGCTGCGCCGGCGCATGGGCTATGCCATCCAGAGCACCGGCCTGTTTCCGCACTGGACGGTGGAGCGCAACATCGGGCTCGTGCCGCGGCTGCTGAAATGGCCCCAGGCGAGGATCCGCGAGCGGGTGGAGGAACTGATGGCCATGCTCGGGCTCGCCATGGACGAGTTCGCCGGCAAGTATCCGCGCCAGTTGTCGGGCGGCCAGGCCCAGCGGGTCGGCGTGGCCCGGGCCCTGGCCGCGGACCCGGATATCCTGCTGATGGACGAGCCCTTCGGGGCGCTGGACCCGATCACCCGGGAGACGCTCCAGGAGGAGCTGCGCGCGCTGCAGGCGCGACTGCACAAGACCATCGTCTTCGTCACCCACGACATGGACGAGGCGCTGCGGCTGGCCGACCGGCTGGTGGTCATGGACCAGGGGCGCATCCGCCAGCAGGGCCATCCCCTCGCGCTGCTGCGCGAGCCCGCCGACGATTTCGTCGAGTCGCTGCTGGGCGGCGAGGATCGCGGCCTCAAGGAGGCGGCGCTGCTGCCGGTCAGCGAGCGAATGCTGCCGCTCAGCCCGCGGCTGCTGCCCCGGGAGCGGATCTCGCAGCACGCCTCGCTGCGCGAGGCGCTGTCGATCATGCTGTGGCGCCACGCCGAGCGCCTGGCCGTGGTCGACGACGAGGACATGCCGATCGGCGAGCTGTCGCTGCGGAAGCTGGTGGGGGCCCGGGCCCATGATTGAGGCGGCCGGTCGGCGCGTCGCGCGCACGCAGCATCGCTGGCGGGTGCCGCTGGTGTGGGCCGGGCTGCTGCTCGGCGCCTGCCTGGGCATGGCGCACCTGGAGGCGCTGTTTCGCCTGGTGGAGCCCGACAGCCGCAGCGTCGTCTACGCCCGGGCCGATTTCCTGACCCTGCTCGGCCGCCATCTGCTGGTGGTGGGGGTGGCGGCCCTGGCCGCGGTGGCGATCGGGGTCGGGGCGGCGGTGGCGGTGACCCGCCGCGCCGGGCGCGACTTCCTGCCGCTGGTCGCCCAGCTGGCCTCCATCGGCCAGACCTTCCCGCCGGTGGCGGTGCTGGCGCTGGCGGTGCCGGTGCTGGGCTTCGGCACCCTGCCGATCATCGTGGCGCTGCTGCTCTACGGCCTGCTGCCGATCGTGCGCAACACCCTGGCGGGGCTCGAGGGCATCGACCCCGGCGTGCGCGAGGCGGCCCGCGGCATGGGCATGACCGGCGGGCAGCTGCTGCGCCAGGTGGAGCTGCCGCTCGCCGCGCCGGTGATCCTGGCCGGCATCCGCACCTCGGTGACCATCAATATCGCCACCGCGGCGATCGGCGCCACGGTGGGGGCGAGCAACCTGGGCGATCCGATCATCTCGGGCATCGTCAACGGCAACACCGCCTACGTGCTCCAGGGAGCCCTGCTGATCGGCCTGCTGGCGCTGACCGTGGACAGCGTGTTCGCCCGTCTGCAGCCGGCCGCGCCGGAGGCCTGAGCCTGCTTGGTGAGTCGTCGCCGGCACTGGGCAGTGTCGGCGGGATGGTCGGGTGCCTCTGCGACCAATCGAGGACTATCCAACAATCGCAGTTTACGTTAACGTCAAATCCGTGCGTTGATCGGCGTCGGGGCAATCCCCTGGCGGTCCGAAAGAATAGAGACAACACTGCCCCCAAAAGGGGTAAGGATCATGACGATGACCACAACGCGAGACATCCACGCGCCGGAATTCATGGCCGGGGACGAGTTCAGCATTCCCACCTATCGGGCCCTCACCCAGGAGGGCACCCTCCACGAGGGCGCCGAGGCGCCGACGCTGGATCGCGACAAGGCCCGGGCCATCTACCGGGCGATGATCGCCACCCGGGTGCTTGACGAGCGCATGATGGCGGCCCAGCGCCAGGGCCGGCTGTCGTTCTACATGCAGTGCACCGGCGAGGAGGCCGCCGTGATCGGCGCCACAGCGGCGCTGGACGACGCCGACATGATCATGGCCCAGTACCGCGAGCAGGGCGCCCTGGTCTACCGCGGCTTCAGCTTCGACGAGTTCATGAATCAGCTGTTCGGCAACGAGCTCGATTACGGCAAGGGCCGCCAGATGCCGATCCACTACGGCTCGCGCAAGCTCCACTACATGACCATCTCCTCGCCGCTGGCCACCCAGATTCCCCAGGCCACCGGCTACGCCTACGGCCAGAAGCTGGCGGGCGAGGGGTTGTGCACCCTGGTGTTCTTCGGCGAGGGGGCGGCCTCGGAGGGGGACTTCCACGCCGCGCTGAACATGGCCGCGGTGCACGAGGTGCCGGTGATCTTCTTCTGCCGCAACAACGGCTATGCCATCTCCACCCCGGCCATCGAGCAGTTTGCCGCCGACGGCGTGGCGCCGCGGGCCTTCGGCTATCGCATGCACGTGATCCGCGTCGACGGCAACGACATCCTGGCGGTGCATCGCGCCACCGAGGAGGCGCGCCGCATCGCCGTCGAGCACAACAAGCCGGTGCTGATCGAGGCCATGACCTACCGGCTGGCCGCGCACTCGTCCTCGGACGATCCCTCCGGCTACCGCTCGCGCAAGGAGGAAGAGGCCTGGCGGGAGAAGGACCCCATCCTGCGCATGCAGCGCTGGATGTCTGCCCAGGGCTGGTGGGACGACGACGAGGAGAAGGAGCTTCAGGAGCGGCTGCGCCGGGAGGTGCTGGACACCATGAAGCGCGCCGAGAAGCGCCCGCCGCCGGCCCTTCACACCCTGGTCAGCGATGTCTACGCCGAGGTCACCCCGGCCCTGCAGCAGCAGCTCGACGCCCTCAAGGCGCATATCCGCCTCCACCCGGATGCCTACCCCAGGGGCGCGCGCTCCCTGGACCCCGAGGTGAGCCGCACCGACGCCAACGACGAGGGAGAGTCCTGAGATGCCGACCATGAACATGCTGCAGGCGATCAACAACGCCCTGGACATCGCCATGGTCGAGGACGAGAAGGTGCTGTGCTTCGGCGAGGACGTGGGTGGCTTCGGCGGCGTCTTCCGCGCCACCAGCCATCTCCAGGAGCGCTACGGCAAGGCTCGCTGCTTCAATACCCCGCTGGTGGAGCAGGGCATCGTCGGCTTCGCCAACGGCCTGGCCGCCCAGGGTTCGGTGCCGGTGGCGGAGATCCAGTTCGCCGACTATATCTTTCCGGCCTTCGACCAGATCGTCAACGAGACCGCCAAGTTCCGCTATCGCTCCGGGGACCTGTTCAACGTCGGCGGGTTGACCATCCGCGCGCCCTACGGCGGCGGCATCTCCGGCGGCCACTATCACTCCCAGTCGCCGGAGGCCTATTTCGCACACACCCCGGGGCTCAAGATCGTGGTGCCGCGCAATCCCTACGAGGCCAAGGGGCTGCTGCTGGCCTCGATCCGCGACCCGGACCCGGTGCTGTTCTTCGAGCCCAAGCGGCTGTATCGCGCCTCCACCGGCGAGGTCCCCGAGGAGGACTACCAGCTGCCGCTGGGCGAGGCCGAGGTCACCAAGGAAGGCGCCGACGTCACCCTGGTGGGCTGGGGCGCCCAGATGGAGATCATCGACAAGGCGGTGGAGCTGGCCGAGAAGGAGGGCATCTCCTGCGAGGTCATCGACCTGCGCTCGATCCTGCCCTGGGATGCCGACACCGTGGCGGAATCCGTGCTCAAGACCGGCCGGCTGGTGGTGACCCACGAGGCGCCGCTCACCGGCGGGTTCGCCGGCGAGATCGCCGCCACCGTCCAGCAGCGCTGCTTCCTGTACCTGGAATCGCCGATCCTGCGCGTGACCGGCCTGGACACGCCCTTCCCGCTGACCCTGGAGAAGGAGTACTTGCCGGATCACCTCAAGGTCTTCGAGGCCATTCGCGAAAGCGTGAACTTTTGACGACCGATATCAGGACGGGAGAAGGAAAATGACCGAGTTCAAGCTGCCCGATATCGGCGAGGGTATCGTGGAGTGCGAAGTCGTGGAATGGCGGGTCGCCGAGGGCGACGCCATCGAGGAAGACCAGCCGGTGGTCGAGGTGATGACCGACAAGGCGCTGGTCGAGATCACCGCGCCGGAGGCCGGCCGGGTCACCCGGCTGCACGTGGCCAAGGGCGAGATCGCCAAGGTGCATGCGCCGCTGTTCGCCTACGAGGCCGACGGCGGGACCGATGAATCCGCGGCCGAAGCGCCGTCGGCGACGGCCGCCCCGGAGGCCCAGGCCGCGCCGTCGAGCCCAGGCGGAGCGTCTGCTCCGACAGGCCAGGCCAAGGACTTTATCCTGCCGGATATCGGCGAGGGCATCGTCGAGTGCGAGGTGGTCGAGTGGCGCGTGGCCGAGGGCGAGGCGATCGACGAGGATCAGCCGGTGGTCGACGTCATGACCGACAAGGCCATGGTCGAGATCACCGCCCCTGAAGCTGGGCGGGTCTCCCGGCTGCACGTGGCCAAGGGCGAGATCGCCAAGGTGCATGCCCCGCTGTTCGCCTATGTGCCCGAGGCGGGCGAGGAGGCCGCGTCGTCCAACGCCGATCACCCGGATCGAGGCGAGGCGCCGAGGGTCGAGCCGGCGGTGACATCGGCCGCCTCGCGGCCGGCGCCGGGCGCCACGGGCCGGGGGCGCCACGGTCGCATTCCGGCGAGCCCGGCGGTGCGCCGCCTGGTGCGCGAGCACGAGCTGCGCCTGGAGGAGATCCCCGGCTCCGGCAAGGACGGCCGGGTGCTCAAGGGCGACGTGATGGCCTTCGTCGAGGGCGGCGGCGCAGCTGCCACCGCCCCGGCGGCCAAGCCGGGCCCCGAGGCGGCGTCTGCCGATACCTCGCCGGGCGAGGTGCGCGTCGAGCCGCTGCGCGGCGTGCGTGCCGCCATGGCGCGCCAGATGGTGGCCTCGGCCTCGACCATTCCGCATTTCCAGTACGGCGAGGAGATCGACGTCACCGAGCTGCTGGCGCTGCGCGAGCGCCTGAAGCCCCGGGCCGAGGCCCGGGACACCCGGCTCACCCTGATGCCGTTCTTCATGAAGGCCATGGCGCTGGCGATCCAGGACTTCCCGCTGCTCAACAGCCGGCTCAACGACGCCGCCGACGAGATTCACTACCTGCCGAGCTGCAACATCGGCATGGCGGTGGACGGCAAGGCGGGCCTGATGGTGCCCAACGTCAAGGGCGTGGAGCGGCGCAGCCTGCTCGAGGTGGCGGCCGAGATCCAGCGCCTCACCGGCGAGGCCCGGGAGGGGCGGGTGTCCCAGGCCGACCTGCAGGGCGGCACCATCAGCATCTCCAACATCGGGGCTCTGGGCGGCACCTATGCCGCGCCGATCATCAACGCCCCGGAGGTGGCGATCGTGGCCATCGGCAAGAGTCAGTGGCTGCCGCGCTTCGACGCGCAAGGCGAGGTCAGCCGGCGGGCGATCATGACCGTCACCTGGGCCGGCGACCACCGGCTGCTGGACGGCGGCACCATCGCCCGTTTCTGCAATGCCTGGAAGGAGTATCTCGAAGCGCCGGAAACCATGCTTCTGGAACTCTCCTGAGCCGCTGCCGCCGCGGCCACGATGCTCGGGTCACGCGGCGGCATCGCCCCGGGCCGAGATGCGTCCGCTGAAGGCAGAACGACGACATGACACAGGCGCCGCTGCAGCAGTTCTATATCCCGGAAGACCAGTCGGTCTACCTGCTGAGCCACCACGACGCGCGCAAGCTCAAGGAGTGGGTGGCGCTGTGCCGGGCCCAGCTCGAGCAGCTGGGCTATCGGCGCATCGAGCTGATCGGCAAGGGCGCCTACGGCTTCGTGTTCGCCGGGCTGACCGCCAGCGGCGAGGAGTACGTCTTCAAGTTCACCCGGGTGAACCTGCCCCAGCACCTGCAGGACCGCCTCGAGGAGGAGGCCTTCATGCTGGAGCAGGTCGCCCATCCCCGAGTGCCGGGCCTGGTGGTCTTCCAGCGGGTGCGCAACCAGTCGATCCTGGTCATGCAGCGCGCTCCCGGCGACAACCTGGAGGAGGTCTCGCTGCGCGAGGGGCGGCTGTCGCCGCGGTTGATCGTGCGCATCGCCGCCCAGCTGGCCGATATCCTGGGCGCGCTGCGCCGCGAGTCCGGGCCCGCCGGCAGGCCCGTGGTGCACGGCGACATCAAGCCCTCCAACCTGGTGTTCGACGAGCGTGACGAGACCATCGCGCTGATCGACTGGGGCTCATCGGTGTTCGCCCAGCTCGACGCCAACCAGCAGTTCGTGGCCGCCAACGTCATGGAACTGATGTCGGACAACCTGCAGCAGACCAACGCCCGCCTGGGCGACGTCTATTTCATCGGCGAGGACCAGCTCAATGGCGCCCTGTCGTCGCCGCGCTTCGACGAGCAGGGCGCCGCGGGCACCCTCTACGCCCTGGCCTCGGCGCAGTCGTGCCGCTTCGGGCACCGCGCCATGCCGGCCACCTCGCTCGGCCTGCCCAGGGAGTTCGCGCGCATGCTCGACGGCATGCTCGATCCCGATCCTCGGGTGCGCCTCAGGGCCGGCGATCATTTCATTCGCGAGATGCCGCGGCTCGGCAAGCTGGTGATGCTCGACCTGCCGAGCCCGCCGGAATCCCCGCTGGTGCCGGTGTGGACCCGGCCCGCCGATCGCGAGATCGACACCGTGGTCTACAGCTCGCGCAAGTCCTTCCTGCGCGAGGAGGGCGTGCGCGAGACCCTCAACGACGTCAACGATGTCCAGCTCGATCGCTACTACAAGAACTTCATGCAGGGCATGGGCGAGACCGAGAAGGCCTTCCTGGCGGCGGTGAGCCGGCTTGGCAAGTATCCGGTGGTCGGCGGGCTGGCGGTGCGCTGGGAGGCCGACGGTGTCTATCTCGACTCCTCGCTCAACCTGCACGACCCGAGCCTCAAGCCGGCCTTCGTCGCCGCGGTCAACAACATGGTGACCCTGGCCCGGGCCATCCATCGCCGGGGCATCTTCAAGAGCTGCCTGTTCAACGCCCGCGACACCCTGCACCTGGAGCGCGAGGGGCCGGAGCGCCCCTTCGTGATCACCCCGGACATGCGGCTCGAGTACGAGGTCAGCGCGGTGCCGGAACTGGAGGACCGCTCGCGACTGCACAGCTACTTCGAGGACGGCCCGGACCCCGAGGAGTTCCTGGTGCTGCCCGAGGCCATCATCACCTCCCTCGAGGCGCTCAACGACATCCATCACACCGGCATGATCATCTTCGAGGCGCTGCCCGAGCACCTCAAGATCCACAGCCACTACCGGCTGCTCGACCCGTCACGGGAGGAGGAATTCCGCCGCCGCCTCGACGACATCCTCGACGCCGTGGCGCTGATCGAGGGGCTCGGGGTGTCGGGGTTCATGAAGATGCCCTACAAGGATACCCGGGTCTTCGCCCATGTGGCCCGCCAGCCGGAGCGCTTCTATCCCCGGGACCCGCGGGCCGCCCTGGCCACCGCCCGGCGGGAGGCCGAGGCGGGGCGGCAAGCTTGAGCCACGCCGTCAGCGATTGCCCATCAGGCCGGGCAGGTAGGTGACGATCTCCGGGAAGAGGCCGATCAGCAGCACCCCGAGCATCATCAGGAAGAAGAACGGCAGCGCCGCCCAGGCGATGCTGAGGATGTTGCGGCCGGTCATGCCCTGCAGCACGAACAGGTTGAAGCCGATCGGCGGGGTGATCTGCGACATCTCCACCACGATCACCAGGAAGATGCCGAACCAGATCAGGTCGATGCCTGCGGCCTCCACCATGGGCAGTAGGATGGAGGTGGTGAGCACCACCACCGAGATGCCGTCCAGGAAGCAGCCCAGCAGGATGAACAGCAGCGTCAGCGCCCCCAGCAGCATCACCGGCGACAGCCCCAGGGTGCCGATCCAGGCCGCCAGGTCGCTGGGCAGCCCGGTGAAGCCCATGGCGGCGGTGAGAAAGGAGGCGCCGGCGAGGATGAAGGCGATCATGCAGGAGGTGCGCACCGCGCCGAGCAGGGCGTCGCGAAAGACCCCGCGGTCCATGCTGCCTTGCACCTTGGCCAGCAGCAGCGACAGCACCACGCCCACCGCCGCGGCCTCGGTGGGCGAGGCCAGGCCGGCGTAGATCGAGCCGATCACGCCCACGATCAGCGCCAGCAGCGGGATCAGCCGCCGCGAGCGGCGCAGGCGCTCGCCCCAGGACAGCCGGGCATCGGCCGCCGGCACGCGGTCGGGATGCCGCCAGGCCCACAGCATCAGGTAGCCGGCGAACAGGCCGATCAGCAGCAGCCCGGGAAAGATGCCGGCGATGAACAGTCGGGCGATCGACTGATCGGTGGCCACGCCGTAGACGATCAGGATGATCGAGGGCGGGATCAGCAGGCCCAGGGTGGCCGAGCCGGCCAGGGTGCCGATCACCAGCTGCTCGTCATAGCCGCGGCGAGTGAGTTCGGGGATGGTCATGCGGCCCATGGTGGCGCAGGTGGCCGCCGAGGAGCCCGACACCGCGGCGAACAGCCCGCAGCCCACCACGTTGGTGTGCAGCAGCCGGCCGGGGATACGCTGCATCCACGGCGAGAGCCCGGTGAACATGTCGTCGGCCAGCCGCGAGCGGAACAGGATCTCGCCCATCCAGATGAACATCGGCAGGGCGGTCAGCTCCCAGCTGTAGCTGGCGCCCCAGATGTCGGAGGCCATGACGTCGCCGGTGGGAATCGTGGTGAACTGGCTGAGCGCCAACCAGCCCAGGCCGAGCAGCGAGAAGGCGACCCAGACGCCGCTGCCCAGCAGCACCAGCAGGGTCACGAACAGAGTGGTGGTCAGCATCAGCATGGCGAGGCCTCAGTCCGGGCTGTCGTCGTCGAGGGTGAAGGTCTCCGGATGGCGTACCGCGGCCACCAGGGCCTGCCACCAGGCCTCGCCCAGCGCCAGGCAGAACAGCACGATGCCGGCCAGCATGGCCGATTGCGGCAGCCACAGCGGGATGCTCAGCAGGCCGTAGGAGGTCTCGCCGAAGGCGATGCTGTCGGCCAGCAGCCGGAAGAGGTAGTACGCCAGGTAGAGGCACAGCGCCAGGGCAACGCTCAGGCAGGCCGCCTCGACGACGACCCGGGATCGCCCCGGCAAGCGCCCGATCAGCAGGGTGACGCGGATGTGGGCGCCATGGATGAAGGTGTAGGACAGCCCCAGGAAGGTGGCGCCGACCAGCAGGAAGCCGGAGATCTCGGCCAGCCCCGGAATGGCCAGGCCGATCCGCTCGCCGCCCAGGGCGGTGGCCAGGACATCGATGAGACGCCCGACGATCTGGGCGCTGATCAGGGCGCAGATCAGCACCAGGCAGGCGGCGGACAGGTAGCCGCCCAGCGTATAGAGGGGCCTGAGGCGATAGGTCATGGCGGCGGCTCCCTGTCGCTTGCCTTGTGGGCCCGGGCGCGACGCCCGGGCCCCGCGGGAGGGGCGGTGCGGCCCGACGCGCTCGCGGGCCGCCACGGTCGATGTGTCATTCCTCGCCGGCGCGATAGGCCTCGAGGATGGTCGCCCCCTGTTCGCCGGCGCGCTCGGCCCATTCATCCGTCATGGTGGCGCCGATCTCCTCGAGCTTGGCGGCCAGCGCCGGCGTCGGGGTGGACACCTCGATGCCGTTGTCCTTCAGGACCGCCAGCGCATCGTCGGTCTCCTGGCGGCTCATCTCCCAGCCGCGCTGTTCGGCGGCGTCGGCGGCTTCGATCACCGCCTCCCGGGTGGCGTCGTCGAGCCGCGAGAGGGCACGTTCGCTGACGATCACCATGTTCTTGGGCAGCCACAGCTGGGCGTGGTTGAAGTGGCTCAGATAGTCCCAGGCCTTGGTATCGGCGCCGGTGGCCGGCGAGGTGATCATGGCGTCCACCCGTCCGGTGCTGAAGGCGGTGGGGATGTCCGGCACCTCGACCTGGGTGGGCACCGCCCCGGCCAGCTGGGCGAGCCGTTCGCTGGCGGCGTTGTAGGCGCGCATGCTGAGGTTCTGCAGGTCCTCCGGTGCCTCGATCGCCTGCTGGGTATAGATGCCCTGGGGCGGCCAGGGCACGGCGAACAGCAGGCGCAGGCCCTGGGCGGACAGCTCCTCGGCGATGACCTCTCGCGAGGCGTCCCACAGGCGCCGGGCGTCGTCGTAGCTGGCCGCCAGATAGGGCACGGAGTCGACCTCGAAGATCGGATTCTCGTTGGCCAACCGCGACATGATCAGCTCGCCGATCGGCACGATGCCGCGGCGCACGGAGTTCTTGATCTCGGCGTGACCGATCAGCGAGCCATTGGCGTGCACGGTGATATCCAGTTCGCCGTCGGTGGCCTCGCGCACGTCATCGGTGAACTCGCGGATGTTGACGGTATGGAAGGTGCGGTCGCCGTAGGGGGTGGGCATGTCCCACTCGGTGGCGGCCTGGACGGTGGCGGCCTGGGTAGCGAGGCCGACGCCGAGGGCGACGGCGGTCGCCAGGCGGGGCAGGGCATGGCGCAGGGGCATGGGCGAATCCTCTCCTGGGTGAGCCAGCGTGGGAGGGCCGGGGCGACGATCCCTCGACGTTCCGGCCGCAAGCATTGTCGAATGACATGCCGATGCCATGAGCATAGCGGGTAAGGGCATGGATACGGCGTCGGTGGTGGGAGGATGAGTCAACGCTGTGCCGGTGCCGTGGGAGATGCCTCGGCGCCGGTACCCTGATAGGTTATGGCCGATGAACCCTTTTCCGTCGAGGTGGCGATGAAGACCCTGCTGCTCAACGCCGATATGGGCGAAAGCTTCGGGCCCTGGGTGATGGGCCTCGATCACGAGGTGATGCCGCACGTGGACCTGGCCAACGTGGCCTGCGGGTTCCATGCCTCCGACCCGGACGTGATCCGCAAGACGGTGCGCCTGGCGCGCAAGCACGGCGTCACCGTGGGGGCGCATCCGGCCTATCCCGACATGGCGGGCTTCGGCCGGCGTTCCATGGCCTGTACCCCGGAAGAGATCGAGAACCTGGTGCTCTACCAGGTCGGGGCACTGGCGGGGGTGTGTCGCGCCGAGGGCCTGGCGCTCGGCTATATCAAGCCCCACGGCGCCCTCTACAACGACATGATGCGCGACCCCGAGATTCTGGCCGGCGTGATGCGGGCGCTGGTCGCCTTCGACCCCGCGCTTCCGCTGATGGTCATGGCCACCCGCGACACCTCGCAGGCCGAGGCGCTGGCCGCCGAGCACGGCGTCACCCTGTGGTTCGAGGCCTTCGCCGATCGCGCCTACGACGCCGAGGGGCGGCTGGTCTCGCGGCGCGAGCCGGGGGCGGTGCATCACGATCCCGAGACGATCGTCGACCAGGCGCGGCGTATCGCCCACGGCCGGCCGCTGATCGCCCGGGACGGCAGCGAGCTGGTGCTGCGCGCCGATACGCTCTGCGTGCACGGCGACAATGCCGAGTCGATCGCCGCCATCAAGGCGATCCGGGCGGCGCTGCACGATCCGGAGGCTACCTGATGGCGGAGCCGGCCCTGCCGCGCCTGGAGGCCGCCGGCCTGGACGGCTGGCTGGTGCGAGTGTTCGCGGCCATCGACGAGGCCAACCTGCCCTGGTTGACCGCCCTGGTGCGCGACTGCGAGGCGGCCTTCGGCGAGGCACTGGTCGATCTGGTGCCGTCCTACACCACCCTGCTGGTGGTCTTCGATCCGCTCGCGCTGACGCCCGCCGAGGCGCGGCAGCGCCTGTCCGCCGTATTGGCGAGCCTGACGCCCGACGCTGACGCGGACCGCGAGGCGCCGTTGCGCGAGCTGCCGACCTGGTATGACCCACGGGTAGGGCCGGAACTGGAGCGCCTGGCCGAGCGGGCAGGGATGAACGTGGCCGATACCGTTGCCTGTCACGCCGAGACCACCTACCGGGTCTATGCGCTGGGCTTCGCGCCGGGGTTCGCCTTTATGGGCAGCGTCGACGAGCGTCTGGAGACGCCGCGTCTGGAGACGCCGCGCAAGAAGGTGCCGGCCGGCAGCGTGGGCATCGCCGGGCGCCAGACGGCGGCCTATCCGGCCGTCTCGCCGGGCGGCTGGAACCTGATCGGGCGCACCTCGGCGCGACTCTTCGACCGAGACCGCGAGGGGTTTGGCCTGCTGGCGCTGGGCGACCGGGTGCGTTTCGTGGCGGTTAGCCGGGACGAGTTCGCGCGGCTGGGCGGTGACACCAGCCCCATGGAGGCGGTCCCATGAGCGACGCGATAACCGGGCTGCGGGTGGTGCACGCCGGCCCCCTGGCGCTGCTGCAGGATGCCGGCCGCTTCGGCGTGCGACGCCTGGGCGTGACCCAGGGCGGGCCTGCCGACCTGCATGCCTGGGCCTGGGCCAATCGCCTGGCGGGCAACGCCTGGGGCGCGGCGGCGCTTGAGGTGACCCTTGGCGGGCTGACGCTCGAGGCCGAGCGTGACCTGACCCTGGCGGTGTGCGGTGCCGACCTGGGCGCGACCCTGGACGATGCCCCCCTGGTGCCCTGGCGGCGCTTCCCCATGCGCGCCGGCCAGCGCCTGGCCTTCGCCCAGCCGGTGAGTGGCCTGCGCGCCTACCTGGCCGTGGCCGGCGGCTTTCGCGCCGCGCCGGTGCTGGGCAGCGTCAGCGCCGTGGCGCGCGAGGGCCTGGGCGGTCACGACGGCCACGGGCGGCCGCTGGCCGCGGACGATCGCCTGGCGGTCGCCCCGGGGGCGGGGCAGGGAGGCGGCGAGCCGGAAGTGCCCGTCGATCGGCAACCGGACTACGAGGCGGTACCGCGGCTGGGGCTGATCCCCGGCGCCCAGATCGCCGACTTCGAAGGCGCCAGCCTGTTCGCGGCCTTCAACGCGGCCTGGACGGTCGACGATCGGGCCGACCGCATGGGGGTGCGGCTCGAGGGGCCTCGGCTACACTGCCGGCTGACGAGCATGGTCTCGGAGGGCCTGGGGCTGGGGGCGGTGCAGGTGCCGCCGGACGGCCAGCCCATCGCGCTGCTCAACGATCGTCAGACCATCGGCGGCTATCCCCGCCTGGGAGCCCTGACGCCGCTGGCCTGCGCGCGGCTGGCTCAGTGCCTTCCCGGCCGGGAGGTGCGCCTGGCGGCGGTGTCGGCCGAGCGGGCCCTGGACGAGTACCGTCGCTTTCGCGAGCTCTTTTCCTGAACCTCGAACCTCGAATCTCAGGCCCCCAGCCCGCTCTCGCGCAGCAGCTGGTCGATGCTGCGCTCGGCCCGGCGCAGGCCGGCGCCCTCGATCATCAGTTCGGTCTCGAGGCCGGCGAGGCCCTCGGCCACCAGGCGCTCGAGCAGTTCGGCGCGCGACAGGCCGCAGCGCTCGGCCAGGCGGTCGAGGCGGAGCTCCTGGTCGCGGGTCAGGCGCAGCAGATGGGGCATGGGCATGGCGAGCACTCCTCTCTGGGCTCTCTATGACGCCTTCGAGTGTCGCATCGGGGCGTGACAGGACCATGACGGTGAGCGACATCGGCGTGTCGGATTCGACCGCCCAGGCTGGCTCGGGGGCGTCGGCGCGCTGATGCCGGTCAGGCCAGCCCGCGCCGCTGCATGACCTCGAGGATGATCGGCACCGGCGTCATCAGGTGGTCGCGCATCATGGAGCGCGCGCGCTCGGTATCACGGGCCAGGATGGCCTCGACCAGGGCGGCGTGTTCCCGGCGCTTGCTCTCCAGGGCCTGTTCGGAGAACACCGTCTCGCATAGCCACAGGTGGCGATAGCGCTCGACCTGGTCGAACAGATGTTGGCGCAGCTGCATCAGGTGGGGCGAGTTGCAGCCGGTGGCGATGGCGGTGTGGAAGGCCTTGTGACGGGCGTCCCAGACGTCGAGCATCTCCTCGGCGGAGTGGACCTCCATGACCTTGGCCAGGGTGTGGGCCTTGGCCAGGATATCGGCCTCCCAGGCATCGTCGCCGCGCTGGATGGCCAGCTCCAGCACCAGCCCCTCCAGCTGGGCCCGGGCATCGTAGAGGTCGGCCAGCTCTTCCCGGGACATCGGCGCGACCCGATAGCCGCGCTGGCTGATGGCCACCACCAGGCGTTCGGCGACCAGCTGGGACAGTGCCTCGCGCAGCGGCCCGATGCCGAGGTCATAGCGCTCCTTCAGGCGGCTCATCAGCAGCTTCTCGCCGGGCTGGAAGACGCCGCGGATGATGTCGTGCTTGAGCCAGCTGTAGGCGCTGATGCCGAGGTTCTGCTTGGGCGTGCTGTCCATGGTGTAGCCGTTCCCGTGAATGGGCGATCATGATACCCGATCATCGCCAGTCTCGAGAATCGTAGCCACTTGCTGTGGTGTTCGCCATCCCGGCCGAACGTGGATATTTTATCCCGGGTCCCGCTCAGAACCGCAGCGTGGCTCCGCGCACCGGGGTCAGCCGGCCATGGTCGATGATCGGTCCGGTGGGCTTGCCCTCCGGGGCCCCGCCCTCCGGCTCGACGCTCACCGCCAGTTCGGCGGTCATCAGGCGTTCGCGCAGGGCGGGGTCCGGGCTCAGCAGTCGCGTGCCGCGTCCGGGGAGCAGGCCCAGCGAGACCGGCGTGCCGTCGGCGATCAGCCACAGTTCCCCGGTCTGGTCGGCGCCCACGCGCTGGGGCTGCACGGCGCGGACTCGCAGCGCGCCGTCCTCGGTGGCGCTGATGATCCAGTCCGGGTTGCGCGATTCGTCGAGCACCACATAGACCGCGGCCTCGTCGGGGGGGGCGCCCGCGGGCACGACCCACAGCAGGGCGAACGCCAGCGTCAGCACGGCGAAGCCGCCGGCCAGGGCGCGCCAGAGCGCCAGCGAGTGCCGGCGGGTGGCGCCGGTGCGTTCGGCGATCGCTCGCCACACCGCGACCGGGGGCGTCACCGGGTCCAGCTGCTCGTTGAAGAGCTGCAGGCGCTCCTGCCACTCGGCGAGGTCGTGTTGCAGCTCGTGGCTGACGGCCAGCAGCGCCTCGAAGCGCGCCCGTTCGCTCGCGGACATCACGCCCAGGGCGTACTCCCCGGCCGCCAGATGGCGTTCGTCGGGGCGGCTCAGGTCCCATTGGTCAGGCATGACTTCAACCTCTCGAGTCCGCGTCGAATCCAGCTCTTCACCGTGCCCAGCGGCTGAGCGACCCGTTCGGCCAGCTCGCCGTGGGTCAGCCCCTGGAAGTAGGCCAGCTCCATGGCATGGCGCTGATCCTGGCCGAGGATCGCCAGGCAATCGTGCAGCGCCCGGGCGTCCTGCAGGGCCTGGCTGGCCTCCTCGGGACGCCGGCCGCCGTCCAGGCCGTCCAGCTCGGTCTGGTCCCCCTCGGGGCGACGGCGGCGCAGCCAGTCGATGCCGACGTTGCGGGCCAGGGTGGACAGCCAGGTCATCGGCCGGGCGCGCGCGGGATCATAGCGGTCGGCCGACTGCCAGGCCCGCAGGTAGACCTGCTGCAGGCAGTCCTGGGCGGCCGCCTCCTCCCTGACGATACGCAGCAGCTGCGCATACAGACGCGCACTGGTGGCGCGGTAGAGGCGGGACAGGGCGCGATGCTCGCCGCGTGCGCAGCCGGCGAGGTCGTCGACCAGGGATTGTGACGGATCACTCATGCCGCATCCTTGGGCGGGTTCGTAGACCCGTCGATGGTCTGGTGCGCGGCGCCTCGACACAAGCCTCGGTTATCAACGCACCCTGGCTGCATCCGTTTCCCGCATGGCGACGTATCTCTGCGTGAGCCTTCCCGACGAAGGCCACCACCCAAACAAGGAGAGATCGCCATGCAGACCCTCAATCGCATCTTCGCCGGCATCCTGTGCAGCGCCGCCCTGGCCGCCGGCCAGGCCCAGGCCGACCATGGTCCGACCACCGTCGGCGGCGCCTCGATGCTGCCCGAGCGCAACATCGTCGAGAACGCGGTCAACTCCGCGGACCATGAGACCCTGGTGGCCGCCGTCCAGGCCGCGGGGCTGGTCGACACCCTGAAGGGGGAAGGGCCCTTCACCGTCTTCGCCCCGGTGGATGCCGCCTTCGACCGCCTGCCCGACGGCACCGTCCAGACGCTGCTCGAGCCGCAGAATCGCGACCAGCTGCAGGCACTGCTCACCTATCACGTGGTGCCCGGCCGCCTGACCCGCGAGGACCTGCACGAGGCGGTCATGGCGCGCGGCGAGGCGGCGAGCTTCGAGACCGTCCAGGGCGAGCGGCTGACGGTGATGCCCAACGGCAACAACCTGATGCTGGTGGACGCCCAGGGCAACAGTGCCGACATCACCCTCGTCGATGTGGCCCAGGCCAACGGCGTGATCCACGTCATCGACCGGGTGATGATGCCCTGAGACGATCGACGGTAGCGACGACACCCGAAGGCCGGCCGCGTGCCGGCCTTCGGCGTATCCGGCTCATGCCGACGGCCGGCTGAGCTCGCTCCAGGCCGCGTAGGTGCTGAGGAAGACCCGCCCGGCCAGGTCGTCGAGCAGGGCGCTCTTCTTGAGCTGGTCCATCACCGGCCCCTTGACCTCGGCCAGGTGCAGGGTGACCCGGGAGTCCTTGAGCCGGGCGTTGATGGCGTCCAGGCTCTCGAGTGCCGAGGCATCGATGAGGTTGACCGCCGAGCAGATCAGCACCACGTGCTCGAGCTCCGGGCGGCTCGCCACCAGGGCATAGAGGGTGTCCTCCAGATAGCGGGCGTTGGCGAAGTAGAGGCTCTCGTCGATGCGCAGCAGCGCCAGGTGGCTGACCGTCTCGGTGTCGTGGCGGGTCACGCTGCGGAAGTGCTCGGTGCCGGGAATGCGCCCGACCACCGCGCTGTGGGGGCGGCTGGTGCGGTACAGGAACAGCACGATCGACAGCAGCACGCCGCCGATGATGCCCGCCTCGACGCCCTCGACCAGGGTCAGCGCCATGGTCAGTGCCATGGCCGAGAAGTCGCTGCGCGAGTAGCGCCAGGTCCGGCGGATCAGCGGCACGTCGACCAGGGTCAGGATGGCCACGGTGATGGTGGCCGCGAGGGTCGCCACCGGCAGGTGGGCCAGCAGCGGCGTCAGCGCCACGGTCACCAGGGCGATGCCCAGCGCCGCGAACAGCCCGGCCATGGGCGTGCGGGCCCCGGCCTCGAAGTTGATCACGGTGCGCGACAGCCCGCCGGTGACCGGCATGCCGCCGGAGACGGCCGCCAGCAGGTTGGCCCCGCCCAGCCCGATCAGTTCCTGGTTGGGCGAGAGGCGCTCGCGACGCTTGGCGGCGAGCATCTGGGCCATGGAGATCGACTCCACGAAGCCCACCACGCTGATCAGCAGCGCCGGCACCAGCAGCTGGCGCCACAGCGGGCCGTCGAAACCGGGCAGGGTCAACGGCGGCAGCCCTCCGGGAATGGCGCCGACCACCGCCACGCCGCGCTCGGCCAGGCCGAGCCAGGCGCTCAAGGCGGTGGTGACGACGACCGCGAACACCGGACCGGCGCGGGCGATCAGGGCGGCCAGCCCGCGGGGCACGCCCAGCGCCCGCAACGCCGCCTGCCCCCGCAGGCGCACCGCGACCAGGAAGGCCAGGCTGCCGGCGCCCACCGCCAGGGTCGGCCAGTGGAGGGAGGCCAGCTCACGGGAGAGGCTGCCCAGCAGCGCAAGGGCCGTGTAGCCCCCGGCCTCGACGCCCAGCAGGTGCGAGAGCTGGCTGGTAGCGATCAGCAGCCCCGAGGCGGAGAGGAAGCCGCCGATCACCGGATGGCTCAGGAAGTTGGCGAAGAAGCCCATGCGCAGCAGGCCCATCAGCGCGAGCATGGCGCCGGAGAGCAGCGACAGCACCAGCGCGGCCTCCAGGTAGGCCGCGCTGCCGGGGGGCGCCACGCCGGACAAGGCGGCGCCGGTCATCAGCGCGACGATGGCCACCGGGCCGACCGCCAGGGTGCGGCTGGTGCCGAGCAGGGCATAGGCGGCGAGCGGCAGGATGCTGGCATAGAGGCCGACCACGGCAGGCAGCCCGGCCAGCAGGGCATAGGCCAGCGACTGGGGAATGACCATGATGGTGACGATCACCCCGGCCAGCAGGTCGGCGCCGCACAGGCGGCGATTGTAGTGGGGAAGCCAGGCGAGGATCGGTAGGTAACGTTTGAGCATCCGGTGCCCGTGGTGGTCATGCGACTGTCGGTCTGGGCCTCCAGCCTAACCGATCGGCGGGCGCGACACAGCCCCGCGGCCGGTGGAGCCGCCCCGTCGGCCGCGGCCGTTAGCGGTAGCTTGCCAGGAAGCGTTCGTCCAGACGGCGCTTCCACCACCAGGCCAGGCGCCCGCCCCACCAGTGGCGCCCGCGCAGGGCCAGCGCCTGGCCGTCACCGAGATCCAGTATCGACAGGGCCCGAGGCTGGGGACGATAGGGGCGCGGCTCGCCCCCGTGCAGCCAGGCGGCGAGGTTGTCGAGCAGCACCGGCCCCTGGCGCACGCCGTAGACGCCGAGACGCGGCAGCTCATGGTCGATCATGGCGGCGCAGTCGCCGGCGGCGAAGACCCAGGGCGCGGCGGGGCTCTGCAGGGTCGCGGTCACCGCCAGGCCGCGCCCGGGCAGGGTCGGCAGCCCGAGCTCCTCGATGATGTCGGGCGTCGTCAATCCCGTCGCATGGACGACATGTTCCGCGGCCAGGAAGCGGTAGCCGTCCTCGCCCCAGGGCGGGGTCGGCGAGGCCAGCAGCACGCCGCCGCGGGTGTGGCCGCGCAGTTCGAGCCCGGTGTCGATGGCGATGCGGCGTCGGGCGAGCCGGCGCCGCAGCCAGGCCACGGCGCCGCGCGGGGCGCCGGGCAGGATATCCGACGACCGGGTCAGCAGGCGAATCTCGGGATCGGCGCCGTGGCGCTCCGCCAGCTCGCGCAGCTGGCAGGCCGCCTCCACGGCGCTGGCGCCGCCGCCGACCACCAGCAGCCGTGGGCGCAGGCCGGCGGCGAACTCGCGTACCAGGCGCCGGCGCAGCGCCACCAGGCGAGGAATCGGCTTGACCGGCCACAGCGCGGGCCCCTCGGGATGGGGCGGGGGGAGGTGTACCGACGAGCCGAGGTTCAGTGAGACGGCGGCGGCGACCAGGCGACGGCCGTCCGCCAGCCGGGCCTCGCGTCGCTCGAGGTCCAGCCCCGCCAGCCGGCCGCGGATGCCCTCGACGCCGTGCCGCCGGGCCAGGGCCATGGGGTCCAGGCGGTCGGCCCGCGGCGGGTGCTGGCCTCCCAGCACGCCGCTGGCCATGCCGGAGTACCAGAAGCCGCCGGGGTCGAGCAGGATCACCCGCTCGGCGGGCAGCCGTTGACGTTGGCCGACCAGGTGCAGGTGCGCATGGCCGGCGCCCACGAGCAGCAGCGGGGCGTCCGATGAGGGGGAGTCGACGCTCATGTCGGGAGCCTAACCGAAGCGACACCGTGCCGCGAAGGGCGAGTGGCGTGGCCGGCCGGCATCAGTCGCGCACCGGTGAAGCCGCCCGCCGTGGCCACAATGTCCAGCTGTAGAGCGCCAGGCCCGCCCAGATCAGCAGGAAGGTGGCCAGTTGTATGGGGGCCAGGGGTTCGTCGAAGACCCACAGGGCGAGCAGGAACTGCAGGCTCGGGTTCAAGTACATCAGAAAGCCCAGGGTGGCCAGGCGCAGGCGCCGGGCGGCCCCGGCGAAGGCCAGCAGGGGCAGGGCGGTGATCACGCCGCTGGCCACCAGCAGCAGGGTGGTGCGCGCCTCGCCCAGGAAATGCGACAGGCCCGCCTGGTGGAGGCCGGCCAGCGCCAGCAGCCCCAGCGGCATCAGCAGCAGCGTCTCGACGAACAGCCCCGAGAGCCCGTCCAGCGGCACCTGCTTGCGCAGCAGCCCATAGGTGCCGAAGCTCAGGGCCAGTACCAGGCTGATCCACGGCAGGGCACCGAGCAGCGCCACCTGCAGGGCGATGGCGGCCCCGGCGAGCGCCACCGCCACCCCCTGCAGCCGGCTCATGCGCTCGCGCAGCACCAGCATGCCGAGCGCGACGTTGACCAGCGGCGTCAGGAAATAGCCCAGGCTCGCCTGGAGCACCCGGTGGGACTCGACGGCATAGATGTAGAGCCCCCAGTTGGCGGCGATCAGCACCGCGCAGGCGAGCACGCGCCCCAAGCGGCGCGGCCGGGCAAGCGCCTCCGTCACCGGGCGCCAGCGGCGCAGCAGGGTCACCACGCCGGCCAGGAAGACGCAGGACCACAGCACCCGATGCACCAGGATCTCGTAGGCCGGCACCACCTCGAAGAGGGCGAAGAACAGCGGAAAACAGCCCCACATCAGGTAGGCGGCGAGGCCGAAGCCTACCCCCTGGGTGGCCCGGGGATCGGTGGTCGTCGGGTTCATGCTTAACGTCCTAACGAAGAAAGCCACAGCCTAGCATGACGCGAGGCCCATGGCCCGGGTCGAGAGGCTGCGATGCCGGCCCGGTGCCGTGGGAGCCGTCGCCGGAACCCGCCGAATGGCAGCGCCGATGGCGATCGCCCGGTGCCGCCATGGCTGCGTGTCGTCGCCGTGTCGGTTAGGCTTGAGGGGTCGCCCGATCCCGATGGAGTCTCCGATGAGCGAACTGATAACCACCCTGGTGCAGGCCGACCTGCGCTGGGAAGATCCCGAGGCCAATTGCCGGATGCTGGAGTCGGCCCTCGGCGGGCTCGATGGCGCCGACACCGACCTGATCGTGCTGCCCGAGATGTTTGCCACCGGCTTCACCATGAATTCCCGCGAGATGGCCGAACCCATGGCCGAGAGCGCCACCGTGGCCTGGCTGCGCGACCAGGCGGCGACTCGCGGCTGCGTGGTGACCGGCAGCGTGGCCGTGGTGGAGGACGGCGAGTACGTCAATCGCCTGATCTGGGCCCGCCCCGACGGCAGCCTGGTGCACTACGACAAGCGCCACCTGTTTCGCATGGCCGGCGAGCACGAGCGCTATGCCATGGGCCACGAGCGAGTGATCGTCGAGCTCAAGGGCTTCCGGGTGCTGCTCAGCGTCTGCTACGACCTGCGCTTCCCGGTCTGGCTGCGCCAGCAGCCCGCCACGGGCGAGCACTTCGAGTATGACGCCCTGCTGTGCGTGGCCAACTGGCCGGCCCCGCGTCGCCATCCGTGGCGGGTGCTGCTCCAGGCCCGGGCGGTGGAGAACCTGTGCCCGGTGATCGGCGTCAACCGGGTCGGCGAGGACGCCAAGGGCCTGGCCTATGCCGGCGACTCGATGCTGGTGGACGCCAAGGGCGAGCCCTTGATCGACGAGCCCCGGGATACACCCTTCGTCAAGACCGGCACGCTGTCGCTGGACGAGCTCGAGGCCTTCCGCGAGAAGTTTCCGGCCTGGCGCGATGCCGACCACTTCTCGCTCTCCGATGGGGTGGGTGCCTGATGCGGTTGGATCGTTTCCTTGCCGAGAGCACCGAGCTGACGCGCAGCCTGGCCAAGCGGGCGCTGTCCCGCGGCGAGGTCGAGGTCAACGGCGAGCCCGAGAAGAAGGGCGCCCGCCACATCGGCGACGACGATCGAGTCGCCTGGCTCGGCCAGTCGCTGTCGCTGGTGGGGCTACGCTACGTGATGCTGCACAAGCCGACCGGGGTCGAGTGCACGGCGCGGCGCGGGCTCTATCCGCGCGCCGTGGACCTGGTCGAGCTGCCCAAGGCCGAGCGGCTGCAGCCGGTGGGACGCCTCGACGTCGAGACCACCGGGTTGCTGCTGCTCAGCGACGATGGCCAGTGGTCCCATCGGGTCAGCTCGCCGCGGCGGGGCTGTGCCAAGGTCTATCACGCGACGCTGGCGCGGCCGCTGGCGGGCGACGAGGCCGAGCGGGCGGTGGCGGCGGTCGCCGAGGGCCTGCAGCTGGAGGGCGACGAATCGCCGACCCGGCCGGCGGAGCTGTCGTTGCTCGATGCTCATCATGCGCGCTTGACCGTCTTCGAGGGGCGCTATCACCAGGTGCGGCGCATGTTTGCGGCGCTGGGCAACCATGTCGAGGCCCTGCACCGCGAGTCGGTGGGGCCGCTGTGCCTCGACGCCGACCTGGCGCCCGGCGAGTGGCGCGAGTTGACGGCCTCCGAGGTGGCGGCCTTCTAGGCGCCTAGGCGTAGACCGCGACCCTGTCCCGGCCGCCTTGCTTGGCCGCATAGAGGGCGCGGTCGGCGAGCCCGGCCAGGGCCATGGGGCTGGAGACATGGGCCGGATAGGCGGCGATGCCGCAGGAAATGGTGACCGGTCCCAGCATGTTCTCGCCGTGCCAGTAGACGCGCCCGGCGAGCTGTATCATCAGCGTCTCCAGCCGTGCCCGGGCCTCGTCGGCGTCCGCCCCGGGCAGCAAGACCACGAATTCCTCCCCGCCCAGGCGGCAGACCACGTCGGCATCGCGGAAATGCTCGTCGAGCGTGGTGGCCACGCCGGCCAGCACCGTATCCCCCGCCTCATGGCCGTGACGGTCGTTGACCCGCTTGAAATGATCGATGTCGATCATCGCCAGCGACAGCGGCGTGCCCTGGCGCTGGGCCTGGCGAGCCTCGTGCTGCAGCAGCTCGTCGAAGTAGCGACGGTTGTGCAGGCCGGTGAGGGGGTCGGTGTAGGAGTAGGTCTCGAGCCGTTCGACCAGCGTCTGCAGCTGCTGGGTACGGGCGGTGACCTCGGCCTCGAGGCGCAGGTTCAGTCGCTTGAGGTCGCGCTGGGTATGGGCATAGTCGAGCAGCGAGATCACCACGATGGCCAGCGCGAAGGCCAGCGCCCCGGCACTCACCGGCACGCGCGACCAGGGCAGCAGGCCGTGGGCGACGGCCATGTCGGCCAGCAGCAGGGCGCCGAACAGGGCGAAGGTCGCCAGGATGGCCCGCTGGCGCCCGCCGAGCCGATGCAGGCGCGGGGTGATCGCGGCCATCAGCAACGCCAGGCTGACGACCAGCAGGGCATCGAACACCGGGAAGGTGATGGCCAGGCCCACCCAGCCGAGGCCGGCGGCGCCCAGGGCCGCGGCCAGATAGCCCAGGTGGGCCTGCCAGATGCGTCGGATCAGTCGCGGGCGGGTATCGACGAACCAGTGCTCGAGCAGCAGCCCCAGGGCGACCGGCAGCGCGAAGTAGCCGCCGGCGGCCAGGAAGTCCCACATCAAGGGCGCGTTGAGCAGTAGCTGGCTGGCCTGGGACTCGGCCAGGATCATGGTGCCCGCCGCCAGGCCGAACAGGGCGATGGCGGCGAAGCTGCGTCGGTTGGCCTGGATGACGGCGAAGATCCCGGCCAGCAGCGCCAGCAACAGGCACAGCGGGCTGACGATCAGCGCCGCGGCGGAGTGCTGCAGGATGTAGCCGATCAGTTCGGCGCGTTCCATCAGCTTGACCTCGCCCCACAGGCCGATATCGGTGTAGTCGGAGTAGATCCGGAAGTACAGGCGCTGGCCGGCGGCGTCCGCCGGCAGCGAGATCATGTGCCAGGGCCAGCCGGCGAAGCGGCCCTGGCCGGCGTCATCGAAGGCGCCGTGACGATAGATGCGCTGGCCGGCCAGGTAGGCCTCGGCGATCAGGTCGATGCTGTATACGTAGAGCACCGGGTCCCGCCACTCGCCTGCCGGCAGGGTGACGCGGAACCAGGCGTGCTCGCGCCCGGCCCGCTGTGGCGGATTGGAGGGGAAGTCGATCGTGCGCCAGGCCTGGTCATCGCCGGGCCGTGTCCAGGCGGGGGTGCCGTCGGCCAGGGCCGGGGAGTCTCCCCAGCGGTATTCCCAGCCTTGCCCGAGGTCGCGGGGCTGGGCCATGGCCGTGGTGGCCAGCAGTCCCAGGGCGAGCGCCAGCAGGGTGCCCGCCCACCGATTTCCCGCTCGCCCCATGGCACGCCCCGTTCCCCGATCGTGTCGGCACAGTATAGCCGCGCGGGGCGTCAAGTCTGCCGTCCCGAGACGGGTCGGCTTCAACGGCCTTGGCTCATGGCGTCATGGGGCATCAGCCTCGCGCCGACTCGCCGGACCTGGGTTTTATACCGTTATCTATTCGTGCGCACAGGCTTGCTGCAACGACCCCGCCGGTCGAGGCGGGGGCGGGCAGCGCTCCGCCTTCAGGCCATGGGGGAGAGGCCGGCGGCCTCGACCAGCGCCCGGGTGTAGTCGGTCGAGGGTTGGCCGAGCACGGTCTCGCAGTCGCCCTGCTCGACGACGTCGCCGTCCTTGAGCACCAGCAGGCGGTGGGCCATGGCCCGCACCACCGCCAGGTCATGGCTGATGAACAAGTAGCTGAGGCCGCGCCGCTGCTGGAGCTCGCGCAGCAGGGCGACCAGCTGCTTCTGCACGGTGCGGTCCAGCGCCGAGGTCGGCTCGTCGAGCACCAGCAGCGAGGGTTCGAGGATGATGGCCCTGGCCACCGCGATGCGCTGGCGCTGGCCCCCGGAGAACTCGTGCGGGTAGCGGGCGCCGCACGCCTCGGGCAGGCCGACCTCGCGCAGGGTGGCGCGGACCCGACGGTCCACCTCGGCGGCGTCCAGCTCGGGGTGGTGGAAGCGCAGCCCCTCGCTGACGATCTCGGCGACCGGCATGCGCGGCGACAGCGAGCCGTAGGGATCCTGGAACACCACCTGGAGGCGACGCCGTCGGCGACGCAGGGCCTCGCCGTGGAGACTGTCGAGGCGTTCGCCGTCGAATTCGATCTCGCCCTCGCTGTGCTGGAGGCGCAGCAGCGCCAGGGCCAGGGTGGTCTTGCCGGAGCCGGATTCGCCGACGATGCCCAGCGTCTCGCCGGGGGCGACCGCGAGGTCGAGCGGCTTCACGGCCTCGAAGGCGGGAGGGCGGCGGCTGAACAGCTTCTTCGGGCGCTGGAAGCGGATGCCCAGGCGATGCGCCCGCAGCAGCGGCGCCCCGGACGCGACCGGCGCGGGGCGGCCGGAGGGCTCGGCGGCCAGCAGCTCCCGGGTGTAGGGGCTTCGCGGCGCGTCGAATACCCGGGCCACCTCGCCGCTTTCCTGGGCCTGGCCGTGGCGCATCACGCAGACCCGATCGGCATGGCGGCGCACCAGGTTGAGGTCATGGGTAATGAACAGCATGCCCATGCCGCGGGTATCGCGCAGCTCGGCGAGCAGGGCCAGGATCTCCCGCTGCACGGTCACGTCCAGGGCGGTGGTCGGCTCGTCGGCGATCAGCAGCCGGGGGTTGTTGGCGATCGCCATGGCGATCATCACCCGCTGGCGCTGGCCGCCCGAGAGCTGGTGGGGCCAGGCATCGAGCAGCTCCTCGGCGCGCGGCAGCTGGACCTGCTCGAGCAGCTCCCGGCTGCGCCGCCGGGCGGCCCGTCCGGTCAGTCCCTGGTGCAACCGCAGCGTCTCGCCGATCTGCTTGGCCACGGTGTGCAGCGGGTTCAGCGAGGTCATGGGCTCCTGGAACACGAAGCCGACCCGGCCGCCGCGCAGTGCCCGCCAGTCGCGGGCCGAGAGCCTGGCCAGGTCGGTGCCCTCCAACCGGCGGTGACCGGTGACGCTCGCACCGGGGGGCAGCAGGCCCAGGGCGCCGAGCGCCGAGACCGACTTGCCGGAGCCGGATTCGCCGACCAGCGCCAGGGTCTCGCCGGGGTGTACCTCCAGCGACAGGTCCTCGACCACCGGGGCGTCGTCGAAGGCGATGGTCAGGCCCTCGAGGCGGAGCAGGGGCTGGTCAGTCATGGGCGCTCCCGGAGACGGGCCGGCGTTCGTCGCCGGCGTGTGGCGCCTTGCCGCTGGCGTGCTGGATATGGCGCGGGTCGAAGGCGTCGCGCAGGCCCTCGCCGATGAACACCAGCAGCGACAGCATCACCGCCAGTGTCAGGAAGGCGGTGATGCCGAGCCAGGGGGCCTGGAGGTTGTTCTTGCCCTGGGCCACCAGCTCGCCGAGCGACGGCGAGCCGGGCGGCAGGCCGAAGCCGAGGAAGTCGAGGGCGGTGAGGGTGGTGATGGCACCGGTGAACAGGAAGGGGATGAAGGTGAGGGTGGCGACCATGGCGTTGGGCAGCACGTGGCGCCACATGATGATCCGCGAGGGCAGGCCCATGGCCTTGGCGGCGCGCACGTATTCCAGGTTGCGGGCGCGCAGGAACTCGGCGCGGACCACGTCGACCAGCCCCAGCCAGGAGAACAGCAGCATGATGCCGAGCAGCCACCACAGGTCGGGCTCGACCAGGCTCGCCAGGATGATCAGCAGGAACAGCACCGGCAGCCCGGACCAGATCTCGATCAGGCGCTGGCCGATCAGGTCCACCTTGCCGCCGAAGTAGCCCTGCACGCCGCCGATCACCACCCCGAGCACCAGCGAGCCGGCGGTGAGCACTAGGGCGAAGACCACCGACAGGCGGAAACCATAGATCACCCGGGCCAGCACGTCGCGTCCCTGGTCGTCGGTGCCCAGCCAGTGGCGCGAACCGGGCGGCGAGGGCGCCGGATGGTCGAGATGCTGGTCCAGGGTGTCGTAGGCGAAGGGGATCGGCGGCCACAGCATCCAGCCCTCGGCCTCGATGGCCTCGCGGGTATAGGGATCCCGGTAGTCGGCCGGGGTGGGCAGGAAGCCGCCGAACTCGCTGTCCGGATAGTCGACCGCGAGCGGGGCGTACCACTGGCCCTGGTAGTGGACGAGCAGCGGCTTGTCGTTGGCCACCAGCTCGGCGCCGAGACTGATCACGAACAGCGCCAGGAACACCCACAGCGACAGGCGCGCCCGGGGATTGCCGCGAAATACCGCCAGCCGTCGGCGGGTGATGGGGGAAAGACGATCGGTCAGCGCCATGCTCAGGACTCCCGGGTCTCGAAGTCGATGCGAGGGTCGACCCACACGTAGGTCAGATCCGAGATCAGCTTCAGGATCAGCCCGATCAGGGTATACAGGTAGAGGGTGCCGAAGATCACCGGATAGTCGCGCTGCATCACCGCCTCGAAGCCCAGCAGGCCCAGGCCGTTGAGCGAGAAGATCACCTCGATCAGCAGCGAGCCGGTGAAGAAGATCGCCACCAGCGCCGAGGGCAGCCCGGCGATGATGATCAGCATGGCGTTGCGGAAGACGTGGCCGTAGAGCACCCGGCGGTCGCTGGCCCCCTTGGCGCGGGCGGTGAGCACGTACTGCTTGTGGACCTCGTCGAGGAAGCTGTTCTTGGTCAGCATGGTCAGGGTGGCGAAGCTGCCGATCGCCGAGGCCAGCACCGGCAGGCTGATGTGCCAGAAGTAGTCCTTGACCTTGCCCCAGGCCGAGAGGTCGGCGAAGTCCGGCGAGGTCAGGCCGCGCAGGGGGAAGACCTCCCAGTAGCTGCCGCCGGCGAACAGCACGATCAGCAGGATGGCGAACAGGAAGCCCGGGATGGCGTAGCCGACGATCACCAGCCCCGAGGTCCAGACGTCGAAGCGCGACCCATGGCGCAGTGCCTTGCGCACGCCCAGCGGGATCGAGATCAGATACACCAGCAGGGTGGTCCAGAGCCCCAGCGAGATCGACACCGGCAGTCGTTCGAGCATCAGGGTGGTGACCTTCTCGCCGCGAAAGAAGCTCTCGCCGAGGTCGAAGGTGGCGTAGTCGGCGAGCATGCCGAAGAAGCGCTCGTGGGCCGGCTGGTCGAAGCCGAACTGGGTCTCCAGGCGGTCGATGAACTGCTGGGGCACGCCGCGGGCGCCGCGCGATTCCCCGCCGCCCGCGCTGTCGCCGCCGCCGCCCTCCAGGCGGGTGCTGGCCTGGGTGGAGAGGCCCTCGAAGCGGGCCAGCATCTGGTCGATGGGCCCCCCCGGGGCGGCCTGGACGATCAGGAAGTTGAGCAGCATGATCCCCAGCAGGGTGGGGATCATCAGCAGCAGGCGGCGCAGTACATAGGCGGCCACGGCGTGTCCTTAGAGCTTCTTCAACGAATGATGAGCTTTCGCGGCGACAAGCCTCCGCGAGGACGCTGTCAACCCATCCGTGGGCGCTTCTTTTGACGTCCCTGTCAAAAGAACCTCGCTTCGCCTTGTCCCCGGCGCCCATCTACCAGCAGCATCGGTGTCGCACCTCGCACCTCGCACCTCGCACCTCGTACCTCGTACCGCGTTTATCGATTCCGCTGGCGGGCCTCGATCTCGGCGGCGCGGTCGGGCTCGACCCACCAGGCGTCGAGGTCCAGGTTGTACTCGGGGAAGGGCTCCCGCCAGCCGAACTTGTTCCACACCGCGATACGGGTACTGCCCAGATGCCATTGGGGAATCACGTAGAAGCCCCAGCGCAGCACCCGGTCCAGGGCCTGGGCGGCGGTGTCCAGCGACTCGCGGGTGTCGGCGGCGATCAGGGCGTCCACCAGGCCGTCGACCGCCGGACTCTCGAGACCGATCAGGTTGCGGCTCTGGGGCGCGTCGGCGTATTCGCTGCCCCAGAACTCGCGCTGCTCGTTGCCGGGATTCGCCGACTGGGGAAAGCCGCCGACCACGATGTCGAAGTCGAAGCGGCGCAGCCGGTTCAGGTACTGGTTGACGTCGACGATGCGGATGTCGCCCTGCACGCCGAGCCGCGAGAGGTTGCGCAGCAGCGGCTGCACCACCCGCTCGAACTGGGTGTCGTAGAGCAGCACCTCGAGGGTCAGCGGCTCGCCGGTCTCGGCGTCGACCAGGGTGCCATCCTCGGCGTTCTCGTAGCCGGCCGCGTGCAGCAGTCCCAGGGCCTTGCGCAATCGTGCGCGCATGTCCTGCGGCTGCTCGATGGGCAGCGGCTGGTCGAAGACCGCCTCGGGCAGGGCATCGCGATGGGGCTCGAGCAGGGCCAGTTCGTCCTCGCCGGGCAGGCCCCGTGCCGCCATCTCGGAGTTCTCGAAATAGCTGTGGGTGCGCTCATAGGCGCCGTAGAAGAGGTTCTGGTTGAGCCACTCGAAGTCGAAGGCCAGGTTGAGCGCCTCGCGTACCCGTACGTCCTGGAAGGTGTCGCGACGGCTGTTCATCACGTAGGCCTGCATGCCCGCCGGCTGGCCGTCGGGCACTTCCAGGCGCTCGACGAAGCCGTCGTCGGCGGCGGGAAAGTCGTAGGCGGTGGCCCAGTTGCGGGCGCTGGACTCGATGCGCATGTCCAAGTTGCCGGCCTTGAAGGCCTCGAGCGCCACCGTCTGGTCGCGATAATAGTCGAAGGCCAGCCGTGCGATGTTGTGGCGACCGCGATTGACGGGCAGGTCATGGCCCCAGTAATCGTCGACACGTTCATAGACGATGCGCCGCCCCGGATCGACCTGGGCGATGCGATAGGGGCCGGAGCCGAGCAGGGCCTCCCGGGTGGGCCGTTCGAAGTCGCGATCCTCCCAGTAGTGGGCCGGCAGGATCGGCAACTGGCCGAGGATCAGCGGCAGCTCCCGGGACTCGCTGGCGGCCAGGTCGAAGTGCACAGTGTCCTCGTCGACCGCGCGCACGTCCTTGACGTCGGCGTAGTAGGCGCCGTAGAAGGGCTGGCCCTTTTCGGTCAGGGTCTCGAAGCTGAAGACCACGTCGTGGGCGTCGACCGGCTCGCCGTCGTGGAAGCGGGCCTCGGGGGCGAGGTCGAACTCGATCCACTGGCGGTCCGGGTCGAGCCGAATGCCCTGGGCCAGCAGGCCATACATGGTGAAGGGCTCGTCGGGATTCTGCACCATCAGGGTGTCGTAGATGGCGGCGAGGCCGGCGGCCGGGGTGCCCTGGACGATGAAGGGATTGGTGGAGTCGAAGCTGCCGTTGGCGCCGCGGGTCAGGGTGCCGCCCACCGGGGCGTCCGGATTGACGTAGGGGAAGTGTTCGAAGTCCGCCGCTAGCGCCGGGTCGCCGTAGAGGGCAAGGGCATGGCGAGTGGGCACGTCAGCCGGGTCGGCGGCCAGGACGGGGCTCGCCGCCAGGGCCGCCATCAGCAGCACGGTCGATCGCATCGGTCAGCATCCTTGTACCAGGGCGGGGGGCGAATGGCCCCCCGGGTCATCTACCGGAAAGTGTCAGCTGCTGGCCGGGTTGTAAAGCGTCGGGGCTGTCGAGGCCGTTCCAGCGGGCCAGGTCGGCGACCGCCACGGCATGGGTGGAGGCGATGTCGGACAGGGTGTCGCCGTTCTGGACCACGTGGACCTCGCCCGCCGCAGCGGCGTTCGGGGCGCTGCGTCCCAGGGCGGCCAACAGCGGCTCGGCGCGTTCGGCGGGGACCAGCAGCTCCCGGACCTGGCCGGGATGGGCGGTGTCGCCGCGCAGGCCGGGATTGAGGGCGGCCAGCTGACCGGTCGGCACGCCGGCCAGTTCCGCGGCCTCGCCGAGCCGCACCGCACGCGTTACCGGCACGCGCTCGAAGGCCGGCGAGCCCTCGATCTCGGGCAGTTCGACCCCGTAGCGAGCCGGGTCGTTGACGATGGCGGAGATCGCCAGCAGCTTGGGCACATAGTCCATGGTCTCGTTGGGCAGCTCGAGGTCCCAGTAGGTGCTTGCCCGGCCACCGGCCAGGGCCCGTTTCTGGGCCCGGTTCACGGTGCCCGCTCCGGCGTTGTAGGCCGCCAGGGAGAGCTCGATGTCGCCCTCGTACCACTGGTCGGCCTGATACTCGATGTAGTCCAGCGCGGCCTTGGTGGAGCGCACCACGTCGAGGCGGCCGTCCCAGCTGCCGCTGCGACGCAGGCCCAGGGCGTCGCCGGTACGCGGCATGATCTGCCACAGGCCGGCAGCCCCGAAGTGGCTACGGGCCTCGGGGTCGAAGGAGCTCTCGACGAAGGGCACCAGGGCCAGCTCGCCCGGCAGGCCGCGGGTCTCGACGCGCTCGAGGATCCAGGCCAGCCAGGGGCGGGCGCGTTCGGCGATCTCGACGATGTTGTGCGGCTTGGCGCTGTACTCGTCGATCCAGTGCTGGACCCGGGCGTGGCCGGCCCCGTCCTGCCACTGGTCCTGCCAGTGGAAGCTGTCGCGCAGCCGCGACCAGGCGTCGGCCGGCTTGAGCTGGAGATGGCTCCAGAAGGTGCGGCGGCCCTCCGGCTCGCCGCGATGGCTGGGCGAAAAGGTCGGCATGTCGGCCGCCAGGCGGCCGGCCGGCAGGCTCGATGCCTTGGTGTAGGCGCCGGCGATCAGGGCGCCGGCCATGGCGATCGTGCTGGCGAATCCGAGGAGCCGTCGGCGCGATGTGTGATAGGTCATGCAGGGGTCTCCGGGGGCGCAGGGTGGCCGCCGTCACGGCGGCGGCGTCGGGCGCCCGGCGGCTGGGTCTCAGAAGTCGTCTTTCCAGGCGCGCAGGGTGGCGAAGGTGGCCAGGTCGTCGGCGGTGTCGCCCTGGGAGGCGGCGGCACGACGAACGCCGGCATCAGCGCAGCGCAGGAAAGGGTTGATGCGCCTTTCCCGCCCGATGGTGCTGGGCAGGGTGGGGCGCTCGAGCTCCCGGGCCCGCCGGCACTCCTGCTCGGCGGCATCGATATCGGGGTTGTCGGGATCCGCGGCCTTGGCGAAACGCAGGTTCGCCAGGGTGTACTCGTGGGCCGCGAAGACCAGGGTGTCCTCGGGCAGCGCCGTGAGGCGCGCCAGCGAGGCATGCATCTGCTCGGGTGTCCCTTCGAACAGGCGTCCACAGCCGGCGCTGAACAGGGTGTCGCCGCAGAACAGCAGCGGCGGGATACCGGCGGTGAAGAAGGCGATATGGTCCAGGGTATGCCCCGGGACCTCGAGGACCTCGAACAGGCGACCCATGACCCGCACCTCGTCGCCGGCGGCGACGCGTTCGTCGATGCCGTCGATCGCCGGGTTATGCGGACCGATCACCCGCGGGGCATAGCGCGCGATCAGCTCGGGCAGGCCGCCGACGTGGTCCGGGTGGTGATGGGTGACGAGCACGCTGCCCAGCGTCAGGCCCTCGCGCTCGAGGGTCTCGATCACCGGGGCGGCATCACCGGGATCCACCACGCAGACGGCATCGCTCGTGTCCTGTCGCAGCAGCCAGATATAGTTGTCGCGAAAGGCGGGAATCGGTGTCACGCTCAACATGGGTTCGGGGTCCTTGCGCCGCGGTCAGGGTGTGGTGGCCGCGCGCGTCCAGTTCAACAACGTTCACAAAGCCGCTAACTTTGGAGAGATGAACGGATCATGTCAAATTCGCAGGATGCGATGAGCATGGCGCGGCTGGCACGCGAAGGCCGGCGCTTCTGGGCGGGGCCGGCCGGGCGAGGCATCTGGCAGGCCCAGCGTGCCTGTCTGGGGCCGCTCTGCGAGCGCTGGTTCGGGGTCCATGGCCTGGAGCTCGGGCTGGCGCCGACGCTGGCCGACATGTGCCCGGTCCGCCATGCGCTACGCTGGTCGCCGACCCGGGAGCTGGCGACGTCCGACAATACCCTGGTGTGCCCGCCCGACGCCCTGCCGCTGCCCGACGGCTGCCTGAGCCTGGTGGTGGTGCATCACCTGTTCGAGGTCGTGCCCGATCCCCATCACCTGCTGCAGGAGGCGGCCCGGGTCACCGCCGACGATGGCCACCTCATCCTCTTCGGCTGGCATCCCCTGGGGCCGGGGGGCTGGCTGCGCTGGTGGCCGGGGCGCCGCCGCCAGCTTCCCTGGCACGGTCGCTGGCGCACGCCGGGGCGGCTCGCCGACTGGCTGGCGTTTGTCGACTTCGAGGCCCAGCGGGTAGACTACTGCGGCTTTCGCCTGCCCGGTGCGCTGGCGCACAACACCGTGCTCGAGACCCTGGGCCGTCGGCATAACCTGCCGCTCGGCGAGAGCTTCATGATTCATGCGCGGCGCCGGTCCCAGCTGGCCCAGCCCCGGCGCGGTCGGGTGGTCTTCCCGGCGCCGCTCGCCGGCTCGACGCTGGGTAACGCCACGGGGCGGTCCGCTACCGGAGAGGGTGAGCGAGGGTGACAGACAGACCACAGCCGGGGACTCTGCCCGTGGTGACGATCTATACCGATGGCGCCTGCCGCGGCAACCCCGGTCCGGGCGGCTGGGGCGCGCTGCTGTGCAGCGGGCCCCACGAGAAGCCGCTCAAGGGCGCCGAGGAAAGGACCACCAACAACCGCATGGAGCTGATGGCCGCCATCATGGCGCTGAAGGCGCTGACCCGGCCCTGCCGCGTCGAGCTCTGGACCGACTCCGAATACCTGCGGCGCGGCATCACCGAGTGGATCCACGGCTGGATCAAGCGTGGCTGGAAGACCGCCTCCAAGCAGCCGGTCAAGAACGCCGAACTGTGGCGAGCGCTCCACGAGGAGGCGCAGCGTCATCGCGTCGAGTGGCACTGGGTCAAGGGGCACAGCGGCCATCCCGGCAACGAGCGCGCCGACAGCCTGGCCAACGAGGCCATCGACGAGATGCAGGCCAAGGCCTGAGCCTCGCCCGAGACGACAACGCCGACCACCCACAGGTAACGCCTCATGCGCCAGATTATCCTGGATACCGAGACCACCGGCATCGACCCCCGCGACGGCCACCGGCTGATCGAGATCGGCGCCGTGGAGATGGTCAATCGCCGGCTGACCGGCAACACCTACCATCAGTTCATCAACCCCCAGCGCAGCATCGATGCCGAGGCGGTGGCGGTGCACGGCATCACCGACGAGCGGGTCGCCGAGGAGCCGCTGTTCGCCGAGGTCGCCGATGCCTTCTGGGCCTTCATCGAGGGCGCCGAGCTGGTGATCCACAACGCTCCCTTCGACGTGGGCTTCATCGATCACGAGCTGGGGATGCTGAACCAGGCCCGCGGCGAGCCGCGTCTGGGCCCGGTGGCCGATCATTGCCGGATCCTCGACACCCTGCGGTTGGCTCGGGACAAGCACCCCGGCCAGCGCAACAATCTCGATGCCCTGTGCAAGCGCTACGAGATCGACAACGGCCACCGGGTGCTCCACGGGGCCCTGCTGGACGCCGAGATCCTGGCCGACGTCTATCTGGCGATGACCGGCGGCCAGACCGCGCTGTCGCTGGATGCGTCCGCCGCCGCCGAGGAAGGCGGGGCCGCCGCCGGCGGCGGGCTCAACGTGCGACGGCTGTCGCTGTCGCCGGGGAGCCTGCGCGTCCAGGCGCCGGACGACGCCGAGTGGCAGGCCCACCGTGACAAGCTGGCGACGATCCGGGATGCCGGCGGTGAGTGTCGCTGGGATGCCCTCGAGGGCTGGCCCGGCCGGGAGACGCCCTGATGCTGCGTCGCGAGTTGCCCGTCGGCGAGGCGGCGGGGCCGGTCATTCGCCTGGCCGAGGGGCGCATCGCTCCCGGGCCGGATGGCGGCCCCTTGCAACCCGAGCAACCCTGGACGCCGGCCATGCAGCCGCTGTGCTGGTGGCAGGACGCGCCGGTGGCGCTGTCGGTCGAGGCGTCCGCCGGCGACGACTGGGTGGAGGGGCGCGCCTGGCTGGCGCGGCTGCCGGAGTCCTGGTTCGCGCTGGTGTCCACGGCGCTGCAGGTGGGCGCCTGGCTGCGTCACCACCGTTTCTGCGGCAGTTGCGGGGCGCCTGCCTCGCGACTCGACCGCGAGTTCGCCATGCACTGCGAGCAGTGCGGGCATCGCAACTACCCGCGCATCTCGCCGTGCATCATCACCCTGGTGACCCATGGCGAGTCGCTGCTGCTGGCGCGCAGCCCGCGCTTCCCCCCGGGGCGTTACTCGACGCTCGCCGGCTTCATCGAGCCGGGTGAGTCCGCCGAGGAGGCGGTGCGCCGGGAGATCTTCGAGGAAGTGGGATTGACGGTGGGGCGGCTTCGCTACTTCCAGAGCCAGGCCTGGCCCTTCCCGCATTCGCTGATGCTTGGCTACTTCGCCGAGGCGGCCAGCCGTCGCATCCGCATCGACGGCCACGAGATCAGTGATGCCGCCTGGTTCTCGCCGCGTCGGCTGCCCCAGCTACCGCCGCCCTATTCGATCTCGCGGGCGCTGATCGAGACCCACCTGGCCGAGGTCGGTGCCCGGCCATAGCCAATGGGGGCATGCTCCCTGGGGGAGAGGCCGACGCCCGGGTCAGCCGCGGCCGGGAAACAGCCCGCCGAGCTTGGTCGCCAGCATGACGTTGCCGGTGGCCTTGAGTCGGCCGCTCATGAAGGCGCTCATGCCGCTGATCTCGCCGTTCATCACGCCCTTGAGGGTCTCGGTGCTGAGGCTCAGGCTGACCGACGGCTCCTCGTGGATGCCCTCCTGTACGTCCAGTTCGCCATCCCGCACCACCAGGTGATAGTCGCCGGCGTCGCTGAAGTGGAACTGGAAGACCTCGTCCATGCCGCGGGCGGCCTCGGGATCGAAGCGGGCATGGAGCTTGTCGAGGGTGCTGTCGGACATCATGGGTCTCCGGAGACGGTGGAAGATCGATCCGCGAGATTAGGCAAAACCGCCGGGCCCATCAAGAGCCCGCTTGTCGCGACGCCCGTCGCTGGGCAGGATGAGGGCAGACACCTCGAAGGAGAGACACGGTGAACGAGTGGCTGACGGATTTCGGCATGTTCCTGGCCCAACTGGTGGCGGTGGTGATCATCGTCGCCCTGGGCGCGTTGGTGGTGCTGCGGGCTCGCGGCGGCGAAGGCGAGCGGGTCCGGCTCAGGGTCGAGGAGCTCAACGACGACCGCCGGCGCCGGCGTCGGCGGCTGCAGCTTGCCGCCAGTGACCCCGGCGCCCGCAAGCGGCTGCGCAAGGCCTTCCGACGAGACGACAAGGCGCGCGGCAAGGAACAGGGCGAGGGCACCGCCGCGATGGTCTGGGTGCTGGACTTCCACGGCGACCTCAAGGCCAGCGCCACCGGGCGATTCGCCGAGGAGGTGTCGGCGGTGCTGGACGTCGCCGGCGAGCGCGACGAGGTGGTGGTGCGCCTGGAGTCCGCGGGCGGCCTGGTACACGCCTACGGGCATGCCGCCGCCGAGCTGGACCGTCTGCGCCAGGCGGGGCTCTCCACTACGGTGTGCGTCGACAAGGTGGCGGCCAGCGGCGGCTACCTGATGGCCTGCTGCGCGGACCGGCTGCGGGTCGCTCCCTTCGCGGTGCTGGGCTCGATCGGCGTGGTCGCCCAGCTGCCCAACCTGCACCGCCTGCTCAAGCGGCACGACATCGATGTCGAGGTGCTGACCGCGGGTCGCTACAAGCGCACCCTGACGGTGTTCGGCGAGAATACCGAGGAAGGTCGGGAAAAGTTCCTGGAGGACCTCGAGACCGTGCATGGCCTGTTCAAGCGCTACGTGGCGGAGCGCCGCCCGGACCTGGACATCGAGGCGGTGGCGACCGGCGAGGTCTGGTACGGGCAGGAGGCGCTGCCGCGCGGCCTGGCCGACGAGCTAGGCACCAGCGAGGCCTACCTGGTGGAACGCATGGCCGCCGCCCGAGTCGTGACCCTGCGCCTGGAGCGCCGCCAGTCCCTGGTCGAGCGACTGGGGCTGACGGTTTCCCACGGCGTGGAGCGCGGGGTCGAGCGCAGCCTCGAACACCTGGAGGCGCGGGGCTGGCAGAAGCGCTGAGATCTCAGTGGCCGCTCAGTCCCAGGTCGTCGAGTGCCGTGAGGATGGCCTGGGCCCGCTGGCCCTGGAGGGAGTAGTAGATGGTCTGGGAGGCCCGGCGCGTGCTCACCAGTTCTTCCCGCCGCAGGATGGCGAGGTGCTGGGAAAGCGCCGACTGGCTCAGGGCCAGTTCCCGGTTGAGCTCGGTGACCGACAGCTCCCGGCCGTCGAGCAGGCACAGGATGCGCAGCCGATTATCGTTGGCCATCGCCTTGAGCAAGGCGCTGGCCTGGTCGATCACCACGTCCCCGCCCTTGAGCAGGCGTGCCGCCTGGCCTTGCGAGTCGTTCATGATGTCACCCTCACGCTGTCAGGGCGGCTCGACGGCTGTTCCTCGCCGTTTTCGGACCCTGGGTATCTGATCGAATCGGCGCCCCCGGCCGACCGCTGTCGTGCCCCATCCATTCCCTGATTCAGCCATTACTCAATTATAGCGCAGTGTAAGCACGGCGATGGAGGCTCTGCGGGAGTGGGTCGGCATTTTGTCGACAATGGCAGTGCCTTTTTCGTCCTTTTGTCGAAGATTATCCCTTGGTATGAGGTTTTCGCGCAGCGCCTGTTCTAGAGTGTCAACAATCACGCGACATTCTCTAGCATAGGCCGTGCCCATGTCCGCATATTCCCGTGAATACCGTCGTTCCCTCGAGCATCCCGAGGCCTTCTGGGCCGAGCAGGCGCATCGCCTGCCCTGGTTCACCGCCCCGCGCACCACGCTCGTCCACGATGACCAGGGGCACGCTCGCTGGTACCCCGACGGCGAACTCAACCTCTGTCATGCCGCCCTCGACCATCACATCGAGCTGGGGCGCGGGGACCAGGCGGCGGTGCTGTGGGACTCGCCGGTCACCGGTGGCCGGCAGCGGCTGAGCTATGCCGAGCTTCGCGACCGGGTGGCGCGCTTCGCCGGTGGCCTGGCCGGGCTCGGGGTCGAGAAGGGCGACCGGGTGGTCATCTACATGCCGATGGTGCCCGAGGCGCTGATTGCCATGCTGGCCTGCGCCCGGCTGGGGGCGGTGCACTCGGTGGTGTTCGGCGGCTTCGCGCCTCACGAGCTGGCGGTGCGCATCGAGGATGCCGAGCCCCGGGTGGTGATTGCGGCCTCCTGCGGCATCGAGGTCGATCGGGTGCTGCCCTACAAGCCCATCGTCGATGCGGCCCTCGAGCAGAGCGCCTATCGGCCCGAGGCCTGCGTGATCCTGCAGCGCAGCCAATGCCCCGCCGAGCTCGGGGCGCGGGATCGCGACTGGGCGAGCCTGGAAGCCGCATCGCCGGCCGCTTGCGTGCCGGTCAAGGCCACCGATCCGCTCTATGTGCTCTACACCTCCGGCACCACCGGCAGGCCCAAGGGCGTGGTGCGCGACACCGGCGGCTACGGCGTGGCCCTGCACTATTCCATGGAAACGATCTACGACATGGCGCCCGGCGAGGTGTTCTTCTCGGCCTCGGATGTCGGCTGGGTGGTGGGGCACTCCTACATTGTCTACGGGCCGCTGCTGCGGGGCTGCACCACCGTGGTCTACGAGGGCAAGCCGGTGCGCACCCCGGATGCCGGGGCCTTCTGGCGGCTGATCGCCGAGTACCGGGTCAAGGCCTTCTTCACCGCGCCCACCGCCTTCCGGGCGATCAAGAAGGAGGATCCCGACGGTGCCCGGCTCCGCGAGCACGACGTCTCCAGCCTCGAGGCGCTCTACCTGGCCGGAGAGCGTCTGGATCCGCCGACCTTCCACTGGCTCGAGGCGTTGCTGGAGGTGCCGGTGATCGACCACTGGTGGCAGACCGAGACCGGTTGGCCGATTGCCGCCAACCCGCAGGGGCTCGAGCCGATGCCCGTCAAGGCCGGGTCGGCGACGGTTCCGGTGCCCGGCTTCGACGTGCGGATCCTCGACCAGCACGGCGACGACGCCCCGGCGCTGACCCAGGGCAGCGTGGTGATCCGCCAGCCGCTGCCGCCGGGTTGCCTCGCCGGCATCTGGCGCGACCCCGAGCGATTCCACGCCGCCTACATGGCGGCGTTCCCGAACCACTACCTGACCGGCGATGCGGGGTATCTCGACGAGGACGGCTACCTGTTCATCATGGGGCGCACCGATGACGTCATCAACGTCGCCGGCCATCGGCTGTCCACCGGCGAGATGGAGGAGGTGGTGGGCGGCCATCCGGCGGTAGCCGAGTGTGCGGTGATCGGCATTCACGACGCCCTCAAGGGGCAGGTGCCGGTGGGGCTGGTGATCCCCAAGGATGGCTTCGACGGCGACGAGGCCGGCCTGGAGCGCGAGCTGGTCGCGCGGGTGCGAGAGCTGATCGGTCCGGTGGCGTGCTTCAAGCAGGTGCTGGTGGTCGATCGCCTGCCCAAGACTCGCTCCGGCAAGATCCTGCGCAAGCTGCTGCGCCACATCGCCGATGGCCAGGCCTTCGGCGTGCCCTCGACCATCGACGACCCGGCAAGCCTCGACGACGTGCACGAGGCGATGAAGGCCCGCTCGCTGGGCCAGGCGGAGCAGGCGCGGCGGGAATAGGCCGGGCCGGCGGCGGGCTTGCGAGGCGGGTTTGGCCACGGGCGACGGGACGCGTATAATTCGCGCCCGTTCGCCGGGGTTCCGGCCCGTCCTCGACGAGGGTTCCCTCACCCCTCCCGCCAAAAAGGTGCTCGATGTTCGTGCTTTCCGCCGCCCAGACCCGCCGTTGCCTGACGTGGCTGGTCGCCTTCCATATCCTGGTGATCGCCGCCAGCAACTACCTGGTGCAGTTGCCCTTCAGCCTGTTCGGCCTGCACACGACCTGGGGGGCCTTCAGCTTCCCCTTCATCTTCCTGGCCACCGACCTGACCGTGCGACTGTTCGGCAAGGAACCGGCCCGGGCCATCATCCTGCGGGTGATGTTCCCGGCGCTGGTGATCTCCTATGTGGTGTCGGTGGTGTTTCCCCGCGGCGGCTTCGCCGGTCTTGAGGCGCTCGGCGAGTGGAACCTGTTCGTGGCGCGCATCGCGCTGGCCAGCTTCATGGCCTATGTGCTGGGCCAGCTGCTCGACGTCACGGTCTTCGACCGCCTGCGCCGCTTGAGCGCCTGGTGGGTGGCGCCGGCCCTGTCGACCCTGTTCGGCAACCTGGCCGATACCTTCGCCTTCTTCTCGATCGCCTTCCATCGCGGCCCGGATGCCTTCATGGCCAGCCACTGGCCGGAAATTGCCTGGGTCGACTACGCCATCAAGCTGGGGATCAGCCTGGCCTTCTTCCTGCCGCTCTACGGCGTGCTGCTGAGCTGGCTGACGCGGCGGCTGGTGGCGGCCACCGGCGAGTCCGATCTGGCGCCGGAACGAGCCCGGGCCCGCTAATCCCGACTAGGAGTTCACGATGACGCTTGCCCTCCATCATCTCGATACCGGCGGCGACGGTACGCCGCTGGTGGTGATCCACGGCCTGCTGGGCAGCGCCGACAACTGGCGTTCCCACGTCAAGCAGTGGCAGCAGCGGGGCCGGGTCATCGCCCTGGATCTGCGCAACCACGGGCGTTCGCCCCATGCTCCCGGCATGGGCTATGCCGAGATGGCACGCGACGTGCTGGCGCTGCTCGATCGGCTGGACGTGGCGAAGGCCCATGTGCTGGGCCATTCCATGGGCGGCAAGGTGGCGATCACCCTGGCGCGCCTCGCGCCCGAGCGGTTGGCGTCGCTGATCGTCGCCGATGTGGCGCCGCAGGCCTACGGGCATGGGCACGACAACGAGCTGGGCGCCCTGAGGCGAGTGCGCGATGCGCGGCCCGCCGACCGCCGCGCGGCGGATGCGCTGATGGCCGAGTACATCGATGAGCGCCCCACGCGCCTGTTCCTGGCCACCAACCTGGTGCGAGGCGAGGGCGGGATGACGGTGCGCGTCGGACTGGACGAGATCGCCGATGACTATGCCTCGATCAGCGGCGCGCCCGACGGTGAGGGCGCCTACCAGGGGCCGACCCTGGTGGTGCGCGGTGCCCGTTCGTCCTACGTGACCGACGCCATGCTGCCGGCGCTGCGCGAGGTGCTCCCCCGGGCGGAGCTGGAGAGCCTCGATGCCGGCCACTGGTTGCATGCCGAACGCCCGGAGGAGTTCCAGGCGGTGGTCAACGACTTCCTGGATCGCCAGCTCGGCTGAGGCCGCTCAGCGGTTGGGGTCGACGGCCAGCCGCTCGACCGGGGTCGGCGTCGAGACCAGGTGGTGATCCAGCAGGAAGCGCTCGAACTCGGCGTAGCGCCGCTGGTGCAGGGCGGCCGGGGTCAGGCTCAGCCGCGCCATGGCCTCGGGCCAGGCGGCCTGGTTGGCGGGCGTGTCGAGCGCCGGCTCGGCGCCGACCAGCAGTTCCCAGCTTTCCTCGGGATGCTCCAGGATCCAGGCGGTGGCCTCCTCCAGGGCATCCACCAGGCGGGCGATGGCATCGCGCTGCTGCGCCAGGTGATCGCGATTGGCGACCAGGATCAGGCCGTCGTGGCGCGGCACGCCCATGGCCTCGGTGGTGTAGCTGCGCGTCGTCAGGCCGTCGTCGGCCAGGGCGCGCGGCAGCAGGTAGCGCACGGCACCGATCACGCCGTCCACGCGCCCCTCGCGCATCGCCTGCTCGAGACGGAAATGCAGGTCGGGGCTGTCCAGCGCTTCGCGGGACATCTCGTGGCGAGCCAGCAGGCTGTTCAGCAGCACGACCTCATCGTCCAGGCCAGCATGGCCGATGCGGGCCCCGGCGAGATCCTCGGGGCCCTCGATGCCGGCATCTTCGGCGATCACCAGCGCCGCCAGCGGCATGCCGACCAGAGTAGCCACCCGCACCAGCGGCTGTCCCTGATCGACCAGCAAGTGGAGCAGCGGCTGGCGAGTCAGTGCCAGGTCTATCCGCGATGAGGCCAGCAGTTTGGTGGGTACGTCGGGATCGGCGGGGGTGCGGATGTCGACCTTTAGCTCGCGGGCGTCAAACAGGTCGAGTTCTCGAGCCACGAACAGGGCGGCATGGCGGGGGCTGGGATACCAGTCGAGCATCAGCGTCAGGTGGCTGACCGGCGGCGGCGCGATGGGCGCGACGGGGCCGGTGGCCATGGCCGGGGCGGCAGGGCGAGTGGGGGTGTCCACGGCCGGGCCGCCGCGATGCGCCTCGAAGGCGGCCAGTGGATCCGCCGGCGGGGGCGATGCCGTTGCCGGCGCTTGCTCCAGGTTCGGGACCATGACCTCGGTATCGAGCGGGGGATAGCCCGTCGCGACAGCGTCTCCCTCGCGCTGGGCGAGCCCGGCCAGGGGGAGCGCCAGCAGGGCGACGGCGATGGCCCGGGAGGGCCCTGACAGCGCCCGGGGCGGATGGCGTGGCGGTGACGGCATGCGCAGTGACTCCAGCGAGGCCCCGCCTATGGTCCTTCAGGAATCGGGGCCGGGGCAAAACGCGGCTAGTCTAGCGGCGAGCGGTCCCGCCTGGCCAGCACATCGATCAACGTGCGGCAAGCGTCGCGAGGCGTCGCGTGGCGTGAGATACTTTAGGCCATCTCTGAGGCAGGAAGCCATGGACACGATCAATACCCTCTTTTTGCTCAGTGGCTTTTTGATCGCCCTGAGTGTCATTGCCAGCCGGCTCTCCACCCTGGTGGGCGTGCCCTTGCTGCTGCTGTTCCTGGGGCTGGGGATGCTGGCCGGCGAGGAGGGGCTGCTCGGGATCGAGTTCGACGACTATCCGCTGGCCTTCCTGATCGGCCACCTGGCGCTGGCGATGATCCTGCTCGACGGCGGCCTGCGTACCCGGCTCAAGACCTTCCGGGTCGGTTTCAAGCCGGCGCTGTCCCTGGCCACCTTCGGGGTGTTCCTGACCAGCGCCCTGGTGGGCATGATCGCCATGTGGGTCTTCGGGTTGGGGCCGATCGAGGGGTTGCTGGTGGGGGCCATCGTCGGTTCCACCGATGCCGCCGCGGTGTTCTCGATGCTCGGCGGCCGCGGCATCAACCTCAACGAGCGGGTCGGGGCGACGCTGGAGATCGAGTCGGGCACCAACGATCCCATGGCGATCTTCCTGACGCTGATGCTGGTCGAGGTGCTGGTCGGCGACATCGGCGGCTGGCTCGAGACCTCGCTGTTCTTTCTCCAACAGTTCGGCCTTGGCACCCTGCTCGGGCTGGGTGCCGGCTGGCTGACCGCCCGCTTGCTGGCCTGGCTCGACCTGGCGCCGGGGCTCTATTCGCTGCTGGCGCTGGCGCTCGGTTTCTGCGTGTTCGGCATGACCAGCGCCCTCGGGGGCAGCGGTTTCCTGGCGATCTACCTGACCGGGTTGATGATCGGCAACCGGCCGGGGCGCCACCTCAACTTCATCCTGCCGGTCCACGACGGCCTGGCCTGGCTCAGCCAGATCGGGCTGTTCCTGGTGCTGGGGCTGCTGGTGACGCCCAGCGAGATGATGGCCTATGCGCTGCCGGCCGCGGTGGTGGCCCTGGCGCTTATCTTCGTGGCCCGCCCGCTGGCGGTGCTGGTGGCCATCAAGCCGTTCTTCCGCTTCCGCTGGCGGGAGGTCGGCTTCATCGCCTGGGTGGGGCTGCGTGGCGCCGTGCCCATCGTGCTGGCCATCTTCCCTGTCATCGGCGGCGTGGAGAATGCCTCGCTGTACTTCAATGTCGCCTTCGCGGTGGTGCTGCTGTCGCTGCTGATCCAGGGCGGTAGCCTGCCGTGGATGGCGCGTCGGCTGCGGGTGGAGATCCCGCCGAGCGTCGCGCCAAGCCGTCGCGGGCCGCTGGGCATCCAGGCCGATAACGATTACGAGATGCTGGTCTATCGGGTGGAGAGCGCGGACCTCGAAGACGTGCCGATCCGGCTGTTGCGCTTCCCGTCCGGTGCCCTGATCGCCTCGCTGTTCCGCGATGGGGTCATGCTCCACCCCAAGGGCAGCACCCGGCTGTGTCGGGGGGATACGGTCTGCGTGATCGGCCGCGAGGACGACCTGCCGGCCCTCAACCGGCTGTTCGATGGCGATGCCGCCCTGCGCCGCCAGAGCGCCTTCTTCGGCGCCTTCAATTTCGAGGGGACGGCGCGGCTCGGCGACATCGCCGATGCCTATGGCCTGACCCTGAGCCCAGGTGAGCAGGACATGACGCTCGCCGATTTCATCTCGCTGCGGGTCGGCGGGCACCCGGTGGTCGGCGATGACGTCGACTGGCATGGCATCCACTGGGTCGTCAACGCGATGGACGGCAACCGCATCACCCGGGTGGGGCTCAGGCTCTACTGACAGTCGCGCCGCACTGGGCGACACTGCAGGCCGGGTATCGTCTGCCATTCCCGTCAGGAGGTCGAGCCATGATCCGGCACCCGGCCAATGCGCGCGGCCGCGATTATTTCGTCGGTGATCTGCACGGCGAGTACGACCGGCTGATGGCGGCGCTGGAGGCCGTCTCCTTCGATGGCGCCCGCGATCGCCTGTTTTCCGTCGGTGACCTCATCGACCGCGGTCCCCGGTCGCAGGATTGCCTGGCCTTGACCCGTGAGCCCTGGTTCTTCTCGGTGTGCGGGAATCATGAGCTGCTGGCCCGCGATGCCCTGGCGCGAGGCGGCGAGGCCATGGCCCTGTGGGTGCTCAACGGCGGCGGCTGGTCTCTCGAGCAGGATCGGCGGGAACTCGGCGAGCGGCTCGAGGAGGTCTTTCATCACTTGCCCTATGCCCGGGAAATCGCGGTGGGGGAGGCGCGCATCGGGCTGGTGCATGCCGAGCCACCCGCCGACTGGTCGCGTATCGACGAGGCCGATCGCCATGACCTGGTCTGGGTGCGACGGCGCATCCAGCGTGGCGATGCGACGCCGGTCAGCGGCATCGATGCCGTGGTGGTCGGCCACACCGTCCTCGGGGCCCCGACGACGCTCGGCAACGTGCACTATATCGATACCGGGGCCTACGCCACGGGCCGGCTGACGCTGGTCGAGGCGCCTGTGCTGCTGGCTGGCAAGACATGAAGCCGGCCCTATTCCTCGCGGGACTTGGCTATTTTCCAGGTGATACCCGCGGCGACCAGCGACGCGGCGCTGGCGATCCAGATTCCGTATTCGGCAAGGACAGACAAGAGCAACCCCATCTCCATTGATTTATCGAGCGACGAGAGGGAGCTATCGGCCATGCCATGGCGAACTTGAGCTCGCATGTCGACCCCGATCAGGAAGGAGCGTCCATTGAAAGCCAAGCTGAGAGTCACGGGACTCGTCGCAATGCTGTTGGCGGGACTGTGCTGGCTGGCCGAGCAGGCGTTCTATGGTGGTATCGATGCCAATGGCGTATTGCAAGAAAGCCTGTTCATGCCGTTATCCGTCTTCCTGGCGGCGTTGGGCGGCACCGCTTTCCTTGGTTCATTCATCGTTCAGCGATAAATAGGGTTAGCGGGTTGGGGGTGGACTTTGGTCTATTCTTTGCTGGTATGGGAGGGGCGGTGCAACGGCAATCGTGCACCCATTGCACTTTGGGCTATTTTTCAGCGATCGGAAACGAGAAAGGGGATCAGCTTACTCGCTGATCCCCTTGAAAAAGGTGGCGGAGGGACAGGGATTCGAACCCTGGGAAGGCTCTCACCTTCGCCGGTTTTCAAGACCGGTGCATTCAACCGCTCTGCCATCCCTCCGGCTCACGGCGAGCTACTTTACCATTTTTTCTGTCGAGGTCAAGACTGGCGTGCGATCAAGGTGTTATCTCATGTCCTTGCATCGATGCGGGCGATGCCCAGGCGGCGAAGCCTGATGCCTTCGGCATGGCCACGCGTTGCGGTGTCCGCCGTCGTGGTGCGCGAGGACCGGCTGCTGCTGGTTCGCCGGTCACACCCGCCCCATGCCGGGCGGCTGGCGTTGCCGGGCGGCAAGGTGGAAGCGGGGGAGACCCTGGATCAGGCGCTGGCCAGGGAGCTGCGCGAGGAAACCGGGCTCGAGGGGCGGGTCGGGGAGCTGGTGACGGCACTGGATCTCCTCGAGCGAGACGACGAGGGGCGTCTGGTCGCCCACTTCGTGCTGCTGGTGAAACGGGTGGACGTCGCGGCCGGATCGGCCAGGCCGGGCGACGATGCCCTGGCTATCTCCTGGGTAAATACCGGTGGTCTGGAGGCGGCGAAGGACGAGCTCACCGCGACCACGCTTGAGGTGGCTCGGGCGGTGCTGGGCGTTGCCCCTGCGGCCGAGGGGCGTTGAAGCAGGGTGGGGTGAAACTTGCGTCGTGAAACTCCAGACGGCATCCTGTGTCCATTGCCAGGATCAACCAAAGGGAGCACCGGATCGATGGCTTACCAAGATTCAAGAGTGACGATGCAGCAGACGGGTGCCGTCAGCGCCAATAAGGTGCTGCGTAACACCTATGGCCTGCTGGCGATGACCCTGCTGTTCTCCGCTGTCACGGCGGGGGGCGCCATGGCCCTGGGCGTCCAGCAGATGAACATCTTCGTCTTCTTCATCGGCGCCTACGGGCTGATGTTCCTGGTCCACAAGACCGCCAACTCCGCCATGGGCCTGCTGGCGACCTTCGCCTTCACCGGCTTCATGGGCTTCACCCTCGGCCCGATCCTCAGCGCCTACCTGACGCTGCCCAATGGCGCTCAGCTGATCATGACCGCCCTGGGGTTGACCGGTCTGACCTTCTTCGGCCTCTCCGCCGTGGCGCTGGTGACTCGCAAGGACTTCAGCTTCCTTGCCAACTTCCTGATGGCCGGGGCCATCGTGCTGGTGCTGGCGATGGTCGCCGCGCTGATCTTCCAGATCCCGACCCTGTCGCTGATGGTGTCCGCCGGCTTCGTGCTGTTCGCCTCCGCGGCCATCCTCTATCAGACCAGCGAGATCGTGCACCGGGCCGGCGAGACCAACTACATCCTCGCCACCATCACCCTCTATGTCTCGATCTACAACCTCTTCGTCAGCCTGCTGTCCCTGCTCGGCATCATGAGCCAGGATTGACCGCTCGCCGGACGAGGCGAGGATGCTGGCCCCGCTACGGCGGGGCCAGCCTGTTTCTGTGAGGACGAACATGCGTTATGCGATCCTGCTGCTGGGGGCTCCCTACAGCGACCAGGCCAGCCACTCGGCACTGCGCTTCGCCCGGGCGCTGCTGGCGCGCGGGCATCGCCTCGAGGCGGTGTTCTTCTACCACGACGGTGTCCACAACGCCGCACGGCTGGCCGCCCCTCCCCAGGACGAGCCGCATCTGGTGGACGGCTGGGTGGCCCTGCACGACGAGCATGGCGTTGCCCTGCAGGTATGCATCGCGGCGGCGCTGCGCCGTGGCCTGATGGACGAGCGGGAGGCGGCGCGACACGGCAAGTCGGGGCACAGCGTCGAGGCCCCGTTCGAGCTCACCGGCATCGGCCAGCTGGTCGATCTGAGCCAGCGCTGCGAGCGACTGGTCACCTTCGGGCCCTGAGGAGGACGCACGATGCGCCACGACGACGATGCCCTGGCCGGCGACCTGCTGGTGATCCTGCGCCACGGCCCCCACGGCAGCAGCTGGCTGCGCGAGGGTCTGGACGTCGCCCTGGTGGCCGCCGCCTTCGGGGGCCGCGTCTCGCTGCTGTTCATGGGCGAGGGGGTGACGGCGCTGGTCGAGGATCAGGGGCCGGGGGCGCTGGGCCAGAAGGGTACCGCCCCGACCCTCGAGATGCTGGAGATGTATGATATCGAGACGCTATGGGTCGAGGCCGAGGCCCTGGCGCGCTTCGGGCTGGACGAGCCGTCACTGACGCCTGCCCCCCGAGCCCTGACCGCCGCGGAGATTGCCCGTGCGGTTGAGATGCACCCCCGGGTGCTGACCTTCTAGCCTCGGCCCGGAGTCCGCTGATCATGAAGCTACATATCGTCAACCGTTCACCGGCCAGCAGTCGGGTGTATGGGCAGGCCCTCGCCGCCATGGGGCCGGAGGACTGCCTGCTGCTGATCGAGGATGGCGTACAGGGTGCCTTGCCCCAGCTGGTGCGCTATTACGAGGGCATTCCCGGGCGCCTCTACGCGCTGCGCGAGGATCTCGAGGCTCGGGGGCTGCTGGGTCGTTGCGACGGATCGGTACAGGTGGTCGATGTGGACGGCTTCGTCCAGTTGACCGAAGACGCCGAACGCACCCTGAGCTGGTACTGACGCCATGGCAAGCACCGAAATATACCGTTATCTTTCGACCCCGGACGCCAGTGTCGGCCTCGATCCGGAAGGTTACCTGGTCGACCTCGACCAATGGTCGCCCGGCGTGGCCGAAGCACTGGCCGAGGAGGAGGGCATGACGCTCGACGACGAGCACTGGGAGGTGCTCGAGGTGTTGCGCGAGTTCTACGCCCGCTACGAGATGGCGCCGGCCATGCGCCCGCTGGTCAAGGCGGTGGGGCGCGAGCTGGGTCCCGACAAGGGGCGCTCGATACACCTGATGCGGCTGTTCCCCGGCAGCCCCGCTAAGCTGGCGGCGCGCCTGGCCGGGCTGCCCAAGCCCACCAACTGTCTGTGAAGCCCTCGTCATGAACTTCCTGGCCCACGGTTGGCTGGCCCGCGGCGGCAGCGACGATTTTCTGTACGGCAACCTGATCGCCGACGGCGTCAAGGGCGCCGACCTGTCGGGCTGGCTGCCGGAGGTGGCGGCGGGGATTCGCCATCATCGTCGGGTGGACGCCTTCGTCGACGGCCATGCGGTGGTCGGCGAGGTGAAGGCCCGGGCGCCCCGCGGCGGGCGTCGCTTCGCCGGTATCGCCCTCGACCTGATGTGGGACCACTGCCTGGCGCGACGCCTGACGGCGGCCGAGCGCGACTGGCTGATTCCCCGCTGCTACCGGCTGCTGGAGGCACGCCCGGCGCCAGATCGCCTGGCCTCGATGACCCCGGCCCTGGTGCGCCAGGACTGGCTGCGCGGCTACGCCGACTTCCGCTTCACCTGCCGGGCCGTGGCCGGCCTGGGGCGCCGCCTGTCGGGCCCCAATCGCCTGGCGGAATTGCTGCCCTGGCTCGAGCGCGACTATGTCGCCCTCGACGAGGCCTTCTCGCGCCTGTGGCCGGAGCTCGAGGCTCGCCTCGGGGTCGGGCCCGAGTCAGTCGACCCGCAGCCATAGGCAGTCGACGTCATCGCCGGGAGCCAGCCGGGTGTCGGGCGGGACCACGGCCAGGGCATCGGCGCCGATGCAGGACGACAGCACGCCGGAGTTCTGGTCGCGGAAAGCATGGGCGACGATGCCCTCGGCGGTGAATGCCAGGGTCACGCGCATGTAGTGCTGGCGGGGGCCGGTGCGGGTCTCGAAGGCCGTGCGGGCGGTGAGGCGGGGCAGGCGGGCCAGGGCGTGGCAGCCCAGCAGGGCCCCGATCAGTGGGCGCAGGAACAGCCAGGCGCCGACGAAGCCGGAGACCGGGTTGCCCGGCAGCCCCACGAAACGCGCCTCGCCGCAGGCCCCGGGCAAACGCCCCAGGGCCAGCGGCTTGCCGGGACGGATCGCCAGCCGCCACAGGTCGAGCCGGCCGAGCGCCTCCACGGCACCGCGAACATGGTCCTCCTCGCCCACGCTGACTCCGCCGGTGGTGATCACCACATCCGCCTGCTCGGCGGCCTCGGCGAGCAGCCGTCGGGTGCCCTCGGCGGTATCCGGCACGGTGGCGAGCCTCGTCACCTCGGCGCCGAAGCGGGTCAGCAGCTCGCGGAGCATGGGGCGGTTGGAGTTGTAGATCTGGCCGGGGCCCAGCGGCCGGCCCGGCTCGACGATCTCGTCGCCGGTGGAGAGCAGCGCCACGCGGGGGCGACGACGTACGTCGACGTCGGTGATGCCTTGCCCGGCAAGGTGGCCAAGCGCCGCGGCGTCGAGGCGCGTGCCGGCTTCGAGCAGGCAGGCGCCGGCCGCCACGTCGCGGCCGCGGCGGCGCAGGTTGTCGCCGCTCGGCACGCCCGCGGGCATCCGGGCCTGGTTGCCCTCGACCTCGACGTTTTCCTGCATCACCACGCAGTCGGCGCCGGGCGGGATCTCGCCGCCGGTGAAGATGCGCGCGCAATCGCCACGCTCGAGCGGCGTGGCCGAGGCCCCGGCGGCGATACGCTGGCGTATCGGCAGCCATCGGCCGGCGTCGTCGTGATGCAGCGCATAGCCGTCCATGGCGCTGTTGTCGAAGGGCGGCACGTCGAGCCGGGCCGTCACGTCGTCGGCCAGCACCCGCCCCGCGGCCTCGGCCGACGGAAGCCGCTCGGCAGCAAGCGGCGCGACGCCCTCGAGCAGCGCGGCGAGCGCGGCCTCGACCGGCTTGAGTTCAGCCATGGGTGCCTCGCTCCGGCATCATCGGGTTGGCCGGACCTTGCAGAGAGTGACACGGCGTGTATCGGTGGGTGCTGGTGTCAGCCATGGGTGCCTCGCTCCGGAATCACCGGGTTGGCCGGACCTTGCAAAGAGTTGCAGGGCTTGTGCCGCCGAATGCTGGTGTCAGCCATGGGTGCTCGCTCCGGCATCACCGGGTTGGCCGGACCTTGCAAAGAGTTGCAGGGCTTGTGCCGCCGAATGCTGGTGTCAGCCATGGGTGCTCGCTCCGGAATCACCGGGTTGGCCGGACCTTGCAAAGAGTTGCAGGGCTTGCGCCGCCGAATGCTGGTGTCAGCCATGGGTGCCTCGCTCCGGAATCACCGGGTTGGCCGGACCTTGCAAAGAGTGACACAGCGTGTGTCGACGAATGCTGGTGTCAGCCATGGGTGCTCGCTCCGGAATCACCGGGTTGGCCGGACCTTGCAAAGAGTTGCAGGGCTTGTGCCGCCGAATGCTGGTGTCAGCCATGGGTGCCTCGCTCTGGAATCACCAGGTTGGCCGGACCTTGCAAAGAGTTGCAGGGCTTGTGCCGCCGAATGCTGGTGTCAGCCATGGGTGCCTCGCTCTGGAATCACCAGGTTGGCGAAATTACATGGCTTGTGCCGGCTGTCGAGCTGCTCGGCGAGGATGCCGTCCCAGCCGGTCCGGCAGGCCCCGGTGGAACCGGGCAGGCAGAACACCACGGTGGCGTTGGCCAGTCCACCCAGGCAGCGGCTCTGCACCGTGGAGCTGCCCACCTCGTGCCAGGACAGCTGGCGGAATAGTTCGCCGAAGCCCTCGATGCGCTTGTCGAGCAGCACCGAGACCGCCTCGGGGGTGGAGTCGCGGCCGGTGAAGCCGGTGCCGCCGGTGGTCAGCACGACCTGGACGTCGGGGTCGGCGATCCAGGCGGCGACCACGGCACGAATGCGGTAGACGTCATCGGCGACGATGCGCTTCTCGGCCAGCCGATGGCCGGCGGCGGTCAGCCGCTCCACCAACGCCTGGCCGCTGCGATCGGTGTCCTCGGTGCGGGTGTCCGAGACGGTCAGCACCGCCACCGACAGCGGGATCATCGTCTCGCTCATGAGCCGGCGTCCTGCTGGGCCGTCTTCTTCTCTTCCTGGCGCGCCTCGAAGGCGGCCAGCTGTTCCGGCGTGGCCTTCGGCTGATAGCGTTCCTTCCACTCGCCGTAGGGCATGCCGTAGACGTATTCGCGGGCGGCCTCGTAGTCGAGGGCCTCGCCGCGGTCCTCGGCGGCGGCGACCAGCCACTTGGAGAGGCAGTTGCGACAGAAGTCGGCGAGGATCATCAGGTCGATGTTCTGCACCTCCTTGTGCTCGTCCAGGTGGCGGAGCAGGCGGCGGAAGGCGGCGGCCTCGAGCTCGGTGCGGGTGCTGTCGTCCAGGTGTTGCATGGTGCTGACTCCGTTGTCGTTGTGGCCCTTGGGGGAGACCCTCAGCTTACCAAAAGTCGCCGGGGCTGGGGGCGTCGCGGCGCGGGCGCGACGCGACCGAAAACGGCTGCCATGCTGACGGAAGCAGGATACGCGGACGCTAGTCGCCACCGGAGATGCCCATGCCGTCGATTCGCCTGAGCCGCGCCCGCCTGCCGGCCACCCTGGAGATTCGCGTCGTCGATGAGTTCGGCGAGACGCGAGAGCAGGCGATCGCCGCCGAACGGGCGCTGACGATCTACCTGAACCGTCGCGAGATCGTCACCCTGATGACGCTGGGCGACGATCCCGAGGCGCTGGTCGTGGGCTACCTGCGCAACCAGGGGCTGATTGCGCGGCTCGATGACCTCGTGGCGGTCCACGTGGACTGGGAAGTGGAAGCCGCGGCGGTGGTGACGCGCGGCGAGCCCGAGGACCTGGAGGCGCGGCTGGGCCAGCGCACGGTGACCACCGGCTGCGGCCAGGGCACGCTGTTCGGGCGGCTGCTCGAGACCGCCGCGCTGAGCCCGCCGCCACCGACCCGGCTGCGCCAGTCGGTGCTCTACGCGCTGCTGGAGGCCCTCGGCGCCTACAACGCCACCTACCGCAGCGCCGGGGCGGTGCATGGCTGCGCGCTGTGTCATCAGGCCAGGGTGCTCGATTTCGTCGAGGACGTGGGGCGCCACAATGCCGTGGACACCCTGGCGGGGCGCCAGTGGCTGGGCGAGGGCGGCGGCGGGTCGCCGGACATCTTCTACACCACCGGGCGGCTGACCTCGGAGATGGTGCTCAAGGTGGCGCAGCTGGGCATCGGCGTGCTGGTGTCGCGCTCCGGCGTGACCCAGAAAGGCGTGGAGCTGGCCGAGCGCTTCGGGGTGCTGCTGATCGCGCGCGCCAAGGGCAAGCACTTCCAGGCCATCGGTGCCGAGGGGCGCCTCGAGCTAGACGCCATGCCGACGCGCCGGCCCGGCGATCGTAATGGCTGAGGGCGGCTATTGGGTCTCGCGGGGCGTGCACACCGACAGCACCACGGCATCCTCCTCGCTCACCGACACCAGGGCATGGCCCATGTCGCTGTCGAAGTAGATGCTGTCGCCCTTGGTCAGGTGCAGCGGTTCGTAGAATTCCGAGAACAGCTGGATGTCGCCCTCCAGCACCATCAGGAACTCTTCGCCGTCGTGGCGCACCCACTGGCAGAATTCCTCGAAGCTGCGGGCCCGTACGATGGTCTTGAAGGGAATCATGCGCTTCTGGGCCATCTCGCAGCTCAGCAGCTCGTGCTCGTAGGTGGGCGTCGGATGCTGCTGGCCCTCGCCACGGCGCGTCAGGTCGCGGCGTCCCATGGTGCGCTGCTGTGGTCGCGGCTGGGAGAGCAGCTGTGGCAGGTCGATATCCAGCCCGCTGATCAGCTTCTGCACGGCGCTGAAGGTCGGCGAGATCTGGTCGTTCTCGATCTTCGACAGAGTGGAGCGGGCCAGGCCGGTGCGCTCGCTGACGTCTCCCAGGGTCCACTGGTTGGCCAGGCGGATCTCCTTGAGGCGCTCGCCGAGCCGCAACGGCTCGACGAAGGGCTTGCGCCCGGAGGCGATGCGCACGGCGGCCTCCTGGTCTTTGGTGGCGGGCATGGTGGTTCACTATCGGAAACAGGGTTTCCCCCAGACTACCATATCCACCACCCCGTGCGGACTCCCGTGCGACCCCGGGCTGGCGGGGCGCGACACGGACTGGCGCGGGCGGGCGCGGCGAGCGGCGTTTCCCGCCGCCAGGAAACCTGACGGCTCGGTCAGGCGAACGGCAGGCCCAGCAGCGCCTTGAGGTGGGCCTCGGCGCCGCGCCCCAGGGCATCGGGATCGTAGCCGCCCTCCAGCACCGATACCAGGCGATCGTCGGCGTACAGGGCGGCGATCTCCATGGCCTGGCGGGTCACCCAGTAGTAGTCCTCGTCGTCCAGGCACAGCTCGGCCAGCGGGTCGTCGCGGTGGGCGTCGAAGCCGGCCGAGACCAGCACCAGCTCGGGCTTGAAGGCGTGCAGGGCCGGCAGCCAGGCTTGCTCGATGGCCTGCCGGAAGGCCGGGCCGTCGGTGCCGGCGGGCAACGGCGTGTCGACGACATTGTCGTAGGCGGCCTGCAGGTAGCGCCACGGATAGAAGGGGTACTGGTAGCTGGTGCAGATCAGCACCTCGGGATCGTCGCGGAAGATTTCGATGGTGCCGTTGCACTGGTGGACGTCGAAGTCGAGGATGGCGATCCGCCGGGCCTCGTACCTGGCCCTGGCGTGGGCGGCGCCGACCGCCACGTTGTTGAAGAAGCAGAAGCCCATGGCCTCGGTGGCCTCGGCATGATGGCCCGGCGGGCGCACCGCACAGAAGACGTTGTCGGCCTGGTGGCGGAATACCTGGTCGACCCCGCGCACCACGGCGCCGGCGGCATGGCGAGCGGCCCTCAGGCTGTCCGGGTTCATCAGGGTGTCGCCGTCGAGGGCCGTCAGCCCTCGGGCGGGCAGGCATGCCTCCAGGGCGCGCAGGTGGCGAGACGGGTGGACCCGGGCGAGCTGGTCGTCGGTGGCTTGGGGGGCGTCGCCCTGCATGGTCTGCTGAAGCAGGCCGGCGCGCATCAGCCGCGCGCGAATGGCCTCCAGGCGCAGCGGGCTCTCGGGATGGTCGGGGCCCATGTGATGCCGCTGGCAGCCGGGATGGGTGAGGTAGGCCGTGATCATGCGAGCGCTCCGAAGGGGGTGATTTACCCTAAGCGTGACGAGGCCTTGCGGAACAGTGGCCATAAGTCGTACACAGGAGGCTGTTCGCCCGTCACGGAGTCGCCCATGAGCACCCGCTTCCTGCACCATTTCTTCGAGCCGCGCACCATCGCCGTGGTCGGCGCCTCGGAACGCTCCCACTCCATGGGAGGGCTGGTGATCCGCAACCTGCGCGAGGGCGGTTTCCGGGGCACGATCTGGGCGGTCAATCCCAAGGGCCACGACAGCGTTCACGGGGTCACCTGCGTGGCCGGCGTGTCCCGCCTGCCGGAAGTGCCGGACCTGGCGGTGGTCTGCGCGCCGGTGGTCCGCGCGCCCCGGCTGGTCGGCGAACTGGGACGCTTCGGCGTGCGGGCTGCCCTGGTGCTGTCGGGGGGCGCGAACCTCGACGACGAGCGCGACGGCAAGGGATCGATTCGCGGTCGCATGCTGGCGGCGGCCCGGGAGTCGGGGATCCGCGTGCTGGGGCCGGAGTGCATGGGGCTGATCGTCCCGGGGCGACGCCTCAACGCCTCCTACGCCAGCCAGCCGGTCGGCAGGGGGCGGGTGGCTTACCTGGGCCAGTCGGGCATGCTCGGCAATGCCATGATCGACTGGGCCGCCGGTCGCGGCATCGGCTTCTCCCACCTGGTGACCCTGGGCGACAGCGTCGATGTGCTGCTGCCCGACCTGATCGACTACCTCAACCAGTTCGCGCCGACCCAGGCGCTGCTGCTGCATCTGGAGCGCATCCTCGACGCCCAGCACTTCATGACCGCGGTGCGCGAGGCCTCCCGCCACCGCCTGGTGCTGGCGATCAAGAGCGGACGCACCAGCGCCTCGGACATCTCCAACCTGCCGCCCACGCCGGGCGTCGCCAACCGCGACCAGATCTTCGATGCCGCCTTCGCCCGTGCCGGGGTCGTGAGGGTCGACGATTCCGACGAGCTGTTCGACGCCCTCGAAACGCTGTCGCGCATGAAGCCCCTCAAGCGCGATCGCCTGGCGGTGGTCTCCAATGGGCTGGGGCCGGCGATGCTGGCCATCGACAAGCTGCTCAGCGCCGGCGGCCGGCTGGCGACCTTCGGCGAGGCCACCCGCGACGCGCTGTGCCGCGACGACGTGGACGTCAGCAAGCCTGGGGAGAACCCGGTGGACCTGGGCGGCGACGCCACCCCCGAGCGCTTCGTCGAGGCCATCGAGCTGGTCACCGACGATCCCGGGGTCGATGCCGTGCTGGTGGTCCATGCCCCGACGCGGCTGGCGCCTTCCCTGGCCACGGCCGAGGCGGTGATCGAGGCCCGCAAGCGCTTCCGTCGCAACCTGCTGACCAGCTGGATGGGGCTCGAGGAGGCGCTGAAGGCCCGTCAGGCCTGCAACGACGCCGGTATCCCGACCTATATCTCGCCGGAGAAGGCGGTCAAGGCCTTCATGCACATGGTCGACTACCAGCGGGTACAGGCGCTGCTCCATCAGACGCCGCCGAGCCTGCCGTTTGCCACCACCCGGGAGAGTCGGGCGGCCTGCCGGGTGCTGATCGAGCAGGCGAAAGCGGCGGGCCGCGAGTGCCTGGATCACTCCGAGGTGGCCCGGGTGCTCGAGGCGTACGGCATTCCGGTCGCGGCCAGTCGCTATGTGAGCGGTCCCGAACGCGCCGTGGAGGCGGCGCGCGCCCTGGAGGGCCCACTGGCACTCAAGGTGGTGCATGACGGCAACTGCCGCCCCTTTCGTTACCGCCAGCATCCCCACAAGCTGTCGGCGGGCCTGCTGCAGGACCTGGAGGGGCCGGAGCGGGTCGCCGAGGGTGTGCGGCGCCTCGGCGACAAGGTGGCGGAGAAGTTTCCCGAGTTCCGGGTGCGCGAGTACTGCCTGCAGCCCATGCAGCGCGGCAAGCATTCGATGCAGCTCTGCGCCGGGATCACCCGCGACCCGGTGTTCGGGCCGGTGATCGTGTTCGGCATCGGCGGCTACAAGGTCAATATCCTGGCCGACCGCCAGGTGGCCTTGCCGCCGCTCAACATGAGCCTGGCCGCCGACCTGGTCGATCGCACCCATGCCGCGCGGCTGATCCGCGAGCACTCCCGGGCACCCCAGCGCGACCTGGAGCGCATCGGCGAGCTGCTGGTGACGCTCTCGCAGATGGCCACCGACCTCACCGAGCTACGCGGCCTCGAGCTCAACCCGCTGGTGCTCAACCGGGACGGCATGCTGGCGGTGGATTTCGCCATGGACCTGGGAGCGCCGGCGCGCTTCGCGATCATGCCCTATCCCGAGGAGCTGCGAGAATGGTTGACGCTGAACAACGGCTGGGAGGTGGAGGTGCGCCCGATCCGCGCCGAGGATGCGCCGTTGATCGACGCCTTCCACGGGCGACTGTCCGAAGAGAGCATCCGCTTTCGCTATTTCCATAACAAGGCCGATCTCAGCCAGCGTGACCTGTCGGTGCTCTCGCACATCAACTACGACCGCCAGATGGCCTTCATCGCCGAGCATCCGCTGGCCGACGGCGGCAAGGAGATGCTCGGAGTGGTGCGGGTGTGGAACGACGCCGACAACATCCGCACCGAGTTCTCGATCATCGTCCGCGACGACCTGCAAGGGCTCGGCATCGGCAGCCTGTTGATGGACAAGATGATCCGTTACTGCCGGAGCCTGGGCACCCTGGAGATGATCGGCAAGATCATGGTCGACAACCATCCCATGCGGGCGCTGATGAAGCAGCTGGGGTTCTCGCTGAGCTACAACCTCGAGGAGCAGGTGGTGGACGCGAGGCTCTCGCTCAACGAGCCCGGGAGCGACTGGCAGCGGCTGCGGCTCGACAGCGCGGCGGGTTGAGGTCCCCCGTCGGGCGGGGGACGCGGGGGCTCAGGGCGCCAGCCGGAAGCGCTGCCAGTGATCGTCGCGGCGCTCGAAGCGGATGCGGTCATGCAGGCGGCTGGGCTGACCCTGCCAGAACTCGATCATCTCGGGGACCAGGCGGTAGCCGCCCCAGTGCACCGGACGCGGGATCTGCTGGCCCTCGTAGGCCTGCTCGAAGCGCGCCTCGCGCTCCTCGAGCCAGTTACGGTCGGGAATCACCACGCTCTGGGTGGCCACCCAGGCCCCCAGCTGGCTGGCACGAGGCCGGCTGGCGAAGTAGGCGTCGGACTCCGACTCGCCGACCTGCACGACGGCCCCTTCCACGCGCACCTGGCGGGACAGCGACGGCCACCAGAAGACCAGGGCGGCATGAGGGACGTTGGCCAGCTCGCTGCCCTTGTGGCTGTGGTAGTTGCTGTAGAAGACCAGGCCCTGATCGTCGGCCGCCTTGAGCAGCACGACCCGGGCGTGGGGAAGGCCCTGGCTGTCGACGGTGGCCAGCGTCATGGCGTTGCCGTCCTCGCCCTCGGCGTCCAGGGCCAGGGTCAGCCAGTCGTCGAACAGCGCCATGGGGTGGTCGGGCAGTTGCGTCTCGTCCAGGCGCCCACCTTCGTAGTCGCGCCTGATGTCGGCGATATTGCGTGTCATGGTGTTCTCCTAGAGTGCCCTTTCATGGTCGCCGCTCGCCGAGGCGAGCTCAAGCGTTCGATGCGTCGGTATCCGGGTATCCTGCCCCGGGCCGCGGACCTGTCCCCGGCGCCGGATCACCGCCAGGCGTGGGCCGGACCGGGATTCGCTCAGCCCGCCCTGAGCTGACGGCTGCGAAAACGGGCATAGCCCATGCAACCGGTGAATAGCGCCAGCGACACCAGGGCGATCAACAGACCAAGCCCGCCGACCCCCGGCAGAATGGCCACGTTCACGCCGATCATGAAGTAAAGCAGGCTGACGAAGGCCAGCCAGGCATGGCCACGCGCCCGCCGGGTAAGGATCGACGGCAGGAACAGCACCAGCGGCAGCACGAAGGCCAGGGCGGGTGTCAGGCTGCCGACGTTCTCCCGTAGCATCCATCCCCAGCCCAGCATGGCGGCGATCAAGACGATATAGCTGCCGATCACCAGGCGTCGCGACCTGGCGGTCAGGTTGTCGAGCCCGTGGCGGGCCTCGAGGGCTTCGAGCCAGCGCCTCATGAGCGAACTCCGGCGCTATCGAGCGCCAGGGCCAGCCGCGCCAGGCGGCGTCCCTGGGCGTGGGCCAGCTGGCGCTCCGCTTCGTCCAGCGGGCGGTCGCTGCGCTTGCCGGCCAGGTGGCTGGCGCCATAGGGCGTGCCGCCTGCCTGGGTGTCCATCAGCGCGGTCTCGCTGTAGGGAAGGCCGGCGTAGACCATGCCGTGGTGCAGCAGCGGCAGCAGCATGCTGATCAGCGTGGTCTCCTGGCCGCCGTGGAGGCTCGAGGTCGAGGTGAAGGCGGTGGCGGGCTTGTCCACCAGAGCGCCGCCCAGCCACAGCTCGCTGGTGGTGTCGATGAAGTGCTTGAGCGGCGCGGCCATGTTGCCGAAGCGGGTGGGGCTGCCCAGCGCCAGGCCGGCACAGTGGCGCAGGTCGTCGATGTCGGCGTAGATCGCGCCCTCGTCGGGAATCTCGGGCGAAACCGCCTCGCAGGTCGGGGAGACCGGGGGTACGGTGCGCAGCCGCGCCTCCACCCCGCGGCAGGACTCGACGCCGGCGGCCAGGCGTTCGGCCATGCCGCGGGTGGCGCCGTGGCGAGAATAGTAGAGGATCAAGACATAGGGCAGGGAGGCAGACATGGAACTTCCTGGTACCGGGGGGGCGGAAAGGCGTCAGTCGAGCAGGGCGAGGATGTCTTCCGGGGGGCGACCGATGATCGCCCGCTGGCCGTCGTCGGCGATGGGGCGCTGCAGGACCCGCGGGTGGGCGACGATGGCATTCACTACCTGATCCGGGTCGTCGGCGTCGGCGCCCAGGGCTTTCCACTCGGTCTCGTTGGTGCGCACCAGGGCGCGGGGTTCCACCGCCAGGCGCGACATCAGCGACCGCAGCTCGCCCCCGTCGAGGGGCCTGTCGAGATAGCGGCGAACCTCGACCTCGACGCCTCGCTCCTCCAGCAGGGCCAAGGCCTGGCGCGACTTGGAACAGCGCGGGTTGTGCAGGAGGGTGATCATGGGCGTTCCTTGTATCGCGGGGATGAACGCGGCTCATTGTAGGCCGCGGCGGAACGCCATCACAACCGCCGTCTTCGTATTTATACCGTTATCTTTCCTAACGGTGAAAAATACGCCTCATCATTCCGTCAGCGTTCTTCAGCGGGCAGGCGTCGATAGACCCAGGCAGGCCGACCATCGGTCAGGATGACGCGAACGCGACGGTAGCGGATGCCGAGACGCTCGTAGCGGTCCAGTCGCGCCAGTTCCTCGGCGCTGACGGTGAGCCGCAACCCTTCCACCGCGCAGTCGGCGCAGGTCGCCAGGTCGAGGCCGCTGCGTCGGAAGCCCTCGAGGCGCGCCGCGGTGGGATCGCCTGTTCGACCGTAGACCAGCCAGCGCACCGGAGCATGCGTCAGGGTCCCGTAGACGAAGAGTGAGTGGGGGCCCTCCGCGATCGGTGCCAGATGCGCGGGGCGCTCGTAGGTCCAGGGGCTGAGCATCGTCAGCCACAGCCAGCCGGCCAACGCCAGCGGCGTGGCCAGCAGCGGCAGGCCGATCAGCAGGCGCGGGGCGGGCATGGTGAGGTCTCCGAGGGGATCTAGGGGCTCATGCTGCCATAGCTTGGCGCACGCGCAACAGCCGACGCGATGCGCTGCCCAGGCTCAGTCGAGCCAGGCGGTGAGCCTGGCCGCTTGCCGGAGGACGCCCTCGAAGATCGGGTCGCTGGTGGCCGTCGGGAAATCGGCGGGAAGGCGCGCGGCCAGATCGCCGACGACCCGCTCGGCGTTGGTGGCGAGCTCGCCCATCAGCGCGACGGCCCGCTGGGTGGAGTAGTCGACCCGTTCCGCGGTCGCGATGAAGTGTCGCGGCGCCATCCTCGACCACCGGTAGTGACGATTCTTGCCCATCAGGGCCATGGCCATCTTGGCCCGCTCGGCGACCATGCTGCCCTGGCGCATGAGGGGGTAGGCCGAGATCACGTCGTACATCGGCGTCATGCGATAGGCGCTTCCCGGCTCTAGGAACAGGCTGAAGTTCTTGGCATGCCCGTCGATGGCGGCCAACAGCCAGAACAGGATCTGGGCCCTGAAGAACCTGTCCCGATCCAGGCCGGCCTGCTGGGAGCCGCGTAGCAGGCGCATGGCCTGCGCGATACCCGGGCCGCCATCGCTTTCGTACTTCAGCGCCGGGGCGATCCCCAGTGCCTGGCAGAAGTCTTCCTGGGGCAGGCGCATCAGCCAGGAGCCGTCCCGCGACCAGCGCCCCGGTCGAAGCGCTCGACGACGAGTACTTCCTGCTCACCGAACCGGGCGAGTTCGGTATGGGCCACCGGCAGGCCGAAGGCCTCCAGCAGGCGCAGACACAGCCACTCGTTGGCGTTGCTCTGGCGCAGGTCGATGTTGCTGTGTTCGAGAAAGCCGATCGGCAGCTTGAAGATGTGGCTGGTGGGTGTGCTGCCGGTGGGGCGCTGCCATTGGCCCTGGTGCCAGAGCAGGGCCGTCTTTTCCTGGGCCCCGGCCAGCGAGATGCGGAAATCCTGCCCCTCGGCCATGCCCAGGGGGGCATCCTGGTAGCCGGACAGCAACGCCTCGATGGCCCGCTCATCGAGCGGTGCGGCGGTGACGGCATGGACGTCGCCGGTCGGGGCGTCTTCGGGATACAGCTGTATCGCGCCGACGCAGTCGCGGCCGATGCTGGCCAGCAGATCGAAGGGGTGGCGCGTCGGCACCCGGAAACGGGCCTGCATGCGGGTGCGTATGGCCTCCGAGTCCGGCAGCAGATTGTCGAAGAAGTTGAAGACGACCTGGCCGCGATATGGTGCCGTGGTGAGGGGGAGCGACAGCGACATCGCCCGGGCGCCCGGCCGCTCGACCCATTCCGGCCGGTACCGGAAGGTCATGGCGCCGGAGCGCGCCATGCTCAGCGTGCCGATGTCGATGCCGTTCATCGCGACGGTGAGGTTCGCCATGGCCTACCACTCCTGGTCCCAGTGCGCCTCGCTGCCCGTCGCGTCCTCGGGCCGGTCGCGCTCGGTGACGTGCAGTTCCAGTTCGAGGGCCGACAGCAGCTTGAACAGCGTCTCGAGCCGGCTGCGTTCCGGGTGGTGTTCGAAGCCGGAGACGGTCGCCTGCTTGATGCCGGTCTGCTCGGCGGTCGCCTGCTGCGTCAGCTGGCGGCGCTTGCGCGCGCTCTTCAGGGAGTGCGCGAGCATCTCGGGTGAGGTGATCTTCATGATATCCCCCATAGAGGATAAAAGATGATTATCCGCTGTAGAGGATAATAGCACAATATCCGCTACGGCGGATATTTTTTGCCACCCTCTCGACATGCGACGGCCCCGGGCACTTTGCTAGGATGACCGTTCCCCCGCAGTTGGCCAGGAGGTGTGCCATGACGGACCTTCACGACGATGCCGATTTCCAGGCCCTGATGGGCGACGTGAGGCCCCTGACGCGGGGTCAGGATCGGGCCCATGCCGGCCGGCCGCGTCGCGCCCCGACCGAGGCACAGCTCGCCAAGCGCGAGAGCGCCGCCGGCGGCGACTCGGGCCGCGATATCCTCTCCGACGACGTCGTCGACCTGGTACCGCCCTTCGATCCGCTGGATTTTCGCCGCGACGGCATCCAGCGGGGCGTGGCGGAGCGCCTGCGCCAGGGCGGCTATCCGATGCAGGCCAGCCTGCACCTGCTGCGCCGCCCGGTGGAGGAGGCCCGTCGGGCGCTGCCGGCCTTCCTGCGCGAGGCCGTCGAGCACGATCTGCGCTCGGTGATGATCGTCCACGGCCGGGGGCACGAGATCGACAGCCCCGCCAACGTGCTGCGCTCCTACCTGGCCAAGTGGCTGCCGGCCTTCGACGAGGTGCAGGCCTTTGCCTCGGCGAGCCAGGCCGACGGTGGCCTGGGCGCCACCTGGGTGATGCTGCGCAAGAGCGAACGGGCGAGGGCGGCCAATCGGGAGCGCCAGCAGAAGCGCCGGGGCTGAAATCGGAAGTGACTGCGCTCTCGCCAATGCCAGTGGGAGCGCAGACCTTCTGCCGATTCGACGCCTCGACGAATGGTGCCGTCAGGCGCCCGATGTGTGCAGCGAGGCGACGAAGTATCGTGCCGCGTTCCCGCGGCGACAGGTTCGCGCTGATGGTGCGGGAATGGTTGCTGGAAACGACGAAGCCGGCCCAAGGGCCGGCTTCGTGGGTTCTGGCGAGGTCATCGCGTCAGGCGACTTCGCCCTTGTGGGCCTCGCGCAGGCGGCGCCGGAACAGCGGCTCCGGGTCGTCGGTGCCGGGCTGGTAGCTGCGGCTGAAGGTGTTCAGGGCGTTCAAGGCATCCTCGACGATCTGGTCCTCGCGCAGCAAGAAGGCGTCGAAGCCGCAGCGCGACATGTAGAACAGCTGGTCGATCAGTACGTCGCCGATGGCGCGGATCTGGCCCTGGTAGCCGTGCCGCTCGCGCAGCAGACGGGCGATGCTGTAGCCGCGGCCGTCGGTGAACTTCGGAAAGTCGATGGCCACCAGCGGAGCGGCCGCGAGCTCAGCTGCCAGCTCGGCGGTCATCTCCGTGTCGCTGGGCAGCCAGGGGGCGACGTCGTCGCCCTTGGCACAGGCCTGCCAGTCGGCGAGCGGGAGGATGGCCGGCTGGCCCTCGGGGCGCTGCTCGGCCGACTCGCAGAGGACCCACTCGTCGGTCGCGACGCGGCGGTCGGCGATCAGGGTGCGGGAAGTCGGCTCAGGCATAGACACGCTCCTTGAAGGGTTTGAGGCCGATGCGGCGATAGGTGTCGAGGAAGTTCTCGTCGGGGGTGCGCTCGCCGACATAGACCTGGAGCAGCTTGTCGATCACGCCCGGCACGTCCTCGCGATAGAAGGACGGGCCGAGAATCTTGCCGAGCGACGACTCGTTGCCCTGGCTGCCGCCCAGCGAGATCTGGTAGTACTCCTCGCCCTTCTTGTCGACGCCGAGGATGCCGATGTTGCCGACGTGGTGGTGCCCGCAGGCATTCATGCAGCCGGAGATGTTGAGCTCCAGCGGGCCCAGGTCGTAGAGGAAGTCGAGGTCCTCGAAGCGCTCCTGGATGGCATGGGCGACCGGGATCGACTTGGCGTTGGCCAGGCCGCAGTAGTCGCCGCCGGGGCAGCAGATCAGGTCGGCCAGGGTGCCCACGGTGGGATTGGCCAGGCCGAGCTCGTCGAGGCGCTGCCACAGGTCCTCCAGGCGATCCACCGGCACGTCGGTGAGCACCAGGTTCTGCTCGTGGGTGACGCGCAGCTCGCCGTAGCTGAAGTCGTCGGCCAGGTCGGCAATGGCGGCCATCTGCTCGGAGGTGACGTCGCCCGGGGAGTGCTCGCGGCGCTTCAGCGACAGGGTCACGGCCTTGTAGCCGGGGACCTTGTGGTCGGTGACGTTGTTGGTCACGAAGCGGGCGAAGGTGCGGTTCTCGGCGCGCAGGGCCTCATAGGCCTCGATGGCCTCGCCGCTCACCTCACGCCGCTCGGGGTCGACGAAGTGCTCGGCCACGGCCGACACGGCCTCCTCGGTGAGGGTCTGGGGGCCGTCCTTGAGGTGCGCCCATTCTTCCTCGACGCGGCGACGGAACTCGTCGACGCCCAGTGCCTTGACCAGGATCTTGATGCGCGCCTTGAACTTGTTGTCGCGGCGGCCGAACTGGTTGTAGACCCGCAGGATCGCCTCGAGGTAGGTCAGCAGGTGCTGCCAGGGCAGGTCCTCGCAGACCGCGCTGCCGATCATCGGCGTGCGGCCCAGGCCACCGCCGGCCAGCACCCTGACGCGCACCTCGCCGGCGGCGTCGCGCCAGAAGCGCAGGCCCACGTCATGAACCTGGATGGCCGCGCGATCTTCCTCGGCGCCGGTCACCGCGATCTTGAACTTGCGCGGCAGGTAGGCGAACTCGGGGTGGAAGGTGGACCACTGACGGATCAGCTCGCACCAGGGGCGCGGATCGACCTGTTCGTCGGCGGCGATGCCGGAGAACTGGTCGGTGGAGGTGTTGCGGATGTCGTTGCCGCTGGTCTGGATGGCGTGCATCTGCACGCTGGCCAGGTCGGCCAGGATGTCCGGCACGTCCTCGAGCTCGGGCCAGTTCAGCTGCAGATTGGTGCGTGTGGTGAAGTGACCGTACCCGCGGTCGTAGCGGGCGGCGATCTCACCCAGCTTGCGCAGCTGATAGGAGGCCAGCATGCCGTAGGGAATGGCGATGCGCAGCATCGGCGCATAGCGCTGGATATAGAGACCGTTCTGCACGCGCAGCGGCAGAAATTCCTCGTCGCTGATCTTGCCCTCGAGGTAGCGACGCATCTGGTCGCGGAATTGAGCGACGCGCTCGTCGACCAGGATCTGGTCATGGGTGTCGTAGCGATACATTCAGCGCTTACCTGCAACTGGGGAATGGTGAAGCTTGGCGACTACCTTAACGGGCCGCAATTATTCTATAAAAGAATAAATCTTCATAGTTTATATTCGAAATGGAATGAGGGCGGCGGCCCTGCCGAGATCGTGCCCCTCATACCGCGAGCCGCTGCCAGCCCCGACGCTGCCAGATCAGCATGAAGCCGAGGGAGTTGAGGCAGCGGTAGCCCAGCTGGATCCACCAGATGCCGAGCAATCCGGCCTCCTGATGCACGCCGACCCACCAGGCCAGCGGCAGGAAGACCAGCCATTGCAGCGCCAGGGTCAGGGTCATCACCGTACGCTGGGCGCCGGCGCCGAGCAGCGCCTGGGCGAAGACCAGGGCCGCGGCGTCGAGCACGATCATGGCCGCCGTGAGCTGCAACGGCAAGTGGCCCAGGGCGATCAGCTCCGCGTCGTGCAGGAACAGTCCCAGCACGGCATCGGGCAGCAGCACCATCGGCAGGGCGATCAGCGCCAGGCAGGGCCAGGCCAGGCGCACCACGTCCCAGCCCCAGCGGTGGGCGTCGCCATGGTCGCGCCGGCCCAGCGACTCGCCGACCAGGCTCATCGCCGCCATGCCGAGCCCCACGCCGGGCAGGATCAGCAGCAGCGACAGGTTCACCAGCACGTGGCCGACCGCCACGCTGGCGGTGTCGATCCGCCCCAGTATCCAGAACAGCACCGCGTAGCCGGCGGCGAACCAGATCTGCTGGAAGGAATGCGGCACGGCCAGGCGCAGGGTGGTGGCGAAGGTGCGGGGGCAGGGGCGGCGGGTCAAGAAGCCGCTGGTTCGCGCCTGGCGCAGGCTGACCCAGGACCAGAGGCCGAGACCGGCGAACAGCGACAGGCTGGTGCCGGCGCCGGCACCGGCCGCGCCCATGGCGGGCAGGCCGGCCAGCCCGAAGATCAACCCGATGCTCGCGACCACGTTGATCAGGTGCATGACCAGGATGATGCGCAGGTAGAAGCCGGTCTGCTGGATGCCGTTCCAGTAGCCGCGAAAGCAGAAGATCATCGCCACCGGCACCAGCGACACGACGCGCCACTGGAAATAGCCGACCGCCTCGGCGTTGACCGCCGGGTCCTGGTTGATCAGCGCCAGCAGCGTGGGCGCCTGCCACAGGCACACCAACATCAGGGGGCCGGCGACGGCCAGGGCGATGACGAGCCCCGCGTTGAGCGACACGGCGCGGCGCTCCCAGTCACCCTCGCCGTGACGCCGCGCCGCCTGGGCCTGGACACCGGACGACAGCCCGAACACCACCGCGGTGATCAGGAACATCGCATAGCCGCCGATGCCCACCGCGGCCAGCGGCACCTCGCCGAGCGCGCCCACCAGGGCGGCGTCGACGAGGTTGAGCAGGCTCTGGGTGAGCATGCCGCCGATGATCGGCAGGGCGAGACGCAGGATGGTCTGGCGGCGAGAGGCGTCAGGCAGCATGCCGGCGTCCCTTGATCGCTGAGGCACGTGCGCGTATCGGCGTGGCAGGGCGCCTCAGGAGATGGCGTCGAGCGAGATCAGGCAGCATGCCGACTTCCACGGGTGACGAGGCCGGACCCGCCGTGCGGGCCCGGGGCGAGCGGGTCACGATCAACTCGGGTCGTAGGAGAGCACCGGCGACAGCCAGCGCTCCAGCTCGGCCAGCGTCATGCCCTTGCGGCTGGCCAGCGCCTCGACCTGGTCGCGGGTGATCTTGCCGGTCGAGAAGTACTTCGACTGCGGATGGGCGAAGTACCAGCCGGAGACCGCGGCGGCGGGCCACATGGCGAAGCTGTCGGTGAGTTCGAGGCCGGCGTTGGCCTCGGCCTCGAGCAGCCGGAACAGGGTGGCCTTCTCGGTGTGGTCGGGGCAGGCCGGATAGCCCGGGGCCGGGCGGATGCCCTGGTACTTCTCGGCGATCAGCGCCTCGTTGTCGAGGGTCTCGTCGGCGGCGTAGCCCCAGTACTCCTTGCGCACCCGCTCGTGCATGCGCTCGGCGAAGGCCTCGGCCAGGCGGTCGGCCAGCGCCTGGACCATGATGGCGTTGTAGTCGTCTCCGGCGGCCTTGTAGCGGTTGGCGAGTTCCTCGACGCCGTGGCCGGTGGTGACGGCGAAGCCGCCGATCCAGTCCGGCTTGCCCGAGTCCTTGGGGGCGATGAAGTCGGCCAGGCTGTAGCAGACGCCCTCGCGGTTCTTGGTGGTCTGCTGGCGGATGTGATGCAGCCGCTCGAGCACCTCGGTCCGGGACTCGTCGGCGTAGACCTCGACGACGTCGTCATCGACGACGTTGGCCGGCCACTGGCCGATCACGCCGCGAGCCTGGACCAGCCCCTCGTCGATCAGCTTGGCGAGCATCGCCCGGGCGTCGGCGAACAGGCTGCGCGCCGCTTCGCCGACCACCTCGTCGTCGAGGATCTTCGGGTACTTGCCGGCCAGCTCCCAGCTCATGAAGAAGGGCGTCCAGTCGATGCGCTCGACCAGCTCGTTCAGGTCGTAGTCCTCGAACACCTTGAGGCCGGTGAAGCTCGGCGCCGGCGGCGTGTAGCCCTCCCAGTCGTAGACCGGCTTGCGGGCGCGCGCCTCGGCGTAGGACAGGTCCGCTGCCTTGGGGCGACGCTTGGCGTTGCGTTCGCGGACCCTCTCGTATTCGGCGCGGATCTCGGCCACGTAGTCCGGCTTCTGGGCCGGCGACAGCAGCCGGCCGGCCACCCCCACCGCCCGCGAGGCGTCGGTGACGTAGATCACCGGATGCTCGTAGCCCGGTTCGATCTTGACCGCGGTGTGGGCCTTGGACGTGGTGGCGCCGCCGATCAGCAGCGGAAGCGTAAAGCCCTGGCGCTGCATCTCCTTGGCCACGTGGACCATCTCGTCGAGCGACGGGGTGATCAGCCCGGAGAGACCGATGATGTCGGCGTTTTCTTCCTTGGCCGTCTGCAGGATCTTCTCCGCCGGGACCATCACGCCGAGGTCGATCACCTCGTAGTTGTTGCACTGCAGGACCACGCCGACGATGTTCTTGCCGATATCGTGGACATCGCCCTTGACCGTGGCCATGACGATCTTGCCCTTGGTTTGAGTGTCCTCGCTCTTTTCCGCCTCGATGTAAGGCAGCAGGTAGGCCACCGCCTGCTTCATGACGCGGGCCGACTTGACCACCTGGGGCAGGAACATCTTGCCGGCGCCGAACAGGTCGCCGACCACGTTCATGCCGTCCATCAGCGGCCCCTCGATCACCTCGATGGGCCGGGTGGCCCGCTGGCGAGCGAGCTCGGTGTCTTCCTCGATATAGGCGGTGATGCCCTTGACCAGGGCATGCTCGATGCGCTTCTCGACCTCCTCGTTGCGCCACTCGAGGTCTTCCTTCTTGGCGCCGCCGGAGCCGTCGCCCTTGTACTCGTCGGCGATCTCCAGCAGCCGCTCGGTGCTGTCGCTGCGCCGATTGAGCACCACGTCCTCGACCGCCTCGCGCAGCGCCTCGGGCAGGTCGTCGTAGACCGCCAGCTGGCCGGCGTTGACGATGCCCATGGTCAGCCCGGCGCGGATGGCGTGATAGAGGAACACCGAGTGGATCGCCTCGCGCACCGGGTTGTTGCCGCGGAACGAGAACGACACGTTGGAGACCCCGCCGGAGACCATGGCATGGGGCAGGTGCTCGCGGATCCAGCGGGTGGCCTCGATGAAGTCGACGGCGTAGTTGTCGTGCTCCTCGATGCCGGTGGCGATGGCGAAGATGTTGGGGTCGAAGATGATGTCTTCGGCGGGGAAGCCGATCTCGTCGACCAGCAGGCGATAGGCGCGCTGGCAGATCTCGGCCTTGCGGGCGAAGGTATCGGCCTGGCCTTCCTCGTCGAAGGCCATCACCACGATGGCGGCGCCGTAGCGCATGCACTTGGTGGCCTGCTCGCGGAAGGCGTCCTCGCCTTCCTTCATCGAGATCGAGTTGACCACCGCCTTGCCCTGGATGCACTTGAGGCCGGCCTCGACGATCTCCCACTTGGAGGAGTCGACCATGATCGGCACCCGGGCGATGTCGGGCTCGCCGGCGATCAGGTTGAGGAAGCGCACCATGGCCTCCTCGGACTCCAGCATGCCCTCGTCCATGTTGATGTCGATGACCTGGGCGCCGTTCTCGACCTGCTCGAGTGCCACCTCGAGGGCGGTGGTGTAGTCCTCTTCCTTGATCAGCCGCTTGAAGCGCGCCGAGCCGGTGACGTTGGTGCGTTCGCCGACGTTCACGAACAGCGAGTCGTGGGCGATGTTGAAGGGCTCGAGGCCGGACAGCCGGCAGGCCAGGGGACGCTCGGGCACCTCGCGGGGCGCGGTGTCGCGAATGGCGCGATGAATGGCGGCGATGTGCTCGGGGGTGGAGCCGCAGCAGCCGCCGATGATGTTGACCAGCCCGCTCTCGGCGAACTCGCCGACGATGGCGGCCATTTCCTCCGGCGTCTGGTCGTATTCGCCGAACTCGTTGGGCAGCCCGGCATTGGGGTGCGCCGAGACGAAGGTGTCGGCCTTGTCGGAGAGCTCCTGCAGGTAGGGGCGCAGCTCCTCGGCGCCCAGGGCGCAGTTGAGACCCACGGAGATCGGCTTGGCGTGGCGGATCGAGTTCCAGAACGCCTCGGTGGTCTGGCCGGACAGGGTGCGGCCGGAGGCGTCGGTGATGGTGCCGGAGATCATCACCGGCAGGCGCTCGCCGCGGTCCTCGAACAGCTCCTCCAGGGCGTAGATGGCGGCCTTGGCGTTGAGGGTGTCGAAGATGGTCTCGATCAGGATCAGGTCGCTGCCGCCCTCGATCAGCGCCTCGGCGGCCTCGCGGTAGTTGTCGCGCAGCGCATCGAAGGTGACGTTGCGCCTGGCGGGGTCGTTGACGTCCGGCGACAGCGAGGCGGTACGCGAGGTCGGGCCCAGCACGCCGGCCACATAGCGAGGCACGCCGGTCTCCTCGGCCACGGCGTCGCAGACCGCACGGGCCAGGCGGGCCGATTCGCGGTTGAGCTCGACCACCAGCTCCTCCATGCCGTAGTCGGCCTGGGACAGCCGGGTGCTGTTGAAGGTGTTGGTCTCGACGATGTCGGCGCCGGCTTCCAGGTAGTCGCGATGGATGCGCGTCACCAGGTCCGGGCAGGTCAGCGCCAGCAGGTCGTTGTTGCCCTTCAGGTCGGTAGGCCAGTCGGCGAAGCGCTCCCCGCGGAATTCCTCCTCGGACAGCGCGGCGTTCTGCAGCATGGTGCCCATGCCGCCATCGAGCATCAGGATGCGCCGGCGAAGGCTGTCGGAGAGCGAGGCGGTGAGGGGAGTCGGAACGGCGGCCATGGGTCGGGTCTATCTCCAGCGTGAGGGCATCGGGGCGCGACGACGGCGCGATATTATGGGAGTGGGGCGTCCGTCGGGGGTCGGCACGGGGCCGGACAGGGGCCACATCTTAGCAAAAGCCGCGGCGCCGGGGCAGGGGCCGCAAATAGGAGCTTGCTTCATGGTGTGTTGAGCCAGGCTCATGCAGGCAAGGAGCAAGGAGCAAGGAGCAAGGAGCAAGGAGCAAGGAGCAAGGAGCAAGGAGCAAGGAGCAAGGAGCAAGGAGCAAGGAGCAAGGAGCAAGGAGCAAGGAGCAAGGAGCAAGGAGCAAGGAGCAAGGAGCAAGGAGCAAGGAGCAAGGAGCAAGGAGCAAGGAGCAAGGAGCAAGGAGCAAGGAGCAAGGAGCAAGGAGCAAGGAGCAAGGAGCAAGGAGCAAGGAGCAAGGAGCAAGGAGCAAGGAGCAAGGAGCAAGGAGCAAGGAGCTAAAACCGAGTGTGGCGGTCGGGATTGTCAGGGTTCGGGCAGTCGCTTACCATGGTGAGAGACCCTCATCCCGGCTCGACCGTGCCGGGCTCGACCAGCGAGAGAGCAATGAGCGAGAGCATTCAGATCACCGACAGCGCCCAGGACTACCTTGCCGAACTGCTGGCCAAGCAGAACGTCGAGGGCATCGCCGTGCGCATCTTCATCACCCAGCCCGGCACGCCGTATGCCGAGACCTGCCTGGCCTACTGCCGGCCCGGCGAGGAGGAGCCCAGCGACGAGCGTCTGGAGCTCGACAAGATCGCCGTCTATCTGGACACCAACAGCATCCCCTTCCTCGAGGAAGCGGTGGTCGACTTCAATGCCGATCGCATGGGTGGCCAGCTGACCATCAAGGCGCCCAACGCCAAGATGCCCAAGGTCAACGAGGACAGCCCGCTGGCGGATCGCGTCAACTACGTGCTCTACAGCGAGATCAATCCCGGCCTCGCGGCCCACGGCGGCGAGATCAAGCTGGTCGAGCTGACCGAGGAGCAGGTGGCGGTGCTGGCCTTCGGCGGCGGCTGCCAGGGCTGCGCCGCGGTCGACCTGACGCTCAAGGAAGGCGTCGAGAAGACCCTGCTCGAGCGAATCCCCGAGCTCGCCGGCATCCGTGACGTGACCGACCACACGGACACCACCAACGCCTACTATCAATAAGCGTTCCGCCGGGCCGGCTCAGTGGCCGGCCTGTGTGTCCTCCTCGGGCCCCGCATCGTCGGGGCCCGAGGCGTTTTCGGCGGCGGCCTCGAGCCGCGCCTGGCTCTCCTGCATCCGTTCCAGCGATGACCACAGCCGGGTCTCGAGCTGCTGCTCGAGGGTTTCCACCCTGGCCTGACGGCTGGCCAGGGCCGCCTGGGCATCCTGCAGCTGGGCGTCGAGGCGCGCGCGCTCCTCGATCAGGGTCGCCTGGGCGGCCTCGACCTCGCGGCGTCCCTGCGCTTCGTCGCGTCGCTTCTGTTCCTCTTCCTTCAGGGCCTCCTGCAGCGCCTTTTGCTCCGCCTTGGTTGCCTCGAGGCGTTTCTCCAGTCGTTCGGCACGGGCCGAATGTGCCTTCTCGGCGGCCTGGCGCTCCTGGCGGGCCTCGTCGAGCAGCCCCATGAGCCTCGCTTCGGCGGCCTCGTGGCGCTGCTCTTCCTGATTCAGTCGCGCTTGGTGCGCGGCTTCAGTCTCTTCCTTGTCCTGGCGGTGAGTCTGGGCCTGGCGTTCGAGTTCGCCCTGCAGCTCGTCCAGGCGCGCCTCGAGGCGGCCGCGGGCCTCGCGCTGTCGGGCCTCCTCGGCCAGCAGGGTGTCGTGGTCGGCCTGCAGTCGACCGAGTTCGGCGGTCTGCTCGTTCAGGCGCTCCTCGCTGCGAGTCAGGTGCGTCGACAGGGCGGATTCACGCTGCTCGGCATCCTCGGCGCGGCGCTCGGCAGCGGCGACGCACTGCTGGGCCTCGGCGACCTTGTCGTCGGCCTCGCGGCGGTAGTGGGCCAGGGCCTCGTTGGCGCTCTCCTGGGCCTGCTGCCACAGCGACTCGGCGAGTTCCTGCAACGGCGCCGGCATGCCGCGCGGCGGCGGCACGTCGCGGTTCTCCTCGCGTCGCTTTCGCCATTCCCGCAGGTGCTCGCTGATGGTGGTGAAGCTGCCGGTCCCCAGTGCCTCGCGGATCCGCTGCACGCTGGGTGCCTGTCCGGTGGCCATCAGTTCGTCGATCGCCCGCTGCACGTCCTCGAAGCGTACGCCGCTGCGCGCCATGCCGTTCTCCTCGTTTCGTGAGTCCGCCCGTCGGGGCCTTCAGATCGCACTATACCCGCCACGGGTGCCGGGATAAAGATAATTACATTAAACGTAATACGTAAAATACATTATGGTATGGCCCATAAAATCAAGATTACGCGGCTTATCTTGATTAACGGCGTCGTAATGCCGATACTTGCTCGGAGTCTGGCGCCGGATAGCCAAGCCCTTGAACGACATGAGCGAATTGCCGGGCGGCAGGGCGGGCGCGAGCCGCCGGGCACGCGCCATGAATCACCCGAAAGACGCAGCGAGGCGCAGGCGGCGATGGACGACAGAAGCGAGGGCGGTACAGGGCAGTCAGGCCTGGTGGCTCGGGCGACGGCGATCGGTGCGGTGCTGGACCGCGACGAGTCGCTTGCGACATCGCCGCTGCCGTCTGCCGGGCGGGCGCATATCGCCGCGACCTCGGATGCCGAGGCGGTGGCCCTGTGGCTCGGCGAGTACCGCGCCAGCCCCCATACCCAGCGAGCCTACCGGCGCGAGGCGGAGCGGCTGCTGCTGTGGCTGGCCGAGCGGGACCTCTCACTCGGCGAGGTGCGCCGCGACCATCTGGACGCCTTCGAGGCCTTCCTGGCCGACCCGCAGCCTCGTGAGCGCTGGACCGGTCCGACCCGCCCGCGTCAGGATCCGCGCTGGCGGCCGTTTCGCGGCCCGCTGTCACCGGCCAGTCGCCGTCAGTGCCTGGTGATCCTGCAGGGGCTCTTCGCCTGGCTCGTGGAGGCGGGCTGGGTCGGGCACAACCCGTTTCGGCTGATGCGCGACAAGCGCCGGCGGCTGGACAATCGTCGTGGCCGAGTGGAGCGCTACCTGGAGAAGCCGCTGTGGGACTGGTTGTGGCGCTGGCTGGACGAGGTCCCGGCCCAGGGCGCCAGCCCGCGGGCGCGCTTCGAGCACGAGCGTCGGCGCTTCGCGTTCGGCTTCGCCTACCTGCTGGCACCGCGGATCGGCGAGATGGCGGCGGCCCGGATGCACGACTTCCATCGTCGCGAGGGGCGCTGGTGGTGGCATACGGTGGGGAAGGGCGGCAAGGCTGCGAGTATCCCGGTGCCGCCGGACATGCTGCGCCTGCTCAGGCGGTGGCGCGTCGCGCTGGAGCTTGCCCCCGACCCTGAGCCGGGCGAGGCGACGCCGCTGCTGCGCGGGCTCGATGGCCGGCGCGGCCTGGGCGAGAACCGGCTCTATCGCCTGATGCGCGAGGCCTTCACGGCGGCCGCGGAGTCGCTGGCGGCGCGACTGGGTGAGGAGGGCGCCCGCGAGGTCGCGCTGCTGCGCCGCGCCACGCCGCACTGGCTGCGCCACACGGCGCTGACCCATCAGGCCCAGGCCGGCGTCGAGCTGCGCTATCTGGCCGAGACGGCGCGTCACTCGCGGCTCGACACCACCGCCCGCTACCTGCATGCCGAGGACGATGAATGGCATCGCCAGCAGTCGCGCCACTCACTCTCGCCGGGGGCGGACGACGACGCCCCTCAGCCGTTATAATGGCGGCAACCGTATCGAGGAGTTTGCATGACCACCACGACCGCCGAACAGGCCCAGCAGGAGCTCGTCGACGAGTTCGAGATGTTCGACAACTGGATGGATCGCTACCAGTACATCATCGACCTGGGCAAGCAGTTGCCGGCCTTCCCCGAGGAGTGGAAGACCGACGAGCGCAAGATCCAGGGCTGCCAGTCCAACGTCTGGATGCACCATGCCCGCGACGGCGATCGCCTCACCTTCCAGGCGATCTCCGATGCCGCCATCGTGTCCGGGCTGATCGCCGTGCTGATGCGCATCTACAACGATCGCTCGCCGCAGGACATCCGCGACACCAGTCCGCACTTCCTCAAGGACCTGGGGCTCGACAAGCACCTCTCGCCGACGCGCAGCAACGGCCTCAATGCCATGCTGGAACGCATCTATCGGGTCGCCGAACAGGAAGCCGCCTGAGCGACGAGCCGGGCACACCGAAGCGTGCCAACCCGCCCGCGATGGCGGTATCGCGGGCGTTCCTGGTTGGCGCCTTGAGTGTCCGTCGCCTGGTAACGGGCGGGCGTGCGACGCTAGCGCGCGTCGCGAGACGCGGCTCGAGGTCGGAAATGCTCGTCGAGCTCCGGGTCCTCGCGGCATAGCCGCTCGCTGGGGCCGCCGGGGACCGGGTCGATGCCGCTGGCGGCTCCGGGACGGCAGCGGGCGAGGCGCCTGGCGGACAGCCAGCCGCCCTTCAGCGGGCCGTGTACCCGCAGCGCCTCCGCCGTGTAGTGCGAACAGCTCGGCCAGTAGCGGCAGCGCGGGCCGAGGAGGGGGCTGAGGAGCAGCTGATAGGCCTTGACCGCTCCCAGCAGCGGGAGAACCAGCAGGCGTCCGGCGCGATGCCGGGCGCGGCGGAGCAGGGCGGCGCCCATGGCGTCAGCGCTTGCCGTAGAGGGCCTCGGGGTCGATCAGCGGCGCCGAAGTGATGCGCGCCTGGTCGCCTTCGAGGGCCACGTAGAAGCAGCTGCGACGCCCGCTGTGGCAGGCCGGCCCGGTCTGGTCGACCTGCATCAGCAGGGTGTCGCCGTCGCAGTCGAGGGCCGCGGCGCGCAGGTGTTGCTGCTGCCCGGAGGATTCTCCCTTGCGCCACAGCTTGCCCTTGGAGCGCGACCAGTAGCACACGCGGCCGGTAGCGAGGGTCTCGTCCAGCGCTTCGCGGTTCATCCACGCCATCATCAGCACCTCGCCGCTGTCGTGCTGCTGGGCGATGGCGGGAATCAGGCCGTCGGCGTTGAAGGGAATGGCGTCGAGGATCTCGCCGAGGGGGCGGCGGCTGTCGGGCGCGGCGCCTTCCAGGCGCTTGAAGGTGTCGGTCATGGGCATTCCGAGGCTCGGGAGGGGGCTTGGGCGGTCCGGCAGGCGTCGCACTGGCCGAGCAGCTCGATGGTCTGGCGCTGCACGACGAAGCCGAGCTCGCTGGCCCGCCGGCCAAGCTGGGTGTTGATGTCGTCGAGGTGCAGTTCCTCGACGCGCCCGCAATCACGGCAGATCAGCAGCTGGAAGCCGTGGGCGTGCTCGGGGCAGGGGCAGGCCACGTAGGCATTGAGCGACTCGATACGATGCACCAGCCCCTGGTCGATGAGGAATTCCAGGGCGCGGTACACCGTGGGCGGACGGGCGGAGGCGTGATCGGCGGCCAGGCGGTCGAGCAGCTCGTAGGCCTTCAGGCCGCCCCGGGTCTCGGCGATCAGCTGCAGCACCCGCTGTCGGATCGGGGTGAAGCGCACGCCTCGGCGACGGCACTGTCGCTCGGCTTGCTGCATCAGGGCGCGGGAATCGGTCATGCGGGCCATGCGGTCAGCGGATTGAGGGCTATATTCTACGCGCCCCGCACCCCAGCGGCCAGTCATGGCCCGGCGCGGTCGTCGCCGGGCGGCGAGCTCAGGCCTGAGCCGCCATGGCCACGGCCTCGAGCTCGCTGCGGCGCGCGAAGTGGTGCTGGGCGAAGGCCACGCGCTCGTCGGGGGCGACGCCGTCCGGCTGGCGTTCGATGAGGTCGAGCCGCGGGCGCAGCCCCTCGCCGTTGGCCATCTGGATGGCCAGCCCGGGCCGGGCGTTGAGTTCCAGCAGCATGGGCCCGTGCTGGCGATCGAGCACCATATCGGTGCCGAGATACCCGAGCGCCGTCATCTCGTAGCAGCTGGACGCCAGCCGCAGCAGCGTCTCCCAGCCGGGGATGCTGAGGCTCGCCAGCTCGTGGCCGGTATCCGGATGGTCGTGGCGGGCGCGGTCGAACTGCACGCCACGGATCGCCGTGCCGCTGGCGATGTCGATGCCCACGCCCACGGCGCCCTGGTGGAGATTGGCCTTGCCGTCGGAGGCGGCGGTCGACAGGCGCATCATGGCCATCACCGGATAGCCCTTGAAGACGATGACCCGGATGTCGGGGACGCCTTCGTAGCTGTATTCGGCGAAGGTCTCGTCGAAGTCGATCAGCGCCTCGATCAGCGCCACGTCCGGCGAGCCGCCCAGCGAATAGAGCCCGGACAGGATGTTCGAGACATGGCGCTCGACGTCCTCGAGGCTGAGGTGGGCGCCGCTGGGCTTGACGAAGTGCGCACCGTCGCGGCGTTCGATGACCAGGATGCCCTTGCCGCCGCTGCCCTTGGCCGGCTTGATCACGAAACCGTCGTGGGCGGCGAGCATCTCGTGGATGCGCTTGACGCCGAACTGGGTGGTCACGGTGCCGATCAGCGCCGGCGTGGTGATGGCGTGCTGCTGGGCCAGCAGCTTGGTCTTGAGCTTGTCGTCGACCAGCGGATACAGCCGGCGGTCGTTGTAGCGACCGATGTAGCGGATGTTGCGCCGGTTCATGCCGATGATGCCCTTGGCGCGCAATCGTCCCGGGGAGGTCCACATAGCGTCAGTCCTCCGTGACCGGCTTGAAGCGGCGCAGTTCGAGCAGTCGATAGCCGGTGTAGTTGCCGAGCATCAGGATCAGCGCCATCAGGATCAGCTGGATGCCGAGGAAGTTGAAGGTGAGGTGGCGGATCCAGGGATTGTTCATGGCCAGGTAGGCTAGCACCGCGGTGAGCAGGCTGCCGCCACCCTGGATGAGCACCTCCTTGGGGCCTTCCTCCTCCCAGAGGATCGACATGCGCTCGATCGTCCACGACAGGATGATCATCGGGAAGAAGGTGATCTGCAGCCCGGCATTGAGCCCGAACCGGAACGACAGCACCGAGAACAGCGAGATGATGGCGATCACCGTGATGATCACCGCCGTGACCCTGGCCACTAGTAACAGGTTCAGATAGGACAGGTAGTTGCGGATCACCAGTCCCACGGCGACCACCAGCAGGAAACCGATCAGGCCGGTGAGCAGGGTGGTCTGGATGAAGGCCAGGGCGATCAGCACCGGCATGAAGGTGCCGGAGGTCTTGATGCCGATCAGCACCCGCAGCAGCACCACTACCAGGGCCCCGATCGGCAGCAGCAGGATGGTCTGGAACAGCGCCTGCTCCTCGAGCGGCAGGCTGTGGATGGAGAAGTTGAGCAGGGTGCCGGCGTCCTCGGCCAGTTGGCTGCGCACCGCGGCGGCGGCAGGCTGGTTGCGCGAGATCATCGAGAAGTCGACCCGTGAGTTGCTGCCCCCCTGGACCTCGAGTACCGAGCGGCCGGCATTCTCCCACAGCAGCAGGTTGTCCGGGCGGCCCTGATCGCCGGTGGCCGGGTCGAACAGCGCGCTGTCGTCGCCGTCGTAGACCTGTATCCAGGAGTTCAGGGTCTGGCGGCGGCGGCCGTTCTCGAGCAGCAGGCCGCTGACCTCCCGGGCTGGCACTTGTGCCTGGTCGAACAGTCGCAGCAGCAGCGGCACGCGATCGAACTGGGTCAGCAGCAGCCGGGCGTTCTCGCCCTGACGCTCGTCGCTGAAGTTGTGGATCAACTGGTGGGCGAAGGTGAAGGGGTCGGCGCTGTGTGACCAGGCGCGGTCGATGACCTCCTGGGCCGCGGTGTCATAGGGCGGCTCCCAGACCACGTTGGCCTCGGGTGTCGGCGGCGGCACCGCGGCGGCACGCGCCTGGGGCGCCACCAGAATCTGGGCACTGTAATACAGCTGTTGGGTGCCCTGGGCGTCACGCACCGACCACAGCGCGCGCCGCGCGCCATTCTCTTCCAGGTAGTTCAGTCCGTAGCCCGGCGAGGCGGTATGCTCGGTGAGCACTCGGAAGCCGCGCTGGGTGGAAGGCAGGGCCATCTCGACCTTGGCGGGGCCGCCGTCGGCGCGAAAGTTGACCTGGGCCTCGATTTCCCAGACCTGGCGCTGTTCGCCCGGGGTCCAGGGCACCTCGAACTGAACGTGGCGATGCACGCTCATGGCGATGCCGGCGACCAGCAGCAGGGCGACGATAAGATAGAAGGGCAGTCGGGACATGTCGGCTTCCTTGGACGCGGGGCAGACTCACCACTCAGGGTGCCGTCGCGTCGTCTTGTGTCTCGGGAGCGGTGGCATCGGCTTCCGCTGCCGACGCAGGGGGATACTCGGGACGGTCGTAGAGGTGCTGGCGGGCCACGTCGATGATGGCGATATCCATCAGGAAGCGGCGCCCGAGCAGGATGGGCTTGTCCAGTCGGGGGCGATCGTCGAGGGTGAATTCCACGCTCTCGCGCAGCGGCCCGAGCGTCATCAGCAGCCGGATCACCGGGCGCGACACCTCGCTGCCGCCACGGGTGACCTTGATCCGGCGTTCCACCGGGGCCTCGATCCAGTCGTCACGCACCGCCTCGACCACCGCGTCGGCTTCGTTGAGGCTCAACTTGAACCGCACCCAGTCCTCGCCATCGCGTTCGAAGGCGGTGATCTCCCGGGCCGAAAGCGAGGACGTGTCGGCACCGGAATCGATGCGCGCCTCCAGGTAGCTGCCGACCTCGGGCAGGTCGACCCATTCGGTGCGACCCACCAGGGTCTTGTTGTCCAGGCGTTCTTCCGCCGCCGGACAGTCTCGCGCCTGGGGAGCTTGCGGCGGCTCATCGCGCTGGCCGGCGAGATCGCGGCGCACTTCGCGCAGCAGGTAACCGACCTCGCGGACATCCGCACGCAGGCCGAGGCGTTCCTCGCGGTGCTGCGCCATGGCGAGATCCCGCAGGTCGCAGCGTGCCTCGAGCTGAGTCTCCAGCCGATCGATGCGCGACTCGAAGGCCTGGGGCGTCAGCGGTTCGGGCGGTGCCTCGCGGTGCGGAGGCACCAGGCCACACCCTCCGAGCGACAGCAGAACGGCGAGGGGCAAAATCAGCGAGGGGCGAATCGGCATGTCGAGGACATCCTTGGCTCTGGCGGGTGGAAAGGCGAAGGCGATGCGGATTGCCGCGATGATGATAAGGAGCGGGGGGCGAGCTGTCCATGTCGGGGCGGGCCTGGTGACTGACGGCGCGGGGCTTGCACGACTTCTTCATGATTCATATTTAACATAATATATATTACGCGAACTCTTGGCGCAGAGAAGGCGAGTCGCGGCGCCAGGCAATCTACCCTATGATTTCTCTACATGCCATATACAGGGTTTTTATTGATGTATAGAAAAATCCGCCTCGCCGCCTGGATGCTTGCCCTGCTGCTGGTCGCCGGCTGTGCCGGCGTCGATATCGAGCGCTACGCCGGCACCACGCCTCGCCTCGATATCGCCGAATACTTCGAGGGCCGGACGAAGGCCTGGGGCATGGTCCAGGACTACAGCGGCGAAGTGCAGCGCCGTTTCACCGTCGACATCGAGGGACGCGTCGACGGCGACACCCTGACCCTGGACGAGCGCTTCCGCTATGCCGACGGCGAGACCGATCGCCGCGTCTGGACCTTCGCGCGGCAAGGCGACGGCCGCTGGCAAGGCCGCGCGAGCGACGTCGAGGGCGTGGTCATGGCGCGTCAGGTCGGGCATGTCTTCCACATGCGCTACCCGCTCGAGGTGACCGTCGACGGTCGCGACATGACCTTCAGTATGGACGACTGGATGTACCTGCAGCCCGATGGAAAGCTGATCAATCGTACGGCCATGCGCAAGTTCGGCCTGACCCTGGCCGAGGTCACCCTGGTGTTCGAGGACGACGGTCGGCCAGCGTCTCGATGAGGCGACGCGAGGCCGCAACGACACGGCCCCGGCCGCTCTCGGGGAGCTGCCGGGGCCGTGTCGCGTCGAACGCAGCGTCTTACAGCGGCTTGCTGTCGTCGGCTTCCTCGTCGGCGGGCGCGTAGGAGCCGTCGGCGCGGTGCACTTCCTTGCCGGTCAGGCCCGGGGTGAACACGCAGGCCAGATGCATGGTCTTGCTCGCCCGCAGCAGGTGCTCGTCATGCTGGTCGAGGATGTAGATGTCGCCCGGCTTGATCGGCCAGATCTTGCCGTCGGCCAGGGTCTCGACCTCACCTTCCCCCTCGATGCAGTACACCGCCTCGAAGTGGTGCTTGTAGTGGATATGAGTCTCGGTGCCCTCGAAGATCCGGGTAATGTGGAAGGAGCACTTGCCGCCATCCTCGGCGAGCGACAGGCGGGTGCTGTCCCAGTTGCCGTTTTCGGCCTTGACCAGGCGGTCTGTCTGGCGTGCTTCCTCGAGATTGCGAACGATCATGGCGCTCTCCGTGTGCTGACTGTTGGAGGGCCGCCGGCCCGGGGCCGGTCGGCATGATGACCGCAGGCGGCCCACGAAGCGGCTCCTGCGGTCCGATACGGCGGGCCCGGTTTACAGGGCCTGCTTGGCGCTGGCCTCGAGAATGTCCAGGCCCTCGACCAGGTCCTCGTCGGGAATGGTCAGCGGGCACAGGCACTTGACCACTTCGCCGTCCTGACCGCTGGTCTCGATGATCAGGCCGTTCTCGAAGGCCTGGGCGGTGATCTTGTCGGCGATGTCGCCGCTGCCCACGTCGATGCCGCGCATCAGCCCGCGGCCGCGCTCGGAGGCAGCGATGCCCTTCTCTTCGCCGAGCCAGGCGGCGATCTTCTGGAACCGCTCCTCCACGATACGCGCCTTGCGCTGCACGTCACGCTCGAAGGTGTCGTCGCTCCAGTACTTGCGCAGCGCGGCGGCGGCGGTGGCGAAGGCCAGGTTGAAGCCGCGGAAGGTCCCGTTGTATTGCCCCGGCTTCCACTTGTCCAGTTCCGGGCGCATCAGCACGTGCGCGAACGGCAGGCCGAAGCCGGAAAGGGACTTGGAGTTGGTGACGATGTCGGGCACCACGCCGGCGTGCTCGAAGCTGAAGAACTTGCCGGTGCGGCCGCAGCCGGCCTGGATGTCGTCGACGATCAGCAGGATGTCGTTCGCGCGGCAGATGCCCTCCAGGCGCTTGAGCCATTCGAGGCCGGCGACGTTGATGCCGCCCTCCCCCTGCACCGTCTCGACGATCACCGCGGCGGGCACGTCCAGGCCGCCGGACTTGTCGCCGAGCAGCTTCTCGAAGTAGTCCAGGGTATCGGTGGCCTCACCCAGGTAGCCGTCGAACGGCATGAAGGCGGCCCCTTGGGTCGGCACGCCACCGGTGGCCTCGCGGAACTTGCGGTTGCCGGTGGTGGCCAGCGCCCCCATGGTCACGCCGTGGAAGCCGTTGGTGAAGCTGACGATGTTGTGGCGACCCTTGGCCACGCGGGCCAGGCGGATGGCCGCCTCGACGGCGTTGGTGCCGGTCGGCCCCGGAAAGTGAACCTTGTAGTCCAGGCCGCGCGGCTTGAAGATCACCTCTTCCAGGGTCTCCAGATAGTCGCGCTTGGCGGCGGTCCAGAAGTCCAGGCCATGGACGATGCCGTCGTCGGCCAGATAATCGACCAGCGCCTGCTTCATGTGCGGGTTGTTGTGGCCATAGTTCAGGGTGCCGGCGCCGGCCAGGAAGTCGATGTACTCACGACCGTTCTCGTCGGTCAGGCGGGCATTCTGTGCCTTGGTAAAGACGACCGGAAAGGAGCGGGAATAGGTCCGGACGTCGGATTCCATGCGTTCGAGGGTCTGGGTCTGCATTGCGACCTCCTGTCGGATGAAGCGGTAGCGTAGGGAGACGGCGCCGGCCCGTGGGGTGCCGGCGGCGTATTCTGGATGGGTTCAGATGTCGGCGGTCTGGAACGGGCCGATGCGCACGAGGTTCTCGGGATCGTGCTCGCCGCCGAGCTGGTCGGTGGAGAAGTACTCGCGGCTGTTCAGCGGCGCCTGCCAGCGGTCGGCGAGCCGGCGGAACAGCCCCCAGGAGGCCTGGTTGTCGGGGGTGATGGTGGTCTCGAGGTGGTGCACCTCGGCGAGCTCGGCGCGCGTCATCACGGCCTCGACCAGGCGTCGGGCCAGGCCGGTGCCCCGGGCCTTCTCGCCCACGGCGACCTGCCACAGGAAATAGGTATCGGGGGCATTGCTCTTCACGTAGCCGGAGACGAAACCGACGATCTCGCCCTCCTCGTTGGTGGCCACGGCGCAGCTGTCCCGGAACTGGGTCGCCAGCAGCAGGTAGGCATAGGCGGAGTTGACGTCCAGCGGGGGGCAGGACTTGACCAGTTCGTAGATGCCCCAGCCGTCGTCGGGATTGGGCTTGCGGATGAACAGCGGGGTGGCCTGATGGCCGACCACGGCATCGGCCACACTGGGTCGAGCGAGGTCGGCGGAGGGAATGAAGGGCTCTGTGGTTGCGTTCATTGTCGTGTTCGCTGTAGCGAATTTGGAAGGCATCATAACAGCCGCTTAGCGGCTTTTCAAAAAGCAGATTATCCAGCTGCCTGAAAACCATAATACGAAATTATAGTATAGCCGGCGGCGCCGATACGACGCGGTTTTATCAGCATAGTCGGCTCGGCCGTCGGTGCCCTCCTGGGCCCCCAACGCAAGCGGGCCACCCCGTTCAGGGTGGCCCGCTCATGTGGCGAAAATGTGACGACGCGATGTCGTCGTCGCCTCAGCGCCGGGTCGGCGTGCGCATGGTCACGAATTCCTCGGCGCCGGTGGGGTGGATGCCCACCGTCTGGTCGAACTGGGCCTTGGTCAGCCCGGCGCGCACGGCGATGGCGATGCCCTGAATGACCTCGCCGGCCTCCTCGCCGACCATATGAGCGCCCACCACCACGTCGCTCTCGTCGTCGACGATTAGCTTCATCAGGCAGCGTTCCTCGCTGCCGGACAGGGTGTGCTTCATGGGCCGGAAGTCGGCGCTGTAGACGCGAATGGCCTCGAAGCGCTCGCGAGCGGCCTCCTCGGAGAGGCCCACGGTGCCGATGTTGGGGTGGCAGAACACCGCGGTGGCGATGCGCTCGTAGTCCAGCGGCTCTGGGGTGGTCTCGCCGAAGTGGTGCTCGACCAGTTTCATGGCCTCCTCCAGCGCCACCGGGGTGAGTTCCGGGCCGCCGGTCACGTCGCCCAGCGCCAGGATCGAGGGCACCGAGGTCTCGAAGCGCTCGTTGACCGACAGCGTGCCGTCGTCATGGGTGGCGATGTCGAATTGGTCTAGCCCCAGGCCCTCCAGGTGCGGTCGGCGGCCGGTGGCGGCCAGCACGGCGTCGACCTCGAGGCTCTCGCCGCTGGTCAGGGTGACCTTGAGACCGCCCTCGACCTGCTCGATGGCCTCGATGTTGGTGCCGAAATGCAGGTTGACGCCCTTCTTGGTCATCTCGTCGCGGGTGAACTCGCGAACCTCATGGTCGAAGCCGCGCAGGAACAGGTCGCCGCGATAGATCAGGTGGGTGTCGCTGCCCAGGCCGTTGAAGATGCTGGCGAACTCCACGGCGATATAGCCGCCGCCGAGCACCAGGAAACGCTCGGGGAAGTGGTCGAGATCGAACACCCGGTTGGAGTCCAGCGTCAGTTCCTTGCCCGGGAAGTCCGGCACCCAGGGCCAGCCGCCCACGGCGACCAGGATCTTCTCGGCGCTGACGGTCTCGCCGGCGACGCTGACGTGATGGGCGTCGAGCACCTTGGCGCGGCCGTTGATCAGGCGCACCCCGGCGTTGTCCAGCAGCCGGCCGTAGATGCCGTTCAGGCGCTTGATCTCGCCGATCTTGTTGTCGCGCAGGGTCGCCCAGTCGAAGGCCGGCGCCTCGGAGAGGCTCCAGCCGAAGCCGCCGGCGTCCTCGAAGCTGTCATGGAAGTGGGCGGCGTAGGAGTACAGCTTCTTGGGCACGCAGCCGACGTTGACGCAGGTCCCGCCCAGATAGCGGTCCTCGGCCACGGCGACACGCGCCCCGGTGGCCGCGGCGGTCCGCGCGGCGCGCACGCCGCCGGAGCCCGCGCCGATGACGAAGAGGTCGTAGTCGAACTCGGACACAGTGATCTCCTGATGGTCGGATCGTCATGAATTTGCGATGGATCATACCAGTCGCCGTGGCCCCCCGGGAGGCCCGGCCCATTGACCATGGCTATGCGGGTAATAAAAAATACTCGCTGTCATACGGCCTGATCATAAGAGACTCCCCCCCATGAACACCGAAATGCAGCGACTCCTCGAACGCAACCGCGACTGGGCCGAGAACGTCCGTCGCCAGGATCCCGACTTCTTCGCCCGCCTGTCCGAGCAGCAGAATCCCGATTACCTGTGGATCGGCTGCTCCGACTCCCGGGTGCCGGCCAACCAGATCATCGACCTCCCCCCCGGCGAGGTCTTCGTGCACCGCAACGTGGCCAACCTGCTCCACCACAACGACATGAATGCCCTGTCGGTGGTGCAGTTCGCCGTGGACGTGCTCAAGGTCAAGCACATCATGATCGTCGGCCACTATGGCTGCGGTGGCGTGAAGGCCGCGGTCACCGGCGGCGAATGCGGCATCGTCGACTACTGGCTGCACTCGGTCCGCGAGCTCTACAGCCATCATCGCCCGGCCCTCGAGCACCTGCCCCTGGACGAGCAGGTCGATCGCATGTGCGAACTCAACGTCCAGGCCCAGGTCAACAACCTGTGCCGCACCAAGATCATCCAGCGCGCCTGGCAGCGCGGCCAGGAGCTGGCGGTGCACGGTTGGGTCTACGGCCTGAGCGACGGCCGGGTCAACGACCTCGAGTGCAGCGTCTACGGCCTCGACCAGGTCGCGACCCTGTACCGCATCGACCGGCTGAACGTGCCGCAAGAGGACTGATTGCTCCACCGCCCGGCGAGTGCGAGCCGCCTTCTCATTCGCCGGGTGCATGAGGCCTGTCATTTTTTCGATTGTCTTCCTGCCGTGGAACTCTCTATGTTGAGGGTCGGACCGGAACAAACGGTCGTTCGCCTACCGTGAGGCGAAACACATAACAATCCATCCGGCATGGAACGACACATGACAATCAAGAAGACCCTACTGGCCAGCGCCGTCGGCGCCGCCATGACCGCGGCTGCCTTCGTCCCGGCGGCCCAGGCCGAGACCTCCCTGCGCATGGCCTACGACGCCGACCCGGTGTCGCTCGATATCCACGAGCAGCTCTCCGGCGGCATCCTGCAGCTTTCCCACATGACCTTCGACCCGCTGGTGCGCTGGACCCGGGACCTCGAGTTCGAGCCGCGCCTGGCCACCGACTGGGAACAGGTCGACGACACCACCATGCGCATGACCCTGCGCGAAGGCGTCGAATTCCACAGCGGCAATGCTTTCACCGCCGAGGACGTGGTGTGGACCGTGGAGCGACTCAAGCGCAGCCCGGACTTCAAGGCGATCTTCGAGCCCATCGCCTCGGTCACCGCGGTCGACGAGCATACCGTGGAGATCACCACCAAGAAGCCCTACCCGCTGCTGCTCAACCTGGCCACCTATGTCTTCCCCATGGACAGCCAGTTCTACAGCGGTGAGGACGCCGACGGCGATCCCAAGGACGAGATCGTCAAGAACGGCAACTCCTACGCTTCGCGTCACCTGTCCGGTACCGGCCCCTATGAGGTCACCGAACGCCAGCAGGGCGTGCGAATCGCCTTCGAGCGCAACGATGCCTACTGGGACGAGGACTCCCCGGGTAACGTCGACGAGATCGTCATGACCCCGATCAGCGAGAACGCCACCCGCGTGGCGGCGCTGCTCTCCGGCGACGTCGACTTCATCGCCCCGGTGCCGCCCAACGACCTGGAACGCATTCGCAACGACGACGACACCCAGCTGGTCACCATGTCCGGTACCCGGATCATCCTCTTCCACATGAACCAGGAGCGCGTCGAGGCCTTCCAGGATCCGCGGGTCCGCCAGGCCTTCGCCTACGCCATCAATCAGGAAGGCATCGCCGACCGGTTGATGAAGGGCTTCGCCACTCCGGCCGCCCAGATGTCGCCGGAGGGCTATGCGGGCCACGTGGATAGCCTCGAGCCACGTTACGACATCGAACGCGCCAAGGAGTTGATGGCCGAGGCCGGCTTTGAGGACGGCTTCGAGATCACCATGATGGCGCCCAACAACCGCTACGTGAACGACGCCAAGATCGCCCAGGCGGTGGCCGCCATGCTGGCGCGCATCAATGTCACCGTGGACCTCAAGACCCTGCCCAAGGCCCAGTACTGGGGCGAATACGACGATCGCGTCGCCGACATGATGATGATCGGCTGGCACGCCGACACCGAGGACTCGGCCAACTTCCACGAGTACCTCACCGCCTGCCCGGACGCCGACACCGGGGCCGGCCAGTACAACGCCGGCAACTACTGCAACCCCGAGCTCGACGCCCTGGTGGCCGAGGCCAACCTGGAGGTCGACCGCGAGGCCCGCGCCGAGATGCTCCAGCAGGTCGAGCAGACCCTCTACGACGAGGCCGCCTTCGTTCCGCTGCACTGGCAGGACCTGGCCTGGGCGTCCGCCGCCAACGTCGACATCGAACCGGTCCTCAACGTGATGAACTTCCCCTACCTCGGGGACCTGGTCATCGAGGAAGAGTGACCGACACCTCGCCGGTGCGCCGGCGAGGCCTTTCCCCATCCTGACCCGGTGGCGCGCTCGGGACGAGCGTGCCACCCCGTATTAGCTACGGGACGCCACTCATGATCGCCTTTCTGATCAAGCGCCTCTTCCATGCGCTGCTGGTGATGTTCGTCATCAGCGTGATCGCCTTCGCCATCCAGGACAACCTGGGCGACCCCATCCAGCAGATGGTCGGCCAGTCGGTGCCGGAGAGCGAGCGCGCCGCCCTGCGCGAGGAGCTCGGTCTCAACGACCCCTTCGCGGTGCAGTACCTGCGCTTCGCCGCCAATGCGGTGCAGTTCGACTTCGGCTATTCCTACGTCTTCAACGAGCCGACCACCGACGTGATCCTGCGCCACCTGCCGGCGACCCTGGAGCTGGTGGCCGCGTCCACCTTCCTGATCATCGCCCTGTCGATCCCCATCGGGGTCTACAGCGCCATCAAGCCGCGGGCCTGGCTGTCGCGGTTCTTCATGGGGGTGTCGATCATCGGCATCTCGATTCCGGTGTTCCTCACCGCCATCGTGCTGATCCAGCTGTTCGCCATCGGGGTGTCATGGTCGCCCTTCCCCGCCGATACCGGCTGGGGCGCCTGGCTCAATGATCTCATCAGCACCGAGGGCGGCATGCCGGCGTACGGCCGCGGCAACCCGGTGCCGGTGTTTGGCACCTGGGAGACCAACTTCGCCTCGCTGGAGGGACTGACCTACCTGGTGCTGCCGGCGATCTCGCTGGCCTCGATCATGCTGCCGCTGTTCATTCGCCTGATCCGCGCCGAGATGCTCGAGGTGCTGCAGTCCGAGTACGTCAAGTTCGCCCGCGCCAAGGGCATCTCGCTGCGTCGCATCTACTTCCTGCACGCGCTGAAGAACACCATGCTGCCGGTGATCACCGTCGGCGGGGTGCAAATCGGCACCCTGGTGGCCTACACCATCCTCACCGAGACGGTGTTCCAGTGGCCCGGCATGGGCCTGATGTTCCTCGACGCCATCGAACGCTCCGACATTCCGCTGATCGTCACCTATCTGATGATCGTGGGGCTGATCTTCGTGATCACCAACACCCTGGTCGACCTGATCTACGGCCTGGTCAACCCCACCGTCAAGCTGACAGGAAAGCCCGCATGACCACCGATACCTCCTCCGTCGCGAGCTCCGCCACGGCGAGCCGCTGGGAGCGCTTTCGCGACTCCTACTTGCTCTACAGCTTCAAGCGCGACCTGATCGCCCAGGTCAGCCTGGCGGTGTTCATCGTCATGGTCGCCTGCGCCGCCCTGGCCCCCTGGCTGGCGCCGATGAACCCCTACGACCTGGCGCAGATCGATATCCTGGCCTCGGAGCTGCCGCCCTTCTGGGTCGACGGCAGCGACCCGGCCTACGTCATGGGCACCGACGCCCAGGGCCGCGACCTGCTGTCGACCATCCTCTACGGCCTGCGGGTCTCGCTGATCATCGGCTTCGGCGCGGTGGCGATGCAGGCCACCCTCGGGGTCTGCTTCGGCCTGCTGGCCGGCTACCTGGGCGGTCGCGTCGACGCCTTTTTGATGCGATTGGCCGACATCCAGCTGTCGTTCTCCACCCTGATGGTGGCGATCGTGGTCGGGGCGCTGTTCAAGGCGATCTTCGGCGGCGCCACCTTCAGCGCCTATGCGGTGCCGCTGCTGGTGCTGATCATCGGCCTGGCGGAGTGGCCCCAGTATGCGCGCACGGTGCGCGCCTCGGTGCTCGCCGAGAAGGGCAAGGAATACGTCGACGCGGCCCGGGTGATGGGGCTGCGCAGCCGGCGCATCATGTTTCGCCACATCCTGCCCAATACCCTGTCGCCGATCTTCGTGATCTCCACCGTGCAGGTGGCCAACGCCATCATCTCCGAGGCGGCGCTGTCGTTCCTCGGCCTGGGGATGCCCGAAACGCAACCCTCGCTGGGCTCGCTGATCAAGTCCGGCTTCGATTACATCCAGTCCGGCTCCTGGTGGATCACCCTGATCCCGGGCCTGGTACTGGTGGTCCTGGTGCTGGTGATCAACCTGCTCGGCGACTGGCTGCGCGACGTGCTCAACCCCCGTCTCTACAAGGGCTGATTCTCATGTCACTTCTCGAAGTCAACCATCTCGACGTGCGCTTCGCCCTGCGCGGCGGCGACGTCAAGGCGCTGCGCGACGTCTGTTTCAGCCTGGATCGGGGCGAGCGCCTCGGCATCGTCGGCGAGTCCGGCGCCGGCAAGTCGGTGGCCGCCTTCACCCTGCTCAACCTGATCGCCAAGCCCGGCTACATCGCCGGGGGCAGCATCCGCTTCGACGGCCAGGAGCTGATCGGGCTGTCCGACCGGGCCCTGCGCCGCATCCGCGGGCATCGCATCTCGATGATCTTCCAGGATCCGATGATGACGCTCAATCCGGTGCTGACCATCGGCGAGCAGATGGTGGAATGCCTCAAGGCCCACCGGCGGATCTCGACCAAGGACGCCCGGGCGATCTCGCTGCGCAAGCTCCAGCAGGTGCAGATTCCCTCGCCCGAGGCGCGCCTCGACCAGTACCCCCACGAGCTGTCCGGCGGCATGCGACAGCGGGTGATCATCGCCATCGCTCTGCTGCTCGACCCCGACATCATCATCGCCGACGAGCCGACCACCGCGCTCGACGTGACCATCCAGGCCGAGATCATGGCGCTGTTGCTGGAGCTGTGCGAGGAGCACAACGTCGGCCTGGTGCTGATCACCCACGACCTGGGCGTGGTCAGCCAGGTCACCCAGCGCATGTTGGTGATGTACGCCGGCAGGGTCATCGAGCAGGGGCCGACCCGGGAGATCATCAACGATCCCCAGCATCCCTATACCCAGGGGCTGATCAATGCCCTGCCCCAGATGGCCACCCCCGGCGAGCGCCTCAACCAGATCCCGGGCAGCATGCCGTCGCTCTCCCGCCTGCCGAGCGGCTGCGCCTTCCATCCGCGCTGCGGCTTCGTGACCCGGCGCGACGGCTCACGCCGCCAGGCCTGCGTCGACGAGGTGCCGGGCTTCGTCACCTCTGGCAACTGCCAGGCGGCCTGCCACATGGTCGCCGAGATGATCGAACGCGAACGCATTCCGGCCGAGGAGCAAGACCGATGACCACCGCCTCTCCTTCCACCCCTGGCGCACCCACGGGCTCCTCCGCCGCGCCTGGCGTCTCGATGGATGCAGCCCAGGCGCCGGAGACGGCCGCCCCGCTGCTGTCGATGCGCGGCCTGGAGAAGCGCTTCTCGCTCTCCGGCGACTTCCTGGAGCAGCTCAAGTTCAAGGGCGGCAAGCTGGTCCGCGAACAGGAGTACGTGCACGCCATCAACGGCGTCGATCTCGACATCCAGCGCGGCGAGGCGCTGTGCGTGGTCGGCGAGTCCGGCTGCGGCAAGTCCACGGTGGCCCGCACCGTGATGGGCCTGATCTCGCCCACCCGCGGCGAGATCCACTACGACGGCGAGCGCATCGACGACCGCTCCACCAAGGAGTTGCTGCCCTTCCGTCGGCGCATGCAGATGATCTTCCAGAATCCCTATGCGTCGCTTAACCCGCGCATGACCATCCAGCAGACCCTGGAGGAGCCGATCCGGCTTCACCATCCGGACTGGTCGCCCCAGCGCGTCAAGGACCAGGTCGCCGAGGTGATGGCCTCGGTGGGCATCGCCCCGGACTGGGGCGCGCGCTACGGCCACGAGTTCTCCGGTGGCCAGCGTCAACGCATCGCCATCGCCCGCGCCCTGGCGGTGGACCCGGAGTTCATCGTCGCCGACGAGCCGATCTCGGCGCTGGACGTGTCCATCCAGGCCCAGGTGCTCAACCTGCTGATGGAGGCCCAGCGGCAGCGCAACCTCACCTACCTGTTCATCACCCACGACCTGGCGGTGGTCGAGCACTTCGGCACTCGGGTGGCGGTGATGTACCTGGGCAGGGTCTGCGAGGTGGCGCCGACGGCGACGCTGTTCGCCACGCCTCGCCACCCCTATACCCAGGCGCTGATGTCGGCGATCCCGCGGCTGGAGGACGACCGCCCCCAGCATATCCGCCTGGAGGGCGAGGTCCCGACCCCGGTCCGCCTGCCGTCGGGTTGCGTCTTTCATGGCCGCTGTCCCCACGCCAATGCGCGCTGCCGCGACGAGGTGCCGGCGCTGATCGCCACCGACGAGGGCGGGCAGGTGGCCTGTCACGGCGTGCAGGAAGGCCGGATCTGACGTATCGAAACGTGCCTGCGCTTGGCGATACGGCGTTAAAAAGCGGCTCGTGCGCGAGCCCTGGCTAGGCGTCCCCGTCAACGTCTTCATTCAGGGCTCCCCATCGACGGCTTGTGCCCGTGACATCCATGTCACTCGCTCTTCGAGCAGCAAGGCTGCCCGAATCGGCAAATCCTGGCCGATCTGTCGCCTTGCGACCCACAGGGACGTGGGACGTGCGTTGGCCCGTAGGGACGGGCCCTAGCCCTGACCTTCGCTCGTCGACTCTTCGGCCGAATGATAGCCGTCGTTGACGACCCGCCTGGTCGGTTGGTCAATGGCGGCTAACCTGAGTAGACTCCCCGGCCCTGGCGATCCGGCACAAGGAACACTATGGAACTACGCTGGCTGGAAGACTTCATCGCCCTGGCGCAAACGCGCCATTTCTCCCGGGCGGCGGAGGCCCAGAACGTGACCCAGCCGACCTTCTCGCGGCGCATCAAGCTGCTCGAGGAGGAAATGGGCACCACCCTGATCAACCGGCAGACCCTGCCGCTGTCGTTGACGCCGGCCGGGGAAGAGTTCCTGGCGCTGTGCCAGGACGTGACCCGGCGGGTGTCCATCGCCCGCGAACGCCTGGGCCAGCTGGCCCAGGCCGATGCCGGGCGCATTCGTCTGGCCGCGCCCCAGAGCCTGTTGGCCAACTTCCTGCCGGAATGGCTGGCGGGCCTGGAGCCGGCGCCGCCGGTGGCGCCCTATCTGAGGGCCACCGGCTGGCTGGTCGACGACTACTTCCAGGCGCTGCGGCGCAACGAGTGCGACCTGGCGCTCTGCTACTGGCCCGCCGGGCCCTGCCCGCTGAGCCTCGATACCACGGAGCTGGAGGTCATGCCGCTCGGCGAGGAGCGCCTGGTGCCAGTCTCGTTGCCCGACGCCGACGGCCGCCCGCGCTTCACGCTCGAGGACCCCGGGCGGCGCCCGCTGCCGCTGATCGCCTACCACCCGCGCGGGATGATCGACCAGAGCATTCGGGCACACTTGGAGGGGCTCGGCGAGACCCCGACCTTCAGCGTGCTCAACGAGAGCATCCAGAGTGGCAACATCCGCGAGCTGGTGGGGCTCGGCTACGGCCTCGGCTGGCTGCCCAGGCGTTCGGTGCAGGCATCGCTCGCCGCCGGCGGCCTGGTGCCCGCCGGCGGGGGGCGCTGGGAGGTGCCGATGGAGATCCGCCTCTACCGGCATCGCGGCAATCCCCACCCGGCGGTGGACGCCCTGTGGCAGCGGCTGGCCACGGCCCGAGTCGCCGGCAGCACATGACCCCCGGCCGCCATGACGCGGGGTTCCGGCCCCCGCCGGGCCTGGCCAACCGCCACCTCCAGACCCTGCTGCCCCGCGGGCTCCCCAGGCCCTGCCCGGCGCTGTATCACGAGGAGCTGGCGCTGCCCGACGGCGACCTGGTCGAGCTGGCCTGGCTGGCGCCGGGTCCCCGGCACGAGACGGCGCCGGTGTTCGTGCTGTTCCACGGCCTGGAGGGATCGGTGGACTCGCCCTACGCGCGTCATCTACTGGCGGCAGCCGGTGGGCTTGGGCACCGTGCCCTGCTGATGCATTTCCGCGGCTGCGGGCGTCGTCCCAACCGCCGGCCGCGCGCCTATCACAGCGGCGATACCGCCGATGCCCATTGGCTGCTGACGCGTTTGAGGCAGCGCTATCCCCGGGCGCCGATCGTGGCCTGTGGCGTATCGCTGGGCGCCAACATGCTGCTCAAGCTGGTGGCGGAGGATGGTGCCAACGACCTGGGGCTCACCGGGGCGATCGCCATCGCCCCGCCGGTGGACCTGGCCGCCAGCGCCGATGCCCTGGAGCGGGGCTTCGCCCGCGTCTACCAGCGTCATCTGCTGGCGGCCCTGAAGGCCAAGGTGGCGCCACGGCTCGATGCCGGCGAGCTGCCCCTGTCGCTGACGCCCGCGCGGCTGGCCGATCTCGCGACGCTGCGCGAGTACGACGAGGCGGTGACCGCGCCGCTGCACGGTTTCGCCGGCGCCGCCGACTACTACCGACGCGCCGCGGCCGGTCCCCTGCTCGGCGGCATCCGGCTGTCGACCCTGATCCTGCATGCCGCCGACGACCCCTTTATGCCGGGTGACCTCTATGCAGGCGTCGCGCTCGGCCCCGGTATCCGCCTGGAGACCGCCCGCCACGGCGGCCATGTGGGGTTCGTCGAGTGGCGCGACGGACGGCTCGGCAGCTGGCTGGCGCGTCGCGTGGCCGACCAGCTGACGGCCTGGCATCGGGCGCCGAACGTGACCCGCTGGCGGTTCAGCCGATCGGGCAACTGACGCCGGTGCCCCTGAGGCCGCAGTAGCCGCCGGGGTTCTTGTCGAGGTACTGCTGGTGGTAGTCCTCGGCGTAGTAGAAGGTCTCGAGCTCGGCGATCTCGGTGGTGATCGGCCCGCGGCCGGCCCGGGCCAGCGCCTCGCCGTAGGCCTCGCGGCTGCGCTCGGCGGCCGCTCGCTGGTCGGCATCGGTGGCCAGGATGATCGAGCGGTACTGGGGCCCGATGTCGTTGCCCTGGCGATCGCCCTGGGTGGGATCGTGGGCCTCCCAGAAGTGGCGCAGCAGGGTCTCCAGGTCGATCACCCCGGGGTCGTAGACCACCCTCACCACCTCGGCGTGACCGGTGCGACCAGTACAGGTCTCCCGGTAGGTCGGATTCGGCGTCACGCCGCCGGCGTAGCCCACCGCCGTGACATGCACCCCGGGCAGCTGCCAGAACAGCCGCTCGGCGCCCCAGAAGCAGCCCAGGCCGAGCACGATCTCGGCCATGCCCGACGGCCAGGGAGGCGTCATGGCGTGGCCCTTGACCGTGTGATGGCCGTCGATCGGCATGGGCGTGTCGCGGCCCTCGGGGGCAAGCTGGGAAGAGGCTGCCATCGCGTTGCTCCTGTTATCGGGTCAGCGCCGGGGGATCGCCCGGCAGGCTGAAGGTGTAGATCAGGTCCACGGCCTGGGAGGCGCCGGAGACCGCCTCCAGGTAGAGGTTCCGCCACAGTTTATAGCGCAGGCTCAGCTCGGCGATCGGCGAGAATACCCCGACACCATAACCGACGCTGAGACGGTCGGTGAGGTTCCCGGTCACCACCACCTGGCTGTCCTCGCCGCTGCCGGCGGTGTCGAGGCTCAGATCCTGGACGCCGAAGGCCTCGCCGATGGCGCCCACGGTGCCGCCCGCCTTGCCCAGGGTGACGCCGAGCAGCGCCGAGGTCAGCGCCGCGTCGGCGCCGCCGCCATCATCCGGGGCGCGGCCGCGCAGCACATAGGAGAGTGCCCGGGACTCGTCCATGGCCGGCTCGGAGAAGATCTCCAGGCTGGGGTTGGCCGCCGGGCCGGTGACCCTCAACCCGGCGACGACCCCGTCCTCGGTGTTGTCCGGATTGCGGACCGCTTCGAAGTCGAGCAGCGGCTGGCCGGGCGGACCGCTGAAGTAGAGGATCCCCTCGCGAATGATCAGGTCCTGGCCGAAGGCCCGGAAGCGCCCGTCCTCGAGGTTGACGTTGCCGAACAGCTGCACGGGGCCGCTGGACTGTCGAACCTCCAGCCCCCCCGCCAGCCGCGTCTCCAGACCATACGCCTCCAGGCGCATGTCCGGCCCCAGGGCCAGCGTCACGCGCACGTCCAGCGCCATTCCGGCCTGCTGCATCGCCTCGGCGGTGGATTCGCCCGCCTGGCCGTCGGCGACGCGGCGGTCCTCCGCCTCGGCCTCCTCGCGGGTGACGATCACCTCGTCGGGACTCGGCGAGACCGCCGAGGCCGGTACCTGCCCCACCTCGAGCCGCGCCCAGGGCACGTTCACCTGACCGCGCACCCGCAGCCGCTCCGGGGTGGCACGGATCGACAGGTCCGGCGCCAGGCGCAAGCGGCCGAAGCCGGGCAGTCCGGCCTCCAGGGGGCTGTCGAGCCCCTCGAGATCGATGGACGCCCGCCAGGCCTCCGCCGACGGCCAGCTCGCATCGCCGGTGATGTCCAGGCGGCCCTCTTCGCTCGCCAGGTAGCCGTCGATGTCGGCGCGCTGGCCGCTCAGCGCCACCGTCAGGCCGCCGTCGGCGACCGCCAGCGGCAGGCCGAGCCCCTCGGCGCGCAGGCCACCCAGCTCGAGGCGACCGTCCAGCAGCGGCTGCGCGCGGCTGCCGCCGATCTCGATGTCGCCGTCCAGGCGCCCCGCCAGGGTGTCCATGTCGGCGATCAGCGGCCGATAGGGGCTCAGTTCAACCGCGTCGACAGCGAACTGCCCGCTCAGCTGGCCGGCCCCCATCGGGTCGGTGATCCCCAGGTCGAGGCGCAGTGCGCCGCGCTCGCCGAGGGTCAGCGCCAGGTCCAGATCGGCGCGGCCCTGGTCGGCGTCGAGCTCGAGGGCGAGCCCGGTGCCGGGCACCGACCAGGGCTGACCGTAGGCATCCTCGCCGGCGATCTCGACCTGGCTGTCGAGGCTCGCGGTGGCCTGCCAGGCGCTGCCGCCCCGCGACCATTCCGCCGCCAGGTCCCCCTCGCTGTCGCCATCGATGCGCCATCCCGGAGGCATGGCGGCGTTGATGAGGTCCATGGGCAGCTCGCGGATCGCCAGCACGGCGCGGCCGCTGTCCGGCGAGGCCGTCAGCGGCTCGGTCAGGCACAGGCCGCCGCCCTGCTCGCGCCGCAGGCAGAACGGCTGCACGTCCACCGCGCTGTCCGCCAGGTCGGCCTCGAAGGCCAGTGCCTGGTCGAGGGCGAGGCGGCCGTAGGCGGTGTCCGCCTCGAGCGGCGTCAGGCGCCCCCGATAGCGCTGGCGATCCTCGCCGAGACCGCCCGCCAGGGCCAGGTCGAGCGAGCCAAGGGGGCCGTCCGGATCGCCGTCCACGGCCAGCGTCAGGCGATGTTCGGAGAGCCGGCCGTCGAGGACCAGGTCGATCGCCTCGAAGGCCTGGCCGCCGGCGGTGACATCGGCGGCGTCCAGGCTCAGGTCGAGGGAGGGATCCTCGAGGCCGGCGACTTCGCCCGCCAGGCGCAGCCGGGCGAGCCGGTTGTCGGCGAAGGCCAGGCGGTCGCCGTCGAGCGACAGCGAGAGCTGGGGGCTCGAGAAGCTGCCGCTGGCCTCGATGTCGCCGCTGAGCGCGCCCGCCAAGCCGGGATAGAGGGTGTCCAGCCGCGGCATGTCGAGCCTGGCTTCCAGGTCCAGGTCCTCGGGCGCCACCGCGCCGGATGCCTGCAGGCGGTTGTCGCCCTGGCGCAGGCTCAGGGTGTCGATCTCCCAGTGCATGTCATGATCGCCGGACAGCTGCCCTTCCAGCGCGAACGGCTGCTCGGCGAGCTCGCCCTCCACGGCCAGCGTCGGCACCCCGAGACGCCAGCCATCGGCGCTCTGGGTGAAGGCCAGCTGGGCCTCGCCGTCGAGGCGGCCGGCGAGGCCCTCGACGAAGGGTTCCGGGTCGAGGCCGTCGACGGCGAGCCGGGCCGAGACCGACAGCGCCTCTGACCAGTCGACGCGGCCCTCGCTGCTGAGGGTGCCCTCGGGGGGCGTCAGGCGCAGTGGCGCCCAGTCGAAACGCCGCAGGTTGCCTTGGCCACTCAACTCGAGGCCGGTGCGTGGCAGGGACGGTCCCTGGGCGGCCAGCGACAGGCTCAGCTGGTAGCCGGTCAGCGAGCCCTCGGCGTCGAGGTCGAGGTTCTCGATCCGCCACGGCTCGGCAGGCGCCGCCTCGCCTTCGCCGTCACCGCCGGCCTGGTCGTCGCCGGACGGCGTGGCGCCGGGCAGCGGCCACTGCAGGGCCGTGCTGTCGAGCCGGGCCGTGAAGGGCAGCGTGGGATCCAGGGCGTCCAGCCGGGCGGTCAGCTCGGCCTGCACCGGGCCGCTCGCGGACAGCGCCACGTCCAGGCGGCTCAGATCGCCGGACAGGTCCAGCTCGAGGCGCTGTCCGGCCAGGGCCGGGAGACGCTCCGGCAGGTAGAAGTCGGTCCCCAGGCGCACGTCGAGGGGATAGTCACCGCTCAGGGTGACCTCGGCCTGGAGCTCGGCATCGGCCTCCCGGGAGGCCACCGCCAGGGGGTGGATGGCCACCCGCTGGCCGCGGGCGGTGACGCTGAGGTCGAGTCGATCGATGACATAGGCCTGGGGGCCTTCGAGGGCGGCATCCTCGAGGGTCAGGCTGGGCACTTCCACCGCCAGCGGCAGGGTGATCTCCGGCAGCGTCAAGCGTTCGCGCTCCTCCAGCGGGGTGTCGCGCACCCCGGCCGCGGACGGCGCGACGCTGGACGGCAGCGGCGAGCGGGCGGCCACGGCGGCGTCGATCGCCGCCGCGGTCAGCACCGGCTCGGGGCGCTCGGCTTCGCTCAGCGCCAGTTGATTGCCGGGCGAGATCGGCAGGGTCAGGCGCAGCCCGGCCAGGCGTGTCGGCGACAGGGTCAGGGTGTCGCCCGCGGCCTCGGCGCCGCTCGAGAACTCGGCCCAGCGCAGGCGGGTGCCGTCGGCGAGGCGCACCTCGACGTCGTTCAGGGCGAGCTCGCGCAGCGTTATCGGGAACGGCAGTTGGATCGGCCCCGGTGCCCCGCCGGCGGCCTCGTCGGTCGGCTCCTCGGCGGTGGGCTCGCCGGCGCCGAGGCGGATTCGCGCGCCCTCCACCGCCAGGCGATCCAGGCACAGTCGCCCGTCGAGCAGGCAGTCGTCGGCCCAGGCCAGCTCGAGGTGCTCGATCGCCACGCTCGCCGGGCCGGCGTCCAGGCGCAGCCCGTCGATCGTCAGGGTGTCCAGGGGGGCGCCCTCGACGGTCTCCACCTCGATCAGGCCCAGCCGCTGGCCCTGGTCGATGAGCAGTCCCGTGCCCCAGGGCGACAGGACCAGGCCCAGCAGCAGCAGGATCAGCCCCAGTAGCCACAGCGGCAGCAGGATCAACAGGCGGGCCAGGGCCCAACTCAGGTGACGCACTCTCACGATAACGACTCTCGCTGGATCGACGGCCGGGCCGCGGCCCGGCCCGCAGGATGGACATTCGGCGGGACGATACTCAGAACTCCGGGCCGATGGCGAAATGGAGGCGGAAGGCATCCTCGTGGTCGAAGGGGTGGGCGACGTCGAGGCGGATCGGGCCCACCGGCGAGATCCAGCGGACCCCCAGGCCGGCCCCGGTGTTGAGCTCCTTCGGCCACCAGTCGGTGAAGGCGTCGCCGACGTCGACGAAGCTCGCCAGCCACCACTTGCCGGTCAGTCGCCGCTGGGCCTCGACGCTGGCGACCAGGCGCTGCTCGCCGCCGACCAGCTGGCCTTCGTCGTCCTCCGGGGACAACGACTCGTAGGAATAGCCACGCACGCTGTTGTCGCCCCCGGTGAAGAAGCGCAGCGAGGGCGGCACGTCGCCGAAGTCGTCGGTGACCACGCTGCCGGCGCCGACGCGGCCCACGAAGCGATAGTCGTCGCCGAGGCTGCGGATCCACTGGGAGTCGGCGTTCATGCGCAGGAACTCCGCCGACGAGCCCCAGGCCTCGCTGGAATACTGCAGGGTGATCTGCTGGCGATCGCCCCAGGTGGGGAAGGTCGGGTTGCGCGACCGGGTCCGCGTCCAGCGTACCCCGGGATACAGCAGCACCACCTGGTTCTCCTCGTCGGCCTGGGTGAAGTCCTCGTAGGTGGCGCGCAAGTAGATGAGCTGCTCCCAGGCGTTGTCGAACTGCCAGCGACGGCCGAACTCCACGCTGGCCTCCAGGGTCTGGGTATCGTCGCTGTCTTTGTTGCGCAGGCCGTACTGCAGCTGATAGCTGTCCCGCAACGGGTCCTCGAGGGGCATCTCGTAGACGCCGCTGAATTGCTGCTCGGGGCCTGAGACGTAGAGATCGTGGTTCCAGCTGTGTCCGTAACGGTTGACCCAGGGCTGGTCCCAGGTCAATCGGGCGCGGGGGCCGACGTCGGTGGCGAAGCCGACGCCGACCTCGAACTGGTGGCGGTCCGCCGGCGTCAGGGTCACCTCGATGGGCACCTCGGGCACCGCAGGCGCCTGAACGTCGTCCGCCGAGGCCAGGGCCTCCGCGCTGAGCCGCGGCGCGGGGGGGGCGGCCGGTGCCAGGCCCTCGACGTCCAGGGCGTTGAAGAACCCCAGCTCCGCCGGCGGCAGGGCCAGCTCGCGGACCCCGGCATCCAGGCGGGGGCGCACGCCGACCGACGCGAACCACTCGGTCTGGCCGAGCCGCTGGTTGAAGGTGGCGATGTCGCTGGCCAGGTAGGGCTTGCCCTGGCTGAAGGGGGCCAGCGCCGCGAGACGCTCGGTCTCGATGTGCTGGCCGCGAAAGCGTACCGGGCCGAAACGATGGCGCGGGCCGCTGTCCAGCGCCAGTGACAGGCGGGCGCTGTGGTCCCAGGGACGAACCTCCATGCGGCGCTCGAGGAAGCGCCAGTCGAAGTAGCCGCGCTCCAGGGCCAGCCCGGCGAGCTGGCTGCGCAGGGCGTCGAAGGGGGCGTGACGCAGGATCTCGCCCTCCTCCTGGGGGTAGCCGGCGATGGCCGCGCGAAACGGCGGGTCCTCGGCGGCCTCGCCGGCCAGTCGGAAGGCCAGCCGATCGATGCGCACCGGCTCGCCGAGCTCGACCTCGAGGGTCACCTCGGTCGGCGCCTCGGGGTCGTCGAAGGTCACCGCCAGGGTCGGCTCGTAATAGCCATAGACCTTCAGCGCATCGCGGGTGAGGCGTCGGACCTCCGCCTCGAGCCGCTGCGCCGAGTACTGTTCGGCCTCCAGGCCATCGAGATAGATCTCGAGGTTCTCGGCCGGATCGCCCTCGACCCCCAGGATGCGCGCGTCGAGGGCCAGGGCCGCCCCGGGGGCGGCGAGGCCGATCGACAGCGAGGCGATCGCGAGGCGCTTGATGAGACACTTATCCATGATGGCGAGGCTTCCCTGGCCGACGTCCTGTCATTGCCGCAGCGCTTCGAGTCGGGCACTCGTCGCCAGCTGTGCCTGGCGCAGTTCCCGCAGCTCGGACTGCACGTCCTTGAGGCGCTCCTCCAGCGAGGCCGCCCGTTCTGCGACATCATCGCGCGAAGCCCCGAACGCTTCAACGTCACCGTCCAGGCGTTGCAGGCTTTCGCGGGCCGCGTCGACCCGCGATGCCAGCGCCTCGTGGCGCCGCTCGACATCTTCGTCCAGCGAGGCGAGCCGCTCGGCCTCGGTATTCAGCGCGGTTTCCAGGCCCGTCAGCCGTTCGCCGAGGGCGGCTCGTCCCTCGCGCCCCGCCGTCTCGAGGGCATCCATGGAGTCACGCACCGCCGACAGGGTATCGCCGCGCACCTCGCCGTCCTCGGACAGGGTCGCCAGTCGGGCCTCGAGAGCGGACTGGGTCTCGGCCAGCGGCGCCAGTCGCTCCTCCCGCCAGTCGTCGAGGCGCTGTGCGATCCGGGTCTCGATGTCGTCTTCCAGCCCCGCGAGCTCGTCCAGGCGCGCCTGGATCCCCGCCAGCAGGTCGCCGCGCCCTTCCGAGGCATCGAAGCGGGCATGCACGTTGGAGATATCGCCATCGAGGCTGGTCAGCCGCTGTTCCAGGCGCTGGCGCTCCATCCAGCCGGCGCCGGCCAGGCCGACCAGGGCCGTCGTGAGCAGCAGGATCAACAGCCACAGCGGCCAGGTCCGCGGGCGCGGCGGGGGAAGCGGCCGGTGATGGCCGGCCAGGCTGGCATCCGGGTCCGGAACGATCGGTCGGGGTGGCCGGCTGTCTTCCGGGCGCTCTGCCATGGAGGTCTCCTTGCTCTGTGCGTGACGGCCGGCCAAGGGTTCAGCCGGCGATCCGTCACCGATGCCCGAGTCCCGGGATCGGAATTGGCGGACCCCGAGCCGGGTGATATGATGCCGTGACCTGACTGGCACAGCATACTGATAGTGTACGGTTTTTTATCGAGGGAGCGAACGGGGCACGGCCGATTCGAGCCGACGACGACCTTGCACTCCCCCAGCGCACTGGCACACCATGGGTCGCCGACCCGTGACTAGCAATGAGGAGAAACGACAATGGCATTCGAACTGCCTGCACTGCCGTACGAGAAGAACGCCCTGGAACCGCACATCTCCGCCGAGACCCTGGAATACCACTACGGCAAGCACCACCAGACCTACGTCAACAAGCTCAACGAGCTGACCGACGGCACCGACGACGCCAACAAGTCCCTGGAAGAGATCATCAAGTCCTCTTCCGGCGGCCTGTTCAACCAGGCGGCGCAGGTCTGGAACCACACCTTCTACTGGCACTGCCTGTCGCCGAACGGCGGCGGTGAGCCGACCGGTGCCCTGGCCGACGCCATCAACGCCAAGTTCGGTTCCTTCGACAAGTTCAAGGAAACCTTCAACGCCCAGGCGGCGGGCAACTTCGGCTCCGGCTGGACCTGGCTGATCAAGACCGACGACGGCGGCGTCGACATCGTCAACACCAGCAACGCCGACACCCCGGTCGCCCACGGCCAGACTCCGCTGCTGACCATCGATGTGTGGGAGCACGCCTACTACATCGACTACCGTAACGCCCGTCCGAAGTACCTCGAGAACGTCTGGAAGGTGCTGAACTGGGACTTCGTCGCCCAGAACTTCGCCTGATCCCCAGCGGACGCGCGAACGACAAACGGCCCCGCCTTATGGCGGGGCCGTTTCGTGTTGGATGAGGCATTTGATGCCATCTAACGTTTGCCAAGGTATTTTCGTGCCACCGTGGTCGCAGAAAGTCGGCGAGCGAAGGCTAGACAAGGCAAAAATCAGCGAGGGAGCGGAGTTTACAAGCTGTAAATGAGCATCCCGAGCTGATTTTTAACGCCGTATAGCCAAGCGCAGCCACTTTCCTTCCCCTCAAGGATCGGCGCGGCGGCCTATGCCCCGATAATGCAACCCCATGCTGGCCACATGGGCCGGGTCGTAGATGTTGCGCCCGTCGAGCAACAGTCTGCCCCCGAGGCGCTTGGCCAGGCGCGGCCAGTCGGGGTTCCAGTAGGCCTTCCATTCGGTGACCAGCATCAGCGCATCGGCGCCTTCCAGGGCCTCGTCGGGATCCCCCTCGAACAGCTCGAGCAGCGGATGCTCGCCGAGCCGCTCGCGCAGCGCCGCCACCGCGGCCGGATCATGCAGGCGGACCCGCACGCCCTGGGCCCAGAGCGCGCGCAACAGGGTCAGGACCGGCGCGTGGTCGATACGCGCGGTGCCCGGCTTGAAGGCCGCGCCCCAGATCGCCACCGTCAGGCCCTCCAGGCGGCCGTGGTAGTGGGCCCATAGCTTGCGGAACAGCGTCTCCTTCTTGTGCTCGTTGATATCGAGCACCTGGTCGAGCAGCGCCGAGTGACGGCCGCTGGCCGACTGCACGTCGGCCAGGCGCATCAGGTCGCGGGAGAAGCTGGGGCCGCCGAAGCCACAGCCGGGGTAGAGATACTCATAGCCGATGCGGGTATCGGCGCCCATGCCCTCGCGGACATGCTCCACGTCCACGCCCAGGGTGTCGGCGAGACCGGCGATCTCATTCATGTAGCTGATGCGGGTCGCCAGCATGCCGTTGATGGCCAGCTTGGACAGTTCGGCGGCACGCCTCGGCATGCGCTGGAACACTTCGCGGCGCCGGTTGAAGGCGCGCAGCAGCTCGCGGACACGTCGTTCGGCGGCGGGCTCGTCGCAGCCGAGCAGCCAGCGGGACGGCCGGGTGAAGGCCTCCCAGGCGCGCCCCTCCTCGAGGAGGTCGGCCAGTGCCACGGCGCGACGGCCATTGCCCAGGCAAGCGGCCAGTCGGTCGGTCTCGCCGACCGGAAAGGTCGAGTTGTTGACCAGCACGGCGTCCGCCGCCAGCAGGGACGACAGCTCGCCCACGGTATCGCGCCCCGTGTCCCGCTGCTCCGGCGACAGGGCCAGCCACAGCACCTCGAACGCCTCGTCGTCCGGACGTTCGCCGGGCGCCAGGATGTGCAAGTGGCCCTGTGCCCTGCCCTCTTCCAGGCGGGCCATCAGTTGCGGCTCGCTGGTCAGCCAGCCGCTCGCGGAAAGCGTCGGCCAGTCGGCGCTGGCATGGGGCCACCACACCACGCGGTGGCCCACCCAGGCCAGGGCCGCCGTCGCGGTGGCCGCGGCCAGCTCACTGCCATGGACCAGTACGCGCATGGCTCACTCCTCGCCGGCGTAGCGGGCCAGCAGTTCGCGGAAGCCGTCGCCGTAGCGGGCATGGCGGCGCCCGTAGGCGAGGATGGCCTCCAGGTAGCCGAGCTGATGGCCGCAGTCATAGGTGCGGCCGCGCATCCGCCAGGCGTCGACGCCGGCCTCGCGGCGCAGGGTCTCGATGGCGTCGGTGAGCTGGATCTCGTTGCCGGCCCCGGGCGGCGTCTCGGCGAGCAGCGGGAAGATGCGCCCGGGCAGCGCATAGCGACCGATCACCGCCAGGTCGGACGGCGCCTCGTCCACCGCCGGCTTCTCGACCAGCCCGGCCAGCGGGCCGGCCTGGCCGGCCGCCGGCGGCTCGCCATCGGGGGCGACGATGCCGTACTTGTGAACCAGTTCGTGGGGCACTTCCTCCACCATCAGCTGGCTGTGGCCGCTGGCCTCGAAGGCCTCGATCATCCCGGCCAGGTCGTTGCGGGCCAGGCCGGTGTCGTCGACCAGCACGTCGGGCAGCAGCACGGCGAAGGGCTCGTCGTCGCCGATCACCGGGCGGGCGCAGAGCACCGCGTGGCCCAGGCCCAGCGGCTCGGACTGGCGAACGCTGATGATGTTGACGTCCTCGGGCACGATCGAGCGCAGCTCCTCGAGCAGCTCGTGCTTGCCCTTGGCCTCGAGGCTGGCCTCGAGCTCGAAGTGCTTGTCGAAGTGGTTCTCGATGGCGCTCTTGCTGCCGTGGGTCACCAGCACGATGTCGCGGATGCCGGCATCGACGGCCTCCTGCACCACGTACTGGATCACCGGTCGGTCGACGATGGTGATCATTTCCTTGGGAATCGCCTTCGAGGCGGGCAGGCAACGGGTGCCGAAACCGGCGACGGGCAGAACGGCCTTGCGAATCATGGTGCGGTTCCTGTCGTGTCGGATTGACGCCCCGGACGCGGGCATGGGCCGGCGCCCCGGGAACGAGTAGAATGGCATGATACCGAACCAGGCCGCCCCGCCACAGTGGCAGGGTGGCGACACCCAGGACCTAGGGAGAGGACAGATGACGGCAAGCGAGTCCCAGGCGGGCAACGTCGACCCGGCGGAGATCGCCAAGTTCGAGGCCCTGGCCCATCGCTGGTGGGATCCCGACGGCGAGTTCAAGCCGTTGCACCAGATCAACCCGCTGCGCCTCGACTTCATCGACGCCCGTTCGGGCCTGGCCGGCCATCGGGTGATCGATGTCGGCTGTGGCGGGGGCATCCTCGCCGAGGCCATGGCCCATCGCGGGGCCGAGGTCACCGGCATCGACCTGGGCGAGGCGCCGTTGGCCGTGGCCCGCCTGCACGCCGAGGAGAGCGGCGCGAGCGTCGACTACCGGCAGGTCAGCGTCGAGGACATGGCCGCCGCACACCCCGGCGAGTTCGACATCGTCACCTGCCTGGAGATGCTCGAGCACGTCCCCGACCCCGCCTCGGTGATCCGCGCCTGTGCGACGCTGGTCAAGCCCGGCGGCCAGGTGTTCTTCTCGACGCTCAACCGCAATCCCAAGGCCTATACCCTGGCGGTGCTCGGCGCCGAATACCTGTTGCGCATGCTGCCCCGCGGCACCCACGACTACGCCAAGTTCATTCGCCCCTCGGAGCTCGCCACCTGGTGTCGCGAGGCCGGCCTCCAGGTCCGCGAGCAGAGCGGCCTGACCTACCAGCCGCTGACCCGCCGCTACCGGCTCTCGGCCACCGACGTCTCGGTCAACTACCTGATGCACTGCCGGCGGGAGGCACTGTGAGTCGCCATATGCCGACACCCGAGGCGCTGCTGTTCGATCTCGACGGCACCCTGGTGGATACCGCCCCGGACCTGGCCCGGGCCACCAATGCCCTGCGCGCCCATCATGGGCTCGATCCGCTGCCCTATCCGACGATCCGCGCCCAGGTCTCCAACGGCGGCAGCGCCCTGGTGACCCTGGCGCTGGGCCTGGCCCGCGAACACGCCGACCACGACGCGGCGCGGGCCTTCCTGCTGGCCGCCTACGGCGAGGCCGTGGCGGTGGACAGCCGGGTCTTCCCGCCGCTGGATCGCCTGCTCGACGACTGGCAACGGATGTCACGCCCCTGGGGCATCGTCACCAACAAGCCGCGGGCTTATGCCGCCCCGCTGGTGGAGGCGCTGGGCCTGGCACCGGGGGTATTGCTGTGCGCCGACGACCTGCCAGTCAAGAAACCGGACCCGGCGCCGCTGCTCGAGGCGGCTCGACGCCTGAACGTGGCCGCCGGCGGCTGCTGGTATATCGGCGATCACCTCCGCGACATGCAGGCGGCCCGCGCCGCGGGCATGCCGGCGGTGGCGGTGGGCTATGGGTACATCGCCGAGGATGACGACTATCGCCGCTGGCCGGCGGACCACCGGTTCGCGACCGCCGAGGCCCTTGGCCTGGCCTTGGGCGTGGGTTGAACGGCTGCGGGCTGCGGGCTGCGGGCTGCGGGCTGCGGGCTGCGGGCTGCGGGCTGCGGGCTGCGGGCTGCGGCAGTGAGTATCGCTCGTCGCTCGAAGCCCGCAACATCCTGTTCACCACTCACCACTCACCACTCACCACTCACCACTCACCACTCACCACTCACCCCTTGGGCGGCTGGGCGTCGAACTTCTCGCCGCTGTGGCCGCGGCTGTCGGGGCCCATCAGCCACAGGTAGGTCGGCATGATGTCCTCGGGCGTGCGCAGCGCCTGCGGATCCTCCGCCGGATAGGCGGACTTGCGCATGGCGGTGCGGGTACCACCCGGGTTGAGGCTGTTGACGCGCAGCGTGCCGAGGTGCTCCACCTCGTCGGCCAGCACCTCGACGAAGCCCTCGGTGGCGAACTTCGACACCGCATAGGCGCCCCAGTAGGCGCGCCCGCGGCGCCCTACCGAGGAGGAGGTGAAGACCACCGAGGCATCCGGCGAGGCCTCCAGCAACGGCAGCAACGCCTGGGTCATCCAGATCGGGCCGTTGATGTTGACCTGCATGACCTGCTCCCAGAGTTCGGGATCGTACTGGGCGAACGGCGTGATGCGCCCCAGCAGGCCGGCGTTGTGCAGGATGCCGTCCAGGCGACCGAACTCCTTGTCCAGGGTCTCGGCCATGTCGTGGAAGTCCTTGAGTGTCGCCCCCTCGAAGTTGAGCGGGAAGATCGCCGGCTGGGGGCCGCCCTCGGCCTCGATGGCGTCGTAGACGGCCTCCAGCTTGGCGATGGTGCGACCCAGCAGGATCACGGTGGCCCCGTGCCGGGCGAAGCTCAAGGCGGCGGCACGTCCGATGCCGTCGCCGGCACCGGTGACCAGGATCACCCGGCCGGCCAGCAGATCGTCGGGCGCCCGGTAATCGATCTTGCAGCTCATGACGAACCTCCTGCCCTCAATTGCCCGACTGGCGCTGGAAGTCGGCGGCCAGGCTGGCGGCGCTGCTGTCGGGATATTCCTCGCGCACCCGCTCGAGCAGCTCGCGGCTGGCCTCCGGCTCGCCCTGCCGTGCCTTGAGCAGGCCCAGCTTGTAGAGGGCGTCGGGCACCTTGTTGCTATCGGGGAAGTCGTCGAGGACGCGGCGGAAGGCCGACTCGGCCGCCGCCAGGTCGGACCCCGCCGAGTGCAGCTCGCCGAGCCAGTAATGGGCGTTGGCGGTCAGCCCGCTGTTCGGATGCTCGGTGACGAAGGCCTCGAAGGCCTGAGTCGCCGCGTCGAACTCGCGGGCCTGCACCTTGGCGAAGGCCGCCTGGTAGTCGGCACGGGCCCCTTCATCCGCCCCGCCGGCCGCGCCGCTTCCCTGGCTCGGCGAGCCGCCATCGGCATCGGGAGGTGACGTTGCGCCATCGTCCGCCGGGGGCTCACCGCCGCCGGACGGCGCGCCCCCCGCCGCCAGGCGATCCTCGAGATCCATGTACTGCTGGCGGGTCTGACGGCGCAGCTGTTCCAGCTGGTAGCGTAGCTCCTCGACCTGGCCGCGCAGCTGGCGAAGCTCTTCCTGGTTGCGCTGAACCTGGTTGAACAGTACCAGGCTGCCGCCCGCCTCCTCGCGGGTGGCGGTCTGGTCATAGAAGCTGCCGGAGCCCGAGCCGGCGGACAGATCCTCCACCACCGGCTGCTGGGCCAGCGCCGGGGCCGCCAGCAGGCTCAGCGCGCCGACGGTGTACCAGGCTTTGAGACGGGGCCTCATCGCGTCCTCCCTTGGCTATCGTGGTGCCGTGCGTGGCGCGCGCTCAGTAGGCGAAGACCACCCGACGGTTCTGGGCATAGGCGTCTTCGTTGCCGCCGCGGGCCGCCGGGCGCTCCTCGCCGTAGCTGACCACTTCCACCTGGGAGGGGGAAACGCCCTGGACGTTCAGGAACCGCTCCACGGCGCCGGCACGGCGCTCGCCGAGGGCCAGGTTGTACTCGCGGGTACCGCGCTCGTCGGTGTGGCCCTGCAGCACCACGCTGGCGCTGGGGTTGCCGCGCAGGAAGGTGGCGTGGGACTCGAGCACCGACTGGAACTCGGGACGGATGGCATCGCTGTCGTAGGCGAAGTAGATGGTGCGGACCTCGGGGATGCGCGAGCCGGCCATCTGGCCGGCGCCCTCGCCCAGGCCGCTGCCGCTGACCTGGCCACTGCCGGCGGTGCCGGTACCCACGCCGCCATTGCCGCCGGCGGTGCCGTCCATGTTGCCTTCCTGGGTGCCGCCGGTGCTGGAACAACCGGCCATCACGGCTAGGGACACGGCGACGGCCAGGGTGCGGGCATAAGGCTTGAATTGCATCGTTCGACTCCTTTCCTTGTGGAACACATTCAGTTCAGAAACGGGGACCAGGCGGGCTCGCGCACGTCGCCCTGGGCGGCGGGCAGGCGGAAGGACGCTCGCCCGTCGGCGGAGACGGCTCCCAGCACCCCATTGCCGCCCTGCTGGGTGGCGAAGATTACCATGGTGCCGTTGGGCGCGACACTGGGCGATTCGGCCTGGCCGGCATCGCCGAGCTCGACCAGGCGACCGCTCTCCAGATCCTGCTTGGCGACTCGGTAGCCGTTGGCCCCGCGATGGATCAGGAAGATGGCCTCGCCGTCAGGCGCGAAGCGGCCGCGGGCGTTGTAGTTGCCCGTGAAGGTGATGCGCTCGGGCGATCCGCCCAGCGACTGGCGATAGATCTGCGGCCCGCCGCTGCGGTCCGAGGTATAGATCAGGCTGTTGCCGTCCGGCGCCCAGGCCGGCTCGGTCTCGATGCTGGGGCTGTTGGTGACGCGCTGCAGCTGCTGGGAGCCGACGTCCATGACGTAGATCTCCGGCTGGCCGTCGCGGGACAGCGCCATGGCCAGGCGGCGGCCGTCGGGAGACCAGGTGGGCGCACTGTTGAGCCCTTCGAAGGAAGTGAGGCGAGCCCGGCGGCCGCTGGCCACCTCCTGGACATAGATGCCCGGTCGCCCAGACTCGAAGGAGACGTAGGCCAGCTTGCCGCCGTCCGGCGACCAGGACGGCGACATGATCGGCTGGTCGGAGCTCAGCACCTGGCGGCTGTTGCGGCCGTCGGCATCGGCGACGAACAGCTGGTAGGCGGTATCCTCGCCGACCCCCTGGGAGGTCACGTAGGCGATGCGGGTGGAGAAGGCACCGCGAATGCCGGTGATTTCCTCGAAGATCTGGTCGCTGATGCGATGGGCGGCGGCGCGCAGCTGATCCTGGCCGGCGGTGATGACCTCGCCGAGCATGCGGGATTCGCCGCTGACGTTCATCAGCTCGTACTGGATCTCGACGCGGCCGCCCTGCTGGCTGACGCGCCCCACCACCAGGTAGCGGGTGTCCAGGGCCTGCCAGTCGCCGAAGCTGACGTCGTCGCCGCTGCTGGGCCTGGCGAACATCGCCTCGCGCTCCAGCGGCGCGAAGTAGCCGCTGCGCTCCAGATCGTCGGCGATGATCTGCGCCACGTCCTGGGGCAGGTTGTCCCCTTCGGCGAAGGGCACCACGGCGATGGGCGTGGCCCGCTCGTTGCCGCGGGTGATGTCGATGGTCAGGTCGGCCTGGGCAAGCGGCATGCACAGCAGCAGCACGGCCGCCAGCCAGGTGGTCATCAAGGCTCTCATCAGCGTATGTCCCCCGGTCGGAATCTGAGGTTGAACTCACGGTACTGGCGCTGCACCGAAGCGGGCAGCTCGCGCAGCTCGGCGAAGGGCGAGGCGGCTTCCACGGCCTCCAGGGCCGAACGGTCGAAGGCGCTGTTCCCACTACTGCGACCCACGCGGGCGGCGAATAGCTCCCCGGAGGGCCCCAGGCGCACGGCGATCTCGGCCGCGGCCCCGTTCGGCACGTTGGGCGGAATCACCCAGGCCTGCTCGACGGCCTGGCGTACCAGATTGATGAAACCGTTGGCCGCCTGTTCGGCCTGGCGAGCGTTGGCCACGGACTCGGACTCGCCGGCGATGGCCTCGTCGAGGCTGTTCTGGGCGGCCTCGGCGGCGCGACGGGCGGCTTCCTCGCGCTGGCGCTGCGCTTCGGCCTCGCGTTCACGGCGGGCCTCCTCCTCGGCCTGACGCTGCCTTTCGGCTTCCGCTTCCGCTTCCGCTTCGCGACGGCGCTGCTCCTCGGCCTCGCGCTGGCGACGGGCCTCTTCCTCGGCCTGGCGTTCGGCCTCCGCCTCGCGCTGGCGGCGTGCCTCCTCTTCCGCCTGGCGCTGGCGTTCGGCTTCCGCTTCCCGTTGACGTCGAGCCTCTTCTTCCGCCTCACGCTGGCGTTCGGCTTCCGCGCGTTGTTCGGCTTCGCGCTGCTGGCGGGCCTGCTCTTCCTGGCGCTGGCGTTCCGCCTCCTGCCGCTCGGCCTCCTGGCGAGCGGCCTCCTCGGCCCGACGCTCGGCGTCGGCGGCGGCCTGCTCGGCGGCCTCGCGGGCCTGTTCGCGCTCCTCCGCCCGGGCCGCTTCCTCGGCCTGGCGCTGCCGTTCGGCCTCGGCTTCGGCCTGGCGCTCGGCTTCCTCCTGGGCGGCCTGCTGGGCCTGGCGCTCGGCCTCCGCGGCGGCCCGGGCCCGCTGTTGCTGCGCCTGCTGGGCCTGGTCGGTGGCGGTCTCGGCACGCACCAGGGTGGCCTGGACGATGGCCTGGTTGGGCGGCTCACGCTCGGCGGTCGGGAAACGGATGACGCTGATCACCAGCAGCCCCAGGTGCAGGGCGATGGCGAGGATCAGCGGCAGCCCGTAGCCGACGCGACGCTGGTATCTGGCCATGCGCGCTCCTCAGGCCTCCCCCGGGGGTGGTTCGGAGATCAGCCCCACATTGGCGACGCCGGAGGTCTGCAGGGTGCTCATCAGGGTGACGATCTGGCCATAGGCCACGTTGCGATCGCCGCGCACCAGCACGCGGGTACCCGGCTCTCGCTCGAGCAGGATTTGCACCCGCTCGCCGAGCTGGTCGAGGTCGACGGCGGTCTCGTCGCCGCTCAGGCTGACGAAGACCTGGCCGTCGCGATCCACCGAGACGATGATCGGGTCGCGGCTCTCGCTGTCCTCGATGGGCTCGGAACTCACCTGGGGCAGGTCCACCTTGACGCCCTGGGTCAGCATCGGCGCGGTGATCATGAAGATCACCAGCAGCACCAGCATGACGTCGATGAAGGGCACGACGTTGATCTCGTTCATCGGCTTGCGCCGGCCCATGCGGTTGAAGGGTCCGTGCATGGCGTGCCCTCCTCAGCCGGCGGCGGCGTCGCCGCGCCCCTGCAGGTTGCGGTGCAGGATGGAATGGAACTCCTCGGCGAAGTCCTCGTACTTGCCGAGCAGCCGTGACGATTCGGCCGACAGCCGGTTGTAGAAGATCACCGCGGGGATGGCGGCGAACAGGCCCATGGCGGTGGCGATCAGCGCCTCGGCGATCCAGGGCGCCACCGTGGCCAGGGTGGCCTGCTGGGCCATGGACAGCGACTGGAAGGAGCCCATGATCCCCCAGACGGTGCCGAACAGCCCGATATAGGGGCTCGAGGACGCCACCGTGGCCAGGAACACCAGATGCAGGTTGAGGCGGTCTTCCTCGCGGGACCAGGCCACGCGCATGCTGCGTTGCACGCCGTCGAGGATCGCCTGGGGGCTCTTGGTCTTGGGCATCAGGCGATTGAACTCGCGAAAGCCGGCCCGGAAGATGTGCTCGGCGCCCAGGGTGTCCTGCTCGGCGGGCGTCTCGCGATACAGTTCGTTGAGGTCGACCCCGGACCAGAAGCGACCCTCGAAGTCGCGGTGGGCCTTGCGGGCGCGGCGCATCACGAAGCTGCGCTGGAAGATCACCACCCAGGACAGCAGTGAGCCCAGCAGCAGCAACAGCATCACCGCCTGGACCACGCCGCTGGCGTTCATGATCAGGTGGGGGATGGACATGGCGTCGTTCACGGGAATCCTCGTCGTCTCGTCGGAGTCAGTCTTGGGAAGGCGCCGGGGCGCGATCGTCCGGGGCCAGGCCGAAGTGCTGCCAGGCCTGGCGGGTCACCACCCGACCGCGGGCGGTGCGCATCATCAGCCCCTGCTGGATCAGGTAGGGCTCGATGACGTCCTCGATGGTGTCGCGCTCCTCGCCGATGGCCGCGGCCAGCGAGTCGACGCCCACCGGGCCGCCGTCGAACTTCTCAATCATCGCCAGCAGCAGCCGGCGGTCCATGTGGTCCAGGCCATGATGGTCGACGTGGAGCATGTTGAGCGCCAGGTCGGCGATCTCGGCGTCGATGTGGCCGCCGCCGCGCACCTCGGCGTAGTCCCGCACCCGGCGCAGCAGGCGGTTGGCGATGCGCGGAGTGCCGCGGGAGCGCCGCGCCACTTCCCGGGCGCCCGCCTCGTCGGCGGCCACGCCCAGCAGCCGCGCCGAACGGGCGACGATCTCGCTGAGCTCGTCGATGGAGTAGAACTCCAGGCGCTGGACGATGCCGAAGCGGTCGCGCAGCGGCGAGGTCAGAAGCCCGGCCCGGGTGGTGGCACCGACCAGGGTGAAGGGCGGCAGGTCGAGCTTGATCGAACGCGCCGCCGGCCCCTCGCCGATCACGATGTCGAGCTGGAAGTCCTCCATGGCGGGATAGAGGATCTCCTCGACCACCGGCGACAGGCGATGGATCTCGTCGATGAACAGCACGTCGCCGGGCTGCAGGTTGGTGAGCATGGCCGCCAGGTCGCCGGCGCGCTCGAGCACCGGCCCGGAGGTCGACTTCAGCCCCACGCCCATCTCGGTGGCGACGATGTTGGCGAGCGTCGTCTTGCCGAGCCCCGGCGGGCCGAACACCAGGGTATGGTCGAGGCTCTCGTCGCGGCCCCGGGCGGCATGGATGAAGATCTCGAGCTGCTCGCGGACCCGCGGCTGGCCGATGTAGTCGGCCAGGTGCTTGGGCCGGATGGCATGATCCAGGTGGCCTTCGCCCTCGCGGCTGTCGGCCCCGATCAGGCGATCAGTCTCCAGCATGAGCCCCCTCCGCCGGCATCGGGATGAAGAAAAGCGACACCTCGCGCATGGCCATCATCCCGCCATGCGGCGGGCGAGCGCCGCCTTGATGATCGCCTCGGTGCTGCCCTCTTCCTCGAGGCCGCCGAGCATGCGCGCGGCCTCGGCGGGCTTGTAGCCGAGGCTGACCAGCGCCGCCTCGGCCTCGGCCAGCGGATCCTCCCGCGGCGCCGGCGTGGCGTCGCCATCGACGCCGGGCACGGCGACCGTTTCGCCGCCCTCCCAGTGGGGAAAGCGGTCGCGCATCTCGACGATTAGCCGTTCGGCGGTCTTCTTGCCCACGCCGGGCAGGCGCGTCAGCGCCTTGACGTCATCGTCCATCACGCAGCGAATGAAGGCATCCTCGTCCATCCCCGAGAGGATGGCCAGGGCCAGCTTGGGGCCCACGCCGTTGACCTTGATCAGGGCGCGGAACAGCGCCCTCTCCTGCTCGCGGGCGAAGCCGTAGAGCAGATGGGCATCGTCGCGGACGGTGAGATGGGTGTGCAGCGCCACCTCCTCGCCGAGCCCGGGCAGCGCCACCAGGGTGGTCATGGAGGCCTCCAGCTCGTAGCCGACGCCGGCCACGTCCACCAGCAGCCAGGGGGGCTGCTTGTCCACCAGGGTGCCTCGCAAGCGTCCGATCATGGTATGTCACTGTCCTTGAAGATGAATCCGCGGCACGTTGCGCTCACTATACTGGTCCCCCCGACGCCATGCCAGCCCGCGAAACGGCGTTCGACAACCTTTCCGGTGTCGCCGAATCGCGACGTCACTCCGGGCGAAAGTCGCGCCATGACGCGCCCTTGCCGCGGCGTCGCCCGCCGCCATAGCTGCCCTCGCGGATCAGCCCGAGCCGCGCGTGAGCGTGGGTCAGGGCGATGGCCAGGGCGTCGGCGGCATCCGCCTGGGGCGTGCCGGACAGCCCCAGGATGGCGGTCACCATGTGTTGCACCTGGGCCTTGTCGGCGGCACCGCCGCCGGTGACCGCCTGCTTGATCTGGCGCGGCCCGTACTCGCTGACCGGCAGGCCGTGGTTGGCGGCGCAGACGATGGCGGTGCCGCGCGCCTGACCGAGCTTGAGCGCCGAGTCGGCGTTCTTCGACATGAACACCTGCTCGATGGCGAACTCGCCGGGCCCGTGCACGCCGATCAGCTCGGCGATGCCGGCATAGACCTGGGCCAGGCGCTGGGCCAGGTCGTCGCCCCGGGTGCGGATACAGCCACTGGCCACGTACTGCGGCCTGGGCTGCGTGACGTCCAGCACCCCGTAGCCGGTGATCCGCGAGCCCGGATCGATACCCAGGATCAGCATGGCGAGCCTGTTGCGCGATAGGCGTTCGCGATGTCAACCGGGATGAGCGCCGGGGACAAGACGAAGCGAGGTTCTTTTGGCCATGGATGGCAAAAGAAGCGCCCATGGATGGGTTTACCGCGTCCTCGCGGAGGCTTGTTGCCGGAACAGCTCATCGTCCCCCTCGGGCTCTAGTCATCGTGCAACTCGTCGAGGATGGCATCATTGCCGGTTCGACAGCGCATTGGTGTCGGTTTTCAATCGTGCAGCTCATGCATGATGGCATCGGTGCCGAGTCGAGAGCGCATTGGTGCCCGTTTTCAATCGTGCAGCTCGTCGAGGATGGCATCATTGAAGTCCGCATTGGTGTAAACATTCTGCACATCGTCCAGGTCCTCGAGCATGTCGACCAGCTTGACGATGCGACGGCCCAGGTCGACGTCATCGATGCGGGAGTAGTTGTCGGGAAACAGCCCGACGTCGCTGGCCTCGGGCACGATGCCCGCGTCGGCCAGGGCGTCCTTGACCGTGCCGAAGGCCTCCGGCGTGGTCACCACTTCCAGCCGGCCATCCTCGAGGCTCTCGATGTCCTCGGGCTCGGCGGCCAGGGTGGCCTCCATGGCCGCCTCCTCGTCGATCTCTTCCGGTAGGGTCAGCCGGCCCTGCTTATGGAACATGAAGGCCACCGAACCGGAGGTGCCGAGGTTGCCGCCATGCTTGTTGAAGGCATGTCGCACCTCGGAGACAGTCCGGTTGCGATTGTCGGTCATCGCCTCGACCATCACCGCCACGCCTTCGGGGCCATAGCCCTCGTAGACGACCTCTTCCATGTCGTCGCCGTCGGTGTTGCCGGCGCCGCGGTCCACCGCCCGCTGCACGGTGTCCTTGGGCATGTTGTTGCCAAGCGCCTTGTCCATGGCGGCGCGCAGGCGCGGATTGTCCTCCGGGTCGCCGCCGCCCTGCCGCGCGGCCACGGTCAGCTCGCGGATCAACTTGTTGAAGATCTTGCCGCGCTTGGCGTCCTGGGCCGCCTTGCGGTGCTTGATATTGGACCATTTGCTATGGCCGGCCATATTCCCTCCTTCGCGGGTCGTGAATGAGAGGACGGCAGAAACGACACCGGCGCCTCAGGGGCGCCGGTGCGATGACGGTCGAGCCGGCGGCTTACTCGCCGGCGGTCTCGGCCTTGGCCTTCTGGCGCAGGCGAATGTTGAGCTCCTTGAGCTGGTCGCCGCTGACCTCGCCCGGGGCGTCGGTCATCAGGCAGGCCGCGCTCTGGGTCTTCGGGAAGGCGATCACCTCGCGGATGGTGCGGGCACCGCTCATCAGCATCACCAGGCGATCGAGGCCGAAGGCCAGGCCACCGTGGGGCGGCGCGCCGTACTGCAGGGCGTCGAGCAGGAAGCCGAACTTCTCGCGGGCCTCTTCCTCGCCGATGCCGAGCAGCTCGAGCACACTCTGCTGCATGGCCTGGTCGTGGATACGGATCGAGCCGCCGCCCAGCTCGGTGCCGTTGAGCACCATGTCATAGGCCCGGGACAGGGCCTCGGCCGGATTGGCCTTGAGCGTCTCCACGTCGCAGGACGGCGCGGTGAACGGGTGGTGCAGGGCCTGCAGGCGAGCGCTGCCATCGTCCTCGAACATCGGGAAGTCGACCACCCACAGCGGCGCCCACTCGGCGGTGTAGAGCTCGAGGTCCTCGCCCAGCCGGACGCGCAGCGCGCCCAGCGCCTCGTTGACGATGTTGGCCTTGTCGGCGCCGAAGAAGATGATGTCGCCGTCCTCGGCGCCGACGCGATCCAGCAGCTGCTCGACCACGCCTTCCATGAACTTGACGATCGGCGACTGCAGGCCCTCGAGGCCCTTGGCACGCTCGTTGACCTTGATCCAGGCCAGGCCGCGGGCGCCGTAGATGCCGACGAACTTGGTGTATTCGTCGATTTCCTTGCGGGTCAGGGTGGCGCCGCCCCTGACCTTGAGCGCGGCCACGCGGCCGTCATCGGCGTTGGCCGGGCCGGAGAACACCTTGAAGTCCACGTCCTTCATCAGGTCGTCGACGTCGGTGAGCTCCAGCGGGATGCGCAGGTCCGGCTTGTCGGAGCCGAAGCGCTGCATGGCCTCGGCGTAGGGCATGCGCGGGAACTCCGGCAGCTCGACGTCCAGCACCTCCTGGAACAGGTTGCGCACCATGTTCTCGGTGATCGCCATGATGTCCTCCTCCTCGACGAAGGAGGCCTCCAGGTCGATCTGGGTGAACTCGGGCTGGCGATCGGCGCGCAGGTCCTCGTCGCGGAAGCACTTGGCGATCTGGTAGTAGCGGTCGAAGCCGGACACCATCAGCAGCTGCTTGAACAGCTGAGGCGACTGCGGCAGCGCGAAGAAGCTGCCCGGGTGGGTGCGGCTCGGCACCAGGTAGTCGCGAGCACCTTCCGGCGTGGCGCGGGTCAGCACCGGGGTCTCGATGTCCAGGAAGCCCTGGTTCTCGAGGTAGGCGCGCACGCTGTGGGAAATCCGCGAGCGCAGGCGCAGCTTCTCGATCATCTCCGGGCGGCGCAGGTCGATGTAGCGGTGCTTGAGGCGCACTTCCTCGCCGACCTTGCCGTGCTCGTCGAGCTGGAACGGCGGCGTGGCGGCGGTGTTGAGGACTTCCACATCCTTGGCCAGCACCTCGATCAGCCCGGTCGGCATGTTCGGGTTCTGGGTACCCTCGGGGCGCAGGCGCACGCGGCCGCTGATGCGCAGCACGTATTCGCTGCGGGCGCGGTCGGCATTGGCGAAGGCCTCGGCGGTGTCGGGGTCGACCACGACCTGGGCGATGCCGTCCCGATCGCGCATGTCGAGGAAGATGACCCCGCCATGGTCACGGCGGCGATGCACCCAGCCGCACAGGGTGACCGTCTGATCCACCATGGTCTCGTTCAGCTGGCCGCAATAATGGCTGCGCATGTCGTATCCTGTCTTGTTGCGTGAAATGAAGTAGCTGACAGCCTGGCGGACTCGCGATCGATCGCGTCCGACAGGCTGCAGGGCGGCGGACGCGGTCAGGCCGCCGCCCCGTCCTTGCTCGACGACCCGGATGCCGCCTCGTTGCCACCGGCCAGGTTCTTCTTGCTGCCGGTCTTGAAGTCGGTCTCGTACCAGCCGCCGCCGGCCAGGCGGAAGCCGGCCGCGGAAATCAGCCGACCGAGCTCGGCCTGGTCGCAGGCGGGGCAGTCGCTGAGCGGCTCGGCACTCACCTTCTGCAGCTTCTCCAGGCGATGGCCGCAGGCCTTGCACTCGTATTCGTAGATGGGCATGGTTTGGTCTCCCGGTAACGACGTCCCTTGGGCAATGCGACGCCGCAACCTCGCTCGGTCGCGGTGCGTTGTGCGATATAGGGTCGGGCGGCCGATATTCCAAGCCCGCCTCGAAAGCCCGGTATTATAGCCTGCCGACGGGCCTCAGGCCCAGCCCCGGGCGGTGCCAAACCCCCTTCACCGACAGGAAGTCCGCCATGCATGCCGTGATTCTCGATGCCGCCAGCCTGGGTGACGATATCGACCTGACGCCGATCCGCGAGCGGGTCTCCCGCCTCGACGTGCACGACTTCACCGAGCGCGACTCGGCCGTCGCCCGGCTCGCCGGCGCCGAGGTAGCCATCGTCAACAAGGTCGTCCTCGACGCCGAGGCCCTGGCCGCCCTGCCCGACCTCCGGCTGATCTGCGTGCTGGCCACCGGCACCAACAACATCGCCATGGCCGAGGCCAAGCGACGCGGCATCGCGGTGCGCAACGTCGCCGCCTACGGCACGGCGAGCGTGGCCCAGCACACCCTGATGCAGTTGCTCGCCCTGGCCGGCCGCCTGCCCCGCTATCAGCGCGATGTGGCCGCTGGCCGCTGGGGCGAGAGCGCCTTCTTCTGCCTGATGGACCACACCACCCTGCAGCTCGAGGGCAAGCGACTGGTGATCGTCGGCCAGGGCGAGCTCGGCACCCGGGTCGGCCAGCTTGCCGAGGCCTTCGGCATGGACGTGGTCTTCGCGGCGCGTCCCGGTGCCGAGCAGGATGCCCGCCCCGCCCTCGCCGAGCTGGCCCCGAGCGCCGACGCCATCAGCCTGCACTGCCCGCTGACCGAGGCCAGCCGGCACCTGGTGGATGCCGACCTGCTGGCCCGGCTCAAGCCGCAGGCGCTGCTGGTCAATTGCGCCCGTGGCGGCATCATCGATGAACTCGCGGCGCTGGCCGCCCTGCGCGACGGGCGACTGGGCGGCCTGGCCGTCGACGTGCTGCCCGACGAGCCGCCCCGCGACGGACATCCGCTGATCGATGCCTTGAGCGAACCGCTCAACCTGATCGTGACCCCGCACAGTGCCTGGATCAGCCCTGAAGCTCGGCAGCGCATCGTCGAGCTCACGGCCGATAACCTGACGGCCCCCCTTCCTTCCTAATAACACCTCTCCACCAAGGTTGGCTTGGTGGTTTGAAAACAATAGATAACGGTATAAGTATCATATTTTCGTCAGCTTCCGGCTTGCGAAGGCCGTCCTGGCCCTCGATACTTTCGCCGTTATCGCTATACCTCCAAGCCTCTCATCCGGATGACGGCATGCTGCACAACTTCGGCTCGATCAATCTCGATCATTTTTATCGCGTCCCCCACTTGGTCATGCCCGGCGAGACGCTGACCAGCCTCGGCTATCGCGTCGGCCTCGGCGGCAAGGGCGCCAATCAGTCGCTGGCCATGGCAAAAGCCGGTGGCCGCGTGCGCCATTGGGGTCGCCTCGGCCGCCAGGACGCCTGGGCACGCAGCCTGCTCGAGGCCGCCGGGGTAGACGTCGACGCCATCGCCCTGGTGGACGAGCCCGGCGGCCATGCCATCATCCAGGTGGATGAACGTGGCGAGAACGCCATCCTGCTCTCCCCCGGGGCCAACCACGGTTTCACCGAGGCGGAGCTCGACGCCCGCCTCGCCGACACGGCCCCCGGTGACTGGCTGCTGGCCCAGAACGAGTGCAACGCCCTGCCCCGGGTGCTGGCCGGCGCCCGGGAGCGGGGGCTCAAGGTCGCCTTCAACCCCGCGCCGATGACCGCCGAGGTCGCCGACCTGCCCCTGGAGGCGTGTCGACTGCTGTTCGTCAATCGCGGCGAGGCGGAAGCGCTGGTGGGCTTGCCCGGCGGCAGCGACGCCGCGGCGCTGCTCGACGCCCTGGCCGAGCGACTGCCAGACACCGAGACGGTACTGACCCTGGGCGCCGACGGCGCCTGGTACCAGCACGCCGCCACGCGCCACTTCCAGCCGCCCTTTCCGGTCGCCGCCGTGGACACCACCGCCGCCGGCGATACCTTCATCGGCTACTACCTGGCCGCCGTCCAGGCCGGCCACTCCCCGGCGACCTGCCTGACCCGCGCGGCCGCCGCCGCGGCGCTGGGCGTGCAGCGTCACGGCGCCGCCGACAGCATTCCCGCCGTCGCCGAGGTGGAGCAATGGCTCCGCGGCGGCGCCAACGACCACTGACGCCCGCGAGGAGCCTTCATGCCAGAGCCGATCATCTTCGATACCGATCCGGGGGTCGACGACGCCCAGGCCATCGCCATCGCCCTGCGCCACCCGGACATCGAACTGCTGGGGATGACCACCACCTTCGGCAACGTCGACGTCGGTACCGCGACGAACAATGCCCTGCTGCTGGCCGAGCTCGCCGGCGAGCGGGTCCCGGTGGCCCGGGGGGCCGCGGCGCCGATGGTCAAGCCGCGACATCCGGCCCCGGCGCACATCCACGGCGCCAACGGCCTGGGCGATATCATGCTGCCATCGGTCACGGGCCGGGCGGATCCCCGCAGCGCCGCCCAGTTCATCATCGACACCGTCGACGCCCGGCCCGGCGAGGTGACGCTGGTGGCGGTCGGCCCCCTCGGCAACCTCGCCGCCGCCCTGCAGCTGGACCCGACCCTGCCGGACAAGGTCAAGGGCGTGGTGGTAATGGGCGGCTCGATCCGCGAGGGAGGCAACGTCACCCCGGTGAGCGAGGCCAACATCTTCAACGATCCCCATGCCGCCCAGCGGGTCCTCACCGCCGGCTGGCCGCTGACCCTGGTCGGGCTGGATGTCACTCACCGCTGCGTGCTCGGCCCCGACCACATGACCCGCATCGCCGCCGGCCAGGGCGCGCTGGGCGAGGTGCTCGCCGGCAGCTATGCCTTCTACCGCGACTTCTATCGCCAGATGCTCGGCATCGACGGCTGCTGCCCCCACGACAGCCTGGCCCTGGCCTGGCTGGTGTGCCCGGCACTATTCACCACCGCCCGCGGCCACCTGACCGTGGCCACCGAGGGCGAGGCCGAGGGCCAGACCATCTTCGCCCCCGAGCATCGCGGCTACCTCGCGCCGCGCTGGTCGCACACGCCGCTGGTCGACGTCTGCCTGGGCGTCGACGGCGAGGCCGTGGTCGAGTGGATCACCCAGACCCTCGAGTAGCGACGCGCCGCCGGACGACGCAGGGCGGATCACGGTCAGCCCGTGGTGAAGTCGTCCGGCGCCTCTCCCCGCACCTCTTCGCGCTCGACGTCACGGACCCGCGCCTCCGGCGGGCCCTGCCACAGCCAGTCGCAGACCTCTTCCACCGCCTCGCGGGGACCGCACAGCAGCACCTCGACGCGCCCGTCGGCGAGGTTGCGGGCGTGGCCGGTGACGCCTGCCTGCCGCGCCCGCTGCTGGGTGGCGCGGCGATACCAGACGCCCTGAACCTTGCCGCCCACCAGGGCCTTGATGCAGTACTCACTCATGCGTCCTCCTTCCCTGTCATGGCCCGAATAGCCGACTCGCCCTCTTCCCGGCAGCCCCATGGCCAGGGCTTCCCGGGTAGTGGGCGATGCTCTAGTCTTCAAGGTGTCACACAGGCGTTCGCCTGGCCACAAGCCGGTTCGGCGCCGCGATATCGCCCACCCATGGCGATTCCCGACAGTATCCTCACGAGGGAGATACCTCCATGCCGGTCTTCGACCACCCCGAATTCGATCATCATCAACAGGTCGTCCATGGCAGCGACGAGGCGAGTGGCCTGCGCGCCATCATCGCCATCCACGACACCCGGCGCGGCCCGGCGCTCGGCGGGCTGCGCATCTTCCCCTACGCCAGCGAGGCCGACGCCCTGACCGACGTGCTGCGGCTGTCGCGGGGCATGACCTACAAGTCGGCGCTAGCCGACCTGCCGCTGGGCGGCGGCAAGGCGGTGATCATCGCCGACCCGCGCCGCGACAAGACGCCGGACATGCTACGCGCCATGGGACGGCTGGTGGAATCCCTTGGCGGGCGCTACGTGACCGCCGAGGACTCCGGCTCCAGCGAGGCCGACATGCGGATCATCGCCGAGACCACCGCCCACGTGGGCGGCCTCGGCCATGGCGGCGCCTCCGGCGATCCCTCGCCCTTCACCGCCCATGGCGTCTTCTGTGCGTTGCAGAGCGCCGTGCGCCACGGCCTGGATCGCTCGGAGCTCGCCGGCCTGCGGGTGGCCATCCAGGGCATCGGCCACGTCGGCGCCCACCTCGCCCGGAGGCTCCACGCGAGCGGTGCCCGGCTGGTGCTGACCGACGTCGATCGCGACGCCCTGGAAAGGCTGGCGGAGGAGTTCGGCGCCGAGACCGTCGCGCCGGACGCCATCGTCGATGCCGAGGTGGACGTCTTCGCGCCCTGCGCCATGGGCGCGGCCCTGACGCCCCGGGCGGTGGAGCGGCTCAAGGCAGGGGTGGTGTGCGGGGCGGCCAACAACCAGCTGGCGAGCCCCGAGGTGGCCGAGCAGTTGATGGCCCGCGGCATCCTCTATACGCCCGACTACGTGGCCAATGCCGGCGGCGTGATCGAGATCGCCTGGCAGCGCCGCGACGACTACCGTCGCGAAGCCGTCATGGCGCACATCGAGGGCATCGGCTCGACCCTGGACGCGATCTTCGCACGCGCCTCGCGGGAGCGCCGTAGCCCCGCGCTGGTGGCCGACGACCTGGCCCGGGAGCGCTTCCGGGCCACGCCATGATCCCCTGCCGCGATGCGCGTCAGGGCGTGTCGCGGCGCTTTCCGCCGCTGGCCTGCGCGTCGTCTTGCGGAGCCTCGCTCTCCCGAGCGCCGGCCTCCTCGTGTTCGGGCGTATCCGTCGACGCCTGGCCGTCGGCCTTGCGACGCCACGTCGGACGGTGCCAGCCGCGCGCGGCTGGCGCGTCTTCCTCGACCAGCTCGTGGCGCACGCGTACCGCGGTATTGCGCGGGATTACCTCCCGCCCGCGGGCCAGCAGCAGGCTCTTGGTGAAGGCCGCGCCGAACAGCAGGATCAACGAGGAGTAGTAGACCCACAGCAGGATCAACACCACCGAGCCCGCCGCCCCGTAGGTGGAGGCGGTGGCCGTGTAGGCCAGGTAGGTGGCGATGGCGCTGCGTCCCAGGGTGAACAACAGGGCCGTGACCACGGCCCCCACCAGCACGTCGCGCCAGCTCAGCACCACGTCCGGCAACAGCCGGAAGATGGTGGCGAACAGCGCGCTCACCAGCGCCAGGGAGACCAGGAACTCGACGCTGGACGTGAGGGTGCCGACGAACGGCAGCAGGTTGTCCGCGGCGCGCAGCAGCGACTGCACCACCACGCCGAGCATCAGTGATACCAGCAGGATGAAGCCGATGGCCAGCACCACCGCCATCGACAGGGTCCGCTGCTTGAGCAACAGCAGCAGGCTGTTGACCCGGGGATGGGCGGTCACGCCCCACAGGCTGTTCAGGGAATACTGCATCTGGCCAAACACCGTGGTGGCGCCGACCAGCAACGCGCCGATGCCGAGCAGCGTCGGCAGCAGGCCGGATGTCTCGATGCGCGACTGGGCCACGGCATCCTGGACCGCCTCGGCCGCCGCGGTGCCCATGGTGCCCTGGAGCTGGGCGACGATCTGGCCCTGGGCCGCCTCCTCGCCGAGCACCAGGCCGATCACGGTGACCGCGATGATGATCGTCGGCGCCAGGGAAAACAGCGTATAGAAGGCCAGTGAGCCGGCATAGCTGAAGGCGTTGCACTCCACCCACAGCTTGACGGCGTCGCGCAGCACGCCCCACCAGAAGCCCAGGGTCTGCTTGGTCCGGTTCCACATCGCTGATGTCCTCGCGTCAACACTTCCTTGTCGCCCCCAGCATACCGGACCCGGACAGGCCCTGCAGGCGGGACACCGGGGCCTGGCCAACGCCTCGCCCACGTGGCGGCTCCATCGCGCTGGCGTCGGCGAGCAAGGCCGGCACAGCATTGCACGGCCCGGGAGGGCTCACCATAATGGGCGTTTTTCCCGCCGGAGCCCTGCCATGTGTCCGCCCCCGGACGCCGATTCGTCCTCCCCCGACTTCGACTGCCTGGTCTTCATCGGCCGCTTCCAGCCTCCGCACCTGGGGCACCTGGCGGTCATTCACGAGGCACTCAAGCGGGCTCGGCAGGTCATCGTGCTGGTCGGCTCCGCCTGGCAGGCGCGCTCGCTGCGCAATCCCTGGCGCTTCGACGAGCGGCGCCGGATGCTGAGGAGCGCCTTCGACGCGGACGACAACGCCCGCCTCGAGATCGTGCCGCTGCTGGACGCGCTCTACAACAACGACGTCTGGGTGCGCGACGTGCAGCGCAAGGTGCGGGACATCGCCTCGCCGAGCCAGGCGAGGCTGCCGCGCATCGGCCTGATCGGCGCCAGTCGCGGCCAGTCCAGCTACTACCTGTCGCTGTTCCCCCAGTGGGAGTCGGTCAGCGTGCCGATGGTCGAGGGCATCTCGGCCAGCCAGATCCGCGAGCGGCTGTTCCGCTCGCCCATGGCCGCGGCGGACTACGCCAGCGCCGGGGCCTCCCACGACCTGCCGCCGGGGGTGGTGCAGAGCCTCAGGGGCTTCCTGGAGACCGAGGCCTTCGAGCAGCTGGTGGAAGAGCAGGGCCTGCTCGAGCAGTATCGCCAGGCCTGGGCCCAGGCCCCCTACCCGCCGGTGTTCGTCACCGCCTGCGCGGTGGTGGTGCAGTCGGGCCACGTGCTGCTGGTCAAGCGCACCGCGGCCCCCGGCAAGGGGCTCTATGCCCTGCCCGGCGGCTTCATCAGCCCCCAGGAGCGGCTGCTCGACGCCTGCCTGCGCGAGCTGCGTGAACGGGTCAGGCTCAAGGTGCCGGAACCGGTACTCAAGGGCTCGCTGCGCGGCCAGCGGCTGTTCGACGAGCCGCATCGCAGCTGGCGGGGACGCACCCTGGCGGAGGCCTTCTACTTCGCGCTGCGTCCGGAGCAGCAGTTGCCCCGGCTCAAGCCCGTCAAGGGCGGCGACCACGCCCGCTGGGTGCCGCTGGCTGACCTGGAGCCCGACGCCCTGTTCGAGGACCACTTCTTCATCATCCAGAACTTCCTGGGCCTGCCCGCCGACTTCAGCGGCCCGTGATCAAGGCAATGCAGCAGAACCATGGGGCAGCCCCTGCAGCCCCAAACTCCTAAAAGGTCGGGATTGCCGTCACAGCGATGACCAGGTGGGGACGCCGAGTCCGGTCACCGCCGGAACACGGCGACCGGAGTGTAGCCTGCTACATGAGGATAGCGACGGCCCGACGTTTCGGCAGCGCCGGTGGCCGAGCCATCGAGCGCAGCAGGAAATCCCGCCTTTTTCAGGCCTGAAGGAAATCCCGCGGCAGCTTCATCATCTGCCGCCAGAGCTTCTCGACGCCGGGCTTGTGCACCAGCGAGCAGCGGTAGAGTCGAATCTCGAGCGGCACGTCGTGCTTCTCCTCCCCGGCCCTCACCAGCCGACCGCTCTTGAGTTCCTCGCGAATGCAGAAGTCGGGAATCCAGGCCATGCCCAGCCCCTGCAGCACCATGCCCTTGAGGCCCTCGGCCATGGCGGTCTCGTAGACGGTGCGCAACCGCATGCGCAGCGGATCGTTCTTGAGCAGCATGCGCACGCTGCGGCCCAGGAAGGCGCCCTGGGTGTAGGCCAGGTAGGGCACCGACTCGCTGCCCTCCAGCGGAAACACCGGCCGCCCCTGCTCGTCGGGCAGGCAGACCGGCAGCATCTTGACCTGGCCGATCGAGAAGGAGGGAAACACCTCGGCATCGAGCTGCATGCTGGCGTAGGGGTCATAGTAGGCCAGCATCAAGTCGCAGTTGCCCTCGCGCAGCACATGGATGGCGTCCCCCACGTTCATCGCCACCAACCGGGTGGGCAGCTCGCCCAGCCCTTTCTGAAGGCGCGAGATCCAGGGCGGGTAGAAGCTCAGCGCCAGGGAGTGCGCGGCGACGATATCGAGCGCCTCGTTGGCCATGGACAGCCCACGCAGGTGCCCCAGGCTCTCGTTGAGCTGCTCGACCATGTTGCGGGCGGTGACCAGGAACAGCTGGCCCTCCGGGGTGAGGTCCACCGGCGTGGTGGAACGATCGACCAGCGTCACGCCGACGGCCTGCTCGAGGGAACGGATCCGCCGGCTGAAGGCGGGCTGGGTCACGTGGCGCTGGCGCGCCGAGGCGGAAAAGCTGCGGGTATTGGCCAGGGCGACGAAGTCTTCCAGCCACTTGGTCTCGAGGTTCACCACGACTCCCGATCACGAATGCGTAAAGGCCCCGGGCAACGACGACGCCGCGACCCGACGTCAGCCACTGTCCGGCCGGCCTCCCGTCCGGGGTGCCAAGCGGCTAATTTACCCCAGCCGAGGCGGGGACCCAAGGCGCGTCGCCTCGATCGCCGTTCACTGCACCGGCGAGAACAGATAGGCGGCCCGGGACACCAGCTTGCGCCACAGGGCACGACGACGGATCTCTTCCAGCGAAACACGGCGGCAGACGGCGAGGTCTCGCTCGAGCATCTCCTCGACCTCGGCGGCGAAGCGGCGATCCGCCACGAAGGCCGTGACCTCGAAGTTGAGGCGGAAGGAACGGTTGTCCAGGTTGACCGTCCCCACGCAGGCCGCCGCCTCGTCGATCAGGATCACCTTCTGGTGCAGGAAGCCGGGCTGATAGCGGTAGACCTTGACCCCGGCGCGCAGCATGTCGGGCAGGAAGGAGAACGCGGACAGGAACACCAGCAGGTGGTCGGGGCGCTCGGGCATCATGATGCGCACGTCGACCCCGCGCATGGCCGCCAGGCGCAGCGCGTCCTGGACGCTGTGATCCGGCACGAAGTAGGGGCTGGTGATCCACAGCCGCTCCCGGGCGCTGTGGATGGCGTGCTGCACCAGCAGGCTGGCGGTCTCCTGGGGATCCGCCGGCCCGGAGGGCACGATCACCACGTTCTGGCATTCCTCGCAGGTCACCACCGGCGTCCAGTCGAGGCGGATCACCTCGCCGGTGGCCCAGTGCCAGTCCTCCCAGAAGGCCTCCTGGAGGCCCAGCACGCTGGGGCCGGCGAGCTTGAGGTGGGTGTCCCGCCAGTGCCCGTGGCGCGGATGCTCGCCCAGGTACTCGACGCCGACGTTGTGGCCCCCGACCCAGCCCTCGCGCCCGTCGACCACCAGGATCTTGCGGTGGTTGCGGAAGTTGAGCTGGAAGCGATGGCGAAGCCCGCGGGACGAATGGAAGGCGCTGACCTCGATGCCCGCCTCGCGCAATTCGCGCAAATAGCGGTCCGGCAAGGCATGGCAGCCGATCTCGTCGTACAGGAAGCGCACCCGGACACCGCGCCGGGTAGCGGCCTGCAGGCGCTGGCTGAGCTCGGCACCCAGGGCGTCGTCGCGCACGATGAAGAACTGGATCAGGATGTACTCGCGGGCGGCGTCGATGCCGGCGAACAGGCTGTCGAAGGTGGCCCGGCCGTCCACCAGCAGCTCGGCGCGATTGCCGCTGGTCAGCGGCATCATCGCCAGCTGCTCCACGGCGCGCACGTCGGACTCCTTCGCCCCGGCCAGGAAGGGCGCCAGCCGATCGCGATAGCCGGCCAGCACGCGGCGCAGCACGGTGTCGCGCTCCCCCCGGGCCGAGACATAGCCATAGAAGCGCGGGCGGCCGAACACCCAGTAGGCCGGCACCGCCAGATAGGGCACGGTGAGCAGCGACAGGATCCAGGCGATGGCCCCCTGGGAGGTGCGCGCCGACATCAGCGCCTGCACCGCCGACAGCATGCCGAGCACGTGGACCATCAGGATCAGCAGGCCGAACAGCCAGGATGCCATGGTGACTCCCTTTCCGTGGGATGGAGGCGGATGGAATGCGATATCCAGCATACTCACAACGACGACGGCCCCGCCAGAGGGCGGGGCCGTCGAATCGGTGCACGACGCTCGGGGTCAGGCGCGCTCGGCGATGATCTCCTTCCATTTCGCCGGGCCAGTCTGGTGCACCGAGGTCCCCGCGCTGTCCACGGCCACGGTCACCGGCATGTCCTCCACCTCGAACTCGTAGATGGCCTCCATGCCCAGGTCCTCGAAGCCGACGACACGAGCCGCCTTGATCGCCTGGGACACCAGGTAGGCCGAGCCACCCACCGCCATCAGGTAGACCGCCTGGTTGTCGCGGATCGCCTCGATGGCCGCCGGGCCGCGCTCGGCCTTGCCGACCATGCCCTGCAGGCCGGTCTGTTCGAGCATGGTGCGGGTGAACTTGTCCATACGCGTCGCCGTGGTCGGGCCGGCCGGGCCGACCACCTCGTCGCCGACCGGATCCACCGGGCCGACGTAGTAGATGAAGCGCCCCTTGAGGTCCACCGGCAGGCTCTCGCCCTTGGCGATCATGTCGACCATGCGCTTGTGGGCGGCGTCGCGGCCGGTCAGCAGCTTGCCGTTGAGCAGCAGGGTGTCGCCGGGCTGCCAGCTCTGCACCTCTTCCGGGGTGATCGCATCCAGGTTGACGCGCTTGACGTTGTCGCCGGCCTCGCGGGTGATCTCCGGCCAGTCCTCGAGCTTGGGCGCCGGCAGGGCCGCGGCCCCGCTGCCGTCCAGCGTGAAGTGGGCATGGCGGGTCGCCGCGCAGTTGGGGATGATCGCCACCGGCTTGTTGGCGGCGTGGGTCGGGTAGTCCTTGACCTTGATGTCGAGCACCGTGGTCAGCCCGCCCAGGCCCTGGGCGCCGATGCCGGTCTGGTTGACCTTGTCGTAGAGCTCCAGGCGCAGCTCCTCGGCACGATTGGACGCCCCACGGGCCTGCAGCTCCTGGATGTCGATGGGCTCGAGCAGCGCCTCCTTGGCGATCTCCATGGCCTTCTCGGCGGTGCCGCCGATGCCGATGCCGAGCATGCCGGGGGGACACCAGCCGGCGCCCATCTTGGGCAGTTGCTCGAGCACCCAGTCGACCACGTTGTCGGACGGGTTGAGCATGGCGAACTTCGACTTGGCCTCGCTGCCGCCGCCCTTCGCCGCCACGTGCACCTCGACGGTGTCGCCGGGCACCAGCTTGTGGTGGATCACCGCCGGGGTGTTGTCCTTGGTGTTGGCGCGCTTGCCGTCCGGATCGGCCAGCACCGAGGCGCGCAGGACGTTGTCGGGCAGCTGGTAGGCCCGGCGCACGCCCTCGTTGATCATGTCGTCGAGGCTCATGTCGGTCTCGAAGCGCACGTTCATGCCGACGTGGACGAAGACGGTGACGATGCCGGTGTCCTGGCAGATCGGCCGATGACCGGTGGCGCACATCCGCGAGTTGATCAGGATCTGGGCGATGGCGTCCTTGGCCGCGGGGTTCTCCTCGCGCTCGTAGGCCGCCGCCATGGCGTCGATGAAATCCTTGGGATGGTAGTAGGAGATGTACTGCAGGGCATCGGCGACGCTCTGGATGAGGTCATCCTGGCGGATCACGGTCATGGGCAAGACGCTCCATTGGTGGGTCGACACGCCCGCTTCTGGTCGGCCGTCGGCCGGTGGCGGGCTCGAACGGAGCGGAATTATACCGCACTTGCCCTCCCGCGGCAGTGTCGGCGAGCTTAGCGGAGTAATGAAAGGCGCGGAGATAACGGTATAAAAATAGCAAGGAGGCACCGCCGGCGACTCAGTCCGGCTGGCAGGACGGGCAGCGATAGAGCCGCCGCGAGGCCACACTGAGCTTCTCGATCGGCGCCTCGCAGCGATGGCACGGCAGCCCTTCGCGCTCGAAGGCGGCGAAGCGCCAGCGTTTGCGACTCCGGCCCTCGCGCCGGTCATTGGCGGCCCAGTCGTCACGGTTGGTCACCCCGCCGGTCTCATAGGAGCGGTGCGTCAGGGCCAGCATCTGTTCGGCCAGTTGCCGACGCTGATCGTCCGCCAGGTCGACCGGCCTGGCCCGATGCGAGAGCGCGGCGAAGAACAGGATCTCCGAGCGCAGGTAGTTGCCGAGCCCGGCGACCAGCGACTGGTCCAGCAGCAGGCCGCCCAGCCGACGCCCGCGCCAGCGCGGGTCCATCAGGCGCTGGACGATGGTGTCGCCCGTCACCCCATGGGTCAGCAGGTCGGGCCCCAGCCGCGACAGGAACGGATGCTCGTGCAGGCGGCCTGCGTCCCACAGCGACACGTCGGAGGCGCTGTAGAGGCTCGCCATGCGATCCCCGGCGGTCAGGCGCACGCGCAGCGAGCGCCGGGTATCCGGCTCGCGCTCGGCGTCGTGCAGCTTCCACACGCCGTAGAGCTGATTGTGGGCATAGAGCACTCGCCCGTCATCGAAGCGGGTCAGCAGCGCCTTGCCCCAACTGTCGACCGCCCTCACCTCGCGGCCGATCAGCGAGCCGGCCTGGTCCGCCAGCTCGGGAAACGCGAACCAGGCGTCGTCGAGGCGACGCCCGGCGATGTGGTCATGCAGCGCGTCGGCGGCACGACGAATCTCGGGGCCTTCCGGCATGCTCTCTCCTCACGACACCTTCCATAAAAACCCGGTGCTGCCTGACAGGCGACGGGCGTAGCCGGTGTCAGGCGCACCTAGCCGACGGCGAGCTGACGCTCCTTCAGCTCCAGCAGCCGGTCGCGCAGCCGCGCGGCCTCCTCGAACTCCAGGTTCTGGGCGGCTTCGGACATGGCGTCCTCGAGACGGGTGATCTCCTTGGCCAGTTCCGCCGGGCCCAGATCGCTTGGATCGTAGAGCGCCGCGCCCTCGGCCACCTTGCGCTCGCTCTTGCGGCCCTTGCCCTTGCGCCCCGGCGCCTCGGCGGCCTCGAGGATATCGGCCACCGAGCGATGCACCGTCTCGGGCACGATGCCGTGCGCCTCGTTATGCGCCATCTGCTTGGCGCGGCGCCGTTCGGTCTCGTCGATGGCGCGACGCATGGAGTCGGTGACGCGGTCGGCATAGAGCACCGCCTTGCCATGGGCGTTGCGCGCCGCCCGGCCGATGGTCTGGATCAGCGAGCGCTCGTTGCGCAGGAAGCCTTCCTTGTCGGCGTCGAGCACCGCCACCAGCGAGACCTCGGGGATGTCGAGGCCCTCGCGCAGCAGGTTGATGCCCACCAGCACGTCGAACTTGCCGAGGCGCAGGTCGCGGATGATCTCGACCCGCTCCACGGTGTCGATGTCGGAGTGCAGGTAGCGCACCCGCACACCGTGCTCGTCGAGATACTCGGTGAGATCCTCGGCCATGCGCTTGGTCAGGGTGGTGACCAGCACCCGTTCCTCCGCCGCCGTGCGCTGGCGGATCTCGGACAACAGGTCGTCGACCTGGGTGGAGGCCGGGCGCACCTCGAGCTCGGGATCGAGCAGCCCGGTGGGCCGCACCACCTGCTCCACCACCTGGCCGGCATGCTCGGCTTCGTAGGGGCCCGGCGTGGCCGAGACGAAGATGGTCTGCGGCGAGATGCGCTCCCACTCCTCGAACTTCATCGGCCGGTTGTCCAGCGCCGAGGGCAGCCGGAAGCCGTATTCCACCAGCGTCTCCTTGCGCGAGCGGTCGCCCTTGTACATGCCGCCCACCTGGGGAACGCTGACGTGGGACTCGTCGATGAACAGCAGCGAGTCGGCGGGCAGGTAGTCGAAGAAGGTGGGCGGCGGCTCGCCCGGCTTGCGGCCCGAGAGATAGCGCGAGTAGTTCTCGATGCCGTTGCAGTAGCCGAGCTCGAGCATCATCTCGATGTCGTAGAGCGAGCGCTGTTCCAGGCGCTGGGCCTCCACCAGCTTGTCGTGCTGGCGCATCCAGGCCAGCCGCTCGGCCAGCTCCTCCTTGATGCCGTCGATGGCGCCCATGATGGTCTCGCGGGGCGTGACGTAGTGCGACTTCGGGTAGATGGTCATCCGCGGCACCTTGCCGCGCACCTCGCCGGTCAGCGGGTCGAACAGGCTGATGCCGTCGATCTCGTCGTCGAACAGCTCCACCCGCACCGCCTCGTCCTCGGCGTCGGCCGGGAAGATGTCGATGACATCGCCGCGCACCCGATAGGTGCCGCGCTTGAAGTCCAGGTCGTTGCGGGTGTACTGCAGCTCCGCCAGGCGCCGCAGGAAGGCCCGCTGGTCGATCAGCTCGCCGCGATTGAAGTGCAGGCGCATCTTCAGGTACTGGTCGGGATCGCCGAGGCCGTAGATCGCCGACACCGAGACCACGATCAGGGCGTCGCGGCGCTCGAGCAGCGCCTTGGTCGCCGACAGGCGCATCTGCTCGATGTGGTCGTTGATCGAGGCGTCCTTCTCGATGAAGGTGTCCGAGGACGGCACATAGGCCTCGGGCTGGTAGTAGTCGTAGTAGGAGACGAAGTACTCCACGGCATTGTCGGGGAAGAACGACTTGAACTCGCCGTAGAGCTGGGCCGCCAGCGTCTTGTTGGGCGCCATGACGATGGTCGGGCGCTGCAGGCGCTCGACCACGTTGGCCATGGTGTAGGTCTTGCCCGAGCCGGTCACGCCGAGCAGCGTCTGGTGGGCCAGCCCGGACTCGATCCCGCTCACCAGGCCCTGGATGGCCGCGGGCTGGTCGCCGGCGGGCCGGTACTTGGACTCGAGTCGGAATGCCTTGCTCATCGGGGCTCCTGGTCGTGACTAGTCTTGCTGTCGGGTGGTGATCTCCACCCTCGAGGTGGTCATCAGCCGATGGATGGGGCACATGTCGCTGATTTCCTCGAGCCGCGCCCGCTGGGCGTCGTCGAGCTCGCCGATAAAGCGCATGGCCACTTCCAGACGATAGACGCCGCGGCGCTCCTCGCGTTCATCGCGATTGACCACCACCTCCACGGCCTCGAGGGACCACGACTTGCGACGGGCATACATCTGGGCGGTGATCGCCTTGCAGGCGCCCAGCGACAGGTCGAAGTAGTCGTGGGGATCCGGGGCGCTGTCCTCGCCGCCGAAGGCCTCGGGCACGTCGACGAACAGATCTTCCGCACCCTCGAGCTCGACCCGCTGGCGAAACACGCGGTCGCGCTGACTAATGACGCGGATCGGCGCCGCCATCACGACACCTCGATGCCGAGCCCCAGCTTCCGGACGGCCTGGATCAGCGCCTCGCGCCGGGCGCGGCCGTCGACCTCGGCGCCGTGGCGGCCGACCTCGACACTCTCGACACCGTCGAGCATCATCAGGGCGGTGGTGATGCGATTGACCTGGTCGGCGTTCTCGACGCCCTTGAAGGTTAGGCTCTGCTGGGCCATGCGGCGGCTCCCGATCGGTGGAAAGTGTATGCCCGGAGTCTATCATGCCGCCCTGGCCGTCTGTCGGGTCGGGACATCGCCCGCTCGACGGGCGTCCCTCGTGCCGCCGACCCCGCCGGCGGTTGCATTGCCGCCCCACCGCCCGCATCTGGAGTACCATCAGGATCACGGACAGACGAGGAAGAGTACACATGACCGATTGGCTCGCCCGCCTCGGCGGCCGCCAGCAAGACGACGGACGCATCGTCTTCGACACCCCCACGCCGGCCCGTCTCGCCCTGGACGCCACCGTGATGACGCCGCTGGCGCACCTGGGCATCCTCGACGTGCGCGGCGACGCCCCCGAACGCTTCCTGCAGGGACAGACCAGCGCCCAGGTGTCGCTGGCCGACGGCCGCTTCGCGCCGCTCACCTGCTTCTGCACGCCCAAGGGCCGAGTACTGGCCAATGCCCAGCTGTGGCGGGTCGCCGAGGGTCACTACCGGCTGCTGATGCATCACAGCCTGGTGGCCGGCCTGCACGATCACCTCAAGAAGTTCGCCCCTTTCTACAAGGTCGAACTGACCGCCCGCGACGACCTGGCGCTGATCGGGCTGATCGGCCGAGAGGCACCGGCGGTGGCCGAGGCCCGGCTCGACGTACTGCCTCCCGCCGCCTGGCACCAGGCCGACGGCGACGATGTCCAGGTGCTGGCCCATCCCGGTCCTCGGCCCCGCCTGTTGGTCTGCCTGTCCGCCGAACGCGCCGAGAGCGTCTGGGAGCGCCTCAGCGACCAGGCCACCCCGGTCGACAACGCGGTATGGCGCCTGCACGACGTCCAGGCCGGGCTGGCATGGCTGACCGCCGACCAGGCCGACGCCTACCTGCCGCAGATGCTCAACTGGGAGGCCCTCGGGGGAATCAGCTTCAAGAAGGGCTGCTATACCGGCCAGGAGGTGGTGGCCCGGGCCCACTTTCGCGGTCAGGTCAAGAAGCGCCTGGTGCGCGGCCAGCTCGAGGGAGAGCGCCTGCCGGCACCCGGCAGCGCCGTCAGCGACGCCAACGGCAAGGGACTCGGCGAGGTGCTCGGCGCCGAGCTCGACGCCTACGGTCAGCCGGAAGTGCTGGCGGTGATGAGCACCAGGGAAGCCCCGGAACCGCTCAGCGTCGACGGCCAGCAGTTCAAGCGCCTGCAGCTGCCCTACCCGCTCGAGAGGCTGGATCCCGAAAGCCTGGCCGCCAGGGCCTGAGCCCGGTGCATCAAGCCCTCACGGGCAATCCGAACAGCCGTCGCGCATTGGCGGTGCTGTCCGCCGCCACCCGCTCGGGAGGCTGGCCGCGCAGCTCGGCGACCCTGAGGCAGACCTCGCGCACCCTGGCCGGCTCGTTGCGCTCCCCCCGATGGCCGGCGAGCGGCATGTCGGGGCTATCGGTCTCCAGCACGTAGCCATCGTCGGGCAGCGCCGCCACGGCGCGCTGCAGACGTCTGGCCCGGTCATGGGTACAGGCACCGCCGAGCCCCACCACGAAGCCGAGATCGAGAAACGCCTTCGCCTGTTGCGGCGAGCCGGCGAAGGCGTGGATCAGCCCGCCGGCGCCCGGCGCCAGCTGGCGCAGCCGCTTGGCCAGCCGATCGTTGGCCCTCACGCAGTGGATCACCAGCGGCAGGCTCCTGGCCCTGGCGAGCCGGACCTGGGCGTCGAACAGCGCCCACTGGGCGTCCAGGCTATCGGTGAAGCGCGCATCGATGCCGCACTCGCCCACCGCCACCACCTCGGGATGCGTTTCCAGCGCCGCCGTCAGGGCCTCGACGTCGCCCTCGCCGTGCTCGTCCATGAAATAGGGATGCAGCCCAAGGCAGACGCCGATTCCGTCCCGTTCGCCCAGCGCCAGCACCTCCCCCCAGCGCCGCCGCGTGGTGCCCGGCACCACGAAATGGCCGACCCCCGCCGCCCGGGCACGCGCCAGCACCGCCTCGCGGTCAGCGTCGAAGTCGGGGAAATCCAGATGGCAGTGGGCGTCGATGAGCATGGGCTTCGGGCTTCGGGCTTCGGGCTTCGGGCTTCGGGCTTCGGGCTTCGGGCTTCGGGCTTCGGGCTTCGGGCTTCGGGCTTCGGGCTTCGGGCTTCGGGCTTCGGGCTTCGGGCTTCGGGCTGCGGGCTGCGGGCTGCGGGCTGCGGGCTGCGGGCTGCGGGCTGCGGGTCTGCAGTGAACTGCTCGGAGCCCGACGCTCGCAGCCCGTGACTCCCGGGCGAAGCCCGGGTCAGTGCTCGCGCGTCGGGCTGAAACGCATGTCCGGCCAGCGCTCCTGGGTCATCTGCAGGTTGACCCGGGTCGGCGCGATATAGGTCAGGTAGCCGCCGCCGTCGATGGCGAGGTTCTGGCTGGCCTTGCGCTTGAACTCCTCGAGCATCTTGGCGTCGTCGCAGTAGACCCAGCGGGCGGTCTGGACGTTGATGCCCTCGTAGAGGCAGTCGACCTTGTACTCCTCCTTGAGGCGATGGGCGACCACGTCGAACTGCAGGGTGCCCACGGCACCGAGGATCAGGTCGTTGTTGTCCATCGGCATGAACACCTGGGTGGCGCCCTCCTCGGACAGCTGCTGCAGGCCCTTCTGCAGCGCCTTCATCTTCAGCGGATCCTTGAGGCGCACGCGCTTGAACAGCTCCGGGGCGAAGTGCGGAATGCCGGTGAAGCGCATGTCCTCACCCTGGGTGAAGGTGTCGCCGATCTGGATGGTACCGTGGTTGTGCAGGCCAATGATGTCGCCTGGCCAGGCCTCCTCGACGTGGGAGCGATCCGAGGCCATGAAGGTCAGGGCGTCGGCGATCTTGACGTCCTTGCCGATGCGCACGTGGCGCATCTTCATGTTCTTCTCGTACTTGCCCGAACAGACCCGCAGGAAGGCGATGCGGTCGCGGTGGTTGGGGTCCATATTGGCCTGGATCTTGAATACGAAGCCGGTGAAGCGGCCATCCTCGGATTCCACCGTGCGCAGGTTGGTCTCCCGCGGCTGGGGCGCCGGCGCGTACTCGACGAAGCCGTCGAGCATCTCGCGCACGCCGAAGTTGCCCATGGCGGTACCGAAGTAGACCGGGGTCAGCTCGCCGCGACGATAGGCATCGAGATCGAACGCGTGGGAAGCGCCGCGCACCAGCTCGACCTCCATGCGCAGCTCCTCGGCGGCGTCCTCGCCCAGCACCTCGTCGACCTCGGGGCTGTCGAGGCCCTCGATGCGCTTGTCCTCGGGAATCCGGTTGCCCTGGCCCTGGGTGTAGAGGTGAATGACGTCGTTGTAGAGGTGGTAGACGCCCTTGAAGTGGCGCCCCATGCCGATCGGCCAGGTCATGGGCGCACACTGGATGTTGAGCACCTTCTCGACCTCGTCCATCACCTCGATGGGATCTCGGATGTCGCGGTCCATCTTGTTGACGAAGGTCAGGATCGGCGTGGTGCGCAGTCGACAGACCTCCATCAGCTTGATGGTGCGATCCTCGACGCCCTTGGCGCCGTCGATGACCATCAGCGCCGAGTCCACCGCGGTCAGGGTGCGGTAGGTATCCTCGGAGAAGTCCTCGTGGCCCGGGGTGTCGAGCAGGTTGACGACGCGCCCGCCGTAGGGGAACTGCATCACCGAGGTGGTCACCGAGATGCCACGTTCCTGCTCCATCTTCATCCAGTCGGAGGTGGCGTGGCGATCGTCGCGCTTGCTCTTCACCGAGCCCGCCATCTGGATGGCGTTGCCGAACAACAGCATCTTCTCGGTGATGGTGGTCTTGCCCGCGTCGGGGTGCGAAATGATCGCGAAGGTGCGTCGAAGCCCTGTCTCATGGGCTTGGCTAGCAGTCGACATGAAGCGTGTTCGCCAGTTTTTCCTCACCCATGGACTCGCTCGGCGCGGTCCCCCGGGTGATGGTGGGTGTGAATGTGGGCCGGATTGTACCGCCAGCGCCAGCGTCATGTCTCGGCCCCTGGGCCATTCCGTCTGACGTGGCGGAGGGTCATAGGCGACGCGGCCGCCGAGGGGAACCGGCGGCCGCATGGGGCGGGATTCGGGCAGCCGCCTAGCGCCGGGCGATGATCCACACCGCGTGCACGATGCCGGGAATGTAGCCCAGCAGGGTCAGCAGGATATTGACCCAGAAATGCAGCCCAAGGCCGACCTGGAGGAAGACCCCGACCGGGGGAAGCAAGATAGCAAAGATGATACGAATCACGTCCATGAGATAACTCCTTGAGATGATGGCAGTCCTTTCATGGACTCCTCACGCCGCCATGCGTTCAACCCTCTCCGGATCGACGGGTCAGCCTCGACCGAGACGCCTCCCCAGGCGCCCGTCGAGGCTGACCGAGCATTACGAGAATTGGGCAGGTCAGGCGTCGAAGCGGTGTTTCCCCGAGCCCGACAGGCGACTAGACCGCGGCCCCCAGGGCGAGCCCCAGGGTATCGGTGACGAAGTCCAGCACCCGGGGATCCTGGTCATCGTCGACCTCCACCGCCAGGATGTGCATCCGCAGGATGTCATCGCCCCGGCTGACGTCATGCAGGGGATAGCGCCGGGCACCGGACTGCAGCATCAGGAAGAGGCCGCGCCTGGGATCCAGTCCGACGCCCCGCGGCGACTCGCCCCGGGGCACGACGAAGACCACGTCGGGAGCGGCGGCGCCGCGCCGGTTCAGCTGCTGCAGGGGGAGCCGCTCGACCTGTACGTGACACATGTGATCGCCTCCGGCTGAGATTCCGCTGGGACCTATACCATAGTCCAAAGGAGGGAACCCGGTAGGTGGCGAGTGGATGAAAATTTTGCGTCCCCCGACATGTCGAACAGCGGTCGATATCCGGCCTGCGGCGCCGCGGGGGCCTCACCAGGGCAGAGGTTCGCCATTGCTGTGCCAGAAGCCGCCGCTGGTCTCGAGCGTCAGCGCCTCGATGCGCTCGGCCAGGCCCGCGGCGGCCTCCTCGGGGGCGATCAGCCCGCCGAAGTTGACCATTCGCGTCTGCACATAGCCCGGATGCAGCTGGGCCACGGCGATCCCCCGGGGCGCCAGGTCCACCGCCAGGGACTTGCCGAAGGCGTTCAGTGCCGCCTTGGAGGCCCGATAGCCGTAGCGACCGCCGGAGTCGTTGTCGGCGATCGAGCCCATGCGGCTGGTGATGTTGGCGACCTTGGCCCCTTCGCCCAGGCACGGCAGCAGCGCCTCCACCACTCGTAGCGGCGCATAGGCGTTGACCTCCATCTGGGCGCGGATCGCATCGAAGTCGAGCGACCCCAGCGATTCGTCGTGGAGCATGCCGGCGTTGTTGATCAACAGCTCGAGGGACTGCCCCTCGAGCGCTTCCGCCAGGCGCGCGACGTCGTCGTCTCGGGTAACGTCGATGCCCTCGATGACCCGGTCCGCCGTATCGGCCAGCTCGAAGGAGGCCTCCCGACAGGCGCCGATGACCTGCCAGCCCGCCGCATGGTAGTGGCGCGCCAGCGCCAGCCCGACGCCGCGATTGGCGCCGGTGATCAGGACAGTCGACGTCATGGTGCTTCCTCCTCAAATGGGGTGACGATGTTCGGGCTCATGTTCGCATGTTCACGCGACACATCGCAGCCAAGACACCGGCTATCCCGATGTCGGCAGCGCCTCGCGTCCCCAGCGCACCCGCAGGTGCTCCAGGTAGCTGAGCAGCGCAGGGATCACCGCCAGCACCAGCAGCGTCGAGAGCCCCAGGCCGAAGGCGATGGACACCGCCATGGGAATCAGGAACTGCGCCTGCAGCGAGGTCTCGAACAACAGCGGCATCAGTCCGCCGATGGTGGTCAGCGAGGTCAGCAGCACCGCCCTCATCCGCTGCACTACCGCCTCGTTGAGCGCGGCGTCGATGGCCAGGCCGCGATGGCGCTGCTGACGGTAGAAGGCCACCAGGATGATGGCGTTGTTGACCACGATGCCGGACAGCCCGAACAGACCGAACAGCGACAGCATGGTCAGGTCCAGCCCCAGCAGCCAGTGCCCCAGCAGCGCCCCCACCAGGGCCAGCGGAATGATCGCCATGACGATCAGCGGCAGGCTCCAGGAGGCGAACACCCAGGCCAGCACCACGTACATCAGCGCCAGGCCGACGATCAGCCCGACGCGCATGTCGGCGAAGGTCTCGCGCTGGTCGGCGGCGCGTCCCTCGAAGCTGTAGCGCACGCCATGCTCGCGCATCAGCGCCGGCAGGGTCGCGGCCTCCAGCCCGGCGAGAATGCGATCGGGCGTGTTGACCGCGGTGTCCACCTCGGCGGTGACCTCCACCGCCAGTCGACCGTCGGCATGGCGCAGGGCCTCGAAGCCCTGGCGATGGTCGAGCGCCATGACCTGGTCGAGGGGCACGAAGCGCCCGTCCGGCGTGCGGATCGGCAGCCGCCCCAGCGAGGCCAGGCGCTCGCGCTGGGCCCGGGGCAGCAGCACCCGCACCTCGACCTCGTCGGGCCCGTCCTGGTAGACCTGCACCAGCCGGCCGTCGAAGGCGGCGCGCAGCTGACGGCCCAGCTCGCGGGTGGTCAGGCCCAGCGCCTCGCCCCGCGGGCTGACGCGATAGATCAGCTGCTCGCGCCCCCAGGGCATGTCGTCCTCGGTAGCCAGCACTCCCGGCGACTGCGCGAGGGTGCGCGACAGCGACTCCGCGGCCCGCTTGAGGGCCTCGGCGGACGCTCCGGTCAGGCGCACGTTGACGTCCTTGCCGGGCGGGCCGGCGCTGCGCTCGCTGATGATCAGGTTCTCGAGCCCCGCCGGCAGGGACAGGCGCTCGCGCCAGGCGCGGATGAACTCGGCGTTGCGCACCGTGCGGTCGTCGGAGGCCACCAGTTCGACCATGAGCGAGCCCAGGTTGTCGCCGGTGCGCGCGGCCGCCCCCTCGGCGATCACCGCCCCGTGTCGCGTGACCGCATGGCTGACCAGCCCGCCGCCAAGGGCCTCGTCGGTGGCCTCGAGGCCGGCCTCGAGCCGCGACAGGAAGGCATCGACCCGCGCACGGTCGGTGCCGGCGACGAAGCTGGCGTTGGCGTAGAGCACGTTGGGCTCCGGCGTGGGGAAGAAGTTGAAGGCCAGGCGCCCGCCGACCAGCAGCCCCACCGTGGCCAGCACCACCGCCAGCGCGGCGGCCAGGGTGGCCGCGCGATGGCGCAGGGTCAGCGCCGAGAAGCGGCGGAAGGGGCCCTCGCGGAACGTCTCGAAGGCGGCCTCGAAACGCCCCCGCAGCCGCGCCAGCCGATGCTCCCCGGACGCGCGACCGGGCACGAAGGCATTGCGCAGGTGGGCGGGCAGCACCACGAAGCATTCCAGCAGCGAGGCGATCAGCACGCAGACCATCACCACCGGGATGTCGCCGAGGATGCTGCCGATCACGCCGCCCACCATCAGCAGCGGCATGAAGGCCGCCACCGTGGTCAGCGAGGAGGCCATCACCGGCCACAGCATGCGCCGGGCGGCCCCCTCCGAGGCGTGGCGGGGGGCCTCGCCCTGGCGGAAATGGGCATCGGCATCCTCGCCGACCACGATGGCGTCGTCGACGATCACCCCCAGCGCCATGATCAGCGCAAACAGCGAGATCATGTTGACCGAACCGCCGATGAGCCAGAACGTGGCCATGGCGCCGAGGAAGGCGGTGGGGATTCCCACCGCCACCCAGAAGGCCACCCGCGCCGGCAGGAAGAAGTAGAGCAGGCCCAGCACCAGCAGCAGCCCGCCCAGGCCGTTGCCAATCAACAGCCGGATGCGCTCGGCGATCAGCTGCCAGGTCTCGTCGTGCACCTCGAGGCTCACCGTGGGCGGCAGCCCCGGCCGGGTCTCGTCGAGCCAGGCCCGCAGCGTCTCGGCCGCGGCCAGGGAATTGCCGTCGGCCGAACGCTGCAGCAGCAGCTCCACCGCGGCCTGGCCGTCCCGGCTCAGGGTCACCTCCCCGGCGCGCGGTTCCTGGCGGAGGATGGCGATGTCGCCCAGGCGCACCTGGACGCGATCGCTGCCGAGGATCGGCAGCTCGGCGAAGCCGGCCTCGCTGCGGCGCTGCTCGACGGCGCGAAGCTCGCGGGCGCCATCCTGCTGGCCGAGCAACCCGGCGGGCAGGTCCCGGGACATGGCGTCGATGCGCTCGGCGATCTCGTCGAGGCTGAGCTGCAGGCCCTGCAGCCTCTCCGCCGGCACCTCGATGCTGATCTGCTGCTCGGGCAGCCCCTCGGTCTCCACCCGGTCGATGCCCGCCTGGAGCAGCGAGTCCTCCAGGCGGTTGGCCAGGTGACGCAGCTCGTCGGCCGATACCGGGCCATGCAGCAGCAGCCGCGCCACCGGCTCGTAGTGGGCCGCCCGACTGACCCGCGGCTCCTCGGCATCGACCGGCAGGTGGGTGAACTCGTCGACCCGCTGGCGCACGGCGTCCAGCGCCAGCACCGGGTCGCTGTCCTCGCGGAACTCCAGGGTGATGCTGGAGACGCCCTGGGCCGAGGTCGAGGTCATGCGCTTCAAGCCGTCGACGCTGCGCAGCCGCTGCTCCAGCGGCAGGGTGATGCCCTGCTCCACGTCCTCGGCGGCGGCCCCGCTCCACACCGTGCTCACGCTGACCACATCGAGGGCGAAGTCCGGGAAGAACTGGACGTTCATGCGCGCCAGGCCCAGCACCCCGCCCAGCAGCATGACCAGCATCACCAGATTGGCGGCGACACGATGATGGACGAAGAAGCCCAGCGGCCCGCCGCGCCGGCTCATGGCCCCTCCTTGCCGCCGGCCCCGGCGACCTCGATCTTGAGCCCCTCGACGGCGTTCGGCAGGTGGGTGACGACCACCTGCTGCCCATCGGCTAGCCCCTGGCCGCTGACCAGCACCCAGCTGTCGCCGTTGGGGCCCGCCACCGGGCCATGGCGCACCACCTCGAGGCGTCGCAGGCGGTCGTCGTCATCGCGCAGGTACAGGGTGTCATCGCCGTAGAGGGCGCTGGCCGGCACCGCCAGGCTTTCGGCGACGCCGGGGCGGCGCAGCCGTACGTCCACCAGGCTGCCCGGCCGCAGGCCGTGCGCTTCCCCGACCAGGCGCAGCCGCGCCTCGGTGCCGCCGGGGGCGCTCTCGCCGACGAAGCCATCGAGGCGGAATCGCGCGCCCTCGCTGGTGGCGACCGGATGCCGCCCGGCGGCCAGGGCGGCCTGCAGTTCGGCGAGGTAGGCGCTGGGCACCAGGGCGCGCAGCTCGAGGCCATCACGAGGGTAGATCGAGAGCAGCTCGGCGCCTTCCGCGACGCGCTCCCCTGACGCCACCATCACGCCGCTGACGATGCCATCGAAGGGCGCCGCGACCCGCGAGCGCTCGGCGTCGCGGAGCGCTTCGGCGAGACTGGCCCGGGCCTCGGCGAGGCCCGCCTGGCGCTGGGCCAGCCGCGCCGGATGGCCGGCGATGTCGCCCTCCCGGGTATCCACGGTGACGCGGGCCTGGGCCAGGGCGTCGCGGGCATCATCCAACGCCGACGGCGAGGCCAGGTTGCGGTCGGCCAGCGAGCGGATACGAGACAGCCGACGCCGGGCGTTGTCGAGCAGCTCGCGCTCGCGCGAGAGCGCCGTCTGATCGCTTTGCTGGCGCACCCGCTCGGCCTCGACCTGCGCCTCGAGGTCGGCGACCCGCGCCTCGGCCCGGGCGACCGTCGGCGTCACGTCCGCCTCGTCCAGGGCCACCAGCAGGTCTCCCGCGGCGACGCGCTGGCCGTCGCGCACCGGACGGCTCGCGATACGCGCCCCGAGCGGCGCGGTGAAGGTAACCGCGTCCGGCGCCACGATCTCGCCATACAGCGGCAACTGAGGTGCCTGGGTCGACAGCGCGACCACCCGCGTCTCGACCCGCCAGCTGCGCTCCTGTGGCGCCACCTCGGCGGGCTCGGGGCGAGTCGCCTTGAGCCCCATGAAGGCCCCCGCGCCGAGCGCCAGGAACAGCAGGGGAATCAGCAGTCGTCGCATCGAGGGCACCCATGGGCCAGGATTCGCGATTCCCAATATACAATACCGACCGGCTCCGACGACCAGCACACACCGAAAGCGCCCCTCAGCGCATCAGAGCCACCGGCAGGTTTTAGTGGGCACGCGAGGTCCGGCGTTCCGGCGATGCTGCGCGATTGTCCAGTGGGCGATGCCCCGGGCGACAGATCGCCGCGGGGCGACGGCCACCCCCGAGGATCGGTTATCATCGCATTGCCCCTGTCTCGTGGAGTGCCCATGCAAGCCGCCCTGCCCCTGCCGCTGTCCACCCCCAACCGCAACATGGTGCGCCTGACCATCGTCCGCGGCATCACCTGGACCGGCTTTCTGGCCGGCATCGTCATCGGCGTGCAGGGGCTCGGCTTCGAGCTCGACCTGCCCGCGGTGGGGGCGGTGATCGTGGTGATGGCGCTGATCAACATCGGCACCTGGTGGCGGCTCGGCCGTCCCCGCGACGTGACCCACCGCGAGTACCTGGTTCACCTGCTGGCCGACATGGCCGGCCTGACCCTGCTGTTCTACTTCACCGGCGGCGCCACCAACCCCTTCATCAACTACTACCTGGTGCCGGTGACCATCGCCGCCGCCACCCTGCCCTGGCGATATGCCTGGGGCGTGGCCGCCGCGGGCCTGGCCGGCACCAGCTTCCTGATGTTCTTCTACCATCCAGTGCCGCAGCTCGGCCTGCCGCATCTTCAGGAGGGCATCAGCCTGCACATCCTGGGCGTGTGGCTGAACTTCGCCCTCTCGGCCGGGCTGGTGACCTTCTTCCTCTTCAAGATGGCTCGCGCCCTGCGCGGCCGCGAGCAGGCGCTGTCGCGCACCCGCGAGGCGGTGCTGCGCAACGAGCAGGTGCTGGCGGTGGCCACCCAGGCCGCCGGTACCGCCCATGAGCTCGGTACCCCGTTGTCGACCATGGCGGTGCTGCTCAAGGAGATGCGCGAGGATGCCCGGGGCAACGAGCCGCTGGAGAAGGACATCGACCTGCTGCGCGAGCAGGTCGACACCTGCAAGTCGCGGCTGCGCCACCTGGTGGACAACGCCGACCGGCGGCGCATGGCCCGCCCCGAGGTCCGCGATGCCCAGGAGTGGCTGGCCGAGGTGGTGCAGCGGTGGCTGGTACTGCGCCCCGACGTCGGCTATCGGCTCGAGGTGATCGGCCGCCGAGGCACCCCGCGCCTGGCCGTGGACACCACCCTCGCCCAGGCGCTGACCAACCTGCTCAACAACGCCGCCGACGCCAACCCCAACGACATCATGATCCAGCTCGACTGGAGCCCTGAGGAGGTGGTGATCGACATCCGCGACCACGGCCCCGGGGTCTCGCTGACCATCGCCGACCAGCTGGGCGAGACCTTCGTCTCCACCAAGAGCAAGGGACTGGGGATCGGCCTGTTCCTGACCCACGCCACCATCAATCGCTTCGGCGGCGGGGTCCGGCTCTACAATCATCCCGAGGGCGGCACCCTGACCGAGGTGGCCCTGCCCCGAAGCGACCCCGGGGCCTGACCCGGAGGCGCCGATTCTGCGAGGACGCCATGCAAGAGACCGCCGAACGCCTGCTGATCATCGACGACGACGAGATGTTCTGCCATGTGCTGCACCGGGCCATGAGCCGGCGCGGCTTCGATGCGCTAGTGGCCCATGACGCCACCCAGGCGCTGACCCTGGCCCGCCAGCACCGCCCGACCATGGCCACCCTGGACCTCAAGCTGGAGCAGGAATCGGGGCTCAAGCTGCTGCCCGAGCTGCTGGAGCTGGTACCGGATTGCCGTGTGGTGGTGCTGACCGGCTATTCCAGCATCGCCACGGCGGTGGAGGCCATCAAGCTCGGCGCGGTGAACTACCTGTGCAAGCCGGCGGATGCCGACGAGGTCCTGACCGCGCTGTCGCGGGAGGAAGGCGACCCCGAGGCCGAGGTCGCCGAGCACCCGCCCTCGATCAATCGCCTGACCTGGGAGCACATCCAGAAGGTGCTGCAGGAGCACGACGGCAACATCTCCGCCACCGCCCGGGCACTCGGCATGCATCGCCGCACCCTGCAGCGCAAGCTGCAGAAGCGGCCGGTGCGGCGCTGAAAGACGGGCTACGGGCTACGGGCTACGGGCTACGGGCTACGGGCTACGGGCTACGGGCTACGGGCTACGGGCTACAGCAAGAGGTTAGCTCGTTGCTCGCCGCCCGCAGCCCGGACGCGGGGTTACTGCGCCGTCCACCCCAGGTCGATGTTCCAGCTGGCGCCGGTGACGGCGCCGGCGGCGTCGGAGGCCAGGTAGCCGACCAGCGAGGCCACCTCGCCGGGATCGATGAGGCGCTTGACCGCGGCGTTCTTGAGCATGATCTGCTCGATCACCTCCTGCTCCTCCATGCCGTGCAGCCGGGCCTGGTCGGCGATCTGGTTGTCGACCAGCGGGGTCTTCACGTAGGCCGGACACAGGGCGTTGGCGGTGATGCCCTGAGAGCCGCCCTCCAGCGCCGCGGTCCTGGTCAGCCCGATCAGGCCATGCTTGGCGCTGATGTAGGCGGCCTTGCCCGGCGAGGCCACCTGGGCGTGCACCGAGGCGATGTTGACGATGCGCCCCCAGCCGGCCTCGCGCATCGACGGCCAGGCGGCCTGGGTGAGCAGGAAGGGGGCGGTCAGCATCAGGTCGATGATGCGGCGCCATTGCGCCTCGGGGAAGTCCTCGATCGGCGAGACATGCTGGATGCCGGCGTTGTTGACCAGGATATCGAGCCGCCCGAAGCGGTGCAGGGCATCGGCCACCGCGGCCTTGCAGGCCTCGCCATCGGTCAGGTCGGCCTGGAAGAAGGCGGCGCCGGCCCGTTCGGCGACGTCCCGCCCCGCGGGGTTGAAGTCCACGGCCAGGACCTGGTGGCCCAGTTCGCAGAAGTGGCGGACCACGGCCTCGCCGATCCCGCTGCTGGTGCCGGTGACCAGCGCGACGCGGGGGGTGGTGGTGTGGGCGGTCATGGTATCTCCTCGCTCCGGTTCCTTGGGGTCAAGCGGAAGTCTGCGCCCCCAGCATACGAACCTTTGCCGCAGTGCACCAGAAGGCGTTCGGCTGCGGCCTGCGGGCTGCGGGCTGCGGGCTGCGGGCTGCGGACTGCGGACTGCGGGCTGCGGACTGCGGACTGCGGGCTGCGGGCAGTATGTTGCCCTTGGCTCACACCTCACCACTCACACCTCACCACTCACTCCTCACTCCTCACACCTCATGCCTCATGCCTCACCACTCACCACTCACTCCTCCCCCCTCATCACCCGCTCCATCAGCCGCTGGGCCAGCCGGCTGCCCTCCTCCGGGGTCGTCAGGTCGGTGAGATCGTCGAGTATCGCGCACCGCCATAGCCGATCCCCGTCGCCGAGCGACTCAGCGTGGAAGGGATAGCGGCCGGAAGGCAGCGTCAGCACCAGGCGCTCGCCAGGGGAGGCCGCGGGCCAGTCGCTCGCATCGTCCGGTAGCAGGACGAGCGACAGCGACAGCGGCGTGATCAGCGCCCCCAGCAGGCCGCGGTGTCCCTCGGCCAGGGCCCAGGGCCGAAAGCACAGCGCATCCACGCCCAGGCAGGGGTTGAAGCGAGACTCGGCCCGGGCCCCGTCCAGGCAGTCCCGCCGCCAGGCCTGCGCCAGTCGCGCCAGGCGCTCGTATTGATCGGCCCTCAGTGCCTGCATGCCGCCTCCGTGAGCGATGTGCCGCCATTATAACTGGCCCGCCGGGGTTCGGCATGGGCGGACGGGCTGCTAGCATGAGGGCGTTCGTCCCCCACGAGGAGTCGTCATGTCCCCCGAGCAGCGCCTGGAAATCGCCGTCGACATCGCCACCCACGCCGGGCGGCTGATCGTCGAGGCCCGAGAGGAAGGCGGTTTCGACCATCGCTACAAGAACGGCCAGGAGCTGGTCACCGACGTCGACGTGGAGGTCGATACCTATATCGGCGAGCGCCTCCAGGCGAGCTTTCCCGACGAGCCGCGGCTCAGCGAGGAGCTCGCCCCCGACCGCGAGGTCATGGAGCGCCCCCGCGACCTGTGGGTAGTGGATCCCATCGACGGCACCGTCAATTTCGCCCATGGCCTGCACCACGTGGCGGTCTCCATCGGCTGGTACAGCGGCGGACAGCTGCGCCTCGGCGTGGTCCACGCGCCCTTCCTCGGCGAGACCTTCACCGCCCTGGCCGGTCGCGGCGCCTGGCGCAACGGCGAACCGATTCGCGTCAGCGGCGCACGGGGCCTGTCGAACAGCCTGATCGGCACCGGCTTTCCCTACCGTCATGACAGCCGCCCGCCGCTGATGCGCCGCCTGACCGCCGTGCTCACCCATTGCCAGGACGTGCGCCGGGACGGTTCCGCGGCTCTCGACCTCTGCGCCGTGGCCTGTGGCCGCCTCGACGCCTACTACGAGAGCGTCTCCCCCTGGGACCTGGCCGCTGGACTGTTGATCGCCCGGGAGGCCGGCGCCCGCACCGGACATCTCTACCCCGCTCCCGGGGGCATTCCCGAGGACCTCTATGGCGAGAACCTGCTGGTCACCAGCCCGGCGATCCACGATCCCCTCGCCCAGCTGCTGCGGCGTGCCGACAGCAGCGATATCGGCAGCGTCTAGCCTTACGCTCGTTCGAGCGTGACGGCCGCCCGGCCAATAGCGGGCACCAATCGCCGCGTCAGCCGCCGGCTATTGGCCAAACGTTGTTGGCTGGGTCACAATGGCGGCCGATTTTTCCCCACCCTTTGTCATGCATCGTCGATGCAAGGAGCCATTGCATGTTCGTCGTCATCTTCGGCCGTCCCGCCTGCCCCTTCTGCGTCCGCGCCAAAGAGCTCGCCGAGAAGCTCGAGAACGCCGGGGCCATCCAGGGATTCCGCTACGTGGACATCCATGAGGAAGGCATCACCAAGGCCGACATGGAGAAGACCATCGGCAAGCCGGTCGAGACCGTGCCGCAGATCTTCGCCGACCAGACCCACATCGGCGGCTTTACCGAATTCGACCAGTACGTGCGCGAGCAGGCGCTGCTGCCGGCCGAAACCGCCCAGTAAGCCGTCCGCCACCGCGACGCATTCCGCCAAGGCCGCCCCCGGGCGGCCTTTCTGCGTCATCGGCCCCATCCTCGTTGAATCCGCCCACACCCTGGCCGCTTACACTGACCGTCAGGGCACAGGATCCGTACAGAGGGCGAGGCAGGATGCAACGGGAAGAGTTCGTCCAGCAGCTATGGCTGGACTATGTCCATCAACATCCGGAGGTCGGCGGGCTACGGCTGTGGCCGGTGGAGACGTCGGCGGAGTACCTGGCGCTGCTGACGCTCAATCACGGGCCCTGGGCCATGGAGGCCCTGCTGCCGCCCCTGGTGCGCTTCGGCTATCGCCCCGTGCAGCGCTATGCCATGGCCGACCGTGGCCTGCTGGCGACCCTGCTGGCCGCCCCCGACGACGGGGCATGGCTGATACTGGCGGAATTGCAGCTCGGCACCCTGTCCCGCGGCCCCCGGGAAACGCTGCAGCGACTGGTCGCCCAGGCCTCGGTGGCGGATTCCCGGGGCCAGAACCTGCTGTGTCGCGGACGCCCCTGGCCGATGCCCGACTGGACCACCTACCAGATGCTGTCCGCCGCCCATCCGTTGGCCGGCTGGCTCGCGGCGATGGGGCCCCGGCTGCACCATCCGGGCTTCGACTGCACCCGCCTCGGCCAGGACATCACTCGGCTCGACGGCGCCCTCGGCCAGGCGGGGATGAGCGGCAACGCCGATCGTCATCACGGCATCCTGCCCATCTCCCCGCTGCTCGATTACCGCTTCTATCCCGGCCTGCCCCGGCGCCAGGTCTTCGCCGAGGGCGACGAGCACCGGGTGGCCTTCGGCGGGCTGGCCCTGGTCCAGAAGCAGGTCAGCGCCCACCAGGAGCGCGCGGTCGAGCTGCTGCTGCCCCATCATACCCGCTGCGAGCTGCCCTGAGCCCCTCCTGCCCGGCGGCGGTCATCCACAGAATCTGTGGATAACGCTGTGCAGCGCCCCGGTACAAGCGCTCGCGGGCCCCATGACATGGCCGAGCCCTTCGGAATGGTCAGATTTTCGGCATTCCTCGCGCCGCTTCCCCGGCGGCCCGCTAACACCGCGCCCGCTTCCCTGACGCCCGGTTTTCTTACCCCTTCTGCTCTCGCCCTCGATTGTCTGGCCAGCCGTTTTCTGGCCACCAACGAGCTCGGCCCGGGCAAGCGCCCGGGCCGAGGTGGGAAGTGGCAACGGGCGGCGCCAGCCGCCAGCGCCTCAGTCGGCGAACACCATCTCCGGCACGTGGTCCGGGACGATCAGCTTGCCCGCGGTCTTCTCCTGGATTTCCTCGACGGAGACCCCGGGGGCACGTTCCTTGAGCACGAAGGCGCCGTCCTTGATCTCCAGGTAGGCCAGGTCGGTGAGCACTCGGTTGATGCAGCCGGCGCCGGTCAGCGGCAGGTTGCAGGACTCCAGCAGCTTGGACTCCCCGTGCTTGGAGGCGTGGGTCATGGTGCAGATGATGTTCTCGGCCCCGGCCACCAGGTCCATGGCACCGCCCATGCCCTTGATCAGCTTGCCCGGAATCATCCAGGAGGCGATGTTGCCGTTCTGGTCGACCTCGAAGGCGCCGAGCACGGTCAGGTCCACGTGGCCGCCGCGGATCATGGCGAAGGATTCCGCGGAGGAGAAGATCGCCGCCCCCGGGCGAGCGGTGACGGTCTGCTTGCCGGCGTTGATCATGTCCGGGTCGACCTCCTCCTCGGTGGGGAAGCGCCCCATGCCGAGCAGGCCGTTCTCTGACTGCAGCATGACGTCGATGTCGTCCGGCACGTAGTTGGCCACCAGGGTGGGAATGCCGATGCCCAGGTTGACGTAGAAGCCGTCCTCGAGTTCGCGCGCCACGCGCATTGCCATCTGTTCGCGAGTCAGTGCCATCGTTGTTGCCTCTTGTCTTTAATGAGTGACGAGCAGGCTCGCCTCATTGTGGATCGTGAGTGAAACGCTCAGCCCTGGTGCACGGTGCGCTTCTCGATGCGCTTCTCGAAGCTGCCCTGGATGATGCGGTCGACGTAGATGCCCGGGGTGTGGATCTGATCCGGGGCCAGCTCGCCGGGCTCGACGATCTCCTCCACCTCGACCACGGTGATCTTGCCCGCGGTGGCGGCCAGGGGATTGAAGTTCTGGGCGGTATCGCGATAGACGACGTTGCCGTAGCGGTCGGCCTTCCAGCCCTTGACGATGGCAAAGTCGCCGACCACCGACTCCTCGAGGATATAGTGGCGGCCATTGAACTCGCGCACTTCCTTGCCCTCGCCGATCGGCGTGCCGTAGCCGGTGGCGGTGTAGAAGGCAGGAATCCCGGCGCCGCCGGCGCGCATCTTCTCGGCCAGGGTGCCCTGGGGCGTCAGCACCACCTCGATGTCGCCCTCGAGCATCTGCTGCTCGAACAGCGCATTCTCGCCCACGTAGGAGGCGTGGATGCTCGAGATCTGGCGATCCTCCAGCAGCAGGCCCAGGCCGAAGCCGTCCACGCCGCAGTTGTTGGAGTAGATGGTCAGGTCCTTGACGCCGCGGCGCTTGATCTCGCCGATCAGGTTCTCGGGAATGCCGCACAGCCCGAAGCCGCCGGCGATGACGGTCATGCCGCTCTCGATGCCGGCCATCGCCTCTTCGTAGGAACTCACTCGCTTGTCGAATCCGGCCATATCGCTGCCTCGCCTGGTTGGAAGGTGATTGTTGTCGCGGATACTCGCAGTGTCGCGACGGAACATATATTTGTTAAGTTTGTTTTTTTTATAGATTCTTTTATTTTTACAATATATATCCATGGGACGACGCCGATGACCGTCAAGCAGCTCCGCGCCTTCCTCGCCGTGGCCCAGACGCTCAGCTTCACCCAGGCCTGCGAGCGGCTGCACCTGTCCCAGCCCGCCCTCAGCCTGACCATCAAGCATCTCGAGGAGTCGCTGGGCGGCCGCCTGCTGATCCGCAGCACCCGCAGCGTGCGGTTGACCCCGGAGGGCGAATCGCTGCTCCCGCTGGCCAAGCGCCTGCTGGCCGACTGGGACAACACCGAGGAGTTGCTGCGCCAGCGCTTCACCCTGCGCCTGGGCCGCGTCGCCCTGGCCGCCATGCCCTCCTTCGCCGGCAACCAGCTCCCCACGGTGCTCAAGGCCTTCCGCGCCCGCTACCCGCAGATCAACGTCACCGTCCACGACGTGATCAACGAGCAGGTCATCGACATGGTACGCCAGGGACGCGTGGAACTGGGCATCGCCTTCGCCCCCGAGGCCACCGATTCGCTGCACTTCGCGCCGCTGTTCGAGGATCGCTTCGTCGCCGTGGTGCCGGCGGACTCCCCGCTGGCCGAACGCGACAGCCTCGACTGGGGGACACTGCTCACCGAGGACTTCATCACCCTGCAGCGGCCCTCCATGGTACGCCTGCTGCTCGAGCAGCAACTGCGCGTCCAGGGCATCGAGCTGCCGGTGGCCTTCGAGAGCCATCAACTGACCACGGTCGGGCGCATGGTCGCCGCCGGGCTCGGGGTCAGCGCCGTGCCGTCGCTGTGCATCGCGCAGATGCACGAGCTGGGCGGGCGCTGTCTGGCCCTCGAGGCGCCGGTGATCCGCCGCGCCGTCGGCGTGCTGTCGGCCAACGCCGATGCCCTCTCGGTGGCCGCCCAGGCGCTGCGCGAGGTGATGCAGGAGAGCGTCTCTACGCCGTCCCTGAACGTCGATTAGCCGGCGTCGGCAGGATCACGAGATGGCCTAAGCTGCTAGTCACTGGTCCTCGATAAAGGAGGCGTGCCCCATGGCCCAACCGCTCTGGCAACCGTCGCCCGACGCCGTCCAGGCGTGTCACATGACCGCGCTGATGCGCCACCTCGAGCGGCGCCACGGCATTTCCCTGCCCGACTACGCCAGCCTGCATGCCTGGAGCGTCGAACACCCCGAGGCGTTCTGGACCCAGCTGTGGGACGACGCAGGGATCGTCGCCGAGACCCGCGGGGAGCGCGTGCTGGAACGCCCCGAGGCCATGCCCGGCGCCCGCTGGTTCCCGGACGCGCGCCTCAACTTCGCCGCCAATCTGCTGCGCCGACGCGACGACCACCCGGCCCTGATCGCCCACGACGAGCGCGGGCGCCGTCGCGAGCTGAGCTACGAGGGGCTGTACCGCCAGGTGGCGGCCCTGGCCGGGGCGTTGCGTGCACTCGGCATCATGCCGGGCGACCGGGTCGCCGGCTTCGTGCCCAACAGCGAGCACGCGGTGATCGCCATGCTCGCCGCGGCCAGCCTGGGGGCGGTGTGGTCCTCCTGTTCGCCGGACTTCGGCTTGCAGGGCGTGCTCGATCGCTTCGGCCAGATCGAACCCAGGGTGCTGATCGCCGCCGACGGCTATACCTGGAACGGCAAGGCCATCGACACTCGCGACCGCCTGGCCGAAATCGCCGAGGCCATCGACGGCCTGGAGCGCCTGGTGGTGTTTCCCTTCCTGGCGGACGCCCCCGATATCGCCGCCATCCCCAGGGCCGTGGCCTGGGACGACTTCCTGGTCGACGACGCCGGCGAGATCGACTTCGCGGCGCTGCCCTTCGACCATCCCCTCTACATCCTCTATTCCTCCGGTACCACCGGCACGCCCAAGTGCATCGTGCATTCGGCCGGCGGCACCCTGCTGCAGCACCTCAAGGAACATCGCCTGCACACCGATATCGACGCCGAGGACGTGGTGTTCTACTACACCACCTGCGGCTGGATGATGTGGAACTGGCTGGTCTCGGGCCTGGCCTCCGGCGCCAGCCTGGTGCTGTTCGACGGCGCGCCCTTCGCCCCCTCGCCGGATGCGCTGTGGGCCATGGCCGAGCGCGAGGGGGTCACGGTGTTCGGTACCAGCGCCCGCTACCTCGCCGCCTGCGAGAAGGAGGGGCTGCGCCCCGGCCACGACCACGACCTCGCGCCGCTGCGCGCGCTGCTGTCCACCGGCTCGGCGCTGTCCCACGAGTCCTTCGACTACGTCTATCGCGACATCAAGGCCGACCTGCTGCTGGCCTCGATCTCCGGCGGCACCGACATCGTCTCCTGCTTCGCCCTGGGCTGTCCCATCCGTGCCGTGTATCGCGGCCAGCTGCAATGCCGCGGGCTCGGCATGGCGGTGGACGTCTTCGATGACGACGGCCGGCCGGTGCGCAGCGAGAAAGGCGAGCTGGTCTGCACCCGGCCCTTTCCGGCGATGCCGCTGGGCTTCTGGAACGATCCGCGGGACGAGCGCTACCTCGACGCCTATTTCGCGACGTTTCCCGGCGTCTGGGCCCACGGCGACTACGCCGAGATCACCGCCGAGGACGGCCTGATCATCCACGGCCGCTCCGACGCCGTGCTCAACCCCGGCGGGGTGCGGATCGGTACCGCCGAGGTCTACCGCCAGGTGGAGAAGGTCGAAGAGGTGCTGGAGTCGCTGTGCATCGGCCAGGAATGGCAGGACGACATCCGCGTGGTGCTGTTCGTGCGCCTGCGCGAAGGGCTCGCCCTGGACGACGCCCTGCGCCAGCGCATCCGCGACACCATCCGCGCCAATGCCACGCCCCGCCACGTGCCGGCGAAGATCCTCCAGGTCGCGGACCTGCCGCGGACCCTGTCGGGCAAGCTGGTGGAGCTCGCGGTGCGCCACGTGGTCCACGGCCGGCCGGTCAAGAACCGCGAGGCGCTGGCCAATCCCGAGGCCCTCTCGCTGTTCGAGGATCTGCCTGAGTTGAGGGAGTGAACATGCCAGGAGGCCGAGCAGGTCTTCCTGGGAGCGCACGGTCCGGCATTCCGGCTCTGCTGCACGAATGGCTGGCAAGCCCCAGGCGCCTGTCGGCGCCATTTCGCCGAGGCGTCGGACCGGATCCGATGATCGCCCCACGAAAAGCGCCCCGGAGCAGCCCGAGTCATCGACGGTCCACGCGCCGACCGTGATGTTGTCCTCACCGCTGGGCACCCCCGCCACGATCCATTAGCATTGTCGCTCACATGCGTACACCAAGGAGGCCCACGGCATGTCGACCCTCAGGGGGATCGTCAGCCTGCTGCTGCTGACCCTCAACACCCTGATCTGGGCGGTGCCCCTGATCGCGCTCACCCTGCTCAAGCTGGTGACCCCGGGCCGTCCGCTGCGTCGCCGGGTGCTGCGCGGCCTCAACGCCGTGGCCCTGGGCTGGGTCGGCGTCAACCTGTGGTGGATCCGCCACTGGATCCGCCCCGACCTGCGCCTCGACCTGCCGGACGGCCTGAGCCGCGACGAATGGTGGCTGGTGCTGGCCAACCATCGCAGCTGGACCGATATCTTCGTGCTCTTCCTGGCCCTACACCGCCGCCTGCCGATGCCGCACTTCTTCGTCAAGCGACAGCTGATCTGGATTCCGGTGGTGGGGCTGGCCTTCTGGGCACTGGAATTCCCCATGCTGCGACGCATGACCCGCGAACAGCGCGAGCGCCACCCCCATCTGGCCCGGCGCGACCAGGAGGCCACCGAGCGCATGTGCCAGCATGCCCGCGAACGGCCGATCGCCATCTACAACTTCGTCGAGGGCACCCGCTTCACGCCCGCCAAACACGCCGCCCGGGAAAGCCCCTACCGCCACCTGCTGCCGCCGCGTGCCGGCGGCATCGCCCAGGTGCTGGGCCTGCTCGGCGACCGCCTGGGCGGCATCCTCGACGTGACGCTGCGCTACTCGCGCCCCGAGCCCAACTTCTGGGACTTCCTCTGCGGCCGCGAGGGTCCCATCCATCTCGGTGCCCGGCGCCTGACGGTGCCCGACTGGATGACCCGGGGCGACTATCACCAGGATTCGGATCACAAGGAACGCTTCCACTCATGGCTCAACGCCCTGTGGCAGGCCAAGGACGCCGGCCTCGACTCTCACTGATCGCGCTGCTGACGACGCTGGCCCTGCTGGCCGGCTGTGCGACGGCCCCCTCGGGCAGCCAGCGCCAGTCGCCGGCGGGCCAGTGGGTGACCATTCAGCGCGGCGACACCCTGGGCGACATCGCCCGGCGCGCCGAGGTGCCGCTGGTGCGCCTGCGGCGATTCAACCCCGGGGTGGCACCACGGGGCCTGGCCGTGGGCCAGCGCATCCTGGTGCCCAGCCAGGACGAGCGGGCGCCTTCCGGCGGACCCTATCGCTACCAGATTCGCCCCGGCGATACCTACAGCGCCATCGCCCGGCGCTTCGGCACCTCGCCGATGCGCATCGCCGCCGCCAATACCGGCGTCAGCCCCACCGACCTGAAGATCGGCCAACTGGTGTCCGTGCCGCTGGGCGGCACCACGAGGTCCTCGGGCAATGGCCGCACGCCCGCCCCGTCATCGGCTGCGCCGGCGCCACGACCGGCCCCCGATCCCGGCCCGATGCCGAGCGGCGCCGACGACTGGCCCTGGCCGCTGGACGATTACCGGGTCGCCCGGCACTTCGGCAAGGACGGGCGCGGCACCCTGCAGCCCATGCTCCTGGCCACCGACCAGGGGGCCCAAGCCAAGGCGGTCGCCGACGGCGAGGTGCGCTTCGCCGACAGCATGCGCCAGCTCGGCCGGGTGGTGATCGTCCATCATCCCGGCAACCTGCAGAGCGTCTATGCGCTGTGCGACACCCTGCTGGTGGACGGCGGGACCCGGGTCGACCGGGGCACCCCGCTGTGCACCGTGGGCCACCACGCCGCCACCGGGCGCTACGACCTGCTGTTCGACCTGCGCCACGGCGGCAAGCCCGTCGACCCGCGTACGGTACTGCGCTGAAGCGCTGTCATCGCCGCGTCACGACGGTGTCGTACGCCTGTCACCGTGGCTCGGCAACCTCGAGGCTGACGGGGCCATCCCGGCTTCCGACGGCACGAGGACGAACATGCGCATCTGCCTGGTCAGCGAAACCTGGACACCGGACATCAACGGCGTGGCCCATACCCTGGCGCGGCTCAGCGACCAGCTGCGACAGCGCGGCATCGCGCTGCAACTGATCCGCCCTCGCCCCGCCGACGGCTCGCACCGTGCCGAGGGGATGGCCGGCGAGCTCCAGGTCCAGGGATTTTCCGTGCCCGGCTATCGCGAGGTGCGGCTGGGGCTGCCGGCCGCGCGCCGCATCCGTCGACTGTGGCAGGCCGACCGCCCCGACGCGGTCTATGTGGCCACCGAGGGGCCGCTGGGCTGGTCCGCCCTGGCGGTCGCCGAGAAGCTGGGAATCCCGGTGGTCAGCGGCTGGCACACCAACTTCGACCACTACTGCCGCGACTATGGGGTAAGCTGGCTGCGGCCGCTGGTCACCCGGCGCCTGCGCCGCTTCCACAACCGCTGCGCCGCCACCCTGGTGCCGACCCGCGCCCAGGCCCGGGAGCTCACGTCGCAGGGCTTCGAGCGCGTCAAGGTGATGGCCCGCGGGATCGACGGCGAGCGCTTCTCTCCGGCGCACCGCGATCCCCGCCTCCGCGAGGCCTGGGGCGCCGATCCCCATCATCCGGTGGCCCTCTACGTCGGGCGGCTGGCCCCCGAGAAGAACCTCGACCTGCTGCGCGACACCTTCGCCGCCATGCTCGATGCGCGACCGGACATGAAGCTGGTGGTGGTCGGCGACGGCCCCGGCCGCGCCGCCCTGCAGCGTGCCCTGCCCCAGGCGCATTTCACCGGCTTCGTGTCCCCCGAGGCATTGATCCATCACTACGCCAGCGCCGACCTGTTCGTGTTCCCGTCGATCTCGGAGACCTGGGGCAACGTGCTGCTCGAGGCCATGGCCAGCGGGCTGGCCGCGGTCGCCTTCCGCCACGCCGCCGGCGCCGAGCTGATCGACGACGACGCCAACGGCGTGCGGCTGGCGGTCGGCGACGAGGCCGGCTTCCGCGAGGCCGCGGTGGCACTGTGCCAGCAGCCGGCCCGCTACGGGCGCCTGGGCCGCGCCGCCCGCCAGCGCGCCCTCGAATATCGCTGGCCGGCCATCGCCGACGACTTCCTCGCCGCCCTCACCCACGCCCGGGAGATGTCCGATGAAACCACGCGCCCCTGCCGTGTTTGAACGCCTCGACCTGCTCGAGTGGCAGCTCTGCCAGCGCCTGGCCGGGTTCAGTATCCATCGGCCCTGGCTGTGGCTGCTGCGTCTGGCCAGCAAGGCCGGCGACTGGCCGATCTGGGTGGCGCTGATCGCCGCCCAGCCCTGGCTGCACGGCCGCGACGGCTGGCGACTGCTGCTCCAGTACGCACTCACCGCCCTGGTGGCCATCGCCCTGTACCGGCTGGTCAAGACCCGGCTGTGCCGCGAGCGGCCCTTCATCACCTTCTCGACCATCGCCTGCCAGGAGCCGGCCCGGGACCGCTACAGCTTTCCCAGCGGCCACACCATGCACGCGGTGATGTTCTGCACCCTGGTGGCGGCCCACGCCCCCTGGCTGCTGGCGACGCTGATCCCGGTGGCCGCCCTGATCGCGGTCTCCCGTGTCGGGCTCGGGCTGCACTACATCAGCGACGTGGCCGCCGGCGCCGCGATCGGCTATGGCATGGCGCTGGCGAGCCTCGCCCTGGCGCAGTGAGGCGCTCACTGGCACCCTGGGAGGATGGACCTGTTCTCTCCCCCGGACGCTGCCGCGGGCGGCGAGCGCCTGCTGGATCACCCACCGCTGCTGCGCTTCCCCGGTCTGTTGGGCCCAGCCGCCGATGAGGCCCTGGCGCGCCTCGACGCCGAACTCGACTGGCAGCGCCCCGTGCTGCGCCTCTACGGCCGCGATCACCCGATTCCCCGCCGCCAGGTGTGGATGGGCGACGCCGCCTATCGCTACTCGGGCCGGGACTTCGCCCCGGCGCCCTGGCACCCGGTGGCCCTCGCCCTGCGCGACGCCGTGGTCGCGCGGCTGGCCGCCGCCGGCCATGAGGCCCGCTTCAACAGCGTGCTGCTCAACCGTTACGCCGACGGCGAGGAGCGCATGGGCTGGCACTGCGACGACGAGCCGGAGCTCGGCGAGGCGCCGCGGATCGCCGCCGTCAGCCTGCTGCTGATGGGGCCGGGCGTGCAGGACGAGCTCGAGCATGCCCTGCTGCCGCGCCGGGGACACGGGCTGCGGATCAGCCTGACGTTTCGCTGGGTGCAGCTTGGCGCTGGTGAGGGGTAACGATTCACCACTCACAAGCGCGAAGCGCGCTCACCCCTCACCGCAAGCACGAAGCGGCGCTCAACCCTCAGCCACGAAAAACGGCCGCCCCATGATGGGGCGGCCGCGACGTTAGCAGGCGCTCAGACGAGCGTAAGATAACGGTATAACGTCAGCCGCGGTAATACCCGGGGGCGACGAAGGGGGTCTTGCTGACCACCATCGGCAGCCGTTTGCCACGCACCTCGGCGTAGACCGTGGTATCGACCGCGGCGTGCTCGATGGTCACGTAGCCCATGGCCACCGGCTTGCCGACGCTGGGGCCGAAGCCTCCGGAGGTCACCACGCCGATGACATGGCCTTCGCCATCGACCAGTTCGGCGCCCTCACGTACCGGGGCGCGCCCCTCGCCCAGCAGGCCCACACGCTTGCGGCGATGGTCCTTCTCGGCCACCTGGTGCAGGATCAGGTCGGCGCCGGGGAAGCCACCCTGGCGCTCGCCGCCACGGCGACGCGGCTTGCCGATCGCCCAGATCAGGCCGCCCTCGACCGGCGTGGTGCCGGTGTCGATGTCATGGCCATAGAGGCACAGACCGGCCTCCAGACGCAGCGAGTCCCTCGCCCCCAGGCCGATCGCCTCGACCTCCTGCTCGGCCAGCAGGCGACGCGCCAGGGCCTCGCTCTGGTCGGCCGGCACCGAGATCTCGAAGCCGTCCTCGCCGGTGTAGCCGCTGCGGCTGATCCACACGGGAATACCATCGATCTCGAAGCGACCGTGCTGCATGAAGACCATCTCGCAGGCCGCCGGACACAGCCGGGCCATGACCTCGGCGGCCTGCGGCCCCTGCAGGGCCAGCAGCCCACGGTCGAGCACCTCGACCTCGTGGTCCGGCAGGCCGCGGCGCAGGTGGGCGATGTCCTGATCCTTGCAGGCCGCGTTCACGACCAGGTAGAGGTGGTCGCCGGCGTTGACGATCATCAGGTCGTCGAGGATGCCGCCCTCTTCCGAGGTGAACAGGCCGTAGCGCTGCATGCCCTCGCCCAGATCCACCAGGTCGGAGGGGACCAGGGTCTCCAGCGCCTCGGCCGGGCGCGGGCCGCGCAGCAGCACCTGCCCCATGTGCGAGACATCGAACAGGCCACAGGCCTGGCGGGTATGTTCGTGCTCCTTCTTGACCCCCAGCGCGTACTGGACCGGCATGCTGTAGCCGGCGAAGGGCACCATCTTGGCCCCCAGCTCGAGGTGCAGGTCATGGAGCGGAGTATGACGCGGTTCGTTCATCGGTGTCGTATCGCTCTTGCCATGAAATCGGGTGTGGGCGGCCGGCCCGAGGCCGGCCGCGGGGTCTTACTTGTTGAGGTCTTCGCCGGGCAGCACTTCCTTGCCCTCGAAGTAGTCACGCGTCAGCTTGAACACCACCGGCGACAGCAGCGCCAGGGCGATCAGGTTGGGGATCGCCATCATGGCGTTGAACACGCTGGCCAGCAGCCACACGAAGCCGAGCGGCAGCACCGAGCCGACGAAGATCGCCAGGATGTAGACCACCCGGTAGAACTTGATGGCCCCCACGCCGAACAGGTACTCGAAGCATTTCTCGCCGTAGAAGGCCCAGCCGAGGATGGTGGTGAAGGCGAACACTGCCAGGGCGAAGGACACCACGTACTGGCCGATGCCCGGCAACGCCTCGTTGAACGACAGGGTCGTCAGGGCCGCGCCGGTCTCGCCGGAGGTCCAGGCGGTGGTGAGGATCGCCAGCGCCGTGATCGAGCACACCACGATGGTGTCGATGAAGGTGCCGAGCATGGCGATCAGGCCCTGACGCACGGGGTTCTTGGTCTGCGCCGCGGCGTGGGCGATCGGCGCGCTGCCGAGGCCGGCCTCGTTGGAGAACACGCCGCGCGCCACGCCGAACTGGATGGCCTTGGCCACCGCCGCGCCGGCGAAGCCGCCCGCCGCCGAGATCGGCGTGAAGGCGTGGCCGAAGATCAGCCCCAGGGCATGGCCGACCTGGTCGATGTTGATGATCAACACCAGCAGGCCGCAGACGATGTAGGCCACCGCCATGATCGGCACCAGCTTGCCCGCCACCTTGGCGATCCGCTTGATGCCACCGAGGATGACCGCGCCGGCCAGCAGCATGATCACCAGGCCGGTGATCCAGTGCGGCAGGCCGAGGGACTCGCCCAGGCCGTCGGCCACGGAGTTGGACTGCACGGTGTTGCCGATGCCGAAGGCGGCCACGGCGCCGAACAGGGCGAAGGTGCCCCCCATCCAGCCCCACTTCTTGCCGAGGCCGTTACGGATGTAATACATCGGACCACCCACGTGTTCACCGGCCTCGTCGACCTGGCGATAGCGCACGGCGAGCACGGCCTCCGCGAACTTGGTGGCCATGCCGACCAGGGCGGTGATCCACATCCAGAACACCGCCCCCGGGCCGCCGAGGAAGATGGCGGTGGCCACGCCGGCGATGTTACCGGTGCCGATGGTAGCGGACAGCGAGGTCATCAGGGCATTGAAGGGCGACACCTCGCCCTCGCCTTCCTCGCCCTTGGCAGTGGTGCGCCCCTGCCACAGCAGCTTGAAGCCCATGCCCAGCTTGCGAATGGGCATCACCTTCAGCCCGACCTGCAGATAGAGGCCGACCCCCAGCAACAGCAGCAGCATCAGCGGGCCCCACACGACCCCCTCGATGGCCGACAGGATATTGGTCAAGGTTTCCACGTCTTGTCTCCCTAAAGCTTATTGTTATGCACCAACGTGCATGCCTCATGGGCGGGCGATACCACCGATGATACGAACCCGCGTACCATAGCGGATCCTTCCGTTGGCGCTCCAGTCTCCTATAGGAAATTCTGGCCATTGCGCCTTGTTGCAGTACGAAGCATAGACGATCGGCCACTCGGAGCCGGGCTCGCCGGCGGCGCGATCGCGCTCGAGGCCGACAAGCGTGAAACTTGTTTCCTATAGGAAACACAGGCTACTCTAGCGATGCGCTCGCCGAGGGGCAAGCCCGGCCGGCGCCGATACGCCGGCGCGACACGGCCGGCACGCTTCGGCCGGGCCGACGCCGGCTCGCCGCGGTAAACGGGCAGGACCGCCGGAGGCCGCCTACGCTGGGAGGGGACGCCGCGGCGTCCCACGGCGATCTCGATCCGTCAGGGCTCGCCAAACGGTGCCGGGAGCGTTACGATGCCCCCGCAATCAGAAAACCTTTTTCGTATAGGAAAAACGTCATGAGTGCTATCCCCGCCAACCTGCGCTACGCCGAAAGCCATGAATGGATCCTGGACAACGGCGACGGCACGGTGACCATCGGCATCACCGACCATGCCCAGCAGTCCCTGGGCGACGTGGTCTTCGTCGAGCTGCCCGAGGTGGGCGCCGCTCTGGCGAAGGGCGACGAGTTTGGCGTGGTCGAATCGGTCAAGGCAGCCTCCGACCTCTACGCCCCGCTCGCCGGCGAGGTAGTGGCGGTCAACGAGGAGCTGGAAGATGCCCCCGAGACCCTCAACGAGTCGCCCTACGAGCAGGGCTGGATCCTCAAGCTGCGCCTCGAGGACGCCGCCGCCCTGGACCAGCTGCTGGACGCCGACGCCTACCAGGCCGTGGCCGACGCCGACGATTGAGCATAGCCCCGGGCCCGCCGATGCCGGGCCCATCCTTCCCGTCCCACCGGTGACGACTACGCAATAGGGTATTCCATGGCTTTCGACACTCGCCGCTTGGCCGAACTGGCCAACCATGACGCCTTCCTCCGCCGCCACAACGGCCCCCAGGCCTCCGATGTGGCCAGCATGCTGGACACCCTGGGCATGGACAGCCTGGACAGCCTGCTGGAACGCACGGTGCCCGCCGGCATCCGCCTGGGTCGCGAACTGGACCTGGACCCGCCGCGCAGCGAGGCCGAGGCCCTGGACTACCTCTATCGCCTGGCCCGCCAGAATCGCGTCGCCAAGAGCTACATCGGCCAGGGCTACCACGACACCCACCTGCCGGCGGTCATCCAGCGCAACGTGCTGGAGAATCCGGGCTGGTACACCGCCTACACGCCCTACCAGCCGGAGATCTCCCAGGGTCGCCTCGAGGGCCTGCTGAACTTCCAGCAGATGATCATGGACCTCACCGGCATGAGCCTGGCCAACGCCTCCCTGCTCGACGAGGCCACCGCCGCCGCCGAGGCCATGGCGCTGTGCCGGCGCGCCAACAAGAAGGCCAAGACCAACGCCTTCTTCGTCGCCGACGACGTCTTCCCGCAGACCCTGGACGTGGTGCGCACCCGCGCCCACTACTTCGACTTCGAGCTGGTCATTGCCCCGGCCGCCGAGGTCGCCGACCATGACGTCTTCGGCGCCCTGCTGCAGTACCCGGGCGACGGCGGCCGCGTCCACGACCTGGCACCGCTGCTGTCGGGCGCCAGGGACAAGGGCATCATGACCTGCGTGGCCGCCGACATCATGTCGCTGGTGCTGCTCAAGGAGCCCGGTGCCCTGGGCGCCGACATGGTGGTCGGCTCCGCCCAGCGCTTCGGCGTGCCGATGGGCTTCGGCGGCCCCCACGCCGCCTTCTTCGCCACCACCGACAAGCTCAAGCGCTCGATCCCGGGTCGCATCATCGGCGTGTCCCAGGACAAGCGCGGCGAGACCGCGCTGCGCATGGCCATGCAGACCCGCGAGCAGCACATCCGCCGCGAGAAGGCCACCTCCAACATCTGTACCGCCCAGGCGCTGCTGGCCAACATCGCCGGCTTCTACGCCGTCTACCACGGCGCCGAGGGCCTGCGTACCATCGCCGGACGCATCCACCGGCTGACCACCATCCTCGCCGAGGGCCTGACCCGCCGCGGCGTCAGCCTGGTCCACGACAGCTGGTTCGACACCCTGCGCCTGACCGGCGTCGACGCGCGCAAGATCCACGGCCGGGCCATGGCCCACGACGTCAACCTGCGCTACTTCGAGGGCGGCGACATCGGCGTCAGCCTCGACGAGACCACCACCGCCCATGACCTGGACCTGCTGTTCGACGTTCTGCTCGACGAGGAGCACGGCCAGTCGGTGGCGGCGCTGGACGCCGAGCTCGTCGAGGCGGGCAAGAGCGGCATCCCCGCGGCCAGCCAGCGCGAGTCGGCATTCCTGACCCATCCGACCTTCCGCCGCTACCACAGCGAGACGGAGATGCTGCGCTATCTCAAGCGGCTGGAGAACAAGGACCTGTCGCTGGCCCATGCCATGATCCCGCTGGGCTCGTGCACCATGAAGCTCAACGCCACCAGCGAGATGATCCCCATCACCTGGCCGGAGCTGGCGCGCATCCACCCGTTCGCGCCCAAGGACCAGGTGGCCGGCTACCGCCAGATCATCGACGAGCTGGCCGACTTCCTGGTCGAGATCACCGGCTACGACCATATCTCCATGCAGCCCAACTCCGGCGCCCAGGGCGAGTACGCCGGCCTGGTCGCCATCCGCCGCTACCAGCAGGCCGAGGGCCAGGGACACCGTGACGTCTGCCTGATCCCGAGCTCCGCCCACGGTACCAACCCGGCCTCGGCGGCCATGGCCCACATGAAGGTCGTGGTGGTCGAGTGCGACGCGGACGGCAACATCGATCTCGACGACCTCACCGCCAAGGCCGAGCAACACGCCGATGACCTCTCGGCGATCATGCTCACCTACCCGTCGACCCACGGGGTCTTCGAGGAAGGCGTGCGCGAGGCCTGCGACATCGTCCACCGCCACGGCGGCCAGGTGTACATCGATGGCGCCAACATGAACGCCCAGGTCGGTCTGGCACGGCCCGGCGACTTCGGCGGTGACGTCAGCCACCTCAACCTGCACAAGACGTTCTGCATTCCGCATGGCGGGGGCGGCCCGGGCATGGGACCGATCGGCGTCAAGGCACACCTGGCGCCCTACGTCTCCAACCATGTGGTATGCCCGCTGGACGGCGTCGAGCCGGACGCCGGCGCGGTCTCGGCGGCGCCCTTCGGCAGCGCCTCGATCCTGCCGATCTCCTGGGCCTACATCAAGATGATGGGCGCCCGCGGCCTGCGCGAGGCCACCGAGCTCGCCATCCTCGGCGCCAACTACATCGCCAAGCGCCTGGAGGCACACTACCCGGTGCTCTACAAGGGCCAGAACGGCACCGTGGCCCACGAGTGCATCATCGACATCCGCCCGCTCAAGGCCGACTCCGGCATCAGCGAGGAAGACATCGCCAAGCGCCTGATGGACTACGGCTTCCATGCGCCGACCATGTCCTTCCCGGTGCCCGGCACCCTGATGATCGAACCCACCGAGTCCGAGTCTCTCTATGAACTGGACCGTTTCTGCGACGCCATGATCGCGATCCGCGACGAGGTGGCCAGGGTCGAGGCCGGCGAGTGGCCCGCCGACGACAATCCGCTGGTCAACGCGCCGCACACCATGGCCGACCTGATGGACGCCGACTGGGAACGCCCCTACTCGCGCGAGCTCGGGGCCTTCCCCTCCGAGGCGGTCAAGGCGGCCAAGTACTGGCCGGCGGTGAACCGGGTCGACAACGTGCTGGGCGACCGTCAGCTGATCTGCTCCTGCCCGAGCATCGACGCCTATCGCGAGTGATCCCGAACGGATCGCGCCACGCGAAGCGCCCCGCCATTCGGCGGGGCGCTGTCGTGTCGAGAGCCGTCATGCCAGGCGACGGCATGTTGGAGGGAGCATCGGGCCGACCTACCTCGCGCCCGTGCGGGCGGCTCGGCGTCAGCCCAGCGACTCGCCGGCCCCCTCGCCCGGTAGCGCGTCCAGGTCGGCCAGGCCGGGTTCGCCGTGGCCGTAGCGCTCGTGGCGACGGTGCTCGCGAAAGGCCTCGAGCAGCCGCGTATAGCGCCGGGGCATGCGCATTCCCCGGCGACTGACCAGATAGAGCGTCTCCTGCACCGGGTTCGGCAGCGGCAGCTCCTTGACCTGGCGCTGCCAGGGCGAGGTCTCGAGCACCAGCCGGGAGACCACGGTGAAGCCGAGGCCGCGGGCCACGGCATCGAGCACCATGCTTACCTCGTTGGTGAAACCCTGGCGGGGGAAGTGGCTCATCGAACGGAATTCGCCGGGAAAGTTCTGGCGCAGCATCACCCCGGCGCGGTTGACGCCGTCGGAGTAGCTGATGAACCCCAGCGCCATCAGGTCGGCAAGCCCGGTGCCGGTGAAGTCCGCCGGCACCACCAGACACAGCGGTTCCTGGTGCCAGGCTTCGCAGTCGACCTCGGGATGACGCACCGCCTCGGTGACGATGCCCAGGTCGTGACGCCCGGCCACCACGTCGGTGACGATCTCGTGGTTGAAGGCGAAGCTGTAGCTGACCGTCAGCCCGGTGTGCATCTGCTGCTGGCCGAGGATGAAGGGATAGAACATCAGCCCCACGCTGCCCGGCGAGGCGATGCGGCACTCGCCGCTGTCCAGGCTCTCGTCGTCCAGGGAGTGGCGGAACTGCTCGTGCTCGGCGAACAGCTTGAGGGCATAGTCGTAGGCCCGCCGCCCCGCCTCGGTGAGCACGAAGCGTCGGCCCTGGCGGTCGAGCAGCGACTTGCCCAGGTAACGCTCCAGCTTGCGGACGTGCTGGCTGACGCCAGGCTGGGTCATCTCCAGGCGCTGTGCCGTCCGGGTGAAGCTGCCGGTCTCGACGAGGGTGATGAAGGTACGGAAATACTGGGCGTTGAACATGGCGGTTCGCATCTTGGCCAGGGGACCGGGCGCCACCATTCTACCAGCTCGCCACGGGCGCCGCAGCGCTGCGCGGGCGCCGGACGCGTGGTAGCATCGGGTGTGGCGGCACGTCGCCGCCCCACCCTTCTTCAGTGACACGGACGCGCTGCATGGCCGATACCATTTCCAGCATCATCTCCCCGGAAGGCAGCCTCGAGATCCTCTCCCAGCACGAGGTGAACCGGCTGCACGACACCTCACGCAGCGGGCTCCACGACCTGCTGCGCAGCTGCGCCCTGGCGGTGCTCAACTCCGGCAACCCGACCGACGACGGCCTGGCGCTGATGGAGACCTATCCCGATTTCGACATCGAGGTCATCCAGCAGGATCGCGGGGTCCGCCTCAAGCTCAGCAATGCCCCGGCCGAGGCCTTCGTCGACGGCAAGATGATCCGAGGCATTCGCGAGCACCTGTCCTCGGTGCTGCGCGACATCGTCTATGTCTATAACGAGATCCAGACCCACGACCGTTTCGACCTGAGCACCGGCGAGGGCACCACCAACGCCGTGTTCCATATCCTGCGCAAGGCCGGCACCCTGAAGCCGAGCCGCGACCCCAGCATGGTGGTGTGCTGGGGCGGCCACTCGATCTCTCGCGAGGAGTACGACTACACCAAGCACGTGGGCTATCACCTGGGCCTGCGCGAGCTGGACATCTGCACCGGCTGCGGGCCGGGGGCGATGAAGGGGCCGATGAAGGGCGCCAACGTGGCCCACGCCAAGCAGCGGCGCTTCGAGGGCCGCTACCTGGGCGTCTCCGAACCGGGCATCATCGCCGCCGAGGCCCCCAACCCGATCGTCAACGAGCTGGTGGTGATGCCCGACATCGAGAAGCGCCTCGAGGCCTTCGTGCGTCTCGGCCACGGCATCATCGTGTTCCCCGGCGGCGTGGGCACCGCCGAGGAGATCCTCTACCTGCTCGGCATCCTGCTGCACCCGGACAACGCCGACATGGAGCTTCCGGTGATTTTCACCGGCCCGGCCGATTCCGCCGACTACTTCCGCCGCATCGACGAGTTCCTGGTCTACACCCTGGGCGAGTCGGTGCGCCGGCTGTACGAGATCATCATCGACGACCCGGTGGAAGTGGCCCGTACCATGCGCAAGGGCATCGACGGCGTCACCGAGTATCGCCGCGCCCGCCAGGACGCCTTCTACTACAACTGGCGGCTCACCGTGGCACGCGACTTCCAGGCGCCCTTCGAGCCCACCCACGACTCCATGGCCGGCCTGGCCCTGCACCGCCACCAGCCGGTGCATGAGCTTGCCGCCAACCTGCGCCGGGCCTTCTCGGGCATCGTCGCCGGCAACGTCAAGGAGCGCGGCATCCGCCTGATCGAGGCCCATGGCCCCTTCCGGCTCAACGCCGAACCCGAGCTGATGGCACGCCTCGACGCGCTGCTGAACTCCTTCGTCGCCCAGGGCCGCATGAAGCTCGCCGGCGAGTACGAGCCCTGCTATACGCTGGGCTGATAAAAGAAGAGGCAAGAAGGAAGAAAGTAGAGGGAAGGAAAGAGAGGAGAAGGGAGAAGCATAGAGTGTGAAGCGACCCTGCACGCCATGCTCATCAACGCTACGATCTCGCTTCTCACCTCTTCCTTCTTATCCCTTTCCCTCTCCGCCTGCCACCGGCTTCCACCATAGCCCCACCGCATGCAGCAGCAGGCCGAGGGTGGTGCCGTGGGAGGCGAGCAGCGCCCAGCCTCCCCAACCGCTGACGGCCAGCTGCCAGGCCGCCATGGCCGCCAGCCCCACCACCAGGCACGTCACCAGCCGGCGCAGCAGCGCCGGTAGACGCGCCCTGGCCTCGGCGGCCAGCAGCCGCCACTGGGCCAGCGCCACGGCCAGCACCGCGACGATCGCGCACGCCAGCAGGGTCAGCCGTGTCTGATGGCCGCCGGCCAGATAGCGCGGCAGCGTCGCTGCCATCATCACCGCCAACCCGACCAGCAGGCTGAGCCGCTCCGGGCTCGGGGTCGCGCCCATCAGGCCACCTTCAGCTGCTGGGTGGCGATCCACTCCTCGACCCAGGGCACCGCCGCATCGTCGGCCATGAAGGTCTCCATGGCGTCGATCTCGAGGCGCTCGCCCAGGCGGGTGGCGCCCTGGCCCTGCAACTGCTCGTCGAGGGCACGGCCGGCGCCGCAGAAGGAATCGACGTAGGAGCTGTCGCCCATGGCGATCAGCCCATAGCGCAGCTCGGTGAGCCCGGGGCTCTGCGCCTCCAGGTCGCGCACGAAGGGCACCAGGTTGCCGGGGATGTCGCCGCTACCGGTGGTGGAAACGCAGAACAGCGCCAGGTCGGTGGGCGTGTCGACCAGATCGGCCAGGGTCGGCTGGTCGAGGATCTCGACCCGGTAGCCGGCCGCCTCGAAGAGCGGCTGGACCTGTTCGGCGACGTCCAGCGCGCCGCCGTACATGGTACCAACGAAGATCTTGAGCATGGGCATGTCTAGGATTTGCTTGAGAAATTCACTCGGATATTAACACGGGCGCCGGCATCGCCGCACCCTCGCCCCCGCCACCGGGCCGACGCGTGTACAATGTGGGATTATTTTCCACTGACGCCGGGAGCCCCCATGACACAGACCCTCGAAGCCTGGGTCACGCCGCTGATGATCGGTGGCCTGATGCTGTTCATGTGCTTCATCATCTGGGACCTGGCCAAGCAGTCCCGAGCCGGGCGCTTCGGCACCCTGATGCTGTTCGTGGTGCTCGGCGCCGGCATGCTCGGCTATGTGTTCAAGGTGGTGATCACCTGGTGGCTTGAGCGCGGGGCGATCTAGCCACCACCAACGACGACGCCACCCCGGAGGGTGGCGTCGTCGTCTCGTGGCGCGGCGGCGTCAGCCGCCGTCGGGGTAGTAGTCTTCGACCTGGGTCTTGAGCTTCTGCCCGGGCCGGAAGGTCACCACCCGCCGGGCGGAGATCGGGATCTCCTCCCCCGTCTTGGGGTTGCGGCCCGGCCGTTCGCGCTTGTCGCGCAGGTCGAAGTTACCGAAGCCCGACAGCTTGACCTGCTCGTTCTCGCGCAGGCAGGCGCGGATCTCCTCGAAGAAGGCTTCCACCATGGACTTGGCCTCGCGCTTGGAGAGGCCGAGTTCGGCGTGCAGGTGTTCGGCCAGCTCGGCCTTGGTCAACGCCCCCATGTCGCATCCCTCTCGCTGCTGGTCGAGCCCCGGTTCCTTCATGCGCGGAGTTCGGCGCCCAGATGCAGCCGCGACTCCTCGACGATGGCATCGACCAAGTGGTTGATTTCCTCGTCATTTAGCGTGCGCGAAGGATGCTGCCAGGTCAAGCCCAGGGCGACACTCTTGCGCCCCTCGGCCACGCCCTTGCCCTGATAGACGTCGAACAGCCGCGCCTCCACCAGCCACTCGCCGGCCTGGTCATGGACGGTATCGAGCAGCGCCTGAACCGGGCTCTCGGCATCGACCAGGAAGGCCAGGTCGCGGCGCACCTCGGGATAGCGAGAGAGCGGCGCGAAGGCCGGCACCCGGCCCTGGGTCAGGGCCTCGAGGCGCACCTCGAACAGCACGGCGTCGACCTTGAGGCCCAGTTCGGCACGCACCGCCGGATGCAGGGTGCCGATCCAGCCGGCTTCCTCGCCGCGGTGCAGGATCCGTGCGCACTGGCCGGGATGCAGGGCCGGATGCTCGGCGGGCTCGAAGCGCCAGGCGTCGGGCTCGCCGCCCATCGCCAGCAGGCTCTCCAGGTCGCCCTTGAGGTCGAAGAAGTCGACGCCCTGCTTGCCGCCGTGCCAGCCCTCCGGGTCGCGGCTGCCGCACGCCAGGGCGCCGAGCATCGGCACTTGATGCAGGCCGTCCAGCTCGCCTCGGAACACCAGCCCGGTCTCGAACAGCCGCACCCGGCTCTGCTGGCGGTTGAGGTTGTGCTGGAGCGCGCGCACCAATCCCGGGAACAGGCTCGCCCGCATCACCGACAGGTCGCTGGAGATGGGGTTGGCCAGCGCCGGCGACACCGCCTCGGGCAGCAGCGTCGACTGCAGTTCCGGGGCCACGAAGCTGTAGGTCACGGCCTCGAAGTAGCCCCGCGAGACCATCTGGTGGCGCAGTCGCGCCAGCGGCGTGTGCGCCTCCTGGTCGGGCTCGAGCGCCATGCGCGCCTGGGGACGGCGCACCGGCAGGCGATTGTAGCCGTGGATGCGCGCCACCTCCTCGACCAGGTCCTCCTCGATGGCCAGGTCAAAGCGCCAGCTGGGTATCCGGGCCTGCCAGCCCTCCGCCACGGCGTCCACGGCCAGGCCGAGGCGCTCGAGGATCTCGCCCACCTCGTCGTCCGGCAGCGCCTTGTCCAGCGCCCGGCCGAGGCGCTCGCGGCGCAGCACCACCCGGCGCTCGCCGGGCAGGCGATCGGCGTCGGCGACCTCCACCAGCGGGCCGGGCTCGCCGCCGACGATCTCCAGCAGCAGTGCCGTGGCGCGTTCGGCGGCCTCGCGGGCCAGCGCCGGGTCCACGCCACGCTCGAAGCGGTGCGAGGCGTCGGTATGCAGGCCGTAGGAGCGAGCCTGACCGGCCACCGCCAGCGGCGAGAAGTACGCGGCCTCGAGGAAGATGTCGCGGGTCTCGGCGCCGACGCCGGACTGCTCGCCGCCCATCACCCCGGCAATGGCCAGGGGACCGCGCTCATCGGCGATCACCAGGGTGCCGTCGGACAGGGTGATCTCCTGGCCGTCGAGCAGTACCAGGCGCTCGCCTTCACGGGCCTGGCGCACCACCACCGCCTGGTGGAGGTTGGCGCGATCGAAGGCATGCAGCGGCTGGCCGAGCTCGAGCATCACGTAGTTGGTGACGTCGACCACCGGGTCGATGGCACGGACGCCGCCGCGACGCAGTCGCTCGACCATCCACAGCGGGGTCTCGGCGCGCACGTCGACGCCCTTGATCACCCGCCCCAGGTAGCGCGGACAGCCCTCGGCGTCCTCTACGCGCACCGGGAAGGTCTCGTCGTGGGTCGCCGCCACCGGGGCGATGGCCGGCCCCTCGACCGGCAGGCGGTTGAGCACGCCCACCTCGCGAGCCATGCCCTTGACGCTCAGGCAGTCGCCGCGGTTGGGCGTCAGATCGACCTCGATGGTGCGATCGTCGAGACCCAGGTACTCGCGGACGCCCTCGCCCACCGGCGCATCGGCCGGCAGCACCAGGATACCGGGCGAGGCCTCTTCCTCGAGACCGAGCTCGGAGGAGGCACAGATCATGCCGCGGGACTCGACGCCGCGCAGCTTGGCCCGCTTGATCTTGAAGTCGCCGGGCAGCACCGCGCCGACCCGGGCGAAGGGTACCTTCTGGCCCTCGGCCACGTTGGGCGCGCCGCACACCACCTGGACGCGCTCGCCGCTGCCGTCCTCGACCTGACAGACGTTGAGCTTGTCGGCATCAGGATGCGGCGCCTTGGCGACGACCTCGGCCACCACCACGTCGGTGAACTCGGCCGCCACCGGCTCGATGGCATCGACCTCGAGGCCGGCCATGGTGATCTGGTCGGCCAGGGCCTGGGTCGCCAACGCCGGGGAGACCCATTCACGCAGCCACTGTTCGGAAAATTTCATGTCGAATCCTATCGCTGTGTTCTTGAGACGTTCAGGCGAACTGCTTGAGAAAGCGCAGGTCGTTGTCGAAGAACAGCCGCAGGTCGTTGACCCCGTAGCGCAGCATGGCCAGTCGCTCGGCGCCCATGCCGAAGGCGAATCCGGTGTAGCGCTCGCTGTCGATGCCGGCATGGCGGAACACTTCCGGGTGCACCATGCCGCAGCCCATCACCTCGAGCCAGCCGCTGTGCGAGCAGACCCGGCAGCCCGAGCCGCTGCACATCACGCACTCGATATCGACCTCGGCCGACGGCTCGGTGAACGGAAAATAGGACGGCCGGAACCGCACCGAGAGGTCGTCGCGCTCGAAGAAGGCGTGCAGGAAGTCCTGGATGGTGCCCTTGAGGTCGGAGAAGCGCACGTCCTCGTCGACCAGCAGCCCTTCCACCTGGTGGAACATGGGCGTGTGGGTCAGGTCCGAGTCGCTGCGATAGACGCGGCCCGGGCAGACGATGCGGATCGGCGGCTCCTCGGCCTTCATGGTGCGCACCTGGACCGGCGAGGTATGGGTGCGCAGCAGCCGGGTGGCATCGAAGTAGAAAGTATCGGCCATGCCCCGCGCCGGATGGTGGGCGGGAATGTTGAGGGCCTCGAAGTTGTGGTAGTCGTCCTCGATCTCCGGGCCCACCGCCACGTCATAGCCGATGCGGGTGAACAGGCCCTCGATGCGCTCCAGGGTCCGGGTCACCGGGTGCAGGCCGCCGCTGGGCTGGCCGCGGCCGGGCAGGGTCACGTCGAGGCGCTCGGCGGCCAGTCGCGCTTCCAGGGCGGCCTTCTCCAGCGCCTGGCGCCGCGCGTCGATGTCCTGGGCCAGCGCCTGCTTGGCCTGGTTGATGCGCTCGCCGGCCGCCGGGCGCTCCTCGGCGGGCAGCTTGCCGAGGCCCTTGAGCAGCGCGGTGATCTCGCCCTTCTTGCCGAGGTAGCGCACCCTCAGCTCGTCCAGGGCGGCCATGCTCTCGGCGGCCTGGACGGCGTCGCGGGCCTCGGCGACCAGAGTGGGAAGGTGGTCCATCCGTTGTGCTCCGATGTCTTGATCAGGGGGTCGCATGCGAAAAAAACAGGGGAAGAGCGGCTGCTCTTCCCCTGTCAGGATCCGCGGCACGGCGCGCCCTTGGGGCGGCGCGCCGTGCCGTTGACGAGATCACTTACTGGGCAGCCTTGGCCTTCTCGACGATGGCGGCAAAGGCGGCCTTCTCGTGGACGGCCAGATCGGCCAGCACCTTGCGGTCGATCTCGATGCCGGCCTTCTTCAGGCCGCCGACGAAGCGGCTGTAGGACAGGCCGTGCTGACGGGCACCGGCGTTGATACGCTGGATCCACAGGGCGCGGAACTGGCGCTTGCGCTGGCGACGGTCACGATAGGCGTACTGACCGGCCTTGATGACGGCCTGCTTGGCCACGCGGAAGACGCGTGAACGGGCACCGTAGTAACCCTTGGCCTGCTTGAGGATCTTCTTGTGACGACGACGGGCGACGACACCACGCTTGACGCGAGTCATGGCTTACTCCTGACGGTTAAAGGTTGGCTACCAAGGGTTACAGGTTCGGCAGCATGCGCTGCACGAGCTGCTTGTCGGCGTCGTGGATCTGCTTCATACCGCGCAGCTGACGCTTCCGCTTGGTGGACTTCTTGGTCAGGATGTGGCTCCGGAACGACTGCTTGTGCTTGAAGCCGTTGGCCGTCTTCTTGAAGCGCTTGGCAGCGCCGCTGTTGCTCTTGATCTTCGGCATGAGATGAACTCCGCTCGAGGTTGTTGAGAAAATCCGGGGCCGATGGCCGGCGAGTCGCCGGCCACCCGTTTAACGGGCCGTCGGATCACTTCTTCTGGTCTTACTTCTTCTTCGGGGCAATGATCATGATCATCTGCCGCCCTTCCATCTTGGGGAAGGACTCCACGGAACCGATCTCCTCGAGATCGGCGGCGATACGCTCCATCAGCTTACGACCGATGTCCTGATGAGCCATCTCGCGACCGCGGAAGCGCAGCGTGACCTTGCCCTTGTCGCCACCTTCGAGGAAACGCGTCAGGTTCTTCATCTTGACCTGATAGTCGCCCTCGTCGGTGCCAGGCCGGAATTTGACTTCCTTGACCTGGATCTGCTTCTGCTTCTTCTTCTGAGCCGCCTTCTGTTTTTTCTGCTCGAAGACGAACTTGCCGTAATCCATGATCTTGCAGACGATCGGATCGGCATTGGAAATCTGGACGAGATCCATACCGGCGGCTTCGGCGCGCTCCAGCGCATCGCTGGTGGGCACGATACCCAGCTGCTCGCCGTCGTTGTCGATCAGGCGGACCTGATCCTCGGTAATGCGCTCGTTCATCGGGGGCCGCTTGTCCTGCGGACGCCCTCTAGGGTTGCTTCGCTTGATGGTTCCGTCTCCACTTTCGCTTAGGGAAGATGTCGTTACAGCCGCTCGGCCCGCACCCTGTCGATGAAGGCATCCACCGGCAGCGTGCCGAGATCCTCGCCGGTGCGTGTTCGCACGGCCACCGAGTCGGCCTCGACTTCCTTATCTCCCACCACCAGGAGATAGGGGACCTTCTGCAACGTATGCTCGCGGATTTTAAAGCCGATCTTCTCGTTCCTCAAGTCCGCCTTGACGCGAAGGCCGATTTTCTGCAGGCGACGCTCGAGTTCCAGCACATAATCGCGCTGCGAATCGGTGATGTTGAGGATCACCGCCTGCTGCGGGGCCAACCATAGCGGCATCGCCCCGGCATGGTGCTCGATGAGGATGCCCAGGAAGCGCTCGAAGGAGCCGAGGATGGCACGGTGCAGCATCACCGGGGTCTTGCGCTCGCCGTCCTCGTCGACGAACTGGGCGCCCAGCCGACCCGGCAGGTTGAAGTCGAGCTGCAGGGTGCCGCACTGCCAGACGCGGTTGAGGCAGTCGCGCAGCGAGAACTCGATCTTGGGGCCATAGAAGGCGCCCTCTCCCGGCTGCAGCTCCCACTCCAGCCCGGTGCTGTTCAACGCCGCCTCGAGGCCGGCCTCGGCGCGATCCCACAGCGCCGCCTCGCCCATGAAGTCGTCGGGGCGGGTGGACAGCTTGAGCTCGACGTCCTCGAAGCCGAGGTCCTGGTAGACCTGCAGGGTCAGGGCGATGAAGGCCTCGGCCTCGGCCTGGATCTGGCCCTCGGTGCAGAAGATATGGGCGTCGTCCTGGGTGAAGCCGCGCACCCGCATCAGGCCATGCAGCGAACCGGAGGGCTCGTTGCGGTGGCAGCTGCCGAACTCGGCCAGGCGCAGCGGCAGGTCGCGGTAGCTCTTCAGCCCCTGGTTGAACACCTGCACGTGGCAGGGGCAGTTCATCGGCTTGACCGCGTATTCGCGCTTCTCCGACTCGGTGGTGAACATCAGGTCGCTGTAGTGCCCCCAGTGGCCGGAGGCCTTCCACAGCGAGAGATCCACTACCTGGGGCGTCTTGATCTCCTGATAGCCATGTTCGATCTGCACCCGGCGCATGTACTGCTCCAGCGCCTGGTACATGGTCCAGCCGTTGGGGTGCCAGAACACCATGCCCGGGGCCTCTTCCTGCAGGTGGAAGAGGTCCATTTTCTTGGCCAGCTTGCGGTGGTCGCGCTTCTCGGCCTCCTCGAGGCGCTTGAGATAGGCCTTGAGCTGCTTCTTGTCGCCCCAGGCGGTGCCGTAGATGCGGGTCAGCATCGGGCGCTCGGCGTCGCCCCGCCAGTAGGCGCCGGCGAGCTTGGTAAGCTTGAAGGCCTTGAGGTGCCGGGTATTGGGCACGTGAGGGCCCCGGCACATGTCGGTGTATTCCTCGTGATGATAGAGACGAATGGTCTCGCCTTCGGGAATCTCGCGAACGATCTCCTGCTTATAGGGCTCGTCGCGATGCAGGAAGGTCAGCATCGCCTTGTCGCGGTCGACGTACTCGCGCACCACGTCGTAGCCGGTGTCGATCAGCGCCTTCATGCGCTGCTCGATGGCCTCGAGGTCCTCGGGGGTCGCCGCCCGGCCGAAATCGATGTCGTAGTAGAAGCCGTCGTCGATCACCGGGCCGATGGCCATCTTGGCGTCGGGGTACAGCTGCTTCACCGCATGGCCGATCAGGTGGGCGCAGGAGTGGCGAATGATCTCCAGGCCGGCCTCGTCGCGAGCGGTGATGATGGCCACCTCGGCGTCGCGCTCGATGACGTCCGCGGCGTCCACCAGCTCGCCGTCGATGCGGCCGGCCACGCAGGCCTTGGCCAGGCCGGCGCCGATGCTCTCGGCCACCTGCATCACGGTGAGCGGTTCGTCGAAGGTTCTCTGGCTGCCGTCCGGCAGGGTCACGATGGGCATGATGAAGAGTTTCCTTGTGCGCAGTGGTGATCCATACCAGGGATCACATGCCGCCAGAAAAGAATGGTCGTCGGAGGCGCTTGCAAAAAGCGCCGTCTAGCCTAGCAGACGGCGCCACCGCGAGGCCATGCCGCCACAACGAAAAGAGGCGCCCGAAGGCGCCTCTTTCACTCTCGAGCCGCCCCGACGGGTCGGGGCGGGGGCTCAGTCGGAGATTACTCCCACTCGCCCAGCTCGACGCGGCGGTTTTCAGCGCGGCCGGCGTCAGTCTCGTTGGTGGCCACCGGCTGAGCCTCGCCGTAGCCGATGGTGCGCATGCGGTTGCGATCGACGCCCTGGGTCGCCAGGTAATCGGCCACGGAGTCCGCACGACGCTGGGACAGGTCCTCGTTGTAGGCATCGCTGCCCACGGCGTCGGTGTGGCCCTCGATGCGCACGCGGACGTTCTCGTTGGCGCGCAGCTTCTCGGCGACGCCGGCGAGGATCTGCTCGGCACCCATGGTCAGGGTCGCGGAGTCGAACTCGAAGTTCACGTCACGCAGCACCAGGTCCTCGACGCAGCCCAGGGCGTTGACCTCGGCACCGGCCGGGGTGCCCGGGCACTGGTCCTGGTAGTCCGGCACGCCGTCGCCGTCGGAATCGAGCGGGCAGCCCACGGCATCGACGGCGACGCCGGCCGGGGTACCCGGGCACTGGTCGTTGGCGTCGATGACGCCGTCGCCATCAGTATCCTGAGGCGCGGGCTTGGCGGGCGTCTTGTTCGGCTCGGCGCACAGCAGGGCGCCGATGGTGGCACCACCGGTCGCCCCGATGGCAGCCCCCTGGTCCTCGTCGGACTCGCTGCTGGTGGCGTAGCCGATGCCGCCGCCGATCAGGCCGCCTGCAAGGCCGCAGACCGCCGGATGCTGATACCAGGCACGATCGGAGGAAGCGCTATCCCCCATGCCCGAAGATTGAGAGGCCGAGCTGGCGCAGCCTGAGAGGCCGACGACCAGAGCGGAACCGAGCAACAAGCCAGTCGTAGATTTTTTCATGTAAGACTCCTTCTTCACACAAACTCTGGCATGGGCAACTTGGAGAAGCCATCCAGGGGCCCGATGGTATGCCAACGGTAGCGAACAGCGTTCGCCTACACCGATCAAGAAAGCACGAAAATGCGAATTAAGCCAGCCACTACCGCAAGATGGCGCCGTCTCCCTTCGCATATGAGCCATCTGCGGTGCGATGACAAGCTTGCCCAAGCCAGGCGCAGGATGCAAACGCTGCGTTGTCAGCATTTGCCTACAAAAGCGCCGGCTCAGTGCAGCGACTGCGGCCAGTCGCGCCGGAAGCGCAGGACTTCACCGGCGGCCGCGAGCACCGCCTCGCGCATTTCGTCCTCCACCGTCAGCCGCTCGCGATCCTCCCGGAAACGCTCCTTCGGGCTCAGTGCCTGCCGGGCCGCATGGGTGTGCAGGTGCCGCGTACGTCGGTGAACCTCGCCGAAAGCCAGGAACTCCGGGCGCTCGACCAGGGCCGGATCGAGGATCTCGAGCAGCGTCTTGCAGCGCCAGGAGCCTTCCGTGATATCGACCTGCTCCTGCCTCAGCGCCGACGCCACCAGCTCCAGGTTCTCGAGACAGTTGTCGTGGGCACGCCGCAGCTCCTCCTCGCGGAACGTCTGGCGCCGGCGCACCTCGCGCCACAGGGTCAGGGCATAGGCGCCGAGGCCCGCGACGCAGGCCAGGGCGACGGCGAGCAGGATCAAGGCGGTAGTCAGGGACATGAAGGCTCCCGAAGCATCGTGGGACAAGGAGCGCCATTCTATACCCTGCCTCCTGCGACCCCAATCCCCATCCCAGGCCGACCCGGCCGGATCGGAGCGGGAATCGGGCGGCCACCGGGCCGCGGCTCAGCCCGCCCCGACCATGGCGTAGTGATCCAGCAGCAGCACCCCGAACACCCCCAGCAGATAGCGAATCGAGAACCAGAAGGCCGCCAGCGGGGCCTCGGGGTCCCGGCCCCGCCACACTCGCCAGTTCCAGACCATGAACCGCGCATTGAGGACCATCACCCCGACCAGGTACACCGCGCCGCTCATGCCGATGGCAAACGGCAGCAGGGTCACCGCGACCGTCAGCCAACCGTAGAGCCACACCTGCAGGCGCGTGAAGGAGGCCCCGTGGGTGACCGGCAGCATCGGCACTCCGGCTCGGGCGTATTCCTCGCGCTTGTGAAGGGCCAGGGCCCAGAAGTGCGGCGGCGTCCAGGCGAAGACGATCAGCATCAGCAACAGCGGCTCCGGACCGAGCTCGCCGGTGACGGCCGTCCAGCCGAGCAGCGGCGGCGCCGCCCCGGCCACCCCGCCGATGACGATGTTCTGGGGCGTTGCCCGCTTGAGCAAGGCGGTGTAGACCAGCGCATAGCCGATCAACGAGCCCAGGGTCAGCCAGGCGGTCAGGGCATTGACCCGCCACAGCAGCAGCATGATCCCCATGGCCGACAGCAGCGTCGCCCAGCCGAGCGCCAGCGACGTCGGCAGTCGTCGGCTGGCCAGCGGACGACCGGCGGTCCGCCTCATCAGCGCATCCAGCCGCCGGTCCACCACCTGGTTGAAGGCCGCCGCGCCGCCCGCCGCGAGCGCGATGCCGAGCAGGCCGAACACCACCGCCCCCGGCGGCGGCACGGGGCGCGCGAGCAGCATCCCCACCAGGCTGCACACCAGCATCACCGCCACCACTCGGGGCTTGCACAGGGTCAACAGGTCCCGCCAGCGCGACGACGCGCCGGCAGTGGCGTGCCACATCGCGCCGTCAGACATGCAGCCACCCCTGTCGAGTGACGCCGGCGACCCGTGGCCGGGCCACCGGAGCCCAGCGCCAGTGCCATACCGCCAGCGCGAGACTGGCCACCAGCAGGGCGGCCCCGGCGGTGTGCAGCAACGCCAGCCACAGCGGCAGCCACAGCAGCACGTTGGCCACGCCGAGGGCCGCCTGGGCCAGGCCGGTGCCGATCGCCAGCGCCAGCCAGGGCCGCATCGCCCGCTCACGGCCGTGGCGCCAGCCCAGGGCCAGCAGGCAGGTCAACAGCAGCGCGCCGCCCAGGCGGTGTCCCACCTGGATGGCGCTGCGCGCCTCGGCATGCAACTGGCCATGCAGATAGTTGGGGCCTACCGCCTGGGTCAGGTGAAACCCTTCGCCCCAATCGAGGGACGCGACCCACTGACCGTTGCAGGAGGGAAATCCCTGGCAGGCGATCCCGGCGTAGTTGCTGGAGGTCCAGCCGCCCAGCGCCAGTTGCAGCGCCAGCGCCAGGATGGTCAGCCGCCACAGTGGGGTCAGACGACGCGGCCGCCGGATCCCGCCTGCCCCCGACGCCAGGCGCCGCAGGCGAAGATGCAGCCACAGGAACAGCCCCATCACCGACAGCCCGCCCAGCAGGTGCAGGGTGACCACCTGCGGCCACAGCTTGAAGGTCACCGTGAAGGCGCCGAAGGCGCCCTGCAGCATCAGCGCCGCCAGCAGGCCGACGGTCAGGCGCCAGGGATAGTCGACGCCCCGACGTCGCAGGCGCGCCCCCCAGGCCATCAGCACCAGCACCATGGCGATCAGCGCCGCCGCCAGGTAGCGATGCACCATTTCTATCCACGCCTTGGTGGCCTCCAGGGGAGCCTCGGGGCTATGCGACAGCGCCCGGTCGGCGTCCGGCACCAGCGGCGCGCCGTAGCAGCCGGGCCAGTCGGGGCAGCCCAGCCCGGCATCCATCAGCCTCGTCGCGGCCCCGGCCAGCACCACCAGGGCACAGAACAGCGTCCCGGCCAGGCTCAGCCACAGCACGGGGCGCAGGCGTGGACGATCGTCGATATCGCGCATCCGGGTCCCTCCTCACTCGCGGTGCAGGCGCGCCGTGGGCGGCGCAGGATTGCGTTCGAGAAGATGCTCGAGGTCCTCGAGCACCAGCGACGTCTCGACCTCGGGCGCGTACTGCAGCACCGCACGTCCCTCGGGGTCGAAGATCCACAGCCGCCCCGGGGCCCGCCAGGCCGGCGATGTCGTCCATTCGGCCGCCGCCGCCCCGGGCAGCGGCAACGCATCCCCGCCGAGGCGCAGCCGGCTCACGCGGTACGCCTCGCGGCCCAGAGCGCGATGCAGTCGCCACCAGCGGTCGGCCTGCTCGGCGCACGATGCCGGGCAGTCGAAGGCCAGCACCCAGTCGTCGGCGCCCTGCTTGGCACCGCCGACGAGCGGCCAGGCGGCGAGCTCCGGCAGTTCCGGGGTCAAGCGCCCATGGGCGGTGCGTCCCTCGGGCACGCCCCAGCGCCACTCGACCATGCCCCAGGCCACCGCCATGGGCAGCAGGAAGACCGCGAACAGCGCCAGCAGCTTGGCGCGCGACGAAACGGGAGATTGGGCAGGCATCGATCACTCCTCTCGGCCGAACGAGGACTCGCGACGATCACGGGCCAGGCGGCGACCGCCCAGGATCATCACCACCAGGGCGGCGAGGGCCAGGCCCCACCATTGCAGGGCGTAACCCAGGTGCCGCGACGGCGGCAGCACGTTGGGACGCCACCAGGTTTCGAGATGCCCGGGACCGGCCTCGAGATGCAGCCAGCCGTCGTGGGCGAAGCCGCCGAGCCCCGGCCAGGCGTCCAGGGCGATGCGCTGCAGGCGACGCCCCTCGCGATTGGGACCGAACAGCGGCGCCGCCTCGCCGGCGACCTGCCAGCGCCCGGACAGGGTGACCGCCCCCTCGGGCGTGGTCACGGTCGGGGTCGCCCGACTGGGCCCGGTGGCCAGGAAGCCTCGCTCTACCAGCCACAGGCGCCCGGCGTCGTCGCGCAGCGGGGTCAGGGCGGCGACCCCCAGCCGCCCGTCGTGGGTGCGGTTGTCGAGAAACAGCGTGGCCTCCGCCACGTAAGCGCCGCGCAGGGTCACGCGGGCGCCGTCGGGGGGCATCGCCACGGGGTCTTCCAGCCGGGGCGCCTCGGCGTGGCGGGCCAGCAGCTCGCGCTTGTCGGCGGCCCGCTGCCACTGCCATAGTCCCAGTCCGAGCCCCAGCGCCACCACCAGGCTCCAGCACAGGATCCAGAGCCCCAGGCGACGGCCGCTCAAGCTTGGGCCGGCGGCCCCCTTCACGGAGTGAGATATGTTACTCAAGACCTTGATTGCCCTCGTTTTCCTGGCCATGGTGGCGAGCCTCGCCGCCGGCGCCGGCTTCCTGATCAAGGACGGGGGGCGCTCACGGCGGGTCCTCGTGTCGCTCAAGCTGCGCGTCGCCCTGGCGGCCCTGCTGCTGGCGCTGCTCCTGTATGGCTTCTATGTCGGCGACCTCGGCGGCTGATCCGCTCAGAACACGTAGACGCAGGTGAACAGGCCGATCCACACCACGTCGACGAAGTGCCAGTACCAGGCCGCCGCCTCGAACGCGAAGTGGTCGTCTTGGGAAAAGTGCCCGCGCACCACCCGCCCCAGAATGGCGATCAGGATGATGGTGCCGATGATCACGTGAAGGCCGTGGAAGCCCGTCATCAGGAAGAAGGTGGCGCCGTAGATGCCCGCCTGCAGCGTGATGCCGTAGTGGGCGTAGGCCTCGTAGTACTCAAACCCCTGGATGACGATGAAGCAGAGCCCGAGCAGCACCGTGCCGGTCAGCCAGTTCCGGGCCGTGGTGCGATAGCCTTCCTTGAGCCCCTCGTGGGCCACCGTCAGGGTGATGCTGGAGCCGACCAGGATCAGGGTGTTGACCAGCGGCAGGTGCCAGGGGGAAAAGGTGTCGCTGGGCCCCTGGATGGCCTTGTCCGGAGGATTCATCAGCGGCCAGGAGGCGGTGAAGTCGGGCCACAGCAGGGCCGCCACGCCCTTGGCGCCCTCGCCGTCCAGCCACGGCAGCGCGAAGGCACGCACGTAGAAGAGCGTGCCGAAGAAGGCGGCGAAGAACATCACCTCCGAGAAGATGAACCAGCCCATGCCCCAGCGGAAGGAGCGGTCCATCTGCGCGTCGTAGAGGCCGCGGCGGGATTCCTCGATCACGTCGCGGAACCACAGCGTCATCACCGCCAGCACCCCCAGCAGGCCGATCGTCATCACCGGCCAGCCGGCCAGTCCGTGAACCAGCAGGGTGCCGGCGCCGATCATCATCGCGCCCATCGCCAGCGAGGCCAGAACCGGCCACTTGCTGGAGGCGGGAACGTAGTAGCTGCCACCGCTCATGCTCGATCTCCTCTAGCTGGCCACCGCCCGGAGCGGCGCTGCCTCGAGGCGCCGCGAACTCAGTGCTCGCGGGGCCGGAAGTCGGGAGGCGTCTCGAAGGTGTGCAACGGCGCCGGACTCGGCACCGTCCACTCCAGGTCCACGGCGCCGTCCCAGGCCTTGGCCGGCGCCTTCTCCCCACCCCGCACGCACAGCACCACCACCGCCACGAACAGCAGCTGGGAGGCCCCGAACAGGAAGGCCCCGAGACTGGTCACCATGTTGAAGTCGGCGAACTGCAGCGCGTAGTCCGGAATGCGCCGCGGCATGCCGGCCAGGCCGGCGAAGTGCATGGGGAAGAAGGTCAGATTGACGCCGATCACCGACAGCCAGAAGTGCCACTGGGACAGCCGCAGGTGCGGGTAGTGGCCGGTCCACTTGGGCAGCCAGTAATAGACGCCGGCCATGATCGCGAAGACCGCGCCGGGCACCAGCACGTAGTGGAAGTGCGCGACCACGAAATAGGTGTCGTGGTACTGGAAGTCCGCCGGGGAGATGGCCAGCATCAGCCCCGAGAAACCGCCGATGGTGAACAGCACCACGAAGGCCAGGGCGAACAGCATCGGCGGTTCGAAGGTGATGGAGCCGCGGAACAGCGTGGTCACCCAGTTGAAGACCTTCACCCCGGTAGGCACCGCGATCAGCATGGTGCTGTACATGAAGAACAGCTCGGCCACCAGCGGCAGCCCCACCGTGAACATGTGGTGCGCCCACACCAGAAAGGACAGGATGGCGATGGAGGCCGTGGCGTAGACCATGGAGGCGTAGCCGAACAGCGGCTTGCGCGCGAAGGTGGGGATGATCACCGAGACGATGCCGAAGGCCGGGAGGATCATGATGTAGACCTCCGGATGGCCGAAGAACCAGAACAGGTGCTGGAACAGCACCGGGTCGCCGCCGCCCGCGGCATTGAAGAAGCTGGTGCCGAAGTTGATGTCCAGCAGCATCATGGTGATCACCCCGGCGAGCACCGGCATCACCGCGATCAGCAGGAAGGCGGTGATCAGCCAGGTCCACACGAACAGCGGCATGTCCATCAGCCGCATGCCCGGCGCCCGCAGGTTGAGGATGGTGGCGATGATGTTGATGGCACCCAGGATCGAGCTGATGCCCGCCAGGTGCAGCGAGAAGATGAAGAAGGTGGTCGACGGCGGCCCGTAGGTCGTCGACAGCGGTGCATAGAAGGTCCAGCCGAAATTGGGGGCGCCACCCGGCATCACCAGGGTCGACAGCAGCAGCGCAAAGGCCACCGGCAGCAGCCAGAAGCTGAAATTGTTGAGCCGCGGCAGGGCCATGTCCGGGGCACCGACCTGCAGCGGCACCATCCAGTTGGCCAGGCCCACGAAGGCCGGCATCACCGCCCCGAAGACCATGATCAGGCCGTGCATGGTGGTCATCTGGTTGAAGAACTCGGGCTGGACCAGTTGCAGCCCCGGCTGGAAGAGCTCGGCGCGCACGACCATCGCGAACAGCCCGCCGATGAAGAACATGGCCAGCGAGAACAGCAGGTAGAGCGTGCCGATCTCCTTGTGATTGGTGGTCAGCAACCAGCGCTTTATGCCCCGCGGCGCAGGGTGCGGATCGGCCACCGCTCCGGCGGAGGCCGGCTGGCTATGTTGTACGGTGGACTTGGGAGGCAAGTGCGAAGCCATCGTCGTACTCCCTGGTTAGCATCTCGTGCGCCTTCGCCGGCGCCTGGTGGCGTCAATTAGTCGGCGAGCCGCTCGGCGATCGCCGAGGGCTGGACGCTGTCGCCGGCCTCGTTGCCCCAGGCGTTGCGCTCGTAGGTGATCACGGCGGCGATCTCCACCGGATCCAGCGTATTGCTGAAGCCCGGCATGGCGGTGCCGGGAACACCGTCGATCACGGTCCCGATATGCCGCTCCAGGTCATCGAGCAGCGCCTGGTTGCCTGCCAGGGCGGGGAAAGCGGGCGGGCTGCCGCTGCCATCGGGCTGGTGGCAGGAGGCGCAGATGGTGCCGTAGACCTGCTCGCCCCTTTCCATCAGCTCGTCGAGACCCCACTCGCGGTCGACCCCCTGGGCGGCCTCGGCGGCGGCCGCCTTGCGCTCGGCCAGCCAGGCGTCGAAACGCTCCGGCTCCATCGCCTCGACGACGACCGGCATGAAGGCATGATCGCGACCGCACAGCTCGGCGCACTGGCCGCGATAGGTCCCGGGCTCGTTGATCCTCACCCAGTTCTCGTTGACGAACCCGGGCATGGCATCCTGCTTGACCGCCAGCTCCGGCACCCACCAGGAGTGGATCACGTCGTCGGACGTCAACAGCAGGCGCACCTTGCGGTCGGTCGGCAGCACCAACGGCTGGTCGACCTCCAGCAGGTAGTTCTCGTCCTTGACGGCCTGGCCCTGGACCTGCTCGCGCGGCGTGGCCAGGTTGGAGGTAAAGGCCACGCCCTCGTCCCGGTACTCGTAGCGCCAGCGCCACTGCTGACCGGTGATCAGCACGTCCATGTCGGCCTCGGAGGCGTCGTACATGCGCTTGAGGGTCGCCGTGGCGGGCACGGCCATCGCCACCAGGATCAGCAGCGGGATGACCGTCCAGATGACCTCGACGGTGGTGTGCTCGTGGAAATGCACGGCCTTGGCGCCGCGGGAGCGACGATAGCGAAACAGCGAATAGAAGATCGCGCCGAACACCACGACCCCGATGACCACGCAGATCCAGAAGATGATCATGTGCAGGGACTGGATATCGCGACTCAGGTCGGTGACGCCGACCGGCATGTTCCAGCCGTTGGCCAGCACGAACGAGGGTGATCCCGCGAGGATCGTCCCTCCCGCCGTCCCTACGAGCCGGTTGCGCATCGCCCCCTCCTCTTCCTGACGTCGTTGTTGTATTAGCCACGTCTGGATCGAGTATAGAAGCCCCTCGCGGGGCGACCGGCTTGCACCAGCGCCTCGCCCTAACGCGTCAGTCAACGCTAGTGGACGACTCAGCGCGCCGCCAGCGATGCCACCATGGCGATCAGCACGACCAGGACCAGCGCCAGCGACAGGCCCGCGACGATATAGTGGCTCGCCTTGCCGCCGGTGAAGTCCTCGCGCCGGCGCGCCTCCTTCTGGACGCCGAAGAAGGCCGCCAGTACCGATTTGATGACACGCCACATGACGCTTCCTCCCCAGGCTTCCCCATGAGGCTAGCCTACGACGACGCAAGGCTCCCGCGGCACGACTCGCATGCCCGACGCGGGCCGAGGCCGGATTCGCGACACGCCTCGCCACGACGACATCTATACTGCGAGGACGACGCCCCCGACGGCGGACGTCGCTGGTCCTGTCAGCGCACGATACGGGAGACCCATGATGAGCCAAGACACCGGGGAGGCCGGCCACACCCCCGTGCCTCCCCAAGACGCCATGCTGCAATGGTGGAACCGGCAGTGGCTGGAAGGCGCCACTCCCTTCGCCCGAATGCAACTGGCCTGGATGGAGAGCCTGGTGGAGGCCATGCGGTTCGAGGCCCAATGCCTGCACGCCCTGGCCGAGAGCGGCGAACGCCTGGCCGGCTGCCATACCGGGCACACCGTCAAGCACCCGCTCGAACTCCATCACTGCTATCAACGGCTGCTCGAGGATGTCACCCAGACCCATCTGCAGCGGCTCGGCAAGGTCGCCGAGCTGTCCGAGGATTTCCGCAAGCGCATCTGGGAAGAACTCTGAGCCCCGCTCGGCCGAGGGGCATCGGGCACGGTCCGGCGCCCTACCCCAACCCCAGCAGATGAGTGACCAGCGGCAGCAGGAAGGCCGTGAGCAGCCCCGTCACGCCCATGGCCAGACCCGAGAAGGCCCCGGCCACCGCGCCTATCCGGGCGAAGGCCTGGGCGGTGCCGAACCCGTGGGCGGCCAGCCCCAGGGTGAAACCCTGCACCGCCGGGTCGTCGATTCGCAGCAGGCGGAAGATCGCCGGGCCCAGCGCGCAGCCGATGGCCCCCGTCAACAGCACCAGTCCCGCCGCCAGCGAGGGGATACCGCCGATCTGCTCGGCAATGCCCATGGCGATGGGCGACGTCACCGACCGCGGCGCCAGCGACATCACGGTCTCGAGACGCGCGCCCAGCAGCAGTGCCAGCCCCAGGGTGCTGGTCACGGCGGTGAGGATGCCGGTGAGGCAGGCCAGCAGCAGCGGGCCCAGCAGGCGACGCACGCGCTCGCGATGATCGTAGAGCGGAATGGCCAGCGCCACCGTGGCCGGCCCCAGCAGGAAATGGATGAACTGGGCGCCCTCGAAGTAGGTGGCATAGTCCACGTCCAGCCACAGCAGGGCCCCGATCAGCAGCGCGATCGCCAGCATCACCGGGTGCAGCAGCGGCGTGCCGCCCAGGGCACGATTCAGGCGCACCGCCAGGGCGAAGGCCAGCAGCGTCATCAACAGCGACAGCAGCGGGTTGCCCGACAGATAGACCCAAAGCTGGTCCAGGCGCGCGACGTTCATTGACGACCTCCCCTGCCCTGGCGCCCCTGAAGACGCGACAACACCCCCGCCGTCACCGCCAGGGTCAGCACGGTGGACAGGATCAACGTGGCCAGGATCGGCAGGATGTCGCGACCGATCAGCGCGCCATGGACCATCAGGCCGACGCCGGCGGGCACGAACAGCAGCGTCAGATAACGCAGCAGGCCCTCGCCGGTGACCCTCAGACTTCCCGGCACCTTGCCGCGCACCATCAGCGCCACGAGCAGAATCACCATGCCGATCACCGGCCCGGGGATCGGTAGCGTCAGCCCCCTCGCCAATAGCTCGCCCAGCATCTGGCAGGCCAGCAGCATGCTCATTCCCAAGATCAGCGGCATCATCATCCTCCCCGAAAGCGTTCCCTCATTCTGGCAAAGCGAGGGGCCGGAGGGGAGCATCCGGTGCGCGCGGCCAAGTTTCTGAAACGAAAGCGCAAAAAGGGGTTTTCATTTTCCGGGGAACGCGCTAGTATACGCCTCGTTCTCGGGGGACACGCCCCACGGCGCAGGACCCAATAACGAGAACGTCGGAGCGTGGCGCAGCTTGGTAGCGCGTTGCAATGGGGTTGCAAAGGTCGCTGGTTCGAATCCAGTCGCTCCGACCATCAAACATCAAGGAAAACGGTCACTTAGCTCATCAGAGCGGTGGCCGTTTTTCGTTGCGCTCAAAATATTGTCAAAACCTCGTCAAAACCCTCCGCATTCCTTCTCCCTGACACAAAATCAATGGTCTAAGCTGATTTTGCTTCAGGGCGTCAGCCTTGAGCGAAGCCAGACCGTTAGTTTCAAGGAGCGATTCATGACCAGGAAAACGCATCACGTCGTGCCCAACCCCAATGGCGGATGGGACGTCAAGAAAGGCGGAGCAGAGCGTGCCAGCAAGCATTTCGAGCGCAAGGAAGACGCCATGGACTATGGCCGTCAAGTGAGCCGAAACCAGGGGAGCGAGTTCATCCCTCACCGGAAAGACGGGACCATCCAGAACCCTGACAGCCATGGAGGCGACCCGAACCCGCCCAAGGACAAGAACTGAGCTTGGGAGCCCGCCTACTGCAGTGGATTACGTAGGCGGGCTCTAACGGTCTTCCAATTGTCCTGCACCTTAGATAAAGTTTGCCATGCGGTTCCGGGATCCGGTTTGTGCAGTCGGGTGCTGCCGCCAACATGACTGCTTTAAACTGCAATAGGCAGCAGGTCTGGGCCCCCCTATCCCGGCTCTACAAGAGATCAGGGGGAAGTTGATGAGGGATGCTATGGATAAGCCCAACTCAACGCGCTCAGCAGGTCTGATCTCCAAAGCAACGGCATATGCTGCCGTATACACCGCTTTGTCTGCATCAATCCCTGCATGGGGTGCGGTTGCCATTGCTGGTGTGGTTGTGTACGCCTTGCTGCGGTTCTAAGGCCTTCGCCCCGGCCGGCTCTGGCCGGCTTGGGGCACCTAAGTAAGCTTGAGCTCAATGGTAGAGCCACACCTAAGCCGATTTCCCTTCTGTATCAGGGCCCTGCCCTACCCTCTGTCTCACTTTTCGGCGATTGTCTCACGCGTCAATCTGCCTCCCGTTGAATATTCCAGCAAGCCATGACGGCCTTGCGTCTCTGTGCCAACACCTCTAATACTGTTCATCCATACAGTTTTAACGAGGGCCCGGCCATGTCGGACACGACCGCCTATGAACAGCTTGCCCAGCGCATCCAGATAGAGATCGCCGGAGCGAACCGCCGCGAGATCCGCCAAGTGTATCTGCGTCCCCGAGAGGACGATGACGTCGAGGCATGGGAGCGGATCATCGGCGAGATCGACGAGAACGAGAACGTGGACATCACCCGCACCGATGAGGGCTGGCTGGTCAGCTGGTTGCCGGCGACACCCTAAGATGGAAGCGGGCGTGAGCACCGGAGGAATTGAAGAAGCAGTTCGATACGGCCATGCTAATTCAGCAACCTTAGAGCCCATCTACCACATAGGCCTTTCGATGAAGAAGCTGGCGTTGACATTGATCGTGGCGACTCTGCCCATGGCCGCCCTGGCCGAAGACTGCGATAAACCGGATGCAGAGGACCGCATCATGCAGGCTCAGGACGCGGGTATCGTGCTCGGCATGGGCATGATTCAGGACACCCCGACCATTGCCGTCGACACCGTGACCTGGGATAACGCCAGCTACGACGTCCGCCGTGGACTAGCCACCACCTTCGAGTGCGTGGTCGCCGGGCCAGATAGCGTGCTTCGCGAAGCCCGCATCGTTACCCGCGGCGGGGACCTGCTTGCCACCTGGGACGGCGTGATGCAGGAGCTGCACCTGGAGTAGGCAGGCCTACTCCGGCAATTCCCCCTTGACCTGGCTGGAGAAGCCGCCAGTATCCAGCCGGTGCTGCACCTCGGTGATCAGCCATTCGCCGTCGGCACCCTCGCGGAAGCCGGAAAGCGCCAGCCGCCCCTCGGCCATCAAGGCCGTGTCTCCCGGCAGGGTCAGGTCCAGGGTCTGCTCGCCGCGCGCTCCGCGGCGAAGCTCGGCGCGAGCCGCGGCCCGCGCGGCCGCCTCATCCGGGTAGATCGTCTGCAGGCGCTGCACTGGCTCGCCCTCGCCCACGCTGATCTCCAGCGTCGCCGCGGCCTGGGTATCACGCCAGCGAGCCACCACCTTGCCGGCGGCGCCACGCTTGGCCAGCTTCATGCGGCCACGACTCACCATGGCGGGCGTGATGGCCACCGTGGGCAGCGCCTGGCCACCACTCTCGCCTCCCGCGCTCTGCGAAGCGGCACGCTGCGCCAGCAGCAGCCGGCCGCCACCAGGCTTGATGATGCCGTCATACTGGTGCGCCAGCCGCGTCAGCAGGCTCATGTCGGATTCGTCGGTCTGGTCGATATGCGAGAGGCCGATGCCGACCATGGCCTCCTGGATGGCGGGCTCGAGGTCATGCTCGCCGGCGATGGTGCGCACCATGTCGCCGAGGGTGGTCCCCGCTTCCCAGCTGCGGGTCTTCTTGGTCTGGAGCATGGGCCGCTGGCTGCCCTCCCCCGACTCGCTCACCGCCAAGGGCGCCGCCTTGGCGACGATCTTGAGCTGATTGGGCGGCCAGCTCATCTCGAGGCTGTCGACGATGAAGGCGCCCATTTCGTCGGCCTCGTCATCATAGCCGAGCCACACCCGAAGCTCGGCGCCGCTCGGGGGCAGTGCGATCGGGGCGGAGGGGTCGTGGTCGGCCAGCGTGAGCGTCAGCTCGTCGGACTCGATGCCGGCCTTGTCGGTCAAGCGCAGCGAGACAAAGCGCTCTTGCAGCGCCTCGGTGATGTCTTCCTGGTTGGCCGTGATACGGAACGTCGGCTTCACCCCCACAGGCGCACCCTCCGGCTCGGCGCGGGCTGCTCGACGTCCGGCAGGGTCAGCAGCAGGCCGGCCGGCAGCAGCGGTCCCTGATCAGCGATGCCGCGATTGGCCGCGAGCACGGTTTCCACCAGCCCCTGGCTCAGGCGGCCGTAGGCGCGCCAGCAGATCCAGTCGACGGTGTCGCCGTCACGAGTTCGATACTTGCGGGCCATCGTCGTAGAACCTCATCTGCAGGGTGAAGCGTTGCCGGCGCGGCACACCGGCCGGGGCGAAGGTGTCGGCCTCCTCCTCGATGCCGAGGATGACCCAGCGGCCATGCACGTGGCCGAGGCCGTCCACCAGCATCAGCGGCTCGCCCTTCGTGGCCTGGCTGCGCATGGCGTCGAGTTGACCGGTACCACCGCGCCAGCCGGGATAGATCCGGCCCGTCACGGTGATGGCGTCCTCTCCGTACCCGGTGAACTGCAGGGCCTCGTGCTGCCCTACCCTGGCCTGAGCGGCCCACTGGTACCGACTGGAACGGCTCAGCTTCTGATAGGCGGCGGTGTCGAGGCTGAAAGAGAAGGCCCCAAGCTTCATCATCACATCAGCCATCGTAGAGGGCCCCTTGCTGGCGTTCGTTGATCCGCTCCATGACCATCTCGGCGATGCGCTCGGCATAGGAGGCGTCGGCCTCCCCTTCGCGGCGGGTCACGTGCAGCGTCAGGTTGTTGGTGATCTGGTTGACCACCTCGCGGACTCGCTCGCCGGCGGATGCCCCGGCCGACTGGTCGCCGGAGAAATCGGGGCGCGGCATGGCACGCTCGGCGGCAGCCTGGCCACGAGCCTCGGCATCGTGGCGGCTGCCACCCACCCGTGCCGCCGGCCCTGGCCCGCGGCCGGCGGTCAGCCGTGGCGGCGGGGTATCGGGTGCGTCCTCACCGAAGCCCAACCAATCCCGGACCTGGCCGAAGGCATTGCCCACCCACTCCAGCTTGCCGGTGATCCAGTTCATCGCCCGCTCGGCGGCACCGGTGATGCCATCCCACATGCCGGCGAACCAGTCGCTCACGCCCCCCCAGGCGGTGGCAATGGTCTCGAGGGGCGACCAGGAGAGCTTGGCCTGCATCCACTCCCAGGCGGCAGCGGCGTCGTCCTTCACGACATCCCACACACCGCCCAGCCAGCCGGTGAGGCCGCCCCAGTTCTCGATGACCAGCCCCAGCGGCGACCATCCCAGGATGGTCTTGATACCATCCCAAGCCTGGGATGCTGCGCCCTTGATCCCCTCCCACATGCTGGCGAACCAGCCGCTGACGCCGCTCCAGGCGGTGGCGATGGTCTCGAGGGGCGACCAGGAGAGCTTGGCCTGCATCCACTCCCAGGTGGCTCGGGCGCCAGCCTTGGCGTCTGCCCATGTGCGACCGAGCCAGTTAGTGAGGCCGCCCCAGGCGGTGGCAATGGTCTCGAGTGGTGACCAGGAGAATCTGGTCTGCATCCAGTCCCAGGCAGCGCCAGCCATATCCTTGACCGCACCCACGATGTTGCCGATCGCCTCGGCGGCGGGCTGCCAGGCCCGGACGATCAATCCCAACGGGGAGAAACTGACGATGGACTTGAGCCCCTCCCAAGCCCAGGAAGCGGCGCCCTTGATCCCCTCCCACATGCCAGCGAACCAGGGGCCGACGGCCTCCCAATTGCGATAGATCAGGTAACCGGCGCCAGCGATCGCACCGATGACCAGGCCGATGGGGTTAGCCATCAGCGCAGCCCCAATAGCCTTGATGCCGCCCGCCACCATTGGCAACGCACCGGAGAGCGACACTAGCGCCGAGCCGGCCTGCCAGATAGACGCACCGAAGGCGACTACCGAAGCGATGGCCTTGCCGGCGAAGATCCCGCCGACGATCATGCCCAGGTTGTCGAAGCCGCCAACGAGATCGGCGACTACCGCGGTGGCCTGACCAACATGCTCGGCAGTGGTGGCTAGCCCGCGCAGCAGGTCCCCGACGATGGGCACAGCCTTCTCGAGGCCATCCGCCATGGTGCTGGCGAATTGGTCGACACGATCCCGGTTCTCGATCAGCCAGCCGGAAAGCTGGTTCATCATGTCGCCCACCGCCGGCATCAGGGCGGTACCGATGGTATTGCGCAGCCCGACCACCACACCGGACACCCGACGCCAGGAGCGCATGTATGCCCGGGACGCTTGAGCCTGGCTGCGCGACATCGTGACCCCTGCAGCGTCCGCTTCACGGTGTAGCTTGGACACCTCTTCACGCGATAGCTGCAGGTACTCGATGAACTGCTCGCCGGCCTCGCCGCCGAACAGCTCATCTGACACGCGCTGGCGAGCGGCGGGCTCCTGGATGGCTGTCATGCGATCCCGGACCACGCTGAACAGCTCAGCAGTATCCTTGGAAAGCCGGTTGACCTCCTCCTGCGAGAGCCCCAGGCGCTCGAACGCCTCAACAGCAGGACCGGCACCGGCGACAGCGAACTCATCGGCACGCAGCGAGAGCTCCTTGACGCCATCCACCAGCGAGTCGTTGGCGATGCCGAACTGCCCGGCTGCGTACTGGGTGCGGCTCAGCCACTCGGTGGTGACGCCCAGGCGGCGGGCGTACTGGTTCAGTTCCTCGTTACTGTTGGCGGTGGTATGGGTGACCAGGCCGATGGCCGTGCCCATGGCGCCCATTCCCACGGCGGTGCGACGCGCCAGAGTGCCGACCTCACGGGTCATGTTGGTGAACCGCCCCCCCACGTCGGCATCGGCGATGCGCTGCAGGGCGGCTTGCTTGCGTCGGGCGCGGTCGATCTCGTCGCTCAGCGACGCATACTGCCGGCGCAGCGGCTCGACGTTCATGCCCCGGCGCCCCATGCGATCGATCTCGCGGGAGAGCATGGTCTGCCGGCGGGTGGCCTGCCGGATGGTGTCGCCGACTTCGCCCAGCTGGTCCTGGGTATTGGCCAGCCCGCGAGTCAGCGACCGGGCAACGGTGCCGCCGATCTGGATGGTGGCGTTGAGGCGTTGGTTCGCCATGCGCGATCCTTACTTGCGTGGCAGGCCGGCCGCCCACCACAGCAGTCGACTGGTGGGCAGCCCCGTGAGCTCGGCTAGTGACCAGCCGGTATGGGAGGCCAGCGCCAGCACCAGCCGACGCGCGTCATCAGCGCTCAGGACAAAAAACCCGAGTAGGCCTCCTGGAGGCGGCGGTAGTTCTTGAGCGAGAGACGGCGAATGTCCTCCGGCGCCACCTCGCAGAGGTTGGCCATGGCCGTCACTTCCTTGATCGCATCGCTGCCCTTCATCTCGTCCTGCACGATCTGGTCATCGACGGTCGGCTCGCGCATGCGCATCGTTTTCTGCTCGACACCGCTGGCCAGCGTCACCGATCGGTCGAAGGTGATGTCGCAGAAGCCCTGCGGGTCGTAGTTCAGGTAATCGGGGGTCTGGTCTTGATCGTCCATCGGGGACTCCATGTGGTGGAAGTGGGCCGGCGAGAGATCACCGGCCAAGGCCTGCCATGCCGAGCACCGCTACACGCCCAGGGACGCGCGCAAGTCGGCCAGTAGATCGTTGCCGTTGACGATGCGGATCATGTTGATCGGGTCGATCTCGTGAACCAGGGAGCCGTCGTGCTCCTCGCGGTAGTAGTCCAGGGCCATATTGACGGTCATCGAGGCCGCCTGGCCGGGCTGCCAGGTGCCACGGTCGAGACTGGTCACCTTGCCGCGCATGGTGTGCACGGTGGGCCGCCAGGTGCCGTCATAGGACTGCATGGCGCCGCGGCCCACGAACGGCACGGTGTTGCCCTCGGAGACGCCAAACTGGCGCAGGATCTCCGCATCGTAGGCGCGCAGCACGAAGCTGGTAGTGAGCGCCTCCATGCCCATGTCCAGGGTGATCGGGGCATCCATGCCGCCGGCGCGGTGCTCCTCGGTGGACAGGGTCAGTACCGGGGGCGTGTACTCCATGACCTGACCGGCGTAGCCGCGGCCATCCACGGAGACGGTCATCTGCTTGATGATGTTGCGAGCGGCCATCAGGCGAACACCTCCTCGACGTAGTCATTGACCAGCATCGACCGGAACGTGATGTGCTCGGCCGGATACGGCGGGGTGAACTCGAAGTTGAAGTACACCTTGCCCAGCTGGATGTTGGCGGGCGTGTTGAGGTCGGGATCCGGCCAGCAGCGCCCGCCCAGCAGTGCGCCCTGGGCCACGAGGCTGGCGATATAGGCGTTGACGCCCTCGGTCACGTCCTCGACGTAGGTCTTGGTGATGTTGCGGTCCACCGCCCACAGGTGAGCGCGCTGGATCGAGTCGTTGATCATGTCCGCCGTGCGGCGCACCGAGAGGAAGATCCACTTGGTGTCGTCGGTCAGCGAGCGGTTGCCCCACAGCCGATAGCCGTCCTGGCGGATGATGGTGGCGATGCCGCCCTCGTTGAGCAGGTTGGCGCGACTGTTGGCGTCGCCCAGCTTGAAGTCCACCGGGCGGGCGGTACCGACGATGCCGTTGACCGGCTTGTTCGAGGGCGACCACCAGAACCCGAGATCGTTGTCGATCTTGGCGATGATGCCGGCCACGCGTGCGCTGGGCGGCTCGGCGGCATAGCTGCCGTCGCTCTGCAGGACCTGCACCCAGGGATCGACCAGGTAGACCCGTGCGCTGCCCCAGTCGTTGGCATATTGCTGGGCCGCGTCGTCTGTGGTGTTCGGGCCGTCGGCGACGATGATCGCCCGCATGCGCTCGGCGATGCCCAGCAGCTCGGCCACCACGGCGTTGCGCAGGCCGCTCTCGCGCTGGTGTGTCCAACCAGGCGCGCAGAGGATGCGCGGCGAGAAGCCGACCACCGACTCGGCGCCCAGCAGTGCGTGCACGCCCTCGAGGTCGCCGGTGGTGGCGTTCACCCCGCCGACCACGTTGGCCAGGGTGGTTTGCTCGTCCTCGGTGTCCTCGACCCGCACCACGATGACCACGGCACCCACCTGGTCGAAGATGCCATCCATGGCCCCGGGCAGTGTGCCGGCGGTGCCCAGCCGGGCCGCCTCGGTACGGCTGCCGGCCACCAGGGTCGGCCGGTTGAGCGGGAACGGTTCGGCCGCCCCACCGCTGAGCGCTTGGAACTCGCGTGCCCGAGCCAGGCCGGTGCCGTCGCTGCCGGCCACTGCGGCGGCAGTGACCAAGGCCGCGGCCTCGGTTTCGCCATTCACCGCGGTGACGATGTCGGCGGCGGTGCTGGAGACGGCGCCCTCGGTGTCGGTCGCCAGCGCGACGGTGATGTCGTTGCCATCGACGGTCACCGCCAGGGTCGCCGAGGCGCTGCCCGGATCGACGTAGCGGATCCGCACGTTGTTGCCCTCGGTGCCCTCGGTGACGGCGGTGTAGTTGATCCCTGTGTTGGCCGGGGCGTTGCCCAGCGTCAGCGTGGCTTCCGTCGCGCCCTCAGCTTCCGGCGCGGTACCGACGATACCGATGACGCCGGAGCGCACGGTCTGGATCGGCCGGGGGCCAGTTGCAATCTCGAGGACCTCGGCCCCGTGAAGAAATGCCATAGCGGTTTGCCTCTCGCCTGATCAGGTGATGTTCCGGACGGTAATCCCAGCATGACGCGCGAGCTGGCAACGCTCCGCTGGCAGTGGTTCCTCGGCATATCTGGTAGCTTCCAGAAGATCCAGAGCTTTCATCTCGATCACAAAGAATTCCGGCATGAGGCAGTTCTAATCCACACTGTCACACCCTGAGCGACGGATCTCACCTTAGCCAATCTCTTTTCAAGCTATCCGCCAACAAGGGAAGAAATCAAGCCCTCAAACCCAAAAACTCATCAACACGCCTAAGGACCAAAGCATTTACAACAATTTACCAATCACCTGTAGTTTCAGAGACCTACAGCGACCTACAAACCCAACAGCTGTCGACTTTCTGACGCAATGATACCTGCGCAATATGGACAAATGGTCATTTGTACAAAGGCACATTAACGCAAAGACGTATAAACATTCCGACGAGAAAACGCATAACCGCCTTTGCGATCTCCTGCCTCATGTCAACACCAGTCAACCTTTAGGAAATAGCGGTAGAGACGGTCATGACGAGGCCTAACGCCAGGTGCATGGAAATGAGCAACTGACTCACTAGTGACAGACCAGCACTAACGGCGGCGTAAGAAAGATTGACGACTCCCCCATTGGTATCAATGCCTCCAGCTAGCTGCTTTCGATGGCTATCGCCCTGACGAAGTCGGTGTGGAACCCCGACCCACAATGAAGAACCTCCCCGAGTGTCGGGCTTGGTGCTTCCTGAAGGGCACTCCACCGCTTCGCGGCCCGCTCGATCGTCTGAGGCTACGGCGGTTGGCGTAAGCCACCAGGCCGATCACCGTCACGGCGACGGTGCGGACAGGGTTGCGCAGTAGCCGGCGAGGAGTGAGCGTCGGGCGATGTGGCTGGGGATCTAAAACGTTTGGCGAAGTGCTCAATGGCGCGTGTTGATCTGGTAAAGTCCAGACAGGTGCGGTCTGCAGGGGGAGTGATGAACGAACGTTGGTGGAGCATCGGGATACTCATGGCAGTAGCGCTAGTGGCTGCGTTGGGGCCCTTTCTATTTGAAAACCGCCTTTTTCTTACTTCTTGGCGGCCAGAGTGGGTGCAAGCTATAGGCTCTATAATGGCAATATTGGTGGCGATTATTGTCCCCGCTTTATTTGAGAGGCAAAGAGTTTCAAGGAAGAATGTAGAAGATGAGGGGCGGCGTCGTTCTTCATTCCAGTCAATATATAATGAAATCGTTCTTCTCAGAGATTTCTTTCATCATGTAGAGATGAGTCTTGTTAGCTGTAGGATTGAGGTTATTGCTGACTTGGCTAGTGGTCGATCAAAAGCAGATCCAAGATTAAATGTGGATGTAAGCAGTGATAAGTTTAACCTTATATCATACTTACCTGGAAGCATTACGGGCTGTTACATGAATGCAATTTCCAAGAGGTTTTTGTTGGTCAACTATCTTGATGCTTTGTTATCACAATATAGAGAAGATGGCGAGATCAGTGCGACCAATATCTCGATTGCAAAGCAGATATGCTATGAAGGCATAGACAATTGCGAGGTGATCAAGGATGCGGCTTTAAAGGCTGACCCCACCCTTTCGTTTTATATTAAGGCGAGACCTATTAGCCCACACCCCGTGGACTAATAGAATTATCATTTGCACACTTGTTTCGCCTTGATCACCACACCACCGCTTCGATCCCTTCCCGGTCTTCGGCAGCGAGCGCCGCGGTGATGGCGTCCTTCCTGTCCCAGCTGCGGGCCTTGAGGGCCTTGTAGTGGGCCAGGGCCGCGTCGGTGAGGGCGATGGTCTCGTCGGGCGTCATCGGGTAGGTGGTGTTCGACATGGCGCGGAACTCCTGCACGGCGCTTGTCTCGCCGGCGGCGGCCAGGTCGCGGGCCTCGATGGCCAACCCCATCAGGTTCTGCCGGTCCTCGGCCATCATCTGGACCGTGTCCTCGGTGCCATCGGGCATTGTGTAGGGCAGGCCGGCGGCGAGGGCGTCGACGAGAGCGGTGTCGATCGCAGCGCGCTTGCGGGCAGCGAGGGTGTCAAGGTCCAGGGGCGGGATCGGCACCCAGGTGGGGCGTCCACTCTCGTCTGCTGCTCGCTGGTAACCGGTCGGCGGCTCAGTTTGCCCATACTTGTTAAATTCCTCGTCGGTAACTTCGACAGAATCCCTAGGAAATGTCCCTGCGCCTTCATAGCGAAGACGCATTGAAACCGGATAGAAAATGTTTTCTGAAGGGCTGAAATAATACATGGCAGCTACTTCCCTAAAGCGATGTAAAACAAGTTGAAGCTTTCATTCGTCCCTTCGATTAATGCACCAACAGCCTGAAACCCCGTCGTCGTGATTGTTGCAGGATCCACCGCAGCCAGTGACTTCGATGAGTTGCCAATGGTAAGGCGCGTCCCCACCGTCACGTTGAGACACTCCAACGGAAAAGCTACAGAGAAGTTAATCTGGGAACCATCTGAAAGGGTGGTGGCTGTGCCCCATTGGATACCCCAGCCTCCTAGAAATGATGGAAAGAAAAAATGCCCTGTTTGATTTCCTACTGAATAAGAAACTCCCCAGCGTAGCTTCTTCGGTGTCACGGCAGAGGTGTCGTCGGTGCCGGCATCCACCTGGGCTTGGGTGGCTACCTTCAACATTCCCGCAACGGTTTCGGTCGCTTGCTTGACCCACTGCGCCGCCCAGCCCTTGAGCTTCTTCGCGGTGATGAACTTGCCATCGTCTGCGCCCGCATCCACTTCGGCCTGCGTGGCGATGATGGCCATACCCTGCTCGGCCTCGGTGGCGGCTGGATGGTTGCGGCTGGCCTCGTGCTCGGCCCGCTGTTGGTCGACATACTCCCGCGTGGCCAGCACCACGCTGGGGTCGACCTTGAGCGTGACGGCGCTGGTATCGCTGACCTCGAGCACGAATCGGACGGTCTGGGTCCGGCTGGAGCCCTCGGCCAGCACCGGCTTGTAGGTCTCGGGGTAGTTGCCGATGCCGATCAGGTCGCCGTCGACGTCGAAGATGCCGATCTCGCGGATGGTCCAGCCACCGACGTCGGGCGGGAGGATCTGCTCGACGATGATCCAGGACGGATTGTCGGGATCGGTCTGGCTGGCGTTGATCGGCGCGCGGCGCACCTCGTTGACCAGGGCTGTGGCGCTGCTATCGGGCGTGGGCAGGCTGCCACCACCGTCGCCGACGGCCAGTGCGGTGATCTCGATGACCTGCCCGAGGGCCACGGCGTTGGCCAGTTTGGCCTGACCGGTGTCGGTGAGCAGGGTGTAGAACTGGGGCATTCAGGCCTCCTCTTTCTTCAAGATCATGGCAATGGGTAGACGGTGGCGGTGTCGGTGCTGTCGGTGGCGGCGCCCACATAGAACAGCCCGGCGACCTCGGTTTCTTCGGCGACGAACGGCATGACGGCGGTGACGTCACCGTCATAGGCGGCGGTGGCCACATAGGCGGTGCCGCGGCTCTCGCCGGCAAGGTCGAGGCCGCTGATGTGTCGGCTGACCGGCCTGGCGTCGTCGATCAACCGCTCGAGCTCGGTGTACATCTGTTCGGTGATGCCGGTATCCAGCACGCCGATCCGGAGCGCGAAGGTGCCGCGCTCGCCGGCCGGCTCGGTCTGCCACCACTCCACGACCTCGAGCAGATAGCCCAGCGGCTCGACCACCCGGCGCAGCGCGCTGATCGTGCCCTTGCGCTGGTGGACGTAGAACGCAGAGGCGATGACCTCGCGCTTGGCGGCTTCCGACCATGTCGGGTCCCAGCGGTCGACGCTGAACGCCCAGGCGAGGTAGGGCAGCAGGTGCGCCGGGCAGGTATATGGGCGCCACAAGTCGCGCAGCGGGATCGGCACGCGCTGAATCTCGGCCAGGGCCTCGGCGGCGGCGCGCTCCAGGGGCGAGGCGTTGGGCGGCAGCAGCGGCGTGCGGCTATCAAGCATCGCTGCCTCCGATCGTCACGGTGGTGCCGGTGCAGTGGGCGGCCTGAGTGTCGTCCAGCACGACGTCGGCGGCCGGTGCGGCCAGCTCGACGCGCTGCACGCCCTCGACATGCAGCGCGGCATGGATCGCCGAGATGCGGATGTCGCGGCCGATGCGGCGCTGGGCGGTGACATAGCTGGCCAGGGCGGCCTGGGCCGCGGCGAGGATCGGCTCCTGCTCGGGCCCCGGGTAGACGTAGAGGGTGGCGTCGACGCTGTAGTCGATGATCTCGGCCGACTGCACGGTGAGGCGGTCGGCCACCGGACGCACGTCATCGGCGGACAGTGCGGCGTCGACGATGTCGATCAGGTCCTGGCTGGCCTCGCCGTCGCCCTCGGTGCTAAGCAGGGTGACCAGGGCCTCGGCCGGGGCCGGGCTGGTGGCCGTGGCGTCGGCGACCCGGCCGTCGGCGCTGAGGGCGTGGAACTCATAGGCGGCGCGCGGGCCGGCGACGCTGAGCCCCTCGAAGGCCCTTTGCGCACGCAGGCGCAGGTCGGTGTTGCTCTCATAGGTAGGCGGCACCGGCGGGGTGGCGTCTGGATCGCCGGGGTCGATCATCAGCCGCTCGACCTCGAAGTTGGCCACCAGCTGGTCCAGGTCCTCGTCGCGACTGAACGCCAGCATCACCGCCCGGGCAGCCTCGTTGACCCGCTGCCGCCAGACCAGCTCGCGGTAGGCATTCTCTTGCAGCAACATGGTCAGCGGCTCGCTCTCGAGCGCGAGAGTGGCCTCGACCTCGGCGCGCCGGTCCTCGCCGACCAGGGCGAGCAGGGCGGCGCGGCGATCGGCGAGCACGGCCTCGAAGTCGAGATCCTCGACGACGTTGGGCGGCGGAAGTTGCGACAGGTTGATGGTATCCGCCATCAGCTCACCTCGATGCCGTCGAGTTGGATGGACTCCCCTGTGGGCACGTACTCGCCCAACAAGTCCAGGGTCACGGCCCCCGGTACCGCGCTCGCGACCTGAACGCGCGTCAGCCTGAAGCGAGCCTCCCAGCGCGCCACGGCTTCAGCGGTGGCGGCGTAGAGCTCGACCAGGGTGGCGTTGTTCATGGGGGCATCCACCAGCTCGTGAAGGCGCGAGCCATAGTCACGCCGCATCACCCGGGTGCCGATGGGCGTGGCCAGGATGTCGCGCAGTGACTGCCGCAGGTGGTCGATGCCGGAGAGGGAGTGCCCGGTCTGTGCATTCATGCCGTTCATGCTGGGGAGAATGCGCCAGCAGCCCGGCCGGCTCCGCTGGCAGTGGTTCCCGGCAGACTAGACGGGGGTACCAGTCGTATCGGGGCCGGCTGTGATGCCGTCATGCTTGTGGGTGTCGCCGATGTCGGTGCCGTTGTGGGTCACGCCGCCGCCGGTGATGGCCACCACGCCATTGATGGTGGTATCGCCGTTGATCGTCACCCCATCAGCCGCGGCGATCTCGACCTCCCCCACGCATTGCACCGTCAGCTTTCCGGCTTCTCGGTCATAGGTGACACGGGTCCCATCGCCGTAGTCGTCGATGCGGTGAGTGGCACGGTCACCCGGAGCCGGATGTGCGCTCTGGTAGATCGCCGGCAGCACGGTGCCGGCCGCCAGCTCGCCGCTGGGCGAGAGGACCATGACCTGTTCGCCGATCTCGGGGGCCCACCAGCTGCGATCATTGCCTGCCCTGGTGGTGAACCACTTGAGCCAGGCGGTCTGGATCTCGCCGATCGCCACCCGACAGCGGGCTGCATCGTAGTCGACGGCCGAGATGGTGCCGACCCTCAACAGGTTGTTGAGCCGGCGCTCGAGCTCTTGCAGTCGCCAGGCCTGGTTCACGCCCCGTCCTCCTCGTACTGGCCGCCATCCTGCCGGGTGTAGTGCTCCTCGTGCTCGGGGCCGATCAGTGGCGAGACGCCGACCCACACCTCGGTGGGCGGGGTGCCGTCGTCGATCCACTCGTTGGCGCCGATGTGGATGTTTTGCGCCCACTCGATACGCCACACCAGGTACTGGTCGAGCTCGGGGCTGAACTCGTCGGGCTCGCAGACCAGTACCCGGGCGGGCTCCACCGGCTGGCCCCACTGCTGCTGGTGGATGAAGTGCGCCAGCGCCGCGGCGTTGCGGCGCACCACCCTCCCCTGGTTCAGCCCGCGCCAGCCGATCAGGTAGCGCAGCTCGAACTGCGCCTCGAGGGCCAGCTGGCCGGTGCCCGGGTCGTCGTCCGGTACCGCGGTCAGCTCGGTGAGCTCGATGAAGGCCGCCGGCACCTGGACGCGCTGGCGGTCGTCCGGGTAGTCCTCCACGGTCTTGAGCGCCGGGAAGGCGTCGGCGATGGTGTCGAGGATGGCCTGGTGCAGGCCATCGAGGTCGGCCTCGGTATCGGCGTTCATGCGGCCCTCAGATAGGCGATGCGCCTCTCCAGGTCATCCCGGAAGTGGCGCCAGAAGATGTCCTCGAGCTGGTCGAATACGTGGTCTTCGAGAAACACCTGAGCACGTTCCTCGATGGGCAGGGTTTCCTGGCGGACTGGCAGGCGTGTCTCCCGAACACGGCGCATGATGGTGCGCCTCCCGGCTGAGCGACTCCTGGCCACGAAGGCCCCGGGATAGCGTTGGTTACCGGCCGGCCCCGAGAATCTGGCCCCGCCGCTCTCCTCGGCCACGCGCCCCTTGAACTCGGACACCGGCAGGTCGTTGAGGCCAAACCACAGCCGCACCTCGCCCAGGTCTTCGATCTCTTTTCCTCGGAATCGCCCCTTGGCCCGAATGGACTTCAAACGGCGGCGCATCACCTTGGCTCGCCGCAGGTTGAGCTCAGACACCAGCCCACGGCTGGCCAGCTTACGCAGGGTGGCGGCCGTCCGCTTGAGAGCCCGGTTATAGGACTGGTAGATCTCTTTCGGCATAGCCCCGAGCTCATCGGCGACCCGCTGGAGCTCATCGGTGTCTATCTCGAAAAGCCCTTCTCTAAGCATCGGGCTTCACCGCCAGATCGAGCATGGCCATGCCGGTGCCGTCGCCCTGGGGCTCGGTCATGACGTCGTAGGTGACGCCGCCGACCGTGCAGGTATCGCCCCTCTGCACGCCCGGCACGTCGGCCTGCTTACACCAGACGCGCGGGCGCTCGGTGTCCATGCGGTACTCGCCGAGCTGGGCATCGAGGTACTGGTCCTCGAAGATGCCGGACAGGGTCAACACCGTGCTGTCGGACCGGGTCACGGTGACCGGGTCGGCGAACTCGGCCTCGTCGAGGAAGTCGTCGAGGTCTTCCCAGTCAGGCGCCGGCATTACTCACCATCGATCTCAGCTGCCAAGATGGCTTCGATCAGCTCGGCCTTCTTCATGCGCTCGACGCCCTCGATCTCGTGCTCCTTGGCCACGGCCTTGAGTTCGTCGACGGTCAGGTCCTCGAGGGCGGGCGCCTCGCCGTCGTCCTCGTCGGGCGCGGCGGCGACCAGCTTGGCCTTGCCACGCTGCACCAGGTTTTGGGCATCGGCCGCCGGCACGCCGCGCACCACCTTGCCGGGGGTGATCATCTTGCCACTCGCCATGAAGGCGCTGGTGCACTCGAGGTCGACTTTCTTGGTCTGCTTGCTCATGGGGGCTTACCTCATGGATGGCTCATGGTGAGAAGGCCCCGCGATGTGCAGGGCCGTCAGTCAGTGGCGTCCGATCAGGGGGCGACGTAGCGGCCAAGGCAGAAGGACTCGACCCGGCGCGCCATCATGTCGACGTCCTGGAACACCACCAGGCGGGTGCCGCCAGACTTCGACAGGCTGTAGGGGTCGACGGTCAGGTCGAGGCCGCCCCACATGCCGATGATCAGGTCGGCGAAGTTGCCGAAGAACAGGTCGCCGGCCTGGATCTGGTTGGTGACCTCGGCGCCGTAGCCATTGACGGTGTTGCCGGGCTCCCAGATCGGGCTGCCGTTGGTGCCGCTGAACTTCTCGGTGGTCTTGTAGTGGCCACGCATGCCGCTGGCCATGACGTAGGCCATGGAGTTCACGTCGGCGTTGTCGGCCGCGATCTCGCTCTCCATCTTCACCGTCTCGGCATAGGTCGGCTTGCCGCTGGTGGCGAACTCCACGGCGTTGATGCCGGAGATGTTGGCCAGGCCGGTAGGCATGTCGCCGCCGGTGCCGTAGAAGCCGGCGTCGTCGATGGCCAGTGCCACGGCGGACGCCAGGTCGTTGCGCACAATGCGCTCGGCGTCCGGGGTGGACTGGAGCATCAGCCGGCGGGTGATGTCGGTGAAGGCCGCCACGGTCTTGGGCGACATGGTCAGCTGACCGATGGTCGGGGTGCCCTCGGTGGCATCGACACCCTCGCCGACCCAGTAGGCGGTGGCGCCGCCGGTCTGCTTGGGGATCTCCACGTTGCCGACCAGGCCGCTCATGGTGGTGGCCAGGCGCATCAGCGCGGTGCGGTTGCGCAGCATCTCGATGAAGCTGCCGGCCATGTATTGGGTATCCACGAGCTGCTGGCCAGTCTGAGCCCCGGTCGGCGTGTCGGCCGCGCCGCCGGCATTGAAAGCACGGGCGAGCACGTCGTCGGGGATCAGGATGCCGCGGGCCTGCTTGCCGTACTGGCGCTCCGCTTCCTGGGAGAGCTCCAGCTCGAAGCCGGCGGCGTCCTGGGCGCGCTTGTCCTGCGGATTGGCCAGGGCGCGCACCACCTTCATCATCGAGTAGCGCTGCAGGTCCTGGTCGGTCATGCCCAGCTGCGAGGAACGAGCCTCGCCGTTCTGGACGCCCTGGGCACCGTCGCCGCCGCGATCGCTCAGCGGCTTGGAGCGCGTGCCGTGCATGGAATCCAGCAGGGCGCGTTGGAACTCCTCCGGGCTCTTGCCCTCGCTGACGTACTGGGTCGCCAGGTCGGTGTTCTCGTACTGGCGGCCCATGTCCATGATCGCCTTCACTCGCTGCTGCTCGGCCTGCTGGCCGGCCGAGCGGGCCTCTTCCTGAGCCTGGCCGGCGCGCTCGATCATCTCGAGCACCTCGACGATGTTGCCCTCGTCATCGACCTTGGCGCGGACCAGGTTGCCGCTCTTGTCGCGCAGGATTTTCTCTTTCATGTCGCTGTCCTTCCGGTGTGTTCGGGATGCGCCAGCAGCGCCATTGCCGTCGTTGCTGGCAGTATCGGGCCCGCCCTTCCCCGGCTCCGCTGGCAGTGGTTCCTGTGAGCGACCCACGCCCACCGAAACATCCGCCGGCACCGAGACGATGCTGATCTCGTGCGGCTCCCAATCGGTGACGCGCACCATGTCGGCCTGCCCGGCGCGCTCCTCGACCTCTACCTTGTGGATCGAGTAGCCCACCGAGACATGCCGACGGATGCCGTCGACCACGTCCTGCCACACCTCGGAAGCGCGGGCGCCCTTGCCAAAGCGCACCTTCGCCCGACCCCGCCGGTCGGCTCCCACGGTGACAGACTCCACCACGCCCACATGGTCGTCCCAGTCGTGGTTGACCAGGACCGCCCCGCCATCGGCGAGACGCTCCGTACGCATGGCACCCTCGCCGTGGTCCAGCACCTCGATGCCGAACCACCGCTCGACCTCGGCCTCGCTGGAGAACGCCAGCTCGACCGTGCGGTTCTCGTGGTCGATGGACCGAATTTCGCCGACCACCATGTCGCGGCGAAGCCCCTCGGCCTTCAGCTTGCGCAGCTGTTCGTCGCTGACGCCGCGGGTCTGGTGGCTGCCCTGCAGCTGACGGGCCTTGTCGGTCGCCGGCTGCGGCTTGTCACTGACCGGCCGGTGCAGCCGGTCACGCGTCTCGCGCTTATCCTTCATTGCTCGTCTCTCCTGCGGTTTCGCCCTGGGGCGTGGTGCTGCCGGTGTTCATGGCCGGGTTGCCCAGGGTGGCGTCGACGATGGCCTCGGGGATGCCGGCCTCGATCATCGCGTTGCGGTCGGCGGCCCACTGGCGCCACACGGTGCGCGGATCGCCGCCGCGCTCGCGGATCACCTGGCTGGGCGACTTGATCTTGTTGGCGATGTCGCGGGCGGCGGTCTTGCTGTCCTTGTCCGGGTCGACCCAGTCCCACCGGCGGGCCTGCCACTCGTGGGCGCGGTACTTCTCGATGCGATCCGGGCGCAGCGTGGCGCCGTTGGTACCGGCCACGCGGATGCCCTTGAGCAACGCACGCGGCAGCCAGGCCTGGAACACCGGCTCGAGCAGCTGCTCGATCAGCCACTCCTGCAGGTCCATCCAGTGGTCGCGGGAATCCAGCACGCCGTGGCGCAGACTGGAGAAATTCACGTCGCCAAGGTCGTTGGCCAGCGTGGGATAGTCCACGCCCAGCCCGGTGGCGATGCCGCGCAGGCTCTGCTTGCTGAACGGCGCCAGCTCGCCGCTGGGAAACTGAGGATCCCAGCCCTTGAACTTGAGCCCCGGCGGCAGCTCCTGATAGCTGCCCGGCTCGGCGTCCATGTAGAGCGGCTCGTCGTCGTCCTCGTCATCGTCGGGCCCCATGCCCTCGTCCCACTCGAAGAAGCCCCCCTTGGCGGCCGAGACGCGGGCATTGACCAGGGCGGCCTTCTCGAAGCCGTCGAGGTGGTGCATGCGCAGCACCGCGGTAACCATCCACGGCAGGCCGCGGCGCTGGCCGACCAGGTCCTCGAGGAAGCCGTGCAGCACCTCGTCCGCCGGCACCTCGACGAAGTGGCGACCGCCGAAGCGGTAGTCGCTCTCGGCCGGGTCGAGGGTGCCGAACAGGTAGCCGACCGGCCGGCCCCAGCGGTTGTACTTGATGCCCTGGCGGATGAAGTGGCCGTCAGGCAGGCGATCCTCGTTGACCTCGACCGGGCAGCGCTGCGGGTCCAGCGCCTGGAGCGCCAGCCCCCAGGGATTGAGGTCGCGGCCGTACACCAGCCGGATCATGAACTCGCCGTTGGTAGCGGCATCCTCGGCGGCACGCCCCAGCAGCTGGCGGAACGAGCGACGCCCGGTGACGTCGCAGACGCGCCGGTCGCACCAGGTACGCCAGTCGGCCTCGATGGCGTCGTTGGCGCGCTCGTCGAGGGTGCCGTCGGCATCCCTGGCCTGCGCCTGCAGCTGGATGCCGTTGCGGCCCACCACGTTCTGGCGCACCTGACGGACGAAGCCGCGGGCGTAGTCGTTGGTCAGCAGAAGATGGCGAGAGCGCGCCACCAGGGCGCGCTGGTTCTTGTCGACGAACTGGTCGGCGGGTATCGGCGTGGTGGGCATGTCCTTCGACAGCCGGTCGGCCCGGGCCTGACCCAGCAGGGTGCGCGCCAGCGCCCGGGGAATGCTGCGCATCTTCCCGGCTGCCGTTGGCGGCGCCGCAGTGGTCGATGCAGAGCCGGAGGATCGGCGTCGCTTGAAGAGCTCAAACGCCATGACCGAACCTCGCTAGCACCTGGCGACCCAGGGTATTGCGGCCACGCCGGGCGGCCTTGGCGCGGCGCACCTCCTGGCGATAGACGGCGCGCAGCTTGAGCAGCTGCGAGATTGGAGTGCGGCGAAGCTCGCGGTTGTTGATGCGGTAGCTGTCCTGGTCCTTGCTGGCCCGCCCTTCGATCACCGCCTCGATGGCCTCGAGGACCTTCTCGGCATGACCGCGGCCGTCGTACTCGGCGCTGACCGCTGCCAGATCCGGCGAGACGGTCAGGGTGCCGGTCTCCAGCTCGTGCACCTCGGTGCCGTCGGTGGCACGCAGGCTGTACCAGTAGGCGCCGGCCGCCCAGCCAGCGCTCTCGGTCGCCGAGACGCTGAAGGCGTGCACGGTGCCGTCGGGGCTCGAGGTCAGGTCGTGCTGCTCGGGGCCGCGCAGCAGCAGTGTGAGGGACCAGTCGGGAGGTGGGTAGGCGGTCAGCGCCACCGAAAATGCCAGTGTGGTACCGGCCGTGAGGCTGTCCGGGATGTGGGGCATGCGTCACCAGTCACCAGTGATTGACCCAGCTGCTGCTGGGCCGGGAGCGTTTGCGCCTAGTCTTGCGCTTGCGCGGCTTCGACTCCGCTGGCGGTGGTTCCGATGGCGTCGTTTCGGGGCTCGCTGCCGGCTCGGGCTTCTCCTCCGCCGGCGGCTCGTATTCGGCCAGGCGAGCGGCGTGGCGCTTGAGGCTGGGCGAGGCGATCTTGAAGGCGGCATAGGCGTAGCCACGGCAGTCGAGCGCTTCGTTGCGCGGACGGGTCTGGTGCCATTCGCGCTTGGGCACGCCCTTTACGTACTTGGTGACCAGCTTCTCGGCGGTGAGCTGGTGGAAGTATTCGGCCTCGCGATCGGCCGGGAAGTGGCAGAAGCCGGGGCCGTGCTGGTCGACGGCCAGGCGCCGCATGATGGTGAGCTTGGCCTCGTCCACCCCGACGCTGAACAGGTCGACCTTGCGCTGGCCACGGCCGGTGCGCTTGCGCGAGGGGGCGGTGACCACGGGGCGATCCCAGCCCGCCACGCCCTTGATGGCGAACAGCCGGCGGCCGGTCTTGCCGCGGGCGTATTCGTAGGCGCGCTGGGTGTAGCCGCTACTGCCGCCGGTATCCAGGCAGGCGGCGATGATGCCCAGCTGAGCGCCGCTCTCGTGGGTCCAGGTGGTGGCCAGGTAGTCGTCAAGGTCGCGCCAGACGTCGTCCTGCAGCGGGTCGCCCCACAGCACGGTGTAATCCACCGACCAGGATTCCTCGCCATAGCCCCAGGCCACCGTCTCCATTTCGAGGCGGTCCTGCTGCATGTCGATGCCGGCGGTCAGCACTACGCCGCCGGACGGCACCGGGGCCCTGTAGTTCTCGGCGCGTTGCATCAGCACGTGGGCTTCGGCCTGCTCGCCCTGCTCCTCCCAAGTCTCCGCCAAGCTGACGTTGATGAACGACTGAAGATCACCCTTGGCCTTCTTGTCGAGGAACGACTGGACGATGTCCCGCAGGCGGCGAAAGCAGCTGTACAGCTCGTTGAGGTGGTAGCTGGCGTGCCCGCGGAACGGCTTGGCGGCCTTCCAGCCGGCGCCGACCTGCTCGGCGGTGCGGATCGCAGCGATACGCTGCCCGTCGTTCCAGGCCTTCGCGCAACCTTCGCAGGTGTAGTCCGCCGTGTCGGGCAGAGCATTGCCGTCGTCGTCCTTGTCCCAGCTGACCTGCTCCCAGCGCAGCGGCTGGTGATGGTCGCAGTGCGGGCAGGCGACGTAGAAGCGTCGCTGATCGCCAGCCTCGAAGGCGGCCTCGATGCGGCTCTCGTCTTTGATGGTCGGCGTGGAGATCTCCACCAGCAGCCGCTGGTCGCCGAAGGTGGCCGCCCGCTGCCAGAGCAGCTCGACCTCGTCGCCTTCGTCGGTACCGCTGTAGCCGTCGACCTCGTCGGCGACGATGATCGGCGCCGAGCGCCCGCGCATGGTCTTGGTGGAACCAGCCCAGGCGAACATCAGGAAGCCTCCCGGGTAGGACTTCATGCGCTGGTTGTTCACGCCCTCATGGCTGCGCGGCTTGGCCAGTAAACTCTGCAGCACCGGATTCGCGTCGACCATGGGATTGAACTTGGTCTCCAGCCAGGTGGTGAGGTCGCCCTGGCTGGGCTGCATCATCATCTGGCTGCGCGGCTCGTGGGCGATGTTGTAGCCCTGCAGGCACAGCGCCAGCTGGGTCTTGCCCACCTGGGCGCCCCACATGAGCGAGATGCGATAGCAGCCCGGGTGCACGGCCATATCCATCGGCTCGCGCTGGTATGGAGCATTGTCGAACCGGATCGGCCCGGGAATGGCGTTGCCGGCCGGGATACGGACGTTCTGCTCGGCCCACTCGCTGGGCTTGAGCGGGGCCGGCGGCACCAGGTGCCGGGCGCTGCGCTTCAGCGCCTGCAGCACCCCGCTGGCGTTGCTGAACTGCTCGGCGGGCTCGACGACGTCAGTCATCCTCGCAGTCCTCCTCCTCGAGCTCGACCTCGGCCTCGGCCGCCGCCTCGAGGGCCTGGATCAGCTCAGCGCGCAGCACCTCCTTGAAGCGCCCCTCGTCGGTCTCACCGATCAGCTGGCTGACCACCCGGCTCGGGACATTCATCACGCCGGCCCGAACCTCGGCATTCTCGAGCGCGCGCGCCCGCTCGAACTCCTCGATGGGCGCCACCTGCTTGCGGGCCTCGGCGAGATCCAGCTCGGCCTGGGCGGTCTCGGCCGCCAGCTTGCGCAGCTTGAGCGAATACTCGTCGGCGGGCTTGTCGGAGACGGCTTCCTCTCGCGCCTGATCGCGCAACCACTCGGAGACGTCCCGGGTGTTGAACTTCCATGGCTTGCCCTGCCGGCCGCGTTGATCGAAGGGGCAGCCGTTGCGGATCCACGTCGACACGGTATTGAGCGACACGCCGAACACCTCGGCGAGCTCCTCGCGGTTGACCGCCCTGCCCTTTCCCTTGAACGCCATCGGCTCCCTCAAACAACAACAATCAACCGGCTCCTGGATGCCTCGCTCATGCGAATTTCCGCGCTGCCTGTCACCCGCAGGCTGGCCCCCTGCCGGGAGTACCTAAAAAGTCTCGGGCTCGTCGCCGTCGCCCTCGGCATGCTTGGCGCGCCACTCACGCAGCGCGGCCTTGTCGGCGCGGTCGCACTCTACCGTGGCCCGCAGGCCCTTCAGGGCATCGCCGATCGTCCCAGCGCCCAGCGATACCGGGCACGGCTCCAAGTAGGCCGGCGGCGGCAGTTGGGGCTGCTGCTCGGTCACGATGTGAGGACTACTGGCGCAGCCGGTCAGCCAGCCCAGCAGGCAGGCGCAGGCCCATGCAGGCATCAATCTGTTCATCGGTGGCCCTCGCTTTATCGATCTCGGCCGCCAGCCCCTGGGCACGCGCTTGTGCTTTACGGGCATGGGCCCGTTCGGCCTCGAGGGCCGCATCCCGTGCCGCCAAGGCCTGGCGGTGCTGTTGCTGCTGGTCGGCCAGCTGCTGGCCCAGCTTCTCGATGGCGGCCTGCTTGGTGGCGTTGTCGGCCTCGAGCTCGCCGATCGTGCGCGCCTGGTGCAGCCCCATGGCCACCACACCAGCAGCGCCAGCCACCAGGGCCAGCGCCAGCCACAGCTTCCAGGAGCGCAGCAGCCCGAGGCCGATCATCGGGCCGCCGCCCGCGCACGGGCGCCCACAACCTCGAGCATGCTGTCGGCCGCATAGCCGACGCCGAAGGCCGCCACCAGGCTGGGTACCGATGCCTCAGCGGTCAGCAGGTAGCCAGCCAGGGCGCCGATGACCGCCATCGCGGTCTTGTACGGGCGCGCCTTCAGGTACGCGCCCAGGGTCAGCGCCTCCAGCTGTTGGCGGACCTCCATGAACTTCTTGAGCAGGTGCGTCACCAGGCCAGCGAGCAGCATGGCGAGCGGTGCGACATGTTCGAGCATGACGTCTCCTGTGCCGGTATCGGCGTCGATGCAGTAGCAGGGCCTCGAGGAGCATGGCGGCCACCGAGGCCGCCATGAGCGTGAGCAGGATCAGCCGCGCCACCTGGCGGGCCCGTCGGTGCGGGTGTCCACGTGGGTGAAGCTGTCATAGCGCCCCAGGCTGGCCGCCGGGTACTGAGCAGCGATCCAGTCGTGCACCTCGCCGGGCGAGACGCCCTGCACCTGGATGTCCGCGGCCCGCCCCAGCTTGTGCTGGCTGTGCCGTGCGCCGCCGATGCGGGCGTTGTAGTCGGGGCACCGGCAGCCGCTGGTCACGGTCACGGGCGCCCCGAAGTGCTCGCGGACCGCCTCGAGGATGCCGAGGGTCTGATGGTCGACGGTGTCGAAACCGCAGCCGCAGCTGCAGGCGAACTCGGCGCGGCGGAAGTGGGGGGAGATATGGTCGGGCATGGGGCCTCCTATGCGATCCAGCCTTTGGCCGCCGCGGTCACGACAGCCGTGAGGGCCAGCGCCGCCACCCAGGCGGTAGCGCTGGACACGAAGTGGGAACGGTTGACCCGGGGCTCGATCACGTCACGCAGGCGCGCACGCGCCTTGCGGGAGTGCTCCATCTCGATCTCGAGGGCCGCCAGACGCGCGCCCTGGTCGGCGGATACCTGCTGAACCTCCAGCATCTGATGGAACAGTTGGGGGATCTGCGCGACGGCTTTGGCCATCTCCGCGTGGGAATCGCTCATCGACTCCATGTGGCGCTCAAGGCGGTTGAGGATCTCCCCCTGGCCATCCAGGCGGGTCTCCACCCTCGCCAATCGCTCGTTTGCTTCTGCCATGGTTCCCGGGCCTGCGTATCTGGGCTGCATTCTGGTTCTCGATCCGCGCCAGCCGGCACGGCGGTGATTGCATGGGCTCAGTGTGCGCAGGCGCGCGACGGCGCTCCGCTGGCGGGGGTTCAAAGCTCGAAGGTCATTTGCGGGCTGGCGGCCCGGGGCGTACCGCGCCGCTTCACGGGGGCATCGTCGACCAGGTCGCCGACATCGATGCCGAGGATGTAACCCAGCGTCAGCGGGCTGATCTTCACCGAATGGGCGATCACCTCGACGTCGGCGCCGGCCTGGTGCATTTCCCGAGCCTCGACGATGTGCCCGACCCACTTCTCGGTCATGCCCATCTCCCGGGCGATCTCCGGCACGGTCTGGCCCAGGTCGCGCAGTGCCAGGATTCGTCGATTGGCCATGGCCCGCTCCATGTAGCGGCACAGGGCCGGCTGGATCGTCTGGCCGCCGAGGGCCTCGGCCAGCGCCCGCGCGTCCTCCTTGCCGACCAGGGCCACCAGCTTGTGGTCGTCACGTAGGTTCTCGGCGGAGGGGATGTAGAGGTTCCGACGGCGCGGCCGGCTCCCGCAACGGGGCAGCTGCCGCACCAGCCGCAGCGCCTTATCACGCCCAATGACGTCCGCAATCTGTTGCACGCTTTTCGGCAGCCGCATCACTTCCTCCAGTCGGTCCCCATCTCCAGGCGATGGCGGCGGCCCTCCACCAAGGTCGGCGGCAGCGCCATGTACTCGCGCAGCACCCGCCGGGCCTCCTCGAGACCCTGCGCCAGCACCGCGCCGTATCCCCGCTCATCCGCTAGCACCAGCCAATCGCGCTGGGAGGTCGCGATCGACGCATTGCGCGGCGGCGTCGCCTTGAATTCCAGATACAGCCCGAACAGCCCACCTCTCGCCTCCATCACCACCAGGTCCGACACGCCCGCTTTCACGCCCTGAGCCTTCAGCTCCCCCGCGGTGCGCTTGTGGCGGGCGCCACCATTGGGCACGTGGTAGGTGACCGGGTAGGCCTGGCCCACCTCGGACCCGCGCCGCCACTCGCCATGCAGCCAGCTGATCAGCGCCTTCTGCTCGCTGCCCTCGTGGTCGGCACGAGACGCCGCAGGCTTGCCTGCCCCGTTGGCGCCCAACGCCGGTCCCGTGAGCGACCGTTCCCGCCATGTCCGCTTGCGGCGCACCGGGCGCGCCTTGCTGCCAGTAGTCATGGGTACCGCTCCTGCTTCTGTGGCTGTGATGGGGCGTTATCCCCCATGGCGGATATTTGGCGGTTATCCCCCATAGGGGATACGGCCCTGAGCTGCTGCCGCTCCCAGCGCTGGTAGTCGGCGACGATCCGGTCGAGCATCGCCCGCGCCTCGTCGCTGTGGTCGATCTCCGCCCGGCTGCCAACGCCACAGGCCCGCCGGATGGCATCGGCGGCGTCCTGCTCGGTATGGGTGCCGTCCGGCAGGTCGGCGATGCCCAGGCCATGCCGGCGACGCTGTGTCCCGTCGAGGTAGAGGCGGAAGCGCGCGTTCTGGCACAGCATTGCCGCGCGCCGGGCCTGCTGGCCGCCCTTGTAGCTGGTCACGCCGCCGCCTCCCGCAGGGCGTCGCCCACACTCTCCGGCCACTTGAGCTGCTGCACCGGCGTGCCATCACCATGACGCTTGCCGGTGTCCAGCATCCGCCCGCCGGCCTTGCGCCCGACCTCGGTCAGCACCCAGTGCTTCTTGCCACGGCCATCGGACTGCTGCGCCTGGAAGCCGAGATCGCGCAGCGCCCGATTCACCGCGATGGCACTCATGTCCAGCGGCAGGCCCAGCTCGGTCGGCGTGAGGTAGCGCTCGTTCATCGGGCTCAGCAGGTGGGTCGCGCCCAGCTCCTCGAGCAGGTTGACCCCGGTGCGCTTCTGCACCGCCTGGTTGACCGAGAGCAGCCGCATGTTGTCGTCGAAGCCGAACGCCCGGGCGGCGCCGTCCAGGGCGCCAGCAATCGCCGAGGCACGAGCGATGGCCGTGGTGTCCTCGGCCGGCGCCGACGGCTGGACCACCTGATAGCCGCCGGTCTGGCGGATCGCCGGCAGCACCTCCTCGAACACCCAGGCCTCGAAACGCTCGGCGCTGGGCAGCTGGCTCTTCACGATCAGCCGGTAGACGTCGGGCTCGCGGATGACGGTCATGGCCTGCTGACCGCCATCGGTAAGGGCGCCCCGTTTCAGGGCCCCCTTGCAGTGACGAGACACAGCGTTGCGTGGCTTGGCGTATCCCAAGGCACGCGCGACGTCATGGGCCAGGAAGAGCGTATCGCCGTCGTCATCCTGGACGACTCGCACCGGCTGCTGATCGAACTCGAAGGGGATCACGTTGCTCATGGCTCAGGCTCCTTTCAGTGCGGCCCGCAGGGACCGGAGGCCCTGGTCGGCGTTCATGCGGTGCGGCAGACCCGCGGCCTCCACTTGAGCTTGTGCCGCCTCACGGCCAGCACGCTCGGCCATCTCGGCCTGGCTGCGCTTAGCGTCATGCTCCAGGGCCGCCCGGGGCCGCATGGTGTCGCCACGGGCCACTCGTTCCACCACGCAGTCGTGGTTGCCGCTGGCGTAGTAGTGCTGGAACTGCCGGCGGTGCTCGCCGAGCTGGTGGTAGCTCGCGCTTCGCAGGTTGTGCAGGTCCACGTGCTCGGCGGCGGCGGCCACGGCGTCGTGGATGAACGGCTTGCCGGCGAAGGCGTGCTCCTGCACGTTGCGCCAGGCTTCCTCGGTGCTCGGCAGGCCCAGCGGTTCCGGACGCAGGCGGCAGGCCTTGGCGAACAGCATCGCGCTGTCCGGCGGCCAGGCGGTGCGCCCCTCGGCCACGGCAGTGGCGGCGGCCTCGTTCAGGGCGGCCAGCCCGCAGGTCACGTGGGCCTCGCTCAGGTGCTGCAGGGCCTGGAGCCACTCGCCGGTGGCATCGAGGCAGACCCATTGCCCCTCGATCTCCTCGCCCCAGCCGGCATCGGCGCAACGACGACGCCAGTGCACGCCGTAGAGCTGGCCCAGGGCATCGAACAGCCAGTCGATGGTTTGCTCAGTAACCGGCGCCAGCGTCCCCGTCGTAGACCTCGCCCCCTGGCGATCCCGCCGCTTGCTCTCGGCGGCGTTGCTCAACGAGGCGACGAGCCTCCGCGGCGCTGAGGTTGGCGAAGCGCTGACGCTGGCCAGCATGTCCTGTGCGGTTTCCATGAGGCTGTCCTCCCGTGGTGGCGCTCGCCGCAGCCTGAGCGCGGCGGTCATCGTTGCGGATCCAGTCGACGAACTTGGCGACCCAGGCGGCCTGGCCGTGACGGCGGCCCGGGGCATCGGCGTGGTGGGCGGTGAACTTGGCTAGCTGGGCCGGCGTGTACTCGGTGTCGGCAGCCAGGGCGGCGCGCTGGCAGGCCATGGCGAACGCTTCGGGCTCGGGCTGCCAGTCGAGGGTCATGGCGAAGCGGTGATCACTGGCCGGCGGCTGGCCATCGTCATCGCGACCGGCGGCCTGGCCGAACACCTGGTGCTCGTTCGGATCGCCGCTCGCGCCAGAGAGAGAGTAGGGGTTGGTTCCGGACGGTTCGGGTGCAGCTCCTGCACCCCGTGGCGTCGTCATTTGCACCCCGTTCCCGTCACGGGGTGCAGGCCGTGCACCTCGCTGGTCATCACGGGGTGCGCCAGCCGCATCCCGTGTAGCCCCACTCTCACGGGGTGCAGGATTTGCACCCGGTTCGGCCGGCATGTCCGGTTCCTGCTCGTCACCAATTGGCTCGACACTCTCCAGCCCCATGCCCAGGGCGAGGTCATACACCGTGGGGCGTCGGTCAGCGCGGTCGATGATCGCCGCGGCGACCCGCTGGTTCCCCTTGCGGATCAGCCCCTCCTGCTGAAGCAGCTTCAGCTTGGCGATCACCGTGCGACGGCCCAGGCCGGTATAGCGACGCAGCAGGTCCACGCTCGGGAAGGCATGGCGGCCTTCGTGGTTGGCGTGGTTGGCCAAGCCGAACAGCACCGACCGGGCACCGGGATCGGTGACGGCCTGCTGTTGAAGGGCCCAGGTGATAGCTTCGACGCTCATGCCCCCTGCCCCTCGAGCTGTGCCAGCTCACGCTCATACCGGGCCGCCAACTCGTCGTGGTCCTGGCGGGCCTGGTCGATCCGGTTCTGTGCGGCGGGGTCGAACGCCTCGGTCAGCGCCAGCAGTCGGGCCATGGCGTTGTGGTAGCGTAGGCGCAGCCGGGGCATGTGCGTGCCGTGGGCGTCGTGCGGCGCGTTGCGCTCGGCGGCCTCGATCTCGAACGCCAGGCGGCTCGCCTCGGTGATGAGGTTGGCCCGGTCCCGCTCGGCCGTGGCGCGCTTCGCGGTATCAGCTTGCATCGGTATCGCCTCCCTGCTGGGCCAGTTCTTTCAGGTCCTGGCGGTATTGCTCCACCAGCGACTCGTGATGCTTGCGGAAGGCGGCAACCCGGGCGCAGGTCTCGGGATCGGCCTTGCCGCCGTCCGCCTGCTCGGCTTCCGTCAGCGCCAGCAGTGCCGCCATGGCGTGGTGGAATTGCGCCCGGGAGCGGCCATCCTCGGCCGGGCTCAGGTGGTGGGTAGCGTCCTCGACGAGAAGCCCCAGGCGGGCCACCTCGAGGATCAGGTCGGTGCGTGAGCTATTCCCGTAGCTCGGCAGCATCAATGCGGCGGTCATCTCGTCCCCGTCTCCGTGTCCTGTATGGCTATCCACCCCGGTCAGGCGGTCGTCGGCGTGGCCCGGCCGGGGGTAAGCTTTGGGGTGCGGTACTTGTCGGGGCAGAGCTGGCGATGGAGTTCGGCGAGACGCTTCCCGGTCTCATACCGGGTATCCGATCCGCTGTGCACGCGAGCAATGGTTGCTTGGGAGACCCGGGCACGCTCAGCGATCTGCTGCTGAGTGAGCCCCGAATCGATGAGATCGCGAACCATGTCGCGAGCGGTGAAATGCTGCATGAGAGCCTCGGTTAATACGCAAACGTATTGGATGGAGCATACATAAGCGTATTGGCGCGAGCAAGGTTGCGTCCGAGACAATGCAAATTCGAATAACGTGGTGTAGTGACGAGAACCTGGACGGCGATAGCGCCGGACTACATAGGCAGGCCCCGGGATGACCGAAGGACAGACACTCGCTGATCGGCTGACGCAGGCTCTATCCGACAAGGGATGGAGCGAGAATGAGCTTGCTCGCAGGTCCGGCGTACCTCAGCCGACCATCCATCGGATCATCACCGGGGAGAGCAAATCGCCCCGCACGGGCAACTTGGAGAAGATTGCGCAGGCCCTCGATGTCTCGATTGTCCACCTGACATATGGTGACATGCCTCGCGTGGGCGACACCTACCGCGAAAGCCCCAAGGTGGGTGAGACAGTGCGCAAAGGCCCGAGGGTGGGTGAGACAGTGCGCAAAGGCCCGAGGGTGGGCGACACTGTTCGTCGGTCTTCCAACGTGCAGGAGGCCCCGCAGCCGATTCGCTATCACCGCTACCCGGTGATCAGCCGCGTGCAGGCCGGCGCCTGGACGGAGTGCGTGACGCCCTACGAGCCCGGCGCCGAGCCCCACGAAGAAGCCACCGACTACCGCGCCCAGGGCCGCGCCTTCTGGTTGGAGGTCCAGGGCGACTCGATGACCGCGCCACCGGGCAGCCGCCCCAGCATCCCCGAGGGCACCCTGGTGCTGTTCGACACCGGAATCGAGGCCGCGCCCGGAAAGCTGGTGGCCGCCCTGCTGGCCGACAGCAACGAGGCCACCTTCAAGCAGCTGATCGAGGATGGAGGACAGCGCTTCCTCAAGGCGCTCAACCCCGCCTACCCGCTGATTCCCATCAACGGCAACTGCCGGATTCTCGGCGTGGCCGTTGAGGCTAAGACGCGTCTGTAACACACGGAGGTGCCATGGACGAGATCAGGACCCCCGCCGATCTGACCAAGCGCCCGCGCTATCGCGAATCACTCGACTTCTCCCCTGAGAGCGGGCGCGGGCTCGCTCGCATTCTCCAGGCATACCGCTTCCCCGATAACGACCAGCTTCCATGCGGCATCAGCAGCTGCCGCACCATGCACGGCAGCGGCTTTCTGGTCGAAACCAGCGACGGCCTGGAAACCAACATCGGCAACATATGCGGTGCAAAACACCTCGGAGCCGACTTCAAGCAAGAACGGAGCCGCTTTCGTGCCTGGGAGCGGCGCCAGCGCAACCGGGCCACCATCTCCGAGTTCCAGAAGCAGGCCTTTTCACATCGCGACAGGGTTGAGGACGCGATCGCACGGGCCCGTGATTTTCGACGCTTCACCCGATCGCTTGAGCCCGAGGTAGTTTCTGCCCTGACGGCCATGGCGCGAACAGATCAGGAACGCCTGAGATCCAGCGACCGACTATTGCGCAAGGATGCCAAGGCGTTGCACCAGGCACGGGGCATCACCAAGAAGTTCGGCCATTGGTATCGCGATGAGCGCCCCACGGTGAAGGACCTAGAGCTGCGCTTCCCGGGCACCTCGGCGCTCTTGTATCCCTTTCGCAGGGTACTGCTCGAGCAGCTACAACAGCCGTTGGTGGAGCTTACGGCTATGAGCCAGCAAGAGATCGATCAGCAGACCGACAAGCGCCTCGACGAATGGCGCCAGAAGATTCGAGCGGCGCCACGACTGATGCGCGAAGCCGAAGCTGCGCTGGAGAATGCTTATGCCTTGATGGCGATCGATACCGCCCTCTTCCGCTTCCTGCCCGGCGTCTACCCCGTCGAATACGACTGAGCTCCCTCCTCACGCCGCCTCGAGACCCGCCGCCCTGGCGGGTTTTTTGTGTCTGACCGCACAATCTATACGTAAACGCATTGACCATCTTAATACGTTTTCGTATTGTTCCCCTATCGGCTCACGACATGGATGGGGACATCGCATGGAACACACACCGCAGTTCGTCGAGTTCGCCGGGTGGCGATGCCAGGTCGGCCAGCCTCGCCAGGGGCTACTCACCGAGAAGCAGGGCATGGTCATCGCCGGCATGGCAGCGGGCTGGACTCAGAAGGAAATCGCCAGGGCCCGGGGTATCTCACCCGCCACGGTGAAGACCACCGCAGAGAAGGTCTATCACTCCCTCCGCGCCAGCCGAGCCACCGACGCCATCGCCAAGGCGATGCGCCGCGGCTGGATCGCGCCCCTGGTGCTGGTCCTGCTGGTCGCCGACCTCAACGGCACCACCCTCCGCGTCCGCCAGCCAGTGCGCACGCGCCAGCCATTGGCAGCCACCAGCCGGATCGCCCGGCGCGACCTCGGGAGTGTCTTCGCATGAACCAGCACGAGACCGCCACTCAGTTCACCTACCACGTGCGCGAGATCGCCGCGGCCTGGCGCGATCACGCCCAGCGCCACGGGATCACCGACCCCGAGACCCAGCTGGTAGCCCAGCGCGCCGTGTCGACCTCACCCCGGGCCGGATACCGGCCCGCGTTCTTCGTGCCCAGCACCGGAGAGCTGGTGACCATCGTCGCCCAGGAGCCACACCGCACCCAGGAAGAAGCCATCAGCTGGCTGCGCTGGATGCTCGAACAGCTCCACCACAACGGGAACATCACCCTGTTCCGCCGGGAGGACGCCGCATGCGCATGACAGCCAACGACCGCAGCGCCCTGGGCCTGGTGCTGTTCTTCGTCTCCCTGGTGGTGGGTACCGCCCTGCTGCTCGCCCTCGCCGCGGTCACCCGGATGGATGCCCGGGTCGCCGCCGAGTCGCACCGGCAGTACTGCGAAGACGTCGCCCTGTGGCGCGCCGAGATCGAGCGGGGTGTGCCGCTGAACCGTCGCGCCGGCCAGCCCGATTACCGCGAGATCGCCGACGAGCAGTGCCCTGCCCCACGGCGTATCACCCCCAGCACCGAGCGCCAGCTGGTGCAGTTCTGACCCAAGGAGAGCGAGATGGAAGCCAACCCCCACGCCTTTGCGCAGATGCTCGCCAAGATGCGTCGCGGCCAGACCGCCGAGGAGCTCAGCGAGAAGCTGATGGAAGCCCAGGAGGCCTGCAAGGAGACCGGCAAGCAGGCGGTCCTCACGTACCGCGTGAAGATCAAGCCCGAGAAGGGCATGCCTGGCATGTACATGCTGACCGACGAGATCAAGGCCCAGCTGCCGGAACTGGATCGCGGCGCCAGCGTGATGTTCGAGGACGCGAACCTGCAGCTCCAGCTGGAGGATCCGCGTCAGCAGAAGATGGATCTTCGCGAGGTGCCGGACGCCCCGCGTGAGACCAAGACCGTGGCCGAAGAGCCCAAGCCCACCACGATCAAGCAGGTGTGACCATGGAAGACCTGACCCTCAAGACCACCACCGGAGAAGCCATTGCCGCTGGCATGGCGCTGACCAAGGTCGACCCGGAAACTCAGGAGACCGTACTGGTACCCGAGGGCTTCCGCCTGGAGGACCTCGAGCGATTCCACGCTGTACCGCGGCGTACACGCCAGAAGGTGGCGATCCACAACGCCGCCGACTTCACGCGCTACGTGAACCGCTTCAAGGACTCGGAGACCACCGTCTATGCCGACCTGGAGCGCACTCGCTTCACCGCGGTACTGAACCACCCCGGCGCCGGCCTGCCGGCCTGGGGCGACCACCGGGCGACCTACGCCTGCCCGCACTCGCGCAGCTGGATCACCTGGACGGCAGCCGATGGCAAGTCCATGCGCCAGGTCGACTTCGCCAAGTTCATCGAAGACAACCTCCCGGACGTCCAGCAGCCCAGCGGCAGCGACATCCTGACCATCAGCCGCACCCTGGAGGCCAAGAAGAAGGTCGACTTCCAGAGCGGCGTGCGTCTCGACAACGGCGAGGTGCAGATCACCTTCAACGAAGAGATCAAGGGCACCGCCGGCAAGGGCACGATCGAGATCCCCGAGACCTTCGAGCTGGGCATCCCAGTCTTCGAGGGCGGCGACCACTATGCCCTGACCGCTCGCCTCCGCTACCGCATCCACGACGGCCAGCTGGTCATGTGGTTCGACCTGCTGCGCCCCGAGCGCCTCTTGGAAGACGCCTTCGCCAGCACCTTGGAGCAGATCCGCCAGGACCTCGGCGACGACGTGATGATGCTCCACGCCGACGCGCCAGCCAGCTAACTCTCCGGTCGCCCTGGTCGCACCAGGGCCTCGCCCCAGGCAGCGCCGGCCAGTGCCACGGGGACCACGAGCAAAACGCCGGCAGCTGGTGACGAGTTACCCCATCGCTCGGGCGCCAGCACCCCATCAGTTCCCTGCACTTCCCCGCCTGCGGGCGGGGCCTTTTCCCAGGGCAGCGGTGAGGCAGTCGTCAAGGATTGCTTGACCACTGGCTTGGGCTAAATCACCGGAGAACCACATGATCGAGCAACACGAGATCCGCCACTTCCACTTGTTCTGCGGCCTCGGCGGTGGTGCCGCGGGCTTCAACCGCGGCCACGCCCGGGTGGGCGCCATGGATGCGCGGTTCCGCTGCATCGGCGGTATCGACTCCGACCCGGGCGCCATCGCCGACTTCGGCCGGCTGGCCGGCACCCCGGGCACGGTGCTAGACCTGTTCGACCGCGACCAGTACCAGGCCTTCCACGACGCTGAGCCGCCGGCAAGCTGGCGGGAAGCCACCCCGGCCGACATCCAGGCCGCGGCCGGTGGCGAGCGTCCCCATATCGTGTTCCTGTCGGCGCCCTGTAAGGGATTCTCGGGCCTGCTCTCGCAGTCACGCAGCACCACCCCGAAATATCAGGCCCTCAACCGCCTCACCGTCCGCGGCATCTGGCTCACCCTGGAAGCCTTCGCCGACGATCCCCCCGAGCTGCTGATCTTCGAGAACGTGCCCAGGATCGCTAATCGCGGTCGGCCGCTGCTGGACAGCATCACCGCCCTGCTCGAGCAGTACGGCTATCACGTTGCCGAGACCACCCACGACTGTGGCGAACTCGGCGGCCTGGCCCAATCGCGAAAGCGGTTCCTCCTGGTCGCGCGCCATGCCGAGAAAGTGCCGCCCTTCCTGTACGAACCCGAGCGCCGCCCGCTTCGCTCGGTCGGGGCGGTGCTCGGCGACATGCCGATGCCCGGCGATGAACTGGCCGGGCCCATGCACCGCGTCCCACGCCTGCAGTGGAAAACCTGGGTCCGGCTGGCCTTCGTTGAGGCGGGGAGCGACTGGCGGTCGCTGAACCGGCTGGCCGTCGAGGATGGCCACCTGCGGGACTACCTCATCATGCCCGAGAGGCGAAACGGATTCCTGGGTGTCAACGATTGGGACGAGGCCGCCGGCACCGTCGCCGGGGCCAGCCGGCCAGGCAACGGCGCCTTCTCGGTCGCGGATCCGCGCTTCGACCAGTCGGCGCGCTGGAACCACGGCCAGGCCTACGGCGTGCGGCGCTGGGATGAAACCACCGGCGCCGTCACCGGCCAGCCGTCGCCCGGGCAGGGATCGTTCAGCGTGGCGGACCCGCGGCTCAGCGGCATCCGGCACAACAACGTGTTCCGCATCATGCCCTGGGCAGCGACCAGCCAGGCAGTCACCGGCGGCGGCGGCCCCACGGCTGGCGGCCTGGCGGTGGCTGATCCGCGCCCGGGCCTGCGCCGCGGGCAAGGCGACCCCTGGCTGCATGGCGGCCATTACGGCGTCCTCCCATGGAGTGCCACCTGCGGCGCCGTCTCGGCATCGGCGGGCCACGACAACGGGCCCTGGTCGATCGCCGATCCGCGGCAGGGGATCGCACACCTTCCCCTCGAAGGCGAATACCTGCCGGCGGCCAACGAGCGGCTAGTCGCCCAGATTCGTGCACTGGACGGCACATGGCACCGCCCGTTTACGACGTTGGAGCTCGCGGCCCTACAGGGGCTGGTCGATCCATGGGGGATGCTCGAGCTCGACGGCCTCAACGACTCGGCGTGGCGCGAACGCATTGGCAACGCCGTGCCGCCGGATGCCGCCGAGGCCATCGCTGGCGTCATGGGCACCACCTTGCTGCTGGCCTGGGCCGGCGAAACCTTCGTCCTGGGCTCGACGCCGATCTGGGTCCGCCAGGTCGCCGCCGGTCTTTCCCTCCAGCCCACTGGATCGCCCATGGAGGATGTGCAGTGACCCAGCCCACCCACACCCACAAGACCCAGGGCGGGCGTTTCGCCTTGGTCGCCTTGCACCACGGGACAGGGGCCCTGGATGGCCAGCGCCTGGCGCTCTATCGCGACCTGGACCGCGACGTCGAGAGCGTCGCCCTCGAGGGGGAATGGCGCCAGCACTGGCGAGAGATCGAGACAGACGACTGCAGCGTCTGCATGGGCACCGGCCGGGACGCCATCAAGGGCGCCGCCGGCCAGCCGTGCGGCGGCTGCTATGGCCTCGGGAAAGTCCGGCGGGACGGAGAGACGCCGGACGACATGTGGCAGCTGGCCGAGATAGCCGGTCGCCTACTCCAGCGCCAGCAGACGGCCATACAGCGGCTGCACAGCCTCGAGGCCATGCCCGAGGTCCGGGAGCTGGTGAAGCGCCGGAAGGACGAAGCCGTGGGGCGGCAGGAGCAGGAATGGCGTGATGGTCGGGGCAAGGGCCCCAACGGCCAGCGGAGAACAGGAGACTAAGATGATGGGAAAGCTGATGGATCTCGATCAGTGGCGGCAAGCTCGCTTCGCCGGCAATCCGCCATCCATGACCACCGTGCGCCGCTGGTGCCGCGAGGGACATGTGCCCGCCAAGAAGATGGGCGGCACATGGTTCATCGACCTCGACGCCGAGAGACGCCAGACCGGCAACCCGCTGGCGGATAGTGTGCTGGAGGCTTGAGATGGCGCCACGGCCAAGGAAGCGCAAGAACAAGGGGCTGGAGCCCAACCTCTATGAGCGAGACGGCTACTACACTTATCGCCGCCCGGATACCGGCACCTGGCATGGGCTGGGCCGAGACCGCTCCCAGGCACAGGACGCCGCTAGAATCCTGAACGCCCGGCTCCACCAAGGCGTGGACTATGTCGCCAGGGTGATGGGTGAGGAAGGCGACACCCTGGCCACCGCGGTGAAGGCCTGGCTTGCCGAATGGGTCGAGCCGGACAAGAAGCTCTCGAAGTGGACGAAGCGTGCCAAGCGTGGCCGCGGCAATCGGCTGATCGAGGACGCCGGCGACATGCCGCTCGCCACGATCGATACCCGATGGTGCGCTCAGTACCTCGACGAAAACCATCAGGGCAGTGCCTATGTGCAATATCGAGCCGTGCTCAGGCAGGTATGCCAATTCGCGCAGACGAAAGGCTGGCTGCAAACGAACCCTGTGGAGCCCACCCGCTCGAGCAACCAGTATGAGAAGGTCCGGCGGCGCCTCACAGTCGAGCAGTTCCAGGCCATCTACGCTCACGCTCCCGACTGGATGCAGATCGCCATGGAGCTCGGCCTCTTGTGCCTGTTCGGGCGCGCCGAGGCCGTCAACGCTCGCTTCGATGATGTGCGAGGCGACCGCTTGCACTACATCCGCCAGAAGACCAAGGAGCGGAGCAAGACAGCGTATGTAGCCATTGAGATCACACCACCCGTCGAGGACCTCATCAAGCGCGCCCGAGCTCTACCACCGATGTCACCCTACATCGTGCACCGCCACCCCGAACGGATGCGCAAGAGTGCCAGCAAGGACCACTGGACACAGCTCAGCGGCGACCAGCTGAGCAAGGAGTTTGCCCGGCTGCGCGTGAAGGTGCCAAGCATCAAGCGGCTGCCGGAGAATGCTCGGCCGACATTTCACGAGATCCGCGCCCTGGGCTCACGCCTGCAGGAGCTCGCCGGCGCCGATGTGGCCGACATCCAGGTGCTGATGGGACATGCCGATCCGGACATGACGCAGGTCTATCTGGACGGCCACGACATCCGCTGGCAACAGGCCAAGGGCACCGCCTTGAGCATGGCCGAGCTGCTGTCAAAACCCAGCGCGTAACCTGTTGAATTGTATTGGCTGCAATGGCCATTTTGGCCGCCCCTGAAATAGCCCTGTTTTCCCAGCACCAACAAGAACTTAAAGGATACTTGACGCAAAAATGGGGTTGCAAAGGTCGCTGGTTCGAATCCAGTCGCTCCGACCATCGAACATCGAAAAGCCGCCACTTACGGGTCATGCCGGGTGGCGGCTTTTTTCATGATTGTCGATAATTTCACGATACCTGCCCGCAAGACCCATCAGCCTCTCTCCAGGCCGTTTCCTCCGATCACGGATCACGCCACCCGGCTGTAAGGCCATCGCGTCCTCGCCGACACAGTGATGTCGAACCACGAAACCGGTTGGAGGACAACACCATGAAACGCTCAGCGATCAGTGCGGTTATTCTGTCCCTCGGCGCCCTGATGATGACGCTCCCGGCCCTGGCGATGGATAGCGACGTCATTCAGAAAATCAACATGGAGATCAGTCAGCCATTGGCACCCGAACACGCCGCGATGAGCACCGAGACGGTACGCCATGACGATCTGACACATTCTCGAAAGTCCACGAAATAACGTCTAGCGACGACGATACCACTTGGCGCAGGCCGGTTCCTGCCATGAAGGGGAGCCACTCGGTGCACGCCACGGGATCCGCCAACACACCGACCGGGAGCCACGAGGGCTCCCGGTCGGTGTCGCTTGGGCAGGTGGAAGGGCTTAACCGATGTAGCGAGCGATGGCCCGTTCGGCCGCGAACTCGGCCTCGGCGACGGCGGTCCAGTGAGCGAGGACCTCCGGAATCAGGGAAGTGGGCATGACGAGCTCCATATTCAAACGTATGTATAGGCATCATACCCTATCCGGCGCGCCGAATCGCCGCCATTCGCCATTCGGCTAAGCCCCGCCGATACTATGGACGAGGAGCAACCGGGAGGTGGACGCATGCGCCATTACGAGAGAACCCATATCGGCTTCGACGAACGAGGCAACGAGTACATCATCGACGAATATCGCGATCTCCCCGATCTCGACAGCCTGCAGCACGGTGGGGCCATCAGCCGCGGACTGACCCTGTTCAAGACCCGCGACGGTCACGAGGTGGAGTGCCTCTCTCCCGGCACGTTCTCGGTGCGCATCCCCGGCGAGGAGAACGGTGTCTCGGTCTGGACCCACGATCCGGAGCATGTCTGATAGGCTGAAGGCTCCCACGACTGGAGCCCGACATGTCACGCCGAGTCCCGACCGCCCTGCTCTGCCTCGCCCTGCTGGCGCCCCTCTCCGGCTGCACCACCTACACCTGGCCCGACGGCCAACGCGAGACGGTCTGGGGTGTCCCCGCCCAGGACGAGACCAAGAGCGAGGAGCAGCGCCGCGCCGAAGGTGTTCAGTACCGCCAGCCCGGCGAGCTCCCCGAGTGAGGCTCAGTCGGCGCGCCCCAGCCGCCAGACCAGGCCGAGATTGTTGGCCGGCATCTCCACCAGCCGCTCGAGGCTCAGGCCATGCCGCTCGGCCACCGCCGTGACCTCCGCCAGGTCCCGCAGCCCCCAGCGGGGTCCCGCGCCCGCAGGTCGGCATCGAAGGTGAGGCTCAGTCGGCGCGCCCCAGCCGCCAGACCAGGCCGAGATTGTTGGCCGGCATCTCCACCAGCCGCTCCAGACGTAGACCGTGCCGCTCGGCCACCGCCGTGACCTCCGCCAGGTCCCGCAGCCCCCATCGCGGATCCCGCGCCCGCAGGTCGGCATCGAAGGCCAGGTTGCTGGCGGTGGTCGGGCACTCCGCCCGCCGGTAGGGGCCATAGAGGAACAGCACGCCACCGGGCACCAAGCGCTCCCCTGCCCGGGCCATCAGCGACTCGGTGACCGCCCAGGGCGAGATATGCAACAGGTTGATGGCGACGATCGCATCATAGGGCCCCGCGGGCCAGTCCCCGGTGACGTCCAGGGCCAGCGGCACGGCCAGGTTGGGCAGCCCGGTGGTTACGCGCCAGGCGTCGATCGAGGCGCGAGCCGCCGGCGCCGGGTCGCTGGGCTGCCACCGCCAATCGGGGCGGGCGCCGGCAAAGTGGCAGGCATGCTCGCCGCTGCCGGCGGCCAGTTCGAGGACCCGTGCCGGCCCGGGCAGCGCCGCCTCGAGCACCTCGAGGATCGGCTGTCGGTTGCGGGCCGCGGCGGGGCTGTGCAATCGGGCATCGGTCATGGCGGGGCTCCTGGCGGGAAAGACGAAGGAATTGGCACACGATGATAGCGCCCCGGTCCATCAGCTCACCAGGCCGGCCGTCACCGGGGTGCCTCGCGCCCCGCTCCCGGGTAGACTGACGCCCAGGCGCCCGCCGGCCCCGACCGAGAGGCCACCGGGCGCCCGGCACTACCGACCCACCAGTGAAGGACTCACGGCCGACCATGGGCAGCACTCTCCCGCTCTACCTCAGGATCCAGCAGCACCTGCTGGAAAAGATTCGCGGTGGCGAATGGGCGCCTCATCACCAGATTCCTCCGGAGGAACAGCTGGCCCGAGACTTCGGCGTCAGCCGCATGACCGCCAACAAGGCCATCCGCGACCTGGTCCAACAGGGTTACCTGACCCGCCAACCCGGCGTCGGCACCTTCGTCACCGACCACAAGGCGGAATCCTCGCTGGTCGAGGTGCACAACATCGCCACCGAGGTCGCCAGCCGCGGCCACCACTACACCAGTCAACTGCTCACCGCCGAGGCGCTCGACGCCAGCGACGAAGTCTCCATGCGCCTCGGCGTTCGCCTCGGCACCCGGGTCTTCCATACCCTGATCATCCATCGCGAGGACGGCGTACCGATCCAGCTGGAGGATCGCTACGTCAATCCCCGCCAGGTGCCCCACTACCTGGAGACCGACTTCGCCCGCCACACTCCCAACGAGGTGCTGGAGGCCGCCTGCCCGATCAGCGACGTCGAACACGTCGTGGAGGCGGTGCTGGTCGATGCAGACACCGCCGAGCGGCTCGAGATGGCCCCGAACCAGCCCTGCCTGCGCATGATCCGGCGCACCTGGTCCGGCGACCATCTGGTCAGCTACGCCCGCCTGCTGCACCCTGGTGACCGCTACAAGCTGCGCTCCTCGCTGCATACCAGCTGACCCCGGGCTCGTTCTCACGGATCCTGGGCCCGCGTCATCGCCGAGGCGTTGAGCAGGCGATGCAGTACCGCCATCACCCCCAGCGTGATCGTCATGGCCACGCTCATCGAGCTGAAACGATAGAGGGCGTCGTAGAAGAAGTCCTGGTTCGGCCCCAGGTACTGGCCGAACAGGATGCCAAGCGTGGTCAGGCCGCCGAACCCGACGCCCGAGCCAGCACCCTCGAGCAGGTGAATCCGCGCGAAGCACATCAGTCCGATCCAGTAGCTGAGCAGCACCAGCAGCAGGTGATCGCTCTGGGTGAACAGCATCAGCTGCAACAGGATCGCCAGGTTACAGCCCAGCAGAGCGCCTACGGCCCGCTTGACCGCGGACAGCCGGGCGCCGGGATAGCCCAGCGCGAAAAGAATCAGGATCGTGGCCATCTGGGCCGACAGCGAATCGCGCAGGTCCAGCGTCTGGAACACCACGAACGACAGCGTGGCCGTGCAGGCGCCGATCAGCGTCTGATGGCGCACCAGGGCGGCCGACTTCTCTGCGCCCGCCGGGCGCGGGCGGGGCGCGGTGTCGGGGAACGCCAGATGCATCACCGCGGCGATGGCCACCGCCAGCATGCTGGCCGTCACGTGATTGGCCAGCAGGTCCAGGAGATCGACGGACGGGTAGCTGGCGAAGTGCAGCAGGATGCTCAGCGTCAGCACGCCGTTGGCGCCGAACAGGAACAGCGGCCCCTTGGCCATCAATCGAAAGCGGATGGCGAACAGCAGGAACACCAGCCCGGTCATCACCACCGGCAGGTGCTGGGTCAGCCCCACCACCAGGGTCACCTCGACCAGGTTGAGGAACACGTTGCCGAGGAACTGGCGGATCACGTGGGCGTTGAGCGCCGGGATCATGCCCAGCAGGAACATCGGAAAGACGGTATAGAAGACGCCGTAGTTCCAGCCCATCAGGTGACTGACGACGAAACCAAGCCCGGCTCCGCAGGCGATGCGCTGACACTGGCGCAGGTCGTTGGCCGAGAAGCGCGACTCGCCGGGCTCCGCCTCCTGCAGACCGGTGCCGCGATGGGCCAGCACCGGACCCAGCGTGCGCGTCAGCAGTCGCCGCACGCCGCGACCGAGCCCGGCGAGCGAGGCACCGCTACGTTCACCCTCGCTAGCGGCCTGCTCAGTAGACATAGTGCAGCCAGGACATCAGACGAATCTGAAACCCGCCGAACAGCGACGCCAGCGGACTGGCCGCCGGCAGCAGCTGCACGGTGGCCCGAGCGCCGCTGACGGGCAGCGACGCCGGCGGATCCTGCACCTCGAGATGCAGGCGCACGCGTTGGGCGTCCCGCACCCAGCGGTCGGTGGTCGGAATGTCCGCCAACTGGCCGTCCGCGGCCAGCTGGCCGGCACGGACCCCGGCATCCAGCGAGGCCACCCGCGCCTCGAACACTCGGCCCGGCAGGGCATCGAACACCACCCACGCGCCTTCGCCCTCACGCACATGGCGCAGGCTCTTCTCGCGCAGGTCGGCGACCAGGTCGAGGCGCTCCCCCACCAGTGCCAGGGCCGGCCGCCCCCGGGTCGCGTAGTCGCCTTCGCGCAACTGCAGGTTGGTCACCACCCCATCGCGCTCGGCCCGCACCAGGGTATGCGCCAGATCCAGCTGGGCCTGTTCGATGGCGTTGTTCGCCTGACGCAGCTGCAGGTTACCGTCCCCCCGGTCACCGAGTTTCACTTCTAACTGACGCACCCGCGCCCGGGCCGCGTCCACCGACGCCCTGGCCTGGCGCTCCTGGGCCACGATGCTGTCGACACGCTGCCGGGAGATGCCCTGGCGCGCCAGCAGCGACTCGGCCCGGCGGCGCTCACCGGCCAGTTCCTCGGCCGACGCGCGTGCCGCCTCGAGGTCGGCCCGCGCCCCGACGAGGTCGGCCTCGATCAAGGCGTTGTCGCGCTCCACGCCCTCGCGGGCCAGCCGCGCCTCGCGTAGCGCCAGCGCGAAGGGGGCGCGCTCCAGCGAGAACAGCACGTCGCCGCGCTCGACCCGCTGGTTGTTGGCCACGGCGACCGCCTCGACCCGCCCCGAGACCTCCGGTGCCACCCGCACCACGGGGCGCAGCACGCGCGCCTGGGGCGTCATCGGCATATAGCTATCGGCGACCACGAAATAGACGAACAGCACGCAGAAGGCCACCAGCGCGACCCGGACCCAGCGCGCGAAACTCTGATCTGGAGACATCGAAAAGCTTCCTGACACATCACTCGATGCCGCCGACAGAGCCGACGGCGCGACAAAAGGTCGGCGATCATAGCAAATCATTTAGCATGCTAAAAGAATGATCGGCCCGTTCTCGATGTCGCCAGGCATGGTGAAAAGCAAACGACCGGAGGCGCTCCCACGCCTCCGGCCGTCAACGACTTCCCTGTCCAGGCCATGCGGCCCGGTCATCTACCCGCTCAGGCCCTGCACTAGGTAGCCGGTCGGCACCGCCAGCAGCAGGCTCAGCGCCACACGCAGGAACCACACCACCACGATGCGTCCCACCGACAGCGGAATGCTGGTGGACAGGATGCAGGGGATCGAGGCCGAGAAGAACAGCACCGCCGACACCGAGACCACGCCGGTGGCGAAGCGCGCCACGAAGTCGGCCTCGCCCATCAGCAGCGCCGGCAGGAACATCTCGGCGAGCCCCGCCGCCGCGGCCTGGGCCAGCTCGGCCGCCTCCGGCACGCCCCACACGGCGACGAACGGGTAGAACACCCAGCCCAGCCACTCGAACACCGGGGTGTACTTGGCGAGCAACAGCCCCGCCAACCCCACCGACATGATCGACGGCAGGATGCTGATGGCCATCACCAGCCCCTCGCGGAAGTTCAGCGCTACGCTGGCCGGCAGGCTCGGTGCCTTGGCGGCCACGTCGAGGCCGGTCTGCCAGGCGGTGGCAAATCGCTTGCCGGACGCCGCCTCGGGCTCGGGGTGGCGCTTGGTGTCGTCCATGCCGGCCAGCGGCGGCAGCCGCACGGTGATGGCGGTGACCAGGAAGGTGATGCAAAGCGTCAGCCAGAAGTAGGCGTTCCACACGCTCATCAGGTCCAGGGTCTTGGCGACGATGATCATGAAGGTCGCCGAGACGGTGGAGAAACCGGTGGCGATGATCGCCGCCTCACGGGCCGAGTACTCGCCGGCCCGATAGACCCGGTTGGTGATCAACAGCCCGATCGAGTAGCTGCCGACGAAGGACGCCACCGCATCGATGGCGCTGCGGCCCGGGGTACGCCAGATCGGGCGCATCACCGGCTGGACCAGCACGCCGATCAGCTCGAGCAGCCCGAAGCCGATCAGCAGCGCCAGGAAGATGGCGCCGATCGGCACGATCAGCCCTACCGGAATCACCAGCTTGTCGAACAGGAACGGCAGCATGTCCGGCGTGTGCAGGAAGGCCGGCCCCCAGCCGGTCAGCGCCAGCACCGCCGTGATGATCCCGGCGAGCTTCAGCACGGTGAACACCCTGTCGGTCACACTGCGCCGCCAGGTGCCCTTCCACAGCGGATAAATGGCGCCCGCCACGATCAGCGCCAGCGCGTAGAAGCCGCTGGCCTCGCCGAGCAGCGTCCGGGCGCCGGTGACCATGTGATCGAGCAGGATGGTGGTCTTGCCGCCCAGGCTCAGCGGCACGAAGAAGATCAGCACGCCCAGCAGGCTGGGCAGGAAGAGTTTCAGCGCCACGGCCGGCGAATGGTGTCGCGCCGGCGTCGAAGCGGAGGGAGGGGTAGCCATGTTGCACTCCTGGGTTGTCGTTGTGATGACGACGCGTCGCCGCCATGTAATGTATATACATTATGCCGACCTCGGGACGCCAATTCGTCGCTCCCTCTTTCGCTTATACTTTGGTATTAGCCCGGCGTCTCGGCTTCTCCAGATGCCGAACGATTCAGCTCAACCATCTGATTTTTAATTTATATTTCAGGGCCTCCCCACAAAACTACCGGTCGGTCTACAGATGATCCGAAGGGGTGACGGATCCGCAAGGATCGGCTAGCATTTGTATATACAAACTTACACGGAGGCGCTCCCATGACCCAAGACACGCCGACCCGCCTGCTGTGGCGCGACGTCACCGTCTTCGACGGGCTGGCCACCTGCCCCGAGCCGATGGCGGTCATCGTCGAGGGAGAGCGCATCGCCGCATTGACGCCGATGCGCGAGCTCGACGCCGGGCGGGCCGCCGACTGCCGGGAGATGGGCCGCGGCGGCGTCATGACGCCCGGCCTGGTGGACTGCCACACCCACATCGTCTTCGGCGGCGGCCGCGCCGACGAGTTCGAGGCGCGCCTCGAGGGCGCGAGCTACGAGGAGATCGCCCGGCGCGGCGGCGGCATCCTGAGCACCGTCAACGCCACCCGGGACGCCGACGAGGACACCCTGTTCGCCGCCGCCCTGCCCCGGCTGACGGCGATGATCGCCGACGGCGCCACCACGGTGGAGATCAAGTCGGGCTACGGCCTGTCCGTGGACGGCGAGCTGAAGATGCTGCGCGTGGCGCGTCGGCTCGGCGAGGCCCTGCCGGTGCGTATCGTCACCACCCTGCTCGGCGCCCACGCCCTGCCGCCGGAATATCGCCACGACAGCGATGCCTATATCGACCTGGTCTGCGACGAGATGATCCCGGCCGCGGCCGCCGAGGGGCTGGCCGACGCGGTGGACGTGTTCTGCGAGACGATCGCCTTCTCGGTGGCCCAGTGCGAACGAGTCTTCCAGGCGGCCGCGGCCCATGGCCTGCCCATCAAGGCCCACGCCGAGCAGCTCTCGAACCTTGGCGGCAGCGCCATGGCGGCGCGTCACGGCGCGCTGTCCGCCGACCACATCGAGTACCTCGACCAGGCCGGCGTCGACGCCATGCGCGAGGCGGGCAGCGTGGCGGTGATCCTGCCCGGTGCCTTCCACACCCTGCGCGAGACGCAGCAACCGCCCATCGCCGCGCTGCGCGAGGCCGGCGTGCCCATGGCCGTGGCCACCGACGCCAACCCGGGCAGCTCGCCGCTGTTCATGCCGACGCTGATGCTCAACCTCGCCTGCACCCTGTTCCGGCTCACCCCGCGCGAGGCCCTGGCCGGCATGACCGCCCACGGTGCCGCCGCCCTGGGTCGTCGCGACCTGGGACGGCTGTACGAGGGCGCACCCGCCGATCTCTGCGTGTGGGACATCGACTCGCCCGCCGAACTCGCCTATGCCGTCCAGCCGGGTCGGCTGCGCCAGCGGGTCTTCCAGGGAGCCATCAGCCATGAGCACTGAAACCGCCAAGCCCGTGGAGATCGACATGGGCGTCTGGCAGGGTCGCACCGACCCGGAGCCCGACAGCGAGCGCTGGCACCAGCGCGTGCGTCCCCTCGACGCCGATGCCGCCCCCGGCGCCGTGCTGGTCGGCTTCCAAAGCGACGCCGGCGTGGCCCGCAACCAGGGGCGCACCGGCGCCGCCGCCGGGCCTAGCGCCATTCGCCGCGCCCTGGCGCCGCTGGCCTGGCACCGGGAAGGACCGGCCCATGACGCCGGCGACGTGAGCTGCGAGGGCGACGCCCTCGAGGCCGCCCAGGAGGCCCTGGCCGCGCGCCTGGCCCCGCTGCTCGAGGCCGGCCACCTGCCCATCGTGCTCGGCGGCGGCCACGAGGTGGCCTATGCCAGCTGGTCGGGCCTGGCCCGCCACCTCGAGGCGCAAGAGGCCAGGCCACGGATCAGCATCATCAACTTCGATGCCCACTTCGACCTGCGCGACCCGGCCCATGTGCGCTCCTCCGGCACGCCCTTCGCCCAGATCGCCGAGCAGTGCCAGGAGCGGGGCTGGCCCTTCCGCTACGCCTGCCTGGGCGTCAGCCGCGCCGCCAACACCCGTGCGCTGTTCGCCCGGGCCGAGGCCCTCGACGTGCTGGTCCGCGAGGATCGCGAGTTCGATGCCCGCCGGCTGGACGCCCTGCGGCGCGACATCGAGCGCTTCATCGCCCGCTGCGATCACGTCTACCTGACCATCGACCTGGACGTGCTGCCCGCCGCCGAGGCCCCCGGCGTCAGCGCCCCCGCCGCTCGCGGCGTGTCGCTGGCCCTGCTCGAGCCGCTGCTCGAGGCGATCCGCGACAGCGGCAAGCTGCGCCTGGCCGACCTGGCCGAGCTGAATCCCGATTTCGATCTGGACGCCCGCACCGCCAAGGCGGCGGCCCGGCTCGTCCATCTACTGACCCTGAACGGCTGAACCGCCACCCCGGCCGTCAGCCCCCTTACCGCGAGACCCTGCGAGGAACAAGAGCATGTCCGATACCGACAAGCGCCGGAGCGCCGGCCGCCACGACCCGAGCCGCCAGATTGCCGCCCCCACCGGGACCGAGCTGTCCTGCAAGAGCTGGCTCACCGAAGCACCGCTGCGCATGCTGATGAACAACCTGCACCCGGACGTCGCCGAGCGCCCCGAGGACCTGGTGGTCTACGGCGGCATCGGCCGCGCCGCCCGCGACTGGGCGTGCTACGACAAGATCGTCGAGACCCTCCAGCGCCTGGAGGACACCCAGTCGCTGCTGATCCAGTCCGGCAAGCCGGTGGGCGTGTTCGAGACCCACAAGGACGCGCCCCGCGTGCTGATCGCCAACTCCAACCTGGTGCCGGCCTGGGCCAACTGGGAGCACTTCAACGAGCTGGATCGCAAGGGCCTGATGATGTATGGCCAGATGACCGCCGGCTCGTGGATCTATATCGGCTCCCAGGGCATCGTCCAGGGCACCTACGAGACCTTCGTCGAGGCCGGGCGCCAACACTACGACGGCGAGCTCGCCGGCCGCTGGATCCTCACCGCCGGCCTCGGCGGCATGGGTGGCGCCCAGCCGCTGGCCGCCACGCTGGCCGGCGCCTGCTCGCTGAACATCGAGTGCCAGCAGTCGAGCCTCGACTTCCGCCTGCGCACCCGCTATCTGGACGAACAGGCCGACGATCTGGACGACGCCCTGGCCCGCATTGAGCGCTACACCGCCGAGGGCAAGGCAATCTCCATCGGCCTGTGCGCCAACGCCGCCGACGTGCTGCCCGAACTGGTCAAGCGCGGCGTCAAGCCGGACATGGTCACCGACCAGACCAGCGCCCACGACCCGCTGCACGGCTATCTGCCGGCCGGCTGGACCTGGGACGAGTACGTCGAACGCGGCAAGGCCGAGCCCAAGGCCACCGTCAAGGCCGCCAAGCGCTCCATGGCGGTACACGTGCAGGCCATGCTCGACTTCCAGGCGATGGGCGTGCCGACCTTCGACTACGGCAACAACATCCGCCAGATGGCCCAGGAGGAAGGGGTCGACAACGCCTTCGACTTCCCCGGCTTCGTGCCGGCCTATATCCGCCCGCTGTTCTGCCAGGGCATCGGCCCGTTCCGCTGGGCGGCGCTGTCCGGCGACCCCGAGGACATCTACAAGACCGACCAGAAGGTCAAGGAACTGATCCCGGACGACCCGCACCTGCACAACTGGCTCGACATGGCCCGCGAGCGGATCTCCTTCCAGGGCCTGCCGGCGCGCATCTGCTGGGTCGGCCTCAAGGACCGCGCGCGGCTCGGCCAGGCCTTCAACGAGATGGTCGCCAACGGCGAGCTCAAGGCGCCGGTGGTGATCGGCCGCGACCACCTGGACTCCGGCTCGGTGGCCAGCCCCAACCGCGAGACCGAGGCCATGCAGGACGGCTCCGACGCCGTGTCCGACTGGCCGCTGCTCAACGCCCTGCTCAACACCGCCGGCGGCGCCACCTGGGTGTCGCTGCACCACGGCGGCGGCGTGGGCATGGGCTACTCGCAGCACGCCGGCGTGGTGATCGTCGCCGACGGCAGCGATGACGCCCACGCCCGCCTGGGCCGGGTGCTGCGCAACGACCCGGGCACCGGCGTGATGCGCCACGCCGATGCCGGCTACGACATCGCCAAGCGCTGTGCCGCGGAAAACGACCTCGACCTGCCGATGGTCGATAGGTAAGAGCATCTCCCACGACTCGCCCACCGGAACCCGATAGACCGGAGCAGGCCGACGCACAGGACGCATGCGTCATCGTCGAGTGCCTGCTCCCGGCCGGCCCCCGGCCCGGCAACGAAAGGAACTGTCAGATGAACCATCTCGAGATCCAACCCGGCAAGATGACCCTCGCCCAGGCGCGCCAGGTCTTCCAGGCCCCCGTGACCGTCGATCTGCCCGCCAGCGCCGACGCCGACATCGGCCGTGCCGTCGACTGCGTCAATCGCGTGATCGCCGAGGACCGCACCGTCTACGGCATCAACACCGGCTTCGGCCTGCTGGCCCAGACCCGTATCGAGAAGGACCGGCTCGAGGACCTGCAGCGCTCGCTGGTACTGTCCCACGCCACCGGCGTCGGCGAGGCCATGAGCGACGACCTGGTGCGGCTGATCATGGTGCTCAAGGTCAACAGCCTGGCCCGCGGCTTCTCCGGCATCCGCCGCGAGGTGCTGGACGCCCTGGTGGCGCTGATCAACGCCGAGGTCTACCCGCATATCCCGCTCAAGGGCTCGGTAGGCGCCTCCGGTGACCTGGCCCCGCTGGCCCATATGAGCGTGGTGCTGCTCGGCGAGGGCAAGGCCCGCCATAACGGCGACTGGCTGCCGGCCCGGGAGGCCCTGACCAAGGCCGGCCTGGAGCCGCTGGCCCTGGCGCCCAAGGAGGGCCTCGCCCTGCTCAACGGCACCCAGGTGTCCACCGCCTACGCCCTCAAGGGCCTGTTCGAGGCCGAGGATCTGTTCGCGGCGGCCACGGTATGCGGCTCGCTCACCGTGGAAGCGACCCTGAGTTCGCGCTCGCCGTTCGATGCCCGCATCCACGAGGTTCGCGGCCAGCGCGGCCAGATCGATGCCGCCGCAGGCTACCGTCACCTGCTGGGCAGCCGCAGCGAGCTCAGCGACTCCCATGCCGACTGCGGCAAGGTCCAGGACCCCTACTCGCTGCGCTGCCAGCCTCAGGTGATGGGCGCCGCACTGACCCAGATCCGCCAGGCCGCCGACGTGCTGGCCATCGAGGTCAATGCGGTCTCCGACAATCCGCTGGTGTTCGCCGAACAGGGCGACATCATCTCCGGCGGCAACTTCCACGCCGAGCCGGTGGCCATGGCGGCCGACAACCTGGCGCTGGCCATCGCCGAAATCGGCTCGCTCACCGAGCGCCGCGTGTCGCTGATGATGGACAAGCACATGTCCCAGCTGCCGCCCTTCCTGGTGGAGAACGGCGGGGTCAACTCGGGCTTCATGATCGCGCAGGTCACCGCCGCCGCTCTGGCCAGCGAAAACAAGGCCCTGGCCCATCCGCACAGCGTCGACAGCCTGCCCACCTCAGCCAACCAGGAAGACCACGTCTCCATGGCACCGGCCGCCGGCAAGCGCCTGTGGGAGATGGCCGATAACGTGCGCGGCATCCTGGCCATCGAATTGCTGGCCGCCTGCCAGGGGCTCGACTTCCGCCAGGGCCTGGCGACCACCGCCCCGCTGGAAGAGGCCCGACACGCCCTGCGCGAGCGCGTTGCCTACTACGACCGCGACCGCTTCTTCGCCCCCGACATCGAGGCCGCCGAGGAGCTTCTGGCGGCACGCACCCTGAGCCACCTGGTGCCCGCCGAACTGCTGCCCAGCCACTGAGCCGGCGCTCTACCGCTCGCCCTCCCGACCACGGCGGGAAGGCGGGCGGCTCGCCCTTCCAACAACAATTCGCTCCACAAGGACCTTCCATGAATGCAGTCGTACTGGCCATCCTGGTGATGGTCGTGCTCAGTCTCGCCCGCGTTTCCGTGGTCTTCGCCCTGATTGCCGCTTCCCTGGTCGGTGGCCTCTACGCCGGCATGCCGATCGGCGAGATCATGGACGCCTTCAACGACGGCCTGGGCAACGGCGCCACGGTGGCCATCTCCTACGCCGTGCTCGGCGCCTTCGCCGTGGCGCTGTCGCGCTCAGGCGTCACCGAGCTGCTCTCCGCCCGGGCCATCGGTCGGCTCAAGCTCGACGAGGGCATCCCTCGCCGCAAGACGATCGCCCTCACCCTGCTAGGCGCGCTGCTGGCCTTCTCGATCAGCTCCCAGAACCTGATCCCGGTGCACATCGCCTTCATCCCGGTGCTGGTGCCGCCGCTGCTCAAGCTGATGAACCACCTGAAGCTCGACCGCCGCGCCGTGGCCTGCGTGATCACCTTCGGCATCACCGCGCCCTACATGCTGCTGCCGGTGGGCTTCGGCTCGATCTTCCTCCACGACATCCTGCTGGCCAACCTCAACGAGGCCGGTGCCTCGCTGGGCCTGTCGGTGACGCCGGGCATGGTGCCCACGGCGATGATCGTGCCGATCGGCGGCATGGCGCTGGGGCTGGCCACCGCGGTGCTGTTCAGCTACCGCGGCAAGCGCGAGTATCGGGACCTGGACCTGGCCCACGGCGACGAGAGCCAGGCCCAGGCCGCCGGCCACCTCAAGCCCTGGCAACTCGGCGTGCTGGCCATCGCCCTGGGCGGCACCGTGGCCACCCAACTGGTGACCGGCTCCATGGTGCTGGGCGGCATCTTCGGCTTTGCCGTGCTCTCGGTCAGCGGCGTGTTTCGCTGGCACGAACAGGACGGCATCTTCACCGAAGGCATGCGCATGATGGCGCTGGTCGGCTTCATCATGATCTCGGCGTCGGGCTTCGCCAGCGTCATGCAGGAAAGCGGCCAGGTCGAGACCCTGGTCACCACCTCTACCGAGCTGATCGGCGACAACAAGGGCCTGGCCGCACTGATCATGCTGCTGGTCGGCCTGTTCATCACCATGGGCATCGGCTCGTCGTTCTCGACCATCCCGATCATCGCCTCGCTCTATGTGCCGCTGGCCATCAACTTCGGCTTCTCGCCGATGGCCACCGTGGCGCTGGTCGGCACCGCCGCCGCCCTGGGCGATGCCGGCTCCCCGGCCTCGGACTCGACCCTCGGCCCCACCGCCGGCCTCAACGCCGACGGCCAGCACGACCATATCTGGGACAGCGTGGTGCCCACCTTCCTGCACTACAACATCCCGCTGATCGCCTTCGGCTGGCTCGCCGCCATGACGCTGTAAGCCCCGCCGCCGGCTCGCGACGAGCCGGCGGCCCCGGTTTCCTGGCGTCGAGGGATCAGATGACTACAATGGGCGCTTCGTTTTCCGCCCATACCCTCGACACTCCCGCAAGGAACCCTCATGAACGCCATCGTGCTTGCCATCCTGGTCATGGTCACCCTGAGCCTGATGCGGGTGTCCGTGGTCTTCGCGCTGATCGCCGCCACCCTGGTCGGCGGCCTCTACGCCGGCATGCCGATCAGCGAGATCATGGACGCCTTCAACGACGGCCTGGGCAACGGCGCCACCGTGGCCATCTCCTACGCCGTGCTCGGCGCCTTCGCCGTGGCGCTGTCGCGCTCCGGCATCACCCAGCTGCTGTCCCAGAAGGCCATCGCCGGGCTGCACCTGGACGAGGGCATTCCCCACCGCCGCACCATCGTCTTCACCCTGCTCGGCGTGCTGCTGGCCTTCGCGATCAGCTCCCAGAACCTGATCCCGGTGCACATCGCCTTCATCCCGGTGCTGGTGCCGCCGCTGCTCAAGCTGATGAACCACCTCAAGCTCGACCGTCGCGCCGTGGCCTGCGTGATCACCTTCGGCATCACCGCCCCCTACATGCTGCTGCCGGTGGGCTTCGGCTCGATCTTCCTCCACGACATCCTGCTGACCAACCTCAACGACAACGGCCTGGACGTCACCGCGGCCATGGTGCCCACGGCGATGATCGTGCCGATCGGCGGCATGGCGATCGGCCTCGCGGTCGCTCTCCTGCTCAGCTATCGCCGCCGACGCGACTACGAGGACCGCGACCTGGCCCACGGCGACGAGACGCCCGCCGAGGCCGCCGGCCACCTCAAGCCCTGGCAGATCGCGGTGCTGGCCCTGTCGCTGGTCGGCACCGTGACGGTGCAGCTGATGAGCGGTTCCATGGTGCTCGGCGGGCTGTTCGGCTTCGCGCTGCTGTCGGTGAGCGGCGTCTTCCACTGGCACGAGCAGGACGACATCTTCACCGAGGGCATGCGAATGATGGCGCTGGTCGGCTTCATCATGATCGCCGCGGCCGGCTTCGCCAGCGTCATGCAGGCGAGCGGACAGGTGGAGACCCTGGTCTCGAGCTCCACCGAGCTGATCGGTGACAACAAGGGCCTGGCCGCGCTGGTCATGCTGCTGGTCGGCCTGTTCATCACCATGGGCATCGGTTCGTCGTTCTCGACCATCCCGATCATCGCCTCGATCTACGTGCCGCTGGCCATCGGCTTCGGCTTCTCGCCGATGGCCACCATCGCCCTGGTCGGCACCGCCGCCGCCCTGGGCGACGCCGGCTCCCCGGCCTCGGACTCGACCCTCGGCCCCACCGCCGGCCTCAACGCCGACGGCCAGCACGACCATATCTGGGACAGCGTGGTGCCCACCTTCCTGCACTACAACATCCCGCTGATCGCCTTCGGCTGGCTCGCCGCCATGACGCTGTAAGCCAGCGAGTCGCGTCACCACGCAAGAGGCCCCGCCGAGCGATACCGGCGGGGCCTCTTCCTGTCAGCAGAAGGTCTCGGCGATGCGGGACTCAGCCGCGCACGCAGCAGCTCTTGCCCTTCTTCCCACTGCCGCACGGGCAGGGATCGTTGCGTCCCGGCTTGAGGCGCGTCACCGTGGGCTCGCCGTCGACGTAGACCCAGCGGCCTTGCTCGCGGCGAAAGCGCGAGCGCTCCTCCAGCGCGCCCCAGCGGCGCCCCTCGCGGAAGGTGGCGCGAAAGTGCACGGTGCCCTCGTCACCCGACTCGCCGTGGTCGAGGATCTCCAGGCGTATCCACTGGTTCGGGTCGTCGTCCGGCAAGGCCGCCGGCCGCGTCTCGGGCGCCCAGCTCTCGAGCAGGTAGTCGGTCAGACCCAGGGCGAAGGCGCTGTAGCGCGAGCGCATCAGCGCCTCCGGCGTCGGGGCCGGCTCGCCGTGGTGGTAGCGGCCGCAGCAGGCGGAAAGCGCCAGGCCGCTACCGCAGGGGCAGTCGTTCGGAATCGTCATCGGGGCTCTCGTATCGATCGTGAATGGGGATCAGGGGCGACGGCGCTTGGTCCGCGCGGTGGCCTCGGCCGACCACGGATCCTCCGGCCAGGGGTGCTTGGGGTAGCGGCCGCGCATGTCCTTGCGCACCTCGGGGTAGCCGTTGGCCCAGAAGCTCGCCAGGTCCGCGGTGACCTGCAGCGGGCGCCGCGCCGGCGATAATAGGTGCAGCAGCGGCGCGACCCGGCCGTCGACCAGCCGCGGCGCTTCGCGCCAGCCGAATACCTCCTGCAGCTTGACCGCGAGCACCGGCGTCTCGCCGCGATAGTCCAGCGCGATTCGCGAGCCGCTGGGCACCGTCAGGTGGGTCGGCGCCAGGTCGTCGAGCCGGGCCGACTGGCCGACGGCGAGGCCGTCGCGCAGGATCCGCGAGAACGGCAGCGCCTCGACCTCGCCGAGGCGCGTCAGTCCTGCCAGGTAGGGACCGAGCCAGGTGTCCAGCGTGTCGAGCAGCGCCGCATCGGACCAGTCCGGCCAGGCGTCGCCCAGTTCGCGACGCAGCAGCGCCACCCGGGCACGCAGCTGCTCGGTGGCTTCATCGAACGGCAGGCCGCGGCGGCGCACCGCCTCGAGCAGCGCTCGCTGGGCGGCTCCAGGCGTCAGGGTCTGCAGGGGCCGACGCTCGAGCACCACCGCCCCGAGGCCACGTCGCCGCTCGCCGACCAGCCGTCCGCGCTCATCGGACCATTCGAGATGGTCCCGCCACTGGCCGGCCTCCGGATGCAGCACGGTCAGCCGCGCCTCGTCCAGGGCCGCGGCGCGGAAGATTCGGCCGCCGCCGCCCTCGCCGTCCAGGGCCACCGCCACCAGCAGCCCGGCGTGGGCCAGCGGGTGCGCTTCGGGTAGCGTGGCCTGCCCGCCGCCGGCCAGGCGAAAGCGCCCCGGCGAGAGTCGCTGGGCGATGCGCTCGGGCCAGGCCAGCGCCAGCAGTTCGCCGAGCGCGTCCAGCCGCGGTGCCGCCAGTCGACAGCCCATTAGGCCCGCCAGCCGCTTGGCGTCGCGGTGCCAGGCGCGATCCTCCCCGGGGTTCGCGAAGCGCTTCTCGAGCGCCGCCGCCAGATCGCGCTCGTCGTCGGCACCGCGCCCCTCGAGCAGCGCCGCCAGCCCGCAGGCCAGGACCTCGGCATCGAGCTCGGCGGCACGCTCCAGCATCACCGCCAGGCGCGGGTGCGTCGGCCAGCGCGCGCAGGCGCGGCCCAGCGCCGTCAGCCGATGGGCGTCGTCCAGCACGCCGAGGCCGCGCAGCAACTCGCGCCCGGCGGAAAGCGCCCCCGCCGGGGGCGGCGTGATCCAGGTCAGCGACTGCGGCTCGGTGATGCCCCAGCGCGCCAGCTCGAAGGCCAGCGGGGCCAGGTCGGCCTGGCGAATCTCCGGCTCGCGGTCCGGCGCGAGCGGCTGCTCCTCGGCCCACAGCCGGTAGCAGACCCCCGGCCCCTGGCGGCCGGCACGCCCGCGACGCTGGTCGGCACTGGCGCGATTGACCCGTCGGGTCTCGAGGCGCGTCAGCCCGGTGCGCGGCTGGAACACCGGCAGCCGCTCCCGGCCGGCGTCGATCACGATGCGCACGCCCGGCACGGTGACGCTCGATTCGGCGATGGCGGTGGCCAACACCACCCGGCGCCGCCCCTCCGTATCCGCGGCGAGCGCCCGGCGCTGGGCCTCCAGCGGCAAGCGGCCGTGGAGCTCATGAACCGCCACGTCGGGCATCCGCTCGCAAAGCGCCCTCGCCAGGCGCCGGATCTCGCCGACCCCGGGCAGGATCACCAGCGCATCGCCGTCGTCGGCCGCCAGGGCCTCGGCGACCACCGCCGCCTGATGACGCACCGGTTCGTCCCGTGTCGGGGGCGGTCGGTGACGGGTCGTCACCGGGAACTGGCGCCCCTCGCACTCGATCACCGGCGTGGCCTCGCCGAGCACCGCGGTGAGCGAGGCCACGTCCAGGGTCGCCGACATCACCAGCAGCCGCAGGTCCTCGCGCACCGACTGGGCGTCGAGGGTCAGCGCCAGGCCGAGATCGGCCTCCAGGCTGCGCTCGTGAAACTCGTCGAAGATCACGCCGGCCACGCCCTCGAGCAGCGGATCGTCCTGGAGCATGCGCGTCAGCACGCCCTGGGTGACCACCTCCAGGCGCGTCTCGGGGCCGAGGCGGGACTCGCCGCGCATGCGGTAGCCCACCGTCTGCCCCACCGGCTCGCCGAGCGACTCGGCCATGTGCCCGGCCGCCAGCCGGGCGGCCACCCGGCGCGGCTCGAGCAGCAGCAGACGCTGCCCGCGGCACCAGCCGGTGTCGAGCAGCGCCAGCGGCACCCGAGTGGTCTTGCCCGCCCCCGGCTCCGCCACCAGCAGGGCGCGGGAGTGGACCGCCAGGGCGGTGCGGATATCGGCCAGTCGCGGCTCGATCGGCAAGCTTTCAAGGGTGGGCTCGTCAACGCTTTGCTTCATGTTCATCTTCGCTTCCAAGGCCCGCGATACCGCGCATTTCGCGAATATCGGGGCCGCTCTGCTTCGTTGAATGCCAATGCATGACCGACGCTTGCCCCGCCGTGACGCGATGACTAGCCTTGGCTCTCGGCATCTTGACCAAAAGGTCAGGAAATGACATTTTCATCCAACCACCCACAACAACAACAGGGTATCGGCATGCAACAGACATCCACCCGCCCCGCCGGGGAGCTTAGCGCGGACACCTCTCAGCAGGAGGGCCTGCCGCTCCTCGACCGCTGGTTCGGCGTCACCCGTCGCGGCTCGACGCTCAAGATCGAGATCCTCGCCGGGATCGCCACCTTCCTGGCCGGGATGTACATCATCGTGGTCAACCCCGCCGTGCTCTCCGACGCCGGCATTCCCTTCTCCGCCGCCCTCTCGGCCACGGTGCTGATCAGCTTCATGAGCAGCCTGGCCATGGGCCTCTACGCCCGCAACCCCATCCTGGTCGCTCCGGGCATGGGCATGAACGCGCTGTTCACCTACACCCTGGTGCTCGGCGCCGGCCTGAGCTGGGAGGTCGCGCTGGGCTGCGTCTTCTGGTCGGGGGTGATGTTCGCGGTGCTCGCGGTGTTCAACGTGCGCCGCGCGATCATCGAGGCCATCCCCGCCTCGCTGCGCTATGCCATCACCTGCGGCATCGGGCTGTTCATCACCTTCATCGGGCTGCAGAACGCCGGCTTCATCGTCGGCAGCGACGCCACCCTGGTGTCGCTGGGCGCCATGGACGCCCACCTGGCGACCTTCTTCCTGGGCCTGGTGGCCACGGCGGTGTTCGTGATCCTGCGCTTCAACGGCGCGCTGATCATGGGCATCGCCCTGACCACCCTGATGGCCGCGCCCATGGGCCGGCTGTGGGGCGACGAGGTGATGGTGGCCTGGAACGGCCTGGCCGCCTGGCCGGACTTCAGCGCCGTGATGCAGGTCGACATCCTCGGCGCGCTCAAGGTGGCCTACCTGCCGTTCATCTTCGTGATGCTGTTCACCAACTTCTTCGACGCCCTGTCCTGCTTCATGGCGCTGTCGGAATCGGCGAACCTCAAGGACGAGGACGGCAACCCGCGCAACCTCAAGCGCTCGATGACCGTGGACGCCTTCGCCTCGATGATCGCCGCACCGCTCGGCACCAGCGCCGCCCAGACCTTCATCGAATCCGGCGCCGGCGTCGCCCAGGGCGGCCGCACCGGCCTGGTGGCGGTGGTGATCGCGCTGCTGTTCCTGCCGTTCCTGTTCCTCTCGCCGCTGCTGTCGCTGGTGCCCGGCATCGCCACCGCGCCGGCGCTGGTGCTGGTCGGGCTGTTCATGATGGCGCCGATTTCCAAGATCGACTGGCAACGCTTCGACCAGGCCTTCCCGGCCTTCCTGGCGATCATCCTGATGCCGCTGACCTACTCGATCACCTTGGGCATCGCCTTCGGCTTCATGAGCTTCGTGCTGATCAAGGTCGCCACCGGCCGGATCGAGGAGATCAAGCCGGCCATGTGGGTGTCCGCGGCACTCTCGGTGCTGCTGCTGGTCACCGCTCAGTGAGCGAGGCCTGACCCGACGGCGCCCGGGCCGCGGGGTGCTTCACCCCGCAGCCCTTGATCACCACCTGGGTCAGGAACTCGGTGATCCGCTCCAGGTCCTCGTCGGAAAGCGCTTCCCGGCCGGTGATGCCCAGCACCTGGGCCTCGAAGTCGGCATAGTGCTGGGTGGAGGACCAGATCAGGAAGATCAGCCACACCGGGTCGACCGGGTCCATCAGGCCCCGGTCGGCCCATTCGCGGAACACCGCCGCACGGCTCTGCACCCAGTCGCGCAGTTCACCGCTCAGGTACTCCTGGAGGAAGGGCGCGCCACCGAGGATCTCGCTGGCGAACAGCCGGGAGCCTTCGGGATGGCGCCGCGACATCAGCATCTTCGAACGAATGAAGGCAGACAGCACCTCGGCCGGATCGTCCTCCGCCGAAATGTCGTCGAGCATGGCGTTCCAGCGCTCCATCATCCGCTCCAGCAGGCGAACGTAGAGCTTGCGCTTGCTGCCCATGTAATAGAGGACGTTCGACTTGGGCAGTCCCGCCTGCTCGGCGATCTCCTGCACGCTGGCGCCGCGATAGCCGTGGCGGGCGAAGACCCGCTCCGCCGCCGCCAGGATCGCCCGCTCGTTGCGCCGCCGGATGGCGCCCCCTTCCTGTTCACTGTTGTCTACCTTGGCCATGGGCCCTCGTCGCTCCCGAAGACGTTCTTGGGGCAAGAGATTGCCTGACAGGCCGGCACCAAGGCAATTCCGAGAGCCGGGAGCGAAAAAAATGCCGGGGAAACTTGCCAAAGCTGACCACATGGTCAAGAATTAACTCAACCCGTGACCACCGGCCTACACAACCACAAACGGAGCCGACCATGATCGACTTCTATCTCAACGGCAGGCGGCAGCGCTGCAGCGACGTGACCGCCGACACCAGCATCCTCGAGCTGTTGCGCACCCGGCTCGGCCAGACCGGCACCAAGGAAGGCTGCGCCTCCGGTGACTGCGGCGCCTGCACCGTGGCCATCGGCGAGCCCGATGCCGCCGGCGGCGAGCTGGTCTACCACAACGCCAACGCTTGCATCACGCCGGCCCATCAGCTGGACGGCTGCCACCTGGTCACCGTGGAAGGCCTGGCCTCCGGCGAGCGCCTCCACCCGGCCCAGGCCGCGATGGTCGACTGTCATGGCAGCCAGTGCGGCTTCTGTACGCCGGGTATCGTGATGTCGCTGTTCACCCTCTACGAGAACCAGCGTCGCCGGCCCGCCCCGCTCACCCAGGATCGCCTGGAAGCGGCCCTGGGCGGCAACCTGTGCCGCTGCACCGGCTACCGACCGATCCGCGACGCCGCCCTGAGCATGAACGACTACCCCGCGGCCGACCCGGCCTGGGCGGAGGACGCCGCGCTCGCCGGCAACGTCGCCTGGCTGCGCCGCCCGCGCAACGGCGAGCCCGCCGCCGAGGGCCACTATGTCGCCCCCCAGGACATCGAGGCCCTGCGCGCCCTCAAGGCCAAGCGCCCCGCCGCGCGACTGGTGGCCGGCGGCACCGACCTGTGGCTGGAGACCACCCAGCAGCTCAAGGCGCTGGACGACATCATCGACGTGCGCCAGGTCGCCGAGCTGAACGCCATCGAGGAGACCGACGAGGGCTGGTGGATCGGCGGTGCCGTGACCCTGGCCCGGCTGACGCCGCTGCTCGCCGGGCCCTACCCGGCCTTCGAGCACCTGATGCATCGCTTCGCTTCCTCACAGATCCGCAACCGGGCGACGCTCGGCGGCAACGTCGCCAACGCCTCGCCGATCGGCGACACCCCGCCGGTGCTGCTGGCCATCGATGCCCGGGTGCGCCTGGACGGCCCCCGTGGCAGCCGCGAACTGCCGCTGGCCGACTTCTTCCTCGACTACAAGCGCACGGCGCTGGCCGAGGACGAGTTCATCGCCGCGATCCTCCTGCCGCGTCCGGCCGACGGCGCTAACCTGAAGGTATGGAAGCTGTCCAAGCGTCGCGAGGACGATATCTCCGCGGTGCTCGGCGCCTTCGCCTGGCGTCTCGAGGACGGCGTGATGCGCGACGTCCACCTGGCCTTCGGCGGCATGGCAGCGATTCCCCGCCGCGCCCCGGCGGCCGAGGCCGCCCTGGAGGGCCGCGCCCCGGACGCCGAGGTCTTCGCCGCCGCCCGTTCGGCGCTGGCCGAGGAGCTCGCGCCGATGTCCGACGTGCGCGGCAGCGCCGACTACCGCCGCGTCGCCGCCGGCAACCTGCTCGAACGCCTGCGCCTGATGATCGCCGCCGAGGGCGGCCAGGCCGACAACAACAGCGACAACCGCGATTCCGTGACCAAGGTGACTCTCGATGCGTACGCTCACTGACATTGCCCAAGACACCTCCCGGCGCAACCAGGGCGACGCCCCCCTGGCCCGCGAGACCGTCGACCCCCGGGGCGGCGCCGGCAGCTCTCGCGCCCACGAGAGCGCCGTCAAGCACGTCACCGGCCGCGCCGCCTACATCGACGACATCCCGAGCCCGGCCGACACCCTGCACGTGGCCCTCGGCCTGTCGCCGGTGGCCCACGGTCGGCTGACCCGCCTGGACCTGGACAAGGTCAGGTCCGCCCCGGGCGTGGTGGACGTCATCACCCTGGCCGACGTGCCCGGCCACACCGATATCGGCCCGGTGTTCCCCGGCGACCCGATCTTCGCCAGCGACGAGATCAGCTACGTCGGCCAGAGCCTGTTCGCGGTCGCCGCGGAGAGCCACAAGGCCGCCCGCCTGGCGGTCAAGGAAGCTGTGGTCGAGATCGACGAGCAGCCGGCCTCGCTGGATCCCGTGGCCGCCGCCGAGCGCGGCGACTTCGTGCGCCCCACCCACACCCACGAGCGCGGCGACTGGCGCCAGGCCCTGCTGGACGCGCCCCACGTCCTGGAGGGCGAGCAGTTCGTCGGCGGCCAGGAGCACTTCTACCTGGAGGGGCAGGCCTGCCTGGTCCAGCCCACCGAGGACGAGGGGGTGATGGTCTACACCTCCAACCAGCACCCCAGCGAGACCCAGAAGCTGGTCGCCGAGGTGCTCGGCATCCCCTTCCACGCGGTGACCATGGAGATGCGCCGCATGGGCGGCGGCTTCGGCGGCAAGGAGACCCAGGCCTCGCCCTGGGCGTGCATCGCCGCGCTGATCGCCCGGCGCACCGGCCGGGCCACCAAGATTCGCCTGCCCCGCGCCGAGGATTCCCGGGCCACCGGCAAGCGCCACCCCTTCCATAACCGCTATCGGCTGGGCTTCGACGACCAGGGCGTGCTGGCCGGCGGCGAGATCACCGTGATCGGCGACTGCGGCTACTCGCCGGATCTCTCCGACGCCATCGTCGACCGCGCCATGTTCCACTCCGACAACGCCTATTCCCTGGGCGATGCCCGGGTGACCGGCCAGCGGGCCAAGACCCATACCGCGTCCAACACCGCCTTCCGCGGCTTCGGCGGCCCCCAGGGCATGATGATCATCGAGCGCGCCATGGACGACATCGCCCGTCACCTCGGCGAGGACCCGCTGACCATCCGCAAGCGCAACCTCTATCGCGCGAAGGACTCCGACGGCAAGCCGCGGGACGTGACCCACTACGGCCAGCGGGTCGAGCAGCTCGGCCTGCTCCACGACCTGATCGGCCAGCTCGAGGCCAGCAGCGACTACTGGAACCGCCGCCGCGAGATCGCCGCCTTCAACGCCGAGAGCCCGATCATCAAGAAGGGCCTGGCGCTGACCCCGGTCAAGTTCGGCATCTCCTTCACCGTCCAGCACCTCAACCAGGCCGGCGCCCTGCTGCTCGTCTATACCGACGGCAGCGTGATGATCAACCACGGCGGCACCGAGATGGGCCAGGGCCTGCACACCAAGGTCTGCCAGGTGGTGGCCCGCGAGCTGGGGCTCGATCTGGAGCGTGTGCGCATCAGCGCCACCCGCACCGACAAGGTGCCCAACACCTCGCCCACCGCCGCCTCCAGCGGCGCCGACCTCAACGGCCAGGCCGCCCGCGACGCCGCCAGCAAGCTGCGCGAGCGGCTGTTCGACTTCGCCGCCAGCCACTTCGACCGCGAGGCCGGCGGGCTCGACCGCGAGGCCATGCGCCTGGAGGACGGCCAGCTGGTGGCCGGCATCGGCGAGGCCGAGCGGCGCATTCCCTGGGGCGAGCTGGTCCAGGAGGCCTACATGGCGCGGGTGTCGCTGTCCGAGAAGGGCTTCTACGCCACCCCGCTGATCCACTACGACCGCGCCACCGGCCGCGGCCGCCCCTTCTACTACTACGCCCACGGCGCCGCCGTGGCCGAGGTGGAGGTCGACACCCTGTCCGGCGAGTACCGGGTCAGCCGCGCCGACATCCTCCACGACGTCGGCGAGTCCCTGAACCCGGCCATCGACATCGGCCAGATCGAGGGCGGCTTCATCCAGGGCATGGGCTGGATGACCAGCGAGGAGCTCAAGTGGAACGACGCCGGCCGGCTGGTCTCCGACGGCCCGGCCACCTACAAGATCCCGGCCTTCGGCGACCTGCCCGAGACCTTCAACGTCTCGCTGCTGCAGGGCCATCCCAACTCCCAGGCCAGCATCTACCGCTCCAAGGCGGTGGGCGAGCCGCCGTTCATGCTGGCCATCTCGGTGTGGTCGGCGCTGCGCGATGCCCTGGCGAGCCTGGCCGACTACCGGGTCAGCCCGGCGCTCGACACCCCGGCCACGCCGGAACGGGTGATGATGGCCGCCGAGGCCCTGCGCCAGGCCGAGCCGGTTTCCGCCGCGAGGCCCGACCATGCACCGGCCTGAAGCCTGGCACGCGGCGCTCGATCGCCTGCAGCGCCAGGCCCGCCCCCACGCGCTGGCAAGCGTGGTGGGGGTAGCCGGCTCCACGCCGAGGGAGCCCGGCGCCAAGATGGTGATCACCGAGGACGCCGTCCACGACACCCTGGGCGGCGGCACCTTCGAGCTGCAGGTCATCGAGGCGGCCCGCGAGGCGCTGGCCGCGGGCCTCACCGACACCCGGCTCGAGGCCTTCCCGCTGGGCGGGCGTTCCGGCCAGTGCTGCGGCGGCTACGTGCACGTGCTGATCGAGCTGTTCGCCGGCGCCGAGATGGACGTGGCGCTGTTCGGCGCCGGCCACGTCGGCCAGGCGCTGGTCGAGGTGCTGGCCCCGCTGCCCTGGCGGGTGCTGTGGTTCGACAGCCGCGAGGACGCCTTTCCCGACGGCGGCACCGACCGCGAGCGCCTGCATCACCGACGCTTCGTGATGGGCGCCGAGGGCCGCGAGGCGGCCGCCGCCGTGGCCTCGCTACCGGCCGGCTGCCATGCCCTGGTGATGACCCACGATCACGCCGAGGATCGCGCCCTGGTCGACGCCCTGCTGCGCCGCGGCGACTGCGCCTCGATCGGCCTGATCGGATCGGACAGCAAGTGGGCGAGCTTCCGCCGCCGGCTCAGCGAGGCCGGCCACGACGAAGCGGCCCTGGCCGGCGTGCGCTGCCCGATCGGCGTGCCCGGCGCCCACGGCAAGCGGCCCTACGAGATCGCCCTGGCGGTGGCCGCCGAGCTGCTGACGCTCAAGCCCGCCGACGCGCGGCCCGACCGGCGCGGCATCGCCCCGGAGCAACTGCGCGAGGCCTTCCCGTCAGCCCGCTGAGGACGATCGTTATCGAGAGTCCGGACGCCGAGCTGTCTCGGCGACAAGGCGTCGCGAGGCGCTGTAGACCCATCCATGGGCGCTACTTTTGCCATCCATGGCAAAAAACCTCGCTTCGACTTGTCCCCGGCGCACGGCGTCCATGACCTTGAAGCCAACATCGCGTTGCGTCGGCCGAACCGGCGCCGATTGGAGAGATTCATGAACGACCCCCGTACCCCCATGCGCGTACTGCGCGGCCCGCTGCTGAGCTTCGACGCCGACCCGGGCGAGGACGATGCCCCGGCGCCGGGCAGCGTGCGCCACCTGGAAGACGGCGCCGTGTGGCTGGTCGACGGCCATATCCGCGCCGTCGCCGACTTCGCCGAGCTGGCCCCCCACCTGCCCTCCGACATCGAGGTGGTGGACTACTCGGACAAGCTGATGATGCCGGGCTTCATCGACAGCCACGTCCACTATGCCCAGCTCGACATCATGGCCTCCTACGGCCGTCAGCTGCTCGACTGGCTGAACGACTACACCTTCCCCGAGGAGTGCCGCTTCGCCCAGCGCACCCACGCCGAGTCCGTGGCCGAGGCCTTCCTCGACGAGACCCTGCGCGCCGGCACCACCACCGCCCAGGTGTTCTGCACCTCGCACCCCGGCTCGGTGGACGCCTTCTTCACCGCCGCCAAGGCCCGCGGCCTGCGCATGCTGGCCGGCAAGGTGCTGATGGACCGCCATGCCCCGGAGGCCCTGGTCGACGACAGCCTGGGCGGGCTCGCCGACAGCGAACGGCTGATCGGCGACTGGCACGGCAAGGGCCGGCTGGGCTACAGCCTGACGCCGCGCTTCGCCCCCACCTCGAGCCGCGAGCAGCTCGAGGCCACCGGCGCGGTGCTGCGCAACGCCCCGGACCTGCACCTGCAGACCCACCTCTCGGAGAACGAGGGCGAGATCGCCTGGGTCGCCGAGCTGTTTCCGGAATGCCAGGACTACCTGGGGGTCTACGAGCGCTTCGGCCTGGTGGGCCCGCGCAGCACCTTCGCCCACGGCATCCACCTGGACCAGGGCATGCGCCGCCGGCTGGCCGACGCCGGCGCCAGCATCGCCTTCTGCCCCACCTCCAACCTGTTCCTCGGCAGCGGGCTGTTCGACCGCCAGGCCTGCCGCGAGATGGGCCTCGCCACCAGCATCGCCAGCGACGTGGGCGCCGGCACCGACCTCTCGGGGCTGGCCACCCTCAAGGCCGCCTACCAGGTCGGCCAGCTGCTCGGCCAGCCGCTCACCGCCTGGCAGGGCTTCTATCGCCTGACCCTAGGCAATGCCCGGGCCCTGCACCTGGACGACCGCATCGGTCGCCTGAGGGAAGGCGGCGAGGCCGACATCGTGGTCCTCGATCCCGCGGCCACGCCGCTGCTGGCGCGGCGCACCGCCCGCTGCCAGTCGCTCGCCGAGACGCTGTTCGCGCTGATGATGCTGGGCGACGACCGCACGGTCTACGCCACCTGGGCCGACGGCCGACGGGTGCACCAGCGCGCGGCCTGACCGCCACGCTGTTTCGTCATTGGGTGTGGTACCCACTTGGGCGGCTCGAAGGAGCCGCCCCTTTTTCGTGGGGGCCCGGTAGCGAGGCACCGGGCCGGCGACGGGGTCAGCGGCAGGCGGCGAGCCGCTCGCGCAGCTCGGCGCGGCGCGCCTCGCTCATGAAGGCGGCCTCGATGGCGTTGCTCGCCAGGCCCAGGAACACCTCCCGGGACCAGCCGAAGGCGCGGCGGCAGGCCAGGAAGTTGTCCAGCATGCCGCCGCCGAAGTAGGCGGGATCGTCGGAGTTGAGGGTCAGGTTGAGGCCGGCCTCGAGCATCGCCGGCAGCGGGTGGTCCTCGAGCCGCTCGACCACCCTGAGGCGCAGGTTGGACAACGGGCAGACGGTCAGCACCATGGCCTCGTCGCGAAGCCGGGCGACCAGCGCCGGGTCCTCCAGGCAGCGCACCCCATGGTCGATGCGGTCGACACCGAGGACGTCCAGCGCCTCGTGGATATAGGCCGGCGGGCCCTCCTCGCCGGCATGGGCGACCCGCGCCAGGCCCAGCTCGCCGGCGCGGCGAAAGGCCTCGGCGAACTTGCCCGGCGGATGGCCGACCTCGGCGCTGTCGAGCCCGACCGCATCCAGGGTCTCCCAGTACGGGGCGGCCCGCTCGAGCAGGTCCAGCGCCTCCTCGGCGGGCTGGTCGCGCAGGAAGGCCAGGATCATCGCCGTGGACAGGTCGAGCTCCCGCTCGGCGCGCCGGCGGGCCCGGCCCAGCCCCTCCATGACCGTGGCCAGCTCGATGCCACGCGCCAGGTGCGCCTGGGGATCGACGTGCAGTTCCACGTGGACCACGCCCTCGGCGCTGGCACGCCGGAAGTAGTCCATCGCCAGGTCCTCGAAGTCCTGGGCGGTGCGCAGCACGCTCATGCCCTGGAAGTACAGGTCCAGGAAGGACTGCAGGTCGCTGAAGTCGTAGGCGGCGCGCACCTCCTCCACCGAGGCATAGGGCAGGCTCACGCCGTTGCGCTCGGCGAGCGCCATCATCAGCTCGGGTTCCAGGGTGCCCTCGATATGCAGGTGCAGTTCGGCCTTGGGCAGGGCCTTGAGGAAATCCCGCATGGCTCACCTCGTGTCAGTGCTTTGCCCCATCCTGAAAGATTCGCGGCGGCGGCGCAAAGCCCGATGTCCCGCTGTCGGCCAACGCTTGCCAACGGCCGATCCCCGGCAGCGGCGTCGGGGACGTGCGCTCGTGGGTCAGATACAGCAGGCTGCGCCCCTCGAGCCAGGCATCGAGCCGCTCGGCGATGCGCGCCGCGAGGGCCGAATCGAGGCCGGCGAAGGGCTCGTCGAGGATCACCAGCCCCGGGTCGCGCAGCAGCAGCCGGGCCAGCGCGAGGCGTCGCGCCTGGCCGCCGGAGAGGCGACGACCGCCCTCGCCGACCCGGGTGTCGAGCCCTCGCGGCAGGGCCTCGGCCCAGTCGGCCAGCTCCACGCTGGCCAGCACCGCCCACAGCCGCGCGTCCTCGACCTCGGGGGCGGCGAGGCGCAGGTTGGCGGCCAGGCTGTCGTCGAACAGTTCGGTGTGCTGGGTCAGGCAGGCCACCCGGTCGGCCAGGGCCTGGGGGGCGATATCCGCCAGCGGCAGGCCGGCCAGGCCCACGACGCCCGCGTCCGGCACCAGTTGGCCGGTGACGAGCGCCGCCAGGCTCGACTTGCCACTGCCCGACACCCCGTACACGGCGACCCACTCCCCGGGCGCCAGGGCCAGGGTAAAGCCGTCGAACACCGAGGTCAGGGCCCCGGGATAGCACAGTGAGACCTCCTCGAGGGATAGCCCCAGGGCCCCGTCGGGCAGGTCCGCCGTGGCGCCGGGCGGGGCATCGCGGCGGGCGTCGGCCAACGCATTGAGCCGCTCGGCGGCGGCCAGGGTCGCCCCGAACGGGGTGAAGGCCGGGGGCAGCGCGGCCAGCGCTTCGCCCATCGCCATCACCGCCAGCGGCATCATCACCATCAGCGGCCCGGACAGCGCCCCGGCCTGCCAGGCCAGGATCGCCAGCCACAGCGCCGCCAGCCAGCCCAGGCCCGTCGCCAGGCCGGCCAGCGCCGAGCCCAGGGCGGCGATCCGGCCCAGCCGTCGCTGATCGGCCTGGAGCCGCTCCTCGATGGCGGCCAGGCGTCGCCGCTGGACGGACAGGGCGCCATAGCGCTCGAGCTCGGCGAGCCCCTGGAGCTGCTCGATCAGCCGCCCGCGCAGGCGTTCCAGCTCCGCCACCCGGCGACGGCTGGCGGCGAGGCCCAGGCGCGCCTGGCCGACGGTCAGCCAGCCCCAGGCCAGGCCGAGCAGCGTCCCCACCGCCAGGCCCGCCGCCGGCAACCACAGCGCCAGGAAGCCGGCCAGGGCGAGGATCGCCAGCAGCGCCACCACCGCCGGCGCCAGCAGGCGCAGGAAGAGGCTGTCGAGGGTGTCGATGTCGGCGGTGAGACGGTTCAGCCAGTCGCTGGCCCGGCGCCGGGACAGCGTCCGGGCATCGAGCCCGGCCAGCACCGCGAACATGCGCCCGCGCAGGTCGGCCAGCAGTCGCAGCACGGTGTCGTGGTTGTAGAGGCGCTCGACGTAACGGGCCAGGGTGCGCGTCACCGCGAAGCCGCGGATGCCGCCGCCCGGCACATAGACGTCGAGGGTCAGCGCGGCCCCCGCCGCCAGGGCGATGCCGGCAAGGCCAGTCGCGGTGATGAACCAGCCCGACAGTGCCAGCAGCCCGATCGCCGCGGCCAGCGCCAGGGCCATCAGGGCGGCGCCGGCCGCCAGGCGACGCCGATGCCGCCCGAGCAGGCGCAGCCAGGGCGCCAGGGTCGCGATCGTGCCGTGTCGCTCAGCCATCGGCCCGCTCCTCGAGGCGCCCGTCGCGCAGCGCCAGTCGCCGGTCGGCGCAGGCCAATGGCGCTTCTCGATGGCTGACGATCACCAGGCTGCGCCCCTCGGCGGCCAGCGCCATCAGCGCCTCGAGCACATGGGCCTCGCTGGCGGCATCCAGGCTCTCGGTCGGTTCGTCGAGCAGCACCAGTCGGGCGTCGGACAGGAAGACCCGCGCCAGCGCCAGGCGTCGTGCCTGCCCCCCCGAGAGTCCCGCCCCGCGCTCGCCGATGGGCGTCTCGAGGCCCCGCGGCAAGGCGGCCACCAGGTCACCCAGCCCCGCGGCATCGAGCGCCCGACGCAGCGCCGTCTCGTCGGCCTCGGGGGCCGCCAGGCGCAGGTTGTCGGCCAGGCTGCCCTGGACCAGCAGCGGGCGCTGGTCCATCCAGGCCATGGCCAGCCCCGGGGCCAGGCGCCGTTCCCCGGCATCGGGATCGACGAAGCCCGCCAGCAGCTGCAGCAGGGTCGACTTGCCGGCCCCCGAGGGCCCGCCGAGCGCCAGGATCTCGCCCGGGACCAGGGACAGGTCCAGCGGCCCCAGCACCGGGCCGCGTTCGGGATGGGACACCGTGACCGCCGCCAGTTCGGCCAGCGCACGCGGGGCACGTGGCGCGGCGGGGACGAGTCCGCTGCGACGCGGCGTCTCGTCGAGCAGCGCCACCATGCCCTCGGCGGCACCCAGGGCCGCGGCCCGGTCATGGTAGTGCTGGGCCAGGCTGCGCAGCGGCTGGAAGAACTCCGGGGCCAGCAGCAGCGCCAGCAGCCCCGTGAACAGCGTCAGCTGCTCGGCGGGGCCGTAGCGGATGAAGCCGAGCAGCCCGAAGCCCACGTAGATGGCCACCACGGCGATCGACACGGCGGCGAAGAACTCCAGTACCGCCGAGGAGAGGAACGCGAGACGCAGCGGACGCAGGGTACGCCGCCGGTAATCGTCGGCGACGTCGTGCACCTCCTCGGTGGCGGCCGCGGTGCGGCCGAACAGCTGCAGGGTGGCGATGCCGCGGACCCGGTCGATGAAGTGCCGCGACAGCCGCGCCACGGCCTCGAACTGCTGCTCGTTGAGCCGTTCGGCGCCCATGCCCACCAGGACCATGAACAGCGGGATCAGGGGCGCGGCCAGCAGCAGGAACAGCGCCGCCAGCCAATCGAGCCAGGCCACCGCCGCCAGGATCGCCAGCGGCAGCAGCACCGCGAGATAGCGCTGGGGCAGGTAGCGGGCCATGTAACCGTCGAGGGCCTCGACCTGGTCCACCGCGCGGTGGGCCAGGCTGGCGCTGTGATGACCGGCGAGCGCGACCGGGCCGAGCCGCGCCAGGTGGTCGAGCAGCTCGCCGCGGGCCCGACGGCGCAGCCGCAGGCTGGCGGCGAGCCCCGCCGCCTCCTGCCCCCACTGGGCCAGGGCACGCAGCGCCATCGTCGCGGCCAGGACGGCGAAGACGGGCCACAGGGTGGCGAGCGCCCGGCCGTCCACCAGCAGCGCCGCGATCAGCCAGGCCAGCAGCGCGAGCTGCACGAGGGTCGCGGCGCCGGCGACGAGCCCGCAGCCCACCGCCAGGCCCAGCCGCCCCCTTTCGGCGCGGGCCAGGCCGGCGAGCCAGGCCCGCGAACGGGAGGTCCGGGTCATGGCTCAGTGATACCCCTCGCCCTCGCGGACCTTGCCGCGGAAGACCCAGTAGGTCCAGGCGGTGTAGGCCAGCACGATGGGGATCACGAACAGCATCCCCAGCAGCAGGAAGAGCTGCGATTCCGGCGCCGAGGCGGCGTCCCACAGGGTGTAGTCCGGGGGCACGATCACCGGCCATTTGCTGACCACCAGGCCCAGATAGGTGAACACGAACAGTCCCAGGGTGGCGATGAAGGGTTGGCCCTCGCGGCGTTCCTGCACCGAGCGCCACAGCCAGTAGGCGCAGGCCAGGGCCAGCACCGGGAACACCCAGATCAGGTGCAGGTGGCCGAACCAGCGCTCGCGCACCGCCTGGTCGACGAAGGGGGTCCACAGGCTGATCGCAGCGAACACCGCCAGCACCGCCACCAGCAGCCGAGGCGCCAGCCGGTAGACCCACTCCTGGGTATGGCCCTCGGACTTCATGATCAGCCAGGTGGCGCCGAGCAGCGCATAGCCGGCCATCAGCCCGATCCCGGTGAGCACGCTGAACGGCGTCAGCCAGTCCAGGGCGCCGCCCACGTAGACGAAGTCCTCCACGGCGAAGCCCTGGATGTAGGCGCCGACCACCGCCCCCTGGGCGAAGGCGGCCACCGCCGAGCCCCAGCTGAAGGCGCGGTTCCACCAGCGGCGATGGCGATGCGACTTGAAGCGGAACTCGAAGGCGATGCCCCGGAAGATCAGCCCGGCCAGCATCAGGAAGACGCCGATATAGAGCGCCGGCAGGAACACCGAGTAGACCAGCGGGAAGGCCGCCAGCAGGCCGGCCCCGCCGAGCACCAGCCAGGTCTCGTTGCCGTCCCAGATCGGCGCCACCGAGTTCATCATCACGTCGCGGCTGCCCTCGTCCGGGGCGAAGGGAAACAGGAGCCCCACGCCCAGGTCGAAGCCGTCCATCAGCACGTACATGATGATCCCGAAACCGATGATGCCGGCCCAGATCAGCGTCAGATCGAAGATTCCCATGGCTCAGCTCCTTCCCGGCTGGTTGGCGGCGTCCTCGAAGGGCACGTGGGCGGCGGACAGCGGGCGCTTGGGCCGCTCGACCTCGTCGTCGTGGGGCGGCTCGGGCAACATGCCCTGGCGTACCACCCGGGTCAGGTAGAGGGTCCCGGCGTAGAAGACCACGGCATAGACCAGGCCGTAGCCCACCAGGCTGAACAGCGCCATGCCGCCGGTCAGCGACGGCGTCACCGCCTCGGCCTGGGTCATGATGCCGTAGACCAGCCAGGGCGCCCGGCCGACCTCGGTGACGAACCAGCCGGCGAGCACCGCCAGGAAGGGCGCGACCGTCATGAGACGCATGAACTGCAGGAAGCCGCGATGGTCGTAGAGCCGGCCCCTGGCCCGCAGCCAGAGCCCGATCAGCGCCGCGGCGATCATCGCCATGCCCATGGCTACCATGACCCGGAACGACCAGAACACCAGCCACACCGGCGGCTGCTCCTCCGGCGGCGCCTCGCTGACGCCCGGCACCTCGCCGTCCAGGCGATGGGTGAGGATCAGGCTGGCGAGCCCCGGGATGCCGAGCTCCAGGCGGTTCTGCTGGGCGGCCTGGTCGGGCCAGGCGAACAGCAGCAGCGGCGTGCGGGCCTGGGTCTCCCAGTTGCCCTCCATGGCGGCGACCTTGGTCGGCTGGTGCTCCAGGGTGTTGAGGCCGTGGAAGTCGCCCACCACTGCCTGGGCCGGGGCCAGCACCAGCAGCAGCCACAGGCACATGGAGAAGGCCTTGCGATTGGCCGCCGGATCCCGCCCGAACAGCAGGAACCAGGCGCTGACCCCGGCCACCACGAAGCCGCCGGTGAGGAAGGACGCCAGCACCATGTGGGCGAAGCGATACGGGAAGGAGGCATTGAAGATCGCCGCGCTCCAGTCGGTGACGCGGAAGCGCCCGTCGATCAGCTCGGTGCCCGCCGGCGTCTGCATCCAGCTATTGGCGGCGAGGATCCAGAAGGCCGAGATGAAGGTGCCGAGCGCCACCATGATCGAGGCGAACAGGTGCACGCCCTGGGGCACCTTGCCGCGGCCGAACAGCAGCACGCCGAGGAAGGCGGCCTCGAGGAAGAAGGCGGTGACCACCTCGTAGCTGAGCATGGGGCCGAGGAAGTTCGACGCCGCCAGGGCGAAGTTGCTCCAGTTGGTACCGAACTGGAAGGACATCACGATGCCCGAGACCACCCCCATGCCGAACACCACGGCGAAGACCCGGGTCCAGAAGATCGCCAGGCGCTCCCAGGCCCGGTTGCCGGTACGGTAGAAGAGGCCGTTGAGCACGGCCAGATAGGACGCCAAACCGATCGTGAAGACCGGGAAGATGGCGTGAAAGGACACCACGAAGGCGAACTGCAGCCGCGACAGCAGCAGAGGATCCAGTTCCATGAGGCATACCTCGTTCCTGCGGATCGATGACCGGGATGCGCCAGGCACTCGAGGTGCTCTTGTGCGTGGGGCGCGTGGCGCCCTGCCGCATTCCTCCCCCTTGCCTGCACCAGCCTAGCCGACGCGGGGCGGGTAGAGGCAACCGGGGCCATCATAGCGCGCCCCGGCCGATCCGCCGTCTGTGTCGCGTTGTCGCAGCGGGCCTCAGAGCGGGGCGGCGCTCACCACCAGGTGGACCATGAAACCCAGGTAGGCCACGTACATCGCCAGCAGGGCGCCGCCCTCCAGGCGGTTGATGCGCCCGGCCCGACCGCGCCAGCCCATGGCGAACACCACCATCATCACCGTCATCGCGGTCATCAGGCTCCAGTCGCGCAACAGCACCTCGCGGCCGGCCTCGATGGGCGCGATGACCGCGGCGAGCCCCACCACGCCGAGGGTGTTGAACAGGTTCGACCCCACCACATTGCCCAGCACCAGGTCGTGCTCGCGGCGGCGCAGGGCGCTGATCGAGGAGGCCAGCTCCGGCAGCGAGGTGCCCACCGCCACCACGGTCAGGCCGATCACCAGGTCGCTGACCCCGAGACTCTGGGCGATCGACACCGCGCCCCACACCAGCAGCCTGGAGCTTGCCACCAGCAGCACCAGGCCCACCGCCGTCCAGGCCAGGGCGACCTTCAGCGACATGGGATGCGAGGCCAGGTCGGTCTCGGTATCCGACGACAGCGGGTCGCTGCCGTCGCGCAGCCCCTGCACGACGCTGAAGCCCATGAAGGCCGCCAGTACCACCAGCAGCAGCACACCCTCGAGGCGCTCGATCATGCCGCCGAGCATCAGCACCGCCGACAGCAGGGTCGCCCCGCCCAGCACCGGCAGCTCGCGGCGGATCACGCTGGAATGCACCGCCAGCGGGGAGATCAGCGCCACCAGGCCGAGGATCATGCCGATATTGGCGATGTTCGAGCCATAGGCGTTGCCGAGCGCCAGCCCGGGATTGCCCTGGCTGGCGGCGATGGCCGAGACCACCAGCTCCGGCGCCGAGGTGCCGAAGCCGATCACCAGCATGCCGATCAACAGGGGGGACAGGCCGAGCCGCGCGGACGTCGCCGCCGCGCCGTCGACGAAGCGCTCGGCGCTCCAAACCAGCAGGATCAGGCCTGCCACCACCGCCAGGGCGGGAAGCATCATGGTGTCTCCATCGCAAATATGAGGCACGCATGGTTGACTATGGTGCCCCCCGCGTCAACGTGACACACTTCAGACAATGCCGTTGATCGTCAGGAGGACGCCATCGCCGTGCCAAGGCCGGCCTTTCGCCATCTCGCCCTGCCCACCCAGGCCCCCTACGTCGACCGCGCCCCGCCGGAGGCCAGGGTCAATCGGCGCCGCCTGCGCGCCTGCCACGAGTGCGACTGGCTGATGGCCCTGCCCCCCCTGCGCTCCGGCGAGCAGGCGGTATGCCCCCGCTGCGGCCATGCCGAGGTGCGTCGCCACCGCTATCCGGCCCAGCGCAGCCTGGCCCTGGCTCTCGCGGCCCTGGCCACCCTGGCGATGGCGGTGGCCTTCCCCTTTCTCGGCTTCAGCGTCAGCGGGGTCGGCAATCGCATCGAGCTGACCCAGACCGCCACCGACCTGATCGGCCATCACGAGCCGGTGGTGGCCATCGCCGTGCTGCTGACCATCCTGGTGTTGCCGGCCCTCTACCTGCTCGGCGTGGCCTGGCTGCAGGTCGGCCTGCTGCGCGGCGCGCCGCCAACGGGGAGTCGCGCCCTGGCCCGGGCCCTGGCGCACCTGGAGCCGTGGATGATGGCCGACGTCTTCCTGATCGGCACCCTGGTCAGCCTGATCAAGATCGCCGGCCTGGCCCAGGTCGAGCTCGGCCCCTCCTTCTGGGCCTTCGGCGCCTTCACCGTGCTGCTGCTCGCCACCACCCAATCGGTGGACCGCGACTGGCTGTGGTTCGCGCTGGCCGGCGAGCCGCCCGCCCCCGAGGGCTCCCAGACCGGCCGCACCGCCGCCCCCCAGGGGCTCACCGGCTGCCATACCTGCGGCCTGGTCAACCGGCTCGATGACAAGGGACATGGCAACTGCCAACGCTGCGGCGAGCCGCTCCACGCCCGTCGCCCGCGTAGCCTGCAGCGCACCTGGGCGCTGCTCGCCGGCGCCGCGGTGCTCTACGTGCCCGCCAACGTCTACCCGATCATGACCACCATCAGCCTCGGGCGCGCGAGCCCCAACACCATCATCGGCGGCATCGTCGAACTGATCGAGATGGGCTCCTGGCCGGTGGCCCTGGTGATCCTGGTGGCCAGCGTCATCGTGCCGCTCGGCAAGCTGATGGCCCTGGCCTGGCTGTGCCTGGTGGTGCCGCGCGCCCAGTCGCTCAAGGCGCCGGTGCGCACCCGACTGTACCGGCTGACCGAATTCATCGGCCGCTGGTCGATGGTCGATATCTTCGTGGTCGCCATCCTGGTGGCGCTGATCCGCGCCGGCAACCTGATGGCGGTCGAACCCGGCCCCGCGGCCCTGGCCTTCGGCAGCGTGGTGGTACTCACCATGCTCGCCGCCATGACCTTCGATCCCCGCTTGATCTGGGACGGCCGGGGCCCTGACTCCACCGCGGACGAGGACGCCCCCGCATGAACGATACCCCCCGCGACGCCGCGCCAGAGGACGAGCACCGCGCCCGGGCCACCCGCCAGGCGCCGCTCTCGCCGATCTGGATCGTGCCCATCGTGGCACTGCTGATCGGTGCCTGGCTGGTGTATGACAGCTACCTCAGCCGAGGCCCGGTGATCACCCTGACCATGCAGAGCGCCGACGGCATCGAGGCCGGCAGCACCCTGATCAAGACCCGCAACGTCGAAGTCGGCCAGGTGGAATCGGTCAGCCTCTCCGAGGAGCTCAGCCAGGTCGAGATCACGGCCCGCATGAAGCCGGAGGCCGCGCCGATGCTGGTCGAGGACAGCACCTTCTGGGTGGTCAAGCCGCGCATCGGCCGCGAGGGCATCAGCGGGCTCAACACCGTGCTGTCCGGTGCCTACCTGCAGCTGGAGCCCGGCCAGAGCGAAGTCGAGGCCCGCGAGTTCGCGGTCAGCGAGCAGCCGCCGGTGGCGCCCCCCGGCGCCGAGGGCCTGCGCATCAACCTGCTCAGCGAGGTCGGCAACGCCCTCAGCGTCGGCGACCCGGTCACCTTCCAGGGCTTCACGGTGGGCCGCGTCGAGGAGGCCGACTTCGACGTCGAGACCCGCCGCATGCGCCATCGCATCTTCATCGAGAGCCCCTACCACCGGCTGGTCACCGACAACACCCGCTTCTGGACCGCCAGCGGGATCGACCTGCGGCTCGACTCCGAGGGCGTGCGCGTGCAGCTCGAGTCGCTGGAGGCGATGTTCAGCGGCGGCGTCACCTTCGGCGTGCCCGAGGACCTGCCCCGGGGCCTGGCCGCCGAGCCCGACACCACCTTCACCCTCTATGCCGACGAGGACAGCGCCCGCCAGGGCACCTTCGACCGCTACCTGGAGTATGTGCTGCTGATCGAGGACACGGTGCGCGGCCTGACCCGCGGTGCGCCGGTCGAGTTCCGCGGCGTCAGGGTCGGCACCGTGGCCAGCGTGCCCTGGAACTTCACCGCCCCCCAGCCCGACCGCGACGCGCGACTGGCGATTCCGGTGCTGATCCGCATCGAACCCCAGCGGCTCGGCATCGACAGCCAGACCCTGGACCTCGACGCCTGGCGGGCCCGCTTCGACCGGCTGTTCCGACGCGGCATGCGTGCCTCGCTGAAGAGCGGCAACCTGCTGACCGGGGCGCTGTTCGTCGATCTCGGCCTGGACCCGCAGCGCGCCGGCGACTACCGGGCCGAGACCTTCGCCGAACGCCCCGTCTTCCCGACCACCTCGGGGGGGCTGGCCCAGATCCAGGCCCAGGTCACGGCGCTGCTCGACAAGCTCAACGGGCTGAAGATCGAGCCGATCCTCGACGGCCTCGAACGCAACCTGGCCACCTCCGAGGCGACCCTGGAACAGGTCCGCCAGCTCACCGCCGGCGTCCAGACGCTGCTCGAGGATCCCGATACCCGCGCCCTGCCGGGCGAGCTCAACGCCACCCTGACGACGCTGCGCGACACCCTCGGTGGCGTCTCGCCGGGCGCCCCGGCCTACCGCGACCTGACCGAGACCCTCGACCAGCTCGAACGGCTGCTGCGCGACCTCCAGCCGACGGCCCGTCGCCTCGGCGATACCCCCGGCGCGCTGCTGTTCGACAGCCTGGACGCCCAGGACCCCGTGCCCCGCGCTCCGACGCAAAGGACTTCGCCATGATCGCCCCACGCGCCCTGCTCCCCCTGCTGGCCCTGCTCTGGCTCACCGGCTGTGCCCTGGGCGGCACGCCGGCGACCCGCTATGCCCTGCCCGAGCCCACCGCCACCAACGTTGCCGGCGCCGAGGCCGGCCGGGTGCTGATCCTGCGACCCCTGCGCCTGGCCCCCTTCCTGGACGCCGAGGGCATCATCGTCCAGCTCGATGACGTCACCCTGCGCGAGGCCAGCGGCCATCGCTGGGCCGAGCCGCTGGGCCGCCAGCTGGAGCGCGGCCTGCGCGACCGGCTGGCCGCCGCCCTGCCCGACACCCGGGTACTGCTCGAGGCCGAGGCCGCCACGGAACCCGACCCCCTGCAGCTGCGGGTCAGCGTGGAGCGCTTCCAGGGCCGCCCCGACGGCCATGCGGAGGCCGCCGGCCGCTGGCAGCTGCTCGCCGCCGACCGCTCGCTGATCGACACCGCCGCCTTCCGGGTGGCCACACCGTTGGCCAGCGATGGCTACCCGGCGCTGGTCCGCGCCCTGGGCCACAGCTGGGACGGCGTCGCCGAGGCCATCGCCGCGGCGGTGCGGGACGCCGCGCGCTGATCGTCCCGCCTGCCGCCGATCACGCCACGGCCGGGCGAAGCGGCTGCGCCGCGCCCGTCGTTATGGCATAATGCGCGCCACTCGCGGCCGCCCCGCCGCCGCGACTCACCCCATTCCCACGTGCCGCCTGGCGCCGACCGCACCCCGCGGCGGGCCGGGCGGGACGTCGCCGCGGAGACCGCATGACCTTTTCCGACCTCGGCCTGTGCCCCGAACTACTGCGCGCCATCGACGCCCAGGGCTATACCACCCCGACGCCCATCCAGCGCCAGGCCATCCCCGCCGTCCTCCAGGGCGGCGATCTGCTGGGCAGCGCCCAGACCGGCACCGGCAAGACCGCCGGTTTCACCCTGCCCATGCTGCAGCGCCTCAAGGACGGCCGCCGTCCGGCCAAGCGCGGCGTGCGCGCCCTGGTGCTGACGCCGACCCGCGAGCTGGCCGCCCAGGTCGGCGAGAGCGTGCGCGACTACGGCCGCCACCTGCCGCTGACCTCCCACGTGATCTTCGGCGGGGTCGGCCAGCAGCCCCAGGTGGACGCCATCCGCCCCGGCCTCGACATCCTGGTGGCCACTCCGGGCCGCCTGCTCGACCTGCATCAGCAGGGCCACGTGGACCTCTCCGGCGTGGAGATCCTGGTGCTGGACGAGGCCGACCGCATGCTCGACATGGGCTTCATCCACGACATCCGCAAGGTCCTCCGGCTGCTGCCCGAGGTGCGCCAGAACCTGCTGTTCTCGGCGACCTTCTCCAAGGAGATCCAGGCGCTCGCCAACAAGCTGCTCGACGCCCCGACGCTGATCGAGGTGGCGCGACGCAACACCCCCGCCGAGACCGTGGACCAGGCCATCTACCGAGTCGATCGCGAGCGCAAGCGCGAGCTGCTCGCCCACCTGATCAGCAGCCGCCAATGGTTCCAGGTGCTGGTGTTCACCCGCACCAAGCACGGCGCCAACCGCCTCGCCGAGCACCTCGACAAGCGCGACATCTCGGCCATGGCGATCCACGGCAACAAGAGCCAGTCGGCCCGCACCCGGGCCCTGTCCGCCTTCAAGTCGGGCGACCTGCAGGTCCTGGTGGCCACCGACATCGCCGCCCGCGGGCTGGACATCGACGAGCTGCCCCATGTGGTCAACTTCGAGCTGCCCAACGTGGCCGAGGACTACGTGCACCGCATCGGCCGTACCGGCCGCGCCGGCAACGACGGCCAGGCGGTGTCCCTGGTATGCGTCGACGAGCACGGCCTGCTCGGCAACATCGAGAAACTCATGAAGCGCGAGCTGGTCAAGCACGTGGAGCCCGGCTTCGAGCCCGATCCCAACGCCAAGCCCGAGCCCATCGAGAACGGCCGCGGTCGCGGCGGACGCGGCGGCAACGGCCGGGGGAATGCTCGCCAGGCGAGCGGCGGCGGTCGCAGCGGCAATGGCGGTACCCGTAACCGCCAGGCCAGCGGCAACGACGGCAATGCCGCCGACCGCGACGGCCAGTCCCCCGGACGGCGTCGCCGCCGTCGCGGCGGCCGGGGACGCCGCCGCGCTGGCGAATAGCATCCGATAATGCGAATGTAGCCGAACGCCACGCTCACCCCCCGCACAAGGAAGGCCCATGGCATCACGAGAGCTGATCGACGACTATCACCGCTGGCAACGCTTCCAGTACCAGGCCCGCCTCGACCGCGAACACCGGGCGGCCTGGCAGCAGCTGGAATCCGCCGGCGTCTCGGCGCAGCGCACCACCGACGCCTACCGCAGCATGGCCGACAAGGCCGCCGCCCAGGGCGCCTGCTACCGCACCCTCTTCCTGCGCGATCATGGCGACGGCCAGCGGCTGGCCTGCGAGGGCTGGCTGTTCGTGCGCCGGGTGATCGCCGAGGGCGGTGCCACCCGGGTGCGCGGCACCCTGCTGCCGAGCTTCACCCTGGGCGATGGCGCCCTGGCCCCGGCCGACGCCCACCCCGAGACCCTGACCCTGGAGGTGTTCGATCAGCTGCTGGTCGACCGCGGCCTGGCCAGCGTGGCGCGGGTCGATCGCGTCGACGCCGCCGGTGACAGCCACTTCATCACCCTGATCGACAGCGTGCGGGGCGACCTTCGTCGACACTTGAGCTGAGCCATGTGGAAGAAGCTGTTCGGCAAGCGTCCGATCCCCGTGTGGGTGATCAAGCAGGTCGACCGCGAGCAGGCGCTGCTGCACCTGTGCGGCGAGGGCCACCTGCTGCCCGCCCACCGGCGCGAACGGGACGAGGTGATCGGCGCCCTGCAGCGCGGCGACTACCGGGGGCCGGTGACCATGGCCGATAACGGCGCGGTGCTCAATGCCCGCCTGTTCGCCGCCCTGGTTCCCCGCGACGGCCTGCACCTGGGCGCCGACGGCCAGGCCCACTGGCGCGGGCGACGGTGGCGGATCGCCAGCACGCCCCAGCGCTGCTGGACCTACGAGGGCCGACTGGTGGCCGCGCCCGCGGCTGGCGCCCCCCACGACCTGGTCAGCGGCGAGGACGTCAGCGACATCCGCCGGCGCGCCTCCGCCGAGGCCGCCTTGCCGAGCGGCCCGCGGTTCGCGGCCGCCGATGAGCTCGAGGGAGAAGCGGCGTTTGCCGCGCGCCGGCGCCGCGGCGACGCCCCCAGGCACGAAGAGGAACGGCCCCATGACGACCCCTAGCCTCGGCGCGCGCCGCGACGGCGCTCCCTCGCCGCTGGTCTTCATCGCCCTGATGGTGCTGGTCGGGCTCAACCTGCGGCCCGCCCTGTCGTCGCTGGCCCCGCTGCTGCCGCGCATCGAGGCCGCCACCGGCATGCCGCTGCTCGCCATCGGCGCCCTGACCACCCTGCCGGTGCTGTGCCTGGGGCTGTTCGCCCCGCTGGCGCCCTGGCTGTCGCGTCGCCTGGGGCCCGAGCGGACCCTGTCGCTGGCGCTGCTGATCCTGGCGCTCGGCCTCGGCCTGCGCGGCCTGGCCACGCCCGCCTGGTTGTTCACCGGCACCCTGCTGGTGGGCGCCGGCATCGGGGTCGCCGGCACCCTGCTGCCGGCACTGGTCAAGCGCGAGCTGCCGGCCAGCGCCGACGTGATGACCGGCGTCTACACCATGGCCTTGTGCCTGGGCGGCGCTCTCGGCGCCGGGCTCAGCATCCCGCTGGCCGAGACGCTGGGCGGCTGGCCCCAGGCCCTGGTGAGCTGGGCCGCGCTGGCGGCGCTGAGCCTGGTGGCCTGGCAGGGGCTGATGCCCACGCCGGCGCAGCGGCCGCCTCCCCCCCCGCGCAGCGGCAACACCCGGGCGCTGCTGCATCAGCCGCTGGCCTGGCAGGTGACCCTCTACATGGGCTGCCAGTCCTCGCTGGCCTACATCGTCTTCGGCTGGTTGCCCACCCTGCTGGTGGAGCGCGGCTATGGCGAGGCCGAGGCCGGCTGGCTGATGGGCGTGTCGGTGATGGTGCAGCTCGGCGCGGCCCTGGCCGCGCCCTGGCTGGCGCGCCTGGGGCGCGACCAGCGCCCGGCGCTGATCCTGGTGCTGAGCCTGGTCGGCGCGGGCTTCTGGGTGCTGCTCCAGGGGCCCGTCGAGTGGCGCTGGGCCGGCGTGGTGCTGCTGGGGCTCGGCCAGGGCGGCGGCTTCAGCCTGGCGCTGTCGCTGATCGTGCTGCGCACCGCCGACGCCCGGCTGGCCGGCAAGCTCTCGGGCATGGTCCAGGGCGGGGGCTATGCCCTCGCCTCGCTGGGCCCGCTGGGCATCGGCGTCATGCTCGACCTGGACCTGAGCCTCACCGGCATCACCCTGGCGCTGCTCGCCGTGGTGGCGGCGGCGGCGGCCTTCGCCCTGCTCGCCGGACGCAACCGCCGCCTGGCCACCGACGACGACGGCCGGTTGGTGGTCCGCTAGCCCGACGCACCGCCCCGTGCGACCGCCGTTGGCCGCGGCGCCCCGGGCCCGTCGACGGATCCGCCCCGAGCGACAACGCCAACGGTGAGAGCCCGCGTCGAAAGGGTCGCCTTGCCTGGCGAGGCGGGCCCCGTATCATGGCCACACCCCCTCTCGCTGGAGCCGACATGACCGCTTTTGCCTCTTCGCTGCTGGTGATCTACGCCGGCGGCACCTTGGGCATGGTCGAGGGCCCCGATGGCCTGACGCCGGGCCGCGACATCGAGGCGCGCCTGCGCCGTGCCCTCGCCGCCCTGCCCCCGGCCCGTCGGGCGACACTGCCCGACTTTCGGGTCCTCGCCACGCCGACGCCCATCGACTCCAGTGCCGCCACGCCCCGGGACTGGCAGATGCTGGCCCGGCTGATCGCCGATCGCTATGCCGACCACGCCGGCATCGTGGTGATCCACGGCACCGACACCCTGGCCTGGACCGCCGCCAGCCTGGCCTATCAGCTGCAGGGCCTGGACCGCCCGGTGGTCGTCACCGGCGCCATGCGCCCCCTGGAGGCCCCCTACAGCGACGCCCCAAGCAACCTGGAGTCGGCGCTGCGCTACGCCGCCGATGCCCGGCTGCAGGAAGTCGCGGTGTGCTTCGCCGGCCGCCTGCTGCGGGGCGTGCGCAGCCGCAAGTGGCAGACGAGCGCCGACGACGCCTTCGCCAGCCCCAACTATCCGCCCCTGGGCGAGTGGGTGGACGACGATCCCGTGCTCTACCCGAGCCGCGGCCTGGAACGAGCGCAGCGCGGTGCGCCGCGCTTCGAACTGCCCGACTACGCGCCCCTCGCCGCGGGTGCCGTGCCGCGGATCGCCCTGTGGCCGGGACTCGAGGCCTGGCAGCTCGAGGCCTGGCTGCTGGATGAACGCGTCAAGGGGGCGCTGCTGGAGGTCTGGGGCGGCGGCAACCTACCCGACGATCCGGGCCTGGCCGGCGTGCTGGCCGAGGCCTGCGGCGAGGGCAAGCTGCTGGCCGCCATCAGTCAATGCCCCCATGGGGCGGTGGCCATCGGCCGCTATGCCGCCGGCCGCCCGCTGGCCGATGCCGGCGTGCTGGCCGGCGACGACATGACGCCGGAGGCCGCCGCCACCAAGCTCATCCACCTGCTGGCCCAGCCGCTGCCCGACGAGGAACGCCGCCGGCGCTTCCTGACCCCGCTGGTCGGCGAGCGCTCCGCGCCCTGAGCGGCGCGGAAGGCCGAGCGTTGAAGGCGTCATGGACGCACCATCGCCACGCGACCTCCTCGGCGCGCTAGAGTGGTGACACATGCCCGCTCACACAGGTGCCACGCCATGGAACATCCCGACCATCCGTTCACCGAACTCTTCGAACAGCTCGGCCTGGCCTCGGACCCGGCCGCCATCCAGCGCTTCATCGAACGCAACGGCCCCCTCCCCGAGGGCATGGAGCTTCCCGACGCACCCTGCTGGAACGAGGGGCAGGCGGAGTTCCTGCGCGAGGCCATCGACGCCGACGCCGACTGGGCCGAGGTGGTCGACCATCTGAACGCCTCGCTGCGCAAGGCCTGAGAGAAGCGACAGCGAGCGGGGAGGCCTCGCGCGCCTCGGCCTGGCGCCGCTAGGCTTTGTTTGAAAAGTCGGCGAGCGCAGGCTAAACAAGGCAAAAATCAGCGAGAAGCCGGAGTTTACGGGGTGTAAATGAGGACTTTGAGCTGATTTTTAACGCGGTATAGCCGAGCGCAGACAGTTTTCAGACATTGCCTAGTGTCCTGTTTCGGAGGTTCGTTGAAGAGACGGCGAGCGCCATTGGGTCTGCCAGGCAAGACACCACGACGAGGCATGGCAGCGCTATGGCGAGGAGTGGCAACACCCCATGGCGGCCCCAGGGGCCGCCGGAATTCGGCAGTCAGCCTCTGATACAGGACGCTAGAGCCGCGCGGCGACGCGATCCAGGATCTGCTGGCTGACCCGGTTGACCAGCGGCGACACCGCCCGCTTGACCGCCTTCTCGACCAGGCGGTTCTTGATCTCGTACTCCAGGGTCAGCGCCACCTCGGTGCCCTCGGGCACCGGGGTCAGCCGGTAGCGGCCTCGATTCTTGACCCCGCTGAGCGACTCCCAGGCCAGCACCTCGGGAGGGTGTCGCTCGGTGATCGCCACCTCGAAGGTCCAGTCCATGCGCACCGCATGGACGTGCCAGCGGTAGCGCCTCTCGCCGAGCGGCTCGATGGCCTGGATCAGGTCCGAATAGTCGACGAAGTCCTCGACCCGCTCGAGCAGGGCGAAAACGCGTTCGGGGGGCGCCTCGAGGGTCGCGCGATGTTCGATGGTGGCCATGCCGGTTCCTTGTGCTGGGGGCCTCGGAGCAACCGCGGCTGCCGTGCCAGCTTCCCCGACGACCCCGGGCGATGTCCAGCCCGCGGCGACCTGGCGCGGGCGTGATTGCCGCCTGTCTCGTCGGTCAAGTACACTGTGCGCCCTGCCGGACCGGACCCCGGCCAAGGTCCCGCCGCGCCCGAGGCGCCGCGGGCGGACAAATTCTCCGACCCACAGGTTAGCTATGTCCCCAACGTCTGCACCGTCCACCGTGGTGATCTACTCCGGTGGCATGGATTCCTACACCGTGCTGCATCGCGCCCTGCGCGAGGGCCGCGAGGTCCACGCCCTGTCCTTCGACTACGGCCAGCGTCACGCCCGGGAGCTCGATGTCGCCCGCGAGGTCTGCCGCGAGCTCGGCGTGCCTCACCAGGTGATCGACATCACCGCCATCCACGGGCTGATCGACGCCTCGGCGCTCACCGACGCCAGTCGCGAGCTGCCGGACGGCGACTACGCCGAGGCCAACCTCCAGGCCACCGTGGTCCCCAACCGCAACATGATCCTGCTGTCGCTGGCCATCGCCAAGGCGGTCAACATCGGCGCCGACCGGGTCGACTACGGTGCCCATGGCGGCGACCACGTGCTCTATCCGGACTGCCGCCCCGAGTTCGTCGAGGCCATGAACGCCGTGGCCGGCATCGCCAACTTCGAACCGGTGACCCTGCACGCCCCCTACCTGCGCGCCGGCAAGGGCGAGATCCTCGCCGACGGCCTGGCCATGGGCCTCGACTACGCCAGGACCTGGACCTGCTACCGCGGCGAAGCGTTGGCCTGCGGGCGCTGCGGCAGCTGCCGCGAGCGGCTGGCGGCCTTCGAGGCCAACGGCGCCGTCGACCCGATCGGCTATTCGCAGCGGCCCGATGCCGCCGCCGGGGCCTCGTCTCAGCGTCCCGAGGACGCCGCTAGGGCCTCGTCACAGCGGCCACACGCCGCCGCCGAAACGACCGATGGGACCGGCAATGTATAGCGTCAAGGAGGCCTTCTACTCGCTGCAGGGCGAAGGCGGCCAGGCCGGGCGTGCCAGCGTGTTCTGCCGCTTCAGCGGCTGCAACCTGTGGTCCGGCCGCGAGGCCGACCGCGCCGCGGCGGCCTGTCGCTTCTGCGATACCGATATCCGCGGCACCGACGGCCAGCACGGCGGGCGCTTCGCCGAGGCCGACGCCCTGGCCGACCACCTGATCGCGCTGTGGCCGGACGCCCCGGGCACCGCCACGCCCCAGGTGATCTTCACCGGCGGCGAGCCGCTGTTGCAGCTCGACGCGGCGCTGATCGACGCCATGCACGAGCGCGGCTTCGACGTCGCCGTGGAGACCAACGGCACCCTGGCGGCCCCACCGGGCATCGACTGGCTGTGCGTCAGCCCCAAGGGCGAGACGGCGCTGGCCCAGACCTCCGGCGACGAACTCAAGCTGGTCTATCCGCAGGGCGACGCGCCGCCCGAGCGCTTCACCGGCCTGGACTTCCACCACTTCTTCCTGCAGCCCATGGATACCGCCGCGGTGGGCGGCGGCGATGTCACGGCCGACACCGTGGCCTACTGCCTGAGCCATCCCCAATGGCGGCTCTCGCTGCAGACCCACAAGATCACGGGGATCGACTGATGACGCTGTTCGTGAACCGCCTCACCCACCTCGACGCCTCCCTGTGGTGCCCCGAGCGGGGACTGATCGGCGCCAGCTGGCGCGTGGACGCCGAACTCGACGGCGAGCTGGGCGAGGACGGCATGCTGTTCGACTTCGGCGAGGTCAAGCCGTGGATCAAGTCGCGGATCGACCAGGGCGCCGATCACACCCTGCTGGTGCCCACCGCGGCGCCCGGCGTCACCGTCAACGATGCCCCCGAGGGCCTGTGCCTACGCGCCGAGGCGCCCTACCCCTTCGAGGTGCGCGGCCCGCGCCAGGCCTTCACGCTGCTGCCCTGGGACGCCATCACGCCGGCACGGCTGGCGGGGCACCTGGCCGCGGAGCTCTCGCGCCAACCGCCCGCCCGGGTCGAGGCCATCCGCCTGACCCTCACCGACGAGGCGATCGACGGCGCCGCCTATACCTACAGCCACGGTCTCAAGCGCCACGCCGGCAACTGCCAGCGCATCGCCCACGGCCACCGTTCGCGGCTGCACGTCTGGCAGGACGGCGCGCGCCGCCCGGTCCTCGAGGCCGAGTGGGCCGACCGCCTGGCGGACCGCTACCTGGTGGACGAGGCCGACGTCACCGATGGCCTGGACGCCTCCTTCATGGGGCGGCTGACGAGCCGTTACACCGCCGAGCAGGGCCGCTTCGCGCTGACCCTGCCCCGCAGCCGATGCGTGGTGATGCCCACCCCCACCACGGTGGAGCATATCGCCGGCTGGCTGGCCGGTGAGATCGCCCGGGAGACCGGCCGGACCACCCGCGTCCAGGCCTTCGAGGGCATCGACAAGGGGGCCCTGGCGGAGGCCCGGCCATGACGGCATCCCCCGCTCACGGCGGCTGCCGCCCCGGCTGCGGCGCCTGCTGCATCGCGCCCTCGATCAGCTCGCCGATCCCCGGCATGCCGGACGGCAAGCCCGCCGGGGTGCGCTGCGCCCAGCTCGACGACGACAACCTGTGTCGGCTGTTCGGCCGCCCCGAACGGCCGGCGGTCTGCGCACGCTTCGATTATGACCGCGAGCTGTGCGGCGAGCACCGCGACCAGGCGCTGGCACGCATCGCCGCCCTGGAGGTCGCGACCTGAGCCCGGCTCACCGCTCTCCCGGATGACAAGACGCCCGGCGACGCTCGTCTCTCGAGCCTCGCCGGGCGTTTTCCCTGGCGCCGGCCTTGCCGGCGTCCTCAGTCTTCCAGGTCGGCGGTATGCGGCAGGCGCTTGTCGAGCAGGGTCCGCCAGCGCACCAGCACCGGGGCATCGCTGTGACTGACCTCGCCGAGCAGCGCCCGGAACGCCGCCCGGGCGGGCGCGTCGTCCGGATCGACCAGGGTCAGCCAGGCCTCCAGGGCACACAGCTCCTGGTGCAGGTTGCCGTCATCGCGGGCCTGTTGCAGGGCCTGCTCGGTCAGCGCCCGTACCTCCTCGGCGGGATGCCCGAGGCGATGGCGCACCCGGGCCAGCTGCACCGCCAGCTCCGGCACGAACAGCGTGGCCCGCTCCCGGGCGATCAGCAGGCACTGGTCGAGGTAGTCCTCGGCCCGCGCCAGCTCGCCGAGCGAGGCGCAGGCGTCCACGCACCACAGCGAGGGCCGCTGGTAGGGATCGCGGCCGGTGACCTCGACCAGCTCCTCCAGCGCCGCATCGATGCGCTTGAGCCCCTCGCGGTCGGCGGACAGCGCACGCTGCCAGCCGAGCACGATCCGCGCCGACACCTGCCACAGCTGCAGGTCCGGCGTGCCGGTGATCTCGTAGGCGCGCTCGGCGCGCTGGGCGGCGAGATGCACGTGGCCGACCTGACGATAGAGGGCGGCGGCGTACATCAGCGCCATGGCCAGGCTGCCCGGGTGGTTGATGCGCTCGGCCAGGCGGATTGCCGACTCCACCTGCTGCTCGGCGCGGCGATAGTCGCCCCGCAGGCACAGCGCCCAGCCCTGGAAGCAGGCGGCGGCCACCTGGGGATGGTCGGAGAACGGCAGCCACTCGATCATCATCGGCGAATGCAGCGGATCGATCTCCTCGAGGTGCTCGTAGGCCTGCTGGATGCGCCCCGCCCAGTACTCGCAGCAGGCCCGGGCGAAGTCGGCCAGGCGCCGATAGCGGGGATCCTCCAGCTGCTCGGCGAGGTCGGCCAGGCGCGCCGCCAGCAGGAAGGCATCGGCATGGGCGTTGCGCTGGCTGCAGCCCACCCACAGGCCCCACTTGACCAGGAAGGCCTGCTCCAGGTCCTCGCTGTCCTCCAGCGACGGCCCGGCACAGCTCATCAGCTCCCGGGCCCGCACGAAGCTCTCGTGGGCCGTCGGCGAGCCATGCCCCTCCAGGGCGAAGGCCGCCTGGCCGCGCACCGTGTGCAGGCTGATCTCGCGCTCTTCCTGACCCTCGACCTGGCGCAGGCTGGCCAGGCCGAAGTCGGCCATCTTGAGCGCCGTGCGATTGGCGCTGACCTTGAGCGCCTCGCGGGCGGCCAGCTCGAAGTAGCGGGCGCCGCGGGCATAGTGGCCGCTGCGCCGCAGGTGAGTGGCGAAGTCGCCAGGGTGGCGGCTGATCCACACTGGGAAGCGTTCCTCGATCAGCCCCACCACCTGGCGGTGCAGGGCCACCCGCACGTCCCGCGGGCAGGACAGGTAGGCCGCCTCCTGCAGCAGCTGGTGGGTGAACTGGTACTCGCGCCCCTCCTCGGCGTCCTCGACCGGCTCGATGATCTCGAGGCGGTTCATCTGCTCCAGCGCCGAGGTCAGCCGCGGCATCTCCCAGTCGCTGCATTCGGCCAGGAAGTCGAGGCGGAAGCGGCGCCCCAGCACGGCGGCCACGTGCGCCACCTCGCGGTCGCCATCGAGCTGGTCGATGCGGCTGGCCAGCAGGCCGAGCAGCCCCCGGGGCAGCTCGTCGAGCTGGATGCTGCGCCCCTCGCGGCGGTCCATGTCGACCCGGCGGCAGAGCTCCTGGAGATACAGCGGCACGCCGTCGCAGCGCTCGATGATCTGGCTGCGCAGCCGCGGGCTCAGGTGCAGCCGATAGCGCCGGGCCAGCTGGGTCAACAGCCGCGAGGCCTGCATCGGGTCCAGGCGCCCCAGGGTGATCTGCTGGTCCCAGTCGAGCTTGGCGGGCAGCGCCTCGCGACCGTGATGACTGGCCACCAGCAGGAAGGGGCAGTTGATCGGCAGGCGCGCCTGCAGACCGGCCAGCACCTTGAACGACGGCTCGTCGAGCCACTGCAGGTCATCGATCATCAGCACCAGGGTCCGCTCGGCGGTCAGCCGGTCGATCAGCCGATGCAGCAGGGCCACCACCAGCTCGACCGCCTCGCCACTCTGGGCGAGCACCGCCACCTCGCGTGGCTCGCGCACGCCCAGCGCCTCCTCCAGCAGCCGTCGCGGCTCGTCGTCGAGCCCGGCGGCGGCGAGGTCGTTCAGGGCCTCGCCATCGAGCGCATCGCCCAGGTGCCAACGCAACAGCTGGCGGGCCACGCCGTACGGCTCCTGGACGGACAGCCGGGTCGTGGGCTGCCAGCAGACGGCGGCCTCGCGGCTCTGTTCCAGCTGGCGGAAGCCGACCAGCAGCGCCGACTTGCCGAGCCCCGACGGCCCGCGCACCAGCACGCTCTGACGCAGGCCGATGCCGGCCCGGGCCAGGGCGTCACGCAGCGTACGCAGCGCCGACTCGCGGCCCACCAGGCTGGGCGGCAGGGCCTCCCGGCCGCCCTCGTTGGTGCCCAGGACCAGCGCCCGCAGGCGCACCCGGCCGTCGCTGGCCACCAGCCGCGAGGACAGCCTCGGTTGCAGGTCCAGGGCCGGCGGCATGTGCTGGCTGGCGTCCTGGGAGATCACCAGTTCGCTGCCCTGGGCGGCGCTCATCAGGTCCAGCGCCCCCTGGGTGACCTGGCCGAGGGGGTCGACCAGGTGGCGTTCGGGCAGATAGACCACCCGGCCGCTGTCCAGGCCGGCGGCCAGCGCGATCGGCGGCGGGTCGCCCTCGCCGCTCCAGTGACGGGCACACTCCTCGGGCAACACCCGTCGGCAGTGCTCGTAGAGCGCCACCAGCTCGGCCAGCTGATGGGCCGGGCCGTGGGTGCCGAAGCAGGCCAGCCCCAGGCCACCGGTGGCACCGGGCAGCCAGAAACCGCCCAGGTGGTGGCACTGCTGCTCGAGCCAGCGCATCAGCTCGATCTGCAGCGTCAGGCAGGCCCGCGACTCGCCGCGGGTCGAGAGATCGGCCGACAGGCTCAGGCGGATCGCCATCACCGAGAGCTGGCGTTGCTCGATCTCGTCCTCGCGCAGCGGCGCGCTGTCCGGGGCCAGGGTGCGCGAGAAGGCGCCACTGGGCCCGTTGGTCGCGTCGGACTTGCCGTCGGACCAGTAGCGCGCCAGCTGCAGGAAGGCCGGATCGGGCTGCTGGCCGGTCAGCGCCAGCAGCTGCAGGTAGGCATTGTACTGTTCGTGGGCGGCGGCCAGCTGGTTCTGCTCGGCCAGCTGACGCACCAGACGCTCGTGGAAGGGCCCATAGCCCGAGAAGCGGCTGACCAGCGCCTGCAGCACGGCGTCGGGCAGCGGGTCGTGCTGTTCCAGCACCGCCTCGGCGTAGCGGATCACCCGCTGGCGCCATTCGTTGCGGACCTGCACCAGCCAGCGCTGAAACTCGGCGCAGGCGGCGAGCTGGAGTTCCTCGACCAGATCTCCCTGGTAGCACTCGAGGATCTCTTCCAGGGTCGCCACCTCGGCCGGGGCGTCGAGCATGGCCTGCAGCTCGTGCAGGTCGAAGCGCCAGCGCTCGGGGAGATGAAAGGCGATGGTCTGGCGCGACACCGACAGCACCTCCTCGGCCTGTTCGCCCAGCGACTGGCGCAGGCAATGCAGGGCATGGCGGAGGTTGGTACGACCCGAGGAGAGCCCCTGGTCGGGCCACAGCAGCTCGGCGAGCGTCGCCCGGTTCACCGGCTGATCGTGGAGCAGCAGGTAGACGAGCAGCGCCTTGACCTTGTCGTAGCTGAAATGGGTCAGGGCGTCGTCGCCCAGGGTCAGCGAGAAGTGACCGAAGAGGGCCAGGCGGTCCTGGTCGTCATGGCTAACGGCGTCGGATGCATCCCGCATGATTGATCGGTCCAGCTGGGCGTCGCCCCGGCCTCAGGCCGGGACGCCGCTGTGAAAACGAAATGCCGTGTCCGGCATGCTGATCAGTTCGGCTTCCCGTGCGGCGAGAAAGGCGACCCGATCGTCGATGGCGTCCGGGGCGGTGTCCCGCGCCAGCATCAGGTAATCCTCATAGTGACGCCCTTCCGACTTAACCAGACCGCGGTAGAACTTGGCAAGCTCGTCGTCAAGGTAAGGGATCAAACGCGCGAAGCGCTCGCAGCTTCTCGCCTCGATCAGGGCGCCCACGATCAGGATATCGACCAGCCGCTGCGGTTCTTCAGGGCGGACGTGGCGACGCAGGCCCTCGGCATAGCGCGACGCCGACAGGTGCCGGTAGGCGATGCCCCTGTCCTCCATCAGCTTGACGACCTGCTCGAAGTGCAGCAGCTCCTCGCGGGCCAGCTGGCTCATCTTGGTCAGCAGCAGCGGCCGGTCCACGTAGCGGTAGAGCAGGCTCATGGCCGTGGAGGCGGCCTTCTTCTCGCACTGGGCATGATCGATCAACAGCAGCGCGGGATTGGCGAGCGCCTCGTCGACCCAGGCATCGGGGGTGGCGCAGTCGAGGAACTCGAGCAGCCCGGCGGGCAGCAAGGCATCGTGGGCAGCGGCAGGCATCGCGGTCATCGCAAGATCCGGTGGTTCGGGGTTCAGGAGAGGGTTTCGGGGTTCAGGAAAGGGGGACGAGGTCGAGGCGACGGTGTTCGGCCGCCGCCATGAGCGCCTCGGCGATGCACCCATGCAGCGCCGCGGCATCCAGCGGTTCCAGGGGCACGATGCCGTAGCGCGACAGGTCGCGAATGCGATCGCGACCCACCCGCAGCAGCTCCACCGCCCGGGACAGCGGCGGCTGCTCGACGCGAAAGCGGATCCGGTGGCGCACCAGCTGCGCCTCCAGCGCCGCGGCGTCTTCCACCCGCAGGTAGCGGGCGGCCACCTCCTCGCGCAGGGCATCCAGCGCCTGCATGCGCCGCGTGCGCTCCGCGCCGTCCAGGGCAGGCCAGTCGCGGATCTCGTCGTCGACGCGCTGACAGCCCCGGCAGACACGATCCCCCACCGTGGTCGAGCACAGCCCCACACAGGGGGAAGCGATACGCCCCGACATCGGCCGCTCCTCTCCGTTGACATGAGCCTGCCATGGTAACGCGCCGCCCGCGCGCTGACACCCCGGCCCGACCGCCGACCAAAGTTCGAGCCCCGCCACGGCCGGCCTTCTTAACATTGTCGACAGTTTCTCATAGAATGGCGCCACCGTTGACCGTGCCGAACGCCGACGCCGACGCCGCGCTGTCACCTCGAAGCGCGGCGCGCTCGGCCACCACCAACCAATGAGGGCCACCACGTGCTTGAAGCCTATCGCCAACATGTCGAGGAGCGCGCCCAGGCGGGCGTTCCGCCGAAGCCGCTGAACGCCGAGCAGACGGCTGCGCTGGTCGAGCTGCTGAAGAACCCGCCCGCCGGCGAGGAAGAGGCCATCCTCGACCTGCTGACCAACCGCGTGCCCCCGGGGGTCGACGAGGCCGCCTACGTCAAGGCCGGCTTCCTGACCGCCATCGCCAAGGGCGAGGCCGAGTCCCCGCTGATCGACCGCGTCCACGCCGTGAAGCTGCTGGGCACCATGCAGGGCGGCTACAACATCGCCTCGCTGGTCGAGCTGCTGGACGACGACTCGCTGGCCAAGGAAGTGGGCGAGCAGCTCAAGCACACCCTGCTGATGTTCGATGCCTTCCACGACGTGGAAGAACGCGCCAAGGCGGGCAACGCCGTGGCCAAGGAGATCATCGCGTCCTGGGCCGAGGCCGAGTGGTTCCTCGCCAAGCCCAAGCTGGCCGACAAGATCACCCTGACCGTGTTCAAGGTGCCCGGTGAGACCAACACCGACGACCTCTCCCCGGCCCCGGATGCCTGGTCGCGCCCGGACATTCCGCTGCATGCCAACGCCATGCTGAAGAATCCGCGCGACGGCATCGAGCCGGAAGAGCCGGGCGTCACCGGCCCGCTCAAGCAGATCGAGGAAGTGAAGGCCAAGGGCCACCCGGTCGTCTACGTCGGCGACGTGGTCGGCACCGGCTCCTCGCGCAAGTCCGCCACCAACTCCGTGCTGTGGTTCTTCGGTGACGACATTCCCAACGTGCCGAACAAGCGCGCCGGCGGCTTCTGCTTCGGCGGCAAGATCGCCCCGATCTTCTTCAACACCATGGAAGACTCCGGCGCCCTGCCGGTCGAGATGGACGTCGAGAAGCTCGAGATGGGCGACGTGATCGACGTCTATCCGTATGAAGGCAAGGTCTGCCGCCACGGCACCGACGAGGTGCTGACCACCTTCGAGCTCAAGACCCAGCTGCTGCTCGACGAGGCCCGTGCCGGCGGCCGTATCCCGCTGATCATCGGCCGCGGCCTCACCGCCAAGGCCCGCGAGTCACTGGGCCTGGCCCCGTCCGACGTGTTCCGCCTGCCCGAACAGCCGGCCGACAGCGACAAGGGCTTCACCCTGGCCCAGAAGATGGTCGGCAAGGCCTGCGGCATGGACGGCGTTCGCCCGGGCATGTACTGCGAGCCGAAGATGACCACCGTGGGCTCTCAGGACACCACCGGCCCGATGACCCGCGACGAGCTCAAGGACCTGGCCTGCCTGGGCTTCCAGGCCGACCTGGTGATGCAGTCGTTCTGCCACACCAGCGCCTATCCGAAGCCGGTCGACGTGGAGACCCACCACACCCTTCCCGACTTCATCATGAACCGCGGCGGCGTCTCGCTGCGCCCCGGCGACGGCATCATCCACAGCTGGCTGAACCGCATGCTGCTGCCCGACACCGTGGGCACCGGCGGCGACTCCCACACCCGCTTCCCGATGGGCATCTCCTTCCCGGCGGGCTCCGGTCTGGTGGCCTTCGCCGCCGCCACCGGCGTGATGCCGCTGGACATGCCGGAATCGGTGCTGGTGCGCTTCAAGGGCCAGCGTCAGCCCGGCGTCACCCTGCGTGACCTGGTCCACGCCATCCCCTATTACGCCATTCAGCAGGGCCTGCTGACAGTCGAGAAGTCCGGCAAGAAGAACGCCTTCTCCGGCCGCGTGCTGGAGATCGAGGGCCTCGAGGACCTCACCGTCGAGCAGGCCTTCGAGCTCTCCGACGCCTCCGCCGAGCGCTCCGCCGCGGGCTGCACCATCACCCTGGGCGAGGACTCGGTCGCCGAGTACCTGAAGTCCAACATCACCCTGCTCAAGTGGATGATCGCCAACGGCTACGGCGACAAGCGCACCATCGAGCGCCGCATCCAGGGCATGGAAGAGTGGCTCGAGAACCCGAGCCTGATGCGCGCCGACAAGGACGCCGAGTACGCCGAGGTGATCGAGATCGACCTCGACCAGCTGGCCGAGCCGGTGCTGTGCGCCCCCAACGATCCGGACGACGCCCGCCTGCTCTCCGAGGTGGCCGGCGAGAAGATCGACGAGGTGTTCATCGGCTCGTGCATGACCAACATCGGCCACTTCCGCGCCGCCGGCAAGCTGCTCGAGAAGCAGCCCGCGGGCAGCCTGAAGACCAAGCTGTGGCTGGCGCCGCCGACCAAGATGGACCAGCACCAGCTGACCGAGGAAGGCTACTACGGCATCTACGGCCGTGCCGGCGCACGCATGGAGATGCCCGGCTGCTCGCTGTGCATGGGCAACCAGGCCCGCGTCGCCGCCAAGAGCACCGTGGTCTCCACCTCCACGCGTAACTTCCCCAACCGCCTGGGCGACGGCGCCGATGTCTTCCTGGCCTCCGCGGAGCTCGCCGCCGTGGCCGCCGTGGAGGGTCGCCTGCCGAGCGTCAGCGAATATCGTCGCTACATGAGCGAGTTCGACGCCATGGCCGGCGAGATCTATCGTTACATGAACTTCCACGAGATCGAGGAATTCCAGAAGGCCGCCTCGAACGTGATCCCGGTGGCTCAGGAAGCCTGACCACCGCCATCGTCACCGATGCTCGCACCATCGTAGGCCCGCCCCGGCGGGCCGTCGACGACCGAAGCGCTCCGCCCCTGGCGGGGCGCTTTTTTTCATGCGCGGCTTCGTTCGCCGCCCCTGCGACCATCGCCGACTTTCATCGCCACGCCCGGGCCTGGCATGATCGGAGACCTTCCCTTCGTTTCCTCGCAAGGACACCGTCATGACCTCCATCGTCACCCCCGATCTCTGCGACGCCTACCCCGAGGTGGCCGTGCTCGAGCCGATCTTCGTCAACTTCGGCGGCCTCGAGGCCTTCTTCGGCCCGGTGCGCACCGTCAAGTGCTTCGAGGACAACTCGCTGGTCAGGCAGGCCGTCAACGAGCCGGGGGACGGCGCCGTGCTGGTGGTCGACGCCGGCGGCTCGACCCGCTGCGCCATGCTCGGCGACATGCTGGCCGAACAGGCCGCCGGCAACGGCTGGGCCGGCATCGTGATGTACGGCTGCGTGCGCGACGTCGACGAGCTCGCCGAGACCGAGCTCGGCATCCAGGCGCTCGGCGCCCACCCGCGCAAGAGCGAGAAGCACGGCGAGGGCCAGCGCGACGTGCCGGTCGGCTTCGCCGGGGTGACCGTCTCGCCGGGGCAATGGCTCTACGCCGACAACAACGGCATCCTGGTGGCCGACCAGCGCCTGAACCTGGACTGAGCCCGCCTCGGCGGCGGCTTGCCGCCCCGGCCGCGACGATGCCAGGCTAGGCGCATGACTTCGGCCCCAAGGCGTCCATGCTGTCCCTGACCACGCTCGGTGGCGACGTGCTGCGCAGCCTGCGTGACCATCTGCGTCCGCTCGTCGCCTACCACCTGTTCTTCACCCTGCTGGCCTCGAGCCTGCTGCTGCCGGCGGCGGGCTGGGCACTCGCCCACCTGCTCGGCCGCTTCGGCCGGCCGCTGCTCTCCCCGGCGGCGCTGCTCGAGATCCTGCTGACGCCGGGCGGCCAGGCCTGGCTGCTGGCCGCCCTGGGCATCATCTTCCTGCTGCTCTACCTGCAGCAGGCCGGCATGACCCTGGTCGCGGTGCGGCCGCGGGACCACCACGTGCGCCTGGCCTTCGAAGCCCTGTGGGGCTGCTTGAGACGACTGCCGGCGCTGTCCGGCCTGGTGGTCCTGCAGGTCGGCAGCCAGCTGCTGCTGGCGCTGCCGCTGGCGCTGGCCCTGGTGGGGCTGCACGGGCTGATGCTCGGCCACCTGGACGCCTACTATGTCCAGCAGGTGCGTCCGCCGGCGTTCTGGGGCTTCCTGGCCGCCGCCCTGCCCTTGACGCTGCTCTGGGCGACGGCCGCCGCCACCCTCTACACCCGCTGGCACCTGGCCCTGCCGGTGCTGATCCTCGAGGAGGCCTCGCCCCGTCGCGCCCTGGCCCGCAGCCTCGACCTGACCCGCGGTCGCGGGCGCGGCATCGCCCTGTCGATCCTGGTACTGCTGGCGGCGATCCTCGCCCTGCCGCTCGCCGCCAGCCTGGCCTTCGACGCGCTCTTCACGCCCCTGCTCGGGAACCTGCCCGACCGCCAGGCGGTGCTGGTCCCGGCCATGCTCGGCTACGTGGGGCTCTACGTGCTGGTCACGCTGGCCATCACCTTCCTGGGCATCGCGGCCAACGCCCTGATGGGTGCCTGCCTCTACCTGCGCCTGGCCCATCGCGAGCCCAGGCCGCCGGCGCCGCCTCCCGGCACCCACTCGGGCCGGCTGGCCTGGGCCGTGGAACTCGCGGTGGTGCTGTTCGCGATCGGCCAGGCCTGGCTGATCGTCCATCGCTTCGAGCTGCGCGAGGAGGTGGCGATCATCGCCCACCGCGGCAGCTCGCTGAAGGCCCCGGAGAACACCCTGGCGGCCATCGACCAGGCCATCGTCGACGGCGCCGACCTCATCGAGGTCGATGCCCGCCTGACCGCCGACCACCAGGTGGTGCTTCACCACGACAGCAGCCTGGCCCGGCTCGCCGGCGACCGGCGACGCATCGCCGAACTCGATCGCGCCAGCCTCGCCGCCGTGGACGTGGGCAGCTGGTTCGGCGACCCCTTCGTGGGCACGCGGATTGCCGGGCTCGACGAGGCGCTGGTGCGGACACGCGGCCGCGCCGGCCTGATGATCGAGCTCAAGCCGACGACGGGCAACGGCGACCTCCTGGTGCGACGGGTGCTCGACGTCCTGGCCGAAGAGCGCCAGGCCCGGCTGGCCTGTCGCGAGCGCGCCCCCGACGGCATCCGGCGAGCCGCCTGCGGCGAGCCCGACGTGCTGGCGAGAGTGGCCCTGGCGACCCAGGCCTACCCGCTGCTCGCCGAGATCGAGCGCCAGGCGCCCCGGGCCCGCACCATCCTGCTCGCCCAGCTGGTGATGCGCGGCACCCTGCCGCGACGCGGCTTCGATGCCCTGGCCCTGCGCCACAACCGGATCGATGCCGACGAGGTACGCCGCGCTCACCACTATGGCTACCGGCTGCATGCCTGGACCATCAACGACCGGGCGCGCATGTCGCGGCTCATCGACCTCGGCGTGGACGGCATCATCACCGACCGCCCGGACCGTCTGGCGGCGCTGATCGCCGAACGCCACCGCCTCGGCGACGGCGCCCTGATGCTGGTCAAGCTGCGCAACTGGCTGCGCGAATGACGCCCCGTCAGTCGCCGCCCGCGGCACCGCCGGCCCGCGGGTCGCTGGCCCCGGCCAGGCCGTCCCCGTCGCGCCGCAGGACCTGCAGGCCGCTGGCCAGCTCGCCGGCCTCGACCTCATGCCCCCGCTCGGCGAGGGCCGCGTGCACCGCCTGGGGATAGCCCTCCGCCTCGAGGCGGATGCCCCCGTCGCGGATGACCGCATGCGGCACGCCGATGGCCGCCGCCGGTTCGAGCTCCCAGGCCAGCAGGGCCACCAGGGTCGTGGCGAGATACGGGACGATGTCGGCGCCGCCGGCCGCCCCCAGGCTCGCCACCAGATCGCCGCTCTCCCGTTCGAAGACCAGGGTCGGACTCATGCTCGAGCGCGGCCGCTTGCCGGCGGCGGCCCGGTTGGCGAAGGGCGTGCCCTGGTCGTTCGACGGCCGCAGGGAGAAATCGGCCAGGCCGCTGTTCAGCAGGTAGCCGCCGGGCTTTCCGGTGCCTCCATCGGCCAGCAGTCGGGCGCCGAAGGCCTGGCCGATCGAGGTGGTCATGGACACGGCCCGGCCCTCGCCGTCGATGACGCTGAGATGGCTGGTGCCGGGCTCCGGCTGGCCGGGGGGCATGGCCCAGGCGCTCGACGGCGTGACCGGATTGCCGGCCTTGGCCCGGTCATCGTCCAGCCGCCGCTCGCCGATGAGGTCGGCGCGAGCGGCCAGGTAGTCGTCGGCCACCAGCGTCGACCACTCGTCCCCCGGCGGATCGACGAACGCCGGATCGGCGACGTAGCGGTCGCGATCGGCGCGCGCCAGCCGCGAGGCCTCGACGAGGCGGTGAAGCCAGGCCGCCGTGGGCCGCTCGTCGTCCAGCGCCGCCTCCAGCGGGGGCAGGTGGTCGAGGATGCCGAGGATCTGCATGACGGACAGGTGGCCGGAGGCCGGCGGGGGGAAGCCGCAGACGCGCCAGCGTCGCCAGGGGGCGCAGAGCGGTTCGCGCTGTTCGGCGACATAGGTGGCGAGGTCCTCGAGGGCCAGTGCGCCCGGCAGGTCGGGATGCCCCTGGACCCGGGCCACCAGGTCCTCGGCGACGGGGCCGGTATGCAGCGCCGAACTGCCCTGCTCGGCGACCCGCTCGAGGATCGCCGCCAGGGCGGGATTGGTCAGGGTCTGCCCCGCGGCCAGAGGCTCGCCCGCTTCCGTGAAATAGAGCGCGGCCGCCGCCCCGTCGTCGGCGAGCTCGGGGACCGCCGACAGCGCCCGGTGCAGCGGCTGGCTCACCGGGACGCCCCGCCGGGCCAGCGCGATGGCCGGCGCGATGAGGCTCGCCCAGTCCAGGCTGCCATGGGCGTCGTGGGCCGCCGCCAGCATCCGCAGCATGCCCGGCACGCCGACGGCACGACCGCTGGAGGCGGCCGTCGCAAAGGCCAGCGGCTCGCCCTCCCCATCCATGAACAGCGTCTCCTCCACCTCCGAGGGCGCCTTCTCACGGCCGTCGAAGGCCCGCACCCGCTCCCCGTCGTAGAGCATCAGGAAGCCACCGCCACCGAGACCGGAGGACTGGGGCGCTACCAGGGACAGCACCATCTGCGCGGCGACGGCGGCATCGATGGCCGCCCCGCCTGCCGCCAGGACCTGGCGGCCGGCGTCGGTGGCCAGGGGATGCGGCGTGGCGATGGCGAAGGATTCGCCGGCCACCGCCGACGGCGCTGACTCCTCGCCGGCCTGGCCGGAGAGCGCGTCGGGGCGCTGGTACTGGAACGAGGACTCGGCGCCGCCCGGCGTCGACAGCAGCACCATCAGGGCTCCCAGGGCCGCCTGCCCCAGGCGTCGGCTGGTTGGCGGGGAATATCTCTCCATGGCCGTGGCTCCCGTGACGAAGGCGATCGCCTCCCCAGCATAGGCGATATCGCTTCAACGCCGACATCGCCAGGCGGCCAACAGCCCGAGCAGCGCCATGCCCAGCAGGCCGGCGGCGCCCCAGCCGAGGACATCGACCAGGCGCAGGAAGGCGCCGGGCGCCGGGCGCGGGCGGGCCGCCATGCCATGGGCGACCAGCTGGGCACCAGCGTAGAGCGCACAGGCCAGCAGGGCCAGCGGCCAGGCCCCGCGCAGCCGGGCCAGGCCACGGGTCAGCGCCCAGGGGGATGACGGCGACGCGGCGGCACGACGCCCGGCGGCGGCGCGGCGCGGCGCGGCGCTACCGCGGCGGGGCTTGGTACGGTCGCCGCGGCGTGCCGAGGCCGGACGCCGCCGCGGCAGGCGGGCGAAGACCCCGCGGGCCAGCCGCCACAGCCCCCAGCCGAGGGTGAAGCAGACCGCCAGCGCCAGGCCGCCCATTACCAGAAAATACGCCATGGGGCGGCTCCTCGTGAAAGATCGGCCGGCCATGATGCCAAAGGCCGCCGCCCCTGGGTACCGCGATCCCGGGCCTCGACGGCCCCGGAAGGCGTCCACCGAGCCGGGCGGGACCCGCCGGGCCGACGGGGACAAGGCCATAACGACGACACCCGGGCCGGGCCCGGGTGTCGTGTCGATGGCGTGGCAGCGCTCGCGTCAGTCCAGCGTCTCGCCGGCCAGCATGAACCATGTCTCCAGCACCGCGTCCGGGTTCAGGGATACGGAATCGATACCCTGCTCCATCAGCCACTTGGCCAGGTCCGGGTGGTCCGACGGCCCCTGGCCGCAGATGCCCACGTACTTGCCCTGGGCCTTGCAGGCCTGGATCGCCATGGACAGCAGCTTCTTGACCGCTGGATTGCGCTCCTCGAAGAGGCCGGCGACGATGCCGGAATCCCGGTCGAGGCCCAGGGTCAGCTGGGTCAGGTCGTTGGAGCCGATGGAGAAGCCGTCGAAGTACTCGAGGAACTCGTCGGCCAGCAGGGCGTTGGCCGGCAGCTCGCACATCATGATGACCTTGAGGCCATTCTCGCCGCGCTTGAGGCCGTTGGCGGCCAGCAGGTCGATGACGCCGCTCGCCTCTTCGGTGGTGCGCACGAAGGGCACCATGATCTCGACGTTGTCGAGGCCCATCTGCTCGCGAACCCGCTTGATCGCGCGGCACTCCAGCTCGAAGCAGGCCTGGAAGTCCTCGGAGAGGTAGCGCGAGGCGCCGCGGAAGCCCAGCATCGGGTTCTCTTCGCCCGGCTCGTACAGCTTGCCGCCGATCAGGTTCTCGTACTCGTTGGACTTGAAGTCCGAGAGCCGCACGATGACCCGCTGCGGGTAGAAGGACGCCGCCAGGGTGGCGATGCCCTCGACCAGCTTGTCGACGTAGAAGCTGACCGGATCGTCGTAGCCGGCGGTGCGTACGTCGATGGTCTGCTGCAGGTCGGTGGGCAGGGTGGCGTAGTCGAGCAGCGCCTTGGGGTGCACGCCGATCATGCGGTTGATGATGAACTCGAGGCGCGCCAGGCCGACGCCGGCGTTGGGCAGGCCGGCGAAGCTGAAGGCGCGGTCCGGGTTGCCGACGTTCATCATGATCTTGAAGGGAATCTCGGGCATGGCATCGACGCTGGTGACGTTGCGGTCGAACGCCAGCAGGCCGTCGTAGACGTGGCCGGTGTCGCCCTCGGCGCAGGACACGGTGACGTCGCGGCCGTCGGCCAGCGCCTCGGTGGCGTCGCCGCAGCCCACCACCGCCGGGATGCCCAGCTCGCGGGCGATGATCGCCGCGTGGCAGGTGCGCCCGCCGCGGTTGGTGACGATGGCCGAGGCGCGCTTCATCACCGGCTCCCAGTCCGGATCGGTCATGTCGGTGACCAGCACGTCGCCGGCATGGATCTTGTCCATGTCGTCGGGGCTATGCACGACCTTGACCGTGCCGCTGCCGATGCGCTGGCCGATGGCCCGGCCGGTCACCAGGGTGCGGCCCTTCTCCTTGAGCTGGAAGCGCTCGAGCTTGCCGCCTTCCTGCTGGGAGACCACGGTCTCGGGGCGCGCCTGGACGATATAGAGCGCCCCGTCGTCGCCGTCGAGGGCCCATTCGATGTCCATGGGGCGGCCGTAGTGCTGCTCGATGATCACCGCCTGGCGCGCCAGCGCCATGACCTGGTCGTCGTCGATGCTGAAGCGGGCCCGGTCGGCCAGCGGCACGTCGACGGTCTCGACCGACTTGCCGGCGCTGGCGTCGGCGGTGTAGACCATCTTGATCAGCTTGGAGCCCAGGTTGCGGCGCAGCACCGCCGGGCGGCCGGCGGCCAGGGTCGGCTTGTGGACGTAGAACTCGTCGGGGTTGACCGCGCCCTGCACGACCGTCTCGCCGAGGCCCCAGGAGGCGGTGACGAAGACCGCGTCACGGTAGCCGGACTCGGTGTCCAGGGTGAACATCACGCCGGAGGCGCCAGTCTCGGAGCGCACCATCTTCTGGATGCCGGCGGACAGCGCCACGTTCTCGTGGGCATAGCCGCGGTGCACCCGGTAGGAGATCGCGCGGTCATTGAACAGCGAGGCGAACACCTCGTGCACGGCACGCTTGATGTTGTCGAAGCCCTCGATGTTGAGGAAGGTCTCCTGCTGGCCGGCGAAGGAGGCGTCGGGCAGGTCCTCGGCGGTGGCCGAGCTGCGCACCGCCACCTTGAGGTTGGGGTGCTTGGCCTGCAGCTGCTCGTAGCTCTCGCGCAGGGCGGCCTCGAAGCTCGGCGGCAGCGGGGTGTCGATCACCCACTGACGGATCTGCGCGCCGACCCGGGCCAGTTCGGTCACGTCGTCCACGTCCAGGGTGGCCAGCGCCTGGTTGATGCGCTCGTTGAGGCCTTCATGGGACAGGAACTCACGGTAGGCGTGGGCGGTGGTGGCGAAGCCGCCGGGCACGGTGACCCCGGCGCCGGCCAGGTTGGAGATCATCTCGCCGAGCGAGGCATTCTTGCCCCCTACTCGCTCGACATCGTCCATGCCCAGCTGATCGAACCACAGAATGTAATCGTCCACGAGACCCCCTTAGGAATTGGATACCGGCACCAAATAGACGCATGACGCATACGGTCATGACGGGATGGTGGCGACTCTACCAGCGGCTCGCCATATTCGCCATTGGTCTAACATCGAAGTCACTGGAGGTTTTTTACAACAAACCGCGATTCGCGCCCCTTCCTGTAGTCGGCGGCTTGTCTCGCCCCCCGCCAGGCTCGACAATACGGCCATTCCTCACAGCCCGAGCGACCCCATGACGCGTACCGCCTTCTTCATCTCCGACGGCACCGGCATCACCGCCGAGAGCCTGGGCCGCAGCCTGCTGGCCCAGTTCGAGAACGTCGAGATACGCATGCTCACCAAGCCCTACATCGACAGCGTCGACAAGGCCCAGCGCCTGGTCGAGATCATCCAGGCCACGGCGGTGAAGGACGGCGAGACGCCGATCATCATCGACACCATCGTCGACCAGGACGTGCGCAACGTGATCCGCAGCGCCCCGGGCTTCCAGGTCGACATCTTCTCCACCTTCCTCGAACCCCTGGAGCAGGAACTGGCCACCCACTCCTCCTACAGCGTGGGCCGCACTCACTCCATCGGCAGCGACGACGTCTACATGGACCGCATCCACTCGGTGCATTTCGCGCTGGACAACGACGATGGGGCACGCACGCACCAGTACGACCAGGCCGACATCATCCTGGTCGGCGTCTCGCGCTGTGGCAAGACACCGACCTCGCTCTACCTGGCCCTGCAGTTCGGCATTCGCGCCGCCAACTACCCCTTCACCGAGGACGACCTGGACGACAACGGCAGCCTCAAGCTGCCCCGCGACCTGGCTCGACACCGCCACAAGCTGTTCGGGCTGACCATCGATCCGCGGCGACTGGCGGCGATTCGTCACGAACGCCGGCCCAACAGCCGCTACAGCTCCATGGACCAGTGCGTCCAGGAGGTCGAACAGGCCGAGGCCCTCTACCGGCGCCTGCACATTCCCTTCATCGACACCACGCGCTTCTCGGTGGAGGAGATTTCCACGCGGATGATCGCCGAGACCGGCATCCATCGTCGCTTCTCACCGCGCTGACAAGCTAGTGTCCTGTTTCGGAGGTTCGTTGAAGAGATGGCGAGCGCATTGGGTCGCCAGGCAAGGCGCCGCGACGAGGCATAGCAGCGCTATGGCGAGGAGTGGCAACGCGGCATGGCGGCGCAAGGGGCCGCCAGAATTCTACCGTCAACCTCCGATGCAGGACACTAGGAACGAGGAACGACAGGGAGACTGCCCACCGTAGCGGCGGTTGCCCTTATCGAGCCGCGGCGCCGTCGTGCCGCCCCGCCGACTCCCGCGACTATCGGGCCGGCTTGCCAGGCGCCGCTCCCGGCTCGGACTACCTCACCACCCCCGCCCTTCTGAGCCGGGCGATATCCGCCGGGGAAAGTCCCATCTCGGCGAGCAGGGCGTCGCTGTCCTGGCCGAGGGTCGGCGGCGGCGTGTCGCTGGTGGCGCTCCGGCCGTCGAAGCGCAGCGGGTTGGCGACCTGGGGCAGGCGGCGGCCGTCGACGCCGTCGAGGGTGCGCTGCAGGCCACGGTGGCACACCTGGGGGTCGGCGAAGGCCTCGCGGACGGTATTGATCGGCCCGGCGGGAATGCCGCGCGCCTCGAGCTCGGCGAGCCAGGCATCGCGCCTGCGGGTCCGCAGGACCTCGGCGATCCTCGGCACCAGGCGATCACGCTGGGCGACTCGGGCGGCATTGGTGGCGAAAGCCGGGTCCTCGGCCCATGCCGGGTGGCCGAGCAGCTCGGCCAGGCGCGCGAACTGGGCGTCGTTGCCCACCGTCAACACCAGGTGGCCGTCGGCGCAGGCGAAGGCCTGGTAGGGCACGATATTGGGATGGGCATTGCCGTGGCGCTCGGGGCTCTCTCCCGTCACCAGAGCATTGAGCGCCTGGTTGGCCAGGGTCGCCACCTGGACGTCGAGCAGCGCCACGTCGATATGCCGCCCCGTCTCCCGGTGCCCCGCCCCACCCTGCCGCCGCTCGTACAGTGCCGCCAGCACGCCGATGGCGGCATAGAGGCCGGTCATCACATCGGTGATCGCCACCCCGGCCTTCATCGGCATGCCCTCCGGCTCGCCGGTCAGGCTCATCAGTCCGCCCAGGGCCTGGATCATGAAGTCGTAGCCGGCCCGATGGGCATAGGGGCCGTCCTGGCCGAAACCGGTGATCGAGCAGCCGATCAGGCGCGGGTTGACGTCCTTGAGGCTGGCATGGTCGAGCCCGTAGCGGGCCAGGCCGCCGACCTTGAAGTTTTCCAGCAGCACATCGGCCCCGGCGGCCAGGCGTCGTATCAGCGCCTGCCCCTGCTCGGTGGCGATATCCACGGCCAGCGACTGCTTGCCGCGGTTGGCGCACAGGTAGTAGGCGGCCAGCCGCTCGGCATCGCCCTCGTCACCGAGCCAGGGCGGGCCCCAGCCGCGGGTGTCGTCGCCGCGCTCGGGGTGCTCGACCTTGATCACCCGGGCGCCCAGGTCGGCCAGCAGCTGTCCGGCCCAGGGCCCGGCCAGCACCCGGGACAGGTCCAGCACCACCACGCCGTCCAGCGGTCCGCTCATTGTGATCTCCCTGCTCTCGGAGCTATTCCGGCGTCAAGCCATCGCAGAGGCCTGTGTCAGCCGGTGAACGCCTGGAGGCCGGTCTGCGCCCGCCCCAGGATCAGCGCATGGATGTCATGGGTGCCCTCGTAGGTATTGACCGCCTCGAGGTTCATGACGTGACGGATCACGTGGTACTCGTCGCTGATGCCGTTGCCGCCGTGCATGTCGCGCGCCGTGCGGGCGATGTCCAGCGCCTTGCCGCAATTGTTGCGCTTGATCAGCGAGATGGTCTCGGGCACCAGTTGGCCGGCGTCGATCATCCGCCCCACCCTCAGCGCGGCCTGCAGCCCGAGCGCGATCTCGGTCTGCATGTCGGCGAGCTTCTTCTGGATCAGCTGGTTGGCGGCCAGCGGGCGGCCGAACTGCTCACGCTCCAGGGTATAGTGCCGGGCGGCGTGCCAGCAGGCCTCGGCGGCGCCCATGCTGCCCCAGGCGATGCCGTAGCGGGCGCGATTCAGGCAGGAGAACGGGCCCTTCAGGCCGGTGACGCCGGGCAGCCGCGCCTCGTCGCCGACCTCCACGTCCTGCAGGGCGATCTGGCCGGTGGTCGAGGCCCGCAGGCTGAACTTGCCCTCGATCTTGGGCGCCGAGAGCCCGGCCATGCCCTGCTCCAGCACGAAGCCGCGGATCACGCCCTCCTCGTCCCGCGCCCAGACCACGAAGACATCGGCGATCGGCGCATTGGTGATCCAGGTCTTGGTACCGTTGAGCCGCCAGCCGCCCTCGGTGCGCACGGCCCGGGTCGACATGGCGCCGGGGTCGGAGCCGTGATCGGGTTCGGTGAGGCCGAAGGCGCCGACCCACTCGCCGCTGGCCAGCTTCGGCAGGTAGCGCTCCTTCTGGGCCTCGCTGCCGAAGGCATGGATCGGGTACATCACCAGGCTGGATTGCACGCTCATGGCGCTGCGATAGCCGGAATCGACCCGCTCGACCTCGCGGGCGATCAGCCCGTAGCCGACGTAGCTCATGCCGGCGCAGCCGTAGCCCTCGAGGGTGGCCCCCAGCAGGCCGAGCGCGCCCATCTCGGTCATGATCTCGCGATCGAAGCGCTCGTGCCGATTGGCCTCCAGCACCCGGGGCAGCAGCTGCTCCTGGCAGTAGTCGTGGGCGGTCTGCTGCACCAGCCGCTCGTCGCCGTCGAGCTGGTCGACGAGGCGAAAGGGGTCGTCCCAGGTCATGGGGGTGATCTGGCTCATGGGGGCGCTCCGTGTGAATTTCTACATTTCTATAAAATGTAGACCCATGCGACCGCTTTGCCAACCCCCGAGGCGCCCCTCGCCTCGTCTGCGAATCAGTCCTCGTCGGCCCTCGGCAGGATGGCATTGAGCAGGATGCCCACCAGGGCCGCGAGGCCGACGCCCTGCAGGGTGAACTGGCCGCCGCCGAGCTGCATGCCGCCGATGCCGAACACCAGGATCAGCGACACCACCACCAGATTGCGCGGCGCGGTCAGCGGCTTGCCGGCGCGCACCAGGGTGTTCATGCCGACCACCGCGATGGAACCGAACAGCAGCGTCATGATGCCGCCCATCACTGGCCCGGGAATGGTCTGCAGCACGGCGCCGAGCTTGCCGAGGAACGACAGCAGCACGGCGATCACCGCGGTGACCACCATGATCCGCGGATTGAAGGCCCGGGTCAGGGTCACCGCGCCGGTGACCTCGGAGTAGGTGGTGTTGGGCGGGCCGCCGAACAGCGACGCCGTACAGGTGGCCAGACCGTCGCCCAGCAGGGTGCGATGCAGGCCGGGCTTGTCCAGGTAGTTGCGGCGGGTCACCGAGCCGATGGCGATCATGTCGCCGATGTGCTCCACCGCCGGCGCAATGGCCACCGGGATCATGAACAGCACCGCCGCCCAGTGAAAGCTCGGCGTGACGAACTCGGGCAGCGCCAGCCAGGCCGCCTCGCGCACCGGGGAATAATCCACCACGCCCATCAGCGCGGCCAGCGCGTAGCCGGTGGCGATGCCGCCGAGGATCGGGATCAGCCGGATCAGGCCGCGGCCGAACACCGCCAGCACCAGGGTGACCAGCAGGCTGGCCATGGACAGCACCATGGCGCGTCCATAACCGATGGCTTCGCTGGTGCCGCCGGTGGCCATGTCCACCGCCACCGGCGCCAGGGCCAGGCCGATCACCATGATCACCGGCCCCACCACCACCGGCGGCAGCAGGTGATGCAGCCAGACGGTGCCCTTGAGGCGAACCAGCTGGGAGATCAGCACGTAGACCACGCCGGCGGCCAGCAGCCCGCCGAGGGTCGCCGAGACGCCGAAGCTCGCCACCGAGCCCTGGATCGGCGCGATGAAGGCGAACGACGAGGCCAGGAACACCGGCACGCTGTTGCGGGTCACGGCGTGGAACACCAGGGTGCCGAGGCCGGCGGTGAACAGCGCGACGTTGGGATCCAGGCCGGTCAGCAGCGGCACCAGCACCAGCGAGCCGAAGGCCACGAACAGCATCTGGGCGCCGACCACCAGGGTGCGCAGGGGGGATTCGGCCGGGGAAACGGCGGCCGCCGTAGGGTCACTCATGTCAGGACTCCGGGTCATCGGCGGGGCGATTGCCGCTGGCCAGGCGCGCTCGGGCACCCGACGGCCTGTCCAACGGCGATCGTCCCGGGTTTCGGGCAAGCGATCGCGCGGCATTCTATCAGCCTCGCCGCGCCTTGGTAGCGATGCGAGCGGCCGAGGGCGACGAAAGCGCGGGAACGGGAGGGCCTTCGCGCGCGAGCCCCGCCGGAGCGCATCCGGCGGGGCTCGGCCCTGCGTGGCATCACCGCTCAGGGGCGGCGGGGGTCGGCCCCCTCAGCGCGTGCCGGCGGACATCCACTCCTCCATCATCTCGTCATAGGGCACGGTATGGCCCTGGGGCATCTCGTCGTCCAGCTTGGCCTTGGGCGAGCCGGGCTGGTCGAGCCAGTACTGGGGGTCGCGCTCCTCGTTGAGGTTCGGGGAATAGGTCGCGAAGACCTTGGCCCGGGCCAACCGCGCCATGATGCTGTCCAGATCCCCGGCCAGGTTGTCGAGGGCCTCCTGGGGCGAGATGTCCCCGCTGACGGCGGGCGACAGATTCTGCCACCACAGCGGTGCCATGCGCGGATAGTCCGGCACGTTGGTGGAGGACGGCGTCCACTGGGACTCGTTGGGGCTGCGATAGAACTCCACCAAGCCGCCCAGCTTGGGCGCCATCTCGGTCATCTGCTCGGAGAAGATGTCGGACTGGCGAATCGGCGTGAGGCCGGCCATCAGCTTCTCGAGGGAGACCGTCTTGGAAACCGTGAACTGGGCGAACAGCCAGGCGGCGGTGCGCCGATCCTCGGGGGTGGAGTCGAAGAAGGTCCAGGCCCCCACGTCCTGGTAGCCGACCTTCATGCCCTCCTCCCAGTAAGGCCCGGTGGGCGACGGCGCCATGCGCCACTTCGGGTTGCCCTGCTCGTCGGTCACCGGCAGCTCCGGGTCCGTCATGTCGGCGGTGAAGGCGGTATACCAGAACATCTGCTGGGCCACGTTGCCCTGGGCCGGTACCGGCCCCGCCTCGCCGAAGGTCATGCCGCTGGCCTCGGGCGGCGCATACTTGTCGAGCCAGTCGACCATCTTGGTGACGGCGAACACCGAGGCCGGCGAATTGGTGGCACCGCCGCGACTGACGCTGGCCCCCACCGGCTCGCTCTGCTCGTTGACGCGGATCCCCCAGTCGTCGACCGGGTTGCCGAAGGGCACCCCGGGGCTGCCCATGCCGGCCATGGAGAGCCAGGAGTCGTGGAAGCGCCAGCCCAGAGAGGGATCGCGACGGCCATAGTCCATGTGGCCATAGACCTTGGTGCCGTCGATCTCGCCGACGTGCTCGGTGAAGAACTCGGCGATGTCCTGGTAGGCGGTCCAGTTGGTCGGCACGCCCAGGTCATAGCCGTAGATCTCGCGGAATTGCGACTGCAGGTCCTCGCGCTGGAACCAGTCGTAGCGGAACCAGTAGAGATTGGCGAACTGCTGGGTGGGCAGCTGGTAGACGCTGCCGTCCGGGCCGGTGCCGTACTGCAGGCCGATGAAGTCGTCGAGGTCCAGCGTCGGCAGCGTGAAGTCGGCCCACTCGTTGTCCATCGCCCGCGAGAGGTTCACGGTGGCGCCATAGCGAATGTGGGTGCCGATCGCGTCGGAGTCGTTGACGTAGCCGTCGTAGATGTTGCGGCCCGACTGCATCTGCGTCTGCATGTTGTTCACCACATCACCCTCGCCGATGATGTTGTGAGTGATGTCGATGCCGGTCAGCTCGCCGAAGGCCTCGGCGAGCACGTCGCGCTCGTAGATATGGGTCGTCAGGCCCTCGGCGACGGTGTTGATCTCCATGCCCCGGAACGGCTCGGCCGCCTCGGCGAACCACAGCAGTTCCTCGATCTGCTGCTCGCGGGTCAGCGTCGACTCCTGGAAGTGCTCATCGACCAGCCGCTCGGCGATGGCCCGGGCGTCGTGATCATCGGCCTGCAGGGAGCCGCTCGCCAGCATGACGCCGGCCGTCAGCAGAGAGAGTCGCATTGTTGTCGCTTTCATATAGACCTCATCGGTTGTTGTGATCGTTCTTCCGTGATCGTTCTTCCATGAACGTCCCGCTCCATCGTCGCTGTCAGCCCCAGCGCATCAGTACCAGCATCCACAGGATGGAGGCTCCCAGGGCCACCCAGATACTCAGCGGCGAGAACCCCACCACCAGCAGATGGATATAGGCGGCGGAGAGCAGGCCGACGAACAGCCGGTCGCCCCGCGTGGTCGTGATCGGCAGGAAGCCCTTGCGCTCGACCGAGGGCGAGGCGACCTCCCAGGCGGTCATGCCGGCCAGGATGGCGGCGATGGTCGCGAAGAAGATCATGGTCGGGGTGGTCCAGACCATCCATTCCATACCTTGTCCTCCTCAGGTCCGGCCCAGGGCGAAGCCCTTGGCGATGTGGTTGCGCACGAAGTAGACGACGACGATGCCCGGCAGGATGGTCAGGGTGCCGGCGGCCGCCAGCGCACCCCAGTCGATCCCCGAGGCGCCCTTGGTCTGGGTCATCACCGAGGCGATGGGCTGGGCATCGGTAGCGGTCAGGGTGCTGGCCAGCAACAGCTCGACCCAGGAGAACATGAACAGGAAGAACAGCGTGACGCCGATCCCCGAGCTGATCATGGGAATGAAGATCCTGACGAAGAACCTCGGAAAGCTGTAGCCGTCGATGAAGGCGGTCTCGTCGATCTCCTTGGGCACGCTGCTCATGAAGCCCTCGAGGATCCACACCGCCAGGGGAATGTTGAACAGGCAGTGCGCCAGGGCCACGGCGATATGGGTATCGAAGAGCCCGACCGTGTAGTAGAGCTGGAAATACGGCAGCAGGAACACCGCCGGCGGCGCCATCAGGTTGGTCAGCAGCCAGAAGAACAGGTGCTTGTCGCCGATGAACCGGTAGCGGCTGAAGGCATAGGCCGCGGGCAGGGCCACCGCGATGCTGATCGCCATGTTCATCACCACGTAGGTGATGGAGTTGACGTACCCCATGTACCAGCTCGAGTCGGTGAAGATCTTGGCGTAGTGCTCCAGGGTGACGTCCTCGGGCCACAGCGTCAGCCCACCGAGGATCTCGGTGTTGGACTGGAACGACATGTTGAGCAGCCAGTAGATCGGCAGCAGCACGAAGACGATATAGGCCGCCATCAGGCCACGCTTGTGCCACTGGCGGCTCGCCGGCCGGGCTCGGCGACGGCGCCTGGCATCGGCGGCGGCCGCCCGCTTGCGCACGGCATCGGGCGTGGTGGGCATCGAATCGGTCATGTCAGGCCTCCCCATCCGGCTTGTCCTTCTGCATGTTCATGATCGCGGTGTAGAACACCCAGCTGACGAGCAGGATGATCAGGAAGTAGATCAGCGAGAACGCCGCGGAGGGCCCGAGATCCTGCTGGCCGATGGCCATGGTGGTCAGCGACTGGCTGAGGAAGGTGGTCGAACTGCCGGGCCCCCCGCCGGTGAGCACGAAGGGTTCGGCGTAGATCATGAAGGAGTGCATGAAGCGCAGCAGCACCCCGATCACCAGCACGTTGGTCAGCTTGGGCAGTTGGATGTAGCGGAACACTGCCCACCTGGAGGCCCGATCGATGCGCGCCGCCTGATAGTAGGCATCGGGAATCGAGCGCAGGCCGCTGTAGCAGAGCAGCGCGATCAGCGGGGTCCAGTGCCAGACGTCCATCAGGACGATGGTCGCCCAGGCATCCACCGGGCTCGCCGTGATGTTGTAGCCATAGCCCAGCTCGCGCAGGCTCCAGCCCATCAGGCCGATATCGCCGCGGGTGAAGATCTGCCAGATGCTGCCCACCACGTTCCAGGGGATCAGCAGCGGCATGGTCACCAGGATCAGCACCGCCGAGGCCTGCCAGCCCTTCCTGGGCATGATCAGGGCGATGCCGATGCCCAGCGGCACCTCGATGGCCAACACCGTCAGCGAGAAGGCGAACTGGCGCAGCAGCGCCGCCTGCAGGGCCGGATCGTTGAGCATCTCCCGGAACCACTCGGTCCCGGTGAAGAAGCGGGTATTGGCATCGAAGACGTCCTGGACCGAATAGTTCACTACGGTCATCAGCGGGATGATGGCCGAGAAGGCCACCAGCAGCAGCATGGGCAGGATCAGCCACCACGCACGATTGTTGCGGACTTTAGTCATGGTCGATCTCCACGCGGTACTCGTCGACGTAGAGGCCGAGGCGAGCATCGGGGAAGCGCAGGTAGGCCTGCCCTGCCGGGGTCGGCTGGTCTTCCTCGATGCGCGCCTTGAGACTGACGTCACCGAGCCTCAGGTTGACGATGGAGTAGGTGCCGAGATCCTGGGCGTGCTCGACGGTGGCTGCCATGCCGCCTTCCACCGGCGTCTCGTGAACCTCGATGAACTCGGGGCGGATGCCCAGCTTGACGTTGGTCGAGCGAGCGCCGTCGATGGCGCGTCGCACGCCCTGCCCCACCGAGAGCGCCGTGTCGCCGGCCATCACCCGGCCATCGCGCAGGGTCACGTCGAGGAAGTTCATGCCGGGGCTGCCGATGAAGTAGCCCACGAAGGTATGGTTGGGGGTCTCGAACAGCTCGCGAGGCGTGCCGAACTGGACCACCTGCCCCTCGTACATCACGGCGATCTTGTCGGCGAAGGTCGAGGCCTCGAGCTGGTCGTGGGTGACGTAGACCATGGTGATCGCGAAGCGCTGGTGGATCTCCTTCAACTTGCGGCGCAGCTTCCACTTGAGCTGCGGGTCGATCACGGTGAGCGGCTCGTCGAACAGGATCGCCGAGACGTCGTCGCGTACCAGCCCGCGCCCCATGGAGACCTTCTGCTTCTCGTCGGCGGTGAGGTTCTTGGCCTTGCGCTTGAGCTGCCCCGTCAGCTCCAGCACCTCGGCGACCTCCGTCACCCGCTCGTGGACCCTGGCCTCGGGCGTCTTCACGTTGCGCAGCGGGAAGGCCAGGTTGTCGTAGACCGTCATGGTGTCGTAGACGACCGGGAACTGGAAAACCTGGGCGATGTTGCGCGCCTCCGGCGTCAGCGCGTTGACCCGCTCGCCGTCGAACAGCACCTCGCCGCTGGACGGCTCCAGCAGCCCGGAGATGATGTTGAGCAGGGTCGACTTGCCGCAGCCCGAGGGCCCGAGCAAGGCGTACGCCCCGCCCTGGTGCCAGACGTGATCCATCTCGCGGATGGCGTAATCGTCGGGCGATAGAGGCGCGGCGAGGTAGCTGTGTGCCAGCGACTTGAGGGTGATCTCGGCCATCTCAGATGCCCCCCAGATGAGACGGGATATGCACCACGGCGCCCTGGCGGTCGAAGGCATACACCTTGTGGGTCGGAAAGTAGAGCGTGACCGGCGCGTCGACGGCGAATTCATGCACGCCCTCGAGATGCACCGTCAGCTGGAAGCGCTCGTTGTGCACGTGCAGGAAGGTCTCGGAGCCGCTGATCTCGGCCAGGTCGACGATCATCCGCATCTCGATGTCATCCTCGGCCCGGGGTGTCAGCGAGATGTGCGAGGCCCTGACGCCGAAGCGATATTCCCCCGGGGGGAGCACGCGCAGGTCGTCGTTGATCGGGAAATGCAGTTGGCTGTCGAAGGTGACCTCGGTGTCGGACACCCGGCCATCGACGATGTTGATCGGCGGCTCGGAGAACATCTCGGCGCTCAGCACGTTGCGCGGGCGGTGATAGACGTCCTCCGTGCGACCGTACTGCACCAGCCGCCCCTCGTGGAGCACGGCGGTATTGCCGCCCAGCGCCAGGGCCTCGGCGGGCTCGGTGGTGGCATAGACGGCGATGCAGTGGCGCTCGGCGAACACGGCGCGCAGCTCGTCGCGAAATTCCTCGCGCAGCTTGTAATCGAGGTTCACCAGCGGCTCGTCGAAGAGGATGATATCGGCATCCTTGACCAGCGCCCTGCCCATGGCGGTGCGCTGCTGCTGCCCCCCGGAGAGTTCCAGGGGCAGGCGATCCAGGAAGGGGGCGATATGCAGCATCTCGGCGATCTCGCGCACCCGGCGATCGATCTCGCGACCCTCGACCCTGGCCAGCCGGAGCGGCGAGGCGATGTTGTCGTAGACGCTGAGGCCGGGATAGTTGATAAATTGCTGATAGACCATCGAGACGTTGCGCTTGCGCACCGAGCGCCCGGTGACGTCTTGCCCATCCATCAGGACGCGTCCTCGGGTCGGGGCATCGAGACCGGCCATGAGCCGCATCAGCGACGTCTTGCCGGACAGGGTCCGCCCGAGCAGGACATTGAACGACCCCGGCCGGAGCTCGAGACTGACATCGTCGATGTGCGTCTCGCCACCGACCATGCGGTCGATGTGTTCGAGGATTAGGGACATACCATTCTCGGCTGTGTTGTTGTTGACGGTGTTTCGGGAACGCCTGGAAGAACCCTAACCGAGATTCGAATACGCCAACAAATGTAAATAACCGAAAAAACGCGCACGGCTCGCCAGAGGCCAGGAAAAAGCGACTTAACCCCATGACCAACAAGGCATTAAGCAGAGGGTTAAACTTTGGTCAAAGGGGGTTGAGCCTGGCACATCGAGCGGTTGGACGACGCAGGCGTGTCGCTTTGTGATCGTTTTCGAACATCGCGACGTGGGGGGAGGATATCGAGAGGATAGGGCCGGTGAGCCCTTGGCGCGAGCTCACCGGGGGCGGCCGGCGCAGGGCCGACCCGAGGCAGGGTCTCAGCGGGTGCCGAAGATCTTGTCGCCGGCATCGCCCAGCCCGGGGACGATATAGCCGTGTTCGTCGAGGTGGTCGTCCACCGCCGCGGTGTAGATCTCGATCTCGGGATAGGCGTCCTGGACGCGCTTGATGCCCTCGGGCGAAGCCACCAGCACGATCACCTTCATGTGCTGGCAGCCGCGCTCGCGCAGCATGTCGAGGGTCGCCACCATGGTGCCGCCGGTCGCCAGCATGGGATCGATGACGATCGCCATGCGCTCGTCCAGGTCGCCCGCGAACTTGGAGAAATACGGCACCGGCTCCAGCGTCTCCTCGTCACGGTAGAGGCCGACCACGCTGATGCGCGCGCTGGGGATCAGGTCGGTGACGCCGTCCAGCATGCCGAGGCCGGCGCGCAGGATAGGAACGATGGTGGTCTTCTTGCCCTTGAGCTGCTGCACCGGGATCGGCTCGCCGCTCCAGCCGTCGATCTCCTGGGTCTCCAGCTCCAGGTCCTGGGTCGCCTCATAGGTCAGAAGCTTGGCCACCTCGCCGGCCAGTTCGCGAAAACTCTTGGTGCTGATCCCGGCTTCGCGCATCAATCCCAGCTTGTGCTGGACCAGGGGATGCTGGATGGCATGGACACTCATGGGCGGACCTCTTCGGCGGGGTGGTTCGTCGGCAAGCATAGACGCACGCGGTGCATGCGCAAATTGCGCGCCATTCTACCCGCAAGCCGCCGCGAGGTTAAGGCGGCCGTGCCCGATCGGGCCGGCGACGCTCAACCGGGCGAAGCCGGCAGTTGCCAATCGATCGGCGCGCGGCCCCGCTCGGCGAGAAAGGCGTTGGCGCGCGAGAAGTGCTGGTTGCCGAAGAAGCCACGATGGGCCGAGAGCGGCGAGGGGTGCGGCGACTCCAGCACCAGGTGGCGCGAGGTATCGATCAGCGCCTTCTTCTGGCGGGCGTGGCTGCCCCACAGCAGGAACACCGTCGGCTCGGCATGGGCGTTGACCGCGGCGATGGCCCGGTCGGTGAAGGTCTCCCAGCCCTTGCCGCGGTGGGAGGCGGCATTGCCCTGCTCGACGGTCAAGGAGGTATTGAGCAGCAGCACGCCCTGCCCGGCCCAGTGCTCGAGGAAGCCGTGATCGACCGGCACGAAGCCCACGTCGGTGGCCAGTTCCTTGTAGACGTTGGCAAGCGACGGCGGAATGCGCACCCCGGGGCGCACCGAGAAGCACAGCCCGTGGGCCTGGCCCGGGCCGTGGTAGGGGTCCTGGCCCAGGATCACCACCTTGACCCGGTCCAGCGGCGTCAGCTCGAAGGCCCGGAACCAGTCGGAGGAATGCGGGTAGATGACCTTCCTGGCGGCCTTCTCGGCGGCCAGGAAGTCGCGCAGCGCCTGCATGTAGGGCGCGGCGAACTCGTCGCCGAGCCAGCGCTGCCAGCTGTCGGGTAACGGTGTCGTCATGATTCAGCGCTTGACCTGATCGGCCAGGGGTTCGACATAGGCCACGCCCATGTCCCAGGGAAACTGGATCCAGCAATCCTGGGCCACCTCGGTGAGGTACTGGTCGACCAGCGGGCGGCCCTCAGGCTTGGCATAGACGGTCACGAAATGCGCCCTGGGCAACATTTCGCGCACCTTGCGGGCGGTCTTGCCGGTATCGACCAGATCGTCCACCAGCAGCCAGCCATCGCCGTCGTGGTCCACGCCCTTCATGACCTCGAGCTCGCCCTGATCCTTGCCGTCGTAGCTACTGATGCAGACGGTATCGATCAGCCGCACGTTGAGCTCACGGGCGATCAGCGCGGCGGGGATCAGCCCGCCCCGGGTGATGGCCACGATGCCCTGGAAGTCACGCTCGACCAGCCGATGGCAGAGCTCGCGGACGTCCCGATGGAGCTGGTCCCAGGAGACGGTGAAATGCTGGTGATAGCGCGGATGGCTCATGGCGACCTCACTCATCTTCGGTGAAGGAACAGACCGCGAAGACGCTGTAGCCCGCCTCGCGAATGCGATCCGCGCCCCCCAGGTCCGGCAGGTCGACGATGGTGGCGGTCTCGACCACCTGGCCGCCGCTGCGGGTGATCAGCTTGGCGGCGGCCAGCATGGTGCCGCCGGTGGCGATCAGGTCGTCGACCACCAGGATCCGATCGCCCTCGCGGAAGGCGTCGCTGTGCAGCTCGACCTCGGCCTCGCCGTATTCCAGGGTGTAGGTCTCGCTGATGGTCTTGAACGGCAGCTTGCCCTTCTTGCGCACCGGCACGAAGCTGCAGCCCAGCTCGTAGGCCAGGGGCGCACCGACGATGAAGCCCCGCGCATCGATGGCGGCGATGGCGTCGAGGTCCATCTCCTGGTAGCGATGCACGAAGCTGTCGACCAGCTTGCGGAAGGCCGCGCTGTTCTGTAGCAACGGCGTGATGTCGCGGAAGTTGACCCCCGGCTGCGGCCAGTCGGGGACGGTGCGGATGACGGACTTGATGTAGTCGCCGTAGATGCTCATCGCGATTCTCGTCGGTCGGTGTCAGTCGAGGAACAGGAACTTGGCGCAGAAGATCAGCGCCAGGATCACCACGGCCGGGTTCAGGTCGCGGAAGCGGCCGGACAGTGCCTTGATGGCCGCATAGCTGATGAAGCCCAGCGCGATGCCCTCGGCAATGGAAAAGGTCAGCGGCATGGCCAGGGCGGCGATCAGCACCGGAGCCGCCTCGGTGGCGTCATTCCAGTCGGCGTGAGCCAGGCTGCCGGCCATCAGCACCGCCACGTAGAGCAGCGCGCCGGCGGTGGCATAGGCCGGAATGGAACCGGCCAGCGGGGCGAAGAACAGGCTGATCAGGAACAGCACGGCCACCACCACGGCGGTCAGGCCGGTGCGCCCGCCGGAGACGATGCCCGCGGTGGACTCGATGTAGCTGGTGGTGGTCGAGGTGCCGAGCGCGGCGCCGGCCATGGACGCGCCGCTGTCGGCCATCATGGCGCGGCCGATGCGCGGTAGCTTGCCCTGCTCGTCCAGCAGGCCGCCGCGGTGGGCGACACCGATCAGGGTGCCGGAGGTGTCGAACAGGTCGACGAACAGGAAGGCGAACACCACGCTGAACATGGCGATATCGAAGGCGCCGGCCAGGTCGAGCTGCATCAGGGTCGGCGCGATGGAGGGCGGCATGGAGACCAGGCCGCCGAACTCGTTGTGGCCGAGCAGGATGGCCAGCACGGTGATGCCCAGGATGCCGATCATCACCGCCCCGGTCACGCGCAGGTGGGACAGCGCGGTGATCACGAAGAAGCCCAGCAGCGCGTAGAGGGCCGACGGCTCGGTCAGGTCGCCCAGCGAGACGAAGGTGGCGTCATTGGCCACCACGATACCGGCGTTCTGCATGGCGATCATCGCCAGGAACAGGCCAATGCCGGCGGCGATCCCCAGGCGCAGGGACATGGGAATCGCGTTGATGATCCACTCGCGGATGCGGAACACGCTGAGCAGGAAGAAGGTGAAGCCGGACAGGAAGACCGCGCCCAGGGCCGCCTCCCAGCTGTACCCCATGCCCATCACCACGCCGTAGGTAAAGAAGGCATTGAGCCCCATGCCGGGTGCCAGGGCGATGGGATAGTTGGCCCACAGGCCCATGATCAGGCAGCCCACCGCCGAGGCCAGGCAGGTGGCCACGAACACGGCCCCGTAATCCATGCCGGACTCGGAGAGGATGCTCGGGTTGACGAAGATGATATAGGCCATGGTCAGGAAGGTAGTGATCCCGGCGATGACCTCGGTCTTCACGTCGGTGCCGTGTTCGGCGAGCTTGAAGTGATTGGCGATCAGGCGTTTCGGCATGAGAGGGTCGTCCTAGCGGCGATGTCGCGTCCTGGGGGCGAGAAAAGCCGCACATGGTAGCGGATGGCGCCCCGGGAAGCGAGACGCCGCGGCGCGAGTGCGGCACGGCTCACTGATGTATACGGGACACCCGGTAGCGTGGCCAGTCGGCTGGCCAACGCAGTCTGAACGCCTCAGGCGCCGCGGGCCGCCATGACGCGCTCGACCGTCTCGACGATGGCCTGGGTCTGGGGATCGATCTCGATGTTGACCCGGTCCCCCGGGTGACGGTCGGCCAGCACGGTGCGCGCCAGGGTCTCGGGGATCAGGTCGACGCAGAAGCGCGGACCGTGCCCGGCGGTGGCCGGCCGCGCCTCGCCGATGGTCAGGCTGGCCCCGTCCACGCCGATGTAGCCCTTGTCGAACAGGAAGCGGCCCAGCGACGCGGGCAGCTCGAACCATAGCCGGCGGTTGTTGGGTGCCTCGTCGAGCTCGACCAGGTCCGCGGTGGCGATCACGTGGCCGGACATGGCGTGGCCGCCGATCTCGTCGCCGAAGCGCGCCGCCCGCTCCACGTTGACCCGGTCGCCGACGCCGAGCGCACCGAGATTGGTGACCCTCAGGGTCTCGCGCATCAGGTCGAAGCTGACGCGGTCACCGTCGATCGCCGTGACCGTCAGGCAGACCCCGTTGTGGGCCACCGAGGCCCCGGGCTCGAGCCCCTGGCGCAAGGCCTCCGGGAGCACCAGCACATGGGTGCGGAAGGCTTGCGCTTCCTCGATGGCGACCACTTCCGCGGTGCCCTGGACGATGCCTGTGAACATGCTTGCCCTCTCGTGTCGGACCGCCCTGCCGGGCGGGAAGTCGCTCAGTGTAGGAAACCCCGGCCCGGTGCGTCCATGCCGAGGGCGTCGGGACCGTCGGCGCGAGCGAAGTTTTATTAGCCACCAGCCGGAGAAGCAGAAAATATTGCCACACAGGGGGAATCAATGGTGAATATCGCTGCCGGCCCGCGCGAAAGCCACCAACTTGGCCCAAAGCGTTTGACATACGCCCGTTCGAGACCTAGCATTGCGCCCACATTTTGAAGGCGCCGATTTGAACCCGGATTGCGGGCGCCGACGTCGCACGGCTTGCCAGTCGCGCGGTGTGCAAGTGCAGCTAAAAGGGTGTGTCCAGCGTTGATGGCCACCCGTCAGGGTGGCCTTTTTTTGTTTCCGCCCGCCGCACGCATCGCCCGCTCCCCGTCTCGGCGCCACTCCTGGCGACCCAGATGATTCAACTGCACAACGTTTCCAAGACCTACTTCACCAAGGGCAGGCGCGAGGGCATCGAGGCCCTCAAGGCCGTCGACCTGCACGTGCCCAAGGGGCAGATCCACGGCGTCATCGGCCTGTCCGGCGCCGGCAAGTCGACCCTGATCCGCTGCGTGAACCTGCTCGAGCGCCCGACCACGGGCAGCGTCACGGTGGACGGCGAGGAGCTCACCGGCCTGTCCGGCGACGCCCTCAACCAGGCCCGCCATCGCATCGGCATGATCTTCCAGCACTTCAACCTGCTGACCTCGCGCACCGTCTTCGCCAACGTCGCCCTGCCGCTGGAACTGATGGGCGTGAACAAGGCCGAGATCCGTGAGCGCGTCACGCCGCTGCTGGAGCTGGTCGGCCTGGCCGACAAGGCCAGCCACTACCCCGCCCAGCTCTCCGGCGGCCAGAAGCAGCGCGTCGCCATCGCCCGCGCCCTGGCGAGCCGCCCCCGGGTGCTGCTGTGCGACGAGGCCACTTCGGCACTCGACCCGCACACCACCGGCTCGATCCTGGAGCTGCTGCAGGACATCAACCAGCAGCTCGGACTAACCATCCTGCTGATCACCCACGAGATGGAGGTGGTCAAGACCATCTGCCATCGGGTCAGCCTGATCTCCGGCGGCGAGCTGGTCGAGGAGGCCGACGTCGGCGACTTCTTCACCGCCCCGCGGACCCGGCTCGGGCGCGACTTCCTCAACGACTTCCTCGAGCTCGAACCGCCCCGGGCGCTGGTCGAGCGTCTCGAGGAAGCCCCCGGCGCGCATACCCACCCGGTGGTGCGCCTGGCCTTTTCCGGAGACGCCGTCTCGACCCCGCTGATCTCCCGCCTGGCACGCGAGTGCGGCGTGGACGTCAGCATTCTCCAGGCCAAGGTGGAGTCGATCCAGGACCGCACCCTGGGGCTGATGATCGCCGAACTGATGGGCGGCGCGGAGGACACGCGCCGCGCTATCGCCTTCCTGGAAACCCACGACCTGCAGGTGGAGGTGCTCGGCCATGTCCAGCGCGATGCTTGAACTGATCCTCGAGGCCACCCTCGACACCCTCTACATGGTGGCGATCTCCGGGCTGATTTCGGCGGCCCTGGGCATCCCGCTCGGCGTGCTGCTCTACGTCACGCGGCCGCGCCAGATCCTCGCCCAGCCGGTGCTCAACGGCGTGCTGGGCATCATCACCAACGTCGGCCGCTCGGTGCCCTTCATCATCCTGATGGTCGCCATCATTCCCTTCACCCGCGCGCTGGTCGGCTCCTCGATCGGCACCAACGCCGCCGTGGTGCCGCTGACCATCGCCGCCATTCCCTTCGTGGCGCGGCTGGTCGAGGGCGCCCTGAACGAGATCTCCCCGGGACTGGTCGAAGCCGCCCAGTCCATGGGCGCCACGCCCTGGCAGATCATCGCCAAGGTGCTGCTGCCCGAGGCCCGGGGCGGCATCTTCACCGCCCTCACCGTGACCATCGTCACCCTGGTCAGCTATTCCGCCATGGCCGGCGCGGTGGGCGGCGGCGGCCTGGGAGACCTGGGCATCCGCTATGGCTACAACCGCTTCAACCCCACCATCATGCTGATCACCGTGGTGATCCTGGTGGTCATGGTGCAGGGCTTCCAGAGCCTGGGGGATTACCTGGTGCGCAAGAGCGACCACAAGTAAAGGAGGACACTGATTTACTGCTGCGCTCGACGACCCATATGGAGGTGGGAAGTGCGTTGGTTCGTCGGGAACGAACCTAGCCATCCTGGCCACCGGCGGTGCCGGTGCGCCGACCCGGTCGTTCCTCATGTAGCGGACTACACTCCGGAAGCTGCGCTCCGGCGGCGACCAGGCTCGGCGCCCCCGCCTGTCGTCGCTCGCTACGTAAATCAGAGCCTCCGCAAGGCCACATCGAATTAATAACTGAAAGCTATTTAAGACAACCTGCTTATTACATTAATATCGAGACGAAACAGAAGGAGGCTCACTATATGCGCAACATCCTGATCGGCGGCCTCGCCGCTTCCGCCCTGACCCTGGCGATCGGCCAGGCCAACGCCGACGAGCACGGCATCAAGGTGGGCACCGTGGCCGGGCCCGAGACCGATGTCATGCAGGTCGCGGCGGACATCGCCGAACGCGAGTACGGCCTGGAGGTCGAGATCATCGAGTTCACCGACTACGTCACGCCCAACGCCGCGCTGGCCGACGGCAGCCTGGACGCCAACGCCTACCAGCACGAGCCCTACATGCAGTCGATGATCGACGACCGCGGCTACGATTTCGCCATCGCCGGCCGCACCTTCGTCTATCCGATCGGCGCCTACTCCGAGAAATACGACAGTATCGAGGCGCTGCCGGACGGGGCCACCATCGCCCTGCCCAACGACCCGACCAACGAGGGCCGCTCGCTGATCCTGATGCACGAGCAGGGCATGATCACCCTCGACGATCCGGCCAACCTCGAGGCCACCCCACTCAACATCGTCGAGAACCCCCGCGACTTCGACTTCCGCGAGATCGAGGCCGCCCAGCTGCCCCGCGTGCTGCCCGACGTGGACATGGCGTTCATCAACAACACCTTCGCCCAGCCGGCCGGCCTGAGCCTGGACGACGCCCTGATCAAGGAAGGCCCCGACTCGCCCTACGTCAACCTGATCGCCGTGCGCGCCGGTGACGAAGAGCGCGAGGAGATCCAGCAGCTCGTCGAGGCTTACCAGACCGACGAGGTCGCCGCCAAGGCCGAGGAGCTGTTCAAGGGCGCCGCGGTGCCCGGGTGGACCGAGACCGAGTAAGCCACGCGATCGCGCCTCGCCGCGCGATCACGCTACCGAAGGGGCCGGCCGCTGTGCCGGCCCCGCTCGTTGGAGGAGAGACCATGAGCGACTATGCCCTGCTCGCCCGCCAGCTCGGCGCCCTGCTGGATACCCGGGACTGGCTGACCAACAGCGCCCAGACCTGCGCCTTCATCATGCAGGAGATCCCCGGGCTCAACTGGGCCGGCTTCTACCTGCAGCGCGAGCCCCGGATGCTCGGCCTGGGCCCCTTCCAGGGCAAGCCCGCCTGCCACCCCATCCCGTTCGACAAGGGTGTCTGCGGCGCCGCGGCCCGCACGCGGGAGACCCAGCGCGTCGACGACGTGCACGCCATCGCCGATCACATCGCCTGCGACGCCGCCTCCCGGGCCGAACTGGTGATTCCGGTGGTGATCGATGATCGCCTGTGGGGCGTGCTCGACCTCGACAGCCCCGAGCGCGGACGCTTCACCGCCGAGGACCAGGAAGGCCTGGAGACCCTGGTACGGGTCTTCATCGAACACACGGATCTGAACTAGCGCCCCGCCCCGCCCTGCCCGGCCACCGCCGGGCAGGCCGGGCGTGCCATGCAAGCATACGAAAACGCCCCGTGCCTGAGGCACGGGGCGTTTCGGGAATCTGGTAGGACCAAGCGGATTTGAACCGCTGACCTCCACGATGTCAACGTGGCGCTCTAACCAACTGAGCTATGGTCCTGCTGGCGATGTCGAGATGGTAGGACCAGGCGGATTTGAACCGCCGACCTCCACGATGTCAACGTGGCGCTCTAACCAACTGAGCTATGGTCCTACTGTGCTCGGCGATGTTCGCCGTGACAACGGTTGCGTATTCTACTGCCCCCACCGAAAAATGCAACCCCTTTCTGCGGCGACGGGACCGGCAAGTCGCGACGGATCAGCAAGTTGGCGCAGAATCGTCCGGCGCACAGCGCACCCGGTCCACGGCCTCGAGCCAGCCGCGATACAGGCGCTCGCGCTCGGCCTCGTCCATCGCCGGCGAGAAGCTGCGCTCGCAGCGCCACAGCGCGGCGATCTCGTCGAGGTCCCGGTACCAGCCCAGGCGCAGGCCGGCCAGGTAGGCCGCCCCGAGCGCGGTGGTCTCGAGAATCCCCGGCCGGTCCACCTGGGCGCCCAGCATGTCGGCCAGGAACTGCATCACCCAGTTGTTGCCCACCATGCCGCCATCCACCCGCAGGGTCCCCGGCGGCGTGCTCATGTCATCGCTCATGCACACCTGCAGGTCCCGGGTCTGATAGCACACCGCCTGCAGCCCGGCGGCCACGATATCGGCGATGCCGGTGTCGCGGGTCAAGCCGAGGATGGCGCCGCGGGCCTTGGGGTCCCAGTGCGGGGCGCCGAGCCCGGTGAAGGCCGGCACCAGGTACACGCTGTGGCCACTCTTGGTCTGCCGCGCCAGGGTCTCGGTCTCGGCGGCATCGGCAAACAGCTTGAGGCCATCGCGCAGCCACTGGACGGTGGCCCCGGCGACGAAGATGCTGCCTTCCATGGCATAGGTCGGCACGCCATCGAGCCGATAGCCGACCGTGGTCAGCAGCCGATTACGTGACACCTCGGGACGCTCGCCGGTATTGACGATCATGAAGCAGCCGGTGCCGTAGGTGCTCTTGCCCATCCCCGGCGAGAAGCAGGCCTGGCCGACCAACGCCGCCTGTTGATCGCCGGCGACCCCGGCGATCGGCAGCTCGCCCCCCAGGAACTCCGGACGGGCCATCCCGAAGTCATCGCTGGAATCCCGCACCTCGGGCAGCAGGTTCGCCGGAATGTCGAACAGCGCCAGGAGCTCCGGATCCCAGCGCTGCGCATGGATGTCGAACAGCGCCGTGCGCGAGGCGTTGGTGGCATCCGTGGCATGCACCCGGCCGCCGGTGAGACGCCAGATCAGGAAGGTATCGACGGTGCCGAACGCCAGCTCGCCGCGCGCCGCCCGCTCCCTCGCCCCCTCGACGTTGTCGAGCAGCCAGGCGAGCTTGGTCGCCGAGAAATAGGGGTCGATCAACAAGCCGGTGCGCGCCTGGACCAATTCGCCATGGCCGGCCTCCCGCAACGCCTGGCAATGATCGGCGGTGCGCCGGTCCTGCCACACGATGGCGTTATAGAGCGGCTCGCCGGTCTCGCGATCCCACAGCAGGGTCGTCTCTCGCTGGTTGGTGATGCCGATGCCCGCGATATCGTCGATCGAAAGCCCCTGCCCGGCGATCACCTCGCGACAGCTCGCGATCACGCTCTCCCAGAGGTCCTCGGGATCATGCTCGACCCAACCGTCGGCGGGAAAGTGCTGGGGAAACTCGCGCTGGGCCGTCGCCACGCTGCGCCCCCCGCGATCGAAGAGGATCGCCCGGGAACTGGTCGTGCCCTGGTCGATGGCAAGCAGGTAAGAGGCCATGAGGAAGCATCCTGGTATCGTGGGTTAGGAGAAGCACTTTCGTTTTTCACGACTACGATGTTCGCTTATGATCAAAAGACTACGCTACTGGCAGAGGGCGCTCAATTGACGACAGCGCCCGACGCCTACGACTTTGGGCGCAACCCGGCCAGCAGGAATCGCGCTGCAACGGCGCTCGGATTGGCGTAGAATCGCGCCATCAAGGAGTTAGCATGACCCCACAGCAGCGCCAGGACAGCATCGTCGAGCTCGTGCGTCGCCAGGGCTACGCCAGCATCGAGCAGCTCACCGAACATTTTGCGGTCACCCCACAGACGATTCGCCGCGACCTCAACCGACTCTCCGAAGAGGGTCAGCTGCGGCGCGTTCACGGCGGGGCCGGCCTCGAATCCAGCACGGTCAATACCGCCTACTCGATGCGCAAGAGCCTCAACCTGGAGGCCAAGCAGCGCATCGCGACCCTGCTCGCCCGCCATGTTCCCGACCACGCCTCGCTGTTCATCAACATCGGCACCAGCAACGAGGTAGTGGCCGAGGCGCTGCTGGACCATCACGGCCTCGAGGTGATCACCAACAACCTCAACGTGGCCGCGATCCTACAGCGCAAGGAGGACTTCAACGTGATCGTCGCCGGCGGCCAGGTCCGCTCCCGGGACGGCGGCATCATCGGCGAGGCCACCATCGACTTCATCAACCAGTTCAAGGTCGACTTCGGCATCATCGGCATCAGCGGCATCGACGAGGATGGCTCGCTGCTCGAGTTCGACTATCAGGAAGTGCGCGTCGCCCAGGCCATCATCCACAATTCCCGCCAGGTGTTCCTGGCCGCCGACCACTCCAAGTTCCAGCGCAACCCGGTCGTTCGCCAGGGCAACCTGGCCCAGCTCGACGCCCTGTTCACCGATCGCCAACCCTCCGAGCGCATCCGCGATCTGCTGCGCGAGCACGACGTCGCCCTGCACCTGGCCTGAACCGGCCCCGCCTGCCCGCCCCACCCTCTCCAAGCCCCCACGCCGGGCGATGCATGGCCGCTTGATGTTCGATTTCAAATACTATATTTTCGTTTTCGATCATCACCGACAACACCCTACGGCCCCGTGCCTACCGGAGCGTGACATGGCGACTTCTCCCGAACTCCTGGACCTCTTCGTGATCGGCGGCGGCATCAACGGTGCCGGCATCGCCGCCGATGCGGCCGGCCGCGGTCTCTCGGTCGGCCTCTGCGAACAGGCGGACCTGGCCAGCGCCACCTCCTCCGCCAGCAGCAAGCTGATCCATGGCGGCCTGCGTTATCTGGAGCACCACGAGTTTCGACTGGTCCGCGAGGCGCTTCGCGAACGCGAGATCCTGCTCGCCAAGGCGCCCCATATCATCTGGCCGCTGCGTTTCATCCTGCCCCATCGCTCTCATTTGCGCCCGGCCTGGATGCTACGTGCCGGGCTGTTCCTCTACGACCATCTCGGCAAGCGCCGGCGTCTGCCGGCGTCCCGCGGCCTGCGACTGGGGCCCGAGCTCGGGCTGTCGAGCGACCTGTCTCGAGGCTTCGAATATTCGGACTGCTGGGTGGACGATGCCCGACTGGTCGTGCTGAACGCCATCCAGGCTCGGGAGCACGGCGCCGACATCATGGTAGGCACACGCTGCGTCGGCGCACGCGAGATCAACGGACACTGGGAGATCGAGCTCGAGGATCAGGCCAGTGGCGCACGCTTCACCCGCTACGCTCGCACCCTGATCAACGCCTCGGGCCCCTGGGTGGAGAACGTGATCCGTGGCATGACGCCTCGCACCGCTCGCTACGGCGTGCGCATGATCCAGGGCAGCCACCTCATCGTGCCCCGGCGCAACGCCGACGATCGCGCCTATATCCTGCAGAACACCGATCAGCGAATCGTCTTCGTGCTGCCCTATGAAGAGCACTTCAGCCTGATCGGCACCACCGATCGCCGTTACCGGGGGGACCCCGCCGGGGTCGAGGCAAGCGAGGAGGAGATCGACTACCTGTTGAAGGTCGTGAACGAACACTTCACCACGCCGCTGACCCGTGGCGATGTCATCCGCACCTATTCCGGCGTACGCCCGCTGTGTGATGACGAGTCCGCCGAGCCCTCGGCCATGACCCGTGACTACACCCTGGACCTCGATACCGACGGCGCGCCGCTGCTGTCGGTGTTCGGCGGCAAGATCACCACCTATCGCAAGCTCGCCGAGGCGGCGCTGGCGAGCCTCGCCCCACACCTTCCCCCCATGGGCGCCCCATGGACGGCAGACGCGCCACTCCCCGGCGGCGATATCGACGACCAGGACGCGTTCCGACAGCGGCTGCAGGCCGACTACCCCTACCTGACGCCCGACCAGACGAGGCGCCTCGCCCGCACCTACGGCACCCTGTGCCGGACCTTCCTCGACGGCCGCGACACCCAGGCGGCCCTGGGCGAGGCCTTCGGGGCGGGCCTGACCGCCGCCGAGGTCGACTACCTGGTCCAGCGGGAGTGGGCGCGCGGCGTCGAAGACATCCTGTGGCGACGCACCAAGCTGGCGTTACGCCTCACCGCGGGCCAGCAACAGCGGCTGGCCGACTATCTCGCGGCCACGCACCCTGCCACGGCACCGCAACCCCACACCGCCTGAACCGATCGCATGGAGCGCCGCCCCGCCACCCCGGCTTATGGGGAGGCGGGAAGCGGCGTGACACTGGCCGGGGCCAAGGGCTCCCGCTCCCGATGGCGGCTCAACGCACGCCCCTCAAGGTCGGTCAGCAGGATCTGCAACGGGTCACCGTGGCTCACCAACAGGATCGTCTCGCCCCGGTGATGGCGCTCCAGTTCGTCGATCACGGCCCGCATGCGGGCCGCCACCTCGGTGACCGGCTCGACGCCGGCCTGACGCCGCCCCGGATCGCGGGCGTCCCGGGCCCAAACCTCGGCGTAGCGAGCATCGCTATCGCCCTCGAGCTCGCCGAAATGGCGCTCCCGTAGTCGGGGATCGGCGGTGAGCGTCAGGCCGAAATGCGTGGCGATTCGTCCGGCCGTCTCGGCGGTGCGTCGGAAGTCCGAATGCAGGATGCGCCGAGGGCTCGCCCAGCGCCAGTCGGCCAGCAAGGCCTCGAGCTGGGCCCAGCCTCGAGGCGACAGGCCGAATCCCATCAGGCCGCGCGACGGCGTGCTGATGATGCGCCCCTCCTGATTGGCCTGGCTGTGGCCATGACGCATCAGTAGATAGCGATTCCGCCAGCCCACGGCAGCAGGGAAAGTAGTTGACATGGTTTCGTGGCAAACCCTAGATTGGGAGTGGATATTCGGATTCAATCATCGACGAAACATCGATGTCGATATCCGAACATACAACAACACACAATACGTCAGAACAATAATCGTGAGGCACGCCATGATCCACGCTTCCGCCCGATCCGGCACCTTTCCGCTCGCGCCCCTCGCCCTCTCCACGCTGCTGCCGCTAGCCCTGCTGGCGGGCCAGGCCCAGGCGCAGGACGAATGCGAACGCGGCGCGCTGGCCGAGATCTACTGCGACAAGAATGGCGACATGGTCGCCGACCGCCCCGACGACGAATCGGATTGGGCCAACCCCGACACCCTGATCTTCGCCTATACCCCGGTCGAGGATCCGGCCATCTATTCCGACATCTGGCAGCCGTTCATCGAGCACCTCGAGGAGGTGACCGAGCGCGACGTGCGCTTCTTCGCGGTGCAGTCCAACTCGGCTCAGGTCGAGGCCATGCGCAGCGGCCGCCTGCACATCGCCGGCTTCTCCACTGGCCCGACGCCCTTCGCCGTCAACCTCGCAGGGGCGGTGCCCTTTGCACTGATGGGCTCTGATGATGGGCGCTTCGGCTACACCCTGCAGCTCTACACTCATGTCGATTCCGGCATCGACGAGATGGCGGACCTCGAGGGCAAGCGGGTCGCCCATACCTCCCCGACCTCCAACTCCGGCAACCAGGCCCCGCGGGCGCTGTTCCCGGAAATGGGCATCGTCCCCGGCGACGACTATGAAGTGGTGTATTCGGGCAGCCACGACCAATCGATGCTCGGCGTGGTGGCCCAGGACTACGACGCCGCCCCGGTGGCCTCGGAAGTGGTCGAACGCATGGCCGCTCGTGGCCTCTATGACCCGGAAGACGTGAAGATCATCTACGAGTCCGACAGCTTCCCGACCACCTCCTACAACTACGCCCATGACCTCCACCCGGACCTGGTCGACAAGATCGAGGAGGCCTTCTTCAGCTTCGACTTCACGGGCACCGAGCTCGGCGAGGAGTTCGAGGGCGTCGAGAAGTTCATCCCCATCAACTATCAGGACAACTGGAAGGTCATCCGGACCATCCAGAATGCCAACGGCGTCGAGTACACCCCCGACAACCTCCAGTAACCTTCGCGACTCCGCGGCGCCGGCCTTCCCGGAAGGCCGGCGCCGTCGTCTTGGTGACCCTTTCTCGACGGACCCCACATGCTAGAGATATCCCACCTGATCAAGCGCTACGGCCGCGACGAGCCGGTTCTCAAGGGGCTCGACCTGACCGTGGAAGGCAACAGCGTCGTCTCGATCGTGGGCGCCTCCGGCGCCGGCAAGAGCACCATGCTACGCTGCATCAACCGCCTGGTGGAGCCCACCTCGGGCTCGATCAAGCTCAACGGCACCGAACTGGTCACGCTGCGCCATACCGAGCTGCGCCGTGCGAGACGCAAGATCGGCATGGTCTTCCAGGGCTTCAACCTGATCGATCGCCTCACCGTGATGGAGAACGTCCTCGCCGGGCGGCTCGGCTACGTCAACCTCTTCCAGGCCATCACTCGCCGCTATCCGAGCGCGGACATCGAGCGCGCCTTCGTGCTGATGGAACGCGTTGGCATCGCCCACTACGCCAACAAGCGTGCCGACGAACTATCCGGCGGCGAGCGCCAACGCGTGGGCGTGGTACGAGCGCTGATGCAGGAGCCCGAGGTACTGCTCGCCGACGAGCCCACGGCCTCGCTGGACCCACGCACCTCCGAGCAGATCATGGTGCTGCTGCAAAGCCTGGCGAGCGAGCTGTCGCTGCCGGTGTTGATCAACATCCACAACGTGGCCCAGGCCAGGACCTACACCGACCGTATCGTCGGGCTGCGCCACGGCACCATGATCTTCGACGGTGCCCCCGCGGACTTCGACAAGGAGGCCCTGGACGCCATCTACGGCGGCATCGAGGCGCCGGACGACACGCCCGCGCCAACCGCCGCGGAGGAGGTGCGAGATGGCCAGGCCTGACCGCGAGACGCCCGCGCCGCCACGCACCTGGCGCAAGCCCCCCTTCATCGCCAACCCGCTGGTGCGCTATGGCCTGCTGGCGGTACTGGCGATCTACCTGGTCTGGGCGCTGGGCACCCTGCCCTTCAACTGGGAACGCATCAGCGAAGGCCTGCCGCGGGCGGCGCGCATCTTCGGCGGCGGCTTCCCGCCGAGCCTGTCGCGCTTCGATCTGTTGCTCACCGGCTTCACCGAGAGCCTGCAGATTGCCATCCTGGCGACCCTGCTCGGGGTACTGCTGTCGGTGCCCTTCGCGGTGATGGCGGCCCGCAACGTTGCTCCCCTGCCGATCTACCTGCTGGGGCGCGCGGTGATCATCGTCTCGCGCAGCTTCCACCCCGTGATCGTCGCCATCCTGTTCGTGGCGGCGGTAGGCTTCGGGCCGCTTGCGGGTATCCTGACCTTGACCCTCTATTCCATTGGCTTCGTCGGCAAGCTGCTCGCCGAGGAGATCGAGGAGATCGACTGGGGACAGGTGGAGGCCATGCGATCCACCGGCGCTGGCTACCTGGCGACACTCTTCTATGCCGTGTTCCCGCAGATTCTGCCCCGCCAGGTAGGGCTCTCCATGTATCAGCTCGACAGCAATCTGCGCGCCTCCGCGGTAGTGGGGATCGTGGGCGCCGGCGGCATCGGCAGCACCCTGATGAACGCCTTCGGGCGCTACGACTATGACTTCGCCTTCGCCATCCTGCTGGTGATCATCGCGGTGATCCTCGCCAGTGAAGGCGTCAGCGGCTGGGTAAGGAAGAAAATATGGTAGACGATGCCAACCTCTTGGCCGAACGCGTCTGGCGACGGCACAACCCCAGACAACAGCTGATCCGCTACGGCGTGATGCTGGCGACCCTGATGTTGGTGATCTGGGCCGTCAGCGACATCGATATCTTCTGGCCCTGGGTGTGGGACGCGCCCAACCAGATCTCGAGCCTCGGCGCGCGCATGTGGCCACCGGACCCGAGCCGGCTTGGCGAGATCGTCGATGCGATGATCGAGACGGTGCACATCGCCACCCTGGCGACCATGCTGACCATCTTCATCGCCATTCCGGTCTCCTACATCGCCGCCCAGAACACCACGCCCAACCGCGCCTGCCTGTGGCTGGGGCGCTTCATCCTGGTCTCCAGCCGCTCGGTGAACACCATCATCTGGGCGCTGCTGTTCGTGGCGATCTTCGGCCCCGGGGTGCTCGCGGGGATATTGGCCATCATGTTCCGTTCGATCGGCTTTATCGGCAAACTGATGGGCGAGGCCATCGAGGAGATCGACCGCCGCCCGGTCGAGGCCATGGAGGCCACCGGCGCCTCCAAGGCCAAGGTGATCGCCTATGCGGTGGTGCCCCAGGTGATGCCGGCCTTCTTCGCCATCGTCATCCTGCGCTGGGACATCAACATCCGCGAATCCACGGTGCTGGGGCTGGTGGGCGCCGGTGGCATCGGGGTCATCCTTCAGGGCTCCATTGATACCTTCGCCTGGCCTACCGTCGCGACCATCCTGACCGCTATCATCGCCCTGGTGCTGGTCGGTGAAGCGGTGACCGGCCTGCTGCGCCGCAAGGTGATCTAGCCGCCTGGCTCTCCTGCCGTCGTCAAGACGCTGGCCATAGGCCTTACCCGGCCGTGACCAACACGACAGCCCCGGGGCGGCCTCCCGGGGCAAGGTCAACCACATCAACCGCGGGCGCGCGACGCGCCCCTACGACGCATCACGCTGGAGGCGATACCGATGTTCGGATGGCTACTCGGCGCCATCGCCGCCACACTGCTGCTGGCCAGCCTGATCGCCCGGGTCCCCGGGCACTGGTGGTGGCTGCGCGCCTGCGAGTTTCCTCGCCTGCAGATCGCGCTTGGCGGCGCCGCCTGCGCCCTCGCCTCTCCCCTGGCCGAGCCGAGCCAGACCCCCTGGGTCGCCGCCATCGGCGGCGCCGTGTTCGCCCTGCAGCTGCGCTACGTGCTGCCCTGGACCCCGCTGTGGCCCGTCCAGGTGAAGGCCGCCAGGGGCGACCGCCCGGATCGCTGCCTGTCGCTGCTGGTCGCCAACGTGCTGACGCCCAACCGCCACAGCGACGCCCTGCTGGCGATCATCCGCGACCAGGATCCCGACCTGATCCTGACCCTGGAATCCGATAACTGGTGGGGGCAGCGCCTCGACGAGGGGCTCGGCGACGACTGGCCGCATGCCGTGCGCGTCCCCCTGAACAACCTCTACGGCATGCACCTCTATTCACGACGGCCGCTCATCGAGCCCGAGGTCAAGTGGCTGATCCAGGACGACATTCCCTCCATCCATTGCGGCATCGAGCTCGCCAGCGGCGACCGCATCCGCTTCCATGCCCTGCACCCTCGGCCGCCGGCGCCCAGCGAGAGCGAGGAATCGCTGTGGCGGGACGGCGAGCTGATGCTGGTCGCCAAGCTGATCCATCAGGACCCGGCGCCCACCGTGGTGGCGGGGGATCTCAACGACGTGGCCTGGTCGCGCAGTACCCGGCTGTTCTGTCGGGTCAGCGGCATGCTCGACCCGCGCCGGGGGCGCGGCATGTTCAGCACCTTCCATGCCCGGCACGCCCTGCTGCGCTGGCCCCTCGACCACGTCTTCGCCAGTGAGCACTTCACGCTCGGGTGCATGCGGCGCCTGCCGCGCTTCGGCTCGGATCATTTCCCGATCCTCGCCACGCTCTGCTATCGCCCCTCGCGGGCCGACGAGCATGACAATCCGACGGCGACGACCGAGGAGCACCGTGACGCCCGGGACACCGTGGAGGAAGCCCGGGAGCGCGAGCAGGACGATTGACGCGTTCCCGGGCGTTACCGGCGAGCGGGCTAGCCGGGAATCCCGCCCCGGGTCAGCGCCGCCGGATCCAGCAGGCGTTCGAGTTCCGCACGGTCGAGGTCGGTCTGTTCCTCGGCCACGTCGAGGATCGGCCGCCCCGCCTGGTAGGCCTGCTTGGCGATGGCCGCGGCGGCATCGTAGCCGATCACCGAATTGAGCGCGGTGACCAGGATGGGGTTGCGCGACAGCGGCTCGCGCAGCTGCTCCTCGCGCACCTTGAAGGTGGCGATGGCGCGATTAGCCAGCAGCCAGGCGGTGTTGCGCATCAGGGTGATCGAGGTCAGCAGGTTGTGGGCCACCAGCGGCAGCATGACGTTGAGCTGGAAGTTGCCGCTCTGGCCGGCCACGGTCACCGCGGCGTCGAGGCCGATGACCTGGGCCGCGGCCTGGGCGGCAGACTCCGGAATCACCGGGTTGACCTTGCCCGGCATGATCGAGCTGCCGGGCTGCAGCGCCTGAAGCTCGATCTCGCCGAGCCCCGCCAGCGGGCCGGAGTTCATCCAGCGCAGGTCGTTGGCGATCTTCATGATCACGCAGGCCAGCCCCCTGAGCTGGCCGGACAGCTCGACGGCGGCGTCCTGGCTACCGAGGCTGGCGAAGAAGCTGTCGTTGGGTGACAGCGAAAGCCCCGTCTGCTGGCTCAGGTCGCGGGCCATCCGCTCGGCGAACTCGGGATGGGCGTTGATACCGGTGCCCACGGCCGTACCGCCCTGGGCCAGCCGGCACAGTCTCACCATGGCGCCGTCGAAACGCTCGATGGCCTGCCCTACCTGGCTCGACCAGCCGCCGAGCTCCTGGCTCAGGCGCAGCGGCATGGCGTCCATCAGATGGGTGCGGCCGGTCTTGACCACGCCATCGAGCTCGCTGGCCCGCACGTCGATGGTCTCGTGCAGGTGGACCAGCGCCGGGCGCAGCTCGCGGGTCACCTCCAGGGCCGCCGACAGGTGCAGCGCGGTGGGAATGACGTCGTTGCTCGACTGGCCCATGTTGACGTGGTCGTTGGGCCCCACCGCCAGGTCGTCTCGGCTGGCCAGGCGGGCGATCACCTCGTTGACGTTCATGTTGCTCGAGGTGCCCGAGCCGGTCTGGAAGACGTCCACCGGGAACTGGTCGTCGTGCTCACCGGCGATCACCGCCTCGGCGGAGGCCACGATCGCCTCGGCCCGCGCCTCATCCAGCAGCCCCAGGTCACGGTTGACCCGGGCCGCCGCCAGCTTGATCCGCGCAATGGCATGGATGAAGCGCGACGGCATCGCCTGGCCGGACACCGGGAAGTTGTTCACCGCCCGCTGGGTCTGGGCGCCATACAGGGCATCCGCCGGCACCTCCAGTTCGCCCATGCTGTCGCGCTCGATGCGGTGCTCGCTCATGTTCGGCTCCTCCGGATGGGTGTCTTCCTCACCATGGTGCCGCCGCCGGCCTCTTGCAAGGCGCGCCGCTAGCGGGGGAAGGAAAAGCGGGAAAGAAAATGTGCGTGACGATGTTGCACTGCACAAAAACCACTGCTATTGTGCAGTGCAACAGACGAGAGAAGGCATCGGCACTCCCGCCCAGGCCTTCGAGACGGACGCCATCACAGGAGGCGAACACGATGCAAAACTTCGACACCAAGCAGTTCACCGAGCAGTTCGAATCCCTCTTCTTCGGCCCGGCCCGTGCCTACGCCGGCCTGTCCGTGGACTTCGCCGAGAAGCTGACCAACGCCCAGCTCGAGGCCGGACGCGCCTACACCGAGACCGGCCTGGCCCAGCTCCGCGCCCTGCTCGACGTCAAGGACGCCGAGGGCCTGCGCAGCTACATGGAAGGCCAGCAGAAGATTGCCAAGGACCTGACCGAGCGCTTCAAGGGCGATGCCGAGAAGGTCGTGTCCCTGCAGCAGGACTTCGTGCAGCAGAGCCAGAAACTGACCGAAGAGAACGTCAAGCAAGCGACCGAGACCGCCACCAAGGCGGCCAAGCAAGCCTGACCGCGACTCGCCGCTGCGAAGGGGCCACCGCCAAGGCGGTGGCCCCTTTCGTTTGCCATATGCGTTAAGCTCTCTCCCCGCACAGGGCCAACCCTCACGGGAGAGTGCGATGAAACACCCCTACCTGCCCATCCTGATGGGTCTGATCCTCACCGGCTGCCAGATGCTGCCGCCCGAAGGCGTGACGCGCCGCGGCGATCCTGCCGAGGTCATCGACATCGGCGAACGAGCGCCGGAGACCACGCCATCGCCGGACGGACGCGTGCCGCGCCAGGTCGCCTTCCCCGCCGAGCAGTATGCCGCCCTGGAGAAGACCGGCAGCGCCGCGCTCAGCGGCCGCCTGACGCTGGACACCGCCTCCGGCACCGTGGCCGGCGGCGGCGAGACCGTCTCGGTGGCGCCGGTGACCACCTATTCCGCCGAGGCCGCCGAGCAGGCCCTCGCCGGGCGCGCCGTGGAGCCCGCCGATCCCCGGGCCCGCGCCTATACCCACACCACCCGTACCGACGCCGACGGCTATTTCGTGCTGCGCGGCCTGCCGTCCGGCAACTTCTATGTTTCCGGCAGCCTGGTCGACCCCGACAGCGGTCGTCGACGTGTCGTCATCCACCAGGTCTCGCTGGCCGATGGCCAGCACCGCGAGGTGCAGCTGAGCCGCTGAGCGCCCCGATGGCGCCTCCCGGGCCGGACTTCTACCCTGAAGACGATGCTCGCGACGCTCTGGGGTCGCGGGCCCGGACCGGGAGAGACGACATGGAACGGAGCATGCACGGCGTCGCTCGCGCCTCGCTGGCCGGGTGGGCGCTTCCCCTGGCCCTGGCCGTCGCAGGCGCCTCGCAGGCGGCCAGCCTGGACGAACTGCGGGAACGGGGCAGCATCCGCGTCGCAGTGGCCAACGAAGTGCCCTACGGCTATCTGGACGACGACGGCCAGGGACAAGGACCCGGCCCCGAGGTGGCGCGCCACGTCCTCGGCGAGCTCGGCATCGACGACATCGAGTGGGTGGTGACCGCCTTCGGCGACCTGATCCCCGGCCTCGAGGAAGGCCGCTTCGACATGGCCGCCGCCGAAATGGCGGTGCGCCCCGAGCGCTGCCGCCGAGTGCTGTTCTCGGCGCCCAACACCTCCTACGGGGAAGGCCTGCTGGTGCGCGCCGCCAACCCGCTCGAGATCAACGGTTACGCCGACTTCGCCGAGCGCGACGACATTCGCGTCGCGGTCCTCGGCGGCGCCACCCAGGTCGACATCATGGCGGCGCTGGGCGTCCCGGACGACCGGGTGGTGGTCATCGACGACAACGCCGCGGCCATCGACACCCTGCTCGACGACCGGGCCGACGCCTACGCTGGCACCGGGCTCACGGTGAGCCGTCTCGACGAGCAGAACGCCGAGGTGGAAGTGGTGCAGAACTTCGAGGACCCGAAGATCGACGGGGACTTCGTGCGCAGCTGGGGGGCCTTCGCCTTCCCCCAGGACGCCACGACCCTGCGCGACGCCTTCGACGAGGTGCTGCTCGACTACCGCAACACCCAGGCCTGGCAGGACACCCTGGAAAGCCACGGCTTCACCCAGGACGACGTCCTCAACGCCTTCCGCTTCGACACCGAGTGGCTTTGCGGCCAGCAGCAATGAGCGTGGCCCTTCTCTAGGCCCCTCCCGCGTCTCCTACCAGCCCAGCGCCTGCTTGACGAAGGGAATGGTCAGCTTGCGCTGGGCGGAGAGCGAGGCCCGGTCGAGCGTCTCCAGGGCCTCGAACAGCGCGTCGAGCCGGCGCGGCCCGCGATGCAGGATGTAGCGCGCCACCTCGTCCGGCAACTGCATGCCGCGCACCCGCGCGCGGAGCTGCAGGGCGGCCAGCCGGCCGTCGTCATCCAGCCCCTGGACGTGGAAGGTCATGCCCCAGGTCAGCCGCGAGGCCAGGTCGGGGAGTTTCACGGCCAGTTGACGCGGCGGCGCCTCGGCGGCGATCACCAGCCGCTTGCCCTCGTCGCGCAGGCGGTTGAAGGCGTGGAACAGCGCCTCCTCCCAGCGCTTGCGGCCCATCACCCGCTCGAGGTCGTCGATGGCCACCAGGTCGAGGCGCTCCACCTCCTCCAGCATCAGCGGCGGGAAGTGGCCGAGTTCTTCGAGTGGCAGGTAGAGCGCACGCCGATCACGATCCGAGGCGGCATGGCAGGCCGCCTGCAGCAGGTGGCTGCGGCCCACGCCGTCGCCTCCCCATAGGTAGAGGAAGGGTTCGCCGTCGTCGTCCAGCTGGTGCTGGAGGCGATCGACCAGCGGGGCGCTCGGTCCGGGGTGGAAGTTGGCGAAGGTGGCGTCGTCGCGCAGCCCCACGCCCAGCGGCAGCTGCGCGGGTGCTCGACTCATGGCGACTCCTCGTCCTGGGGCAGGCGGCCGGTATCGTAAAGAGTGCTGTTTTTATAATGCTCGTGGAGATAACGCAACACCACCATCACCACGGCGGCCACCGGCAGCGCCAGCAGGATGCCGGTGAAGCCGAACAGCTGGCCGCCCGCCAGCACCGCGAAGATCACCGCCACCGGATGCAGGCCGATCTTGTCGCCGAGCAGCTTGGGCTGCAGCACCGTGCTCTCCACCAGCTGGCCGAAGCCGAAGACCCCGCCCACGGCGAGCAGCATCAGCCAGTCGCCGAACTGGAAGAAGGTCACCAGGCCGGCCACGCTGATGCCGACGATCACCCCCAGGTAGGGGACGATGCTGGCCAGGCCGGACAGCAGCCCGATCAGCAAGCCGAACTTGATGCCCAGCAGGGTCAGACCCACGGCGTAGATGACGCCCAGGCACAGCATCACGATCAGCTGGCCGCGCAGGAAGGCGGCCAGCACCTCGTCGCACTCCCCAGCCAGGCGCACCGTCGCCGGCTCCCAGTGGCGCGGCAGCGAGGCCCGCACCTTGGCCACCAGGATGTCCCAGTCGAGCAGCAGGTAGAAGGTCACCACCGGAATCAGCGCCAGGTTGCCCACCCAGGCCGCCAGCGCCAGCCCCGACTGGGAGACCTTGGCCAGCAGGGTAGCAGCGAAGGTACCGGTCTCGCGCCAGTTGTCGAGCAGCGCCTGGCGCAGCTGGTCGAAGTCGGTGCCGAGATCGATCCCGGTCAGGCTGCGAATCTCGGGCAGCACCCGGGTCTGCACCCAGTCCAGCGCCGCCGGCAACAGCTCGATCAGCTGGCCTAGTTGGCGGCCCAGCAGCGGGATCACCAGCAGCAGGGTCAGCACGATGACCAGCGTCAGCAGCAGGAACACCACCGCTACCGACAGCCGGCGTGACAGCCCCATGTCTTCCAGGCGGTCGGCCAGCGGGTCGCCCAGGTAGGCCAGCACCATGCTGACGAAGAAAGGCATCAGCACCGGCTCGATGCTGATGAAGAACCACAGTCCCACCGCCGCCGTGACGGCCAGGATCCACCCCTGTCTGCGCATCTCGCTCTCCCTGTGTGATGCCCGGCACGGCGGTGCGAGCCGTGCGTGGTGATGCTACAATTCACGCCCCATCTTGCCCAGCCCGGCGGCACCGACGACGCCGGGCTGCATCGATCGCAATGTTCAGACAGGACAGGTCATGACCGATTCCACCAACCGCCCGAGCGGCGCCTCCCTCAGCTACAAGGACGCCGGGGTCGACATCGATGCCGGCAACGCCCTGGTCGACCGCATCAAGGGCGTCGCCAAGCGCACCACCCGCCCCGAGGTGATGGGCGGGCTGGGCGGCTTCGGCGCCCTGTGCCAGCTGCCCAGCGGCTACCGCGAGCCGGTACTGGTCACCGGCACCGACGGCGTGGGCACCAAGCTGCGCCTGGCCATGGACCTGGGTCGCCACGACACCATCGGCATCGACCTGGTGGCCATGTGCGTCAACGACCTGGTGGTGGCCGGCGCCGAGCCGCTGCTGTTCCTCGACTACTATGCCACGGGCAAGCTCGACGTGGACATCGCCGCCGACGTGGTGACCGGCATCGGCGAGGGCTGCGAGCAGGCCGGTTGCGCCCTGGTCGGCGGCGAAACCGCCGAGATGCCCGGCATGTACGACGGCAGCGACTACGACCTGGCCGGCTTCTGCGTCGGCGTGGTGGAGAAGGACGAGATCCTCGACGGCAGCCGGGTCGCCGAGGGCGACGTGCTGCTGGGCATGGCCTCTTCCGGCCCCCACTCCAACGGCTACTCGCTGATCCGCAAGATCCTTGAGGTCTCCGAGGCCTCCCTGGACACCGCCCTCGACGGCCAGCCGCTGGGCGAGGCGCTGCTCGCGCCGACCCGCATCTACGTCAAGCCGCTGCTGTCGCTGATCAAGGAGACCGACGTGCCGGTGCACGCCCTGTCGCACATCACCGGCGGCGGCCTCACCGAGAACCTGCCGCGCGTACTGCCGGAAGGCGCGGCGGCCCGCATCGACGTGGCCAGCTGGGAGCGCCCGGCGGTGTTCGACTGGCTGCAGCGGCAGGGCAACGTCGAGGAAACGGAGATGTTCCGCGTGCTCAACTGCGGCATCGGCATGGTGCTGGCGGTGCCGGCGGACAAGGCCGATCAGGCCCGCGCTCACCTGCAGGGCCTCGGCGAGACCGTGCACCGCATCGGCGAGATCGTCGCCCGCGGCGAGGGCGACGAGGCGGTCCAGCTGGAGAACCTGAAGGCATGAGCGAGACCGGCTACACCAGCGATACCCTGCAGGACTTCACCCCCGAGCCCGCCGAGGCTCGGCGGGTGGTGGTGCTGATCTCCGGCAACGGCAGCAACCTCCAGGCGCTGATCGACGAGCAGGGCCATGACCGCCTGGGCGGCGAGATCGTCGCGGTGATCTCCAACCAGGCCGACGCCTACGGCCTCAAGCGTGCCCGCGAGGCGGGCATCGACGCCGTCGCCCTGCCCCATCGCGAGTACGACAGCCGCGAGGCCTACGACGGCGCCCTGATCAAGGTCATCGAGCGCCACGAGCCCGACCTGGTGGTGCTGGCCGGTTTCATGCGCATCCTCTCGCCGCGCTTCGTGCAACGCTTCCTCGGCCGGCTGATCAATATCCATCCCTCGTTGCTGCCGGCTTACCAGGGCCTGCACACCCATGCCCGGGCGCTGGCCGACGGCGTCGCCGAGCACGGCTGCAGCGTGCACTTCGTCACCGAGGAGCTCGACGGCGGCCCGGTGCTGCTGCAGGCCGCGGTCGAGGTGGCCGAGGGCGAGACCGAGGACAGCCTCAAGGCCAAGGTCCACGCTCGCGAGCACCTGATCTACCCGATCGCCGTGAAGTGGTGCCTCGAAGGCCGCCTGCAGTTCGCCGACGGCGGCGCCCGCTTCGACGGCATGCCGCTGCCGGAGCAGGGCCTGCGCATGTCCCACGCCGACGCGGCCGAGGAGCTGGACGAGGATATCGAGGAGTAAGCTGCAAGCGGCCAGTCGATAGCCTGAAATCGCCGAAAGCAACAGAAGACCCCGAAGACGAAACCTTCGGGGTCTTCTGTTTTCGAGGTGGCGTCCCAAACTCGAGAAAGCCAGCGATTTGCGCAGCGAGCGATGGCAGGCTGGGTGCCGCCGGAGCGCAGAACCGAGCGAAGCGACAGACATCCGGAGGATGACCCCGAAGGGGCGAGGAACCGCAGGTTCCGAGTCAACCGGAGGGTAGCCTGCGGCATGAGGATTCCGATCGGGCCGGCGTACCGGCACCGCCGGCGGCCGGGAGGGCTAGGTTCGTTCCTGACGAACCAACGCGTTTCCCACTCCCGTGTGGGTCAGCAAGCGCAGCCGCCAATCGACGCTTTCTCAGGTCCGCGGCAGGGTCACGCCCCGCTGCCCCATATACTTGCCGCCGCGGTCCTTGTAGGAGGTCGCGCAGACCTCGTCGGACTCCAGGAACAGCATCTGGGCCACGCCCTCGTTGGCGTAGATCTTGGCCGGCAGGTTGGTGGTGTTGGAGAACTCCAGGGTCACGTGCCCTTCCCACTCCGGCTCCAGCGGCGTGACGTTGACGATGATGCCGCAACGCGCGTAGGTCGACTTGCCCAGGCAGATGGTCAGCACGCTGCGCGGGATGCGGAAGTATTCCACGGTGCGCGCCAGGGCGAAGGAGTTGGGCGGGATCACGCAGACATCGCCCTTGATGTCGACGAAGCTCTTGTCGTCGAAGCCCTTGGGGTCGACCACCGCCGAGTGGATGTTGGTGAACACCTTGAACTCGTCGGCGCAGCGCACGTCGTAGCCGTAGCTGGACGTCCCGTAGGAGATCACCCGCCGGTCGTTCACATAGCGCACCTGGTCGGCCTCGAAGGGCTCGATCATGCCTTCCCGCTCGGCCATGCGGCGGATCCAGTGGTCGGATTTGATGCTCATGGGTCGTCCTGCTGGGTGAAAGGAAAATGCAAAGGGGGCCGCCATGATAGCGGCCCCCGGCGCGGGCGTCACGATGCACGCCATAGAACGACTCAATCGCTGAACGAGATCTCCGGCCCCTCGTCCGGCGACGAGCCGGCGAGCTGCTCGGCCACCTGACGCGCCATGGCGCGAAAGCTCGCGGTCACCTCGCCGTCCGGCTCGGCGACCACGGTGGGCTCGCCGCCGTCGGCCTGTTCGCGGATCGCGAGCGTCAACGGCAATCGGCCCAGCAGCCGGGTGTCGTACTCCCCGGCGATGCGCTCGCCGCCGCCCTCGCCGAAGATCGGCTCGCTGTGCCCGCAATTCGAGCAGACGTGCAGGCTCATGTTCTCCACCACGCCGAACACCGGCACGTTCACCTTGCGGAACATCTCGATGCCCTTGCGGGCATCCAGCAGGGCGATGTCCTGGGGGGTGGTCACGATCACCGCGCCGTCCACCGGCACCTTCTGGGCCAGCGTCAGCTGGATGTCGCCGGTCCCCGGGGGCATGTCGACGAACAGCACGTCCAGCTCGTCCCAGGCGGTCTGGGTCAGCAACTGCTGAAAGGCGCCGGCCACCATCGGGCCACGCCATACCATGGGCTCGCGGGTATCGACCATGAAGGCCATCGACATGGCCTGCAGCCCGTGGGCACGCAGCGGTTTCATGCGCTGCTCGCCGGCGGCCTCGGGCCGGGTGCCCTCCTCGACCCCGAGCATCCGGGCCTGGCTGGGGCCGTGGATGTCGGCATCCAGAATGCCCGTGCGATAGCCCTCGGCGGCCATGGCCAGGGCCAGGTTGACGGTGACGGTGGACTTGCCGACCCCGCCCTTGCCGGACGCCACGGCGACGATGTGCTTGACCCCTTCGATCACGACTCGCTCCTTCATGCGGTTGGGGCCGACCTCCTGACGGTCGGGTGGCGCCAGTATACCCGCCCCCTCACCGAGTGATGCAACGCCTGGCCTGCCCAGAAACGACACGGGGCGCACCTCGGTGCGCCCCGCATGCGGATACGAAGGGTCTCAGGCCTCCTGGGCCTCCTTATCCGCCGCCCCTTCGCCTTCGGGCGATTCTTCGACGGGAGCCGCCGGCTCGCCGCCCGGGCTCTGGGACTCGTCGCCGCCGCTCTGCTCGTCAGAGGCCGCCGCCGGCTTGCCGCCCTGGGGCTGGGCCTCGTCGTCGCCGCTCGGCTCGTCAACGGCCGCCGCCGGCTTGCCGCCCTGGGGCTGGGCCTCGTCGTCGCCGCTCGGCTCGTCAACGGCCGCCGCGGGCTTGCCGCCAGCCTCAACGGAGGAAGCCACCTCGGCGTCCAGATCGGCGAGGGCATCGCGCCAGCCGGCCAGCTCGCTCTTCAGCTGAGCCAGTTGCTGGCCCCGCGCCTCGACCTCGGCCTCGAGCGCCGCCAGCGCCTCACGATCCTGCTGAAGTTGCGCCTTCACGGTCTCGAGCTCGCTGCTGGCCTCGTCTCGCTGGGCTTGCAGCTCTGCTCGCTCGTCGCGCAGCGGCGCCAGGGAGGCTTCGATCTCGCCACGCTGCTGCTCGAGCTCGGCGACCTCTTCCACCAGCGTCTCACGCTGCTGTTCGGCCTGCTCACGCGCCTGCACGGCCTCGTCGCGTGCCGCCACGGCTTCGTCGAGGGCCTCGGCGGCCTCTTGCGCCTGTTGCCGGGTCTCCTCCAGGGACGCCTGGCGCTCCTGGAGCCGCTCCTCGGCCTCGGCCACCTGGGCCTCCAGCGGGTCGAGGGCGGCGTTGGCCTCCTCGAGCCGCGTCCTGGCCTGCTCCACCTCGGCGGTGACGCTGTCCAGTTCGGCCTCGGCGGCCTGGCGCTGCTGTTCGAGCTCGTCGGTCCGCGCCTGGAGCGCCTCGACCTCGGATTGCGCGGCCTGCTGCTCGGCCACCTGGCTCTGCAGTGCCTCGTTCTCGCTCTGGGCCGCTTCCAGGCGCGATTGCAGGGCATCACGCGCCTCGTCGCTGGAGCTGGCACTGGACTGGGCGAACAGCGCCCAGATCACCGCCACCACGGCGACGATGGCCAGCCCCCTGACGCGGTTGTCCTGGAAAAGCTGTCGCATGGAACTGTCTGACATCGGCTTTCTCCCGACATGGGTCGATGAGTATGGCAGGAATCCTTCCCGGGCCCTGCACGATGGGTCGATTCAGCATACACCCTGATGGCGCAGCATGACGCGCGCCTCCACCAACGCCCGGGAAACGCCCTCGAGGCGAGCCTTCCTCGCGCGCGGACCGAGGCGATTGACGCGAATCGCCTCGGTCAGCGTATCATGCCGGGAGATTCTCGACCGGCTTGCCCATGTCCGACGCCCAGGCCCCGTCCTACCGACACCGTCTTACGCTGCTCGTGTGCCGTGTGCTGCGCTTCGCCTGGCGGGTGCTGGGCGCCTTCCTGCGCAATCGCGGCATCCTGCTGGCCGGCGGCGTGGGCTACAACATCCTGCTGTCGATCGTGCCGCTGTTCGCGCTGCTGGTGGTCTTGCTCGCCCAGGTGGTCGACGAGCAGCATCTGCTCGCGCTGCTCTCCATCCAGGCCCGGCACCTGGCACCCGCCCACGCCGAGGTGCTGCTCGATGCCGTGCGCTCGCTGCTCGACTCGCGGGATGCCATCGGGCTGCTCGGCGTGCCGGTGCTGCTGGTGTTCAGTTCCTTCGCCTTCCGCATGCTGGAAGACGCCCTGGCGCTGATCTTCCATGCCCCGGACGCCCACACCGGACGCTCGGTGTGGGTCTCGGTGCTGATGCCCTACGCCTTCATGGTGGTGCTGGGCGCCGGGCTGATGGGGCTGACACTGCTGGTCAGCCTGGCCGATGCGGTCAATACGCTGTGGATGGCGCTGCTGGGTCGCGAGCTACCGCTGGCGGGCCTCTCCCGTACCGCGCTGAACCTGACCAGCTTCGCCGGCGTCTTCCTGCTGTTCAGCGCCATCTACAAGGTCATGCCGGTGGTCAAGGTGGCGCTGCGCCGCGCGCTGGTGGGCGGCTTCGTCGCCGCCCTGCTGTGGGAGGGCGCCCGACTGCTGCTGATCTACTACTTCGCCCACCTGTCGTTCGTCAACGCGGTCTACGGCTCACTGGCGACCCTGATCGTGGTGCTGCTGACCCTCGAGGCCGGCGCCATCATCCTGTTGCTCGGCGCCCAGGTGATCGCCGAACTGGAACGCAATGCCCGCCTGGGCCTGCCCTGGCACCTGGATTCGCGGCACCAGGCGGTCACCCACGTGGACTAGGCAATATCTGAAAACCGTCTGCGCTCGGCTATACCGCGTTAAAAATCATCTCAAAGTCCTCATTTACACCCCGTAAACTCCGGCTTTTCGCTAATTTTTGCCTTGTCTAGCCTTCGCTCGTCGACTTTTCAGACAATGCCTAGAAGGTCGAGAGCCCGGTGGCCTCCATCAACCGATAGCGCCAATGGGCCAGCCGCCCCACACCGTCCGACTCGACATAAGGACGGCTGGTGGTGCGCTCCGGCGTGGAGTGCCAGCGCCGGGCGAAGAATGCCTCGGCGTCGGCCAGCGCCGTCAGGCTCGGCGGGCCGAGCAGTCGCAGGCTGGTCTCCAGGTTCAGGTCATCGAGGTTGCGGCGGGTGAAGTTGGCCGAGCCGAGGATCAGCTCGACCTCACTCCCGTCGGCGGGGCGGCGAAGCAGCAGCTTGGTGTGGCACTGCTCGCCGCGGGTCGCGCACCAGCGCACCGGTATGCCGGCGGCGACCAGTTCCTCGGCCACCGGGCGGTTGGGAATGCCGCCCTTGTCGATGCCGAAGGCCTCGCGATTGGGGTCGAGCAGCACCCGCACCTCGACCCCGCGGTGGCGCGCCGCGACCAGCGCCTCGATCAGTTCGCGATGGGCCAGGTAGAACACCGCCACGTCGAGGCGATCACCCTCCCCGGCCCGCTCCACGGCGGTCACCAGCGCATCACGGATCGCGCCCTCGGTCAGCAGTTGCAGCCGCGGCCCGCCCGGGTCGTCCTCGGCGGGCGGTGGGGCGGGCCCCGGCACCGTGACCCCGGACCAACCCGCCACCGCCCGCTCCGAGGCCAGCAGGTCGAGGGCCGCCGCGCCCTCGACGCGCAGCGCCACGTTGCCGTGCAGGCTGCTGGCATCGTGGGGGTTGGCCGAAGTCACCAGCCCCGCCCAACCGTCGCCCTGGTCCACCACCAGGGTCTTGCGGTGATTGGCCTTGACGTTGGCCAGCGCCAGATAGCTGCGCAGGGTGACTTCCCCGGGCCCCAGGGCATTGGGCAGCCAGCCGGCGGACGCCTGATTGCCGAACCAGCGCGGCCCCAGCTGCCAGAGCCCCGACCACAGGGGATTGGAGGCGCGCAGCCGCTGCAGGTCGGTGATCACCACCTCCACGCCCGCCTCGCGCAGCCGCTCGAAGTGGGCGAGTTCCAGCCCGCCGTAGAGGGTGTTCAGCGGATCGGTGATCAGGATGGCGCGCAACTCGGGATGGCGGCGCCGCTGTCGGACCAGCGCCTCGGTGAGCTCCTCGGACAGCGGGCGGAAGTCGACCCCGTCGGCCGCCCCGGCGAAGTCGTTGAACAGGAACATGTCGACGACGACCAGGCGGCGCGCCTGGCCGATCATCGCCAGCGCCTCGTCGAAGATCGCCTGGCGGCGATGGCGCTCGCCCGCGGCATCGTACCAGGTCTCGTCGGTCAGCAGCCGCGGCGATTCGGCCACGCGCAGCGGATGGGCCTGGCCGACGCTCTCCGGCAGCGGCTTGTAGCGCTGCCAGGCGCCCATGGCCAGCCACACCAGCAGCAGCGCCCCGAGCATCCAGGCCCACATCCGTCGTCTCCTCGTCCCGCTCCCCATTTCACGCCTCCCTGGCGGCCCTCGAGGGCACCGTCGCCCTCGCTCATGGCCGCCAGCATAGCGCGAAGGCCGGCACTAACGCAGCGCGCCGAACACCGCAGCCTAACGCAGCGCGCCCGGCACGAGGCCGGGCGCGAAGACATCCTGCGGGCTGGCGATCAGCCGAAGGCGAACATCGCCCCCATGGCGGCGATGACCGCGCCCAGGCCGCGCAGCACCCGCTGCTCCCGGGCCATCAGCCAGCCGGAGGCACGACGGCCGACATAGGTCAGGGCCAGGGTCGCCAGGCTGAAGCCGGCCAGATACAGCAGGGTGCTGGCGCCGTGGGGCATCTCGGCGGCATGGGCATGGCCGTGAAAGACCATGAAGGCGACCACGGCGACGCTGCCCAGCGCCGCGGGCACCCGCGCCAGGGCGGCGACCATCACGCCGGCCAGCAGCACGCTCAGGGCGATACCGAACTCGACGCCCGGCAGCGCCATCCCGGCCCAGCCAAGTCCGGCGCCCAGCAGCATGCCGGCCACCGCCAGCAGCGGCACCAGACGGCCCATGGAGGCCGACTGACGCATGCTGAACAGACCGATGGCCAGCATCGCCAGCAGGTGGTCGAGGCCGAACAGCGGATGGGTCAAGCCCGCCGCGAAGCCGCCGCCGGCGACCTCATGGCCGGGATGGGCCCAGGCGTTGCCGGCCATCAGCAACAGGGACGCGGCGCCCAGGGCGCGCGAGCGAACGAGGGATGACAGTTTCATGGCGATCTCCTTGCCGTGATAATCAGAGTGGCTTGCAGATATGACGCTCGTCCGGCGCCAAGACCAGCGAGGGCGCTGTAAACCCTTCCCTGGGCGCTACCGACGCCATCCATGGCGTAGGACCCTCGCTTTGCCTTGTCCCCGACGAACGTGGCATTGGTGACGATCAGTCTGCGTCCGCGTGCCGGGGCCGGCGCTCCGGCAGCATGCCGCGGTCGAGGATGAAGGCGATGATCTCCTCGAGGCCGACGCCATCGTGCAGGTTGGTGAACACGAAGGGCCGCTCGCCGCGCATCATCTTGGCGTCGCGCTCCATCACCGCCAGCGAGGCGTGCACCTGCTCGGCGATGTCGATCTTGTTGATGATCAGCAGGTCCGACTTGGTGATGCCCGGCCCGCCCTTGCGCGGGATCTTGTCGCCGGCGGAGACGTCGATCACGTAGAGCGTGAGGTCCGAGAGCTCGGGGCTGAAGGTCGCCGACAGGTTGTCGCCGCCGGACTCGACCAGCACCAGCTCGAGCTTGGGGTGGCGCGCCTGGAGGTCGTCGATGGCGGCGAGGTTCATGGAGGCGTCCTCGCGGATGGCGGTGTGCGGGCAGCCGCCGGTCTCGACGCCGAGGATGCGATCCGCCGGCAGTGCCTCGTGGCGGGTCAGGAAGTCGGCGTCCTCGCGGGTGTAGATGTCGTTGGTGACCACGGCGATATCGTAGTGATCGCGCAGGGCCCGGCACAGCTGCTTGAGCAGCGCCGTCTTGCCGGAGCCCACCGGGCCACCGACGCCGATACGCAGGCAATGGGTCATGTGTCTCTCCTCTTACTATTACTGAATCGGTTTTCAGTGCCGGCGACGCGCTGGATTCACCACGCCACGCGGCCGAAACCCTGGCCCTCCGGCCGGCCTCTCGCGGTCGGAAAGACGGCACATCCCTGTGCCTTGCTTTCCTCGGCCTTCTTCCCTGAAGGCCGACCGCGTCGTCTCGGCCCTCGCGCCAGCGGCCACGCAAGGTGGTTCACCAGCGGTCGCCTGCTAGCTGCGAAACAACCGCGAGTACTGGGTCTCGTGCTGGGCGCTGGCCAGCGCCAGGCCGGGCAGCATCGGCCCGAGTTCGTTGTCGTCGTACTCGAGGGCCGCGTCCGTCGCCGCCACCAGCGACGGGCGCAGGCGCTCGATCAGGCGCTGGGCGGCGGTGTGGCCGAGCGGCAGCGCCTTGCAGGCCACGGCGAGCTGGTTCTCGAGCCAGGCCCAGGCGAAGCCGAGCAGCGCCTGGCGCGGCGTCACGCCCCGGGCCAGCGCCAGCCAGGCGAAGACGCCGACGTAGCCCATGCCGGTGAGGCGAGACGGCTCGGCCGGCGTCAGCCCGAGGCTCGTGACCAGCCGCGTCAGGGCGGCTCCGAGACGCGCCTCCTCGGCGGCGAGCTCGGCGGTCTCGCGGGTGGCGGCGAGCCAGGTGTTCCAGTGCTCGAGCGCCTCGACGTCGTCCTCGGCCCAGGCCGCCATGAAGCGCGCCAGCACCGGCAGCTCGCAGCGCGAGAGGCCGTCGTCGAGCACGCCTTCCAGCCACTCGCCGAGATCGTCCTCGCCGCGCACCCAGTCGAGCTCGAAGGCGCTTTCCAGGCCCTGGGACCAGGCGAAGGCACCGATCGGCAGCGCCGGGCTGACCAGCTGCATCAAACCCAGCAGCGCCAGATCGTCGGTCGACTCAGTGGGCATGATCATGACCGTGATGATGCCCGTGATGATGGTGGTGATGGCCGCCCTCCCCGGCCCGCGCATAGGCGCCGGGCTCGGGATCGAAGGAGGCTTCGTGGTGCTCGAGGCACGCACCCAGGCGCTCGGCCAGTTCTTCCAGCACGTGATCCGGCGGGAAACGCACCCAGCCCTGACCGGTAGAATCCGCATCGGCCCCGATCGCCAGCTGCACGTGGCGGTTGCCCAGGTGATAGCTCAGCCGCGCCAGCGGCAGGCCCGCCTCGATCCGCGCGGTGACCACCGGCTCCACGGCGGCCTGAATGCGGATCGTCCGGCCGTCCTCGCCGGTCAGGCCGTCGTCGTGTCGCAGCACGGGGCCGCGGTCGAGGAAGACCCCGACCTCGCGGCCACCGTCGGTGGTGGCCTTGAAGCGCCCGCGGGTACGGGTCTCGTAGTCGAGGGTCAGGGTGTCGAGGGCGGCGCTCGCCTCGATCGGCCCCAGGCGTTCGGTCAGTGTCAGCATGGTCCTCATCCTGGTTGTGGGTCCCGGGCTTCGGGCTTCGGGCTTCGGGCTTCGGGCTTCGGGCTTCGGGCTTCGGGCTTCGGGC
>NZ_JBSWWC010000005.1:0-46058 GCF_056159885.1 Halomonas sp. ABH4_019
GTAGAGGCCGTAGGGGCAGCGCTGGGGCGAGTTCTGGCCCTCGGGCAGCGCGCCCGGCATGGCCTCGGTGGCGACATGGTTCCGGAAGCCCGGCTGATAGTCGAGCGATGTTGTCATTCTGGACGACCTCGTGGGCGAAATGGTTTCAAGTGAAACTATAGCCAGGCTAGACCCTGATGGTTTCATGTGCAACCATTTTCCGGCCCTTCATGACCGGACCCACAGAGCGATGCCCATGAGCCCCGACGATGCCAGCGCGACGCGCTTCGATCTCGACCGCTTCCTGCCCTATCGCCTCAACAGCCTGGCCGATCGCATCAGCCAGGCCCTGGCGCGCCTCTACGAGACGCGCCACGACCTGACCGTGGCCCAGTGGCGGGTGCTGGCCTGGCTGCATCACCGCGAGCAGTTGACCGCCAAGCAGATTCGCGAGGCCACCCGCATGGACAAGGCGCGGGTCTCACGGGCGGTGCAGGCGCTGGAGGAGCGAGGGCTGGTCCGGCGGCGGCCGTCGCCGGAAGACCAGCGTCGCCATGAACTGCGGCTCACCGAGGCGGGACTGGCGCTGCTGGAAGAGCTGATTCCCGAGGCGCGGGACTGGGAGGCGGAACTGGTCGCGCCGCTGTCGGTGGAGGAGTATCGCCAGCTGCTCGAGCTGATGAGCAAGCTGGAGGGGCAGTTGGGGCGGCTGGAAGGGGAGTGAGAAGAGAGGCGTGAGGAGAGGGGCGTGAAGAGAGGGGCCCGGCGGAAGTGCCGGGCCCGGGTCAGGCCAGGGCCTCGTCGTGGGCGGGGATCCGGCCGCCCAGCCGGGCGGTGATCTCCTCGGCGGCGTCGCGGACCTGCTCGCCGAGCTCGGTGAGGCGCTCCTCGGGAATCCGCGCCATGGGGCCGGACACCGAGATGGCGGCCAGCGGAATGCCCTGCTCGTCGTGGATGCAGGCGGCCACGCAGTGCAGGCCGATGGCATGCTCCTCGCGATCGCAGGCGTAGCCCTGGCGACGGATCTCGGCCAGGCTCTCGCGCAGCGCGATGGGATCGTGGATGGTGTTGGTGGTCACTCGCGCCAGGCCGCGCTCGTCGAGCACCCGCTCGAGTTCGTCGTCGGGCAGCCAGGCCATCAGCGCCTTGCCGACGCCGGAGGCATGCAGCGGCGCCCGAGAGCCCAGACGAGTGATCATGCGCATCATCTGTGGCGATTCGCTCTGGGCCAGGAACACCGCGGTGCTGCCGTCGCGCACGCCGAGGTTGGCGGTCTCGCCGGTCTGGGCGGTCAGTCGGCGCAGGAAGGGGCGGCTGGTGGCCACGAAGTCGCGGGCCTCGAGGAAGCTGTTGCCGATGCGGAAGGTCTTGACGTCGATCTTCCACATCCCGAGCTCGTTGTCCTGGGTGACGTAGCCCTGGCTCTGCAGGGCCTGGAGCAGCCGGTGGGTCGTCGAGGGGGCGAGGTCCGCCTGTTCGGCGATCTCCGACAGCGCCAGGCCACCGGGGCTGCCCGCCAGCCGCTCCAGCAGGTTGAGCCCGCGCACCAGAGACTGGCTGTGGCCGCCGCTGGTCTTGCCCGATGCCGGTCGTCCCGCCGTTCTGCGCTTGCCTTCACTCACTGCCTGGTCTCCTGCTGCGGCTGCTCTGGAATGCCCAGCATACCCTCTCGGGCACGGCCTGTCTCGCCTGCGGAAATGGTTTCCATCCTTGGTCGAAGCGCGGCCGGTATCGGGTCGGGGTGCGAGGGGATGGCCGGTAGGCCGGCGTGGGAGGGTCGGGCGTCGGCGTGGCGGTATTCGCGGGGAGAGAAAGGCCAGGGGCCGCCCCGGGCGGGGCGGCCGTGGGAGGGTCAGACGTCGTCGCGGAAGGCGCGATCGCGCTTGGGCAGCACCAGGTTGAGGATGATCGCGCACAGCGCGCCGGGGATCAGGCCGGACTCGATGATCGCCCTGACGTTCTCGGCGAGGCCGGCGTAGAGGCCCTCCTGGGCGGGCAGGCCGATGGCCGCCGACAGCGACACGCCGATGATCACCATGTTGCGCTTGTTGAAGTCGATATGGGAGAGCATCTTGATGCCGGCGCTGGCGATCATGCCGAACATGATCAGCACGGCGCCGCCCAGCACGGCATTGGGGATGCTCGAGATCAGCCCGCCCAGCTTGGGCAGCAGGCCGGCCAGCAGCAGGAAACCGCCGCCGATGGCCACCACGAAGCGGCTGACCACGCCGGTGAGCGCGACCATGCCGACGTTCTGGCTGAAGCTGATCTGCGGGAAGGCGTTGAAGATGGCGGCGAACACGCTGGCCAGGCCGTCGGCCATCACCCCGCCGGAGAGTTCCTTGTGGGTGGGTTCGCGGTCCATGCCGCCGGCGGTGGTGCCGACGATGTCGCCGATCGACTCGGCGCAGGTCACCACGGCCAGCAGCACCACCGGGATGATGGCGGCCAGGTGGAACTCCAGGCCGATGGTCAGCGGCATGGGCAGCGAGACCCAGTCGGCGGAGACGATCTGGCCGAAATCCACCAGGCCGAAGGCCATGGCGGTGAAGTAGCCGACGACCAGCCCGACCAGCGGGGCGGCCTCGGACCAGATGCCGCGGCCGAACTGGTGCAGGCCCAGGGTGACCAGCAGCACCAGGGCGGCCAGCAGGATGTTGTGCAGCGCGCCGAAATCCTCGGCGCCGAAGCCGCCGCCGGCGTAGGCGAAGCCCACCGGCATCAGCAGGGTACCGAGCATGATCACGAAGCTGCCGGTGACCACCGGCGGGAACAGGAAGCGGAACCAGGGCAGGAAGAGCCCCACCAAAGCCATGGCGACGCCGCCGCACAGGGCCGCGCCGAGCGCCGCCGGCAGCCCCATGCCCACGGCGATGGGGATCAGCACCGGCACGAAGCCGAAGCTGGTGCCCATGACGATCGGCAGCCGGGCGCCGATCGGGCCGAGGCCCAGCGACTGCACCAGGGTGGCGATGCCGGCCACGAACATCGCCGCCTGGATCATGAAGGCGGTCTGGTCCTCCGGGAGGTCGGCGGCGCCGGCGATGATGATCGGCACGGTCACGTTGCCGACGAACATCGCCAGCACGTGCTGAAGCCCCAACGGAATCGCCCGCCCCAGGGGCGGCATGGCGTTGACGTCGTGGGTACTGCGCACCTTCGGCGGGTTGGCCCCGGTGGCGGTGTCGGGTGTCGACATGGGTGGTCTCTCCTGTTGTCGTTGTTGGAAACCCGTGTATTGCCCCTCAGACGGCGCTGCGCAGCGCCCGGGCGGCCTGATCATGGCGGGCCAGCAGGGCGTCGAGATCGACGCCGACCGGCCGGCCCTCGGTCACCCGCCACTGCCCGGCGACCATCACCCGGTCGGCCCGGTGGGCGCCACACAGCAGCAGGGCGGCGATGGGGTTCTCCGCGCCGGAAAAGCGCGGCTCGTCGAGGCGGAACAGCGCCAGGTCGGCCTGCTGGCCAGGGGCCAGGCCGCCGATGTCGTCGCGGCCCAGGCAGCCGGCCGAGCCGTGGGTCGCCCAGCGGATGACGTCGTCGTGGGTGATCCGGCTCGGGGCATAGCGCAGCCGCCCCAGCAGCAGCGCCTGGCGCATCTCCTCGGCGAGGTTGGAATGGTCGTTGGAGGCGGAGCCGTCCACCGCCAGGCCCACCGGGCAGCCGGCGGCTTCCAGCTCCAGGGTGCGGCACAGCCCCGAGCCCAGCACCATGTTCGACGATGGGCAGTGGGCGATGCCGGTGCCCGCGGCGCCGAGCCGGGCGACCTCCTCGTCATTGAAGTGGATGCCGTGGGCCAGCCAGGTGCGAGCGGACAGCCAGCCGGTGGCCTCCAGGTAGTCCAGCGGGCGCATGCCGAACAGCCGCTCGCAGTAGGCGGTCTCGTCCTCGGTCTCGGCCAGGTGGGTATGCAGGCGCACGTCCTTGGCCTCGGCCAGCCGCGCGCTGTCCTGCATCAGCTCGCGGCTCACCGAGAACGGCGAGCAGGGCGCCAGGGCGATGGTGGTCATGGCGCCGGCGCCGCGCTGGTGATAGGCATCGATCAGCCGCGCGCTCTCGTCGAGGATGGTGGCCTCGTCCTGCACCACCGACTGCGGCGGCAGGCCGCCGCTATCGCGGCCCACGCTCATCGAGCCGCGGGTCAGGGCGGCGCGCACGCCGAGGCGCTGGGCGGTTTCCACCTGGACATCGATGGCCTGGGCGAGCGCTCCGGAGAACACGTAGTGATGGTCGGCCACGGTGGTGCAGCCGCTCATCAACAGCTCGACCATGGCCAGCTCGCTGGCCACCGCCAGCTGCGACTCGTCGAGGTGGGCCCAGACGTCGTAGAGGGTGGTCAGCCAGGGAAAGAGTTCCTTGTTCAGCGCCGGTGAATAGGCACGCGTCAGGGTCTGGTAGAAGTGGTGATGGGTATTGACCAGGCCCGGCAGCAGCACGTGATCCGAGGCGTCGAAGGTCGCGTCGACCGGGGTGTCGGGCGCGGCGCCCGCCGGCACCGCCTCGACGATGCGCTCGCCGCGCACCACCACGCCACCGGCGGCGCCGGGGTCGCTGCAGGCGCGGGGGTGGCGGATCCACAGGGTCTGTGCGTTCTCGGTCATGATTGTCCTCCCGAAAGGCCGCCGTGGGCGGCATGGTGGACAAAGGGTTACCCAAGTCTGGCCAGGACCGGAGCCTTGGTTCAGGTGCCTTTGTAGTGTTGTGTACGACGCTGTGTCGTGGATGAATCAAGGATTGTGTACAAAGTGCGAGGGTTTTGCGCGACTGTCAAGAGGGGCGTTCCAGGCTCCCGGCGCGAGGCCCGAGCTTCTCATGGCGATGGGGTGGCGAGTAGGGGGCAGGAGCCGCCAGGCGGCGGCCATCGCGGCGCACGGGAGCGCCGCGATGGCGAGCGGAGTGCACGAGGCGCACGGGCGCCGCGGTCAGGACGTGGGGAGTCGCGACGGCTTCGAGCGCCGTGCCACCTGGCGATTCGCCCGCACAGGCCTTATTCGGTGCCTTCCCGGCGTTCGGAGGCGCCCTTCATCGTGCGCGGATCACGGCCGATGGGGTGGGGCTCGCCGCGCTCCCTGGCCAGGGCGATCTGGTGCTGGCGCTCGCGGGCCGCGGCCCGGGTCTTCTCCGGGAGCGAGTCCCAGCAGTGGGGGCAACTGACGCCGGGCTCGTAACGCTCGGAGCGCTGGTCGTCGGCGGAGATCGGCATTCGGCAGGCGTGGCACTGGTCGTACTCGCCCTCGCTGAGGTCGTGGCGTACCGTGACCCGGTTGTCGAAAACGAAGCACTGGCCCCGCCACAACGACTCCTCCTCGGGGACCTGCTCCAGGTAATTGAGCACGCCGCCCTTGAGGTGGTAGACCTCCTCGAAGCCCTCGCCGAGCATGAAGCTCGAGGCCTTCTCGCAGCGGATGCCGCCGGTGCAGAACATCGCCACCTTCTTGTGCCGGGTCGGGTCGTAGTGCCGGCGCACATGGTCGGGAAACTCGCGGAACGACTTGGTCTCGGGATCGATGGCGCCCTCGAAGGAGCCGATGGCCACCTCGTAGTCGTTGCGGGTGTCGATCACCAGTACCTCGGGGTCGGCGATCAGCGTGTTCCAGTCCCGAGGCTCCACGTAGGTGCCGACCCGGTCGTTGGGGTCGATGCCCTCGACGCCCAGGGTGACGATCTCACGCTTCAGCTTGACCTTGGTGCGGTAGAAGGGCGGCGCGTCGCAGTAGGATTCCTTGTGGTCGATATCGGCCAGCCGCGGATCCTCGGCAAGCCAGGCCAGCAGCGCGTCGATACCGGCACGGGGGCCGGCCACGGTGCCGTTGAGGCCCTCGCGGGCGAGCAGCAGGGTGCCCTTGACCTGGTGGTCGAGCATGGTCTGGCGCAGTGGTTCGCGCAGGGCCTCGAAGTCGTCCAGGGTGACGAACTTGTAGAGCGCCGCGACGACGATCGGTGGCGTCGGGGAGGGGGTCATCGATATCTCCTGGTTGTCGTCCTCGCAAAGGACGGACCGGGCGAGAGTCTGGCGCCATCCGTGGGCGGACGGCCACATGAGCGTATATTCTGCACCAGCGCCGGGGATGGCGACATCCCGGATGCCGGTGCACAGGGGCGGTGATCACGACCGGCGCCCCGGTATGAAAGCCGAGGCGCGGTCGGACGGGGCGTCGGGCCTCAGCCCTCGTAGCTGGACTCGGAGTAGAGCACCCGCACCCGCTTGGTGTGGGCGACCCGGCTCAGTGCCTCCAGGGCCTGGGGGCCATAGTCCTTGTCGACGTCGATGACCACGTAGCCGATGCGTTCGTTGGTCTGCAGGTACTGGCCGAGGATGTTGATGTCGTTCTCGGACAGCACCTTGTTGATCTCGGACATCACGCCCGGCACGTTGTCGTGGATATGCAGCAGGCGATGCTTGCCCGGGTGGGCCGGCAGCGCCACCTCGGGGAAGTTGACCGAGGTGATGGTGGTGCCGTTGTCGGAGTAGGTGACCAGCTTCTCGGAGACCTCGATGCCGATGTTCTCCTGGGCCTCGAGGGTGGAGCCGCCGATGTGCGGGGTGAGGATGACGTTGGCCAGGCCGCGCAGCGGGCTGACGAACTCCTCGTTGTTGCCCTTGGGCTCCACCGGGAAGACGTCCACCGCGGCGCCGTTGAGGCGGCCGGCCTCGAGGGCCTCGGCCAGCGCCTCGATGACCACCACGCTGCCGCGGGAGGCGTTGATCAGGATGCTGCCCGGCTTCATCAGCGCGATCTGCTCCTCGCCGATCATCCAGCGAGTGGAGGGCAGGTCCGGCACGTGCAGGCTGACGATGTCGGCGCGGGCCAGCAGCTCCTCGAGGCTGCCCACCTGGCGGGCGTTGCCCATGCCCAGCTTGGTGACCACGTCGTAGTAGATGACGTCGAAGCCGAGCGACTCGGCGAGCACCGAGAGCTGGGCGCCGATGCTGCCGTAGCCGACGATGCCCAGGGTCTTGCCACGGGCCTCGTGGGAGTTCTTGGCCGACTTCAGCCAGCCGCCCTGGTGGGCACGAGTGCTCTTCTCGGGGATGCCGCGCAGCAGCATGATCGATTCGGCCAGCACCAGCTCGGCCACCGAGCGGGTGTTGGAGTAGGGCGCGTTGAACACCGGGATGCCGCGCGCCAGCGCCGCGTCCAGGTCGACCTGGTTGGTGCCGATGCAGAAGCAGCCCACGGCCACCAGCTTCTCGGCGGCGTCGAAGACGCGCTCGTTGAGCTGGGTCCGGGAACGGATGCCGATGAAGTGGACGTCGCGAATCTTCTCGATCAGCGTTTCCTCGTCCATCGAGGTCGGCAGGTGCTCGATGTTGGTGTACCCGGCGTTGAGTAAGTTATCCACCGCGCTCTGGTGGATGCCCTCGAGCAGCAGGATCTTGATCTTGCTCTTGTCCAGGGACGTCTTGGCCATGGTCGAATCAACCCCTTCTTAGGTGTGCGCCGCTTGCGGTTCAGGTGGGGGAGCGATGGAACCCGCCAGGTCGCGGAGGCCTTGGCCGGTGCCGGCTCGAAATGAGGCCCCATATGCTACCACAGCGCTGCCGCGGCGAGATGAAAATGCTGCGCTGCCGACATGAGGCGCCTGCATGATGACGCCGGCGCTGCCGGCCATCCGGGCGGGGCAGACGACCCCCCGGGGGGAGCGTGTATACTGTCGCCCTCATGGTGGGAGCGACCGACGAGGAAAGCCATGGCGGAACAGCATCGCCGCCCCCCCGGGGAAGCGGATACCGGGCCCCGGGACGAGGCCGAGCCGGCGGACTTCGCCGCGACCGTCGAGCGCCTGGAGGCGCTGGTGGAGCGGCTGGAATCCGGCGAATTGACCTTGGAGGGCTCGCTCGAGGCCTTCGAACAGGGCGTGCGCCTGACCCGCGACGCCCAGTGCCGCCTCGACGCGGCCGAACTCAAGGTGCGCACCCTGACCGAAGGCGAAGACGGCGGCATGGACCTGCGGCCCTTCGCTCCGCCCGCGGAGGACGATGGTGAACGCTGACAGCCTGGCGGCGCGACTGGCCGCCGATCGGGCGCGGGCCGATGCCCGCCTGGAGCGGCTCTTCGCCGAGCGCCCGGCGCCGGCGCCGCGCCTCGAGGCGGCGATGCGCCACGGCGTGCTGGTGGGCGGCAAGCGGCTGCGGCCGGTGCTGGTGTATGCCGCCGGCCGCGCCCTGGGCGCCGACGAGGCGGCCCTGGACGCCCCGGCAGCGGCCCTGGAACTGATCCATGCCTACTCGCTGGTCCACGACGACCTGCCGGCCATGGACGACGACGACCTGCGCCGCGGCCAGCCCACGGTGCACCGGGCCTATGACGAGGCCACGGCGATACTGGCCGGCGACGCCCTCCAGGCCCTGGCCTTCGAGGTGCTGGCCGAGACCGCCCATCCGCGGCTGCCGGCGATGATCGCCTCCCTGGCCCGCGCCGCCGGGCGCGACGGCATGGTGGCGGGACAAGCGCTGGACCTGGCCGCGGTGGGCGGCCACCCTGACGTGACGGCGCTGGCCACCATGCATCGCCACAAGACCGGCGCGCTGATCCGCGCCGCGGTGCGCCTCGGCGGGCTGGTCGCGGTGGCCGAGGACGACCCGCGGCTGGCGGCCCTTGAGCGCTATGCCGAGGCCATCGGCCTGGCCTTCCAGGTCCACGACGACGTCCTCGACGTGACCGGCGATACCGCCACCCTGGGCAAGGCCTCGGGAGCCGATGCGGCCCGCGACAAGCCCACCTATCCCAGCCTGCTGGGGCTGGAGGGCGCGCGGGCCCGGGCCGCCGAGCTGGTCGACGAGGGCGTGACGGCGCTGGCGCCGCTGGGCGAGGCCGCCTCGCCCCTGGCCGCACTGGCCCGATACATGATCGAGCGTGACCACTGAGGAGGCCCTGCCGGCTTCCCTGACAGATAGAGCCTTCATGAAGCTGTTCGATGACATTCCGGTCGAGCGTCCGGCGACGCCGCTGCTCGACACCCTGGAGACGCCGGCCGCCCTGCGGGCCATGGACGATGCCCAGCTCGCCCAACTGGCCGACGAGCTGCGCGCCCACCTGCTCTACAGCGTGGGCGTCTCGGGTGGCCATTTCGGTGCCGGCCTCGGCGTCGTGGAACTCACCGTGGCGTTGCACCATGCCCTGGAGACGCCCCACGACCGCCTGGTGTGGGACGTCGGCCACCAGGCCTACCCCCACAAGATCCTCACCGGGCGCCGCGAGGCGATGACCGGCATCCGCCAGTACGGCGGCCTGGCGGCCTTCCCGCGGCGCGCCGAGTCGCAGTACGACACCTTCGGCGTCGGCCACTCCAGCACCTCGATCTCCGCGGCCCTGGGCATGGCGCTGGCCGCCCGCACCCGCGGCGAGCAGCGCCGCGCCTGCGCGGTGATCGGCGACGGCGCGCTGACCGCGGGCATGGCCTTCGAGGCCCTGGCCCACGCCGGCCACGTGGACGCCAACCTGCTGGTGGTGCTCAACGACAACGAGATGTCGATCTCCGAGAACGTCGGCGGCATCGCCAGCTACCTGGCGCGGATCCTGGCCAGCAAGCCCTACACCAGCATGCGCGAGGGCGGCAAGAAGGTGCTCTCGCACCTGCCGGGGGCGCTGGAGCTGGCGCGGCGCACCGAGGAGCACATGAAGGGCATGGTCAGCCCGGCCACGCTGTTCGAGGAGATGGGCTTCAACTACATCGGCCCCATCGACGGCCACGACCTGGCGACCCTGACCCAGACGCTGCGCAACATGCGCGACCTGGAGGGGCCGCAGTTCCTCCACGTGAAGACCCGCAAGGGGCGCGGCTTCCTGCCCGCCGAGGCCGATCCCATCGGCTACCATGCGATCACCAAGCTGGAAAAGAACGAGCCGGAAAAGAACGGCGATACCCCGCCGCCGCTCAAGCCCGCCAACCCGGCTCCCGCCCCGAAGAAACGCAAGTATTGCAACGTCTTCGGCGACTGGCTGTGCGACATGGCGGCGGTGGACGAGCGGTTGATCGGCATCACCCCGGCGATGCGCGAGGGCTCGGACCTGATCCGCTTCTCCCAGGAATATCCCGAGCGCTACTACGACGTGGCGATCGCCGAGCAGCACGCCGTGACCCTGGCCGCCGGCCTGGCCTGCGAGGCCATGAAGCCGGTGGTGGCGATCTACTCCACCTTCCTGCAGCGTGGCTACGACCAGCTGATCCACGACGTGGCGGTGCAGGCGCTGGACGTGACCTTCGCCATCGACCGGGCCGGCCTGGTCGGCGAGGACGGCCCCACCCACCACGGCGCCCTGGACCTCTCCTACCTGCGCTGCGTGCCGGGCATGGTGGTGCTGGCGCCGGCCGACGAGGCCGAGTGCCGGGCCATGCTCAGCGCCGCCTATCATCATCCCGGGCCCGCCGCGGTGCGCTATCCGCGCGGCACCGGGCCGGGCGCCGAGATGCCCGGGCACCTGGAGCCGCTGGTCATCGGCGAGGCGCAGCTGCGCCGCCGGGCCGGCGGCGAGGGCTCGAGGGTCGCCCTGCTGGCCTTCGGCAGCCTCAATGGCCCGGCCGCCGAGGTGGCCGAGCGACTCGACGCCACCCACCTGAACATGCGCTCGGTCAAGCCGCTGGACCGCGAGGCGGTGCTGGCCGCGGCCGCCGACCACGACCTGCTGGTGACCCTGGAGGAGAACGTGGTGGCCGGCGGCGCCGGCAGCGCCGTGGGCGAGCTGCTGGCCGCCGAGGGCCGTGCCGCCGCGTTGCTGCAGCTCGGCCTGCCCGATGTCTTCGTCGAGCACGGCAAGCCGGCGGAGCTGTTGACCGAGTGCGGCCTCGACGCCGAGGGCATCGAGGCCGCCATCCGTCGCCGGCTGGGCGATGACCCCGCCACGCAACAGGGAGAGACGCCATGATGATGGCCGTGTTGATCGGTGCCCTGCTGGGGCTGTGGATCGGTGGCCCCCTGGGGCTGCTGATCGGCGGCGGCCTCGGCTACTGGCTGGTGCGGCGCCTGCGCAAGAGCATGCTGGGCCGGCTGGCCGGGATCCAGGCGCAGTTCCTCGAGTCGACCTTCGCGGTCATGGGCTGCCTGTGCAAGGCCGATGGCCGGGTCTCCGAGGATGAGCTGGAGGCCTCGCGCAAGCTGTGGGACCGGCTGCGCCTCGGCGAGGCCCAGCGCGCCAAGGCGCGGGCCGACTTCACCCGTGGCAAGAGCCCGGACTTCGACCTGGACGCCGAGCTGGTCAAGGTACGTCAGATCGTCGGTGCCCAGCCGGCCCTGCGCCAGGTGTTCCTGCAGGTTCAGCTGGCGGCGATCGCCGCCGATGGCCAGCTGCATCCCGCCGAGCAGGAGATGCTGATGCGGGTCATGCGCGGGCTGGGCTGTTCCGAGGCCGAGATCGCCCAGATCGAGGCGATGCTGCGCGGCGGCCCCGAGGCGGCGGGCACGGAGGGGCCCACCCTGGAGGACGCCTACCAGGTGCTGGGCGTCGAGCCCGAGGCCAGCGACGCCGAGATCAAGAAGGCCTATCGGCGGCTGATGAGCGAGAACCACCCCGACAAGCTCGCCGCCAAGGGCATGCCGGAGAGCATGCGCGAGGTCGCCAAGGAGCGCACCAGCGAGATCGGCAACGCCTACGAGCGCATCCGCAAGGCCCGCGCCGCCGCGGCCTGATGCCGAGTGGTCGCCGAGGCGACTCCCTTACTTTCTGAATTTCCAGAGATTTTCCTTCAGGCGCCGCCACGCGGCGCTTGCGGCATTCCGGCCGCGGCTTGTGGGGATGTGACATCGCCCTTGCCGGAGCGTCCCGGGGCGCCTAGGATGCCCGGCTGCTCTCCGCCGTGGCCGCTTGCGAGGCGCCGGGTAACGGCGATGCGGAGCCCCCGGTGCGCCGGCGGTGACCGACAAGAATTATCTGGAGATTCCCCTGATGTCATTCGGAGCCTTTTCCCTGCTGCCGCCCGTGCTGGCCATCGTGCTGGCGCTGGCGACGCGCAACGTCATTCCGGCGCTGTTCTGCGGCGTCTGGCTGGGCGCCACCATGCTGGCCGGGGGCAACCCCGCGGCCGGCCTCTATGCGAGCTTCGGCGACTTCATCATCCCCAGCGTCGGCGACGAGTGGAGCGTCACGGTGCTGATCTACTGCGGCCTGTTCGGCGTGCTGATCGGCGTGCTGCAGCGCACCGGCGGCGCCCAGGCCATCGCCCGCTCGATCTCCGCCCGGGTGGCCTCCCGGCGCGGCGCCCAGGGCGCGACCCTGGGGCTCGGGGTGCTGATCTTCTTCGAGGACTACTTCAATGCCCTGACCGTGGGCAGCGTGATGCGCCCGATCACCGATCGTATGCGTGTCTCCCGGGAGAAGCTGGCCTACATCGTCGATTCCACCTCGGCGCCGATGTGCCTGCTGGGCCCGGTCTCCACCTGGGTGGTGTTCGTGATGGGCCTGATCGGCACCCAGCTTGCGACCATGGACATCGACGGCTCCGAGTACCTGATCTACCTGTCGTCGATTCCGCTCAACTTCTACGCCTGGCTGGCGCTGGGGCTGATCGTCTTCCTGGTCGTTACCCAGGGGGATTTCGGCCCCATGGCCCGGGCCGAGGCGCGGGCCCGGACCACCGGCGAGGTGATGGCCGAGGGCGCCAACCCGCCCTCCGGCCACGAGGTCGAGGAGATGGCCACGGTGCCGGAGCACCAGGCCCGCAAGCGCAACATGCTGGTGCCGATCGGCGTGCTGGTGGGCATGATCCCGCCGCTGTTCCTGTGGACCGGCAACTTCCCCGAGAACGACCTGGTCACCGCGGTGGGCGAGGCCGACGGCGGCCAGTCGATCCTGATCGCCACCTTCGTGGCGGTGGCCGTGGGGCTCGCCATGGGCATGGCGCAGAAGCTGTTCGACTTCCGCGAGGCCATGGAGATCGTGGTCGACGGCATCAAGAGCATGACCCTGGTCTACATCATCCTCACCCTGGCCTGGTCGATCGGCAGCGTGACCACCGAGCTCGGCACCGCCGACTATCTGGTGACCCTGGCCGAGGCCAGCCTCGCGCCCAGCCTGGTGCCGGTACTGCTGTTCCTGATCGGCGCCCTGGTGGCCTTCACCACCGGCACCTCCTATGGCACCTTCGCCATCCTGATCCCCATCGCCATGCCGGTGGCGGTGGCCATGGACCTGCCGCTGGCGCTGGCCATCGCGGCGGTGCTCAGCGGCGGCATCTTCGGCGACCACTGCTCGCCGATCTCGGACACCACCATCCTGTCCTCGGCGGGCTCGTCCTGCGACCACATCGATCACGTGCGCACCCAGCTGCCCTATGCGGTCACCGCGGGCCTGGCCGGCATCCTGGCGTTCTTCGTCGCCGGCCTGTCCGGCAGCGCCCTGATCGGCGGCGCTTCCGGCGCCGTCGTGCTGGTGGCCACGGCCCTGATACTGCGCCGCTGGTGGGGCGCGCCGGCCGAGCGGTCGGCGCTGCGGCAGTCCTGAGCGCCCCGCCAGAACCAGAGGCGCCCCCGGCCATGCCGGGGGCGCCTTGCGTTGGGGGACGGGCCGTCGGCCTCAGCCGGTGGTGGCCTGGCGGGCCAGCTCGATGGCGTCGTCGCTGGCGGCGATCCGTGTCGCCCGGGAGTGGGCATTCAGGCGCAGCCGCGCCTGGGCCATGGCCTCGCTGCCGCCCCAGTCCGTCCGTGACTCGAGGGAGGCGTTGTCGTCTGCGGTGCCTGCGGGTGCAGAGGCGGAGGACAGCGGCGCCTGGTTGAGCTCGAGGGCGCGCTCCGTGGCCGGGTCGGCCTGGGCGGCCAGGGGCAGGGCGGCGAGCAGCAGGCTGGCGGTGATCAGCTTGAGTTTCATCTGAGGCTCCTTGGTCTGGCGTGTTTGATAGCGCCTATAATAATAGCTAGCTAACAATTAGCCAAGGCGAGCAGTGCTATGGCGCCGATAACGCCTGGCTATGTCCCGGTCGGGCCAGCGTCTCAGCCCGGGTAGGGCAGTACCTCGGTGACCACGGCGGCGTAGTGGCAGGCGCTGCCGCCCATCACGCACAGGTGCCAGGCGGCGTGATTGAAGGGCATGGCGTGGGCGAGGAAGAACACCAGGCCCAGGGAGTAGGTCAGGCCGCCGGCGACCAGCAGGGCGATCCCGTTCAGCGACAGGGCGCCGTCGAGCTCACCGGCGGCGACCAGGATCAGCCAGCCCATCAGCAGGTAGATGGCCATGTGCAGGCCGCCCAGTGTCCAGGGGCGCCACAGCTTGAGGGTGATCCCGCCCACGGCCAGGGCCCAGATCACCGCCAGTAGCGGCTCGCCGAGGGAACCCTGCAGGTTGACCATCAGGAAGGGCGTGTAGGTACCGGCGATCAAGGCGTAGATCGCGCAGTGGTCGAGGAGCCGGAAGGCGCGCTTGAGGCGGGGGTGTCGCGTGCCGTGGTAGAGGGTGGAGGCGGTGTAGAGCAGCACCAGAGTGGCGCCGTAGAGGGAAACGGCGGCGACCTTGTGGGGGCTGACCGACAGGTCGCGGCTGCTGATGGCGATCAGGGCCACCATGCCGGCGACGCTCAACAAGGCTCCCACGCCATGGCTGACGCTGTGCAGCAGCTCCTCGAGGAGCGAGTAGTCCGGGTCGCCACGAGGGGCGGAGGGCCGAGACATGCCGAGTTCCTCCTTTGTCCTTCGACGCCGGCATCGAAGCGGAGGTTCCCGGCCCAGGACCCCGGGAAATTACGGCTTGCGCTCGATATCCACGTCGCCGGCCTGGGTGAAGTCGCCCAGCGCCATCATGTGGCCGAGCTTGCCGGCCTTGGTGGAGAGATAGTGCTCGTTATGGGGGTTCAGCCCGGTTGTCAGGCCCACCCGCTCGCTGATCTCGACGCCGGCCCGGGTCAGCGCATCGACCTTGCGCGGGTTGTTGGTCATCAGTCGGAGCGCGCCGATGCCCAGGTGCTCCAGCATCGGCAGGCAGAGGTCGTAGCGGCGCAGGTCGGCGGCGAAGCCGAGCTGCTCGTTGGCCTCCACGGTGTCGGCGCCCTGGTCCTGCAGGTGGTAGGCGCGGATCTTGTTGAGCAGGCCGATGCCCCGGCCCTCCTGGCGCAGGTAGAGCAGCACCCCGCGGCCCTCCTCGGCGATGCGCTTGAGTGCTTCCTGGAGCTGGTAGCCGCAGTCGCAGCGCATGGAGAACAGGGCGTCGCCGGTCAGGCACTCGGAGTGCACGCGGCCGAGTACCGGCGCGCCGTCGCCGATCTCGCCCAGACTCAGGGCGATGTGGTCCTTGCCGGTGGCCTCGTCCTCGAAGCCGTGCATGGTGAAGGTGGCCCAGGGGGTGGGCAGCCGGGAGGCGGCGATATAGCGGATCGTCACGATGTACCTCGATGCATGACCATGGCGTGGCCGATGGATATGCCCGCATTCTATCAGGACGACGACGGGCTCACGAGCAGCCCGTGACCCGGCGATGGGGTACACTGTGGCCCACATTTCCCGTGGATGAGTGAGCGCATGGAACTCAAGAACGATCGCCTTCTGCGCGCCCTGGGGCGGCAGCCCGTGGACCGCACGCCGGTGTGGATGATGCGCCAGGCCGGCCGCTACCTGCCGGAATACCGCGAGGTGCGCGGCCAGGCCGGCAGCTTCATGGACCTGTGTCGCGATCGGGATCGCGCCTGCGAGGTCACCCTGCAGCCGCTGGAGCGCTACCCGCTGGACGCCGCCATCCTGTTCTCGGACATCCTCACCATCCCCGACGCCATGGGCCTGGGGCTGTACTTCGAGACCGGCGAGGGGCCCAAGTTTCGCAAGCCGGTACGCAGCGCCGAGGCCGTGGAGGCGCTCCGCGTGCCCGACGCCGAGCGCGACCTCGACTACGTGATGAACGCCGTCTCGACCATCCGCGGCGAGCTCAACGGCCGGGTGCCGCTGATCGGCTTCTCCGGCAGCCCCTGGACGCTCGCCACTTACATGGTGGAGGGCGCCTCGAGCAAGGACTTCCGCCACGTCAAGGCGATGCTCTACGACACCCCGGATACCATGCATCGGCTGCTCGAGACCCTGGCCCAGGCGGTGACCGACTACCTCAACGCCCAGATCCGTGCCGGCGCCCAGGCCGTGCAGATCTTCGACACCTGGGGTGGGGCGCTGTCCACCCCGGCCTACCTGGAGTTCTCGCTGCGCTACATGGAGCAGATCGTCGCCGGGTTGATCCGCGAACACGAGGGCCGTCGGGTGCCGGTGATCCTGTTCACCAAGAACGGCGGCCAATGGCTCGAGGACCTGGCGGCGACCGGCGCCGATGCCCTGGGCCTCGACTGGAGCACTGAACTGTCCGGTGCCCGGGCCCGGGTCGGCCATCGGGTCGCCCTGCAGGGCAATCTGGATCCCAACGTGCTGTTCGCTCGCCCCTCGGCGATCCGCGCCGAGGTGGCGCGGATCCTCGACAGCTATGGCGAAGGGCCGGGCCACGTCTTCAACCTGGGCCACGGCATCAGCCAGTTCACCGACCCGGATCGGGTCAGCGCCTTCATGGAGGCCCTGCACGAGTTGAGCCCGGCCTATCATCAGCGCATCGCCCATGACTGACCCCGGGGGCCGACCACGGCAACGGCTCCGGCGCTGGCACGACCGGCGCCGCCTGTGGGCCGCGCTGGCGGCGGTCGCCGCCTTGGTCCTCGCCTGGGGCAGCCTGATCCCCGGCGAGGCGCTGCCCCGTGCGTTGCCCTGGGACAAGGCCAGCCACTTCCTCGGCTATGCCGTCCTGGCTGGCCTGTCCGGGCTCGCGGGGCTGCGACTGCCGTTGGCCTTCGTCGCCACCGTGGCACTCGGCGCGGCGATCGAGTTCGCCCAGCTGCCGGTGCCCGGGCGCCTCGGCGGCGACCCCGCCGACCTGCTGGCCAACGCCCTGGGGGCGGCCGGCGGTGTGCTGGCGCTGTCCGCCCTGCGACGGGGCTTCCTTCGCGAGTCGTCTTAGGCTACCTTGCGGGCCGCCGCCTGCCTGGCGGCCCGCTCTTCTCCACACGTCACCCTGAGGGTCCCCGATGAGCTCCTCTCTTGATAACGGCCCCGCTGCTGGCCTCGATTCCGGCCTCGACTCCGATGCCGACTCTGGCTGGTTCACCGAAGTCTTCGACAGCCACGGCAGCGCCTTCTCGCTGAAGGTCTCGGAGAAGCTGCACGAGGTGCAGAGCCCCTATCAGCACCTCGAGGTCTATGCCACCGAGACCTACGGCAACCTGCTGGTGCTCGACGGCTGCGTGATGCTCAGCGATCGCGACAACTTCCTCTACCACGAGATGATCGCCCACCCGGCGCTGTTCACCCATACTGCGCCGAAGCGAGTGGTGATCATCGGCGGTGGCGATTGCGGCACCCTGCGCGAGGTGCTGCGCCACCCCGGCGTCGAGAAGGTCACCCAGATCGATATCGACGAGGAGGTGACCCTGGCCGCCGAGCGCTTCTTCCCGGCGCTCACCGCCTCCAACGACGATCCGCGCGCCGAGCTTCGCTTCGCCGATGGGGTGCAGTGGATCGAGGAGGCGGGCGACGACAGCGTCGACGTGCTGATCATCGATTCCACCGACCCGGTGGGGCCCGCCGAGGGGCTGTTCAAGACCGACTTCCTGCGCCGCTGCCACCGGGTGCTGCGCCCCGGCGGCGTGCTGGTGCAGCAGAGCGAGTCGCCGCTCTACCACAGCGGCAGCATCATTCGCGAACTGCGTAGGGACATGCGCGAGGCCGGCTTCGACAGCGTGGCCACGCTGCCCTTCCCGCAGCCGGTCTATCCCTCCGGCTGGTGGAGCGTGACCCTGGCCGGCAAGGCGGCCGACGTCGGTGCCTTCCGCGAGGCGGATGCCGCGGCGAGCGAGCTGCCCCTCGACTACTACACCGCCGAGGCCCACCGCGGCGCCCTGGCGCTGCCGCCCTTTATGCGCCGAGAGCTGGACGATTGACGCAGGCGTCGCCTGGATGACACGACGAACCCCGGCCAAGGCCGGGGTTCGTCGTTTCGAGGGGCTTACAAACTACTCGAGGGGCTTACCAGCTACTGCGCTCGGCCATTGCGGCGTTGAAGTAAGCACTCAAGATGCTCGTTTACCAGCTTGTAAACTCGCACGCGAGCCCGGTCCGTTTTTCGGCCTATTTCGCCTTGCCTGGCCTTCGCTCGTGACGTTTGCAAGCCCCTCGCGAGCGAAATGTTGTCACAGCCGCGGCTCGTTGGCGGGCGCCGGTTCCGCGTGCCCGCCGGCCAGGTCCAGGCGCGGCTCGTCGTGGTGACGGCGCGGGGCCTGGCGGGCGACGCGGGCCGGGCTCAGCACCGCGTCCTCGCCGTCGACCTCGCGGCCGGGGGCGGTCCAGGCATGCTCCTGGTCGTGGACCGCGGGGCGGCGTTCGATCGAGCGGGTGACCACGGCACCGGGGGCGAAGCCGGGGCGCTGAGCCGCCAGGTGGTGGGGGAGCAGCCACAGCTCGGCCAGCAGGCGGGTGGCGACCATCGCCAGCAGCATCACGCCGCCGCCGAGCGCCAGCTCGGGCCAGGCCGCCGCCCAGCCGGTGTCGGCCAGCCAGGGCGTGCGCGGGGCCAGCCACAGGCCGCCGGCCGCCAGCAGGCCGAGCTGGATGACGGCATGGCAGAACAGCAGGGTGGAGCGCGGCAGCGGCTGCCGCGGGAACAGGAAGTGGCGCATCTCGGGTCCTCCGGGGTTCGGCCTGGGGCCGCTCGGTCGCATCGGCGGCGTGGGCCGTGAGCCGGCATCCTACCCCAGTCGGCGGTCCCGCGGCAGTGTCCGCGGAGACCGACGCCGGGTGTCGCCGTTTGACGCTGGCATGGGGCTTGCCAATGCTGAGAGGGTGAGCGGGAGAGCCCCTCTCGCCCCACACCTCCAAGGAGCGACTATGACGACCTATATCGTGGTGGCCGATGCCGCCAGGGCACGGGTCTTTACCCGCGATGCCCTCAAGCTCGAAGAAAAGGACAGCCTGGTGCATGCCGAGGGCCGCCTGCACGAGGGCGACCTGGTGACCGACCGCGAGGGCGACGTGCACGAGTCGACATCCACCACCGCGCGCTCCGCCGGGGGCGAGAGCACGGCCTCCGCGCATCACGAGACCCTGTTCGCCCGCGAGGTCGCCGATCGCCTCTACCGGGCCCGGGTCGACAATACCCTGGAGAAGCTGATCCTGGTGGCGCCGCCGCGCTTTCTCGGCCTGCTGCGCGACAAGCTCGATGGGCCCACCGCCAGGCTGGTCATCCACACCCTCGCCAAGGACCTCACCAAGGCCAGTCTCGAACACATCCAGCAGGCGGTGAGCGACCTGCGTTGATCGGCGGGCGACATCCGCGAGGCGGAGCCGGCCCCGAGTCGTCAAGTCCAAGGGCGGCGTGCCGATAAGGGCAGGGCGCGGCACGTCCGCGTGCCGGCAACCCATCCCCTTGTCCCGATTCGCGAGTGTCTTCCATGACCATCCTTGCCCCGACGCGCGGAGCGGCCCGCCCGCTCCGCGCCCCCCTGACTTCTGCCCGACACGCCCTTCGCCGTCATTCCGAACCGCGGGAGGCCGGCCATGCGCTTTGAGTCGTTGCGTACCCACGTCGCGCTGCTGGTCGGGCTGTGCATCCTGAGCGTGGCGGTGGTGCTGGTCGGCTATGCCACCTGGGCAGGCGCGCGCTCCCAGTCGCTGGTGGCGGAGCGTGCCGGAGAGCTGATCAAGGCCAATGCCGAGCAGCGCCTGGAGGCCCTGGCGGAGGCTCGCACCCAGGCGATCCGGCGCCAGCTCGAGGGCGCCCTGGCCGTGGCCCGCGGCCTGGCCGACACCAATGCGTTGATGGGCGAGCGCGATGCCGAGGAACGGGCCCGCCTGACCCTGGGGCGCCGCGAGCTGTCCTACCTGACCCGCGACGCGGTGGCCGAGCATCCCGAGTTGCTGGACGCCTTCATCGGCTGGGAGCCCGACGCCTTCGGTCCCGATGCCTACTTCACCGACATCGCGGACGGGGGCTACGGGCCCGATGGTCGCTTCATGCCCTGGTGGTATCGCACCGACAACGGTGACATCGAGGTACTGTCACTGGGCGACGGCATGGAGAGCAAGGCGCGCAACGCCCAGGGCATTCGCGAGGGCGAATACTACCTGTGCCCGAAGGAAACCCGACGCACCTGCATCATCGATCCGCACTACTACGACTACGGCGGCGAGCAGAAGCTGGTGACCTCGTTCAACGTGCCGATCCTGGTGGACGACGAGTTCCGTGGCATCGCCGGCGTGGACCTGGACGTGGCCTTCCTCCAGGGCATGCTGGCCGAGGCCAACCAGGGGCTCTATGACGGCGTGGGCGAGATGGTGCTGGTGGCCTCCCGGGGGGTAGTTGCCGCGGCCACCGAGGCCGAGTCGGCGCTGGGTGAGCTCGCCGCCGATGCCCTCGACGAGGCGCTGCAGGCGCCATTGGCCGCGGCCCGTGACGGCGAGGCGAGCTATCGCTTCGACGAGGCGGCCGGGCGCTTTGAGCTCTACCGGCCCTTCACCATCGGCGACACCGGTGAGCGCTGGGTGCTGGCGATCCACCTGCCCGAGCAGGCCGTGCTGGCCGGGCTGCATGGCCTCGAGGCGCGGCTGGCCGAGCAGCGCCGGGCCGACCTCTGGGGGATGAGCCTGGCGGGGCTGCTGGTGGTTGGCCTGGGCCTGCTGGCCAGCTGGTGGGTGGGGGGACGAATCGCCCGGCCGCTGCGCCACCTGGCCGAGCGCATGCGCGACGTCGCCTCCGGCGACGGCGACCTCACCCGGCGCCTGCCGGTGCACGGTCGCGACGAGACGGCCCGCCTGGCCATCCAGTTCAATGCCTTCGCCGACAAGGTCAACGACGTGCTGGTCGACGTGCGCGACAGCAGCGAGTCGGTGCGGGTGGCCGCCACCGAGATCGCCCAGGGCGGCCAGGACCTGTCGCGGCGCACCGAGAACGCCGCCTCCAGCCTGCAGCAGACCTCGGCGTCCATGGAGCAGATCACCAGCACCGTGGAACACACCGCGGACGCCTCGCGGCAGGCCAGTGGCCTGGCCGAGTCGGCCAGCGCCGTGGCTCGCCGTGGCGGCGCGGCCATGGACGACGTGGTGGAGACCATGCAGGGCATCAGTGACTCCTCGCGGCAGATCGGCGAGATCGTCACCCTGATGGACGGCATCGCCTTCCAGACCAACCTGCTGGCGCTCAACGCCTCGGTGGAGGCGGCCCGGGCCGGCGAGCAGGGCCGCGGCTTCGCGGTGGTGGCCGGCGAGGTGCGCCAGCTGGCCAGCCGCAGCGCCGAGTCGGCCAAGCAGATCCGGGCGCTGATCGATACTTCGGCGAGCCGCACCGAGCAGGGCGAGCGACAGGTGCGCGCCGCCGGCGAGACCATGGAAGAGCTGGTGGAAAGCGTGACTCGGGTGGCCCAGGGGCTGGGCGAGATCACCGCGGCCAGCGGCGAGCAGCGCGACGGCATCGGCCAGGTCAACGTGGCGGTCTCCGAGCTGGACCGCATGACCCAGCAGAACGCGGCGCTGGTGGAGCAGTCGACCACCGCCGCCGAGCAGCTCAAGGACCAGGCCGATCGCCTGTCGGTCCTGGTCGGCGGTTTCACCCTGCGGGCCCGCGAGGCCTCGGCGCCGGCCCTGCCGGCGGCCCGCCCCCGGCGGGCCGAGCTTGCCCTGCTGGAGGACTGAGCCGGCCAGCGTTTCCGCAGAGCCGGTCACGGCACAGGGACGTGCCGCTTGGCCGATCAGTAGTGGGGCAGGTCGAGCTGGTCGCTGCGGCGGATGCCTTCGGTCATCTGCCGGCATAGCTTGAGAAACTCGCGCATGCCGGGGGCCAGGTACTTGTGGCGGTGCCAGATGAAGGCGAACTGGCGGCTCAGGTCCAGCTCGGGGGTGGGGATCGGCACCAGGCTGCCGCGGCGGAAGGCGTCGCGCAGCGCCAGCCGCGAGACGCAGCCGATGCCCAGCCCGGACTCCACGGCGCGCTTGATGCCCTCGGTGTGCTCGAGCTCGAGCAGGGTGTTGAAGCGCCCCCGTCGGTGCCGGGCGGCCTGCTCCAGGGTCAGCCGGGTACCCGAGCCTTGCTCGCGCATGATCCAGGCCTCGCGCAGCAGCCGGTCGAGCTCCACCGGGCCCCGGTCGGCCAGCGGGTGGCGGGGGGCGCAGAACACCGCCAGCTCGTCCTCCACCCAGGGCTGGGTGATCACGTCCTCGTCCTCGCACTGGCCCTCGATCAGCCCCAGGTCCAGCTCGTGGTGGCGCACGCCCTCGATGATGGTGCGAGTGTTGCGCACCTGCAGGCGGATGCGGCTGCCCGGGTGCTGCTGCATGAAGTCGCTGATCAGCAGGGTGGCCAGGTAGTTGCCGATGGTCAGGGTGGCGCCCACGTCCAGGGTGCCGATGCCCTGCTGGCCGCGCAGCAGCTCCTCGACCTCCTCGGCGCGGTCGAGCAGCGCCACCGCCTTGGGCAGCAGCTGGAAGCCCAGGGCATTGAGCTTGAGCCGCTTGCCGATCCGGTCCAGCAGCCGGCAGTCGAACTGACGCTCCAGCTCGGCCAGCGCCGTGCTGGCCGCGGACTGGGAGAGCGACAGGGCGCGGGCGGCGTGGGAGACGCTCTCGTGCTGGGCCACCGCCACGAACACCTCGAGCTGGCGCAGGGTATAGCGCATCCGCTGAGCTCCGGAGTTGTTTTATCCAGAGTATAGATAAGCTTTATCCATACAATCAATTTAACAGATATTCCGTCGTCTCTTAGAATCAGCTGCAAAGACTGATCGACGCAATTATGCGTTTACGGAATATACGTTTTCGAAATTGACGGGAGCCGGCATGAGCAAGTTCGCCCTGGAAGAGGTCCTCAGCGTCCATCACTGGAACGACACCCTGTTCAGCTTCAAGACCACCCGGGAGCGCAGCCTGCGCTTCAAGAACGGCCAGTTCGTGATGATCGGCCTGGAAGTCGACGGCAAGCCGCTGATGCGCGCCTATTCCGTCGCCAGCCCCAACTACGAGGATCATCTGGAGTTCTTCAGCATCAAGGTGCCGGACGGCCCCCTGACCTCGCGCCTTCAGCACCTCAAGGTCGGCGATCAGATCATGGTCAGCCGCAAGCCTACCGGCACCCTGGTCACCGACGACCTGCTGCCGGGCCGCAACCTCTACCTGCTGTCCACCGGCACCGGCCTGGCGCCTTTCATGAGCCTGATCCAGGACCCGGAGGCTTACGAGCGCTTCGAGAAGATCGTGCTGATCCACGGCGTGCGCACCGTCAGCGAGCTGGCCTATGCCGATTTCATCACCAAGGAGCTGCCGGCCCACGAGTACCTGGGCGAGGAGATCAGCGAGAAGCTGGTCTACTACCCGACCGTGACCCGCGAGGAGTTCCACACCATGGGGCGCCTGACCGACCACATCCGCAGCGGCAAGCTGGCCGAGGACACCGGCCTGCCGGCCCTGGACCCGAAGCAGGACCGCGCCATGATCTGCGGCAGCCCGGCGATGCTCGACGAGACCAGCGCGCTGCTCGACGAGCTGGGTTTCAATATCTCGCCGCGCATGGGCGAGCCCGGCGACTACGTGATCGAACGCGCCTTCGTCGAGAAGTAAGCCGGAAGCTGGAAGAGCGCCGCTACGCGGCTGGAAGCTGGAAGAATAACCGCCCCCAGGCACTTGCCGTGGGGGCGGTTGCATTTATGTTGCCTTCGAGCTTCGAGCTTCGAGCTTCGAGCTTCGAGCTTCGAGCTTCGAGCTTCGAGCTTCGAGCCTGCGGCCGGGCCTGCTAGAATCCTCGCCTTCATTCTCGTCACAAGGCTCCGCCGTGCTGACTCTGCTGGCCGAGCGTGTCGCCAGGCACCTCGAACGTTCTCCCAGGTCGCCCAAGTACCTTTGCATGCGCGATGCGATCATCGAGCTGATCGTCGAGGGGCGGCTGGAGGAGGGCGCGCGCCTGCCCACCGAGCAGGCGTTGGCCGAGGCGCTGCCGCTGAGCCTCGGCACGGTGCAGAAGGCGCTGCGCGACCTGGTGGAGAGCGGCGAACTCTATCGCCAGCGTCGCCTGGGCACCTTCGTCGCCGGCGGCGACCATCGCCGCGAGATCACCACCCCGGCGTTCGGCTTCCTGCGCCCCGACGGCGCCCGGGTGCGCATGGTGTTCATCCGCCTGCTCAGGCGCGAGCGCTTGAGCCGCCAGGGGAACTGGCGCGAGGTCCTCGGGCCGTGCGAGGAGGGCCATGTGCGGCTGGTGCGCCAGGATCGCATCGACGGGGCCTTCGACTGCCATACCGAGATCTATCTGCGCGCCGACATGGCGGCACCGCTGCTCGAGGTCGAGGCCGAGGCGCTGGAGCACGAGAGCGTGCTGCCGTTGCTCGAGTCGCGCGCCCGGGTGACGGTCAATCATGCCGAGAACCGGGTGCGCCTGGTGCGTCTGCCCAAGCCCGCGGCCCGGGTCATGCTGCCCGGCCAGGCCGAGGAGCCGCCCCTGGGGCTGCGGCTCGAGACCTTCTATCGCCTGGCCGACGACACCACCGTCGCCTGGCAGGTCATGCATATCCCCGCCAACGACTATCGTCTCTCCCTGCGCACCGAACTGCGATAGGGGCCTGCCGGCTCGACCGATCGCCGCGAGAGTCGCGGATGTCGCATCGCATCTGTCGATCTCGTTGGGCACAGCGCGCGATGTGACGCGATAGATCGAAGCCAGTTGGCCGAAGTCCCGAGTTCATGATGGACCGGGCCGGGGCCGACGGATGCCTCGCCGGCGGCGCTTCCCCCACCACTCCGCCTATGCTGTAGACAGGCGCCGATATCGGCACGATACTCAATACTATATAGTATTTGACAGCCGGCGCGGCGCGCCTATACTGGCGCCAAGGATCATATAAAAAACTCCGTCTCAAATAAGAGATTCGTCAGGGATGAATCATCCCCCGACCGATGAGGACCGAGCCATGAGTTGGACCACCGTCTGCAAGACCGACCAGGTACAGGAAGACTTCCCCTATTCCGCCAAGGTCGACGGCAAGGAGATCGGCGTCTACGTGCTCGACGGCGAGTATTACGCCCTCGAGGACGTCTGTCCCCACGCCTACGCCCTGCTGTCCCAGGGCTTCGTCGAGGATGGCCAGGTGGAGTGCCCGCTGCACGAGGCGACCTTCGACATCAAGAGCGGCAAGTGCCTGCGCGAGCCGGCCGACCGCGACCTTCACGTCTATCCGGTGCGGATCATCGACGACGAGGTACAACTCGAGACCAGCGAGGAGAGCTGAACCATGGCCCAGCAGGATTACAACCCCCAACTCAAGACCTGGCAGCGCATCATTCCCTCCAGCGAGCCCGGCCAGGGTCATATCGAAGCCCCCGGCGGCTTCGCCAATCCCGTGTGGCAGACTCGCGCCAGCGCGCCGGGGCCCTTCGAACACGCCCTGGTGGCGGCCCTCGAGGAGGTCTTCGCCGACGGCGCGACCGAGCTGGACGCCGTGGTCGAGGGCCTCAATGCCCGCCACCGCCACGACCGCAATGGCCAGGCCTGGACCCAGGAAAGCTTCCTTCAAGAGATGGCGGTGCTCGGGCAGTGAGCCGTCCGGGGCCATGCCCCTTGCCAGTACAAGACATAACGAGGTCGAGACATGACTAGTGCATCCTCCGTCGACACCACCGTCCAGGATTATCTGGACAGCGGTCTGCGTTCCCTCTGGTATCCCGTCGCCGCCAGTTGGGAGGTCGGCAGCAACCCCGTGGGCATCACCCGACTGGGCGAGAACCTGGTGCTGTGGCGCGGCTTCGACGGCACCCTGCATGCCGTTGAGGACCGCTGCCCCCACCGCGGCGCGCGCCTGTCCAAGGGCTGGAACCTGGGCGATCGCCTGGCCTGCTGGTATCACGGCGTCGAGGTCAACGGCGAGGGCGAGGTCTGTGACGTGCCGGCGATCAGCAACAGCCCGCTGGTCGGCCAGGCCTGCGTGCGTCGCTATCCGATCCAGGAGGCCCACGGCGCCATCTTCGTCTATTTCGGCACCACCCCGGACGAGGAACCCGACGAGCTCGCGCTGCCCGAACAGCTGACCGACGGCGAGACCTACGGCCACTTCCTGTGCACCGCCACCTGGAATTGCAACTACCAGTACGCCATCGACAACGTCATGGACCCGATGCACGGCACCTACCTGCACTCGGACTCTCACTCCATGGCCGAGGGCGACCGCCAGGCCGAGATGGTGCTCGAGCCCACCGAGAGCGGCTTCGTGTTCAAGAAGACCGGCCAGACCGGGGTCAACTTCGACTGGGTCGAGTTCGGCAACACCAATGCCCTGTGGCTGCGCCTGTCGATTCCCTACCAGCAGCGCTTCGGCCCGGGCGGTCCGTTCTGGATCGTCGGCATGGCGGTGCCCGAGGACAAGGAGCACACCCGGGTGTTCTTCTGGCGGGTGCGCAAGGTGGACGGCTGGCAGCGCCAGGTGTGGCGCTTCTTCTATCGCACCAAGCTCGAGCAGCTGCACTGGGACGTGCTGGAGCAGGATCGCATCATCCTCGAGAACCTGGCCCCGCAGGCCCGCAATCACGAGAACCTCTACCAGCACGACGTGGGCCTCTCGCGGCTGCGCCGGGTGATGCTGAAGATGGCCAAGAAGCAGCTGGCCGAGCGCCAGCAGGCGGCCTGACATGGCCGAGATGCTGAAGGGCAAGCGCATCCTGGTGACCGGGGCCGCCCGCGGCCTGGGCCGCAGCGTCGCCGAGGCGGCCGCCGCCGAGGGCGCGCGGCTGGTGATCAGCGACATCCTCGAGGCGGAGCTGGCGCAGACCGCCTCGGCGCTGCGCGAGGCCGGCGCCGAGGTCGAGGCGCTGGTCATCGACCAGGCCGATCCCGCCTCCATCGAGGCGGGCCTGGCCCGGGTCGCCGAGGGAGGTGCCCTGGACGGCCTGGTCAACAACGCGGCCATCGCCACCGGCGTCGGCGGCGAGACCATGATGGACTACGACATGGCGCTGTGGGACCGGGTGATGGCGGTCAACGTGCGCGGCACCTGGCTGATGACCCGGGCCGCGGTACCGCTGCTCGAGGCCGATGGCGGCGGCCGGGTGGTCAACCTGGCCTCGGATACCGCCCTGTGGGGCGCCCCCAGGCTGATGGCCTACGTGGCCAGCAAGGGCGCGGTGATCTCCATGACGCGCTCCATGGCCCGGGAGCTGGGCGAGCGCGGCATCGGCGTCAACGCCGTGGCCCCGGGGTTGACCCACTGCGAGGCCACCGAGTATGTGCCCCAGGAGCGCTACGACCACTACGCCCAGGGGCGCGCCCTGAAGCGCGAGCAGCAGCCCGACGACGTGGACGGGACCATCCTCTACCTGCTCTCGGGCTGGTCGACCTTCGTCACCGGCCAGGTGATCCCGATCAACGGCGGCTTCGTCTTCAACTGAGGTGGTGCACATGGCAAGCGATATCCAGCACATCGTGGTGATCGGCGGCGGCCAGGCCGGCGGCTATGCCTGCAAGGCGCTGCGCGGCGAGGGCTTCGCGGGCCGGCTGACCGTGGTCGCCGACGAGCCCCACGACTTCTACGAGCGGCCGCCGCTGTCCAAGGGCGTGGTCACCGATAGCGAGCCGCTGCCGCGATTGTTCCCGGAGGACAGCCTGGCGGCCCTCGACATCGAGTGGCGGCGCCCGCGCCGTGCCGTCGAGATCGACCGCGCGGCCGGCGAGGTGGTGCTCGACGACGGCGAGCGACTGCCCTACGACCGGCTGCTGATCGCCACCGGCAGCCGGCCGCGACTGCCGGTGGCCGGCTGGGTGGAGATCCCCAACGTCATGACCCTGCGCACCTGGGACGACGCTACTCGGCTCAAGGCCAAGCTCGAGGGCAGCCGCCGGGTCGGCATCATCGGCGGCGGCTGGATCGGCCTCGAGGTGGCCTCCAGCGCCCGCAAGCTGGGTGTGGAGGTGGATGTCTTCGAGCGCGCCCCGGCGCTGTGCGGTCGCAGCGTGGGGCCCGAGGTGGCCGAGGCGATCCGCGAGCTCCACGAGGGCCAGGGCGTTGGCCTGGAACTCGGTCGCCAGGACATCGCCCTGGGCGAGGAGGGCGATGGCCGGGTGAGCGTCACCGCCGACGGCACGGCGCATGAGCCCTACGACCTGGTGGTGGTGGGGACCGGCGTCGAGATCAACCTGGAGCTGGCCCGCGAGGCGGGGCTCGCCACCGAGCAGGGCATCGTCATCGATGCCGCCGGGCACACCTCGGACCCGCGGATCTTCGCCGCCGGCGACGTGGCCCAGCATCCCCATCTGGGGCTCTGCCTGCAGTCCTGGGCCTATGCCCAGAACCAGGCCCGGGTGGTGGCCGACGCCATGCTCGGCAAGGAGGCTCACTACGACGAGCCGGCCTGGCTGTGGTCCGACCAGCACGGCGTCAATATCCAGATCCTCGGCGTGCCCAGCGGCGAGCTGCACTGCGTGGTGCGCCGCGATCCCCAGGGGCCGGTGTTCTTCTACCTGGACGACGAGAACCGCCTGGTGCAGATGGTGGCCTTCGACCAGCCTCGGGCCATCAAGCTCGGCAAGCGCTGGCTGGCCGCCGAGCGGGTGCTCGACCCGGCAGCGCTGGGCGATCCCGACTACAACCTGATGCAGCTGCGCTGATCCCCCCGTGACGACACAACGATAAAGGTGAACCGATGTCCGATACCGCCGCCCCGGCCATGACGGCCGGGGCTTCGCCCGTGGCCGAGTCATCGCGCGGCGCGCGCCGCTGGCTGGTGCCCCTGGCCCTGCTGGCCTGCGTGATCCTGTCGTTCTTCGACAAGATCAGCGTCGCCGTGCTGATCTCGAGCCCCTCCTTCCAGGCGGACCTGGGGCTCGTCGGCGAGTCGACCAAGCTGGGCCTGCTGATGACCGGCTTCCTGCTCTCCTACGGCGCCTCGTCGATGTTCCTGGGCTTCCTGGGCGACATCTTCAGCCCCCGCAGCTGCCTCTACGGCATGCTGATCCTCACCGCCAGCATCATGGCGGTGATGGGCTTCGTCGACGACTACGGCCTGATGCTCGGCCTGCGGGTGCTGCTGGGCATCGCCGAGGGGCCGATGTTCGCGGTGGCCTATACCATCGTCAAACGGCTCTTCCCACCTCGGGAGCAGGCCCGGGCGACCATGCTGTGGCTGCTGGGCACGCCGATCGGCGCCACTCTGGGCTTTCCCTTCACCATCTGGGTGATCGAGCAGTTCGGCTGGCGGGCCAGCTTCTTCGCCATCGCGCTGCTGACGCTGCCGGTGATGCTGATGGTCTACCTGGTGTTCCGTCGCCTCGACGTCACCACCCGCTCCCCGGCGCTGCAGGACAGCGAGCAGTCCCATGTGCCGCTGTCGTCTCACAAGGTGGCCACCGGGCGGCTGCTCAAGCGCTGGTCGTTCTGGGCGATGTGCCTGTTCAACGTGGCCTTCCTGGCCTACCTGTGGGGCCTCAACAGCTGGCTGCCCACCTATCTTGTGCAGGACAAGGGCATCGACCTCGACCAGGCGGGGATCTTCTCCTCGCTGCCGTTCATCGCCATGCTGCTAGGCGAGGTGATCGGCGCCATCGTCTCCGACCGCTTCGACCGCCGCGCCCTGATGTGCTCGATCGCCATGCTCGGCGCGGGCCTGGGGCTGCTGATGGTGGTCTCCATCGAGGACTCCAACTGGGCGATGATCGCCGCCATGTCGTTCAGTGCCGCCATGTGGGGCGTCGGCGCGCCCAATGTCTTCGCGCTGCTGGCCAAGGCCACGCCCTCCGACGTCAGCGCCACCGCCGGCGGCATCTTCAACGGCCTGGGCAACTTCTCCGGCGCCCTGGTGCCGGTGCTGATCGGCGCGTTGATCGTCGCCACCGGCAACATGACCGCCGGGCTGCTGTTCATGATGGCCATGGCCTTCCTCGGCGCCATCGTGCTCCTGCCCTTGGTCCGCCGCTATTGAGTGGCCGGCGCCGGCCCGGGTCGGCGCCGGCCTTTCAGCGCTATCTTGTTGATTCTCAGAGGGTCGTGCACCGACCCTCGACAACCGCTCGGGCGACGTTTGACAAAGCCCGGTGGCGGGCCTACATTGCTATCATCAAATAATAAACAAAGTTTCAAATATGGCACGCCAAGCGGCGCGCCGTCTGGGATGGCAACAAAGGTAACAACAGAATGACAAGCCTGAAGATCGGTATCTGCGGCGGGGGTGTCGGCGGTCTCTGCGCGGCGCTGGCGCTGCGTCAACAGGGCCACGAGGCCATCGTCTTCGAACGCGCCAAGCAGTTCCTGCGCATCGGTGCCGACGTCAACCTGACCCCCAACGCCGTGCGCGCCCTGGATCGCCTGGGCGTGGGCGAGGTGCTGCGCGAGACCGCGGCGCGTCCGACCCACCGCATCAGCCGCACCTGGGACACCGGCGAGGAGACCTCGCGGCTGCCCATGAGCGAGGCCGCCGAGCAGCGCTACGGCGCCCCGCAGCTGACGATCCATCGCGGCGATCTGCTCCAGGCCCTAGAGAAGGCCCTGCCCGAGGAGGCCATCCGGCTGGGCAAGCAGGCCGAGGGCGTCGAGCAGGGCGAGCCGATGCGCATTCGTTTCGCCGACGGCAGCCACGAGGACGTCGATCTGGTGGTCGGCGGCGACGGCATCCACTCCGCGGTGCGTCGCGAGCTGTTCGGTGCCGACCAACCGGAGTTCACCGGCCTGGTGTCCTATCGTGCGGTGGTGCCGCGCAGCGCGGTGCCGGAGGTCGAGAACCTGGACGCCTTCACCAAGTGGTGGGGCCCTAGCGCCGACGTCCAGGTAGTGGTCTTCCCGCTGACCCGCGGCGAGGAGGTGTTCGTCTTCGCCACCACGCCCCAGGACGACTGGCGCGAGGAATCCTGGACCCTGCCCGGCGACGTCAACGAGCTGCGCGAGGTCTACAAGGATTTCCACCCCGATGTGCGCGCCCTGCTGGCCGCCTGCGACGGCGTGACCAAGTCGGCGCTCTACGTCCGCGAGCCCATGGACCGCTGGTCGGTGGGCCATGCCACTCTGCTCGGCGATGCCGCCCACCCCATGGTGCCCTTCATGGCCCAGGGTGCCTGCATGGCCATCGAGGACGCCGTGGTGCTGTCGCGTTGCCTGGAGGGCGTCGACCGGGATGGCCTCTCCGCGGCGCTGGAACGCTACGAGTCGGCCCGCAAGGAACGCACCGCCAAGGTGCAGCGCGGCTCCCGGGCCAACGACTGGCTCAAGGGCGAGGGCAATGCCGACTGGGTCTACGGCTACGACGCCTGGAGCGTGGCGCTGGCCTGACAACGCCGGCCGCCGCTCCCCGATCGCTTCAATAACAACACCCGAGGAAAACCCCACATGACCAAGCAATTCCTGACCTCATCGCTGCTGGGACTGTCCCTGATCACCGCGGCTACCGCCGCCCAGGCCGAGGAAGTCACCCTCAACGCGGTGTCCTTCACCCCCAAGTCCGCGGTGGTCTCTCACGGCTTCGAGGCCTTCGTCGAGGCCATCAACGAGGAGTTCGAGGGCGAACTGCAGATCAACTGGCGCGGCGGCCCCGAGGTGATGCCGCCCTTCCGCCTGGCCGACGCCGTGCGTAACGGCTCCATCGACATGGCGCTGACCAGCCCCAGCTACTACTCCGGCCTGGTGCCCTCGGCCACCGCCTCCAATCTGTCGTTCAAGACCTACGCCGACATCGCCGAGACCGATTACCTGAACCGCATGACCGAGGTCCACGCCGAGCGCGGCCTGCACTTCCTCGGCGAGATTCCGGCCAGCCCGGTGAAGTTCTTCCTGTTCTTCAAGGAAGAGGTCGGCGGCCTCGACGACATCGCCGGCAAGCGCATCCGCGTCTTCCCGACCATCCTGCCGTTCGTCGAAGAGCTCGGCGCCGAGCCCCTGGTGCTGCCCATGGGTGAGATCTACACCGCCATGGAGCGCGGCGTGATCGACGGCTTCGCCCAGAGCAACCTCGGCTGGGTCGACCAGTTCGAGGACGTGGTCAACTACTACATCACGCCCGCCTACTACCGGGCCGGCTTCAACGTGCTGGTCAACCCGGAGGCCTGGAGCGAGCTGCCCGAGGACCTGCGGGGTCGCGTGCAGGCCTACCTGCGCGAGGAACTGGCCCCCGAGATCGACGCCAGCTGGGAAGACATCATCGCCACCGGCTATGCCGAGATGGACGAAGCCGGCTTCCAGGAGGTCGAGCTGACCGGGGATGACGCCGACCAGTATCTCACCACCGCCATCGAAGCGGCCTGGGACAAGCTGGCCGAGGACGTCGACCCGGCACTGCATGCCGACCTCAAGGCCATGCTGGTCGACTGATCGACCTCGCGCCCTCGGCGCCCCTGGGGCGCCGGGGTCCGACCACCTTTCGGGGCTAACGCTATGGATGACTCCCTTTCCGTCTCGCGTCCGCCGGCTTCGGCGTTCATGCGCGGCGTCAGCCGTCTGAACCTGTGGCTGGCCTGGCTCAGTGCCCTGGTGCTGGTCGCCGCCACCACCCTGGTATTCCTGGAGATCCTCTCCCGGGTGCTGTTCGACCACTCCCTGGTCTGGGTCATCGAGCTCAGCGAGTACTCGCTGCTCTACATGACCTTCCTCGGCGCGCCTTACCTGCTCGAGAAGCATCGCCACGTGGCCATCGACCTGGTCACCGACGCCCTGTCCGGGTGGCCGCGGCGGCTGCTGGTCGGCGTGCTGTGCGCCCTGGCCGCGGTGGCCTGTGGCTACTGTGCCTGGGTCGGTGGCCTGGTGACCCTCGACCAGTTCGAGTACGGCATGCGCGAGACCACCCTGATGCGACCGCCGAGCTACCTGATCACCCTGGTCTTCCCCCTCGGCATGCTGCTGCTCGCGATCCAGTTCGCGGCGCAGACCCTCGACAGTTTCAAGCGCTGAGCCCGTGGCCGGCGCACAGACAATACTCCCCTGGAGGCTGATATGGATTGGTGGCTGACGCTGCTCCTGCTCATGGGACCGCTCCTGCTGCTGATGATGCTCGGCATGCCGGTGGCGTTCGCCTTCCTGGTCGTCAATCTGGTCGGTGCCTATGTGCTGCTGGGCGGCATGTCCGGCGTCGAGCAGTTGGTGATCAACACCACCGGCGCGCTGACCAGCTTTACCCTGGTGCCCATCGCCATGTTCATGATCATGGGCGAGGTGATGTTCCGCTCGGGCATCGCCAACGACCTGCTCGATACCCTCGACAAGTGGTTCGGCAAGCTGCGTGGCCGGCTGGCCTTCATGGCCGTGGGCGGCGGGGTGCTGTTCTCCACCCTGACCGGCAACAGCATGGGCTCCATCGCCCTGCTGGGCTCGAGCCTGGTGCCGGAGATGGAGAAGCGCGGCTACCAGAAGCCCATGTCGCTGGGGCCGGTACTGGGTTCCGCCGGCCTGGCGATCATGATTCCGCCGAGCTCGCTGGCCGTGGTGCTGGGGGTGGTGGCCGAACTGCCGATCGGTCGGCTGCTGATCGCCATCATCCTGCCGGGCCTGCTGATGGCGGTGCTCTACACCGTCTACATCCTCGGTCGCTGCACCCTGCAGCCCGAGGTGGCGCCGTCCTTCGACGTCGCGCCAACGCCGGTGCGGGTCAAGCTCGAGGCCGGGGTGCGCAACATCCTGCCCATCGGCATCATCGTGTTCGCCGTGGTGGGGGTGATCTTCCTGGGGCTCGCCACGCCCACCGAGGCGGCGGCCTCCGGCGCCGTGGCCACGGTGCTGCTGGCGCTGCTCAAGCGCCGGCTGAGCCTCGATATCTTCAAGAGCTCGATGTTCGAAAGCGCCGCCATTTCGGTGATGGTGCTGCTGATCGTCGCCGGGGCCATCGCCTTCACCCAACTGCTGTCCTTCACCGGGGCGACCTTCGGCCTGATGGACGCGGTGCTCGGCCTGCCGTTCGGCAACAAGACCATCGTGCTGGCCATGGTGCTGACCATCGTGGTGCTGGGCATGTTCATGGGGCCGTTGCCGATCATGATGATCACCCTGCCGATCTTCGTGCCGGTGGTGGAGCAGTTCGGCTTCGATCCGCTGTGGTTCGCGGTGCTGTTCCTGATCGCCATCGAGACCGGCTCCACCTCGCCGCCGCTGGGCGCCGCGCTGTTCGTGATGAAGGCCGTGGCGCCCGAGGGCACGCGGATGGGCAGCATCTACAGGGCCGCGGTGCCCTTCCTGATCTGCGACTTCCTGGCCATCGGCATCGTCTTCGTCTTCCCCGAGATCGTCACCTGGCCGGTCGGCCTGATGTTCGACTGAGCCGGCGACCCCGAGCGAGGAGGCCGAGATGCGACGCCCCAACTTCATCGTCTTCATCACCGACCAGCAGCGCGCCGAACACCTGGGCTGCTACGGCGACCCCACCGTGCGCACGCCGCACCTGGATGGCCTGGCCGCCGCCGGCGTGCGTTTCACCCGCTTTCACGTGGCCACGCCGATCTGCCAGCCCAACCGGGCCTGCCTGGTCACCGGCCAGCAGCCGTCGGTCAACGGCGTCCGCCAGAACGGTATCCCGCTGGACCTGGATAGCCTGACCTTCGCCGACGTGCTGCGCGGGGTCGGCTATCGCACCGGCTACATCGGCAAGGCGCACTTCCAGAACGTCACCGACATTCCGGCGCCCCCGCGGCGCCAGGCCGGAGACGGCGAGACGCTGCCCGACGCGCTCGGGCACAGTCTGCGCCGCCAGCGCGACGGCGAGGCCTATGGTTGGGAGGTGCGCCGGCGCTGGGCCGAGACGCCGGACCTCGAGCTGCCCACTCCCTATTACGGCTTCGACCATGTGCGGCTGTGCATCGGCCACGGCGACCAGGTGGAGGGCCATTACAGCGGCTGGCTGCGCGAGCGGCATGCCGATGCCGACGCCCTGCGCGGGCCGGCCAACGCCCTGGCCGACGAGGGCGTCACGGCGCCGCAGTGCTGGCGCACGGCGCTGCCCGAAGGCGCCTATCCGACCGCCTATGTGGCCGATCAGGCCTGCGCCTTCCTCGATGACCAGGACGACGAGACGCCCTTCGTGCTGGTGGTGTCCTTCCCCGACCCGCACCACCCCTTCACCCCGCCCGGTCGCTACTGGTCGATGTACGACCCCGACGAGGTGGTGCTGCCGGCCACCGCGGGGCGCTCGGTCGAGGCCATCGCCGAGCTGCCGGATTCGGCCCTGGCGGCCTACCGCTGGGGGCGCGACGAGCCCGACAGCCACTGGCCGCTGAGCCTGTCCGAGCGCCAGCTGCGCGAGATCATCGCCCTCAACTACGGCAGCATCTCGATGGTCGACGATGCCGTGGGCGAGGTGCTGGCCAGGCTCGAGGCCCGAGGGCTCGCCGACGACACCGTGGTGGCCTTCACCTCGGACCACGGCGATTACATGGGCGATCACGGCACCGTGCTCAAGCTCGGCCTGCACTTCCAGAGCGTGGTGCGGGTGCCGCTGATCTGGCACGACCCGCGCTCGCCCGAGCCGGGCGGGCGCGTCTCGGGGCGGCTCGGCAGCGCCATCGACCTGGCGCCGACGCTGCTGCAGCGGGCCGGCCTGAAGCGTCCCGTGGGCATGCAGGGGCGCGACCTGTTCGAGGCGGGCCGGCCGGCACCGCCGGTGCTGATCGAGGACGCCGGCATCCAGGTGTTCCGCGACGGCGATGCCGCCAGCGGCATCACCACCCTGGTCACCGAGGACTGGCGGCTCAGCCTGTTCGAGGGCGAGGCGGGCGGCGAGCTCTATCACCTGACCGAGGACCCCGGCGAGACCCGCAACCTGTGGGCCGATCCGGCCCACCAGGACACCCGGATGGCGCTGCTGGAGGCCCTGGCGCGGCGCATGATCGAGCTGCGCGACAAGCGGCTGTTGGCCACTGCCAGGGCCTGATCCGCCCCTTGCCCGCTCCTTGGGCGTCCGGGCGCGGAATTTAGGCCGGTCGAGCGTTTTTTTCTTCATTAAAATCAGTTGGTTGTAAGTGATTCCTGAGGCTTTTCGCGGACCTTGACAAACGTCGGCCCGACGTCTATCTTCAGGTTGTATCAAATAAGAAATACAGTTTAATATTTGAAATTAGCGGCGACGCCGAGTCGCCAAGGGAAGCCGAGGCGAAATCGGCTCCCGGGTCCCGATCCGGTATCGTAGGCGCAAGGGCGCCAGGGCTCAGCGAGGAGCCCGCCAGCCGGCGCGGAAACCGACCCGACACCAAGAGGCGATGACGCGATGAGCGACACCGAGAAGGACGCAAGGAAGTACCTGATCCCAGGCCTGGAGCGTGGCCTGATCATCCTGATGGAGCTCAGCCGCAACCATCGGGAGATGAGCTTCGCCGAGATCGTCAAGCGCGTCGATATCCCCAAGGCCACGGCCTACCGCGCCATCCAGACCCTGGAGTACATGGGCTTCATCCGGCGCCATCCGTCCACCGGGCTGTATTCGCTGGGGGTTAACGTGCTGCGGCTCGGTTTCGAATATGTCGCCTCGCTGGACGTGGTCCAGGTCGGCCAACCGGTGATCGAGTCGCTGCGCGACAAGACCGGCTGCTCGAGCCATATCGCCATCCGCGACGGTCGCGATGTCATCTACGTGGCCCGGGTCAGCGCCGCCAACGCCACCGTGCGCCGGGTCAGCGTCGGCACCCGACTGCCGGTGCATCGCACCTCCCTGGGGCGGATGCTGCTGACCGACCTGAGTCGCGAGGCGTTCGAGGCGCTCTACCCCGAGGAGACCCTGCCGGACAACGAGCCCGGCACCCCCGCCGACCGCGAGGCGCTGTGGCAGCTGGTGCAGGAGGATCGCGAGCGGGGCTATGTGATCGCCGAGTCCTATTTCCAGTTCGGCATCTCCTCGATCGTCTATCCGCTGCTCAACCACGCTGGAGAGATCGAGGGGGTGGTCAGCATCATGGTGCCGGTGCACGAGATACCGGAAGCCGATCGGGACCGCCTGCGCCTCGAGGTCGCCGAGGCGGCCGACAACATCTCCAACCTGCTGGGCTACCAGGGCAGTGTCGGAGGGCAGTACCAGATGAAATGAATACGTTCTGATCCATTTCGCCGGGCGTTCGGCTCGCCACGCCCGGCCCAAGCCAAGATGGCAACCAGACTGTCGCGAGGCCCGCGCCTCGCGAACGGGGACCCTTTGTGTCCGTGACATCGCCTAAACGACGGCGGAGGTCACCATATAGCAGGAGATCGACATGAGTATCGTGGGTATCGAAGCATTGGAGTTCGGCGCCGAAGACGTCGAGGCCGGCAAGCAATTCGTCGAGGACTTCGGCCTGGCGCCGGTCGACGGCGAGGAAGGCGCCGCGTCCTTCGAGACGCTCAACGGTGCCCGTCTGGTGGTGCGCCCCGTCGACGACCCGGCGCTGCCCGCGGCCTTCGAGGAGGGCTCGACCCTGCGCCGCATGACCTGGGGCGTGGCGAATCTCGAGGCCCTGGAGCCGCTGCGCGAACGCCTGCGCGACCAGCCCGGCTACGTCGACCACGGCGATCGCCTGGAGTGCCGCGATCCCAACGGCCTGACCGTGTGCATCCAACCCACCGGTCTCAAGGACGTCGAGCTGGAGGTCACCCCGATCAACCAGTGGGGCGACATGCAGCGCGTCGACCAGCCGAGCCCCGTCTACGAGCGTGCCACCCCGGCGGGCATCGGTCATGCGGTGTTCTTCGTCGACGACCTGGAGGCCAGCGAGCGCTTCTATCGTGAGCTGCTGGGCTTCTCGGTCTCCGATCGCTACATCGAGCGTGCCGTCTTCCTGCGCATGCAGGCCCGCGGCGGGCACCACAATATCTTCCTGCTCAAGCTGCCGCACCGCGGCGCGGGCCTTAACCACGTGGCCTTTACCGTGCGCGACATCCACGAGGTGATCGGCGGTGGCCTGGCGATGAACCGTCGCCAGTGGAGCACCTTCATCGGCCCCGGTCGCCACCCGATCTCTTCCGCTTACTTCTGGTACGTCAACAGCCCCCTGGGCGGGGCCTTCGAGTACTACACCAATGAGGACTACCTGACCGAGGCCTGGGAGCCGCGCGAGATGCAGCACTCCCTGGAGTCGTTCACCGAGTGGGCCATCGAGGGCGGCATCGACGCCGACACGCGTCGCCAGAAGAAGGCCGACGCCTGACCCGTGGCCGGGCCCGAGGCCCGGCAGCCCAAGCTTCACCATCGAGGCCGGTCGCCCACGGGCGGCCGGCACGGGGACCCCTCGTCCCGAATCCGGCTCCGGCCGGGCGATACGCGCAACGAGGCCTCCCCGTCACCGACCGCCAAGCGCGATTCCCGAGGAGATACATCATGTCCGAACAGTTCGCTACCTGGAACAAGCCCGACGACCTGTCCTTCGACGACTGGATCGAGTCGCGCATCGCGCGCTTCAAGGGCCGCAAGTACGACTGGAACGCGCTGAAGTTCCAGGCCGACTTCGACCCCAAGTACCGTCGCGCCCAGATGCGCTACATCGGCACCGGCGCCACCGGCGTGGCCAACGACACCAACACCATCCCGGCCGAGCACTTCACCTTCTCGACCATGGTGCTGCCGTCCAAGTGCGAGGGCCCGCTGCACGTGCATGACGACGTCGAGGAAGTGTTCTTCGTCCTCAAGGGCTCCATTCGCCTGTTCCTCAAGGATGGCGACAACTACACCGAGACCGTGCTCGGGGAGCGTGACGTGGTCTCCGTGCCGCCGGGCATCTACCGCGGCCTGCTCAACGAGAGCGAGGAAGAGGCGCTGATGTGCGTGATGCTGGGTACGCCCAAGCCGCAGATCCCGACCTATCCGGACGATCACCCGCTGTCCAAGGTCAAGCGCGACGGATGAGTGGGCCGGCCATGACACCCCAGACCCTGACGCTCGACGCCGGCCGCCAGGCCTACCGCGAGACCGGCGAGGGCCCCGCCATCGTGCTGCTCCACGGCATCAGCTCCGGGGCCGCCTCCTGGGCGCCGCTGGCCGCACACCTGGGCGGCTATCGGCTGCTGGCCTGGGACGCCCCGGGCTACGGCGACAGCCAGCCGCTGGCGGCGGCCGAGCCCACGGCGGCCGACTACGCCGCGCGCCTCGAGGCCTGGCTCGACGCCCTGGGCGTCGAGCGCTGCGTGCTGGTCGGCCACTCGCTGGGGGCGATGATGGCCGCGGCCTTCGCCGCCCGCCGGCCCGAGCGGCTGGCCGGGGTGGTCCTGGCCGACCCGGCGCTCGGCTACCGCGACGCCGACGACGCCAAGCGCGACAGCGTCTATCGCAGCCGCTGGACGATGCTGGCCGAGCAGGGCCATGAGGCCTATGCCGCCGCCCGCGCCCCGCGGCTGTTGCGTGATGGCGCTGACGAGGCCGATGTCGCCCGGGTCCGCGAGGGCATGCAACGCCTGCACGTCGAGGGTTTCGCCCAGGCCTGCTGGATGCTGGCCAACGACGCCCTGGAGGGCTACCTGCCCGAGGGGCTGCCGGTGCCGGCCACGGTGCTGTGCGGCGACGAGGACGCCATCACCACGCCTGCGGCCTCCGGGTCCCTGGCCGAGCGCCTGGGGCTGCCCTATCGCGGCCTGCCGCGTGCCGGCCATGCCAGCTACATCGATGCACCCGAGGCCTTCGGCGCGGCCGTCTCGGCCTTCGCCGGGCCGCTGCTGGCGCCATCCACCCGGAACTGAGACGAGGACGACACCATGAGCTTTATGATCGAAGACCGGGTGGCGGTGGTCACCGGCGGATCCTCCGGGATCGGCCTCGAGACCGTGCGCCTGCTGCTGACCCATGGCGCCCGGGTGGCGCTGTGCGGCCGCAATCCCGAACGGCTCGAGGCGGCCCGCGCCGCCCTGGTCGAGGAATTCCCCTCCGCCGAGCTGCTGGCCGAGACCTGCGACGTGCTCGACGAGGCCTCCTGTGCGGCCTTCGCCGAGGCGGTACGCGGCCGGTTCGGCGGCGCCGATATGCTGATCGCCAACGCCGGCCAGGGCTACGTGGCCCATTTCGACGACACCCCGCGGGAGGCCTGGCTGTCCGAGGCCAACCTCAAGCTGTTCGGGGTGATCAATCCGCTGAGCGCCTTCCGCGCCCAGCTGGCGGCCTCCGAGATCGGCTCGCTGACCTGCGTCAACTCGCTGCTGGCGCTGCAGCCCGAGCCGCACATGATCGCCACCTCGGCGGCGCGGGCGGCGCTGCTCAACATGACCCACTCGCTGTCCCATGAGCTGATCGGCGACGGCATCCGGGTCAACTCCATCCTGCTGGGCATGGTCGAGTCCGGCCAGTGGCGCCGCCGCTTCGAACAGCGCGACGACACCTCCCAGGATTGGGAGCAGTGGACCGGCGCCATCGCCGCCAAGCGAGGCATCCCCATGGGCCGCCTGGGCCGCCCCCAGGAGCCGGCCCGTGCGCTGGTCTTCCTGGCCTCCCCGATGGCCTCCTTCACCACCGGCGCCGCCCTGGACGTCTCCGGTGGCTTCAACCGCCACCTGTGACGACGCGGAGAACCCCATGACCAAACGACTGATGATGATCGGCTACGGCGCCATGGGCAGCGAGGTGCACCGCCTGCTGCCCGAGGGCCTGGAACTGGCCTGGGTGGTGGTGCCGGAGGCCTTCGCCACCGATGTGCGCGATCGCCTGGCCGGCCAGGCCGAGGTGCTGACCGCCATCGATCAATGCGACGCGCGCCCCGACCTGGTGGTGGAGTGTGCCGGCCAGCCGGGCCTCGCCGAGCACGGCGAGGCGGTGCTGCGCCGCGGCCTGACCCTGGCGGTGGTGGCCACCGGCGCGCTGTCCGACGAGGCCCTGTACCAGCGACTCGCCACCGCGGCCCGCGAGGGCGGCGGGCGCATGCAGCTGCTGTCCGGCGCGGTGGCCGGCATGGACGGCCTGTCGGCGGCACGCGAGGGCGGCCTTGACGAGGTCACCTACGAGGCCTGCAAGGCGCCGCGCAGCTGGAAGGGCAGCCACGCCGAACAGCTCGTCGACCTCGACGCCGTCACCGAGAAGACGGTGTTCTTCGAGGGCGATGCCGGCGAGGCCGCGCGGCTGTTCCCGGCCAACTCCAATGTCGCCGCCACCATCGCCCTGGCCGGCGTCGGCATGCGCGACACCCGGGTGAAGCTGACCGTCGATCCGGCGACCACGCGCAATACCCACCGTATCCACGCCAGGGGCCGCTTCGGCGAGTTCACCATCGAGCTCAACGGCTATCCCCTGGAGAGCAACCCCAAGACCTCGACCCTCGCCGCCCTGTCGGTGGTGCGCGCCTGTCGCCAGGCGCTCGAGCCGGTCTCGTTCTAAGGGAGGTGCCCCAGATGACCCTGAAGATCTTTATCGCCGGTGAATGGCGCGAGGGCCGTGGCGACCCCATGGTGTCGCGCTTTCCCGCCGACGGTTCGGTGAACGCCGAGCTCAACGCCGCGAGCCTCGACGACGTCGAGGAGGCGATCGCCGCCGCCGACGCGGCCTGGCGTGCCCCGGCCTGGCGCGAGCGCCTGCCCCACGAGCGCGCCGAGGTGCTGTATCGCGTCAGCGACCTGATCCGCGAGCGGCTCGACGAGCTCGCCGCCCTGCAGACCCGCGACAACGGCAAGCCCCTGGCCGAGGCCCGCGGCCTGGTGGCCAGCGCCGCCGGCACCGCGCGCTACTTCGCGGCGGCCTGCGAGACCCTGGAGGGTGAGCTGCCCACCCGTCGCAACGCCGGCTTCATGACCCTGAGCCAGTACGAGCCGCTCGGGGTGATCGCCGCCATCACGCCCTGGAATTCGCCGATCGCCAGCGAGATGCAGAAGGTCGCGCCGGCGCTGGCCGGTGGCAATGCCGTGGTGCTCAAGCCCGCCGAGGCGACTCCGCTGATGGCGCTCAAGCTCGCCGAGATGTTCGAGGAGGCCGGGTTGCCCAAGGGGCTGCTCAGCGTGCTGCCGGGCCGTGGCCGGGTGATCGGCGAGGCCATCGCCCGCCATCCCAAGGTGCGCAAGATCTCCTTCACCGGCGGCACCAGCACCGGTCGTCACCTGGCCCATGTGGCCGCCGACAAGCTGATCGGCACCTCCCTGGAGCTGGGCGGCAAGTCGCCGACCATCATCCGCGAGGACGCCGACCTGGAGCAGGCGGTGAAGGGGGTGGCCTACGGCATCTTCAGCTCCGCCGGCCAGGCCTGCATCGCCGGCTCGCGGCTGTTCATCCATCGCAGCCGCTACGACGAGGTCATGACGCGCCTCGAAACCATCGCCCGCGAGCTGCGCGTCGGCCATCCCGAGACGCCCGGCGTCCACCTGGGTCCGCTGATCAGCGAGGCGCACCGCGACAGCGTGGCGGCCTACGTCGATCGGGCCCGGGAGGAGGGCGGCCGTATCCGCGCCGGCGGCGTGATCCCCACCGAGGGCGAGCTGGCCGCGGGCAGCTTCTACCCGCCGACCCTGATCGAGGGCCTGCCCCACGACAGCGCGGTCTGCCAGGAGGAGATCTTCGGCCCGGTGCTGGTGGCGCTGCCCTATGACGACGAGGACGAGCTGGTGGGCCTGGCCAACGACAACGTCTACGGCCTGGCGTCTGGCATCTGGAGCGCCGATTACCGCGCGGCCCTGCGTCTCGCCGACAGGCTCGAGGCCGGCACGGTGTGGATCAACACCTACAAGAACTTCTCCATCTCGACGCCCTTCGGCGGCTACAAGGAGAGCGGCCTGGGCCGCGAGAAGGGCCGCCAGGGCATCCAGGCCTACATGCAGCAGAAGAGCCTGTACCTGGGCCTCGACGCCAACCCCAACAACTGGTGCGACTGAGCGCCCACGGTCACTGAGGAATTCGACATGACGACCATCACCGTGGGCGAAGCCGTCGCCCGCACCCTGGAAGCCTACGCGGTCTCGGCCGTGTACGGCGTGATCTCCATCCACAACCTGCCGATCGCCGATGCCATCGGCCAGCGCGAGCGCACTCGTTTCGTGCCCTCCCGCGGTGAGGCCGGGGCGGTGACCATGGCCGACGGCCATACCCGCGTCGGCGGGCTCGGCGTGGCCCTGACCAGCACCGGCGCCGGCGCCGGCAACGCCGTGGGCGCCATGCTCGAGGCGCTCAACGCCGGCACGCCGCTGCTGCACATCACCGGCCAGGTCGAGAAGGCCTACCTGGACCGCGACGCCGGCTTCATCCACGAGACCCGCGACCAGATGGGCTTCCTCGCGGCCTGCTCCAAGCGCGCCTATCGTGCCTGCACTCCCGAGCAGGTGGTGCCGCTGCTGCATCGCGCCATCCAGGAGGCCATGACCCTGCCCCGAGGCCCGGTGAGCCTGGAGATTCCTATCGACATCCAGGCCAGCCAGGTCGAGTGGGTCGAGACCGCGCCGGTGTCGCCCGCCGCCCCGGCCCGGGTCGCCGACGCCGAGGTCGACGCCCTGGCCGAGCGACTGCTGGCCGCCAAGCGTCCGGTGCTGTGGATCGGCGGCGGCTGCCTGGAGGCCGGTGAGGCCGTGCGTCGCCTGGCCGACGTCGGCATCCCGGTGGTCTCCAGTACCCATGCCCGCGGCGTGTTGCCCGACAGCCACCCGCGCAGCCTGCGCGCCTTCCACAGCGCCCCGGCGGTAGAGGAGCTGTTCGCCGGCAGCGACCTGATGCTGGTGGCCGGCTCGCGGCTGCGCAGCAACGAGACCCGCACCTACTCGGTGGCGCTGCCGCGGCCGCTGGTGCAGATCGACGTCGATCCGGCGGCGGCCCATCGCAACTATCCGGCCGACGCCTTCCTGTGCGGCGAGTGCGGCGATGTGCTGACGCGCCTGGCCGATCGCCTGGAGGGCCAGCGCGCCCCCGACGCCGAGTTCGACCGCGACGTGGCCCAGGCCGTGGCCGCCGCCGAGAAGGCCCTGCGCGACCAGGTCGGCGAATACGCCAAGCTCTGCGACGCCGTGCGCGAGTCGCTGCCGGCGGATGGCATCTTCGTGCGCGACATCACCGTCTCCGGCAGCACCTGGGGCAGCCGGCTGCTGCCCAGCGAGCGAGCGCTGACCAACATCCACTCGCTGGCCGGCGCCATCGGCCAGGGCCTGGCCACCGGCATCGGCTGCGCCGTGGGCGCCGAGGGCCGCAAGGTGGTCACCGTGGTCGGCGACGGCGGCCTGATGCTGATGGTCGGCGAGCTGGCCACCCTGGCCCAGGAAGGCCTCGACATGACCCTGGTGGTGATGAACGACGGCGGCTACGGCGTGATGCGCGGCATCCAGGACAAGTACTTCGAGGGGCGCCAGTACTACAACGACCTGCACACCCCGGACTTCCAGGCCATGGCCGATGCCCTGGGCCTGCCGCGCTGGAAGGTCGCCCGCGGCGACGACTTCCAGGCCGTGCTGGCCGAGGCCGTGGGCCGCGCCGGCCCGGCGGTGGTCGAGGTGGACATGGCCAGCGTCGGCGAGCTGAAGTTCGCCGGCCCGCCCCAGAAGACCCTCTACTGATGCCCGGCGCCACCGGCATGCCGGTGGCGCCCCACTCACCGTCGAGGGAGGAGACGCGAGGGAACTTCAAGAGAGCCTGAACGAAAAAAACAATCCTTTTTCTTCCGTTTCATAACAACGACTCAAGAGAGATCCACATGCAAGCCAAGACAACCCTGATGCTGGCCCTGCTGCCGGCAGGCATCCTTGCGGCCCAAAGCGCCACCGCCTTCGACGTGGTCGAGGCCGGCCAACCCGTCGTCACCGGCGAGCCGAGCCGGGTGGGCGCGCCCTGGAACCACCGCAGCACCTTCAATATCCCGGGCACCAACACCGACGTGGCCTTCGGCGGCTACGTCAAGTTCGACGCCCTCTACGACTTCGACTACGACCTGGGCGAGATCACCGATCCGCTGGCCGCCGCCAGCGAGGCTAACGCCACCGACGGCAAGACCACCTTCACCGCTCAGGAGACGCGGCTGAACTTCCGCACCCAGACCCGCTTCGGCGACGAGGTGCTCAAGACCTACCTCGAGGGGCACTTCGCGCCCGACAACAAGTTCAACCTGCGCCACGCCTACGGTGAGTACAACGGCTTCCTGGCCGGCCAGACCTGGACCAACTTCATGCACTTCCTGGGTACGCCGCGGATCCTCAAGCTGGGCGGCCCGATCGGCTATGCCACCGGGCGGCCCGAGCAGGTGCGCTATACCCACCAGTCGGGCGGCAACACCTTCGCGGTGGCCCTCGAGAACCCCGAGGCCTCGATCTCCGATCTGGGCCCCGGCGGCGCCGCTGACGAGAACAATGAGCTGCCTGACCTGACCCTGCGCTATCAGTACAAGCGCAACTTCGGGATCTCCGGGGTGGTGCGCCAGTTCTCCACCGATTCGGCGGTGAGCGGCCAGGACGAGAGCGCCACCGGCTATGGCGTGGCCGCCCAGGCGGCGCTGCCGATGGGCAGCACCACCCTCAAGGGCAACATGATGGTGGGCAGCGGCCTGGGCGGCTACCTGGACTACGTACCGGCCGCGGGTGCCAAGTTCCGGGCCCCGGACGCCTACCTGGACGCCAATGGCAACCTGGAAAGCGTCGACCTGCAGAGCGTCGGCGTGTCCCTGGACCATCGCTGGAACGACGCCTGGTCGAGCTCCATCGGCACCTCGGTGGTCAGTCAGGACCTGCCGGACGACGCCCCGGCCTTCCAGGGCATGACCGACACCGTGCAGTTCTCCCACGTCAACCTGATCTGGGACGTCAACTCGCGGATGACGGTGGGCCTGGAGTACCAGTACGTCGACCTGGAGAAGATCAGTGGCGACGAAGTGGATGCCAGCCGGCTGCAGGCCAGCGCCCAGTTCCACTTCTGATCGCGCGATGCCCTTTTGACCTGGCCTTGCCTGTTGAAAGGCGAAGGATTTGCCGGCCCCCGTGGCCGGCTTTTTTTTCCCGCCTCCCGGCCGCGCCGGACACGGCACGCCATAAGCTCGGAGCGGCGCTGCGCGCCTGGAAGCGTGAAGAGGAAAGAGGGAAGAGGGAAGAGGGAAGAAAAACACCCCTGCAGCCTGGCTGTAGGGGTGTGGACGTATCGGGGCGCGAGCTGCGCCTTGCGCCTTAGACGGCGTCCTTATCCGTTTCGCCGGTCCGGATGCGGCGGTGCGGCGTTCCGCTCACCTGCTCCAGGGCGGTGACGCAGATCTTGCCGTCGCCGATCTTGCTGAAGGTATCAGCGCGACCCGGGCGCTTAGACGGCGTCCTTATCCGTTTCGCCGGTCCGG
>NZ_JBSWWC010000006.1:0-7049 GCF_056159885.1 Halomonas sp. ABH4_019
GAAGCCCTTCAAGATCTGAACGGAGCCCCTGGCATCGGCAGCCCGGTTGCCGGGCTACAGGCGCTGCAGGCGGCCTACTGCGCAGAAGCCGACCGCTGGCAGCGAAACCCTCAGCAGGCCCTGGTTGCCTACCTGGAGGAAGCCGGTATCGATGTGAACGTGATCGTCGATCCCGATCCCAACGCCAACACCGATCTCGAGCACGCCACGGTGAAGCGCCAGCAGAAGGATCGCCGGGTCACGGAATTTGCACAGGCAGAGCGTATCGACGACCTGCAGCTCGCCCGCCTCAAACGTCAAACGCGCAAGACGCGGCAGCAGGCCATGCAGGAACGGCGAGCCGTGGCAGAGAGGGCGCTGCACCTGGATAACAGCGACTTCACGCCAGGCGGCCATATCCGTGAGCCACTGGCAAAAGCGATTATGCAGCGGCAGTTGGAGCGGCGATCGAACCTGGCTGCCTATGCCTGGATGGACGGCTACACCACCAGCCTGATGGATGAAGAAAACGGACAGCGGCAGCACCGCCTTCGCCAGCTGGTGGTCGATGAGACATTTCACGCCGTAGGGGTAGATCCCACACGGCCGGAGATGGAAGGCCAAGAAGCGATCACCCGCGCCAACCTGGTCGCCCTTGTCGAGCAGCTGGACGCCATCCTGCCAGCGAGAGGTCGGCTACCGTTCTTGAGGGCTGCCGGGTTGCCTGATCTGCCTGGGCGCCGCGCCAGCAAGCGCCAGCTCGACACCTGGGCACGAGAGTGGCTGACCCGCATGGGGCTTGAACGCTGCGGACGGACAAAAGTGGTCCTCGAGGGGGAGCGGGTCAACGCCAGCATATGGCGGCTCGACCCCATGGCAGCTCACTATGGCCAGCGGATTGCCGCATACCGAGCGGAGAGCACTCACGGTGAGGGGGTAATTGCGCTGAAAGCCGCACGGCACGGGGGCATGCAGTGTCTCCGACCGACCCCCACCCTCTATAGCCATGGGGGGGCAGGTATCCCCCGGAAACAGAGAGCTTGACCCCGATGTGGCGATGTCACGGGTAGTGAAAAATCAGATTTTTTTCGCGAGGGACCTAAAGACCCCTATATGCCCTACGTGTATGGAAAAAACAGGGGTAGGGGTAACGATCAGTCCTCGCGTTCTTTGTCCCTCTTCCGAGCTGCTATGGCCATGACAATGCCGGCGGCCAGTACCAGGAGAAATAGTAACCAGGTAGCGTCCACGTCGTGCCCTCCTGTTATACACCGGTCATGGCAGTATGAGTCGTCTATCATCGGTTGGGCAAAAGAAAGCCCCACCTGAAGTCAGGCGGGGCTACAGCGGTAACGGGTACATAGATGACCTCACCGGCCGTTGAGCTCTCGGATACTGTGCTCTGCGAGGAACTGGCGAAGCGCCTTGTTCATCCGGGTCTGCCAGCCAGGGCCGGTCGCTCGAAACGCTTCTACGATGTCCTGGTCATACCGGACCTTGACCGGCACCTTTTTTGCCGACTCTGGCAGCGGCGGTCGACCACGGCCGCGTTTGACCAGCTTGTCGTCCTCGTAGATGTACGCATCCTTCGCCCACGTTGCATCGATCTCCGGTGCATCGTCCGGGTCAGTCCAGGTATCTGCTGATTTCCCGTCTTTCGCGATCATTGGCGTACCTCATCGATATGATCCGGCGCTTTTCGTCGCGCCATGTCCACACCAGCATCACGTACCGATCGTCGAGCTTGCCGGCTGTGATGATTCGCTCTTCGCCGTAGTCCTGTCGGTCATCGACTCGTGACAGTGTACGGCCAGCGAATACCCGTGGTGCGTCTTTAAAGTCCAAGCCCCTGTTTTCCAGGGTGATGTCGCGTTTTTTTACGTCATATTCAATCTCACAGTTGAGGGTCATAGGATTCTCCTTGTTATGGATAATAATTGTACCCCCAAAAAATGATCGTGTCAATAGGGTATATTCCAATCGACACGGGCAGAGCATGCTTATATTCCGTATCGGTATTTTCCAAAATAGACCCATAGCGCCACACTGTGGCGATAATAGCCCAAACCGATACAGAGGCCTCACATGTTCATCCGCGCCTATCTCCGTGCATCGACTGACGACCAGGATGCAACTCGCGCCCGTGACCAGCTCGACGCCTTCGCCAGAGAGCACGGCCAGCCCGTTGCATCCTGGTACACCGAGAATGCCAGTGGGGCACAAGCCGACCGGGACGAACTCCGCCGTTTGCTGAGCGATGCTCAGCCAGGTGACGTTCTGCTGGTGGAAGCGATCGATCGGCTATCACGACTGCCTGCCGATGACTGGCGCCGTCTACGAGCCGAGATCGAGGCCAAGGGGCTTCGCGTAGTGGCCGTAGATCTGCCGACCAGCCACCAGGGCTTGAAGGACACGAGCGGCGACGACTTCACTGCCCGGATGCTGGACGCGATCAATTCGATGATGCTCGACATGATGGCAGCGATCGCTCGCAAGGATTATGAGGACCGCCGCCGGCGCCAGGCTCAGGGGATCGAAAAGGCTCGGGCGAAGGGAGTGTATAGAGGGCGGCCTGTGGACCCTCAGCTTCACCGGCGAGTGCGCGAACTATTGGATGCCGGCCTCAGCATCCGAAAAGTGGCCGAGCATGCTCACTGCAGCACGAGCACCGTGCAGCGTGTGAAGGCAGGGAAATGAATCGGTATGGCACGTAAACCGTGCGTCTTGAGTTTGGAGGTGAAACCGTGACAGAAGGATTGATCGGGGTAGAGCTCACCCCTGATGGCTTGCAGAGCCAGCCGGTAAAGCTGACACACAGCTGGGAGGAACAGAGCTACAGAGTGGCTGGGAAAGACCACTACCGGGGAGATATGGCCCTGACGGTGTACCTCGATGGCTGGCCGTCAGAAACCTATATCTCGATCGAACGGCCAGCCGATGACTGGGTCATCGTCGACTGTGGGGAGGAACGAGGCCCTTACGACCTCACCACGTGTTCCCGCGTGCTCGACAAGTGGATCTACGGGCTAGCCAACCAGAAGTTGGAAGAGCTGCGGAGGGAGTCGGCTACAAGCTGATCCTCGACTCGAGGGCAGCAAGCTGCCCCCTCGCTTGGATCCCTGGGTTATGCTGACGCCTCGATGCAACAGCGCAACGCAACAGGATGCGGCACCTTGCAACAGACCATCTCTCAAGCGGCCAAGCTATACGGGAAGGCCCGGTCCACCATTCACCGGGCTATAGCGTCAGGCCGTCTGTCATGCGGCGTGAGAGGCGATGGGGTACGGGTTGTCGATCTCTCTGAACTCATTCGTATGTGGGGGGAGCCGCCGAATCGGCCAGTAGATTCGCAACAGGACGCAACTGATTCGGATAGCTCCACGCAACAGGCGATGCTGCAGGAGTTGCAGGCGATGCGTCGCGAGTTAGAGAGGCTGCGAGAGGAGGTCGCCGAACTGCGCCGGTTGCCCGCTCCCGGCGCCAGCACCAGCAACGAGCCGCCTGCAGAAGGACAGAAGGGGGATCCACACGGGTTGCGCTCCCTGGTTGCGGCGTTGAGGGAAGATGACGTGTGATATAACCAAACTAAATAACATGTGGTGCTTCTATGAAACATTATTATAGATGCACAACTGCCCTGTCCCTCCTGGAGTTATGCAGACAAGGGGGCTTTGAGAGGAGTTAAAGGCTGGAAACGCGCCTAAGTTCCTGATAGAACGGAGAGGCACAGTACGAAGCCGCCCTCGCACAGGGCGAGGGCGGCTTCGAAAAAACGGGGGTAGCCACGATCTTGGCGGAGAGGGGCTACTCCCAACACACAAGCCGCGCTGATTGGATGAGCGGGCTGTAGGCCAGGCATAGGCGACAAGTCGCTTATGTCTGTAACGGCAGTATATCCACTGCCCTGCAGCGGTTCCACCCCCTCCGTGGGGATCAGTGCGGCCTGAAGGAGTAGGCCGCGACATGACAAACCACGCCCTTGCCGTCGATACCTCCGTCAGGGGGGATACGCACCAAGCGAGATACTGGAACGGGACAAAACACAGTAAAAACCTCACAGCCGTCCTTAGGTTCCATGGACACCTGCAGAGAGTGTGGGGCGATCCCGCCAACCGCGAGTATTGGCCGCATCCTGAGCGCCAGCAGCCCGTCAGCACTTGGACAGACTTAGCCTCCGCAACAGGGCACGCAACAGAGTTGTTGCACCCGGACGACGACGAGGGCGAACTCGTCAATGTCTACCAGCTGGCCAACCTGCTGCTTACCTCCAGGTATACCGTTACCCATCTGATTGACCAATACGGGCTTCCCGCCTATGACGGCGACAGCGATTTGCACCGTGGTCGTCCCTGCAAGCTGCTGCACCTGGGGCAGACCTTGCGGATTCTCGCTTCCCCTACTGATGCCCCCTACAACCTGACTCGTATGCGTGCCGCATGGGGCATCTTGGCCATCACATGTGAGCTCTGGACCCCCCAATCCGGCTATCTACTATCGCCTGAGGATCGCGACGCGCGACAGGCGTATCTGGGTGAACAGAAACCGCCTCGAGACGGGTTATCCGGACGGGCCTTACAGGAGACGCTGGCCTATACCCGTCGCCTGGTCCTTAACGTGGCGTACCGTCGCTTCAGGGGGCAGGCAACCTTGTTTGATGGGATTCTGAACCTGGGACCGTTCGTGACGTCGGACATGCTTCACCAGCTGTGGGAAGAGCAAGAATGGGGGGGCAAGGCATGAGCTATCGCCTGACCCTGTTCACTAGCAAGAAGACGCTCGCCAAACGCCTCCAAAGGAATCCCGATGGCAGCCACACCTGGCACGCCAGTGCCAACTTGAGCAGCGGTCGGGGGGAAGTACGGAGCTTGCCAGGAGGTTTAGAAGATCTACCCGCCCTGGTCGACGGCATGACTTCTCGACAAGCCTTCGCCCTGGGGGTCATCGCCGATGGCCGCACCACCGCCCGAATTGCCCGAAAAGACGACCTGGAAGCTGGTACCGCACCAGCTGGTGCCATCGGTCGCACCACCGAGCACTTCACCCTGCCGGATAGGGGCTTCCTGTTCTTCGATGTCGACGACGGAACCGAACCCGAGGGCGTGATTGCGCACCTCGAAGAGTTCGACGAGTCCTTGAAGGGCGTCCGTTGGCTGGCCATCGCGTCATCGCGCTATCACGTCACCGATCGCGACGGGCGCACCATCACCAGGAAAGGCGGCTGGCACCTCTACGCCGAGGCGGAAGGCCTGCAGCACCTGGGCGACTATGCCCGCGCCTACGAGGTCTGGGCGAGGGTAAATGGTCACGCCGAACAGGTTCCCGACGCCACGGGCCGGCTGATGTGGCGTTACCCGATCGATACCGCTGTCATGAAGGGGGCAGCCAATCGCCTGATCTTCGAGAGTGTGGCGCTGCCGAAGGGCTACCGCGCCGATAAGCCACTACGCTGGTTCAACCCGCAGGGCGGTCCGGCGACCATTCGCCCCCCAGAGAGGACCACCCTGCTGACCTGCCGCCAGCGCCAGCACTCGGTCACCCCCGAACGAACCGCGTTCAATGAAGCAACGGATATGCCGACACTGCTCGAGCGATTGGGTTACCGGGATGCCGGCAGCGGACTGTGGTTCACGCCCGGCCAGACTAGCAGCGAACCCTCCGCCCAGTTGTACCCCGACGGCAGGATCTATCACCGAGGGAAGGAGCTGAGTGGGCAGAACCTGGATGCCCTGGGTCTAGTGGCCCAGTGGGAATACAACGGCGACTGGAAGGCCGCGGCCGCGGCCATTCGGGCCAGCGCCGGCGCCAGTAGTGATGACGTGCAGCAGTCGCTCCGTAAGTGGGGCGCCGACAGCATGACATGGCCAGCACAGCGTGCGATGGCCGCCTATGCCCGGACTGACGACGTTGAGTGGCTAGGCCAGGCTGCTCTGTACGACGGCGTTGGACAGCGTTGCAGCGTCGAGCAATGGGCCCACCAGCACCGCCAGGCACCTTTTATCGTTGCATCCGCTTTGTACGACGTGCGGCACAGCCGCTGGAGTGGGCAGCACTGGGCCGCCGGGCCCAAGCGCCAGCAGTGCGCCAGCATCGACGACGCGGCCACCCAACTGCTCGAGGAGACATCCAGCGCCTACCTTCAGGCACCACTGGGTGCCGGCAAAACTGAACGCGCTCTGGCCCCCCTGGTCGCTCACCATGGCAACGTATTGGTCATCAACCACCTTCGGGCGCTCTCCAGCGATCTGGCCACTCGCCTCGACGCACAGCACTACCAGCAAAGCACGCCTCTACAGCCGGGGCGGCTGGTCACCACCGTACATAGCCTGGCCAGCGATCGGGTCACCCGTTGGCTCGACGATGCCGACCCGACCCTGGTCGTGATCGACGAAGCGGCGGGTGTGGCCGACGTCCTGGGCCAGCCGGGCGGCAATATGAGCGAAGCCCAACAGCTGCAGGCGCTTCGGACCCTCCTCGAGCTGAAGCGCCGAGGCGTGCGATTCGTATTAGCCGACGGCGATTGCCCCCAGCCGGCTCGAGTCTTCGCCGAGTTGCTCGGCGTCGATCGCTACTACCGGGCGCCGGGCGAGCATGAGCAGCCTCGAGTTGAGATCCACCAGGGCGTAACTGTGGAGACGATCGACGAGCGACACCGAACCCGGCGTACGGTGACATACCCGCTGGCTGACGCTATCAGGCAAGCATCGAGTCTCGCCCTGTTCTGCGATACACGCACCGACGTGGACACCTGGGCCGAGCGTCTTAACTGCCTGGGCATTCACGGCGAGAACAGTGGGAACGACGCACAAAGCCAGTTCCTGGACGCCCCCGACCAACAGGCCGCCTCGCTGGATCGCATCGCTTACAACAGCGTGCTGGGGGCGGGCGTATCTATCACCAGCGTTGAGCGCGACGTTTTCGGCGTTTACACGGGCCATCTGTCGCCCCGTGCTACCTGGCAAGCGTTGCGTCGCTGGCGACGAGCAGCGGGCGGCCTGATACGCATACAGGCGACTCCCGGCGCCTGTCGACCGAAGCGGCAGCAAGCCGTTACCGACGCCATCGAGTGGTTA
>NZ_JBSWWC010000007.1:0-503 GCF_056159885.1 Halomonas sp. ABH4_019
GCGCCGTCGCGGTGGTCCTCGGCGTCGCCATCCTCGGTGTAGGCGTAGGCGATCTCGCCGGTCTCGGCATCGTAGCCGGTGATGGTCAGCGTGCCTTCATTGCCGACGATCTCGATCGGATTATTGCTGGCATCGGTGATATCGCTGCCGTTGACGGTCACGCCGGCGATGCCGGCCTCGGCGCCCACCGTGGCGGTGCCGCTGACGGTGGCGCCGCTGGCCTCGCTGACGCGCTGCTCGGCGCCGTCGACGCCCGGGGCGTTGTCGTCGATGTCGACGGTCGGCGGCGCGTCGGTGGCGCCGTTGATGGTCACCGTCAGGGTGGCGGTGCTCTGGCTGCCATCGGCGTCGGTGACGGTGTAGCCGAAGGTCTCGGTCAGCGACTCGCCGTCGTCCAGCGCCTGCACGGCGCCGTTCGAGGAATCGACCCGGTAGGACCAGCTGCCGTCGCCGTTGTCGACGAAGGTGCCGTACTCGGCGCGGGTGTCGTTGAACACCACGCT
>NZ_JBSWWC010000008.1:0-389 GCF_056159885.1 Halomonas sp. ABH4_019
CCCGAGGCCGACGACGATGCGGCCAGCGTCGACGAGGACGCCACGGATGCCATCAGCGGCGACGTGCTGGGCAACGACGACACCGGCGCCGACGGCCTCGGCGAGGTCGCCTTCGACGCCGACGACGTGGCGGCCGCCCAGTACGGCACCTTCGTCGACAACGGCGACGGCAGCTGGTCCTACCGGGTCGACACCGCCAACGGCGCCGTGCAGGCCCTGGACGACGGCGAGTCGCTGACCGAAACCTTCGGCTACACCGTCACCGACGCCGACGGCAGCCAGAGCACCGCCACCCTGACGGTGACCATCAACGGCGCCACCGACGCGCCGCCGACCGTCGACATCGACGACAACGCCCCGGGCGTCGACGGCGCCGAGCAGCGCATCAC
>NZ_JBSWWC010000009.1:0-386 GCF_056159885.1 Halomonas sp. ABH4_019
GGTCGGCGGCGCGTCGGTGGCGCCGTTGATGGTCACCGTCAGGGTGGCGGTGCTCTGGCTGCCATCGGCGTCGGTGACGGTGTAGGCGAAGGTCTCGGTCAGCGACTCGCCGTCGTCCAGCGCCTGCACGGCGCCGTTCGAGGAATCGACCCGGTAGGACCAGCTGCCGTCGCCGTTGTCGACGAAGGTGCCGTACTCGGCCGCGGCCACGTCGTCGGCGTCGAAGGCGACCTCGCCGAGGCCGTCGGCGCCGGTGTCGTCGTTGCCCAGCACGTCGCCGCCGATCGCGGTGGTGGCGTCCTCGTCGGTAGCGGCACGGTCGTCGTCGGCCTCGGGCGCGGTGTCGTCGATGCGGATATCCAGGCTGTCGCTGGTCGACTCGCCGG
>NZ_JBSWWC010000010.1:0-201 GCF_056159885.1 Halomonas sp. ABH4_019
TCGTCCAGCGCCTGCACGGCGCCGTTGGCGGTGTCGACCCGGTAGGACCAGCTACCGTCGCCGTTGTCGACGAAGGTGCCGTACTCGGCGCGGGTGTCGTTGAACACCACGCTGCCGAGGCCGTCGGCGCCGGTGTCGTCGTTGCCCAGCACGTCGCCGCCGATCGCGGTGGTGGCGTCCTCGTCGACGCTGGCCGCATCG